>NZ_JBIVHJ010000001.1:1119705-1162061 GCF_044749145.1 Curtobacterium sp. NPDC089689 | reverse complement strand
TGCCCCGCCCTGGGACCGCCCGGCCGGCCGGGGGGGGGGGGGGGCCCCCCCCCCCCCCGACGGACCGGTAGTCGTCTCCACGGACGATGCGGTTGGCGCGGGCCAGCATGCTCGCTACCGGAGAACGGTCCGCGAGCGGACCGATCGGCGGTCGATCAGGCGATGCCTGCTCAGGCGCTGAGCTCGGTGCGGCCCTTGGAACGGCGCGCGGCGAGGATGGCGCGGCCGGCACGGGTACGCATGCGGGCGCGGAAGCCGTGCTTCTTGGCGCGGCGGCGGTTGTTCGGCTGGAAGGTGCGCTTGCTCATGATGATCTCCACGCGGCTGCACCGATCACTGCGCCAGAGTGCACTGCGCGAGTGTCCGTGTGAGCCGTCACGTATGTATGTGTGTTGCCGCTCGGAGCACCGAACGACGCGTAACGGGCGCGACCAACTGGCCGCAGTCAACTGGTTAACGGTACGTGACAGCGGCAGAGAGGTCAAACGACGACCGGGACCGCAGTGCGCACGACCATTGTCCACACTGGGGAAAACTTCGGTTCGGTGCGACGCGCTGTGGTCCCGTACAGTGGTGTGATCGATCCGCCCTCGGCCCGGTACGACAGGGATTCCCCCTCCAGAGCTCGGTCGGGCGGTCGTGGACAAGGCTGTGGACAACCCTGTGGACCGTACGGTTCGGCACAGTGTCCGCCTCCGGCGCCGAGGGTGCCGCCGACGCCGTCCTCGACCGAGCGGTACCGGGGGGGCCCGCGGCGTGCAGCCGCCACCGCCGACGATGACCCGACGAGCACACGAGCACGAACGAACCTGGAGACGAGCGCGACATGACGATGCCGGCCGACCCCGTCGAGGACCTCTGGACGTCGGTGCTCGGACTCCTCGCCGAGGACGACCGCATCACCCCGCAGCTGCAGGGCTTCCTCAACCTGGTCGAGCCGAAGGGCGTGCTCGCCGGCACCCTCTACCTCGAGGTGCCGAACGACCTCACCCGCGGGATGCTCGAACAGCGCATCCGCATCCCCATCACCGAGGCGATCGCCCGGATCGGCGACGACGCGGTCGCCAACTTCGCGATCACCGTGAACCCGGACATGGCCTCGGAGCCCCGCGTGGACGTCGTGACCGCGACGCACGTCCCCGAGTACGCCGAAGCGTCGCAGGCGACCGTCGAGCAGAGCGCAGCACCCCGGCAGTACATCGAGGCGCCGTTCGTCCCGAGCCAGATCGACGCCCCTGGTACCGGTGGCCGGCCGGAGTCCCGGCTCAACCCGAAGTACAACTTCGACAACTTCGTCATCGGGTCGTCGAACCGCTTCGCCCACGCCGCGGCGGTCGCGGTCGCCGAGGCTCCGGCCAAGGCGTACAACCCGCTGTTCATCTACGGCGACTCGGGCCTCGGCAAGACCCACCTCCTGCACGCGATCGGCCACTACGCCGAGAGCCTCTACCCGGGCATCCGGGTGCGGTACGTGTCGAGCGAGGAGTTCACGAACGACTTCATCAACTCGATCGCGAACAACCGGTCGAACCAGTTCCAGCAGCGGTACCGCGACATCGACATCCTGCTGATCGACGACATCCAGTTCCTCCAGGGGAAGGACTCCACGCAGGAGGCCTTCTTCCACACGTTCAACACCCTGCACGACCACAACAAGCAGGTCGTGATCACGTCGGACGTCGCACCGAAGCACCTCACCGGCTTCGAGGACCGGATGCGCTCGCGCTTCGAGTGGGGGCTCATCACCGACGTGCAGGCGCCCGACCTCGAGACGCGCATCGCGATCCTCCGCAAGAAGGCGCAGTCCGACCACCTGCAGGTGCCCGACGACATCCTCGAGTTCATGGCGTCGAAGGTGTCGAGCAACATCCGGGAGCTCGAGGGCACGCTCATCCGGGTGACCGCGTTCGCGAGCCTCAACCGGACCGCCGTCGACATGGCGCTCGTGCAGACGGTCCTGAAGGACCTGATCACGCTCGACGACGACAACGTGATCGCGCCGACGGACATCATCAACCACACCGCGGAGTACTTCAAGCTCTCCGTCGACGACCTCTACGGCTCCTCCCGCTCCCAGGCGATCGCAACCGCGCGACAGATCGCGATGTACCTCTGCCGGGAGATGACGAGCCTGTCCCTCCCGAAGATCGGGCAGCTGTTCGGCAACCGTGACCACACCACGGTCATGTACGCCAACAAGAAGATCACCGAGCTCATGAAGGAGCGTCGGTCGATCTACAACCAGGTCACCGAGCTCACGAGCCGGATCAAGCAGGACCGCCGCTACCGCTGACCCCGCTGGGTACGACGCGTCGCGACGCACGTCGCGAGACGCGGACGGACTGGAGGCGCGGTGCGGGCTGGCACCCCTCCCTCGCCGGCTCGGTCGGCGCGCCCCGCGCGACGCCGGCGGGTCACCGCTGAGCGGGGCGCGCCAGTTCGTCTCCTCGTCGCGGCAGCGACATGTCGGATGCGTGCGACACGCCCTCTGATCAGTGTGAATGCGCGCATGTCCACCATCTGAGACGGTTCCAGGCGGCGAGATTCCCACAGTGTGGAAAGCCTGTGGATAACTGTGGATGACACGCGGTCCGGTTGTACACAGATCTGACCCCACCTGTGGAGACTGGGGATGGAAGTGGATAGATGACGTTTACTCATCCAGACCTCGTCAACACACCACTCACAACTCACACCTGTGTAGTTCCTTGTGGACAAGCGGGATGCACAGAGTTATCCACACTGTGCACAGGCGTTAACACCATTGATCCTGGTTAACGATGAATCTCCGTGGGACAACCTTGTGGACGGCGGGATGACAAGAATCCGGCGGCCGCTGCGCTGTGCCACAATGGGGCGGCCGGACAGTCCAAACGATCGACAGGGGTCCCAGCTGTGAAGTTCGAGGTCAACCGGGACGTCTTCTCCGAAGCCGTCTCCTTCGCGGTGAAGCTCCTCCCACAGCGCACGACCCTCCCGATCCTGTCCGGTGTGCTGATCCACGCCGAAGGCGACCGTCTGACGCTGTCGTCCTTCGACTACGAGGTCTCCGCACAGACGTCCATCACGGCGCAGATCGACGAGCCGGGCACGGTCCTGGTCTCCGGCCGACTGCTCAACGACATCGCGAGCCGGCTCCCGAACGCCCCCGTCACGTTCACAACCGAGGACACCAAGATCTCGGTGAGCTGCGGCTCGGCGCACTTCACGCTGCTCTCCATGCCGGTCGAGGAGTACCCGACCCTCCCGGAGATCGGTGCGCAGACCGGCGTCATCCCCGGCGACGCGTTCTCCGAGGCCGTGTCGCAGGTCGCCGTCGCCGCCAGCCGCGACGACGTCACGCCGGTCATCACGGGCGTGCAGCTCGAGGTCGGCGACAACGACCTCTCGCTCATCGCGACCGACCGGTACCGCGTCGCCGTCCGGACGATCGCGTGGGACTCCGGCCGTGTCGGCTCCGAGCCGCTCCACGCGCTCGTCCCGGCGCGCACCCTGCAGGAGGTCGGCCGCACGTTCGGCTCGGCGTCCACCGTGTCGGTCTCGATCAGCGGCACCTCGGACCGCGAGCTCATCGCGTTCCACGCCGACGACAAGACCGTGACCTCGTTGCTCATCAAGGGCAACTACCCGCCGGTCCGCCGGCTCTTCCCCGAGACCGTCGACGACCACGCGGTGATCAACACCGCGGAGCTCGTCGAGGCGGTCCGACGGGTCTCCCTCGTCCTGGAGCGCGAAGCGGCGCTCCGGTTCTCCTTCTCGGTCGACGGGCTCACGCTCGAGGCGATCGGGTCCGAACAAGCGCAGGCGTCAGAGTCGATCAGTGCGTTGCTGACCGGAGAGGAAACGGTGGTCTCGCTGAAGCCCGCCTTCCTCCTGGACGGGTTGAACGCGGTGCACTCCGAGTTCGTCCGCATCTCCTTCACCAAGACGGAGAACCCGAACAAGCCCGGCCCGGTGCTCCTCACCGGCCAGACTTCGCAGGACGCACCTGCCACGGACGGATACCGGTACCTGCTGCAGCCCAATCTCCTGCTGCGGTAAGCGCAACAGCCGAACACTGCGCTGACGCGCCACCCCTGCATCAGCGCGACGACGAACAGAAGAGGAAATCATGCACATCGGTCTTGTCGGCCTCGGTCGCATGGGCAACAACATGCGTGCCCGTCTCCGCAACGCAGGCATCGAGGTCACCGGCTACGACGCGAACCCCGAGGTCTCGGACGTCGCTGACCTCGGCGCCCTCGCCGCGGCGCTCCCCGAGGGCAAGAAGCTCGTGTGGGTCATGGTCCCGCACGGCAAGATCACCGACGACGTGATCACCGACCTGTCGAACGTCCTGGGCGAGGGTGACCTCGTCATCGACGGCGGCAACTCGAAGTGGCTCGACGACGAGGTGCACGCCAAGCAGCTCGACGCCAAGGGCATCCGCTACATGGACGCCGGCGTCTCCGGTGGCGTCTGGGGCAAGCAGAACGGCTACGGCCTCATGGTGGGCGGCGCCCCCGAGGACGTCGAGTTCGCCATGCCGGTCTTCGACGCGCTCCGCCCCGAGGGCCCGCGCGAAGAGGGCTTCTCGCACGCCGGCGGCGTCGGCGCGGGGCACTACGCGAAGATGGTCCACAACGGCATCGAGTACGCGATCATGCAGGCGTACGGCGAGGGCTACGAGCTCCTCGAGGCCAAGGACATCGTCCACGACGTCCCCGCGGTCTTCGCCGGGTGGCAGCGCGGCACCGTCGTGCGGTCCTGGCTGCTCGACCTGCTCGTGCTGGCCATCAACGAGGACCCGAAGCTCGACGAGCTCGAGGGCTACGTCGACGACTCGGGCGAGGGTCGCTGGACCCTCGAAGAGGCGATCGAGCTCGCCGTGCCGATGCCCGCGCTCTCGGCCGCGATGTTCGCGCGCTTCGTGTCGCGTCAGGGCAGCGAGTCCCCGACGATGAAGGCCGTCGCGGCGCTCCGCAACCAGTTCGGCGGCCACGCCGTCAAGAAGGCGTAGCTCGGGTAACCACCTGAGCTCGTCTCGGCCCGCGTGCACGTCGACCA
Organism: Curtobacterium sp. NPDC089689; assembly: GCF_044749145.1. NCBI lineage: Bacteria > Bacillati > Actinomycetota > Actinomycetes > Micrococcales > Microbacteriaceae > Curtobacterium > Curtobacterium sp. NPDC089689. The sequence goes on along the minus strand of NZ_JBIVHJ010000001.1, from coordinate 1,157,015 downwards.
CCTGCAACTCACCGACTTCCGGAACTACCGGGAGGCGGAGGTCGACCTCGCACGCGGGCCGAACCTGTTCGTCGGCCGGAACGGACAGGGCAAGACCAACCTCGTCGAGGCGATCGGCTACCTGTCGACCCTCGGCTCGCACCGTGTCCCCACCGACGCGGCACTCGTGCGGCAGGGCTGTGACGCGGCGATCGTCCGTGCCCGGCTCGCCCACGAGGACCGGAGCATCCTCGCCGAGGTGCAGATCAACCGCTCGGGGTCGAACCGGGCGCAGGTGAACCGCGCGGCGATCAAGCCCCGTGAACTCCCGCGGTACTGCACGAGCGTGCTGTTCGCCCCGGAGGACCTCGCGCTGGTCCGCGGCGAACCGGCCGGACGTCGACGGATGCTCGACGAGCTCCTCGGCCAGATCGCTCCGCGGATGCAGGGGGTCCTCGCCGACTACGACCGGACCCTGCGTCAGCGGAACACGCTGCTCAAGTCGGCCCGGGCGACCGGATCGAAGGCGGGCGCCCTGTCGACGCTCGACGTGTGGGACGACCGGCTCGTGTCGTTCGGTGCCGAGATCATCGCCGCGCGCGACCACCTGACCCGACGCCTCGCTCCGTTCGTGACGGAGGCCTACGCGACCGTCGCCGGTGAACGGCACGAAGCGACCATCACCGGCGTGCTCAGCGTCCGCGGTGGCGATCCCGAGGACGCCGCCGCGACCGATCCGGTGCTCGGGACGCCGGACGAGCCGGTGAGCGTCCCCGCCGCCGCCGAGGCGTTCCGGAGTGCGCTCGAACGCCGTCGTCGCGACGAACTCGACCGTGGGCTGACGCTCGTCGGACCTCACCGGGACGACGTGCTGTTCCAGTTGAACGGGTTACCGGCCCGCGGATACGCCAGTCACGGCGAATCGTGGTCGTTCGCGCTGGCGGTCCAGCTCGCGAGCGCCGCGGTGCTCCGCGCGGAGTCGACCCTCGGTGACCCGATCATCATCCTGGACGACGTGTTCGCCGAACTCGACGAGTCACGCCGTGAACGCCTGGCGAACGCGGTCGCCGACTACGAGCAGGTGCTCATCACGGCGGCCGTGTTCGGGGACGTGCCCGCGCAGTTGGCGGCGCACACCGTGCACATCGAGGCGGGGACGATCGTCGACCCGACGAGTGCGGGGAGCATCGCCGACCCGAGCAACGCGGCGGTCGTCGACCCGCCGACCGCGGACACGGCGTCCTGATGCCGAAGCCGTGGAAGCCGACCGAGCCCTCCCGGTTCTACCGGCACCTCAAGGCGGTCTTCGGCGACCCCTCGCTCCGGACGGTCGATGCTCGCCGACGTCGCGCCCGCGAGGTCGACGCCGACTCGGTGCCGTACGGTCGCGGTCGTGAGCCGAAGGGCCTCGGCGACGTCGTCGGGTCGCTCGCGGACGAACTGGGTTGGGTCGAGCCGCTCGCACGTTCCGAGCTGTTCGTCGACTGGTCCGGCGTCGTCGGGGAAGAGCTCGCGAAGCACTCCCGTCCGGTGACCATCGACGACGGTGCGCTGGTCATCCGGTGCGACTCGACGGCGTGGGCGACACAGCTCCGACTCATGCGGTCGACCATCACCACGACCATCGCCGAACGGCACCCGCAGGCAGGGGTCCAGTCGATCCGGGTTTCCGGGCCCGACTCCCCCACCTGGAAACGCGGTCCCAGGACGGTCCAGGGGCGCGGTCCTCGCGACACCTACGGTTGAGCCGACAATTTCATCCTGCCGGGCGAAAAAAGGCCCGTCAGCGCCCGGATTCCGCCTCGAACGAACGCCCGACGCGGTAGACTGGGCAGTGCAGTGTGCGGGTGTTCCGCGCGCAGGCAGGAGCTCTCTCGACATGACATCAGGATCTGACGACGCACAGAAGAACGAACCGTCCTACGGTGCAGACCAGATCCAGGTGCTGGAGGGCCTCGAAGCCGTCCGCAAGCGCCCGGGCATGTACATCGGCTCGACGGGTCCGCGCGGTCTCCACCACCTGGTCTACGAGATCGTCGACAACTCCGTCGACGAAGCCCTCGCCGGCTACTGCGACACGATCGGCATCACCATCCGTGAAGACGGTGGCATCCGCGTCGTCGACAACGGCCGTGGCATCCCGGTCAGCACGCACCCGACCGAGGGTGTCTCCACCCTCCAGGTCGTCCTGACCGTCCTCCACGCCGGTGGCAAGTTCGGCGGTGGCGGCTACGCGGTCTCCGGTGGTCTGCACGGCGTCGGTTCGTCCGTCGTCAACGCGCTCAGCACCGAGCTCGACGTCGAGGTCGCCCGCGACGGGCACGTCTACCGGCAGAGCTACACCGACGGCGTCCCCGTCGCCCCGGTCGCCGAGGGTGAGGAGACCGACCGCACGGGTACGACGATCACGTTCTGGCCGAACGACCAGATCTTCGAGACGACCGAGTTCGACTACGAGACGCTGCGCACCCGGTTCCAGCAGACGGCCTTCCTCAACAAGGGCCTGAAGATCGAGCTCCGCGACGAGCGCACCCCGGACGAGGGCGAAGAGGCTCGGAAGGACACCTTCCACTACGAACGCGGGCTCATCGACTACGTCGAGTACCTCAACGCGCAGAAGAAGTCCGACAAGGTGCACGAGGACGTCATCTCGATCGAGGCCGAGGACAAGGAGCGCCAGATCGCGCTCGAGATCGCGATGCAGTGGAACACCTCCTACCAGGAGAGCGTCCACACCTTCGCGAACACGATCAACACGCACGAGGGCGGCACCCACGAAGAGGGCTTCCGCGCCGCGCTGACCTGGCTCGTCAACAAGTACGCGCGTGAGAACAAGATCATCAAGGAGAAGGACGACAACCTCACGGGTGACGACATCCGTGAGGGTCTGACGGCCGTCATCTCCATCAAGCTCGGCGAACCGCAGTTCGAGGGCCAGACGAAGACCAAGCTCGGCAACACCGAGGCGAAGGGCTTCGTGCAGAAGGTCGTCGGCACCGAGCTCGCCGACTGGTTCGACCGCAACCCCACCCAGGCGCGCGACGTCATCCGCAAGGCGATCCAGGCGTCCCAGGCCCGACTCGCCGCCCGCAAGGCGCGCGAGACCACCCGCCGCAAGGGTCTCCTCGAGTCCGGTGGGATGCCCGGCAAGCTCAAGGACTGCCAGTCGAAGGACCCGACGATCTCCGAGATCTTCATGGTCGAGGGCGACTCCGCCGGTGGTTCGGCCGTGCAGGGGCGCAACCCGCTCACGCAGGCGATCCTCCCGCTGCGGGGCAAGATCCTGAACGTCGAGAAGGCGCGTCTCGACCGTGCCCTCGCCAACCAGGAGATCCAGTCGATGATCACGGCGTTCGGCGCCGGCATCGGCGAGGACTTCGACCCGGAGAAGGCGCGGTACCACAAGATCGTGCTCATGGCCGATGCCGACGTGGACGGCCAGCACATCACGACGCTCCTCCTGACGCTCCTCTTCCGCTACATGCGGCCGCTCATCGAGCGCGGCTACGTCTACCTCGCACAGCCGCCGCTGTACCGACTGAAGTGGTCGAACTCCGCCCACGAGTACGTGTTCTCGGACCGCGAGCGCGATGCGCTGCTGCAGGCCGGCCTCGCGTCCGGCAAGCGGATCCCGAAGGACAACGGCATCCAGCGCTACAAGGGTCTCGGCGAGATGGACTACAAGGAGCTCTGGGACACCACCATGAACCCGGACACCCGCACGCTCCTGCAGGTCACCCTCGAGGACGCCGCCGCCGTCGACAGCGTCTTCGCGACGCTGATGGGCGAGGACGTCGACGCGCGTCGCCAGTTCATCCAGCAGAACGCCAAGGACGTCCGCTTCCTCGACATCTGAGCTCGTCACCACCCGAGCCGGGAGGCACGGCGTGAGCAGCGAGCACCAGACCCGACCACCTGTGGTCGCGCCCGGCGCGACCAACGGAACCACAGCCTCCAGGCTGTCCAGAAAGGGAACGAAGCCACATGGCTGACGACAACGAGAACGGCGCCGACGAGCAGCCCGAGATCGTGCACGGCGACAGCGGGGACATCGTCGTCTCCGGTGACCGCATCTCGCAGGTCGACCTGCAGCTCGAGATGCAGCGCTCCTACCTCGACTACGCGATGTCGGTCATCGTCGGCCGCGCGCTGCCGGAGGTCCGCGACGGGCTGAAGCCGGTGCACCGCCGCGTCCTCTACGCGATGTACGACGGCGGCTACCGCCCCGACCGCGCGTTCTCGAAGTGCTCCCGCGTCGTCGGCGACGTCATGGGCCAGTTCCACCCGCACGGCGACTCGGCGATCTACGACGCGCTCGTCCGCCTCGTGCAGCCGTGGTCCCTGCGGTACCCGCTCGCGCTCGGCCAGGGCAACTTCGGCTCCGCCGGCAACGACGGCGCCGCCGCCCCGCGGTACACCGAGACCAAGATGGCCCCGCTCGCCCTCGAGATGGTGCGGGACATCGAGGAAGAGACCGTCGACTTCCAGGACAACTACGACGGTCGCACCCAGGAGCCGGCGATCCTGCCGTCGCGGTTCCCGAACCTCCTCGTCAACGGTTCCGTCGGCATCGCGGTCGGCATGGCGACGAACATCCCGCCGCACAACCTCCGCGAGGTCGCGGAGGGCGCGAAGTGGGCACTCGAGAACCCCGAGGCCACGCGTGAGGAACTCCTCGTCGCGCTCATGCAGCGGATCAAGGGCCCGGACTTCCCGACCGGCGCGCAGATCCTCGGCACCAAGGGCATCCAGGACGCCTACCGGACCGGCCGCGGCTCGATCACGATGCGTGCCGTCGTGAACGTCGAGGAGATCCAGGGCCGCACGTGCCTCGTCGTCACCGAGCTCCCGTACCAGGTGAACCCGGACAACCTCGCGATCAAGATCGCCGAGGGCGTGAAGGACGGCAAGCTCGCCGGCATCGCCGACATCCGCGACGAGACGTCGGGCCGCACCGGTCAGCGTCTCGTCATCGTGCTGAAGCGCGACGCGGTGGCGAAGGTCGTCCTCAACAACCTGTACAAGCACACGCAGCTGCAGGAGAACTTCGGCGCGAACATGCTCGCGATCGTCGACGGCGTGCCCCGCACCCTCGCGCTCGACGGGTTCATCTCCGCCTGGGTCGAGCACCAGATCGACGTCATCGTCCGCCGCACCCAGTACCGGCTGCGCGAGGCCGAGAAGCGCGCGCACATCCTGCGCGGGTACCTCAAGGCCCTCGACGCGCTCGACGAGGTCATCGCGCTCATCCGTCGGTCGCCCGACGCCGAAGAGGCCCGCTCCGGTCTGATGGAGCTCCTCGACGTCGACGAGATCCAGGCTCGCGCGATCCTCGAGCTCCAGCTCCGTCGCCTCGCTGCTCTCGAGCGGCAGAAGATCCACGACGAGGCCGAGGAACTCGAGCGGAAGATCGCCGACTTCAACGACATCCTCGCGAAGCCCGAGCGGCAGCGTTCGATCGTCATCGAGGAGCTCGACGAGATCGTCGCGCGCTTCGGGGACGACCGCCGCAGCGAGATCATGCTCGGCTTCGACGGCGACATGTCGATGGAAGACCTCATCCCCGAGGAGGAGATGGTCGTCACCATCACCCGCGGCGGGTACGTCAAGCGCACCCGGAGCGACAACTACCGCTCGCAGCACCGCGGTGGTCGCGGAGTGAAGGGCGCGCAGCTCCGCGCCGACGACGTCGTCGAGCACTTCTTCGTCACCACGACGCACCACTGGCTGCTCTTCCTGACGGACAAGGGCCGGGTCTACCGCGCGAAGACGTACGAGCTGCAAGAGGCCGGCCGCGACGCCAAGGGTCAGCACGTCGCGAACCTCCTCGCGATGCAGCCCGACGAGCAGATCCAGCAGGTGCTCGACATCCGCGACTACGAGGCCGCGCAGTACCTCGTGCTCGCGACGCAGCACGGGCTCGTCAAGAAGACCGCGCTCACCGAGTACGACACGAACCGCAGCGGCGGCATCATCGCGATCAACCTCCGCGACGGGGACACCCTCGTCCAGGCGCTGCTCGTCGACGAGACCGACGACCTGCTCCTCGTGTCGAAGCACGGCATGTCGCTGCGCTTCACCGCCTCGAACGACGCGCTCCGCCCGATGGGCCGATCGACCTCGGGTGTGAAGGGCATGTCCTTCCGCGACGACGACTCCCTCCTCGCAGCGCGGGTCGTCTCGGACGACGGCTACGTCTGGGTGATGACCGAGGGCGGGTACGCGAAGCGCACCTCCGTCGACCAGTACCGCGTGCAGGGCCGTGGCGGTCTCGGCATCAAGGTGGCCAAGCTGGCCGCCGACCGGGGCGACCTTGTGGGGGCTCTCATCGTGGGGGAGGACGACGAGGTGCTCGTCGTGCTGCAATCGGGCAAGGTGGTAAGGTCTGCCGTGGCCGAGGTGCCCGCCAAGGGCCGCGACACGATGGGCGTCGTCTTCGCGAGGTTCGCGGACAACGACCGCATCATCGCAGTGGCCCGGAACAGTGAGCGGAACCTGGACGACCAGGACGACGCCGAGATCGAGCCCGCGGGCCCGGTGGAGACGGTCAGCCCGACCGAAGCAGCCGACGACCAGCCCGCCGACCGCGAGGCCGGAGAGGACCAGTCAAGCAATGAGTAGTGTCGCCGAGAAGCTCCAGAAGAAGGCGAAGCGGCCCGTCGGCACCCGGCAGGTCCGCCTGCGACTGGTGTACGTCGACTTCTGGTCGATGGTGAAGCTGAGCTTCCTCATCGCCCTTGCCGGTTCGATCGTCATCGTCGTCGCCACGGCGCTGGTGTGGGTCATCCTGAACCAGACGGGCGTCTTCACCCAGGTCGACGCCCTGCTGAAGGACGTGACCGGCCAGAACAACTACTCGATCATGGACCAGTTCTCGCTGGGCCAGGTGCTCGGGTTCTCGATCGTCGTGGGCATCCTCAACGTGGTCGTCGGCACCGTGCTCGGCGCGATCGTGAGCGTCCTCTACAACCTCAGTGTGCGGATCACCGGCGGCCTGCTCGTCGGCTTCACGAACAACTGACACACCCGGGCCGGGTGGGATCGACCGCTCGATTTCGTTCTGCGAGATCGGTACGGTAGGCTCTCATCTGGTCTGAGGGGCTATAGCTCAGGCGGTTAGAGCGCTTCGCTGATAACGAAGAGGTCCAAGGTTCAAGTCCTTGTAGCCCCACCATCTCCTCCTCGGTCCAGTACGCTGGACCTCTCGGGGCCTTAGCTCAGTTGGTAGAGCGCCTGCTTTGCAAGCAGGATGTCAGGAGTTCGATTCTCCTAGGCTCCACTCGCAGAAGCCCCTGGTCGCGACTCCGTCGCTTCCCAGGGGCTTCGTCGTGTGCCCATGACGCGCCGCCGCTCCTGCGGCGCGTGCGTCGCAGGCGCCCCTGGTCGCGACTCCGTCGCTTCCCAGGGGCTTCGTTGTGTGGCCACCTCCGTTCCGGACGCGGCGTCGTCACCGTGGGTCGGGACGGACTGGAGGCACGGGTCGGCGCCGCCACGGGCCTCCCGTCCGCTGGTCCGTGCGGAACGCACGCTGCGCCACCGGCGCAGGATGGGCCCATGGGAACACTCGTGGTGGTGGAGAACGTCAGTCTCGACGGCGTGATGCAGGCACCGGCATCCCCCGACGAGGACACCCGCGGAGGGTTCCGGCTCGGCGGGTGGGCGGTCGCGCCCCTCGCGGCGGACCCCGAAGCAGCGATGGCGGCCTTCGGCGGCGGATCGGGATCGGCGGACGGGGCGATGCTGTTCGGTCGGCGGACCTACTCCGACGTCGTGGGGCACTGGCTCGGCGTGACCGAGGAGAACCCCTTCACCCCGGTGCTGCGGGACACCCGGAAGTACGTCGTCACGCGCGACCCGGACCTCGAGCTGCCGTACCCGAACTCGGAGCGGCTCGCCGGTGACCTCGGTGCCACCGTCCGGCGGGCCGTCGACGCGATCGAGGGCGAGGTCACCGTGCTCGGCAGCGGTGACGTCGTCCGGCAGCTCGCTGCCCTCGGGCTCGTGGACCGCTACGTCCTCACGGTGATCCCGGTCGTGCTCGGTGGCGGTCGGCGGCTGTTCGGGGACACCCCCGCGGAACTCCAGGTCGTGCGCACGTCGGTGTCACCCACCGGGATCGTCACCGGCGTGTACGACGTCGTGCGCTGAGACGGACAGTGACACGACGACGGCCCCCGGCGCGCGCCGGGGGCCGTCGTACGAACCGAGGAGGTCAGGCGGCGGGCTTCTCCGCCGTGTCGGCGTCGTCGGCGACCCAGAGGTCGTCGTCGGCGCGGAGGGTCTGGTAGGCGGCGTAGGCAGCGCCGGCGACGGCGACGACACCGACGACGATCAGTGCGACGCCACCGAAGCCGAGGCCCTTCTTCTTCTGGTGCGGCACGTACTTCTCCGCCGTCTTCTTCGCTTTCTTGCCCTTCTTCTGGGCCTCCTTGACGATCTTCTTGACGCGCGGGTCGCTCGCGAGGTCCTTGACGCTCATCACGGAGCCGGCGGTCGCGACGAGTCCGGGGACGACCTCGGTCTGGAAGCGGTGCGAAGCGGTCTGCGCGGCGCTCTTCGTCGCGTGCACGCCCGTGGCGACGGCGGGACGGATCCCGTTGTCGATGGCGTTCTGCACACGGGGTGCGATGTCCTTGCGGGCCGCGTCGGCCGCGTTCGAGCGGGCCTCGGCCAGGATCGCGTTCGCGTGCTCGAGGACCTTGCGCTGCTCACCGAGGAGCGAGGCGGTCTTGCCCTTGAGCTTCTTGATCTGCTTCCTGCGCTTGCGCGGGATCTCGATCGTCATCTGGTACCTCCACAGGATCGGCGTGTCCCCATCCTGCCACCGCGCCGCCTGACAGGTCACGGAGGCTTGCCTGTGCGTACCGTCTGTACGTCGGCAGTACATGCGAGAATCGGAACATGTCTCTGCACACCGCTGTCGCAACGATCCACACGAACAAGGGCGACATCCGCGTCAACCTCTTCGGCAACCACGCTCCCAAGACCGTCAAGAACTTCGTCGACCTCGCGACGGGCAAGCAGGAGTGGACCCACCCCGGGACCGGGAAGGTCTCGACCGACAAGCTCTACGACGGCGTCGTCTTCCACCGCATCATCAAGGACTTCATGATCCAGGGCGGCGACCCGCTCGGTCAGGGCATCGGCGGCCCGGGCTACCGGTTCGACGACGAGATCCACCCGGAGCTCACCTTCCAGAGCCCGTACATCTTCGCGATGGCCAACGCCGGCATCCAGGGCGGCCGCGGGACGAACGGCTCGCAGTTCTTCATCACGACCGTGGCGACGCCGTGGCTGCAGGGCAAGCACACCATCTTCGGCGAGGTCGCGGACGACGAGTCCCGCGCGGTCGTCGACGCCATCGAAGGTGTGGCGACCGACGGTCGTGACAAGCCGCTCGAGGACGTCGTCATCGAGAGCATCGACGTCGAGGACGTCTGAACCCGTTGACCGACCCGGCGTCCAACCCGAACACCTGCTACCGGCACCCCGACCGGCAGAGCTTCGTGCTCTGCCAGCGGTGTGGCCGGACGATCTGCCCCGAGTGCCAGACGCCGGCGGCGGTGGGTGTGCACTGCCCCGAGTGCGTGCGTGAGCAGCGGGCGCAGTTCCAGGCGAACCGTCGGGCATCGGGTGCCCCGAGCGGTCTGACCGTTGCTCGACGACGGTTCGCGATGCTCGACCAGAAGGCGACGCTCGTCATCGTCATCGTGTCCGCGGCGCTCTGGCTGCTGAACCAGGTCGCCGGTGGCTACGTCAACCTCTACCTGGCGTACGACACCCGGCTCCTCGGCAGCCAGCCGTGGCGGATCGTCACCGGGCTGTTCGTGCACTCGTCGTTCTTCCACATCCTCTTCAACATGTGGGCGGTGTGGATCTTCGGGCGGATGCTCGAGAACATCCTCGGGACCTGGCGCTTCGTGGCGTTGTTCTTCCTCGCCGGGCTGGGCGGTGACCTCGCCGTCACGCTGCTCAGTCCGCAGACGCCGGTGGTCGGTGCCTCCGGAGCGATCTTCGGCCTGTTCGCCGCGTTCTTCGTGATCCAGCGGAGCCTCGGGTACAACGCGGTCCAGCTGCTCGTCATCATGGGGCTGAACCTCGTCGTGGGGTTCCTCCCGGGGACGAACATCTCGTGGCAGGCGCACATCGGTGGGATCGTGCTCGGCTTCATCACCGGGTTCGTCTTCTCGAAGACGCGCAACGTCCGGCAGCGGGGGCTGCAGATCGGCCTGCTCGTGGGCGAGGCCGTCGTGCTCCTGGCCGGGATCGGCGTCGGCTACGCGGCGCTCCTCGGGTAGGCATCGCGGTCAGTGCCGAGAACGCCCCGTCGCTCTGTGCGGCGGGGCGTTCGTCATGTCCGGAGGGACGTCAGCGGCTTCGTTTCCACAACCCACGCATCGAGTTGTCCACAGCTGTGGACAAATCGGTGAGTTACACGCGTGTGATTATCCCCACTGTGGATTCACATGTGGATAACTCGGGGACCGAGGTGTGGAGAGTGGTGTGGAAAGTGTGGATAGCTGTGGACGAGCGGTGGAGAATACGCTCACCGGCGCACACGGCAATTCGAAGCTTGTGGAGAAACGACGACGCCCGCCGTACCGAGCGGCACGACGGGCGTCGAGGGGTGTGGTGCGCGGTCAGCGCCACCGCGTGGTCATCAGGAAGCCGATGAACATGATGCCGAAGCCGATGAGGATGTTCCACGAATCGAGCGACGGCACCGGGAGCGTGCCCTGGGACACGTAGAAGACGATGACCCAGGCGAGCCCGAGCAGCATGAAGCCGAACATGACCGGCTTGAACCACACGGGGTTCGGGCTGTCCCCCGCGGTGTCGACCGAGTCGGCTCGGGTCCTCCGGGCGGGCTTGGTGCGGTCCTTGTCCTTGGCCATGGCCGGTATCCTACCGTCAACACAGGTGTGCAGAGGCCTCGTTCCGACTGTGCACATCCCCCAGGAGTACGGTGAACCGCTCATGACCAAGATCCTCGTCGTCGACAACTACGACAGCTTCGTCTACACGCTGAACGGGTACGTCCAGCAGCTGGGCGCCGAGACGGACGTCGTCCGCAACGACTCGTTCTCCGAGGACGAGATCGCCGAGCGGATCGCCGACTACGACGGCGTGCTCCTGTCCCCGGGCCCTGGTACCCCCGCGGACGCCGGTGTGTCGATCCCGACCGTCCGTGCGGCCATCGCCGCCGACAAGCCGCTGCTGGGCGTGTGTCTCGGCCACCAGGCCATCGCCGAAGCCCTCGGCGCGGTCGTGACCCACGCGGACGAGCTCATGCACGGCAAGACGTCGCAGGTCGACCACGACGACAGCACGCTGTTCACCGGTGTCCCGCACCCCTTCACCGCGACGCGCTACCACTCCCTCGCGATCGTCGACGGAACGGTCCCCGACGAGCTCGTCGTGACGGCTCGGACGGGTGGCGGCGTGATCATGGGGGTCGAGCACCGCGACCACCCTGTCTACGGCGTGCAGTTCCACCCCGAGTCCGTCCTCACGGAGGGCGGCTACCGGATGGTGGGCAACTGGCTCCAGACGACCGGGCTGGACGGCGCCGCTGCGCGGGCAGCCGACCTCAACCCGCTCATCGCCGCACACCGGCCCTGACGCCGCCCCGCGGCCGAGGCGACCAGGAGCACAGGCGCGGTGTTCCGGGGACCCGTGGCGGGCCTCCCGGCCGGATCGGCGTCCGCCGCTGGCGCGTTCGCGGACGGGCCGGCGTCAGCCGTCGTCGCGCTTGCTGCCGTCGCCCTTGCCGCCCGAGGAGTCACCGGGTGACGGCTGCTCGGTCTGCGGCGGCTGCGCGGAACCGGCGCAGTAGGTCAGCGTGACGGTGCTGCCCTGGGCGATGTCGCCCGCGGGCTGGTCCTGCTGCGTGACGAGACCACCCGTGCAGGAGTACGACGGGTTCTGCCCGACGGTCAGCCCGAGGTTCTGCAGCGTCTGGTTCGCGGCCGGGAACTGCTGGTTCGTGACGTCCGGGAGCTGCACCTTGCCGTTCGACACCGTGAGGTTCACGACCGTGCCCTTGGTGGCGGTGGACCCGCTGCCCGGGTCGCTGCTCAGCACGGTGCCCTCGGGCACGCTCGACGAGTAGTCGGAGCTCACCGCCCCGACCTCGAGCCCGGCAGCCTGGAGCGCCTGCTGGGCGGCGTCCTGCGTCTGGTTCGCGACGTTCGGCACGGTGACCTGGGCCGGCCCGGAGGACACCACCACGTTCACCTTGTACTTGCGCGCGACCGTGTTGCCCGATCCGGGTTCCGTCCGGATGACCGATCCGCGATCGACGTCGTCCGAGGCTTCCGGGACCTTCACGGGGACCAGGTCGTCCTTCTTCAGTCGCGTGGCCGCCGAGTCCCACGTGGCACCGACGACGTTCGGGACCGTCACCGAGGAGGACACCGGTGCCTTGCCGGGCTGCAGGTTCGCGACGAAGAACACGGTCGCGGCGATGATCGCGACGATGAGCACGATGCCCACCCAGATCCACGCCACCGGAGGCCGGTTCTGCGTGCGCTGCGGCCGGTGCTCGGCGGTGTCGTCGTCGAGTTCGCGGAACGCCACCGCCGGGTTCGACGTGGTGCGCGGGTTGACGCCGAACAGCATCGTCGAGGCGTCGCTCGCGTGCTGCTGCTGGAGCTTCCGCGTCGAGGACGGCACCTGACCCGCGGCCGCCTGCTGCAGGTCCGTCCGGAACTCCGCCGCGCTCTGGAACCGACGCGTGCGGTCCTTGACGAGGGCGTGCAGGGTCACGGCGTCGAGTGCCGGGGAGACGTCCGACGTGATCGTGGACGGAGCGGCAGGCTGCTCGCTCACGTGCTGGTAGGCGACCGCGACCGGGCTGTCGCCGATGAAGGGCGGACGTCCGGTGAGCAGTTCGAAGAGGACCACACCGGTCGAGTAGAGGTCGGTGCGGGCGTCGACGGTCTCGCCGCGCGCCTGCTCCGGCGAGAAGTACGACGCCGTGCCCAGGATCGAGGTGGTCTGCGCGACCGTGGCGGAGGTGTCCGTGATGGCGCGGGCGATGCCGAAGTCCATCACCTTCACCTGACCGGTGTGCGTGACCATGATGTTCGCCGGCTTGATGTCGCGGTGGACGACACCGGCACGGTGCGAGTACTCGAGGGCCGTGAGGATGCCCTCGGTGATGCGGACGGCCTCGGCCGGGGCGACCGGACCATCGGAGATGATGTCGGAGAGCGGACGCCCCTCGACGTGCTCCATCACGATGTACGGAACCTGGACCTCGGCACCGGAGGTCTCCGTGACCGTTTCCTCGCCCGCGTCGTACACGCGCACGATCGTCGGGTGGGCCATCCGCGCGGCCGACTGAGCTTCCTGCCGGAAGCGGGTCCGGAACGCCGGGTCGTTGGCGAGGCTCGGCTTCAGCAGCTTGACGGCCACCTTGCGCCCGAGCCGGGTGTCGTTGCCGAGGTGCACGGTGGCCATGCCGCCACGACCGATGACGTCACCGATCTCGTAGCGGTCGGCGAGGAGCGTGATCCCCGCTGTCACACCTTCTGGCACGTACTCCTCCGTCTGTTCGTCCGGCCAAGTGTACGGCAGGACGACCTGGTGGGACGCTGGTGACGGGCGCCCGGGCCGAACCGTTACGGAACGGTGTCGAGCCCCCGATCGGGGGTCAGTTCGAGTCCTGCGGTCCGGTCGGGTCGCCGCCGGGCTGGTCCGTCGGGTCCGTGCCGTCGCCGGGGTCGGAGCCGTCGTTCGCGGTCCAGGTCACCGTGACCGAGTCGGAGCCCGGCGACTTCTGGAGGTCGCTGCCCCCCGCGCCGCAGGTCACCGAGTAGTTGAACTTCACCGGTTCACCCTCAGCGTCCGCCTGGATGTTGACGGCCGTCGAGGACGTCGTGCCGCTCGTCGCACCGGAACTGTCGCGACCGCCCTGGACGCTCCACGTGTAGGTGGAGACGGAGTACCCGGTCGGGCAGGTCGCCTCACCCCAGCTGAAGGTCACGGCGCCGCTGTCGGAGACGTCGCCGGCCGTCGGCTGGTCCGGCTTCGACACCGTCGGGGGCGTCGTGTACTGCCGGATGGTGATCGGCGTGCCGGCGGTCAGGCTGCCGGTCGGATCGAGCGACTGCACCGTGTTCGGCTGGTTCGTCCCGGTCGCCGGGTCGCCGTTCACGATCTCGGGGACGAGACCGAGGTTCCGCAACTCGGCCTCGACGTCGCTCGTGGCACGGCCGACGTAGTCCGACGAGTCGATGTCGATCCGGCTCACCTGCGTCGGGGTGGGCGTCGGCGTGCTCCGGGTCGGAGTCGACCGCGGGGACGAGCTGGTCGACGCGGGCGTCTCGGGTTCCGCGTTGCCGTTCAAGGCGACCGCAGCGATCACACCGCCGATGGCGAGCAGGACGACGATGCCGACCACCCACCAGATCCACGCGCGCTTCTTCTTCGGCTCGTCGTCCTCCGAGGTGGGCGACGGCGGGGTGCGGGGACCACCGACCGACGAGCCGGCCTGGGTACCGAGGAGTGCGGTCGCGGCATCGTCACCCTGCCGCTGCGGCGGGTTGAACGCGACGGTCCCGGCGTCCGCGAGCATCGGGACGGCGACGGTCGCAGCAGCGACGTCCCCGCGGCGGAGCGCCTGTGCCGCGCGGGCCAGGTTCGCCGCGGTCGCGGGACGGTCAGCCGGCTTCTTCGCGATGCAGGACATCACCAGCGCCGAGACCGGTTCCGGGACGTCGGCGGGCAGCGGCGGCGGCTGTTCGTTGATGTGCGCCATCGCGATCGCGACCTGCGACTCGCCCGTGAAGGGGCGCCGACCCGCGAGGCACTCGTACGCCACGATGCCGAGCGAGTAGATGTCGGTCGACGGCGACGCCGGGTGGCCGCTGGCCTGCTCGGGCGAGAGGTACTGGACGGTGCCCATCACCTGGCCCGTCGCGGTCAGGGGGACCTGGTCGGCGATGCGTGCGATGCCGAAGTCGGTGATCTTGACGCGGCCGTCCGGCGTGATGAGCAGGTTGCCCGGCTTGATGTCGCGGTGCACGAGGCCGACGGCGTGCGCGGCCTGGAGGGCGTTCGCGGTCTGCGCGACGATGTCGAGCACCTTGTCGACCGGCAGCGTGTGCTCCCGCTCGATCATGGTGGAGAGGGCCTCACCGGGCACGAGCTCCATCACGAGGTAGGCGCTGCCGTCCTCCTCGCCGTAGTCGAAGACGTTCGCGATGCCCTCGTGGTTGACGAGCGCCGCGTGCCGGGCCTCGGCGCGGAAGCGCTCGAGGAACCCGGGGTCACCGAGGTACTCGTCCTTGAGGATCTTGAGCGCGACGGTGCGGCCGATGACCAGGTCGGTCGCCTGCCACACCTCACCCATGCCGCCGATCGCGACGCGGGACGAGAGCTGGTACCGCCCACCGAAGGTGAGCCCGCTGGTGGGTCTCATTTGTTCAGCACCGCCTCCATGACCTTCTTCGCGACCGGAGCCGCGACCGTGTTGCCGACCCCGGACTGCCCGAGACCGCCGCCGTTGCCGACGACGACCGCGACGGCGACCTCCGGGTCCTTCGCCGGAGCGAAGCCCGTGAACCAGAGTGTGTAGGGATCGCCGGTCCCGCCCTCGGCGGTCCCGGTCTTGCCTGCGACGTCGACCCCGGGGATCTTCGCGTTCGTCCCGGTCCCCGCGTTGACGACGCTCTGCATCGCCTCGGTGAGGTCACCGGCCTCCGACGAGGACAGCGGGCTGCTGAACTCCTTCGGGGAGAACGACTCGACCGTCTTGAGGTCGCTCGTCGTGATCGAGTCGATCAGCGTCGGCTGCATCACCGTACCGCCGTTCGCGATGCCCGCCGACACCATCGCCATCTGCAGCGGGGTGACGCGGACGCTCGCCTGGCCGAACGCGCTGAGCATGAGCTGGGCGGTGTCGTCGCTGACGTCGGGGTACTGGCTCGCGGTGGCCTTCATCGGGACCTCGATCTGGTCGCTGAAGCCGTACTTGTCCGCCATGCTCTTGATCGCGTCGTAGCCGAGCTTCTGCCCGAGCTCCGCGAACGGGATGTTGCACGAGTACTGGATCGCCGTGCGGAGCTTGACCTTGTCGCCGCCCCCGCACGAGCCGCCCTCGGCGTTGTTGATGTACGCGCTCGTGCCCGGGAGCTGCAGCCGCGACGGGTTGGGGAACGTCGAGTCGAGGGTGTACTTGCCGCCCTCGAGCGCCGCCGACGCGACGATGAGCTTGAACACCGAGCCCGGCGTGTAGAGGTCGCCCGCGATCGCACGGTTCTTCAACGGCTGCCCGGCGGCCTGCTCGAGCGCCTTGTACTTCGCGACGACGTCGGCGGTGTCGTGCGAGGTCAGGACGTTCGGGTCGTACGACTCCTTCGAGACCATCGCCAGGATCTTGCCGGTCTTCGGCTGGATCGCCACGACGGCGCCGGTGTTCGAGCCCAGGGCGTCGTACGCGGCCTTCTGCACGTCGGGGTCGATCGTCAGGTTGACGTTGTCGCCCTGGACGTCCTGGCCGGTGAGGATCGCGTTGAGGTTCTGGAAGAACGAGGCGTCCGAGTTGCCGGAGAGCACGCCGTTCTCGGCGCTCTCGATGCCCGCGTTGCCCTGTCCGATCGTGAAGTACCCGGTGACGGCCGAGTAGAGGTCGCCGTTCGTGTACTTCCGCTGGTACTGGTACTGGTCGTTCGACGGGGAGGACTCCGCGATCGGGCTGCCGTCCACGAGGATGGCGCCGCGCTTCGTGGAGTAGCTCGCGAGGATCGTCCGGGAGTTGCGGGGGTCGGCGCGCAGCTGTTCGGCCGAGAAGAACTGGATCGACGTGGTCGACACGAAGAGCGCGACGAACATGAGCACGATGACGGTGGACACACCGCGGAGTTGTCGGTTCACCGGGCACGCTCCTTCCTGGTCGCCCCTCGTCCGCGAGCAGCTGGGATCGACCCCTGCTGCACGCGCTGTTCGGCCGGGATCGCATCGGTCAGGCGCAGCAGCATCGCGGCGATGATCCAGTTCGCGATCAGGGAGGATCCACCGGCCGCCATGAACGGTGTGGTGAGGCCGGTCACGGGGATGACGCGCGTGATGCCGCCGACGACGACGAACACCTGCAGCGCGATGATGAAGCCGAAGCCGACGCCGAGGAGCTTGCCGAAGTCGTCCTGCGCCATGAAGCCGACGCGGATGCCGCGCGAGGCGAAGACGATGAACAGGGCGAGGATCGCGAAGACGCCGATCAGGCCGAGCTCCTCACCGAGCGACGCGACGATGTAGTCGGCGTTCGCCACCGGGGTGATGTAGGGCCGCCCCTGCCCGAGTCCCGTGCCGGTGATGCCACCGTTCGCGAAACCGAACAGACCCTGCACGAGCTGGTAGCTCGCCTGGGTGTCGGCGTTGTAGATCGCGTTGTCGAAGGGGTTCAGCCACTGCTCGAACCGGCCGTGCACGTACACGAGGACCGACTGCGCCACGAGGGCACCGCCGACGAACAGCACGAGGCCGATGAGCACCCAGCTGAGCCGCGCCGTCGCGACGTAGATCATCACGAGGAACAGGCCGAAGTAGAGCAGTGCGGTGCCGAGGTCGCGCTGGAACACGAGGACGCTCATCGCAGCGGCCCAGATGATGAGGATCGGCCCCAGGTCGCGGGCACGCGGCAGGGTCATGCCCAGGACCTTGCGCCCCACGATCGACAGCGAGTCCCGCGCGGTCACGAGGTAGCCGGCGAAGAACAGCGCCATCGTGATCTTCGCGAGCTCACCGGGCTGGAAGGTGAACGAGCCGACCTTGATCCAGACGCGTGCACCGTTCACGTTGTGCCCGATGAGCGGGAGCATCGGCATGAGCAGCAGGAAGATCGTCAGCGCCATGAAGATGTAGCGGTAGCGCTGCAGGAACCGGTGGTTGCGGACGACGAGCAGGACGACGATCGCCACGGCCATCGCGAGGATCGTCCACACGATCTGCTTGACGCCGATCGCCGACCAGCCGGTCAGGCCGTCGTGGACGTCGATGCGGTAGATCTCCGCGATGCCGATGCCGTTGAGCACCAGGGCGACCGGCAGGATGAACGGATCAGCGTTCTTCGCGACGATCCGCAGCACGACGTGCATGATCAGTGCCAGGCCGAGGATGGTCGCGCCGATCCACAGCACGGACGTGTCGAAGAGCCGTCCCTTCGTGCCGAGTTGCACGAGCACCATCGCGCCGGCGCAGATGCCGCAGGCGATGACGAGCAGGACGAGCTCGAGGTTCCGGGCCCGCGCGGGTTCACGGAGCTTGATCGTGATCGCCTGGGTGAAGGACTGGGCGGTCGCGTTGCTCATCGCTTCTTCCCGGGGGTGGGCGACGGCGACGGCGTCGGGGAACCGGTCGCGGACGGCGACGCCGAGGGTGACGAGCCACCGGTCCCCGCCTGGTCCTGCCCGGTCTCGGCGGCCTTGCGGAGTCGATCGACGATCTCGCGCGCGTCGGACAGCGACTGCGCGTTGATCGTCGACCGGACGTTCTCCCGCGTGTACTCGGGCAGGCCGCTCACGCTGATGTCGGTGTCCTCGTAGACGTCGGAGAGCGCGATCGGTCCGATCGACTGCTGGACACCCTTGTAGATCGCCACCGTCCCGCGGTCGGAGCCGACGTAGTAGTGGTCCTGCGTGATGCGCCAACCGAGGAACACGGCACCGACGAGGGCTGCGATCGCGACCACGAGCGCGATGCTCCACGCCACGCGGCGACGGACGCGCCGACGGCGGTCCTCCGCGATGAGTTCCGCGAAGAACTGGTCCGACTCGGGCTCGAAGTGGGAGTCCTCCGGTGCCGTGGTGACCTTGAGCGGGTGCAGCAGGATGGTGGGGAGGCGGATCGGCTTGCGGCCGGTCGAGGCCTCGAAGGTCAGCGGAGCTGCGGCCGATCCGACCGTCGTCGCGGCGTCGTCCTCGTCCACGACGTCGGCGTCCGTGACGTCCATCACGACGACGGTGACGTTGTCCGGGGCGCCGTGGTCCAGCGTCTCCTTGACGAGGCGCTGGGTGGCCTGGTTCGCGTCCATGTTCGACGCGAGTGCGTGGCGGATGCGCTCCTCGGCCAGGTAGGAGGACAGGCCGTCGGAGCAGAGCAGCCAGCGGTCGCCGGGCTGGATGTCCATGACCGCGGTGTCGACCTCCGGCGCCGCGTCGACGTCGCCGAGCACCCGCATGAGCACCGAGCGTCGCGGGTGGACCGCAGCCTCTTCCGGCGTGATGCGTCCGCTGTCGACGAGCCGCTGCACGAAGGTGTGGTCGGACGTGATCTGCTGGAGCTCGCCGTCGCGGTAGCGGTAGATGCGGGAGTCACCGATGTGCGCGATCGCGATCTGGTCGCCGACCCGGATGAGCGCGGACACCGTGGTGCCCATGCCGGTGAGCTCCTGGTGCTCGAAGACCGTCTCGGTGATGAGCTGGTTCGCCGCGATGAGTGCCGACTGCAGGGCGAACTCGGCGTCGTGCGCCGACGGGAACTCGCGGTCGACCTCGCGGATGCGGCGGATCGCGATCGCCGAGGCGACGTCACCGCCGGCGTGCCCGCCCATGCCGTCCGCCACCGCGAACAGGTGCGCTCCGGCGTAACCGGAGTCCTGGTTGTTCGCGCGGATGCGCCCCACGTGGGACACAGCGGCGCTCAGCGTCCGTGCCGTCATCCGCCTACCGCCGCAGCTCGAACGTCGTCGTCCCGATCGTGATGGGCGTCCCCTCGGCGACGAGCACCGGGGAGGTCACCTTCTGACCGTTGACGAACGTGCCGTTGGTGGACTCGAGGTCGGTGACGACCCAGCCCTCGGCACGCAGATCGAGTCGGGCGTGGTTGGTGGACGTGTAGTCGTCACGGATGACGACGTTCGACTCGCTCGAGCGTCCGATGGTGATCGGACCGCCGCCGAGGGGCATCTCCATGCCCTCGCGCGACCCCTCGGTGATGACGAGTCGGGTGGCGACGGCGGCGTTCGACGCGGTGCCCCCACCCTGGTCGATGAGCTCGGTGAACGCCCCGGCCGGAGCGGAGGCGGTCGTCGCTGCGGTCGGGATCGACGGGGTCGTCGGCCCGGACGGCGCGGCCTTGGGGTCGGTGGGGATCGTCCGGACGCGCTGGCCGAACAGGTCGCTCCGCAGGGCGAAGACGATCACGAACACGAACAGCCAGAGCACCGCGAGGAACGCGAAGCGCAGGACGAGCAGGGTCAGCCCCGTGGTCATCGAGCACCTCCGTCGTTCTCCGGGATCACCCGGAACACCATACGGGTACGACCGATCTCGATGGTGGAGTCCGGCTCCACGATCGCCTGCTGGAAGCGTTCGCCGTTCAGCTTCGAGCCGTTCGTCGACCCGAGGTCGTTGGCCTGGGCGTGCTTGCCGTCCCAGATCACTTCTACGTGCTTGCGGCTCGTGCCGGTGTCCGCGACGGTGATGTCGGCGTCCGAACCGCGCCCGATCACGGTGCGCCCACGCTGGAGCTTGTGCCGCTGGGAGCCGATGTCGAGCACCGCGACCCAGGCGACGTCGCGCTGGACGGTCGAGGAGTCGATCTGCAGGATCCCCGTGGAGAGCGTGCCGTCCTGCTTGAGCGTGATCGAGACCGGCCCGGAGAACGAGTAGTTCTGCGCCACCGCGTGCTGCTGCACCATCTGCCGCAGTTCGTCGATGAGCGGCTGGCCGATGTCCGTCATGCGCGTGCAGTCCGGCGGGGCGAGCCGGACGGTGAACTCGTTCGGCACGAGGATGCGCTCGCGGGAGACGACGGCCGCCTTCGTGTCGAGCTCGCGCCGGAGAGCGCTCGAGATCTCGACGGGCTGCACGCCGGAGCGGAAGGTCTTGGCGAACGCACCGTTCACGGCGCGCTCCAACCCCCGCTCGAAGCTGTCCAACAGGCCCATGGGTCTCCAGTGTTCTCGGTCAGGGACTCCTGCATGGTAGTGGCTGGCGCCTGGGGCCGTCTGTGCATGGTAGTGTTCTGGGGCTGGCGCGAGTGGCGGAATTGGTAGACGCGCACGGTTCAGGTCCGTGTGCTGGAAACGGCGTGGGGGTTCAAGTCCCCCCTCGCGCACCAGGCAGGCAACAGGCCCCCGGAGGAATCCGGGGGCCTGTTGCGTTCCGCCCGCGCCCGCCCGGGCGAGACCCGGCGACCGGCCTGGAGGCACGGCTCGGCCCCGGCTCGTCGGTCGCGTCGTCCACGGCTCATCCTGGTGCGTCCGGCCGCCGCGCTACCGTGGCGGCGTGGAGACCCCGATGACGGACGCACGCCCCGGCGAGAGGGTCCCGGACGACCGGGGTCGCACGGGCCTCGACGCCGTCGGCCGTGACCTCGACCGCAACCCGGACGTGGTCGTCCACGACGTCGAGGTGGTCTCGAACGGCTGGCACGTGCTCCGCCGGACGACGCTCGACGTGCGGCGGCGCGACGGCCGGTGGGACCGCCAGCAGCGCGAGACCTACGACCGCGGGAACGGCGCCACGGTGCTGCCGCACGACCCGGAGCGCGACACCGTCCTGCTCACCCGGCAGTTCCGCTGGCCGGCGTACGTCAACGGCCACCCGGACGGCATGCTCGTGGAAGCCGCGGCGGGACTGCTCGACGAGGACGACCCGGAGACGGCGGTCCGGCGTGAGGCAGCGGAGGAGCTCGGCATCCGGCTCGGGGCGTTGACGAAGGTGTTCGACGCGTTCATGAGTCCCGGGTCCGTCACCGAGCGGGTGCACGGGTACGTCGGGGTGTACACGCCGGCAGACCGGGTGGAGGACGGCGGCGGCATCGAGGACGAGGGCGAGGACATCGAGGTGCTCGAGCTCCCGGTGCGCGAGGCGCTCGCGATGGTCGACGACGGGCGGATCTCCGACGGCAAGACGATCATGCTGCTGCAGTGGCTCGCCCTGCGCCGGAGCGCTCGGGGCTGACCCGACCGTTCGTCAGGCGCTCGCCCGCCAGACCACCTCGGTGGGCAGGATGAGCCCGTGCGGACCCTCGTCGGAGCCGGCGATCTGCTCGAGCACCTGTCGCGCTGCGTGCTCGCCGAGCGTCTTGGCCGGCTGCCGCACGGTCGACAGCGGCGGGTCGCAGCGGAGCGCCCACGCGCTGTCGTCGAAGCCCACCACGCCGACGTCGCCGGGGACGGACCGACCGGCGCGCTGCAGGACGTCCATCGCCCCGGCGGCGACGGCGTCCGACGCAGCGAAGACCCCGTCGATGTCCGGCGCACGGCCGAGGAGCTCGCGCATGCCCTCGACGCCGGCCGTGTAGCTGACGAGCGGGTTCGGGGCGACGAGCAGGGGGTCGAAGCGGTCCCCGAGCGCGGCCTCGAAGCCCGCGAGACGGTCCTGCCCGGAGTCGCGGTCGAGGCCGGACGCGAGCATGCCGATGCGCTGCCGTCCGGTCTCGACGAGTCGACTGGTGATCTCGTACGCGGCGGCGCGGTTGTCGATCGCGATGTACGAGGTGTTCGGCGCGTCCGACGGGTGGCCGACGAAGCACGCGGGCAGCCCGATCTCCTCGACGGCCCGGGTCACGGCGTCGCCATCGCGGGCGGAGAGCACGATCGCGCCGTCGACGAACCCGCCACGGAGGTACTCGACCACGCGCTCGTTGTCGCGGGCGGAGTCGACCATGATCGTCACGAGCTGCTGGTCGGCCTCGGACAGCACGGTGTTCGTGCCGATCAGGATGTTCCCGATGTTCGGGTCGTCGAGCACCTGGACCGAGGGCTCGTGGACGATGAGCGCGATCGCGCCGGAACGCCGCGTGACCAGGCTGCGGGCTGCGGCACTGCGGACGTAGCCGACGCGACGGACGGCTTCCTGAACGGCTTCGCGGGCCTTCGGTGAGACGTACGGCTCGTCGTTGAGGACGCGGGAGACCGTGCCGCGCGAGAGGCCGGCCTCGTCCGCGACGTCCTGGATCGTGGCGCGGGAACGGGCGGCACGGACGTCGGACATGCGGCAAGCGTACCGACCGCTCCGACTGGTCCGTGACCGTGCCGTGTTGACATCGGCGGCGCGCTGGTGTTCACTCTGGGAGCGCTCCCAGAACTTCTCGATCCCGCTCGATCGCGGCGGACTGGGAGCGCTCCCAGAATCCTGGGTGACCTTCGCCGTCGAAGGGGTCGCTTGCGGCCGGACGGCAGGACCGCCCCGACCAGCGAGGACTCCCGTGACCACCACCACCCAGCCGACCGTCGCCACCGGCGCGCTCGGGCTCGGCTCGACCGGCCTGGCGTTCGGGTGCGACTACAACCCCGAGCAGTGGGACCCCGAGGTCTGGGTCGAGGACGTCCGGCTCATGCGCGAGGCCGGCGTGAACCTCGTCGCGATCAACGTCTTCGGGTGGTCGCACGTCGAGCCACGCCAGGGCGAGTACGACTTCAGCGCACTCGACCGCGTCATCGAGCTCCTGCACGACGCCGGTATCGGGGTCGACCTCGGCACCGGCACCGCCTCCACCCCGCCGTGGCTCACGACCGCGCACCCCGAGGTCCTGCCGGTCGTCGCCGACGGCACCACCCGCTGGCCCGGCGGACGCCAGGCGTTCTGCCCGAGCAGCCCGGTGTACCGCGAGCACGCCCTCGCCCTGGTCCGTGCCACCGCCGAGCGGTACGGCGACCACCCGGCCGTGAAGCTCTGGCACGTCTCGAACGAGCTCGGCTGCCACAACGCCCACTGCTACTGCGACGTCTCCGCCGAGGCCTTCCGGACCTGGCTCCGGGCCCGCTACGGCACCGTCGAGGAACTCAACGCCGCGTGGGGCACCGCGTTCTGGAGCCAGCGCTACTCCGCGTGGGAGCAGGTCCTGCCGCCCCGGGCCACGCTGTCCTCCACCAACCCCGGCCAGACGCTCGACTTCGACCGGTTCTCGTCCGACGAACTCCTCGCCCACCACCGCGCCGAGGCCGAGGTGCTCCGCAGCCTGAGCGACAAGCCCGTCACGACGAACTTCATGGTCGCCGCGCACATCACGGCGATGGACTACTGGACGTGGACCGGCGACATGGACGTCATCGCCAACGACCACTACCTCGACCACCGCCTGCCCCGGCCGCACGTCGAGCTCGCCTTCGCCGCCGACACCACGCGCGGTCTCGCCTGCGGCACCCCGTGGCTCCTCATGGAGCACTCGACGGGCGCCGTGAACTGGCAGCCGCACAACGTGGCGAAGGCCCCTGGCGAGATGCTGCGGAACACCGCGGCGCACATCGCCCGCGGAGCCGACGGCGTCTGCTTCTTCCAGTGGCGCGCGTCCGTGCAGGGCAGCGAGAAGTTCCACTCCGCGCTGCTCCCGCACGCCGGCACGGACTCCCGCACCTGGCGCGACGTCGTCGAACTGGGCTCCCTGGTCGAGCGGCTCGGCGAGCTGCGCGGCTCCCGCGTCACCGCGGACGTCGCGCTCGTGTTCAGCTGGGAGAACCAGTGGGCGGCCGACCTGGAGGCCCACCCCACCACCGCGCTCGAGTACCTGGAGCAGGTGCACGCGCTCCACGGCGCACTGTGGGACCTCGGCGTCACGGTCGACGTCGTCGCGCCCGGAGCACCCCTCGACGGGTACGCCGTCGTCCTCGTCCCCGAGCTGTACCTCGTCCGCGACGAGCACGCCGCGGTGATCGCCGACCACGTCGCCGGCGGAGGTCGAGCGGTCGTGACGTTCTTCAGCGGCATCGTCGACGAGCGCGACCGGGTCCGCCGTGGCGGCTACCCCGGGGCGTTCCGCGAGCTCCTCGGCGTCCGCGTCGACGAGTTCCTCCCGCTGCCCGCTGGCGGCGAGGTGCACCTGTCGGACGGGTCCGTCGGCACGGTGTGGAGCGAGCCGGTCGAGCTCCGCGGCGCCACGAGCGTCCTCGACTACACGGACGGCGAGGTCGCCGGGGCGCCCGCCGTCACCCGCAACGACCACGGGGCCGGGGCCGCCTGGTACGTCTCCACCGTCCTCGCCGCGGAGACGCTCCGAGGACTCCTCCGCGACGTCCTCGATGAGGCCGGGGTGTCGCCGGACCCCGCCGCCCAGCCGGGACTCGAGGTCGTCCGACGCCGTGACGACCAGCACGAGTGGGTGTTCCTGCTCAACCACACCGACCAGGCCGTCGAGCACCACGAGGCGGGCCACGAACTCGTCGCCGACCGCGCCGTCACCGGCACCACGACCATCGCCCCCGGTGGCACCCAGATCATCCGCACGGACAGGAAGCGCTCATGACCACCACAGCCCAGCGACCCCGGGTCGCCCGACGTCGACGCGGCGGGGGCTTCCGGTACCGCCGCGCGATCGCGGTCTTCGTCACGCCGTTCGCCGTGCTCTTCACCGCGTTCTACCTCGTCCCGATCCTCTACGCGGTGTGGCAGTCGCTGCTGAAGATCGAGCGCCAGGGCACGTTCGGCGCCCCGACGCAGGTGTTCGGCGGCCTCAGCCAGTACGTGCTCGTGTTCCAGAACAGCGAGTTCTGGGGCTCGGTCCTCCGCGTGCTGCTGTTCGGCGTCGTGCAGGTCCCCGTGATGCTCGCGCTCGCCCTGGTCTTCGCGCTCCTGCTCGACTCCCCGCTGCTGCGCGGCAAGCGGTTCTTCCGCCTGGCGTTCTTCGCGCCGTACGCCGTCCCCGGGGTCATCGCCGCGATCATGTGGGGCTACCTCTACGCGCCGGACCTCTCGCCGTTCTCCGCCGTCACGTCGAAGGTCGACCTGCTCGGCTCCGGCACCGTCCTCTGGGCCGTCGCGAACGTCGTCACCTGGGTCTACGTCGGCTACAACATGCTGATCATCTACTCGTCGCTCCTCGCGATCCCGACCGAGATCTACGAGGCCGCGAAGCTCGACGGCGCCTCGCAGCTCCGCATCGCGCTCTCGATCAAGATCCCGATGGTGATCCCGGCGATCGTCCTCACCGCGGTGTTCTCGATCATCGGCACCCTCCAGCTCCTCACCGAGCCGACCGTGTTCCGGCAGTTCACCTCGACGATCTCGTCGACCTTCACGCCGAACATGCTCGTCTACTCGACCTCCTCGGTGCCGAACTTCAACCTCGCCGCGGCGTTCTCGGTCGTCCTCGCCGTCGCCACGTTCGTCCTGTCGATCGGGTTCCTCCGACTGACCCAGCGGAAGGCCGCCCAGTGACCGTCAACGCACCCTCCCGACGCGACCTCGTGGCGGACGCAGGCCGACCGCTCGAGCCGAACCGTGCCTCCCTGCCGCACCAGCGCGGAGCGCGGGGACCGCGTGAGAGCGTCATCTCGCGCGGCGCGGCGATGCTCGTCATGGGCGTCTTCACCGTCTACTTCCTGCTGCCGATCTTCTGGCTGCTGGTCTCGTCGACGAAGACGACCGCGAACTTCAACACGACGTTCTCGCTGTGGTTCAGCGCCTCCAGCGTGCAGGACTTCCTCGGCAACCTCGGCAGGCTGTTCACCTACCAGGACGGCGTCTACGTCCGGTGGATGCTCAACAGCATCGCCTACGCCGGCGTCGCCGGGCTCATCGGCACCGTGCTCTCCGCGATGTGCGGGTACGCACTCGCCAAGTACCGGTTCCGCGGCCGCGAGGCCCTCTTCAACGTGTTCCTCGGCGGCGTGCTCGTCCCGGCGACCGCGCTGGCCCTGCCGCTGTTCCTCATCTTCAGCCAGGTCGACCTGACCGACACGTTCTGGTCGGTGTTCCTCCCGAGCATCGTCAGCCCGTTCGGCGTGTACCTGTCGCGGCTGTTCGCGGCGTCGAGCGTGCCGGACGAGATCATCGAGGCCGCCCGCATCGACGGCTCCGGCGAGGTCCGCACCTTCTTCACCGTGGCCGTTCGGCTCATGTCGCCCGCACTCGTGACGATCTTCCTGTTCCAGTTCGTCGCGATCTGGAACAACTTCTTCCTGCCGCTCGTGATGCTCCGCGACTCGTCCCTGTTCCCCGTCACCCTCGGCCTCTACACGTGGAACTCGAGCGTGAACCAGTACCCGGACCTGCGCACCCTCGTGCTCATCGGGTCGTTCGTCTCGATCATCCCGCTGCTCATCGCGTTCCTCTCCCTCCAGCGGTTCTGGCGATCCGGCCTCGGCGCCGGCGGCCTGAAGTAGCAGCATCCCCGACCCCGTCGCGGCTGTGATCCCCCAGCCGCATCCGCGACGGCCTCCACCAGCACCACCGACCCTTCACCCACATCCGAACGGAAACAGCATGAAGACAACGAAGTTCCTCAGCGTCGCCGCCGTGGCGGTCGCCGCGACCGTGGCCCTCGCCGGCTGCAGCGCCGGCGGCAGCGGCTCCGGAGGCGGTTCCGACACCGCGGCCGCGAGCTGCAAGCCGTCGAGCGGCAAGGTCACGCTCGACTTCACCACCTGGGTCCCCAACATGGACAAGGTCGTGGCGATCTGGAACAAGGAGAACCCGGACATCCAGGTCAAGGTCTCCATCGTCGCGAACGGCAACAGCGGCACGTACCAGAACTTCTTCAACCAGCTGAAGGCGAAGCAGGCGCCGGACATCGGCCAGGTCGAGTACGACACGCTGCCGGCCTTCCGGGTGCAGGGCGGCCTCGAGGACATCGGCGCCTGCGCCGGGATCAGCGACGCGAAGAAGGACTTCTCCTCCGGCCTCTGGAACCAGGTCACCTTCGGCGAGTCGAAGTCGGTCTACGCCGTGCCGCAGGACTCCGGCCCGATGGCGCTGTACTACCGCAAGGACCTGTTCGAGAAGGCCGGCCTCGACGTGCCGAAGACCTGGGACGAGTACGCCGAGGACGCCGTGAAGATCAAGGCGATGGGCGGCAACATCACCAACTTCGCCAAGGGTGACGTCAACCAGTTCGCCGGGCTCGTCTCGCAGGCCGGCGGCCAGTGGTTCTCGAACTCCGGCTCGGACTGGAACGTGGACCTGACCGACAGCGCGTCGAAGAAGGTCGCCGACTACTGGCAGGACCTCATCGACAAGAAGCTCGTCAACACGCTGCCGAGCTTCACCGACCAGTGGAACAACGCGTACGACAAGGGCCAGGACTGGACCTGGGTCTCCGCCGTCTGGGGAGCGAACACCATCTCGAGCGGTGCGCCCTCGACCTCGGGCAAGTGGGCCGTCGCGCCGATGCCGCAGTGGATCTCGGGTGAGACCAAGTCCGCCGCCTGGGGTGGCTCGTCCAACGTCGTCTTCACGGGCAGCAAGCACCCGGCCGAGGCGTCGAAGTTCCTCGTGTGGCTGAACACCTCGGAGGAGGCGCTCGCCGCCCTCAACAAGGAGGCCAACCTCTACCCGGCGTCCACCACCGGCGCCGACCTCCCCGCGCTGACCGAGGGGCTCCCCTTCTACGGCAACCAGAAGATCTACGAGGAGTTCGCGACCGCGGCGAAGGACATCCAGCCCTTCACCTGGGGTCCGACGATGACCCAGACCTACTCGGACGTGTCCGACGGGTTCGGCCAGGCGGCGTCCGGGAACGGCACGCTCCTCGAGGCGCTCCAGTCGGGACAGTCCAAGACCGTGGCAGCGCTCAAGGCGCAGTCGATCCCGGTCAAGGGCTGACGCGCTGACGCGCTGACGGACGGGAGGCACGGTGCCGGCTGGCACCGTGGCTCCCGTCCGTCGTGTGGTCACGGGGGGCTCGCACCGCGTCAGTGGGCGCCACGCTTCCGCCGCGCCGCCGCGCGCTCACGGTGCCGTGCGACGAACCACGCCGTGGCCCCGAGGAACGGGACGAACAGGACCACCAGCGTCCAGGCGAGACCACGACGACCCGTCAGCGCTCCTGCACGAGCGAGGGAGAGGAACGCGCTCAACGAGAGCACCAGCGCCACGAGCGAGACGACCATCAACGTGCCGTCCAGCACGGTCGGTACGAGAGGGTTCACGACTTACCTCCTTGGGTGTTCGGCACGGTGTTCACTCCCAGCGATTCGCCGTGATCGCTCCGTTCCCCCTCGCGCTGAGACGCTGGATGGCCGAGTACGTGCTCCAAGCAACCGTCCCCCACGGTGTCAGGACCCCGCGCTTCACGACGACCTTGCACTTCGACGTTGCTTGCCCACCGCTGGCGTTCGGGTTGCCCCGTGGCGCGGGGTCGAGGAAGTAGGACGCAAGCTCGTTGCGTTGCGTGCTGCTCAGACGGTCAAAGGAGGCGAGTTCTGCGCCTGAGCCGGAAATCACGAGTTCGCGTCCGATCTCCTTGAGAACAGACGTGGCCGGAGATGAGATGTCTGCCGCCTCGGCTGTGCGGGTCGCCGCGTTCGCCGGGGTGACGAGCAACGTCGATGCCACAACCACGAGTGGGCCGAGGCCGATCGCGGCGACACGCTGATGTTTCTTCGAGCTCACGGACGTCTTTCCCTTCTCTCCGGCGTCGGTGCCGGCATGTTTCGTCTTCCGTGGCGATCGCAGCCGCCATTGCCCACCTTGGCGCGCCAGTATTGAAATGTCAAACATGACACTGCTGCACCTCTGGTCGCGGTCCGCCGTCGGCGGGAGCGCAACCGGGATGGACCGTGACGGTGCGCTAGGGTCGCGGCAGAGGGAAAACGTCCGTGAGCTCCGGCACACGAGACCACGCACGCGTCTCACGGGAGTCGCCACTTCTCACCGAAGGAGTGCACCCCGTGCCGATCGACCCCGTGCCCAGCGACCGTCTCGTCCACCCGCCGTTCGACCCCGAGCTCGTCCCGTTCCTCGACGCGCTCGCCGCCCGCGGACCGGTCACCGTGACACCCGAGGCCCTGCCCCGGATGCGCCAGCTCGACGTCACCGAGGCCGAGCTCGACGCCCGTCTCGAGAGCCGCGGGCTCGAACGGCACAGCATCAGCGTGCCGGGACACCTCGGCGATCCGATCGACCTCGCCGTCGTCCAGCGCCGAGGCCGCACCGGCACCGCGCCGGTCGTGTACGCGATCCACGGCGGCGGCATGGTGTTCGGGCACCACCTCGGCAACCTCGACTCGTACGACCCGTGGCTCCTCGACCACCACGACGTCGTGCTCGTGAGCGTCGACTACCGCCTCGCGCCCGAGCACCCCGACCCGTACCCGGTCGAGGACTGCTACGCCGGACTGGTCTGGGTCGCGGAGCACGCCGAGGAGCTCGGGATCGATCCGGAGCGCATCGTCGTCGCCGGGCAGAGCGCGGGCGGCGGGCTCGCGGCGGGGACGGTCCTGCTCGCCCGTGACCGGCAGGGGCCGAGCGTGCTCGCGCAGGTGCTCGTCTCGCCGATGCTCGACGACCGCGACGCGACGGTGTCGAGCCGGCAGATCGACGGCGTCGGGGTCGCGGACCGGCAGCTCACGCGCTTCGGCTGGGACGCGTACCTCGGCGCCCGCCGCGCGACCGCCGACGTGTCGGAGTACGCCGCACCGGCGCGGGCGACGGACCTCACCGGACTCCCGCCGACGTACCTCGACTGCGGCACCGCCGAGGTCTTCCGCGACGAGACGGTCGTCTACGCGAGCGCGCTCTGGGCCGCGGGCGTCGACGCGGAGCTGCACGTGTGGCCGGGGGCGTTCCACGGCTTCACGAGCATGGTCCCGGACGCGACGGTGTCCCGCCGCGCGGTCGCGGCGCTCGCCGACTGGACGGCGCGCGTCCTGGGGTGAGCGTTGCCACCTCCGGACTGGAGGCGCGGGGCGGGCCCGACCCGTGCCTCCAGTCCGGTGCGCGGTCGCGCTGCGCTCGCGCGGCGACGACGCTCAACGCCGCAGGGTGGCCGCGTCGAGGCCGACGGCGCGGGCGATCGTGCTCCGGACGAGATCGTCGCGCGTCGACCGGTCGAGGTGGTCGACGAGGGCGTAGCCGTTCGCGGCATCGACGAGGGCGAAGAGCAGCCGTCCGACGGCCGCCGGGTCCTCGGCGTGCAGGACCCCGGCGCCCACCCCCGCCTCGACGACACCGGTCGCGAGCCGCTGCCAGTCGTCCATGACGTCGCGCGCGGCGGCGGCGAGCACCGCGTTCGTCCGGCCGAGGCTCCACGCGTCGGCCCAGAGGACGGCCACGTCGTCGCGGGCGGGATCGGTGACGGCGCCGACCAGGACGGCCAGCTGTGCGACCGGGTCGGCCTCGCGCGCCACGAGCCCGGCGACCTCGGCGACCTCGGCCGACGCGATCGAGCGGAACGTCTCGCCGACGAGGTCCTCCATCACCGGGCGGTAGTGCGCCACGAGTGAGGGGGCGACCCCGACGGCCGCGGCGACCCCGCGCAGCGTGACCGCGGTGAGGCCGTCGGCGCGGGCGACCGCGGCGGCCGTCTCGGTGATCTGGGACTCCCGCTCGGCCGGGCTGAGGCGCCGGCGGGGCGGTGTGGTCGGCACGCGCACAGCCTAGACGGCAGCCACTCCGCCGGTGCCGGTCGTACCGGTGGCGCCGGTCGGGCCGCCGCTGCCGTCGACGACGAACGCCGCCCAGAGGTCGGCGCGGGTGGCGAACGCGGAGAGGTCGCGGTCGAGCAGCCGGCCGGCGTGTTCCACCCGGGCGCGGGCGGTGTGCCGGTGGACGCCGAGGGCCTGCGCGGTGCGGTCGTACTCGCAGTTCTGCTCCAGCCAGGTCCGGACAGTCCGGGTGAGCTCGGTCCCCGCGGCCCGGTCGTGGTCGAGCAGCGGGGCGAGGAACGCGCGGGCGACGGCCCCGGCGTCGACGTCGACGTGGGCCAGGTGGGCGAGCACCCCCTCACGGGCGAGGTCGCCGAACTCGGTCGTGCCGGGACGTCCCTCGCGTCGGCGGTCGAGCGCCTGCACGGCCTCGGTGCGGGCGCGGCCGAAGTACCGGTACGAGGCCCCGTCGGAGAGTCCGGCGTGCAGCTCGAAGCGGTCGACGAGCTCCTCGACCACCGCGGTGTCCTCCGCGCCGACGCAGAGGAAGAGCGCGTCGTCCACGGCGAAGAACAACCGGCCGGGGCGGTCCTGCACCCAGAGCTCGAGCAGGTCGACGACCGCGTCGAGGTCCTGGTCGGCCACGTCGACGGCCGCGATCCGCACCGGTTCCGCGGGCAACGGCCCCCAGACCTCGCGCGAGGTCGAGTCGACGACGGCCGGGTCCCCGACCGACAGCATCGTGAGGAGTCCGGTGCGCAGGAGCCCCCGGGCCCGGGCGAGCTCGCGGTTCTGCTGCAGGGCCAGTCCGGCGAGGGCGATGACGGCGGTGACGACCTCGCGACCCGCCCGGTCGAGGGCCCCGCCGTTCTGGATCGCCAGCACACCGGCGAGGTGCCCGCCGCTGCCGAGCGTCTGGAGCGTGTACCCGGTGCGGTGCTCGGTGGTGACCGGGAGGCTCGCCCGCTGACCCGCGCGCAGGAGCCGCAGCGCCTCGGACCGCAGTACGTCGAGGTCGGCGACCGGGACGGCACCGTCGGGGAACCCGCGGTCGAGCCGCCCGGAGAGGTCGAACAGCCCGACCCAGCCGTCGAGCTGCCGGGAGAGCTCGGCGATCGTCGCTCCGAGGCCGTCCGGCCGCATCGCCGCGAGCGAGATCGCCCGCTGTGCCGCGAGTGCCCACGCGTTCCGGGCGTTGGCCTCGCGGGACACCGCGTCGGCGTTCGCCTGCGCGACGGCGATGAACGACGTCTCGTAGGGCACCTCGAAGAGCGGCAGGCCGTGCGCGTCGCAGGCCGCGACCAGCGACGCCGGGGTGCCGTTCCGGACGACCTCCGTCCCGAACCCGAGCGCGACGACGCCGCGCCGTCGGAGTCGGTCGACGTAGCCCTCGGCGACCTCCGCATCCACCTCGGCGTCGCCGAACTGCGTGCCCGTCGTCAGGAGGCCCTGGCCGTCGGCGAGGAACGGCGTCGGGTCCTCGAGGTCGGAGCTGTGCAGCCAGGACAGCGGGGCGTCCAGTGCCGGGGCGTCGTCGCGCGTGAGCAGCCGGAGCCGGAGGTCGGCGCGGTGGAGCAGGGAACGCAGGGTCGCGGACATGGTCGGACTCTATCCGCTGTGGCGAACGAGGCCGGGACTGCTGTACGCCGTGGACGGTGGGGCTCCCGGCGCGAGGCTCCTACGATCGCCGCATGACCTCCATCGTCGCACCCTCGACCAGCGCCGCCACGGGTGGCCCCTCGCTGCCGCAGGAGCGCCGGCTCGTCACCGAGGTGCCGGGTCCCCGCTCCCGGGAGCTCATGGACCGCAAGCGCGTCGCGGTGGCCGCAGGCGTCGGGGTCGCGGTACCGATCGCGGTCGTCGCGGCCGGGGGCGGTGTCGTCGTCGACGCGGACGGCAACTCGTTCGTCGACCTCGGGTCCGGCATCGCCGTGACGAGCGTCGGCAACGCCCACCCCCGCGTGGTCGAGGCCGTGCAGCAGCAGGTCGCGTCGTTCACGCACACGTGCTTCACGATCGCGGCGTACGACGGCTACGTCGAGGTCGCCGAAGCGCTGAACCGGCTGACCCCCGGTGACCACGAGAAGCGGACGGCACTGTTCAACTCCGGTGCCGAGGCCGTCGAGAACGCCGTGAAGATCGCGCGCAAGCACACCGGCAAGCAGGCCGTCGTGGTGTTCGACCACGCGTACCACGGTCGGACGAACCTCACGATGGCGCTGACGGCGAAGAACCAGCCGTACAAGAACGGCTTCGGCCCCTTCGCCCCCGAGGTGTACCGCGTCCCGATGTCCTACCCCTTCCGCGACGGTGGCCTGTCCGGCGCCGAGGCCGCGAAGCGCGCGATCACCCAGATCGAGAAGCAGGTCGGCGCCGAGAACACCGCGGCCGTGCTCATCGAGCCGATCCAGGGCGAGGGCGGCTTCGTCGTCCCCGCAGCCGGGTTCCTGTCGGCGCTGTCCGAGTGGGCGACCGCGAACGGCGTCGTCTTCATCGCCGACGAGGTCCAGACCGGGTTCGCCCGCACCGGCGCGATGTTCGCCAGCGAGCACGAGGGCATCGTCCCCGACCTCGTCACGACCGCGAAGGGCATGGCCGGCGGGATGCCGCTCTCGGCGGTGACCGGTCGGGCCGAGATCATGGACTCCGCGCACGTCGGCGGCCTCGGTGGCACGTACGGGGGCAACCCGGTCGCCTGCGCCGCCGCACTCGCCGCGATCGACGCCTTCGAGCACGACGGGCTCGTGGAGCGCGCTGCAGCCATCGGAGACCTCCTGCTCGGGCGCCTCCGTGCCGCGCAGGCCGAGGACCCCCGCATCGGCGACGTCCGGGGCCGCGGCGCCATGGTCGCGATCGAGCTCGTCGACCCGGAGACCGGCGAACCCGATGCCGCGCTCACCGGTCGTGTGGTCAAGTACGCGTACGAGCACGGTGTGATCGCGCTCACCGCGGGGACGTACGGCAACGTCCTCCGCTTCCTCCCCCCGCTCGCGATCGACGACGCCCTCCTCGGCGAAGGCCTGGACGTCGTCCTGGAAGGACTCGCCGCAGCATGACCGACACCCAGACCGACCTCAGCACCCGCACCGACACCGAACGCGAGCTGCTCGCCAAGGTCCCCACGGGCCTCCTGGTCGACGGCACCTGGCAGCAGGCAGCCGACGGCGCGACGTTCCCCGTCGTCGACCCGTCCACCGGCGAGACGCTCCTCGAGATCGCCGATGCAACCCCCGGAGACGGTGTCCGCGCCCTCGACGCCGCCGCAGCTGCCCAGCAGGCGTGGGCGTCGACCCCGCCGCGGCAGCGCGCCGAGGTCCTGCGGAAGGCGTTCGACCTGCTCCAGGAGCGCCGCGCGGACTTCGCGCTCCTCATGACGCTCGAGATGGGCAAGCCGCTCGCCGAGGCGAACGGCGAGGTCACGTACGGCGGCGAGTTCCTCCGCTGGTTCTCCGAGGAGGCCGTCCGGATCGGCGGCTCCTACGGCACCAACCCCGAGGGCTCCGGGCGCGCGATCGTCACCCACAAGCCCGTCGGTCCGACGTTCCTCATCACCCCGTGGAACTTCCCGCTCGCGATGGCGACGCGCAAGATCGCCCCCGCGCTCGCCGCCGGGTGCACCGCGGTCGTGAAGCCGGCCGAGCTCACCCCGCTCACGACCCTGCTGTTCGCGGACCTGCTGCTCGAGGCCGGGGTGCCCGCCGGGGTCGTCAACGTCGTCCCGACGAGCCACGCCGGCGCGCTCTCCGAACCGATCATCAACGACCCCCGGCTCCGGAAGCTGTCGTT
This sequence comes from Curtobacterium sp. NPDC089689, assembly GCF_044749145.1. Classification (NCBI taxonomy): domain Bacteria; kingdom Bacillati; phylum Actinomycetota; class Actinomycetes; order Micrococcales; family Microbacteriaceae; genus Curtobacterium; species Curtobacterium sp. NPDC089689. The sequence continues at coordinate 1,121,998 of NZ_JBIVHJ010000001.1, read as the reverse complement.
CACGGGGTCGACCCCCGTCGGCCGGACACTGCTCGCGCAGGCCGCGCAGAACGTCCTCCGGACGAGCATGGAGCTCGGCGGCAACGCGCCGTTCCTCGTCTTCGAGGACGCCGACCTCGACCTCGCCGTCGAGGGTGCCCTCGCGGCGAAGTTCCGCAACACCGGGCAGGCGTGCACCGCGGCGAACCGGTTCATCGTGCAGGAGTCGGTCGCCGAGGAGTTCGCCCGGCGGCTCACGGAACGCGTCGAGGCGATGACCGTCGGCCGCGGTACCGACGACGGCGTCGCCATCGGACCGCTCATCGACCAGCGCGCCGTCGACAAGGCGCACCGGCTCGTGACCGACGCCCTCGACCGGGGCGCCACCCTCCGCACCGGCGGCCAGCCCGTCGAGGGCCCCGGGACGTTCTACACGCCGACGGTGATCACCGACGTGCAGCCCGGCAGCGACCTGCTCCGCGACGAGATCTTCGGACCGGTCCTCGCGATCCGCACCTTCTCCTCCGAGGACGAGGGCATCGCCGCGGCGAACGACACCGAGTACGGCCTCGTCGGGTACGCCTTCACCGAGGATCCCGCCCGCGGACAGCGGCTCATGGAGCGGCTCGAGACCGGCATGCTCGGGCTGAACACCGGCATCGTGTCGAACGCCTCCGCACCGTTCGGCGGCGTCAAGCAGTCCGGGCTCGGCCGCGAGGGTGGCGGCGAGGGCCTGCACGAGTACCTCGAGACCATGTACACACTGACGCCCGACCCGTTCGGGCGCACGAAGGGAACGCAGCGGTGACCATCGAGAAGGACGTCGTCGTCATCGGCGCCGGGGTGACCGGCCTCGTCGCCGCGAACCGTCTCGTCGCGCAGGGCCGGAGCGTCGCCGTGCTCGAGGCCCGTGACCGCGTCGGCGGTCGGACGTGGACGAACGACATCGAGGGCGTGACGCTCGAGATCGGCGGGCAGTGGGTCTCCCCGGACCAGACCGCCCTGCTCGAGACGCTCGAGGAACTCGGGCTCGCGACGTACGACCGGTACCGCGAGGGCTCGAGCGTCTACATCGACCAGCACGGCTCCCGCACCGAGTACACCGGCGACATCTTCCCGCTGCCCGAGGCCACCGCGACCGAGATCGAGCGGCTCGTGGCGGTCGTGGACGAGTACGTCGCGAAGGTCGACCCGTCGCAGCCGTGGGAGACCCCCGACGCCGCAGCGCTCGACGAGGTCTCCTTCCGCGAGTGGCTGCGGCGGCTCAGCGACGACCGGGTCGCGACCGAGAACGTCGAGCTGTTCATCGCCGGCGCCATGCTGACGAAGCCCGCGCACACGTTCTCCGCCCTGCAGGCCCTGCTCATGGCGGCCTCCGCGGGCAGCTTCTCGAACCTCGTCGACGCCGACTTCATCCTCGACAAGCGCGTCGTCGGCGGGATGCAGCAGGTCTCCGAGCGCCTGGCCGCCCGGCTCGGTGACGACGTTCACCTGAACGCCCCGGTCCGGACGCTCCGCTGGGACGACGAGGGCGTGGTCGCGATCGCCGACGGCGGCGTCGAGGTCCGAGCGCGGCAGGCCCTCGTGGCCGTCCCGCCGCCCCTGTACTCGCGGATCTCCTACGAGCCGCCGCTGCCCCGACGGCAGCACCAGCTCCACCAGCACCTCTCGATGGGCTTCGTCATCAAGGTGCACGCCGTCTACGACCGGCCGTTCTGGCGGGGCGCGGGGCTGTCCGGCACCGCGTTCAGCCCGTACGAGCTCGTGCACGAGGCGTACGACAACTCGATGCACGGCTCCGAGCAGGGCACGCTCGTCGGGTTCGTCTCCGACCAGCACGCGGACGACGTCTTCGCGCTGTCGGCGGAGGAACGCAAGGCCCGCGTGCTCGACTCGCTCGCGCACTACTACGGTGACGAGGCGCGCCGCCCGGTCGTCTACTACGAGAGCGACTGGGGCACCGAGGAGTGGACCCGTGGCGCCTACGCCGCGAGCTTCGACCTCGGCGGGCTCGTCCGGTACGGCGCCGACCAGCGAGCCGCCGTCGGACCGCTGCGGTTCGCGTCGAGCGACCTCGCCGGGCACGGGTACCAGCACGTCGACGGGGCGGTGCGGATGGGCCGCGAAGCGGCCGCCGAGATCCTCGCAGCACTGCCGCAGCCGGTGGTGCAGTAGGCGGAACGGGATGACGGCCGGGGGGGGGGGGGGGGGGGGGCGCCCCGCCCCCCCCCCCCCGCGGGGGGGGGCGCGGGGGGGGGGGCGCGGCGCGCCGCGGCCCGGGGAGGATGCGCCGCGCGCGGTGGCGGCGAGCCGC
>NZ_JBIVHJ010000001.1:933164-1119696 GCF_044749145.1 Curtobacterium sp. NPDC089689 | reverse complement strand
CGGGGGGGGGGGGGGGCGCCGGGGGGGGGGGGGGGGGGCGCCCGCCCCGGGGGGGGGGGGCCGGGGGGGCGGGGGGGGGGGGGCGGCGGGGGGGGGGGGGGGGGGGGGCCCCCCCCCCCCCCCCCCCGCCCGTCTCTCGGTCGCCTGAAGAGCATGACGCGCGCCGCGCGTAGCGTCCCGGCCATGAGCGACACGAGCAGCAGCCAGCCGTCCGACGCCGAGCGCGAGTACACCGAGGACCTGCCGGACGGATCGCCGTCGGGCGACGCGACCGAGGACCCCTCGCAGGACAGCGACCACGACTCGGGCGGCGAGCCCGAGGACCCGCAGTCGGATTAGACGATCACTCGCTCGCGCGGACCGGTTCGCCGGTCTCCGGGTCCCACCCGACCACCCGAGGCTGCTGCGGCTTCGGGGCGCGGGCAGCACGCGGCGGGAACCAACCACGCGCGGCGGGGAGGTACGGGAGCGTCGCGGCGAGAGCGGACGCGACCCCCTCGGCCGTGGTGAGGCCGTACGGCGGCGCGAAGGAGCCGATCAGCGACAGCGCGCCGAGGACGGCCAGCCAGAAGCGTGCCCGCCCCGAGCCACGGGCGAGGCGGAGGGCTCCGAAGGCGAAGAAGCCGAGCACGGCGAACCCGAGGACGACCGGGATCACCGACCAGGGTCCGAACTCACGGGCCTCGGCGCCGATCCGCACGGCGTGGGCCACCGCCTGCACGGCGAACACCACCAGCCAGAGCACGACGGCAGCGGTCACGAGGGCGGGGCGGGAGCGCGGAGCACCGGTGGTCACGAGCCGATCCTACGACCGGCCGACCCGCCCGGGGTACGTCGTCCGGCACAGGTCACAGTGACCGACCGGTACAAGGACGACATGACCACTTCCTCCCGAACACCGCTCGGCGTGACGCTCGTCGACGGCGGCGCGAACGTCGCACTCTTCTCCAGCACCGCCGAGCGCGTCGAGTTCTGCCGCTTCGACGAGGACGGCACCGAACACCGCACCGAACTCACGAACCGCACCGGGTACACCTTCCACGACGTCGTCCCGGACGTCACCGTCGGCACCCGCTACGGCTTCCGCGTGCACGGTGCGTGGGACCCCGCGAACGGCCTGCGGCACAACCCGGCAAAGCTCCTGCTCGACCCCTACGCGACCGCGATCGACGGCACGTACGAGTGGGGCCAGGCACTGTTCGGGCACGACATGGAGCAGCCGGACCAGCTCGACGACACCGACTCCGCGAGCGCGATGCCGAAGTCCGTCGTCGCCGACCGTGCGTTCGACTGGGCCGGCGACACCCGACCCGGGACGTCGTACGCCGACACCGTCGTGTACGAGGTGCACGTCAAGGGGTTCACGAAGCAGCACCCCGACGTTCCCGAGGAGATCCGCGGCACCTACGCCGGCCTCGCGCACCCGGCAGCGATCAAGCACCTCACCGACCTCGGCGTCACCGCCGTCGAACTCCTGCCCACGCACCAGTTCGTCCAGGACTCGACCCTTGCCGACAAGGGCCTCCGGAACTACTGGGGCTACAACTCCATCGGGTTCTTCGCCCCGCATGACGAGTACTCCTCCTCCGGCACCGCCGGGCAGCAGGTGACCGAGTTCAAGGAGATGGTCAAGGCCCTGCACGCCGCCGGGCTCGAGGTCATCATGGACGTCGTCTACAACCACACCGCCGAGGGCAACCACATGGGCCCGACGCTGTCGTTCAAGGGCATCGACAACCCGGCGTACTACCGGTTGGTCGAGGGTGACGAGGCGAACTACTTCGACACCACCGGCACCGGCAACAGCCTCAACGTGTCCCACCCGTCCGCACTCGGGCTCATCACCGACTCACTCCGCTACTGGGTGGAGGAGATGCACGTGGACGGCTTCCGCTTCGACCTCGCCACCACCCTGACCCGGCAGGACGGCGAGGCCGAGAAGCACTCCGCGTTCCTCGACATCGTCCACCAGGACCCGGTGCTCCGCGAGGTCAAGATGATCGCCGAGCCGTGGGACACCGCGGGCTACCAGGTGGGCGGGTTCCCCGCGGACTGGTCGGAGTGGAACGGCAAGTACCGTGACGACCTCCGCGCGTTCTGGCGCGGCGACGAGGGCACCCTCGGCGAGGCCGTCCAGCGCGTCCTCGGCAGCCCCGACGTGTACGAGGGGTCCCGGCGCTCGCCGCTGTGCTCCGTCGACTTCATCACCGCGCACGACGGCTTCACCCTCGCCGACCTGACGATGTACGCCGAGAAGCACAACGAGGCGAACGGCGAGGACAACAACGACGGCGAGAGCGACAACACCTCGTTCAACGGCGGGGTCGAGGGGCCGACCGACGACGGCGCGGTGAACGACTACCGCGACCGCCAGCGCCGCAACTTCCTCGGCACGCTGCTGCTCTCGGCGGGCATCCCGATGATCCTCGGCGGCGACGAGATCGCGCGCTCCCAGGGGGGCAACAACAACGCGTACTGCCAGGACGACGAGATCTCCTGGTTCGACTGGGCCGCCGCCGACCAGGACCTCCTCGCGTTCACGACGGCTGCGATCGCCTTCCGCCGCGAGCACCCGGCGCTCCGCCCCGAGTGGTATCGCACCGCCCCCGGTGACTCCGACTCGACCGTGCAGGTGCTCCGAGCCGACGCGCAGGGCTTCGAGGACGCCGACTGGGCCGACGGGGGCAACCGGGCGGTCACGCTCGTGCTGACCCGCGGCGACGACACCGTGGCGGTGCTCCTCAACGCCTCGGACACGACCGTCGAGTTCACGCTGCCGGAGAAGCCGGGCGGCGGGAGCTGGGCCCTCGGGCTGTCGAGCGACCAGGAGCAGGCGGTCGGCGGCGACGCCGCGACCGTGCTGGTGCGGGACGCGTCGTTCACGGCGCTGGTCTAGACCACGGGAAGGACGGGAGCGCGCCCCGCTCAGCGGCAACGCGAAGCGTTGCGCGGGGCGGGGCGACCGAGCCTGCGAGGGAGGAGTGCCGGCTGGCACCGCGCCTCCCGTCCGTTGCTGGTCCGATCGGACCGTCAGCGTTCGGGCAGGTACTCCAGGCGGAATTCCGGCACGACCGCGGCGATGTGCTCGTAGTCGCGGTCGGCCGAGAGGACGATCGCGTCGTTCGCGATCGCGTACGACGCGATCGCGGTGTCGATCGCCCCGGCGCCGCGCACGTAGCCTCCCTTCCAGAGGGCACTCTGCACCCGCAGCACGTCACGCCCGCTCGGATGGACGTCAGCCGGGAAGAACAGTTGCATGTCCGACATCAGTTCGTCGTGCTCCGCGGCGTTCCGAGCCGAGAAGCAGTACTCGAGGACCTGAGGTGGGCAGGTCAGGATGAGGTCTCGGGTCGCGACCTCTCGGAGCCGCGAAGCGATCCCGGCGAACTTCCGCGCCTTCCACCAGACCGAGTTGTCGACGACGTAGGCGCTCACGCGGCGTCAGACGGGTGGCCGGGAGCGTCGTAGTGGACGACGGAACCGACGGTCTGGTCGTCGGAGAAGCCCCGGCTGATGATCCGTTCGACCGCGGCGGGCTGCTGGCGCACCGCGATGAGGGTCTGGAGGGCTCGGTTGACCACGTCGCGGTTCGTCCGCGCTCCCGTGAGCTGCTTGGCCATGTCGAGCACGGCCTGGTCGAGGTCGATCGTCGTGACCGTCATGATGCCTCCTGCTGTCGGTACCGCGATTATACAACCCGATGTATAAACACGGGATTGCTCCGCCCGGCGGCGACGTGAAGTGTTGCGCGAGGCGCGCCACTGAGCCGGGAGGGAGCGAGTCGCTGACACCGCGCCTTCTGTCCGGCGCTGGTCCGGTCGGGCCATCAGCCGGGGCGGATGAGCGCCTTGTGCCGAACTCGTTGGCCCCGACGGGGCGGAGCACGGCGGAGTAGCCGCAGGACGCGAATGCCGCTGGATCCACGGTCGTGAGGTTGCCCTCTCGGCGACCTCCGCTTCCGCGCCGTTCCGGGCTTGTGGAGGACCAGGGCACGGCTCGACCTGCTTTGGGGCTACTCAGGGGATAGCGGACCTGACAACTTGTCGGCTATGAGTAACGTTCCCGAACAGCAGTATCCGTACCCCGGCCAGCCTGCCCCCTACCAGCAGCAGCCCACTCCCGACCACCAGAAGCGTGGCAACCCCTTCGGACTGGTCGCCCTGATCGTCGGAATCGTGGCGATCGTCGGCTGCGCGATCCCCATCGTCAACAACGTCTCGATCGTCCTGGGCATCATTGCTCTGATCTTCGGCATCGTCGGATTGATCGTGAAGAACCGTCGCCGTGGGCTCGCCATCACCGGTGTCGTCCTCGGCGCGCTCTCCGTCATCGTCGGGCTGTCGACCCAGGCCCTCTACTCATCGGCACTCGACAGCGTTTCGAAGTCGATCTCGTCGGCATCCGCGGACGCCTTCGACAAGGAACACACCGTCAAGGTCGAGGTGACCGGGAACTCGACCGACGCGAACATCTCCTACTCCACCGACGGAGGGTCTGAGCAGGCTTCGAACCCCAAGCTCCCCTTCTCGAAGACCCTGACGGTTCACGGTGACACGTTCGGAACGGTCACGGCGACGAACGGGCAGACCGGCGACTCGGTGACTTGCACGGTGTCCGTCGACGGCAAGCAGGTCTCGAAGAACACTGCCACCGGCCAGTACGCGAGCGCGTCCTGCGACTACGACAACTGATCCTGGATCGTGCGCCGATGAGCAGCAGCGGGACGCGAACCTGTAGCCACTCCGGTCGGACCGTCAGCCGATGCGGATGAGCTTCTTGTTGACGAACTCGTCGGCCCCGAAGGGGCCGAGCTCGCGCCCGAAGCCACTCGCCTTGACGCCGCCGAACGGCAGCTCGGGGCTGTCCGCGCCGACGATGTTCACGTAGACCATGCCGGCCTCGATGCGGTCGGCGACCCGGAGCGCCTGGTCGGCGTCGGTGGTGAAGAGGTACGAGCCGAGGCCGAACGGAGTGTCGTTCGCGAGCTCGATCGCGGCGTCCTCGTCGGCGACCCGGTACACGGCCGCGACGGGACCGAAGAACTCCTCGCGGTAGGCGTCGTTGTCGGACGTGACGCCCGTCAGCACGGTCGGCGTGAACGCGTTACCGCGGCGCTCGCCCCCGGTGACGACCGTGGCGCCCTGCTCCTCCGCAGCCGCCAGCTGCGCTTCGAGCCGGTCGGCCGCGGTCGGCGAGGACAGCGGGCCGAGCTCTGCGCCGGAGATACTCGGGTCGGTCGGCTCCACGGCGGACATGGCAGCGGTGAACTTCGCGAGGAAGTCGTCGTACAGGTGGTCCGCGACGAGGAAGCGCTTCGCGGCGTTGCAGACCTGGCCGTTGCCCTCCAGTCGGGTGGCGACGGCGGACTCGACCACGGCGTCGAGGTCGTCGGTCGAGAGCAGGATGAACGGGTCCGACCCGCCGAGCTCGAGCACGACCTTCGTGAGGTTGCGGCCGGCGATCTCGGCCACGGCGGCACCCGCCCGGGCGGAGCCGGTGAGGGACACGCCCTGCACGCGCGGGTCGGCGATGACGTCGGCGACCTGGTCGTTCGTGGCGAAGACGTTCGTGTAGGCGCCCTCGGGGAGCCCGGCGTCGTGGAAGACCGCCTCGATCGCGAGTGCCGACTCCGGGCACTGCGGAGCGTGCTTGAGCAGGACCGTGTTGCCGATGACGAGGTTCGGGCCGGCGAACCGGGCGATCTGGTACGCGGGGAAGTTCCACGGCATGATGCCGAGCAGCACGCCGACGGAGGACTTGCGGACGAAGGCGCTGCCCTCGCTGCCCTCCGCCAGCGTGATCGGCTGATCGGCGAGGAAGTCCTCGGCGTGGTCCGCGTAGTAGTCGTAGATGTCGGCGCAGAAGTCGACCTCGCCGTACGCCTGGTCGATCGGCTTCGCCATCTCGCGCACGATCGTGGTCGCGAGGGCCTCGCGTCGCTCGCGGTAGAGCTCGGCGACCCGGTGCAGGAGGGCGGCGCGGTCGGCCACGGTGGTGGACCGGCCCCAGTCCGCGTGCGTCCGGTCGGCGGCGGCGATCGCCTGCTGGAGCTCGGCGTCCGTGATCGTCGGGAACGTGGCGAGGACCTCGCCGGACGTCGGGTCGGTCACCGCGTAGGTGGTGGCGGTGTCGTTCATCGTGTCTCCTGTCGGTGCTCGTCGGTGAGCTGCTTGTTGACGCCGGTCACGGGCTGGTTCTCGTCGAAGCCCCTCGGCTGGATCCGGAACCCCTTCGTGATGACCAGCAGGTACACGAACCCGATCGCGGCCCACACCCCGCCGGCGATGAGCGCGTCGGCGTGCAGCTGAGACCAGAGAACACCCGTCAGGAGCATCGCGACACCCGGCAGCACGATGTAGGCGAAGCGGTCGCGGGCGGTGTGCCGACGACCCTGGCGCCAGGCGAAGTGCACGATGACGGTCAGGTTGACGAAGGTGAACGCGATGAGGGCACCGAAGTTGATGTACGACGAGATCGTGTCGAGCGAGAACGTCATCGCGAGGAGCGTGACGGCACCGACGATGATGATGTTCGGCACGGGCGTGCGCGTGCGGGGGCTCACGTAGCCGAACACCTTCTTCGGCAGGACGTTGTTCCGGCCCATCACGAGCAGCATGCGCGCGACGCTCGCGTGCGAGGCCAGCCCGGACGCCAGGGCGGCGACGAAGCCCGCGGCGACCAGGACCGCCTGGAAGACCGGACCGCCCACGAGCAGCCCGATCTGCGGCAGCGGGTCGTCGGTGAACTCCCCGAACGGCGCGTTGGTCGGGAACCGGAGCTGTGCGAAGTAGGCGGACACCAGGAAGATCAGGCCGCCGAGCAGGACGGTGAGCAGGATCGCCTTCGGCATGATCCGGATGCTCTTCGCCTCCTCCGTGTACATCGTCACGGCGTCGAACCCGATGAACGAGAAGCACACCACCGTGGCGCCGGTGAGCAGGGCGGTCATGGTCACGCCGTCGTGCACGAACGGCTCGGTGCTGACGACGGTGCCCGCTCCGGCACCGCGGACGAGCTCGATGACCGCGAACACGACGAACGCGATCATCGCGAGGATCGCGCCGACGAGCAGGACCATGTTGAGGTTCGAGGTGCCGCGCATGGAGAGGCAGATCACGGTGGTGACGAAGAGCGTGTACACGACGACCGTGACCCACGCCGGCAGCGCGGGGAACACCTGCTCGAGGTACAGCCGGATGATGAGCGCGTTGACCATCGGCAGCAGCAGGTAGTCGAGCAGGGAGGCCCAGCCCACCATGAAGCCGGCGTTGGGGTGGATCGACTCCCGCACGTACGTGTACGCCGAACCGGCCGCCGGGTAGACCCGCACCATCTTCCCGTAGCTGACCGCGGTCAGGAGCATGATGACGAGCGCGATGACGTAGGCGCTCGGCACGGCGCCGTTCGTCTCGTCGGACACGATGCCGAACGTGTCGAACACGACCGTCGGGGTCATGTAGCCCAGGCCGAGTCCGACGATGGCCCACAGGCCGAGACTCCGCTTCAGGGAACCGCCACGGGCGGTCGAGCCGGACGCCGCTGTGGCGAGGGTCGGTGTTGCCAAGGGTCGTTCCCTCCTGCTCGCGGCCGGGCCGCGGGGCCGGGGTCGGGGCGACGGTGCCCCGACCGGTACGGGTACCGGGATGCTCGTTCGGAGCGACCCGGTGCGCAGACGATACCGACGACGGCCAGCGCGCCGGGCACGCCGTCGAGTACACGGGGGCGGTGTCGGTTGTACGTCATGTCGCTTGCTCGGAGGACGCCCGACGGTCGCTGAAGGTGGGCGGGGAAGACCCTCAGCCGACCGTCGCCGGACGGCAGCGAGTTCCCGGACCCGGTCCCTACGCTCGCGGCCGGAGAAGCACCTCCGACGAGAGCGCACGCAGGACGAGGACGACCGATGGCACGCACACCCAGCACCCCCCGGCAACGACGTGGTGGAGCCCTGCTCGCCGGTGGACTCGCGGGGGGACTCGTCGTCGGGCTGGTCGTCGGAGGACTCGGCGGTTGGACGGCGAGCCACGCGGCGGCACGGTCGGAGGCGCAGGTCACGACGCCGGCGACGGCCTCGGCCTCGCCACGACCGGTCCCGACGTACACGCCGGTGCCGACGTCGTCGCTCGGCATCCCCGCCAGCGAGGCGCCCGGAGGCTCGACCGCGCCGAGCAGCCTCGACCTCGCGACGTCGTGGACAGCTCCCCTCGACATGCCGACGCAGGGGCGCCTGCTGCACGAGACGATCCCCGCGACGACGTCCCACTTCGCAGCGCGACAGGCCCTCGTGTACCTGCCACCCGCAGCCCTCACCGCCGACCCGCCGCACCTGCCGGTCGACGTCCTGCTCTCCGGCCAGTCCAAGGGCGCCGGACCGAACGACGTGCAGAGCGGCGGACACATCGAGGAGACGATGGACGCCCTCGCCACCGTCGACCGCGGGCTCGCGCCGATCGTCGTCGTGCCGGACCAGCTCGGTCCGCAGTCCGCCAACCCGATGTGCGTCGACGGGAAGCTCGGCAACAGCCGGACCTACCTCACGAAGGACGTCCCCGCGTGGATCACGAGTCACCTCAAGGTGCAGACCGCGGCGTCGGCGTGGACGATCGGTGGGTTCTCCCAGGGCGGGACCTGCGCGATCCAGCTCGGTGCCGGTGACCCCTCCCGCTTCGGCAACCTGATCGACGTCTCCGGCGAGGACGGTCCGACGCTCGGCAGCGAAGCGAAGACGATCGCCGACGGCTTCGGGGGCAGCCGCGCCGCGTACCTCGCCGCGCAGCCAGCGGCCCTGATGCGGGCGAACGCGCCCTACCGGGACACGAACGCGTTCTTCGCGGTCGGCCGACTCGACTCGACCTACGGGCCCGTCATGCCGGTCCAGGCCGCTCGGGCCCGGGCCGCCGGCATGCACGTCGCGACCTGGGAGGTGCCGGGCGACCGGCACAACTGGACGACCGCACGGGCGGCGCTCGCCGCGGGGCTGGCGTGGATGCAGTCGCGGATCGGGTTGGCGCCGTCCGGGGACTGACCGCAGCAGGCGCTCGTGTCCGGTCGGTGCGTCAGCGGTGTCAGTGCGCGCCGACGCTCGGCTGCTGCTGCGTGATGCAGTGCAGTCCGCCCCCACGCGCGAAGACCTCCCGCGCGTCCACCGACCGCACCTCGCGCCCCGGGTACACGTCCGCGAGGATCCCGCGAGCCCGGTCGTCGGCCGCGGGTTCACCGAAGGCGCACGCGATCACGGCGCCGTTCATCACGACGTGGTTGACGTAGTTCCAGTCCACCGGGCCGTCGCCGTCGGCGAGCGTCGCCGGTGCCGGCAGCTCGACGATCGCGGCGTCCGTCACGCGTTCGAGCGCCGCCCGGACCTGCGGCATCACCAGGTGGTCCGGGTGGTCGGCATCCGGCTGCGCGTGCAGGAGCAGGACGTCCGGCGCAGCGAACGTCGCCACCATGTCCACGTGCCCGCGGGTCCCGAGCCCGTCGTAGTCCCGGGTCAGTCCACGCGGCAGCCACACGACCTCGGACGCGCCGATGGTCCGTGCGAGTTCCTCCTCGACGCGGGCGTGGTCCGCGTACGGGTTCCGTCGGGGATCGAGCTGCACCGTCTCCGTGACCAGCACCGTGCCCCGGCCGTCGACGTGGATCGCCCCGCCCTCGTTCACGAGGAGCGACGGGATCCGTTCGGCGCCGGCGGTCTCGGCGACCGTGGCGGCGATCCGTGCGTCACGGGTCCAGGTCGACCACGCGTTCGCGCCCCACCCGTTGAACACCCAGTCCACCGCACCGAGTCGTCCGTCGTCACCCAGTACGAACGTGGGGCCGATGTCCCGCATCCAGAAGTCGTCGAGCGACGCCTCGAGGACGTCGACGGCACCCGAGAGCAGGCGTGCTGCGTCCGCTCGGGCGACCGGGTCGACGACGACCGTGACGGGCTGGTACTCGGCGATCGTGTTCGCCGTCGTGGCCCATGCCGTCCGGGCGGCATCGGCGCTCGCCGCGTCGTCGCCGAGGGTCGCGCCCGGGCGGGGGAAGGCCATCCAGGTGCGGTCCTGCGGCGCCGTCTCCGCCGGCATCCGCCAGGTCACGCGCGTGCCGCCGCGGTCTGCGGGCCGTCGGCCCGGTGCGGGGTGGCGGTACCCGCCAGGGAGGCACGGATCGCCTCGTCGGCGCCGTACCCGTCACGCAGGCGGTCGACCGGGTCGGTCAGTGGAGCGTAGAGGTCGGGACGCCGCGTGACGTAGAACGGGAAGAGCCGGAGCCACTCGGTCCTGGCGTCGAGGTCGAGGTCGGCCACGAGCACGGCGTCGGTGTCGCGCGGAGCCTCGACGAGCACCCGGCCGAACGGGTCCGAGATGAACGACGAGCCGTAGAACGTGATCGCGCCCTCGTCGCCCCAGCGGTTCGGCACGACCATGAACTGCCCGGCGGTGATGCCGTTCGCGACGATGACCTGCCGCCAGACCGGCGCCGTGTCGAAGTCGGGGAACGTCGGTTCGGACCCGATCGCGGTCGGGTAGGCGAGGACCTCCGCACCGGCGAGCCCGTAGGACCGCGCGACCTCGGGGAACCACTCGTCCCAGCACGTGGGGAGCCCGACCCGCACGCCGAGGCCTTCCGGGTCGTACACGGGGAACGCGTCGTCGTCGGGGCCCGGCCGGAAGTAGGTGTCCTCGTAGTAGCCGGCACTGATCGGGATGTGGGTCTTCCGGGTCCGTCCGACGAGGGAGCCGTCCGGGCCGACGAGCACCGCGGTGTTGTAGCCACGGGGGTCGTCCGGCTGGTCGTCACCGGCAGGTCGCTCGTACAGCGACGCGTGCATGAACACGCCGTGACGCCGGGCCTGCTCGCGTGCGAAGGACACGGTCGGGCCGTCCTCGAGCGACTCTGCCCCGTTCTTCGGTACCCCGTCCGCCGGCACGTCAGCGGGGTACCGGGAGAGCGTGAGCTCCTGCAGGAAGACGGCGGTGGCTCCGTTCGCCGCCGCGGAGGCGATCCCGTCGGCGAGCACGCTGCCGTGCTCGTCGGGATCCTCGTGCCAACGGGTCTGGACGAGCGCGACACGGACCCGGCGACGGGCGGTCCCGGTGTCCTCGCGCAGGGGAGACGGCTGGTCTGCAGCGGTGATGACGTCCATGGCGCCATTGTTGACCCTACGATCAACAAGCACAAGGGGTCAGGAGATGATGTTCACCGCGCGGGAGATGACGAGTGCGAGCAGGATGAAGCCGCCGATCGCCTGGTAGGCCATGATCATCTTCGCCCGGACGGTGAGGGGCATCGTGTCGGTCGGGCTGAAGGCCACCATGTTCGTCATCGCGACGTAGAGGTAGTCGAGGTACACGGGGCGCCACGATGCCTTGGCCGGATCGGACTCCTGCGGGAACAGGAAGTCGGCCTCGTCGCTCGCCCAGAGCTGCGGCTGCCGACGTGCGACCGGACCACCGCGGTCCAGCTCCCAGTACACGAGCCCGAACGCGATGATGCTGCTCACCCACACCTGCAGGGCCGTGAGCAGCACCGCACCGCCGTCGGGGTGTCCGTGCAGGAGCTGGTCGATCGTCTTCACGACGGTGAGCTGGTTCGCCACCGTGAGCAGCACCGCGAGGCCCGTGGACAGCCAACGGGACCAGGTGGTCTCACGGGTGAGTCGTCGCGGGTTGAACACGATGAGCGGTGTGAGGAGCAGGACACCGAGCAGCGGCACGACCCACGAGGGGAAGAACAGCACCTGGTCGGGCAGGAAGAGGCTCAGGGCGAGGTTGACGAGCACGGCCACGGCGACCGGCGCGCGGTGTTCGTGCTCGTGGGTGGGCCGCGTCGTCGTCACGGTCCCGAGTGTGGCACCGCTGCCCAGGGCCACGGCGGTGCGACCCGTGCGGACCCTCTCAGCGGACCGCCCCGTGTCGCGATGGTGGAACGTGGAACATCAGTAGGCTGCTCGAGGGTCGCGTCATCGCCGGAACGTGGCCCGGGCAAGGATGAAGCCCACCGCTGCGCCAACAGCGATGGGCTTCGATTTGCTCTCCGAGTGGAGAACGAGGGACAACACGGGTCCCGAGCCTGATCTCGGAACCAGTGTAACCCGATCCACGATCGGGTCGCACGTCCCTCGGCCCCTGCTCTTCGTGTTCGCCGGCGCTGACACGGAAGGTGGTTCGCATGTCGCACGACGACGAACCGCGCCGACGCCGTCAGGTGCCGTGGTTGGGATCGCGACGTTCATCGTGACCCTGGCCCGGTTCCTGCACGACCTCTGGCGCAAGGGCTGAGCCCCGGGTGTCCCGCGCTCCGCAGCGCGGGGCACCCGTCGGGGTCCGAGACGTCAGGTGGGAAGCGGTTCGGTGAGGGAGACCGGCTCGACCTCGCGCCCGAGCAACCGCCCCGCCGCACGCAGGCCGGAGAGCAGCGCCCCGTGGACGGTCGCGGGGTCGTCGCCCCACGTGGCCTCCCCGGCGAGCTGCACCCGGCCGGACGGCGAGCCGAGCAGGTCGTGGTCGTCCGGGGACGCCCCGACGTGCAGGTAGGAGTACGACCCCCGCGCGAACGGGTCCGCCGCCCAGCGCGTGATGCGCACGGCGTCGGGCTGCGGGACGGACGGACCGAACATCCGTCGCAGCGCGGTGACGGCTTCGTCGACGACGAGGGCATCGGGCAGCGACTCGATCCGCCGGGCGCCGGCACCGCCGACGAGGGCGGCGAGCACCGGCTCGCCGGTCACCCGGGACATGTCGTACCAGGAGTGCCAGTCGACACCGGCCGGGCCCTGCTGCCGCACGACCCAGTCGCCGCCCCAGAACCGCTCGGGGAACCGGAGGAACACCTTGTCGTAGACGCCCATCCCGAGCCGGCCCATCGCGTCGAGGACGTCAGGGCCGAGCGGGGGCTCGAAGGTGACGGCACCTGCCTGCAGGACACCGAGCGGGACGGTGACGACGACCGCGGCGGCGGTGACGACCCGACCGTCCGCGAGTTCGACCGCCGCACCGTCCGGGGACTGCCGCACGGCCCGGACCACCGAGGACAGCCGGACGTCGAGACCCTCGGCGAGGGCGCGGGCGTACTGGCCGTACCCGCGGGGGAAGACGACCTCGTCGCCGGGCACGTGCTCCTCGTCGAGGCCGTGGGCATCGAGCACGGTGACGGGTGCACCGCAGAGGTCCTCGGAGCGGTGCGCCGTGTACTCCCGGACGCGAGCGGCGCGGTCGCCGTCGATCCGCAGGTCGCGGAGGACGGCGTTCACGGCGCTGGCGTAGGTGGACGGCGGCGGCGCGTGTTCCACCACCTCGGGCAGTGCGGCGTCGAGGGCGTGCAGGTCGGCGACGAACGACGCGGCCTCGGCCTCGGTGAGCCGGCGACCGGACGGTGCGTGCCAGCCGATCGGGCGACCGTCGAACTGGAAGCTGCCGACGGTGAACTCGACGGTGTCGATCCCGAGCGCGGGCGCGAGCTCCCACAGCGGGTTGCCGTCGACGCCGTGGATCCACGAGGCGCCGAGGTCGACCGGGACGCCGAGTGCATCGTCGGTCCACGTCCGACCGCCGATGCGGTCGCGGGCCTCGAGGACGGTGACCGACCGACCGCCCTGTACCAGGGCCCGCGCGGCGGCGAGCCCGGCGACCCCGGCCCCCACGACGATGACGTCGGCATCCGGACCAGGAACGTCGGACATCAGTGCCCTCCCGTCAGCGGGGCCATCAACCGTGCGGCGAGGCTCGGCCGCCCGGTCAGTGCTTCCTCGCGGTCCGCCAGGTCGGTCGCCACGAGTCCGGCGTTCGCGCCGAGGAACCGCAACGGCTCGGGCTCCCAGTCCGGCGAGCGGTGGTTCACCCACGGCAGCGCGGTCAGCGGCGACGCCACCCCGCGGACGAGGTCGGCGAGGGTCCGGCCCGCGAGGTTCGTCGTCGACAGACCGTCGCCGACGTACCCGCCGGCGGTCCCGACGTGGCCGTCCCAGGTGACCGAGGCGCACCAGTCGCGGGGCACCCCGAGGGGTCCGCCCCACGAGTGCGTGATCGGAGCGTCGGCCACGGCGGGGAAGAGGTCGACGAGTGCCCTCCGCAGGTGCTCGAACACCCGCGGTACCCGGTCGTGACCCGGTTCGATCGACGAGCCCCAGTGGTAGCGGGCACCCCGTCCGCCGAAGGCGATGCGGTCGTCGGCCGTCCGCTGCCCGTACACGAGCAGGTGCCGGTAGTCCGAGAACGTCTGCCCGTGCTCGAGCCCGATCCGGTCCCACACGGCGGCGGGCAGCGGCGCCGTCGCGATCATGAGCGAGTACAGGGGCAGCACGCGGCGTCGGGTCTGCCCGAGCTGGGCACCGTAGCCCTCGACCGCGACGACGACGGCACCCGCCGAGACGGTCCCGCGGGAGGTGACCACCCGACCCTGGTCCCAGGACGAGGCGGGCGTGTGCTCCGCGATCCGGACGCCCCGTGCCTCCAGGGCGGCCGCGAGGCCACGCACCAACGCAGCGGGCTGCACGCGCGCGCAGTCGGGGGTCCACGCGACGCCGGCTGACCCGGCGGCATCGCCGGGGCGTGCGTCGCGGTACGTCATGTCGTCACCCCAGGCGGCGGAGGACGCAACCTCGTCGCGGGCGGCGCGCTCCTGCACGGCGGAGCGCGCGTAGAGGACGGTGCCGCCCTTGACGAAGTCGCAGTCGACCCCGGCTTCGGGCGCTGCGCGTCCGACCTCGTCGACGGTGTCGCGCATGGCCGCGCGCAGGGCGTTGGCTGCGTCCCACCCGTCGCGTTCCGCGATCGACGCGGCGGACGCCGGGAACAGGGCCGAGCACCAACCGCCGTTGCGGCCGGACGCGCCGAACCCCGCGATCTCGCGTTCCACGACGACGACCTGGAGGCGCGGGTCGGCCCGGTGCAGGTACCACGCGGTCCAGAGACCCGTCAGTCCGGCACCGATGATGCAGACATCGGCGGTCGTGTCGCCGTCGAGCGGGGGCCGGGGCGTCAGGTCGTCGCGACCGCTCGTGACGAGCGCGTCGAGCCAGAACGAGACGCTCCGGTAGCCCGTCATGGTCAGATCTTCGTCCAGGCCTCGGTCAGGACGCTCCGCAGGATCGACGTCATCTCGCGGAACTCCGGCTGCCCGATGGTCAGCGGCGGCGCGAGCTGCACGACGGGGTCCCCGCGATCGTCGGCGCGGCAGTACAGGCCCGCGTCGAAGAGCGCCTTCGACAGGAACCCGCGGAGCAGGCGCTCCGACTCGGCGTCGTCGAAGGTCGTCTTCGTCGCCTTGTCCTTCACGAGCTCGATGCCGTAGAAGTACCCGTCGCCACGGACGTCACCGACGATCGGCAGGTCGCGGAGCGTGTCGAGCTCGGCCTTGAACAGCGGCGCGTTCTGCTGGACGTTCTGCAGCAGCCCCTCTTCCTCGAAGATGTCGAGGTTCTCCATCGCGACGGCCGCCGACACCGGGTGCCCGCCGAACGTGTAGCCGTGGTAGAAGGTCGTGTCACCGGTGGAGAACGGCTCGAAGAGCTTGTCGCTGATGATCGTCGCGCCGATGGGGGAGTAGCCCGAGGTCATCGCCTTCGCGCAGGTGATCATGTCCGGCACGAAGTCGTACGTGTCGCACGCGAACATCGTGCCGATCCGGCCGAACGCGCAGATGACCTCGTCGGAGACCAGCAGCACGTCGTACTCGTCGCAGATCTCGCGGACGCGCTGGAAGTAGCCGGGCGGCGGCGTGAAGCAGCCGCCGGAGTTCTGCACCGGTTCGAGGAAGACCGCGGCGACGGTGTCGGGCCCCTCGAACTCGATCATCTCGCGGATGCGCTCGGCTGCCCAGAAGCCGAACTCCTCTTCCGATCCGCCGGCGAAGCCCATCTCCGCGGCGCGGTAGTAGTTCGTGTTCGGGACGCGGAAGCCACCGGGGGTGAGCGGCTCGAACATCTGCTTCATCGCCGGGATGCCGGTGATCGCGAGGGCGCCCTGCGGGGTGCCGTGGTAGGCGACCGCACGCGAGATCACCTTGTGCTTCATCGGCTTGCCGCGGAGCTTCCAGTAGTACTTCGCGAGCTTGAACGCGGTCTCGACGGCCTCTCCGCCGCCGGTCGAGAAGAACACCTTGTTGAGGTCGCCCGGGGCGTGGTCGGCCAGCCGGTCGGCGAGCTCGATCGCGGCGGGGTGCGCGTACGACCAGATCGGGAAGAACGACAGGGTCTCGGCCTGCTTGGCGGCCATCTCTGCCAGACGCTTGCGGCCGTGTCCGGCGGCGACGACGAACAGGCCGGAGAGTCCGTCGATGTACTCCTTGCCGTGGCTGTCGTAGACGTGGTGCCCCTCGCCCCGGACCATGATCGGGACGTCGGCTCCGGCCTGGTTCGCGCCGTGCCGGGCGAAGTGCATCCAGAGGTGGTCGCGCGACTTCTGCTGCAGCGCGGCGTCGTCCACCGGGGCGAACGGGTCGTAGGACCCCAGGCGTGCACGTGGTTCGGAGATGGTCATCGAGTTCCCCAGTCGTAGAGCTGTTTGCGGAGTTGCAGGTAGACGAAGGTCTCGGTCTCGGCGACGCCCGGGATCGCCCGGATCGTGCCGTTGAGCAGTTCGATGAGGCCGTCGTCGTCCTCGCAGACGACCTCCACCATGAGGTCGAAGCTCCCGGCGGTCATCACGAGGTAGTCGACCGCCGGGAGCCGTTCGAGTTCGTCGGCGACGGTTCGGGTGTCACCGCTGACCCGGATGCCGATCATCGCCTGCCGGTGGAACCCCAACTGCAGGGGGTCCGTGACCGCGACGATCTGCATGACGCCGGTCTCCGTGAGCTTCTGGACCCGTTGGCGGACCGCCGCCTCGCTGAGACCGACCGCCTTGCCGATCTCGCCGTACGGGCGGCGTCCGTCTGCCTGGAGTTGCTCGATGATCCGCTTCGAGGTCTCGTCGATCGGTCCCGGACGTCGTGGTGCTGCCGCCATGCCGGACAGCATGGCAGCGGCGTCCGAGCCGCGCAAGGGATTTCGTTGTGAACACGATGTTTCGCGACGATTTCCGTTGTTACGGTTCTCCACAACCTGCGGAATCTTCTTCCGGAGCGGGGAATTCCGTGCCAGTATCGCCGCCATGCTGGACAGTGACACAGCCACGCGGGTGCTCCGGAACTTCGTCGGGGGCGAGCAGGTCGAGGCCCGCGGCGACGCGACGATGGACCTCGTCGCGCCCACCGACGAGCACGTGTACGGCACCTCGCCCGTCTCCACCCCCGAGGACGTCGACGCCGCGTTCGCCGCCGCGAGCGAGGCGTCCACGACCTGGCGTCACACCACCCCCGGCGAACGCCAGCTCGCCCTGTTCCGGATCGCCGACGCGATGGAGCAGCGTGCCGAGGAGTTCGCCGACCTCGAGTCGCTCGACACGGGCAAGCCCCGGGCGACCCTCGTGCAGGACGAGATCCTGCTGTCCGTCGACCAGATCCGCTTCTTCGCCGGAGCGGCCCGGAACCTCGAGGGTCGGAGCGCCGGCGAGTACCTGCCCGACCACACGTCGTTCGTCCGACGCGAGCCCATCGGCGTCGTCGCGCAGGTCACGCCGTGGAACTACCCGCTCAACATGGCGGTGTGGAAGTTCGCCCCGGCGATCGCCGCGGGGAACACGACCGTGCTCAAGCCGAGCGACACCACGCCGCTCTCGACACTGCTGCTCGCCGAGGTCGCCGCCGAGTTCCTGCCGCCGGGCGTCCTCAACGTCGTGCTCGGCGACCGGACGACCGGTGCCGCGATGATCGACCACCCGACTCCCCAGCTGGTGAGCATCACCGGCTCGGTCCGCGCCGGCGTGCAGGTCGCCCGTGCCGCCGCGACCGACCTGAAGCGCACGCACCTCGAACTCGGCGGCAAGGCACCGGTCATCGTGTTCGACGACGCCGACATCCCGTCCGCCGTCGCCGGGATCGTCGCCGCGGGGTTCTTCAACGCCGGGCAGGACTGCACCGCCGCCACCCGGCTGCTCGTGCAGGACGGCATCCACGACGAGTTCGTCGCGGCCCTCGTCGCCGAGGCGCACGCGAACGCCCGCACCGGCCCCGACGTCGCCGACCCCGCCTTCGGCCCGGTGAACAACGCCGGTCAGCTCGCGCAGGTCCGTTCGTTCCTCGACACCCTTCCCGACCACGCCACGGTCGAGACGGGCGGCCACCGGATCGGCGACCGCGGGTTCCACCACGAGGCCACGATCGTCTCCGGGCTCCGTCAGGACGACCGCATCGTGCAGGAAGAGGTCTTCGGTCCGGTCCAGACGGTCCAGCGCTTCCGGACCGAGGACGAGGCCCTCCGGCTCGCGAACGACGTCGAGTACGGCCTCGCGAGCTCGGTGTGGACCACCGACCACGCACGGGCGATGCGGTGCTCCCGCGACCTCGACTTCGGCTGCGTGTGGATCAACACGCACATCCCGATCGTCGCCGAGATGCCGCACGGCGGCTTCCGGCACTCCGGCTACGGCAAGGACCTGTCGCAGTACGGGTTCGACGACTACACCCGCATCAAGCACGTCATGTCCTACACCGGCTGACCACCGGACCCGACCCGCGCACCAGCAGGAGGCACCATGGCAATGACCGGCACGTTCGCCGAATCGGGGGCCGATCTGCGGCTCGACCGGATCACCAAGGCCTTCCCGGGCCACACCGCGGTCGACTCGCTCGACCTCACGGTGCCCGCCGGGTCGTTCTTCGCCCTGCTCGGCCCGTCCGGCTGCGGCAAGACCACCACGCTGCGGCTCGTCGCCGGGCTCGAAGAACCCACGAGCGGCACGATCACGATCGGCGGGGAGGACGTCACCGACACGAAGCCGTACCAGCGGCCGGTCAACACGGTGTTCCAGAACTACGCGCTCTTCCCGCACATGAGCGTCCTCGAGAACGTCGCGTTCGGCCTGAAGCGACGGCGCATCCCGGACCCGGTGACGAAGGCGACCGAGGCACTCCGGCTGGTCGAGCTGGAGGGCTCGGCGTCGAAGCGTCCGGCGCAGCTCTCCGGCGGCATGCAGCAGCGCGTCGCCCTCGCCCGTGCGATCGTGAACCGTCCCGCGCTCCTGCTCCTCGACGAGCCGCTCGGCGCGCTCGACCTCAAGCTCCGCCACCAGATGCAGTTCGAGCTGAAGTCGATCCAGGCCGAGGTCGGCCTCACGTTCCTGCACGTCACCCACGACCAGGAAGAAGCGATGACGATGGCCGACACGGTCGCCGTCATGAACGGCGGGCGCATCGAGCAGATGGGCAGCCCGCAGGAGCTCTACGAACTCCCGCGCACCGCCTTCGTCGCGAACTTCCTCGGCCAGTCGAACCTGCTCGAGGGCGAGGTCCGAGGCACCGACGGCGAGCTCCTCGTCGTGGCGACCGAGGCCGGCACCCTCGCGGTCCCCACCGCCCGAGCCGTCGCGACCTCCGGACGCGTGGTCGTCGGCGTCCGCCCCGAGAAGCTCAAGATCCGCACGGCGGAGCCCTCCCCGGAAGCCGGTCGGAACATCCTCGGGCCCGGACGGGTCGTGGACGTCTCGTTCTCCGGCGTCAGCACGCAGTACCTCGTGGACGTCCCCGGGGCCGGGCAGGTCTCCGTCTTCGCGCAGAACTCGAAGGGCGGCCCACGGATCGCCCGAGGAACCGAGGTCTGGCTCACGTGGGGCGTCGACCACGGCTTCGGCCTGGAGGCGCACCCCGCGTCCGACGCGACGGTCGCCGCCCACGGCGATCCGGGCCTCCAGTCCGCACCGGCCACCGCAGGAGCGGTCGCGTGACCAGCCGACCCGACCTGGTCCGCGGACTGACGTCCGCGCGCGTCAGCCGACGCGGGTTCCTCGCCGGAGGCGGGGCCGCGGCCGTCGCCGCGCTCCTCGCCGGGTGCAGCATCAAGGGATCCGCAGCCTCGCTCGCCGGCACCGAGGTCGACTGGCAGCGGTTCTGGGCCGACGCGAAGGCGACCAAACAGCTCAACTTCGCGAACTGGCCGCTCTACATCGACTCCGACAAGGGCAAGTCCGAGTCGATCCAGCTCTTCGAGCAGGCCACCGGGATCTCGGTCGACTACCAGGCGGTGATCCAGGACAACGCGACGTTCTACGCGACCGTCTCACCGATCCTCCGCGCGCAGGGCGCGACCGGGTACGACCTCGTCGTGATGACCAACGGGTTCGAGCTGACACAGATGATCAAGAACGGGTTCGTGTGCGAACTCGACCACGCGCGGCTGCCGAACTTCGCGAAGTACGCCGGTGACTCGGTGAAGGACCCGACGTACGACCCGGACAACAAGCACTCGGTGGTGTGGCAGACCGGGTTCACCGGACTCGCCTACAACCCGAAGTACATCGACCGCGAGATCACGTCCTTCCAGGACCTCCTCGACCCGGCCTTCCGGGGTCGTGTCGGGCTGATGAGCGACAACACCGAACTGGGGTCGCTCGGACTCCTCGCGAACGGGATCGACCCCGAGACCTCGACCCCGTCCGACTGGCGGAAGGCCCAGGACTGGCTGCGGGAGCTCCGGCCGAGCGTCACCGGGTTCTACGACCAGAGCTACATCAACAAGCTCGAGAACGGCGACACCTGGATCACGCAGGCCTGGTCGGGCGACGTGTTCCAGGCGCAGCAGTCCGGGTTCGAGCACCTGAGGTTCGTCACCCCCGAGGAAGGCCAGATGATGTGGCACGACAACCTCATGATCCCGAGGCAGGCCGCGAACCCGGTGTCGGCCCTGGCGTGGATGGACTTCTACTACACGCCGAAGATCGCCGGGATCGTCGAGGACTACGTGAACTACGTCTGTCCGGTCCCTGAAGCCGAGGACTACGTGCGGGACGTCCTCGAGGACCCCACCGTCGCCGACAGCCCGCTCGTGTTCCCGTCGGAGGACGTCCTCGCCCGCTCCCACGAGTTCCGGGTGTTCGAGAACTACGACGAGTACTCGGAGTGGAACAGCATCTTCAACGCGGTGGTGCAGTCGTGACCGTGGTCGGGACCGCCGCGATCGCGGGGGTCGGCACGGGGCCGGGGCGTCGTCGGCTCCGGGTACCGTTCCTGCTCGGGATCGTCGGCACGGCCTACCTCTGCGTGTTCTTCGTCATCCCGCTCGTGTCGGGGCTCATCGTCTCGCTCATGTCGGGCAACCCGGACGACGGGTACACGTTCACGTGGAACTTCGGGATCTACTCGTCGCTCTTCGTCGACCCGCAGGTGCCGTACCTGACGTTCCTGCTCCGGTCGCTCTGGTACGGCGTCGCTGCCACGATCGCGACCATCCTCGTCGGGTACCCGGTGGCCTACTTCATCGCGTTCCGGGTGTCGCCGCGCTGGAAGAACCCGCTGCTCATGCTCGTGTTCATCAGCTTCCTGGTGTCGTTCGTGATCCGCACCGACATGTGGGCGTTCGTGCTCGCGTCGCAGGGGCCGGTCGTCACGACGCTGCAGGCGATCGGCCTCGCCGGGAAGGACTTCCACATCCTCGGGACCTCCGGCGCGGTCATCTTCGGCAACGCCTACAACGACCTCGCGTTCATGGTGCTGCCGATCTACGCAGCGCTCGAGCGGATCGACCCGCGGCTCGGTGAGGCCGCCAACGACCTCTACGCGGGGAAGTTCCGCGCGTTCTGGCACACCACGCTGCCCCTGTCGCGATCGGGCATCTTCGCCGGGGTGCTGCTCGTGTTCATCGACTGCGTGGGCGACCCGGTGAACTCGGCGCTCCTCGGCGGGACGAACACGTACACGATCGGTCAGGCGATCCAGGACGCCTACTCCGGCAATCAGCAGTACAACGTCGCCGCGGCGCTCTCGACCGTGCTCATGGTCGTGCTCGGCATCATCCTGTTCATCTACGCCCGGGTGTCCGGCACCGACGACCTCGAGGACCTCGTATGACCGCCGTCACACCGACCCGTCCGGGGTCGACCGCACCCCTGTCGCCCGTCTCGTCCGGCACCGCCGCCCGACCGCAGCGCCGTCGTCGTGGGGCCCAGCGCCGCGGGCCGTGGCTCGCGATCGTCTACTGGGTCGTCATCGCGATCACCCTCGTCCCGATCGTCTCCATGGTCGCGTACTCGTTCAACGACGCTCCGACCAACCGCCTGACCTTCGCCTGGAACGGCTTCACGACGTACTGGTACCAGAACCTCTGGAACGTCTCCGGGCTCGGGGCGGCCTTCGGGACGTCGGTGCTCGTCGCGTTCCTGGCGGCGATCGTCTCCGTGGCGATCGGTCTGCCGCTCGCCCTCGCCCTGGAGCGCTACCGGTTCCCCGGCCGCAGCATCGTGAGCTCGATCGTCTTCGCCGACATCGCAGCGCCGTCGATCGTCGTCGGGTCGGCGTCGCTGTCGTTCTTCCTGTCGGTCGGACTCGGCACCGGGTTCTGGACGATCCTCATCACCCACGTGGCGTTCGACGTCGCGTACGTCGTGGTGGTGCTCCGAGCGCGGATCGCCGGGACGTCGAAGGTGCTCGAGGAAGCGGCGGGTGACCTCGGTGCGACGCCGTTCCAGGCGTTCCGGCTCGTCACGCTGCCGCTCCTCGCGCCGGGCATGCTCGCCGCGGGGCTGCTGGCGCTCGCGATGTCGATCGACGACTACGTCATCACGTCGTTCGTCGCCGGGCCGTCGGTCACGTTCCCGCTGTTCGTGTACGGCGCCGCGAAGGCCGGGATGCCACCGCAGGTGCTCTGCTTCGGGACCCTCGTGTTCGCGGTGGGCCTCCTCGTGGCGCTGCTGAACGGCGCCCTGAACCGGCGCCTGGCGCGGACGCGGGGCTAGGCCGGGCGGGTCAGCGGAACGCGCGCGTTCCGACGTTGCGCGCGTCGATCGGCCGGTGGTTCGTCGAAGCGCGCGCGTTTCGTGGGACCAAGGTTCACCGGACGCTACCGCCGGACGAAGAACGGGCGCGCCGCCGGCAGGAAGAGCAGGACCGCTGCGACCACGGAGAGCGCGACGAGCAGGAGCGTCGAGGCGCCGTCGCCGATGCTCAGGAGCGCCCGCGCCGCAGCGACCACCACGAGCACGATGCGCGCGGTCGCCGAGCCGCGCCAGACCCGCAGCACGGCCCAGGCGACGAGCGCCCAGATCACCAGTGAGAGCACGACGGAGATCACGGTCACGAGGGCGCTCGCCGGGAACTCCACGAAGCCGATCACCGACGCGAGCACGCAGCCCACGAGCCACACGGCCCAGAGCACGACCGACACGGTCACCACCTGCGGACGAGCCTGTTGCGAGGTCACGCCAGCAGGGTATCCGTCACGCACCGCAACGATTCGTCGGACACCACGATCCGACCGGAGACTGGACCCATGACCGTCCCGTCCGTGTCCGAGTCCGCCGTCCGCCGTTCCGCTGCCGCCGACCCGCGCGCCGAACGCTGGACCCACGACCACGACGACGACCGCCACGACCGCCGCGACGGCATCGTCGTCGAGTCGAGCGCCCCGGGTGAGCACCTCAGCGCACTGACGCACCCGGGCGAGGTCGAACTGCGGGTGACGGACGACCGAGCGGACGGCGCACCCGGCGCCGACGGCGCGCTCGTCGACGCCGTGGTCGCGACCGCCACCGCCCGGTACGCGTCGGCGCTCGTGGTCGACACCGCCGGGCTCGCGGACGGCACCCGACGCCTCCTCGAGGACCGCGGCTTCGCACCCGACCCCCGCGGTGCGGCCGTCCGCACCCTCGACCTCACGACCGCCGACGACGGCACTCCGACGCGGATGCTCGACAACCCCGCGCTCGCGTCCCTCAACGGCGCCCACGCCCGGTTCGCCGAGCGTCGGGGCGAGATCGTGCGCTACCTGCCGGACGTCTCGGTCTGGGTCGGCATCCCGGTGCACCCGGCCGAGCAGGACTGGGCGGACGTCGCTGCCCTCCTGGGGCCCGGCGCCGGGTTCCGCGTCGACCCGTCCGCGGTGCTGCCGTCCGGCTGGCACGAACTGGAGGACGCCGGGGGCGTGCAGCTCACCGGGGAGGTGGTCCTCGGCGACCCGGACTCCGAGGCGGTCGAGCTGACGCCCGACGACGTCCCCGAGATGCTCGACCTCGTCACCAGGACGAAGCCCGGTCCGTTCCTCCCGCGCACGATCGAGCTCGGCACGTACCTCGGCATCCGTCGCGAGGGCCGGCTCGTCGCGATGGCCGGGGAGCGCCTGCACCCGCCGGGTTGGACCGAGATCAGCGCGGTGTGCACGGACCCGGGGTTCCGCGGTCAAGGGCTCGGACGGCGCCTCGTGCTCGCGGTCGCGCACGGCATCCGGGAGCGCGGCGAGACGCCGATGCTGCACGCCGCGGCGACCAACACGGGTGCGATCGCTCTGTACGAGCACCTCGGGTTCCGCGTGCGGGATCGCGGTGCGATCCGCTTCGCGCAGGTGCCGGACCGGCCGGCGGTCTGACGTGACCACGCGCCGGACGGGAGGCCCGTGGCGGCGCCGCCACGGGCCTCCCGTCCGGCCCCGGGTCACCTTCCGTGATCGTCGATTCTCTATGATCGGACCATGACGAGCACCATGGCCGGGTTCGGCAGCGAGCGGATCACGCAGCTCGGACTGCGCGACCGGGTGTACGACCGCGTGCTCGAGTTCCTCATGGGCCACGACGTCGAGCCGGGCATGCGCCTGTCGATCGACGGGCTCGCCCGGACCCTCGGCGTCTCGCCCACGCCGGTGCGTGAGGCGCTCGTCCAGCTCGAGCGGACCGGTCTCGTCACCCGCGAGGCGAACAAGGGGTACCGCGTCGCCCCGCCCCTCGCCGGCGACCAGCTCGAGGCGCTGTTCGACGCCCGGCTCATCGTCGAGAGCGGCGCCGTCGAACTCGCCGCGCGCGGGGACGTCCAGGCGCTCCGGACCCGGCTCGACGCCGCGCTCGCGGTGCAGTCCGACGTCGCCGCCGAGGTCGCCGCGAACGAGGTCGGGACGGTGCCCGACGAACTCATGGCCCGTTTCTTCCGCAGCGACTGGGACTTCCACCAGGTGCTCTTCGACGCGACGCACAACCCGTTCCTCGAGGAGATGTCCGAGATCATCACCACGCGCGTGCACCGGATGCGGCAGATCGTCGGGGGTGGGGACGACGACACCTCGCGTGCGGTGGCGGAGCACCGGTCGATCCTCGACGCGCTCGCGATCAGCCCGTCGGCGGCGGTGTCGGCGATGCGTGTGCACATCGACAACGTGCGGGTCCGGTCGCGCGCCGACGCGTCACACGGGGCCTGACCGCACGGGGCCCGATCGCGCGAGTCGGGTTGCGCTCC
This sequence comes from Curtobacterium sp. NPDC089689, assembly GCF_044749145.1. NCBI lineage: Bacteria > Bacillati > Actinomycetota > Actinomycetes > Micrococcales > Microbacteriaceae > Curtobacterium > Curtobacterium sp. NPDC089689. Next base: position 1,094,469 of record NZ_JBIVHJ010000001.1, on the reverse strand, counting down.
GGCTGTTTCCGAGTATCTTTCCTATAGGAAAGAGGTTCGAGGCCGAACCGCACCGCACGACTGCGAAGGAGCATGCACGTGGCATCACCACAGGACTGGGTCACCCAGGATTGGAACCCGACGACCTGGACCGACGAGACGTGGCCGATCGCCGCCTGCCTGCACGGGTTCGCCCAGGTCACCCGCGACGGGACGGCCTTCCACGACGCGCCCGCCGAGGTCTGGGACGACGTCTTCGCACAGATCGCGGCCGCGGGCTTCTCGCTCGCCGAACTCGCCGACAGCCACATCCGCCCCGCTGACCTCGAGCGGTCCCGGCGTGACGAGCTCTTCGCGGTCGCCGCGGCGCACGGGGTCGGCATCCCCTCCGTGCACCTGCAGCGGAAGAGCGTCATCCAGCCCGGGCACGAAGAGGACAACCTCGCGTACGCGCACCGGACCATCGACGCCGCGGCCGAGTGGGGCATGCAGGTGTTCTCGACGGGCCTGCACCAGCCGTTCACCGAGGCGCAGCGGAAGGCCCTCTGGTTCTGGACGGCACCGGGCCCGAAGGATCCCGACGACCCCGAGGTGTGGGACGCCGCGGTGAAGCGCCTCCGGGAGCTCGGGGAGCACGCCGCGAGCGTCGGACTGCCGATGGCACTCGAGCTGTACGAGGACACCTACCTCGGCACCGCCGACAGCGCGGTCCGCCTGGTCGAGGAGATCGGCCTGGACACCGTCGGCCTGAACGCGGACGTCGCGAACCTCATCCGTCTGCACCGTCCGGTGGAGGACTGGAAGGAGCTCTTCGCGAAGACCCTGCCGTACACGAACTACCTCCACGTCAAGAACTACACGCGCGACGAAGCCGGCGACGGCAGCTGGGCGACGAGTGCGCCGAGCACCATGGAGACCGGACTCATCAACTACCGCCAGGTGCTCCGGGACGCCGTCGCCGACGGGTTCCGCGGCATCGTCATGACGGAGCAGTACGGCGGGGACAGCCTCGGCGTCTGCGCGACCAACCAGCAGTACATCCGATCCGTCCTCGCCACCTCGGTGGTCGGAGCCACCTCGGTGGTCGGGGCGACGAAGCAAGGAGCAACTCGATGAGCACACTCGACATCGCCGTCGTCGGGTCCGGCTACATGGGCGGCGGGATCGCCCAGGTCCTGGCCCTCGCCGGCCACACCGTCCGGATCGCGGACGTCTCGGCCGAGATCGCCGCGTCCAACCGCGCCCGGCTCATCGCCGAGACCGAGCAGTTCGTCGCTGACGGCCTGTTCCCCGCGGACGCCGTGGTGCGGGTGGACGCCCACCTCAGCGCCGCCGACTCCATCGAGGAAGCGGTCGCCACGGCCGACTTCATCGAGGAGGCCGTGCCCGAGAAGCTCGAGATCAAGCACGCCACGCTCCGTCGGATCAGCGAGGCCGCACGCCCGGACGCCGTCATCGGGTCGAACACCTCGACGATCCTCATCGAGTCGCTCGCCGAGGCAGTCGTGGGTCCGGAGCGATTCCTGGGCGTGCACTTCTCGAACCCGGCGCCGTTCATCCCCGGCGTCGAGCTCATCCCGCACCCGACCACGAACGAGCACGCGATCGAGGTCGGCGAGACCGTCGTCGCCGCGACCGGCAAGCAGTCCGCCCGGGTGAAGGACTCCACGGGCTTCGTGCTCAACCGCCTGCAGTACGCCCTGTTCGAGGAAGCGACGAAGATCGCCGACGAGGGCATCGCGAGCCCGGACGACATCGACACCATCGTCCGCACCACCTTCGGGTTCCGCCTGCCGTTCTTCGGCCCGTTCGCGATCGCCGACATGGCCGGGCTCGACGTGTACGCGTTCTGCTTCGAGTCGCTGCAGACCCGCTGGCCGGAGCGCTTCGCCACGCCGCCGTCGCTCCAGCAGCACGTCGACGCCGGTGAACTCGGCACGAAGTCCGGCGCCGGGTACCTCGACGTGCCCGCCGACCGCACGCCCGAGCTGGTCGCCTACCGGAACAAGGCCTACGTCGCGATGCAGAAGCTCCTCGACGACCTCGGCCCGGCCCCGATCCACTGAGGAGACCGAGCATGAGCACCGAGCAGCAGACCGTCGTCCTCACCGGCGCCGCCTCCCCGCGCGGGATCGGCCGGGCCACGGCCCACCACCTCGCCGAGCAGGGCTGGAACGTCGGCATCATCGACCTCGACCAGGCCGCGAGCGAGCAGGTCGCCGCCGACCTCCGCGACCAGCACGGCGTCCAGGCCGTCGGCGCCGGGGCGAACGTCGCGGACGAGGCCGCCGTCCGCGCGGCGTTCGACACGATCGAAGCCGCGCTGCCGCCGATCGCGGCGCTCGTGAACCTCGCGGGCGTCTCGTCCGCGCACGCGTACCTCGACCTGCCCGAGGGGGAGTGGCACCGCGTCCTGAGCATCAACCTCGACGGCGTGCACTTCGCGAGCCTCCGGGCAGCGCAGTCCATGGTCGAGCACGGCTACGGCCGGATCGTCAACCTGTCGTCGGTCTCCGCCCAGCGCGGCGGCGGCACGTTCAGCAAGACGCCGTACTCGGTCGCGAAGGCCGGGGTCATCGGTCTCACCCGTGGCATGGCCCGCGAGCTCGGCCACCGGGGGATCACCGTCAACGCGATCTCGCCCGGTCCGATCGACACCGACATCATGGGCGGCACGCTCTCCGAGGAGCGCAAGACCGCGATGGCGGCCGACGGTGTGCTCCCGCGCATCGGCACCCCGCGGGACATCGCGGCGGCGATCGCCTACCTCATCAGCGAGGACGCTGGGTTCGTCACCGGGCAGACGCTCAACGTCGACGGCGGCCTCTACATGCACTGAAACGCCCACAGGCGTACTGGGCCGACCCGGCCCCGCGACCAGAGCGAGCCGGTGTGCTCGTCGTGAGTCGTGCCTCCAGTCAGACCACCCGATCGCGAAGGAGCGACCGTGTCCGCAACCAGCCCCGCCCTGGGGTCCACCCACGATCCCGCCCTGAAGTCGGCGATCGGCAGAGCGACGAAGCACCTCATGCCGATGCTCGTCATCCTGTACTTCGTCGCCTTCCTCGACCGCACCAACGTCGGGTTCGCCGAAGAGGCCCTCAGCGTCGACCGCAACATCTCCGACGCCGCGTTCGCCCTCGGCGCCGGCATCTTCTTCATCGGCTACGCGATCTTCGAGATCCCGTCGAACCTGCTGCTCAAGCGGTTCGGGGCCCGGTTCTGGCTCGCCCGCATCGCCGTCACGTGGGGCATCGTCGCCGCGCTGTTCTCGTTCACGACGAACGACACGATGTTCATCATCCTGCGCTTCCTGCTCGGCGTGACCGAGGCCGGGCTCTTCCCGGGCGTGATCATGTACCTCTCCGAGTGGTTCCCGAACAAGGTCCGCGTGCGGATGTTCGCGATCTTCTACCTCGCGCAGCCGTTCTCGCAGATGATCGGCGCGCCGCTCTCCGGCGGACTCATCAGCGTCGGCGACCAGGTCACCCCGTTCCACGGCTGGCAGGTCATGTTCTTCGGCGAGGGCATCCTCGCGGTGCTCGCCGGCGTCGCCGCCCTCTTCTTCCTGACGAACAGCCCGCAGCAGGCGAAGTGGCTCGACGACGGGCAGAAGGCATCGCTCACCGCGGCGATGGCCCGCGAGGACACCGCCCGGAACGAGGACGGCCCGAAGGGCATCTGGAAGGCGATGGCCAGCGGCCGCGTCTGGTACTTCACGATCATCTACTTCTGCCTGCAGGTCGCCGTGTACGGCACGACGTTCTACCTGCCGCAGCAGGTGTCGTCGCTCCTCGGGCAGGACGTCGGCTGGCAGGTCGGCCTCGTCGCCGCGATCCCGTGGCTCGTCGGCCTCGTCGCCTGCTACCTCGTCGGCTCGAAGGCGGACACCGTCGGACGGCGTCGTCGCTGGGGCACCATGTTCTACGTCACGACGGGCCTGTCGATCCTCGGGTCGGCGTGGGCGGGCGCGAACGGGCAGCCGATCCTCGGCATCCTGTTCATCACCCTGGCCGTGGCGAGCTTCCTCGCGGTCGGCCCGATCACCTGGGCCTACCCGACGGCGTTCCTCACCGGGGCGGCGGCGGCCGCGGGCATCGGCCTCATCAACTCGCTCGGCAACCTCGGCGGCTTCGTGGCCCCGATCATGCGGACCGCGATCAACGAGGTGGTCCCGACCGACAGCGGCGCGTTCGGCATCGTCTCGCTCGGTGTCCTGGCGTTCGTGGCGGCCGTGATGATCTTCTGCACGAAGTTCTTCCGAGGCGCGAAGGCGGATGATCTGCTCGACACCTCACACGTGGCGACGAGTGCGTCGAAGGAGACGACACGATGACCAGGCTCTTCAACGACCCCGCGGACTTCGCGGACGAGGCGGCGGATGGGTTCGTCCTCGCCAACCAGCGGTGGGTGCGCCGGGTGCACGGCGGTGTGGCCCGCGCCACCACCAGTCCCGACGGCACGGTCGCGGTCGTCGTCGGCGGCGGCTCCGGGCACTACCCGGCGTTCGGCGGACTCGTCGGGCACGGGCTGGCGGCCGGCGCGGCGATGGGCAACCTGTTCGCCAGCCCGTCGGCGCAGCAGGTCGCCGGGGTCGCCCGAGCAGCCGAGCACGGGGGCGGGGTGCTGTTCTCGTACGGCAACTACGCGGGTGACTGCCTGAACTTCGACGCCGCCGCACGCACGCTCGAGGGCGAGGGCATCCCGGTGCGCACCGTCCGGGTCACCGACGACGTCGTGTCCGCACCCACCGACCGCACCGCCGAGCGACGCGGCATCGCCGGCGACCTCTGCGTCTTCAAGGTCGCGGGGGCCGCCGCCGAGGAGGGGCGCAGCCTCGACGACGTCACCGCGGTGGCGTCGCGGGCCAACGACCGGACCCGCTCGTTCGGCGTCGCGTTCTCCGGGTGCTCCCTCCCCGGTGCCGCCGAGCCGCTCTTCGAGGTCCCGGAACACCGGATGGCCATCGGCATGGGCATCCACGGCGAACGCGGCATCGACGAGACCGAGGTGCCCACGGCCGAGGGGCTCGCGTCCCTCCTGGTGTCGCGTCTGCTCGACGAGCTCCCGACGGGCGTCACGGCGTCCGGCGCGCGGGTCGTCCCGATCCTCAACGGCCTCGGCAGCGTCAAGTACGAGGAACTCTTCGTCGTGTACCGCTCGGTGGCCCGTCTGCTCGAGGACGCCGGCGTCGTCATCGTCGAACCCGAGGTCGGCGAGCTCGTCACGAGCTTCGACATGGCGGGCGTCTCGCTCACCCTGTTCTGGCTCGACGAGGAACTCGAACGGCTCTGGGCGGCGCCTGCCGACACCCCCGCGTTCCGCAAGGGGGGTGCGGTCGCAGCCGAGCGGCTGCCGGAGTCCGAGCTCGAGGCGTCCGACGGCATCGAGGTCGGCACCGGCAGCGCGGAGTCGCAGGAGGTCGCGGCACGGGTCGCCGCGGCGCTCGCCGCAGCGCGCCGCGTCGTCGACGAGCACGTCGACGAACTCGGAGAGATGGACGCGGTCGCTGGCGACGGCGACCACGGCATCGGCATGCAGCGCGGGGCGCACGCCGCGGACGCGGCGGCTTCCGGTGCGTTGCACCGCGAGGTCGGTGCCGGTGGCCTCCTCGCGATCGCCGCCGACGCCTGGTCCGACAAGGCCGGCGGGACGTCCGGAGCGATCTGGGGAGCCGCCCTGGAGGCACTGGGTCGCGTCATCGGGGACGAGTCGCGTCCGTCGTCGGCGCAGCTCGCGGAAGCGGTGCACGCCGCGACCACGGCGGTGTCGGCCTTCGGTGCCGTGCCCGGCGACAAGACGATGGTGGACGCCCTCGTGCCGTTCGACGAGGCCTTCGGCGCCGCGGTCGAGGGTGGGGCGTCGACCGCGGACGCCTGGCGCACCGCGGCGTCCGCTGCCCGCGAGGCGGCGGACGCCACGGCCGACCTCGTGCCCCGGAAGGGACGCGCCAAGACCCACGCCGACCAGGCGGTGGGGACGCGGGACCCCGGAGCGGTGTCCTTCGCGTTGATCGTCGAGACGGTGGCCTCGGTCATCGAGGAAGGAGCAGCACGATGACCCTGCGACTGGTGGTCGGATCGGACGATGCCGGCTTCGAGTACAAGGAGGCGATCAAGGCGGACCTGCTCGCGGACGAACGGGTCTCGGACGTCGCCGACGTCGGGGTGGACGCGGACGGGCACACGGCCTACCCGCACGTCGCCGTCGATGCCGCTCGCATGGTCGCGAACGGCGAGGCCGACCGGGCGATCCTGGTCTGCGGCACCGGGCTGGGCGTCGCGATCAGCGCCAACAAGGTCCCGGGCATCCGAGCTGTGACCGCCCACGACAGTTACAGCGTCGAGCGTTCCGTGCTGTCGAACGACGCGCAGGTGCTCTGCATGGGGCAGCGGGTCATCGGGCTGGAACTCGCACGACGGCTGGCGAAGGAGTGGCTCGGGTACGAGTTCGACACGTCCTCCGCCAGCGCCGAGAAGGTCGCGGCGATCTGCTCCTACGACGGCTCGGCGGCCGAGGGCATCGACGCGACGGGGGCCGACCGCGCATGACGCTCGTCGGGGTGTCGCTCAAGACGTACTTCTCCCACGCCCGGACCCTCGACTGGGTCCGGCGGGTGGTGGACATCGCCGAGCGGCACCCCGCCGTGCGTTCCGGGGCCGCGCAGCTCTTCGTGGTCCCGACGTTCCCGGCGCTCGTGCCCGTGCGTGAGGTCATCGGCGATGCTCCGGTCCTGCTCGGGGCGCAGGACCTGGCGTGGGCGGACGAGGGCGCGTTCACGGGCGAGGTCTCCGGCGCCGAGCTCCGTGAGATCGGCGTCGACCTCGTCGAGATCGGCCACGCCGAACGGCGCAGCCTGTTCCACGAGACCGACGAGGACGTCGCGGGGAAGGTGCACGCGGCGTACCGCAACCACCTGCGGCCGCTGGTGTGCGTCGGGGAGCCGCACCTCCCCACCGGCTCGGCCGCCACGTCGCTCCGCAAGCTCCGCGACGCGCCGGAACCGGCCGGCGTGGGCCCAGCCTCCAGTGCGGACGCGATCGCCGAGGTGACCGCGCAGCTGGACCGCTCGCTCGCCACGGCGACCGTGGACGGGCTCGTCGGGCCGCTGATCGTCGCGTACGAGCCGGTGTGGGCGATCGGTGCGCCGGCGCCCGCGCCGGACGACCACATCGTGGACGTGCTCGCCGGGCTCGAGGCGCACCTCGCGTCGCGGCCGGAGCTCGCGGGCAGCACGGTGATCTACGGCGGCAGTGCCGGACCGGGGCTGCTCACCCGTGGGCAGGGCCGGATCGGCGGACTGTTCCTCGGACGGTTCGCCCACGACCCGGCCGCGATCACCACCATCCTCGACGAGGTGCTGACCCTGCCCGGTCAGCGCAGCGAGTAGCCGCCGTCCATCAGCAGCTCGGTCCCGTGGCAGTACGAGGCCGCGTCGCTCAGCAGGAAGTGGATCGCCGCCGCGACCTCGGCCGGCTGCGCGAACCGCCCCGGCACGATGTCCCGCATCCACTCGTCGAACTGGTGGTGCTTCTTCGCGAGGAGCGGTGTGTCCACGTAGCCGGGTGACACGCAGTTCACCCGGATGCCCTCCGACCCCCACTCGACGGCGAGGGTCTTCGTGAGCGCGGTGACGCCCGCCTTCGACACGTTGTAGGCGACCTGCTTCTGCGGGTGGTTCACGACGTGGTTGCCGGACATCGACGCGATGCTCACGATCGCTGCTCCACCGCGCCCCGCCATCACCCGGTGGAGGGCCTGCGAGGTGAGGAACACCCCGACGAGGTTGACGTCGAGGACCCCGCGGAACTGTTCGGCGGACATCTCCGCCGCGGCGACGTCGTCCTCGACGATGCCCGCCGCGTTGACCAGGTCGATGCGGCCGGGGTGCTCGGAGCCGACCCGGTCCGCGAACGCGCGCAGGGACTCCGGATCGGTGATGTCGACCGTGTCCGACGTCACGCCCGCGGGGACGTCGGTCGGTTCCCGGAGGTCGACCGCGACCACTTCGGCGCCGGCGGCGTGGAGGCGGCGCACGACCTCGCGGCCGATGCCGCCGGCCGCTCCGGTCACCACCACCGTCCGGTCCGTCAGGTCGCGGGCCACGGTCGTCGTCTGGTCGATCGTCATTGATCGCCCCTCTCTGCCCGGCGCACCGGGCGTCGTTCGGTCGGTGTCCGGGACGGTACCCGGCGACACCTGACGTGCGTCCGTGCCGCGTCCGCCGCGTCCGCCGCTACGCCTCGTCGCGTGCGCCCGCGAGCCCGTGGTCGTGTGCGTAGACGACCAGCTGCACCCGGTCGCGGAGCTGGAGCTTCCCCAGGATGCTCGAGATCTGGGTCTTCACGGTCGACTCGGTGACGAACTCCTTCGCGGCGATCTCGGCGTTCGACAGACCCCGCGACGCCCAACCGAACACGATGCGCTCGCGGTCGGAGAGCATCTGGAACTCCTGCGGTTGCGGCTTCGGCGCACGCTCGACGTCGGCGCCGAACAGCTGCGCGAGGTCGTTCGGGGCGATCACCGAACTGCCCTCGTGCACGGCGCGGATGGCCGCGAACAGGAACGGCGGCGTCGTGTCCTTGAGGAGGAACCCGCTGGCACCGAGCCGGATCGCGGTCGCTGCCGCCGGGTCGAGGCCGAACGTCGTCAGGACGATCACGCGGGGGATCGGGCCGTCGACCGCGCCGGAGAACAGCTGTCGGACGGTCTCGACGCCGTCCATGCCCGCCATCCGCATGTCGAGCAGCATCACGTCCGGACGGACGTCGGGGATGGCTGCGAGGGCCTCCGCGCCGTCCGATGCCTCACCCACCACGACCATGTCGTCCTGGGCGTCGAGCACGACACGGAGCCCCGCGCGGAAGAGCGCCTGGTCGTCGGTGAGCAGGACGCGGATGGGCGCCGGTCCCGTCGCGTCGGTGCTGGCCGGACCGCGGGCCGGGTCGGCGGCGGCTGCGTGGTCGGTCGTGTCGATCATCGGTGGTTCCCCCCTGGGATGTCGATCGGGATGCGGGCGCGGGCGACGAACACGTCGTCGAGGACCGCGGCGTCGAAGGAGCCGTCGAGCGCGGCGAGTCGGGAACGCATGCCGTCGACCCCGCGGCCGGATCCCCCGGTGGCACCACCGCCGACGACGTTCTCGACCTCGAGCACGAGGTCCGCGGAGCGCCAGGTCTCCCGGACGGTGACGGGCATGCCGGGAGCGCCGTGCCGGAGCGCGTTCGTGAGCATCTCCTGCAGCACCCGACGGGCAGCGGTGCCGGCGTCGGGGCCGAACGTGCGCGGGACGCCGCGGACGGTGTGCTCCACGGTGACCCCGGCGTCACGGATGCCCTGCACGATCTCGTCGAGCGTCGCCGGACCGGCGTCCCCGGTGCCGTCGATCTGCCCGAGGACCTGCCGGACCTCCATGAGCGAACTGCGCGCGGTGCTGGCGATCGTGGCGCTGACCTCGCGCACCCGTGCCTCGTCGGCGAGGAACGGCACCGAGTCGGCCTGGGCGATGATCACGGCGAGGGAGTGACCCACGACATCGTGGACGTCCCGGGCGATCGCCGCTCGGATCCGCTCGGACTCCGCGACGTCGATGGCACGGGTGGCGGTGGCCTCGGCCTCGGTGGCGACGGCCTCCGCTCGGGACCGCGCGGCCTCGGCGTGGGCGCGTCGCTCGGACTCGCGGTCGCGGGAGCGGAACGCCCGCACGGCCAGCCCGCCGGCCCACACCGCGAGCAGCGCCGCCGCGGGGGCCGCCATCGCCAGGAAGGCCTGGTCGCGCGGCCCGTTCACGAGCACGGCGAACCGGAACCCGGTGACGGTCAGGTACAGCGTCGCGCCGACACCGGTGACGAACGCGAGCAGTCCGGAGAGGACGACCTCGGCGCGGGTCCCGACGATCGCGGTCGTCCCGATGACGACGAAGATCGCGAGGTCCACGAGCGACGGACGCTCGCCCCCGGCCACCTGCACGAAGCCGAGCGCGACCACGAGCAGCATCGCGACGGACGGCGAGATGCGTCGCACGGCGATGGCCCCGGCCGCGGCGACGACGGCGAGGATGCTGGCGTGCTCGAGCTCGAGGTCGACGGGGGCGAGGAACGCGAGCGCCGCGACGACCGCCCAGACCACGTCGACGACGATCGAGCGCGTGGCGAGCGGTCGGATGAACGTGCGCCCTTCCGTCACGGGTCCGATCATCGCACGGAGGGGTCCGTCACCCGGCTGCGCGTGGGGACGGCCCCGCGGGTCGCCCCGCGCTTCACGCCACCGGTGACATCGCGACGAGCGCCCACGCGGTGACGACGACGATCCCGGCGCAGACCGACAGGGTGGCGATGACGTGCTTGATCGAGGAGTCCATGCTCCTCAGCCTCGGCGATCCCGGGCCGCCGGGCATCGGGCGGACGGCCGAAGCGCATCCGTCGCGGGGACGAACGGTTCAGCGCGCGAGGGCTGCCAGGTCCGCGACGACGTCGTCCAGCGGCCGGGTCGCGTCGAGCTCGTGCGTGCACCCGGCGCGGAGCAGCGGCAGCACCTCGGCGCAGTCCGCCGCGATCATCGCCCGCTCCACGTCGGTCTTCCCGTACGGGTTCGTCGTCCGCCGCGCGACCCGTTCGAGCAGGACGTCGAACGGTGCGCTGAGGAGCACGACCGCATCGAAGCGGTCGTACCAGCGGCCCTGGTTGCGGACGCAGCCCTGGACGAAGAGCGACCGGCCGTCGTCCTCGTCGAGCAGCGCCGTCATCCGGTCCTCGGCCCAGAGCCACTCGCCGCGGTGTGCCTCGTCGAACGGGTGCGGGTACGGGTGGTACTCGCGCCAGCCCGGGTCGTCGGTGTCCACGACGCGGTGACCGAACGTGGCCAGCCGCTCCAGCGCCGAGGACTTGCCCGTCCCCGACATCCCGGTGATCAGCACCTTCGCCACGACGGGGAGCCTAGCGGGGCAACGGGGTGACCACTCGCCGCTGCGACGACCACGGACCCGCCACGACTCTCGTGACGGGTCCGTGGTCGCGAGCTCCCGAGGATCAGCCGACCTTGCTCCAGGTACCGCAGCCGGAGGACTCGAAGACCGAGACGTCAGAGCCGATCCGGACCGTCGTGGACCCACGGCCGTCGATGAAGTCGTTCGCGATGACGTCCTCGAAGCGACCGGACGCGCGGCTGCTCGTCTCCCAGTAGCAGCCGTCCGTGAACGACGCCCGCCACGTGCCGGCAGCGATCTGCTGTCCGACCTTGAAGACGCCGTCCGCAGGCATCTTCGTCAGTCGGGGCGCGCTGGCGATCGGGTACCACGATCCGCAATCCGAGAAGGAGACGTACCGGTCCGACGAAGCGATGGTGATGATGCGCTGACCACTCCCGAAGGAGTTCCCGATGATCTCCTCGAAGCTGCCGCTCGCGCCGCTCAGTCGCGCCCAGTAGCAGCCGCTCGTCGAGCCGGAGAAGTACGTGCCCGGCTTGATCTTCGACCCGACGGCGTACGTGCCGTTGCCGGAGAACGCTGCGCTGCGGGTCACCTTGGCGGTCACCGTGGTCCGCGCGCTGCCGTCCTGGTAGCCGGCCTTCGAGACGATGACCCGGGCTGCAAGCGTTGCACCGAAGTCGCTGCCCGACACGGTGTGTGACTTCTTCGTCTGGCCGCTGATCACCGAGCCGTTGCGGAGCCACTGGTACCGCACCGAGAGCCCGGACCGGTTCCACGAGCCGTTCGTCGTCGTCAGCGTGCTCCCGACCTTCGCGGACCCGGTCAGCTTCGGGGCGACGGTCATCTTCGGTGCATCGCCCTTCGCGACGACCCCGAGGTCCTTCGTCCGCGTGGCCTTCGCGTACCCGCTCCGGGATCCGATGATCATCAACGAGAGACGGTGCCCGCTGTCCCCGGCCGCGGGCGTGTACGTGGACCGCGTCGCGCCGGTGATGGCCTTCCCGTCGCGGAGCCAGCGGTACCCCTTGGCCGTCGGAGCGGGCCGCCAGGTGGGGAACACCGCGGTGATCGTGCTGCCGACCTTCACCGCGCCGGTCGCCCGAGGGGCCTGGGTGGTGAAGGTCGCTGCGGCGCTCGCCGGGGTGGTGCCGGCGAGCACGGTCACGGACGCGATGCCGAGTCCGAGGAGGGCGAGGAGAGCGCGTCCACGGGACGCGCTTCGGGTGGGAGACATGTCGATCCGTTCTCGGATGCTGGGCAGGGGCACAGGAAGTGCCGGCCCAGCCTAGGAGAGCAGTGCTCAACTTGGGGAGCCCCTGAAAGGAGGGTGACGGAAACCTGCGGCTTCCCGCAGAAATGTCGGGCGACCAGCGTGCGGACATGGTCGACATCAGCCACGAGACCCCGCCCGAGACCGACCGACCCGACTACTGGGGGTACCCGGCGTCGCTCGCCACCGAGGCCGTCTCCGTGGTCCGGGAGCTCCGGCCCGGTCGCGCGGCGTAGAGGTCCCGGAGGAGCGCCGCCTCGGCACCGTGGTGGATCAGCTCGTCCGCCACGTGCAGCACGAACGACCGCTTCGTCGACTCGGCGTACGGACCAGCGACGGCGCCCATCGGCTCGGAGGCGGAGTCGCCCACCTCCGTCGCGGCCGCCAGGAACACCCTGATCGCCGTGCCGAGTCCCGCGAGCGCCTCGGCGGCGGTCGTCGGGGTGCCCGGCATCGGTCCGGTCGACGGCGCGAGCCCCAGCCACTCGCGGTTCCGGCTGGCCGTGAGCACCTCGACGACGTGGTCGAGCCGCCACCGCACGGTGACCTCCGCGTCCCCGGCGATCGGCTGCCATGCCCACTCGTCGTCGGAGAGCCCTTCCATCCGGTCCGTCAGCCGCCCACCGGCGTACTCGACGAGTCCGACCACGTCCTGCTCCGCAGTGTCCATGCCCCATCTTGACCCTGCACCGGGCGCACGGACAGGGTGCTGACGCACCACGGGACGGACGGGAGGCACGGGGCGGGCCCGCCACGGGCCTCCCGTCCGCCGCGACGCGGCTTCAGACGACGACGGAGCCGAGCATCCGGTGCGCGATCGAGATCGACTCCCCGCTCAGCGCCGAGAGCGGCGACGACAGGAACGCGACGAGGTCGGCGATCTGCTGCGGGCTCGACTCGCCGCCGGCTCCGCGCTGCACCTCCGACGAGGGGTCGTCGGTGACGGTCCCGGGGTTGACCACGTTCACGGCGACGCCGGACCCGGCGAAGTCGTCGGCGAGGTTCTTCGCGACGACGTTCGTCGCGGTGTTCCGCAGCGACGCGGTGATGTTGCCCGCGATGTAGGCGTTCTGACCGCTCACGACGACGACCCGGCCGAAGCCCGCCTCGCGCTGGTGCGGGAGCACGGCGTTCGCGACGCGGAGGAAGCCGAGCGCCTTGCCGTCGATCGCCTCGGCGACGTGCTCCGGGTCGGACCCCCGGGCAGGGTCGAGGGTCTGCGCGCTCGGGGCCGCCGTGACCACGAGCACGTCGATCCGCCCGTGCCGCTCGAGCACCGACGCGACCCCGGCGTCCACGGACGCCTGCGACGCGGTGTCCATCGACACGCTGTCGTCGTCGTCCCCGGCGCTCCGGGATGCCACCACGACGGTCGCCCCCTCGGCCCGGAGCCGTGCGGCGACGGCACGACCGATGTAACCCTTCCCTCCGACGACGAGCGCGACACGTTCCGAGAGCTGCAGGTCCATGCCGGCCACGCTACGCGCGGCCCGTCGGGCCGGTGCCCGCGCGATCCGGCCACACCCGCCGCGCGATCCGGCCACACCCGCCGCGCGATCGGGCCACTCCCGGACGGCCGCCCAGTGCGGCGCGCCGACCATCGGCCGAACCGAGCGGTCCTCGGACGAAGCGGATCGCGCACCACTGATCAGGAGGCGACATGACCGACCGACAGCAGCCCCCGGGCAGCGACCAGGAGCTCAGCCCGACGGCGGACCACGGCGAGCAGTCGTACCGCGGGTCCGGCAAGCTCACGGGCAAGCGGGCGGTCATCACCGGCGGGGACAGCGGCATCGGCAAGGCGGTCGCGATCGCCTTCGCCCGCGAGGGTGCCGACGTGCTCATCAGCTACCTCCCCGACGAGGAGGACGACGCGCAGGACACGAAGCGCTGGGTCGAGGAGGCGGGGCGGACGGCGGTCCTGCTGCCCGGCGACGTCAGCGACCCCGCGTACTGCCGGTCCGTCGTCGCCACCGCGGTCGAGCGGCTCGGTGGGCTCGACGTCCTCGTGAACAACGCGGCGTACCAGATGACGCACGAGACGATCGAGGAGATCAGCGACGAGGAGCGGGACCACACCCTCGCGACCAACCTCAGCGCCTACTTCCACCTCGTCAAGGCCGCGCTGCCGCACCTCGGCCCCGGCTCGGCGATCATCGGGTCGAGCTCGGTGAACTCGGACGACCCGAAGCCCGACCTCGCGCCGTACGACGTCACGAAGGCGGGCGTCGCGAACCTCTCGGCAGCGCTGGCGCAGCTGCTCGGCCCGCGTGGCATCCGTGTCAACAGCGTCGCGCCCGGGCCGATCTGGACGCCGCTCATCCCCTCGACCATGCCTCCGGAGGAGGTCGAGCAGTTCGGGAAGCAGACCCCGCTCGGCCGTCCCGGACAGCCCGCTGAGCTCGCCCCGGTCTACGTGCTGCTCGCGAGCGACGACGGCAGCTACGTCTCCGGTGCGCGCGTCGCCGTCACCGGCGGCACCCCGATCCTCTGAACCGCACCACCGAACGAAGACAGGAGCACGATTTGTACTTCCACAAGCAGGAACTCCAGTTCAAGTCCACGCCCGACAAGCCCGACGCCGTCTACGCGCGCAAGCTGCAGGAGGTGCTCGGCGGTCAGTACGGCGAGATCACCGTCGCCCTGCAGTACCAGTTCCAGGCGTGGAACATGCACATGCCCGGCAAGTACCGCGACCTGGTGTTCGGCATCGGCGCGGAGGAGATGGGCCACGTCGAGATGCTCGCGACGATGATCGCGCAGCTGCTCGAGAAGAGCCCGCTCGGCATCACCGAGGACGCCGTGCAGGACGACCCGACGGTCGCGGCGATCGTCGGTGGCACGGACGTCCAGCAGGGCATCGTCGCCGGTGCCGGCGCACGTCCGGTCGACAGCAACGGCAACCCGTGGCAGGGGTCGTTCATCACCGCGAGCGGCAACCTGCTCGCCGACTTCACGGCGAACGCGAACGCCGAGATGCAGGGGCGCGTGCAGGTCGCGCGGCTCTACCACCAGACCGACGACGCCGGGGTCCGGGACCTCCTGTCGTTCCTGCTCGCGCGCGACACCATGCACCAGAACATGTGGGCGACGGCCGCCGCGGAACTCCGCGAGAAGGGCATCGAGGACTTCCCGGTGCCGAGCAACTTCCCGCAGGCGAAGGAGAACCAGGAGGTCAACTACCAGTACCTCAACTTCTCCGACGGCAAGGAGGCGGCGAACGGCCCGTGGGCGAGTGGCCCCTCGTTCGACGGCAAGGGCGAGTACACGTACCACGACGGTCCGACGACCACGTCGCCGATGCCGCCGCCCACGCACCCGGACGTCCGCTTCTACGGCACGACCGAGCTCCCGAACGTCGTCGAGAAGACGGCCGGCACGGTGCAGGACAAGCTCAACAAGGAGTAGTCCGCGGAACGGGACGCGCGCGTTTCGACGTGGCACCCGTCGATCGACCGGTGCGATGTCGGAACGCGCGCGTTTCGTTGACTGACGGGGCGGACGGACGGGAGGCGCGGTGCCGGTTGGCGCCCCTCCCTCGCAGGCTCGGTCGGCGCGCCCCGCGCAACGCTTCGCGTTGCCGCTGAGCGGGGCGCGCCCGTCCGTCATGCGGTCACCGCGCGGTCGTCGCGATCGTCCCGGTCTCGTCCGCCGGTTCCGGCGGCGGGGCGAAGACGCCGTCGTAGAGCCGGACGACGTTCCACCCGGCCGTGAGCGCCGCCGTCCCGAGGACGGCGGCCACCCACGGCACGAACCCGGAGAACGCGCTCGGTGCGACCACCCACGCGAGGAACGCGCCGACCGTGCTGCCGGTCGCCCCGAGCACGAGGGCGACCCGCCTGTCCAGACTCGTCGCGGTGAGCGCGGCGGTCACGGCCCCGATCGCGAGCAGCGCGTTCAGGAGTGCTGCCATCGCGCCTCCGACCTACTCGGAGGCCCCGCCGCCGACGGCGAGCTGCTGGGACCCGCTGCCCACCGCGACCTCGATCTTGCGCGGCTTCGCCGACTCCTTGACCGGGATCGTGATGCTCAGCACACCGTTGTCGTAGGTCGCGGTGATGCGTCCGGCGTCGAGGTGGTCGCCGAGCGTCAGTTGGCGGACGAACGTGCCGGGCTGCCGCTCGCGCGTGATCCACTGCGAGCCGTCCGGGGCGCCGAGGGTGCGCTCGGCGCGGATCGTGAGGACCGAGCCGTCCACGTCGACGTCGACGCTGCCCGGGTCGATGCCCGGCAGGTCGACGTCGAGGACGTAGTGGTCCCCGGTGCGGTACAGGTCCATCGGCATCGAACGCGGTCCGCCGGCGCTCCCGAGCAGGGATCCGGCGAGGCGGTCGAGCTCGCGGAACGGGTCGAAGTTCATCGTCATCGTCGTCAACTCCTTCACGTGATCCTCGTTGAGTCCCCTCGACTCAACTGTCATCCGTTCTAGCACTCGAACCCAGAGAGTGCCAACAGTGCGCTCCGAGGACGCTGGGGGTCAGGCGAGGAGCGGCTCGAGGCGGTCGGCTCCACGCTGCAGGAGCGGCAGGAGGTCGCCGGGGGAGTCGATCCGGGGCGCCGCGGCGGACAGCGTGAGTCCGGCGACCAGCAGACCGTGCTCGTCGAGGACCGGGACCGCGAGGCACCCGAAGCCGGACCGGAACGCGCCGACCTGCCGGACGACCTCGGTGCCGCCGTGCGCGTGCAGTCGCCCCATCGCGCTCGCCCCGGGGTCTGCGCGGAGCCCCCGCTCGTCGAGGAGCGGGAAGTCGGGGTCCACGTCGACGTCGGCCAGCCCGGAGGCGTCGTACCGGGCGAGGTGCACGCCGGCGCGGACGCTCGACCGGACCTCGGCGAGGACGGACCGCACCGCGCGTGACAGCGGCGGGAGGGACGGCGCTGCCCCGAGCCCGGCCAGCTCGGCGACCTTGTGCCCGAGGGCGAAGCCCCGCAGGTCGGACAGGCGGACCAGGTACTCGTCCTCGACGAGGAGCGTGATGAGCCGGTAGGTCGTCGCCCGTGGCATGCCGAGTGCCTCGGACACCTGCTGCGCGGTGGTCCCCGGTCCCGATGCGGCGACGGCCTCGAGCACGGCGAAGGCGTTCTGGATCGCCTTCGGCTGGCGTGCGCGCAGGCCGGGGTCGCTCACGGCCGGTCGCCTCGGCCGGTCCGGTCGGGGTCGTCGGGGCGCAGCCGGGAGGCACCCAGGAGGTCCGTCTCGACGGGCACGTCCCACACGGCCCGGCTCCTCGCGCGCCGCCACGGACGCCGTCGGGTCACGACCGCGAAGGCGAGCAGGACGACGGCGACCACCCCGACGACCAGTGCGACGGCGGGCCACCGGTCGCTCGTCGCCTCGACTCCGGCGTAGACCACGAGGACGCCCGTCAGGAGCGCCGCCGTCACGACCGCGACGGTCGCGACCCGGGCGGTCAGCTCGCCGATCCGACGGAGGAACACCGGCGCCGCGACGCAGGTGAGCGCGTAGGCGACGAGGTACCCGAGTGCGGCGACGGCGAGTTCGGTCTCCATGAGCGTCCACGTCGCGACGCCCGCGGTCAGTCCTGCGACCGGGACCGCGGTCAGGACGACGCTCGCCACGATCCCCGCGACGAACGGCGTCCGGAAGCGTGGGGACGTCCGACCGAACGCACGGGGGAGCACGCCCTCGCGGCCCATCGCGAAGAGCACCCGGACGAGCGCGGTCGTCGACGCGATCGCGCACGCCGCGAACGAGGCCGCGATCGCGAGGTCGAGCACCCACCCGACCCAGCCCACACCCGATGCGACGGCGAGTTCGTTCACCGGCGAGGCGCTCGTCGCGAGGTCTGCTCCCACCGCCGCGAACCCGGACTGCTGGGCCACGGCGCTGCCGAGGTAGAGGACGCCGGCGAGCAGGACGGTCCACGAGATCGCGCGCGGGATCGTGGCGAACGGGCGGCGGGCCTCGACGCCGAGCACCGACGCGCTCTCGAAGCCGACGAACGCGGTGACGGCGAGTGCGGTCCCGACGGAGAACGGCGCCGGCGTGACGGGGCCGAGTGCGACCGCCCCGAGGTCCGGCGGTCCGCTCCGGGCCAGCAGGGCGATGACGAGCACCGCGATCACCGCCACCGAGACCGTCTCGACGAGCAGCGTCAGACGGGTCGACAGCCGGACGCCGACGGCCGTCACGGCGAACACGACGGCCCCCGTGACGAGGACCACGAGCACGGTGACGAGCACACCGCCGTCCCCGGGCGGAACGAACCGGGACAGCAGGTACTCGAGGTAGTAGCCGGTCCCCGTCAGCGAGAACGCCGCGATGCACCCCGAGCCGAGGAGCAGCGCTGCACCGCACACCACGCCCGCGACCGGTCCGAGGCCGAGGGACACGTACGTGTAGAGGGATCCAGGGCCCGCGACGCGGCGGACGAACTCGTTCACGGTGCGTCCGACCAGGAACGAGAGCGCCATCGCCGCCAGCAGCGACCACGTCGCACCGCTGCCGGCGACGGACGCGACGAGCACAGGGATCGTGGTCGCGGCGGCGGACGGGGCCACCGCGGAGACCGACTGCGCGAGCACGTCGACCGGCCCGACACTGCGTCGCGAGAGTCCGTCGACGGGTGAACCCGCACCGACGCCCGGCACCCGGGGCGGGTGGGCTATCGCACGGTCGAGGGCGGTCACCCGGCCACGGTAGGGCCCGCGCGTTGCCCCGGTGTGGCGGTCGTGTTTCGGGCAGGTACCGGCGGAACGGGACGCCGGCGACGGAGGTGTCCCGTTCGGGTGCGACCGGGTTTCACCTCGGCGGTACGTGGCCGCAACGGCGGCGCGGGACCGTGGTGCCGACCCCCGAAGCCACCCGAACCGGAAGGCCACGATGTCCAGCATCACGAAGGACCCCGCGTCACTCGGAGCGCTCCCCGCCCCGCACGGCCGGACCATGCACGGCTCCCTCGGCGTCACCGCGATCGTCTTCATGGTCGTCGCGGCCGCCGCACCGCTCACGGTCGTCGGCGGCGCAGCCCCGCTCGGCATGCTGCTCGGCAACGGCGTCGGGTTCCCGGCGCTCTACGCCGTCTCGGCCGTGGTGCTCCTGCTGTTCTCCGTCGGGCTCGCCGCGATGACCCGTCACCTGCCGCGGCCCGGCGCCTTCTTCACGTTCGTCGGGCACGGACTCGGACGTCCGGCCGGCGCGGGGGCCGCGACGCTCGCCCTCCTGACGTACACGACGATCCAGGTGGCCGTGCACGCGTACATGGGGTACCTGATCGGCGTCACCGTCGCGGGCCTCGGCGGGCCGGACGTGCCCTGGTACGTCTGGTCGCTCGCCGTGGTCGTGCTCGTCGGCGTCCTCGGGTACCGGCACATCGACCTGTCGAGCAAGGTCCTCGGGGTCCTGCTCGTCGCCGAGGTCGGCATCGTGCTCGTCCTCGTGGCCGCCGTGGTGTTCCGGGGCGGCGCCGACGGGCTGTCGCTCGCGCCGTTCGCTCCGTCGCAGGTGGTGTCCGGCTCGCCCGGTGTCGGACTGATGTTCGCGATCGCGGCGTTCATCGGCTTCGAGGCCACCGCGATCTTCCGCGACGAGGCGAAGGACCCCGACCGCACGATCCCCCGCGCGACCTACGCGGCCGTGATCGGCATCGGGGTCTTCTACACCCTCGCGTCGTGGGCCCTCGTGATGGCCTGGGGGCCGGACGGGGTGCTGGCCGAGGCAGCGGAGGACCCGGGGTCGCTCATCCTCACCACGGCGGCCCGGTACATCGGCGGTGTCGGCGAAGCGGTCCTCAACGTCCTGCTGCTGACGAGCATGTTCGCCTGCGTCCTCTCGTTCCACAACGTCATCACCCGCTACCAGCACGCGATGGCGAACGCCGCACTGCTCCCCGGTCGCCTCGGCCTCGTGCACCGACGACACGCCTCCCCGCACACCTCGAGCGTCGTCCAGACCGTCACCGCCGTCGTGCTCACCGCGCTGTTCGCCGTCCTCGGCCTCGACCCCGTCCTGCAGGTCTTCAGCTGGTTCTCCGGAGTCGCCACGCTCGGCATCGCCGTGCTCATGGCGGCCACGAGCCTCGCCGTCGTCGTCTACTTCCGCCGCAACCGAGCCGACCTCCGCGTCTGGAACACCATCGTCGCGCCCCTGCTCGGCTTCGCGGGGCTGGTCGCGTCGGCCGTCCTGATCTGGGCGAACTTCCCGACCCTCGTCGGCGACGTGGACGCAGCCGGGCACAGCGTCTTCGGCGTCGTGAGCACCGTGCTCACCGGCCTCGTGGTGGTCGTCCCCGCCGTCGGGACCGTCCAGGCCCTGGTGCTGCGCCGGCGACGACGTGACCGCTACGAGCTGATGCTCGACCGCCTCGAAGCGGAGCAGTGAGCGGCACCGACCGGCGGCGTCCCGCCAGCAGGACCGACCACCTGCACCGACCACCCCGTCGGCGTGAGCCGACCCACCGACCCACACCGTGCCTCCCGACCGAACGCAAGGAACCACGCGCATGACCATCACCGAACCGACCGGCCCCGCGACCTCGACCACCCACCCGCTGGCGAGCCTCACCGCCCCGGAGATCACCCGGATCCGCGACGTCGTGACGGCGCAGCCGGACTGGACCGACACCACCCGGTTCGCCTACGTCGGTCTCGCCGAGCCGCACAAGCGCGACGTCCTGGCATGGCAGGCCGGGACCGGCGCGGTCCCGGAACGGCGCGCCCGCGTGATGCTGCTCGACATGGCGACGGGCCGCTCGACCGACAACGTCGTGTCGATCGACGGCGGTACGGTCCTGCGCACCGACGTCCTGGACGGCTCGCGCGGTCAGCTCCCGGTGCTCATCGAGGAGTTCGACGCCGTCGGCGAGATCGCGGCGGCCGACGAGCGGTGGGTGGCCGCCCTCGCGGCACGCGGGCTCACCGTCGAGGAGGTCAAGTGCGTCCCGCTGTCGGCCGGGTACTACGACCTCCCCGAGGAGGAGGGCCGACGCATCCTCCGCGTGCTCGCCTTCCGGCAGGACCACCCCGCCGACCACGTGTGGGCACACCCCGTCGACGGGCTCTCGGTGTACGTCGACGCGGCGAACCGCACCGTCACCCGGATCGTCGACGCCGCCGACATGCCCGTCCCCGCGACCTCGGGCAACTTCGACGACCCGGAGCTCCAGGGCGAGCCGCTCGACCTCAAGCCGATCGTCATCACCCAGCCCGAGGGGCCGTCCTTCACGGTCGACGGTGAGTTCGTCGAGTGGGCGAACTGGCGTTTCCAGGTCGGGTTCGACCCACGCGAGGGACTGGTGCTCCGCCAGCTCTCCTGGCAGGACGGCGACCGGCTGCGCCCGATCGTGTACCGCGCGTCGATCGACGAGATGCTCGTGCCCTACGGCGACCCCTCGCCCGTGCGGTTCTGGCAGAACTACTTCGACACCGGCGAGTACCTGTTCGGCCGCTTCACGAACTCCCTCGAGCTCGGCTGTGACTGCGTCGGCGAGATCCGCTACTTCGACGCCGTCCTCGCCGACGAGCTCGGCAACCCGCAGACCATCACGAACGGGCTCTGCATGCACGAGGAGGACTTCGGCACGCTCTGGAAGCACGAGGACATCTACACCGGCTCGCACGAGGTCCGCCGGTCCCGCCGCCTCGTGATCTCGTTCTTCACGACCGTCGGCAACTACGACTACGGCTTCTACTGGTACCTCTACCTCGACGGCACGATCGAGTGCGAGGCGAAGCTCACCGGCGTCCTGTTCACCTCGTCCTACCCCGGCCGGGACGCCGACGGATCGGACTACGGGTTCGCGTCCGAGGTCGCCCCCGGGCTCGGTGCGCCGTACCACCAGCACCTGTTCTCCGCGCGGCTCGACATGACCGTGGACGGTCTCACCAACGCCGTGGACGAGATCGACGCGGTCCGGGTGCCGGTCGGACCCGGCAACGAGCACGGGAACGCGTTCACGAAGCGGGCGACGCGCATCGCCTCGGAGTCGACGTCGGGGCGGCTCGCGGACGCGTCCCGTGGCCGGACCTGGTTCATCTCGAACACCGAGGAGCGCAACCACCTCGGCCGGCCGACCGGCTACGTGCTGTACCCGCAGGACGCCCCGGTGCTGCTCGCCGACGACTCGTCCTCGGTCGCGTCGCGCGCCGAGTTCGCCCGCAAGCACCTCTACGTCACGCAGTACGACCCCGCCGAGCAGTACGCGGCGGGTGACTTCGTGCACCAGAACCCGGGCGGGGACGGCGTCGCGCGGTACGTGCAGACCGACCGGTCGCTCGACGGTGAGGACATCGTGCTCTGGCACACCTTCGGTCCGACGCACTTCCCCCGCCCGGAGGACTGGCCCGTGATGCCCGTCGACTACGCGAAGTTCACCCTGAAGCCGTACGGGTTCTTCCCGCGCAACCCCGCCCTGAACGTGCCGGCCGCGGTGGCGGCCGCCACGGACGCGCACTGCGCGCACCACACCGGGCACTGACGTGACGGACGTCCTCGGACTGGTCGCCGTCCTGCCGGCGTCCGCCGGAGCGTGCTGCACGGTCGGGGCGTGGCGTCCCGGCCGTGCGGTCGACGTCGTCGCGGCGATCACGATGGTCGCCGCGATGGCAGACGGCCTCCTGACGCCCCGCGTCCTCCCCGGAGCCGCCTGGTTCCTGGTCCTGGTCGTCCTGGCGGTGGCCCTCGCCGCGGTCGACCGGTCGCAGCGGAACGGCGCGCGTGCGGACCGGTCCGCGCGGCTGCACGCGGCGCTCGGGTTGCTGGTGATGGGCGCGATGGGCGTCGGGATGTCGCACGACGGTTCGATGCCCGGCATGCACGACCACGGCGGACCGGTCGCTGCGACGTGGGCGGTCGTGCTCGCCGGGCTGACCGCCGGGTACATCGTCCTGACGGTCGCGGAGGTCCGCGGCTGCCTCCGGGAACGGGAACGGGCACAGGAGCGAAGCCGGCGCCGGGCGGGCATCCTCCCGCTGCTCGAGACCGTGACGATGGGGACGGCGGTCGTGGTCATGGCTGTCGGCATGCTGTCCTGACGGCACCGTCCGAACGGTTCAGTGCGCGAATCGTCCACAATGGAAACTGTTCGTTGCGCAAACCGTTCACCTCGTGAAAGAGTCTGGATCGTCCACGACGGACACCTCGACCACAGCAGGAAGGCGGGATCAGACATGCGCAGCACGTACACGGGGATGCCGCGACTCGCAGCGAGCGGACGGAGCCACCCCCGGGTCGGCCTGACCGACCAGGCCGTGATCGACGCCTTCGTCCAGCGTCGGATCGAGGATCCGTCGCTGCTCGCGAAGCAGACCGAACCGTCCTACGCCGACTTCTTCTCGGCCCCCCTCGTCTGACCAGGAGCGCATGACCGCATGCCGTTGACCGTCGTCCGCCGCGAGCACGCCCACCTCTACGCCCGCCAGCCCCGCTCGGCCGCCGCCAAGACCGCGGTCGACGCACTGCTCCGTCTGCAGCACGCCGAGGAACAGCAGATCGAGGCTGCACGCGTCGAGACCGGGCTGACGAAGAACGAGTCGCTCGCGCTCCGGTACCTGCTCCAGGCGCACCGCGACGAACGGCCGATGGGACCGAAGGACCTCGCGGTGATGCTGTCGGTGTCCAACGCGTCCGTGACGAAGCTCGTCGACGGGCTCGTCGCGTCGGGCGACCTCGTACGGGCCGCGCACCCGACGGACCGTCGGCAGCAGGTCCTCGAGCCGACCGACCAGGCGGCGGCGAAGATCGGTCTCTCCTACGCCTCGTTCCACGAGGCCGTGGTGGGCGTGCTGGACGGGCTGTCGGACGGCGACAACGAGGTGCTCACACGGACGCTCTCGGCGATCGTGGATGCGCTCGCGGAGGGATTGCCCGTGCCGGTCGACGAGTACACGGTCCCCGCCGACGCAGACTGAGCGACCAGGCCGTGGTGCGGCGCGCGATCGTGCGCCGGCCCGTGCACACGACCGGTCGCGCGGAAAACCTTCCAGCGGTAAGTTGGCGGGGTGACCTCCCCGGCCGACGACGACGCGGTCCCGCGACGACGCGGGTACCGCAAGGGCGCCGAGCGCCGGGCGCAGATCCTCGACGAGATGATCCGCATGGTCGCGGCGCAGGGCGTCGACGCGTCGTCGCTCCGGTCGGTCGCCGACGCGCTCGGCATCACCCACGCAGCGCTCCGGCACTACTTCCCGAGCCGCGACGAACTGCTGCTCGCGGTCTACCACGAGCACGAGGTCCGGTCGCAGGCCGATCCGGAGCGCGTCAAGTCGGCGATCGGCGACATGCGGGACAGCGCCGTGCGGAACCGGGCGGTCCCCGGCCTCGTGCAGCTCTACACGACACTGTCGGCCGACGCGGTGCAGGAGGGGCACCCGGCGACCCGGGAGTTCATGCGCGAGCGCTTCGCCGCACTGCGCGCCGAGCTCGCCGAGTGGATCCGGGCCGACCAGGCCGCCGGGCGCATCCGCGACGACCTCGACCCGGTGGACCTGGCGAGCCTCGGCATCGCGGCGTCGGACGGCCTGCAGGTGCAGTGGCTGCTCGACCCGGACGCCGTCGACGGGGAGCGCGTGCTCCGCATGCTCGAGCGGCTCCTGCCCCCGGCGCGCTGACGCGACCGCGGCTCAGCGGGGCGCGGTGACCCTCGTCGTCATCGTGACGAGCCGCGCGCCGGGGACGTCCTCGACGCTGATCGTGACCGCGGGGTCGACGAGGTCGGCGAGGGACTCGGCGTGCGTGCCGCCGCAGGGGATCGCCGCGGTGCCCTCGGGCAGCGCGCACGTCCACCGCCGCCGTGCGGAGAGGCCGGGACCCTCGGCGTCGACGTGGATCGAGCCCCCGGCGGCGGTCCAGGCGCGGAGCTGGTCCGTCACCCGGGCAGCGATCGCGTCGGGGTCGTCGAACGCGCTCGGGTCGAAGCCCTTCTTCCGCAGCGACTTCCCGATCCGGTAGACGTCCTCGGACCGGTACTCGTGGATCGAGGACCGGGTGACGGCCAGCGCGTCGAAGGCCGGACGGCCGAGGGCGTCCTCCGGAACGGCCTTCGACCAGTGGTCCGCGAGCGCGGCGTCGAGGGCGAGGGCGGCGAGGTGGCAGGCGCTGTGCGCGATGCTCAGCGCCGCGCGGTACGCCGCGTCGACGGTGACCGTGACGGTCTCGCCGACCCGGGGTGGGGTCCCTGCGACGACGTGCGCGACACCGAACACCCACCCTGGCGTGCCGGTCCGCACCGGGAGGGCGTCCCCGACGAGCACGCTCCCGTCGTGGAAGCCGGCGACCCGCACCTCCGCCACCTCGTACAGGGCGTCGGGCCCCCGGAGGGTCACCCGGTCGGCTGGCTGGTCCGGCCAGGCGGTGTCGACCGGGTGCGCCGCGGTGCGGTCGAGGAACACGGCCCACCGGTCGTCGCCCGCTGGCTCGACGTGCAGCACGGTCCCCTCGCTCGTCAGGGCACCAGCGGGGTAGGTGACCTCGGTGTCGGTCGTCGGTGCTGCCATGGTCGCGCCCTCCTGCTCGTCCGCCGGTCGACGGCGTCCACCCATCTTGGCGCGGACGCCGAACGACCCGTCGGAGGCGGGCCGACCGCGCGGGTCTCGTATACCGGGGCGGGATCAGCCGTTCGATAGTGCGTCGCCTCGGGTCCGGACCAGCAACTCACGGAGCACCGACCGATCGACCGCCTCGAGTCGGGACAGGTAGAGGCAGGCGGTGCTCGCCCGGTGCGGTCCGAGCTGCCCGAGCAGGTCCGGCCACCGTTCGGCGAACCCCGAGGCGAGGTAGACCGTGTGGTGCTTCGGACCCGGGGCGAACGCGAGCAGGGGCACGGTGCCCGAGCGGCCGGAGTCGTACCGGTACTCGACCTCACCGAACCCGAGGATGCGACCCGCCCACAACACCGGCTCCGCCCCGCTCAGGTCGCGGTGGAGCGTCACCAGTTCGTCGACCTCGGCGCGACGGGCACCGGTGGCCCGGTCGAGCACCTCGGCGAGGGGCGTCGACGTCGGTGTCATCGCAGGGGTCTTCGCCACGGGGCGACGCTACCCCAGCCGGACGGGTTCGGTGTCCCGGATCGACCGGTGCGGCGCGACCGGTGCCCGCGGGGCGGGCGCGACCCGTGCCTCCCGGCCGACGACGCCGGACGGCGGACACGAGGAGGGGCCGGTCCCTGACGGAACCGGCCCCTCCTCGTGCGGTGCGACTAGGCGTTGACGCCCTCGGCGAGGACCGCGGCTGCCGGGTCGAAGTCCTCGGGCAGCGGCTCCGGCTTCGCGATGCGCGAGGCGATCTCGACGGCCTGGCCGGACTCGGCCGCGTCGCGGATGCCGAGCATGACGTCGAGCGCGTGCGACGCGACAGCACCGGAGGCCCGCTCGGGGCGGCCCTCGGCGATCGCGCGGGCCATCTCGACGACGCCCGTGCCACGGCCCCAGGTGGATCCCTTGTGCGCCAGGGTCGTCGGCTCGTCCTTGCCGAGCGTCCACAGCGTGCTGTCACCGTCGAAGACGTTCGGGTCCGGCAGCACGATCGTGCCCTCGGAGCCGTTGATCTCGACGAAGCCGTTGCGCGGCAGGGCGTGCTGGAACGACAGCGTCGTCTGCGCGGACTGCCCGTCGGCGAACGAGATGAGCGCGGCGTGGTGCGTGGGCACCTCGACCGGGAACTCGGTGCCGGCACGGGGACCCGAACCGATCACGCGGGTCTCACGCGACTTCGACGACACGGCCTGCACGCGCGAGGCGGAGCCGAACGCGTGGAGCAGCGTCGTGACGTAGTACGGGCCGATGTCGAACAGCGGGCCGGCGCCCTGCGCGTACAGGAACTCGGGGTCCGGGTGCCACTGGTCCGGGCCGGGCACGTGGAACATCGTCGTCGCGGTGAGCGGCGTGCCGATGTCCCCGCGGGCGATGGCGCGGATCGCGGTCTGGATGCCCGCACCGAGCACGGTGTCCGGCGCCGTGGCGTAGCGGACCCCGGCAGCCTCGGCCGCGGCGAGGAGCGCCTGCGCGTCCTCGGCCGTGGTGGCGACCGGCTTCTCGCTCCAGGTGTGCTTGCCGGCAGCGATGATCTGCTGGCCGACCTTGGCGTGCTCGGCCGGGATCGTGATGTTCACCACGATCGAGATGTCGTCGCGGGCGAGGAGCTCCTCGACCGAGCCGTACGACGGGACGCCGTACTTCTCGGCCTGGGACTTCGCGCGCTCCTGGATGAGGTCGGCGACGAACAGGACCTCGACGTCGGCGAACTGCGTCAGGTTCGTCAGGTACTGGTCGGAGATGTTGCCGGCACCGATGATGCCGACGCCGATGCGGGTCACGCGGCGCTCCCGGCGGTGTCGTTCTCGCGCAGCCACTGCAGCGACTCGGTGATGCCCTCGAAGACGTCACCGGCGTAGGCGTCGAACTCGACGACGCGGATGGCCTGCGGCGCGGCGGCGAGGATGCCTGCGACGTCGACGTCGCCCTGGCCGGCCGGCTTCTGGTTCTCGAACGCGCGCTGGAGCGCCTCCGGGACGATGAGGGCGCTCTCGGCGGAGGGGAGGGCGGTGAGGATGTCACCGTCGACCTTGCCGTCCTTCACGTGGATCGCGACGACGCGGTCACCGAGGGAGCGGAGCACCGCTGGGGCGTCCGCGCCGCCGACGGTCGCCCAGAAGGTGTCGACCTCGAGCACGGTCTCCGGTGCGAGCTGCTCGACGAACAGGTCGTAGACGGTGCGTCCGTCGACCTTGTTCGTGAACTCCCACTGGTGGTTGTGGTACCCGAACTGCAGGCCGTGCCCGGCGGCCTCGGCGGTCAGCTCGTTCACGCGGTGCGCGATCTTCTTGACGTCGTCGGCGGTCTGCCAGCGGTCGGTCGGGATGAACGGGTCGATGACGGTCTGGATGCCGAGGCGCTTCGCGGCGTCCCAGATCGGGGCGGTGTCCTCGGCGTCGATCACGGCGACGTGGCCCGAGGGCGCCGAGAGGCCGTTGGCCTGCAGTGCCCGCTCGAGGTCGTCGACGCGCTCGACGAAGGCGTACGGCTCGACGTTCTCGTAGCCGATCTCGCGGACCCGGGCGATGGCCTTATCGAGGTCTTCGGCGATGGCGTCGCGCAGCGAGTAGAGCTGCACAGAGGTGGTGGGCATTGCAGAGGCTCCTTCGGTCCTGACTGGTGTCGCGGCACTGGTCGCCGTGACGGTGTGGTCGCGGCCCTGGTCGTCGCAGCCCGCAGAGGAGCGATGCTCCACGGCGAGATCGAGGACGACGCTACCGGAAAAACCACCCGGTGGGTAGTTTTCGACGCCGTGTTGCGGGCGTCGGCGCTGGCGTGGAGGACGTGACCGATTAGCGTGGAGGGCGTGACCGATCTGCGCGCCTTCGAGACCCCGGTCGGCACCGTCCAGGCCCGCGTCGACGGGGACGTCGTCCGGGCGCAGGGGATCCCCTACGCCGTCGCCGAGCGCTTCGGCCGGCCCCGACCCGCACCCGCGTTCGGTACACCGTTCGCCGCCGTCACCCCCGCCCCGGTCGCGCCGCAGCCGCCAGCAGCGTTCGTGGACGAGTTGCTGCCCCCGATGCAGCACCTCGCCGTCGCCGAGGACTGCCAGCGCCTGACCATCACCCTCCCCGCCGACGTGCGTCCGGACGAGCAGCTCCCCGTCATGGTCTGGGTCCACGGCGGCTCGTACGTCATCGGCGGCGGCGACCTGCCCATCCACGATGCGCACGACCTCGTGGTCGAGCAGCGGGTCGTCGTCGTGTCGGTGACCTACCGGCTCGGCGTCCTCGGGTTCCTCGGCGACGGGGAGCGCGTGCCAGCGAACCTCGGACTGCTCGACCTCGTCGAGGCGTTGCGGTGGGTGCACGGGAACATCCGGTCCTTCGGGGGCGACCCGGACGCCGTGACGCTGTTCGGGCAGTCGGCCGGTGGCGACGCGATCGCGCACCTCATGATCAGCAGCGGCACCGAGGGTCTGTTCCGTCGCGCGATCGTCCAGAGCGCTCCGCTCGGCATCTCGCGACGGCGAGCCCGTATGTCACGCGCGGTGCTCCGGGCCGTCGGTGTCGTGGGCGCGACCACACCGCTCGACGACGTCCTCGAGCGGCAGCTGGCCGGCACCCGGGCGGGCGCGCCGTTCGGACTCCGCGGCGGCATGCCCTTCGGCACGCAGTACGGGCACGATCCGCTGCCGACCGAGCGCCGGGCGGTCGACGCCTGGCGCGCGGTGGCGCCGAGGATCGACGTGCTCATCGGCTCCGCGGTCGACGAGGCGGCGATGTTCGTCCGGGCCGTCCCCGCGCTCGCAGCCGTGACCCGGATCCGCCCACTGCGCTCCCTCGTGCGATGGTGGCTCGTCCGGCCCCTGTCCGAGGTCATCTACGGACGGGACGTCCGGCGCTTCCGCGACCGGCACCGAGCAGCCGGCGGGCGGGCGACCTCGTACCGCCTGCTCCGGGGCACGACGGCCCGCCCCACCGGCGCGGTGCACATGAGCGACCTGCCGATGCTGCTCGGGGGGCGTGCGGCGTGGGCCGGGTCGGCGTTCGTGCCCGAGCGGGACTGGGCGGCGGTCGAGGAGCGTGGTCGCCGGATCCGGAAGGTGTGGGCCGACTTCGCGCGGACCGGACAGGTCGAGGAGCCGGACGACGGGACGATCGCGTTCGACCGCGGCTGACGAGCACGAGCTGACGAGCTGACGCGAGGACGCGCTGACGCGCTGACGCGCGGGCGGCCGGCTGACGGGTGGCCGGCTGACGGGCGGGGGCGCCACCGCGCCCCGGACTGACCCCCTGAACTGGGCGATGCTCCGCACCCGCCGGTCGGGACAGGATCGACGGCATGCCCGATTCCGACGCCGACCTCCGGTCCCGTGTGGTCACCGGTGCCGTCGAGGCCTACCGGTCCGGTGACTTCCACAGCGTGGGTCACGCCGAGATCGCCGGCGCGGCCGGCCTCACGGAGGACGACGTGCGCCGCGCCTACCCGATCTGGGACCTCCTGATCGTGGCCGTCATGGACCGTTGGAACAACGGGAGCCGCCGGGCGCTGTGGAGCGTCGCCGAGCGGGACGGCGTGGTCGCCTACCTCCGTGCCCGGTTGCAGGCCGGCCTCGACGAGCCGTCGCTCGTCCGGCTGCGGATCGCTCTCCTCAGTGCCGCGTCCACGCCGGGGCACCCGGCCGAGGGCTGGTTCCGCGCCCAGTACGCCCATTCGTTCGAGGACATCACGCTCGGACTGACCCGCGACGTCGTCGCCGGGCGCGAGTCGCGGGGCGCGTCCCCACGGCACGCCGCCGAGCAGCTCGTCGCGCTGTACGAGGGCCTGCAGCTGCAGGCCATGCTCTGCGACGACACCGAGGTGCTGGGTGCGTTCGACCGGGCGGTCGCTCGGCTCCGGGTCGGGTGGAGCACCGTCGCGACGGCGTGAGCACCGTCACACCGCTGTGAGCGGCGGCGCGCGGTCGTCCCGCCGCATCAGCCGGGAGGCACGGCGCGGCTGAACGAGTCGCACTCGCGTTCCTGGCATGGTCGGGTCATGGAGTACACGGACTACGACACCCGG
The DNA here is from genome assembly GCF_044749145.1 of Curtobacterium sp. NPDC089689. NCBI lineage: Bacteria > Bacillati > Actinomycetota > Actinomycetes > Micrococcales > Microbacteriaceae > Curtobacterium > Curtobacterium sp. NPDC089689. The sequence goes on along the minus strand of NZ_JBIVHJ010000001.1, from coordinate 1,063,795 downwards.
CTCGCGGCGTACGCCGTGATCACCGAGGACGACCGGGTGCTCCTCGCGAAGCTCCGGTTCCCCGAGGCCGGGACGTGGACGTTGCCGGGCGGGGGAGTCGAGTTCGACGAGACCGTGGAGCAGGCCGTCGTGCGCGAGGTGCAGGAGGAGACCGGGCTGGACGCCACGGTCGGGCCGCTGCTCGGCATCCGGCACCACGTGGTCCCGGGGGAGCGGCGCATGCACGCCGGAGCGAAGGGCCGCCCGATGAAGGCCGTGCAGGTGGTGTTCCGCGCCACCGTCACCGGTGGGGTGCTCCGCGACGAGCTCGACGGATCCACCGACGAGGCCCGGTGGATCCCGATCGCCGAGCTGCCCCACCACCGACACGGGCTCCTCGTCCCGATCGCCCTCGCGTGGGCGGGTGCGCTCACACGCTGACGGCCTGGGCGGACCGGAGCTCCCGGTCGACCTGCGGCGCATCGACCCGCCACCCCAGCGCACGCAGGGGCCGTCAGCCCCGAGGGCCGCAATCCTCGGGATACAACATCCCGACTAGTCCTCGAGGACGCTGAGCACGTTGCCCGACGGGTCGGTGAACCACGCGATCAGCGGACCGCCCTGCCGGTTCACGCCCCGCTCGTCCGTGACACCGTCGTAGTGCAGGAACACGACCCCGGCGTCGGTGAGCTCGTCGACCGCCGCATCGATGTCGGACACCGGGAAGTTCAGGACGGTGAAGGACGCCGGCTCGTGCGCGGGACCCTTCGGGTAGACCAGCACGTGCGTCCCGCCGACCTGCAGGGAGAGCATGCCGTACTCCTCCGTCACGGGGACGCCGAGCACCCCCTCGTAGAACGCCCTCGCCTCCGGGACGTCGCGCACCGAGAACCCGCTGAACGCCTTCGTCGCATCGACCATGCGGCCAGTGAACCACCGCGCCTGCGAGGATGACACCGTGCCGCAGCAGGAGATGTCCGTCGACGAGGCCGTCGAGCGAGCCGTGGAACTGGCACGCGGCGCGGACCGGGTCGTGCTCGGCATCGCCGGCGCTCCGGGCGCGGGGAAGTCGACGCTCGCCCGACGCATCGTGACCGCGGTCGACGAACGGCTCGGCGCGGGGACGGCCGTGCAGGTGCCGATGGACGGGTTCCACCTCGCCAACGCGGCGCTCGACGCCCTCGGCCGGCACGACCGCAAGGGAGCGGTCGACACCTTCGACGCCGCCGGGTACGTCGCGCTCGCCCGTCGACTGGTGACCGCGGACGAACCGGTCGTCTGGGCCCCGGACTTCGATCGCCGGATCGACGAACCCGTCGCGGGCAGCATCGCCGTGCCGCGCGCGACCCGACTCGTGGTGACCGAGGGGAACTACCTCCTCGACACCGAGTCGCCGTGGACCGCGCTGCCGGAGCTCCTCACCGAGACGTGGGCCTGCGTCGTCGACGACGCGGTCCGCGTCGACCGCCTGGTCGGTCGCCACATGCGGCACGGGCGCGACCACGACGCAGCGCGCGCGTGGGCGGTGGAGGTGGACGGCGTGAACGCCGCACGGGTCGCTGCCACGGTGAGCCGTGCCTCCAGGACGGTCCGGACGTGACCACCCGACCGACGCCGGCCGGCCGGCCCCGCACCCCACGAGAGGACCGACCATGACCATCGCCGTCACCGGGGCCACCGGCAACATCGGCGGCGCCGTCGCCCACGCGCTCGCCGCGGCCGACGTGCCCTTCCGCATGATCGTGCGGGACGCCTCCCGTGCGCCGCAGCTCGCCGGCACCGAGGTCGCGGTCGCCTCCTACGACGACGCCGGGGCCGCACGCGCCGCGCTCGAGGGCGTGGACCTGCTCCTCATGGTCTCCGGTGCCGAGGCCGAGGACCGTCTCGCGCAGCACCGCACCTTCGTCGGCGCGGCCGCGACGGCCGGGGTGCGTCACGTCGTCTACACCTCGTTCGTCGGTGCGGCGGCGGACGCGACGTTCACGCTCGGTCGCGACCACTGGGCGACGGAGCAGGCGATCCGGGCGACGTCGATGGCCCACACCTTCCTCCGTGACTCGTTCTACCTCGACTTCGTCGAGGACCTCGTCGGCGAGGACGGCGTGATCCGCGGCCCGGCGGCGGACGGCGCGATGGCCGCGGTCGCGCGCGCCGACGTCGCTCGCGTCGCGACGGCCGTGCTGCAGGCGCCGACGTCGCACCTCGACCGGACGTACGAACTGACGGGGCCCGCCGCGATCACCCTCGCGCAGGCCGCGGCGACGGTGTCGGATGTCCGCGGGCGCACCGTGACGTACCACCCGGAGACCCTCGACGAGGCGTACGCCTCCCGCGCTCGGTGGGAACCGGCACCGTGGCAGGCCGATGCCTGGGTGAGCACCTACACGGCGATCGCCGAGGGTTCGCTCGCACACGTCTCGGGCGACGTCGAGCGGGTCACCGGGCGGCGGCCGATGTCCCTGCGCGAGGTGCTCGAGCAGGCCTGACCCACGCCCGGACCGGTCCGTCACCGTGCGCCGGGCGCACGAGGACCCGCCCGGTCGACGGACCGGGGAGTCCACACCGCCACACCGTCCACTGCAGGTCGTCTGCTGGCCACGTGCTGAGCACCACGTGGTGCCCGGGCCGGGCGTCGGGGACCGTGCGGCACCCGCCGGCCAGCGCGGCGCGGAGGACCGGATCGTCGGCTCGGGCGCCGCTGATCGAGACGAGCATGCGCAGCCCGTGGTCGATCCGCTCGCGGATCTGCCGGGTCGTGAAGACCGGTACGGTCCCGGAGAACCCGCCGTCCGTGAGTACGGGCAGACCGGTGGCCGAGACCACGAGGGACGACAACCGCCAGGCGTCGGTGAGGAAGAGCGGCGTCCCCGGACGGTGGCCGTCGATCCGACCGGCGAGCCCGACGAGCTGCCGCACCGCGGCCGGGTAGGTCGCGGGTTCGCCGCCGCGCCAGTCCGGTGCGGAGACGTGGTACCGCTCGACGCCCACGGTGCGTCCGACGGACGCGTCCAGACCCGAACCGTCGCGTGCGGCGTCGAGCGCCTGCATCGAGAAGGCGGCCGGCCCCGCCACGAGGGCCAGTCCGGTGGCGGTCGCGATGACCGCCCGGGAGGCACGGCGCGGCCCCGACACACCGCCCACGGCGTCCCGTGGTCGCCAGAGGAGTGCGACGACCGCCGCGACGACGGTCGCGTTCGCGACGGCGTGCGCCGCGTGGGCGAGGACGGTCGGCTCACCGGCGCCGTGCGCGAGGAAGAGCCACCACGCCTCCTGCCCGACGGCGAGGACGAGCGGCAGGGCGCGCAGCCACGCGGACCGGGAGCGCGCCAGGCCGACCGCCCCGCACCAGCCGACGGCGGCGAGGACCGCGAGCTGGACGCCGACCGCGGCGACGTACGCGGTGTGCGGGATCCGGGCCACCGAGAGCACGGCGGCCGCGGTCGCGAGCCAGACCGTCACGACGACGAGCGTGACGGCACCGGCGCGGGTGTCGAGCGCACCGCCGAGCACCGGCGCGGCCCGGTCACGTCGCCGGGCACACAGCACGACGGCCCCGACGAGGACGGCGAAGAGCGCTGCCGGCAGCAGCCACGACACCTGCGAGCCGAGGTGCGGCTCGAGCAGCTTCGTCAGCCGGCCCGGGTCACCGGACGGCGCCGGCGTGGCCGAGGGGTGCACGGCGACCGACCCCGGGAACGTGCCCGGTCGGAAGCGGTCGAGCCCGTTGTAGCCGAACACCATCGCCCACGGGTCGTCGTCCGTCGAACCGTCCACGTACGGTCGGGCCCCGACGGGCGTCCGGGCGAGCCAGACCACCCAGACGAGCGAGGCCCCGACGGCCACGGCACCGAGCACCGCGGTCCGCCCGAGCCGCACCCACACGCCCCACCGTCCTCCGGGCCGGGCGTCCGCGAGCAGCGTGCCGAGCAGCAGCGCGGGCAGGACGAACCACGCCTGCAGCATCTTCGCCTGGAAGCCCACCCCGACCGCGACGCCCGCGAGCACGAGCGGCCACCAGGTCCCGGTGATCGCCGCCCGCTGCCAGCAGAGCAGCGCGACTGCGAGGGCCACCGTGAGCAGGGCGTCCTCCATCGGGTGCGCGAACACGGACACGAAGATCGGCGTGCTCGCGGCGGCGAGGGCGGCGACGAGTCCCGTCCCGGCACCGGCCCAGCGGAGGCCGACCACCGAGCACGCCCACACCGTGACGAGTCCCTCGACGACCTGCGGCAGCGCGAGGGCCGAGGTGGAGTCGCCGAACAGCCGGATGCTCAGTGCCTGCGGGACGAGGAACCCGCTGAGCTTGTCGAGCGTCACCGTCCCCGAGGGGTCGAAGGACCCGGACCACAGTGCATGCCACGATCCGGACATCGAGCGGGCGGCCGCCGCGTAGAAGGGCGCATCGCCGCCGCGGGCGAGGTTCCACCCGAGCAACAAAGTGGACCCGGTCAGGACGAGGAGCAGCGCGACCCGCGCGGCGGGGTGTTGGTCGGCCCACCGGGCCGGACGTCGGGTGTCCACCCCTGGACCCTGGCGCTGCCGGGTGACGGTGCGCCGCGACGCTGCCGCCAGCATGCCGCGAAGGCGGTCCCTCCGCTGAGTCGACGTGCGGTTCGTCCGGGGAACGTCCAGCCCGCGTACGGCCTCGACTGACCGGAAGCTCAGCCGACGCCGAGGACCGGTCAGTCGACCCGACGCGCCGAGATCGTGCCCGCGACGCCGAGGGTCAGCACGGCCACGAGGACGACGAGCAGCGGCGCCGTCCAGTCGCCCGTGGCTCCGTGCAGGGACCCGGCCACCAGCGGTCCGGCGCTCCCGAGGAGGTACCCGCCGCCCTGCACGAACGCCGACATCCGCCGGGCATCGGCGTCGCTCGACACGATCCGCACGATCACGATGAAGATGACCGTGATGCCACCGCCCTGCGCCGCGCCCCCGAGGACCGACCAGAGCAACCAGAGCTGCGGCGCGAACAGCAGCCCGAGCGGCATCGCGAGCCAGAGGAACGCCACGAGCGCGATGATCGCCCGCGGACGCCACCGCGCCGCGAGCAGCGGGACGCCGAGCGCCCCGACGACGGCGAGGATCTGGAACACCGACGAGCTCGCGCCCGAGGACGCCTTCGAGAAGCCGATCTCGTCGTGCAGCAGCGTCGGGATCCAGGCGGTGAGGGCGTAGTACGAGAACGCCTGCCCGCCGAACGCCAGCGTGAGCCCCCAGGTGATGAGCCGCCGAGCCGGACGGACGGGGGTCGTTCCCGCACCGCCGTCGACGGTCCGGATCGACCCCGTGCCGAGCACCTGGTCGATCGGTCCGGTCTCCACGACGGGCTCGACCGCGACCGGCCGACGCCAGGCCGCCCGAGCCCCGACGGTGTACGTCCAACCGATGCCGGCGAGGACTGCGAGCACACCCCAGATCGCGATCGCGACCGGCCAGCCCCAGACCGCGGCGATCGGAGCCGTCCCGAGCGAGGTGATCATCGACCCGACGTTGAGCGCCGAGGTGTACACGCCCGTGACGAGTCCGACCCGCTCCGGGGAGGTGTCCCGCCGGATGACCACCGGGATCACGACGTTCCCGATCGTGATGCCGATGCCGATCACCGCGGTGCCGACGAGCAGTGCCACCGACGAGGGCAGCGACCGGACCACCGTGCCCACGAGGACGACCACGAGCGAGAGCGACACCGCACGCTCGGGGTCGGCCTTCGCGATCACCCAGCTCGCGAACGGCGTCGCGAGGGCGAAGCAGAGCACGGGGATGGTCGTCAGGAGACCGGCGATGCTCGCGGTCAGGTCGAGGTCGGCGCGCACGTCGCCGATGACCGGGGCGGTCGCGACGATCGGCCCGCGGAAGTTCAGGGCGATGAGGACGACGGCGGCGGGGAGCAGCCACGCGGCCCCGCGGAGCCCGGTGCGGACGGCGCCCGTCACGGGAGCAGGATCGGCAGGAGGTCGAGCGGGGTCGCGGCCCGGGCGACGGTGCCCTCGGCCTCCTCCGGCGAGCCGTAGCCCCACTCCGCGAAGATCGTCGGCACGCCGTGGACCGCTGCGCCCTCGACGTCGTGCTTGCGGTCGCCGATCAGCACGGGACGGCTGACGTCGAACCCGCGGGCGTCGAGTCGGCGCAGCGCCTCCGCGACGACGTCGGCCTTCGAGCTGCGGACCTCGTCGTCGCTCGCACCGGTGATGATGTCGATGTCCCCGGTCAGGCCGTAGTGCTCGAGGATGTACGTCGCCGGGGTCTCCGGCTTGCTCGTCGCCGTCGAGATCGGCAGCCCGGCCTCGTGGAGCGTGTGGAGCACGACGTCGATGCCCGGGAACATCGCCGAGTCGAGGGCGCCGTGCGAGAGGTAGTGCTCGCGGTACACGGCGAGGGTGTGCTCGGCCTGCGCGGCGTCCATGCCCATCGCGTCGTGGAAGGTGTCGAGGATCGGCGGGCCCACGAACGACATGAGCGTCGCGTGGTCCGGCACGGGGACGCCCACGGTGGTGAAGGTGTGCGTCATGCTCTCGAGGATGCCCGGAGCGGAGTCGCTGATGGTGCCGTCGAGGTCGAAGAGGATGGCGGTGAACGGGCGCGTCATGTCCCACCCAGCCTAGCCGGGGCGCTGGACGCACCCGTCCGGGTGCCGCGCCGACGGGGCGGACCCGCGCCGTGCCTCCCGGCCGTCCGTTCTGGGTCCCACGAAGCGTGCGCGTCTCGACAGTCAGCCGGGCCCGGCCCGCGCTCAGAACAGGCGGGTGTGCCCGCCCTCGATGCCACGCATCGCGTCGTAGTCGAGGACGAGGACGCGGATCCCGCGGTCCTCGGCCAGGGTGCGGGCCTGCGGCGCCACCGTCTGCGCCGCGAGGACGCCCTGCACCGGACGCAGCAGCGGGTCGCGGTTCATGAGCTCGAGGTACCGCGTGAGCTGCTCGACGGCGTCGATGTTCGCGTTCCGCTTCATCTCGACCGCGACGCTCGCCCCCGCGTCGTCCCGCGCCAGGATGTCGACCGGTCCGATCGCGGTCATGTACTCGCGGCGGACGAGGGTGTGCCCGTCGCCCAGCAGCTCGATCTGCTCGGCGAGGAGCTGCTGCAGGTGGGCCTCGACGCCGTCCTTCACGAGTCCAGGGTCGACGCCGAGGTCGTGGGTCTCGTCAGCGATCACCTCGTACAGGCTGACGACGAGCTTGTCCTGCGTCTTCTTCTGCGTCACGGTCCAGACCTGCCTGATGCCGGCCTCGGCCTGCTCTTCGCTCGGCTCGCCCATCTCGATCGAGCAGGGCGGGCTCATCCAGTTCAGCGGCTTGTAGCTACCGCCGTCGGAGTGCACGAGCAGCGAACCGTCCGCCTTGAGCATGAGCAGGCGCGTGGCGAGGGGGAGGTGGGCCGAGAGTCGCCCCGCGTAGTCCACGGAGCAGCGGGCGATGACGAGACGCACCCGGCGATCCTAACGGTCGCTTCGTGCCCCGCCCGACGACGCCGGGTCTGCCATCGTGTCGTCCGTCGCGTGGTCCGGACGGTCGGCCTGGAGGCGCGGCTCGCCTCCGCCGCGCTGCGTCGCGTCCGCGTGGTGGTCGGGTGCCTGGTGGTCGGGTGCGGCCCCGTGCGCACCGTCGTCGCGGCGGTCCCCGCCGGCCCGCCGCCTGCGCAGCGTCTCGGCGGCCGCGCCGGTCTCGCGGGCGGCACCGGACGCCAGGCCCGCGGCGATGATGAAGACGAACACCACGAGCAGGGCGCCGAGCAGCCCGATGTGCTCGCCGAGGAAGCCGATCAGCGGCGGGCCGGCGAGGAACGCCACGTACCCGATCGTCGCGACGGCGCTGACCTTGAGCGCTGCGGAGCGGGGGTCGTCGGCGGCGGCGGACATGCCCATCGGGAAGCCGAGGCTCGCCCCGAGGCCCCACAGGACCACGCCGACGATCGCGATCGGGATGACGTCGACGAAGATGAGCAGCCCGAGTCCGACGACGGCGACGGCGGCGCTCACCCGGAGGACGGGGACACGGCCGAACCGGTCGATGAGCGGGCTGCCGGCGATGCGCCCGGCGGTCATCGCGGCGAGGAACACCGTGAGCACCGCGGAACCGGCGGCGTTGTCGAGGCCGTGGCCGTCGATCATGGCGAGGGGCAGCCAGTCGTTCGCGGACCCCTCGGCCAGCGCCATGCCGAGCACGATCACGCCGATGAGGAGCGTGGACGGCTGCGCCCACACCTGCCAGCGGGTGAGCTGCACCGGGGTCGGGCTGGTCTCGGTGCCTTCGTGCTCCTCGTACCGGTGCTCGTCGCCGAAGCGCGAGGCGGCGGCGAGCATGACGAGGCAGGTCACCACACCGAGGACCGCGAAGTGCAGGACCACCGGGACGTCGAGCGCCTCGGTCAGGGCGCCGATGCCGGCACCAGCGAGCGTCCCGATGCTGAACGCGGCGTGGAAGAGCGGCATGATCGTGCGGCCACCGGCCTTCTCGGCGGCTGCGCCCGAGACGTTCATCGAGACGTCCACGAGGCCGTTGCCGAAGCCGAAGGCGACGAGGCCGATCCAGATCGCGGCGAAGCCCCAGCCGAAGGTGACGGCGAACCCGGCGAAGACGATCCCGGCCGCGAGGCAGACCGACGCGACCTGCACACCCCGACGGGCGCCGACCTTGGCGACGATGTGCCCGGCGAACGTGAGGCCGCCGATCGAGCCCACCGCCATGCCGAGCACGAGCAGGCCCATCTCGAAGGTGGTCGCGCCGAGGGAGTCGCGGACGCTCGGGATCCGGCCGAGCCACGTGGCGATCGCGAGGCCGGACATCGTGAAGGCCACGAACACGGCGGTGATCCACGCGCGGGTGGTCGGTGCGGTGCGTGCGGACGTCGTCGTCATGGTGCTCTTCCGGGTCTCGTGCTGGGTGGGGTCCCGCGTCGTCTTGCGTGTCGGGCCGCTGGTCGAATCGATTCGACCGTCGATGACGATTACGCTAACGGGCGATGGACGAACCGGCAACCGCGAACGGCGCGGCGCGACCCACGACGGGCAGTCGTGTCGCGCGCCCGACCCTGGCCGCGGTCGCACGCGCCGCCGGCGTGGCACCCTCGACCGCGTCGCTGGCGTTCAGCGGTGCCGGCCCGGTCTCGGACGAGGCCCGCGAGCGCGTCCTCGCGGCCGCCGCGGAACTCGGCTACGGCGGCCCCGACCCACGTGCGCGCTCCCTCCGCCGTGGTCGGTCCGGGGTCATCGGCGTGGTGATGGACGAGCGGCTGAGCGACGCCTTCCGTGACCCGGTGAACGTCCTCACGCTCGACGGCATCGCCGAGGTGGCCGGCGAGGCGGGGACCTCCCTGCTCCTCGTCCGCAGCCCGCTCGACGACGCCGGGTTGGTGGGGCCGCTCGTCGACGCCCCGGTGGACGCGGTGGTGCTCATCGGGTGCAACGTCCGGATCGATCCAGCGGTCGCCGTCCTCCGTCGTCGGAACATCCCCGTCGTCGCCATCGAGGCCGACGACATCGAGGGCGCGGTCCCCGTGCAGCTCGACAACCGGGAGGCCTCGCGACGCGCCGCTGCCTTCCTCCGTGACCTCGGCCACACCGACGTCCTCGTCGTGACGCTGCCGCTCGACGGCACCCACCGCCGCGGGCCGATCAGCCCCGGACGCGAGGCCGAGGGCATCGCGCACACCTCGCTCGAACGCCTGCGCGGGGTCCGCGGGGTCTTCCCGTCCGCGCCGGCGCACGAGGCGGCCGGCAGCTCGGTCGAGGAGGGCCGCATCGTCGGGGCCGGCCTCTTCGCCCCCGACGGGCCTCGGCCCACCGCGGTGGTCGTGCAGAGCGACGTCCTCGCGGTCGGGGTGATCTCGGCCGCGCTCGACGCCGGACTCCGCGTGCCCGAGGACGTCAGCGTGGTGGGGTTCGACGGCATCCCCGTCGACGACAGCCTGTTCCACCGCACCCCGATCCGGCAGCTGACCACGCTCGTGCAGCCGTTCGTGCAGAAGGGCCAGGCCGCGGCCCGGGCGGCGATCGCCATGCTCGAGGGGGCTCCGGCGCAGCCCGCTGCCTTCCGCTCCGAGCTCCGCATCGGCGACACGACGGCCCCGCCGCCCGCGCGCTGACGCGGTGCGCGGCCCGCGCGCTGACGCGGTGCGCGGCCCGCGCGCTGACGCGGTGCGCCGTCCGCGCGTGCCCGCCGGCGATCGTCGTTTCCGCGAAAGCGACAGTCTGCCGCCGGGATCCGCGCGGATCTTGTCGCTCTCGCGAAAGCGACAGTCTGCCGCCGGGATCCGCGCGGATCTTGTCGCTCTCGCGAAAGCGACACGGCACATCTGTCGCTGTCACGGCACCCACGCGCCCGCACCAGCGCGCGCGGACACCGCCGCTCAACGGGCCAGCGCCACCTCGATCCAGCCCCGCCGGTGCGCCCGCACCCCGAGCGTCACCGCGCGCACGCCGATGTACCCGAGCGCGAACGCAGCCCAGAGTCCCGCGAGTGTCCCGCCCGCCCACCACAGCAGCGGCAGGTACACGACGAGGTTCACGCCGCCCGCCAGTGCCAGGTACCGCGCGTCCCCTGCGCCGATGAGCACCCCGTCCAGCACGAACACGTACCCGGCGACCGGCATCCCCACCGCGACGATCACCAGCACCACGGGGAGTGCCTGCTGCACCGCGCTCGAGTCCGAGAACACCGGCCCGAGCACGCCGCTCACCGCCGCGGTCAGGAGTCCGAGCACGACGCCGCCCACGATCCCGAGCAGCACCAGCCGGCCGGTCACGAGCCGCACCCGATCGGGATCGCGCGCTCCGAGTCCGTGGCCGACGAGGGCCTGCCCTGCGATCGCGAGGGCGTCGAGCGCGAACGCCAGCGTCGAGAACACCGTGAGCCCGACCTGCGTCGTGGCGAGCCCCGTGGTGCCGAGTCCCGCCGCCACCGACACCGTCGCGAGCATGGCGATCCGGAGCGAGGCGGTGCGGAGGAACAGCCACGCTCCCGACCGGAGCGCGCGTGCCACACCCGAGGCGCCGGGGCGCAGCGGGGCACCGGACGCCCGAGCTGCCCGCACCGCGATCACCACGTAGACGGCAGCCATCGCCCACTGCACGACGACCGTCCCGGCCGCGGAACCCTCGACGCCCCAGCCCGCGCCGTAGATGAGGACCGCGTTGAGCAGCCCGTTCGCGACGAACCCGACGGTCGCGACCACGAGGGGGGTCCGCGTGTCCTGCAGTCCGCGCAGGAGCCCGGTGGACGCCGTCACCACCAGGATCCCCGGCAGTCCGACGAGCGACAGCGTGAGGTACGCCGTCGCTGCCGCCGACACCTCCGGCGCAGCGCCGAACGCATCGACGAGCGGTGCCGCGAGTGGCCAGCCGACCAGGGCGAGCACGACTCCGAGCACGAGGGCGAGCCACATGCCGTCGATGCCCGCGTGCACGGCTCCGCGTCGGTCACCGGCGCCGAGGGCCCGCGCGACCGCGGGGGTGGTCGAGTACGCGAGGAAGACGAGCAGCCCCGTGACGGTCTGGAGGACGGCACTCGCCAGACCGACCGCTGCGAGCGGCGTCTGGCCGAGGTGCCCGACGAGGGCGGTGTCGGTGAGCAGGAACAGCGGTTCGACGACGAGCGCGCCGAGCGCGGGCACGGCGAGCCGGACGATGTCCCGGTCGACTCGACGGGTCTCGGTCCTCAGGTGCACCGGACCATCTTGACGGCTCGCGCGGCTCGCGCGGCTCGCGCGGCTCGCGCGGCGCGTGTGGCTCGTGCGGCTCGCGCGGGACGGACGGGAGGCTCGGCGCGGGCCGGCCACGAGCCTCCCGTCCGTCCCGTGGCGGCGTCTCAGTCGGCGCGCGGCTCCGCGGGGACCGCGCCGGTCGCGGCGTGGGCCGCGTCCGACGCCGCAGGCGTCGCCGGGTCCGTCCCGCGGGCCCGGCCGATGAGGTCCATCACGTGGTACACCACGATCGCAGCGACCGTGCCGACGATGATCCCGCCGAACGTCGCGCCGCCGAACGAGAACGTGAAGTCTGCGATGCCCATGATGAGCGCGATCCCCGCCGTGAGCTGGTTCTTCGGCTTCGCGAAGTCGACCTTGTTCTCGACCCAGATCCGGATGCCGATGATCCCGATGAGGCCGTAGAGCGCGGTCGTCGCTCCGCCGAGCACTCCCGCGGGGACCGACGAGATCAGGACGCCGATCTTCGGGGAGAGCCCGAGCAGGACCGCGACGATCGCCGCGACCCAGTACGCCGCGGTCGAGAACACGCGGGTGGCGGCCATCACGCCGATGTTCTCGCCGTAGGTCGTCGTCGCGGATCCGCCGCCGATGCCCGCGAGGACCGTCGAGACCCCGTCCGCGAACAGCGCACGCCCGGTGAGCGGGGTGAGGTCGCGGCCGGTGAGCTGTCCCACGCCCTTCACGTGACCGACGTTCTCGGCGACCAGCGCCAGGACGACCGGCACGAAGCCGAGGTAGATCGCGAGCTGGCCGGCGTCGAAGGCCGGGGCGGTGAACGTCGGCAGGCCCACCCACGGCGCCGCAGCGACCTTCGAGAAGTCGACCTCGCCCGCGATGACCGCCGCGACGTAGCCGACGACGACGCCGATGACGATCGAGAGCCGCCCGATGAGGCCCTTGAACAGGACGGTCACGAGGATGATCGCGAGCAGGGTGATCAGCGCGATGACCGGTGCCTTGACGAAGTTGTCGCGTGCGGCGGGCGCGAGGTTGAACCCGATGAGGGCGACGATCGCACCGGACACCACCGGCGGCATCACGCGGTCGATCCACCCGGCGCCGGCGAGGTGCACCACGAGTCCGACGACCGCGAGCAGCGCCCCGACGACGATGATCCCCGACAGGGCGAGCGGGATGCCGCCGATCTTGGTGGCGGCGCCGATCGGTGCGAGGAACGCGAACGACGACCCGAGGTAGCTCGGCAGGCGGTTGCCGGTGATGAGCAGGAACAGGATCGTCCCGATGCCGCTGAACAGCAGGGTCGTCGACGGCGGGAAGCCGGTGATGAGCGGGACGAGGAAGGTCGCGCCGAACATCGCGACGACGTGCTGCACGCCGAGGCCGACGGTCCGTCCCCAGCCGAGGCGCTCGTCGGGGGCCACGATCGTCGTCGCCGAGACGGTGCGGCCGTCGCCGTGCAGCTTCCAAGGGAGTCCCATGCGGGAAACGGTAGTGGCACCGCGAGGCCCGTGACGAGGACCGACCCGATCTGTGGACGAGCGCTGCTCGTGACCGCTCGGGCTGACCCACCCGCGCACAGGGCAACGGTGGCTATCGTGGACGGCATGACCGACGTCGCAAGCACCTCCGGCATCCACACCGACGAGCTCGACGCAGGTGTGCGCCCCCAGGACGACCTCTACCGGCACGTCAACGGCACGTGGGTCGCCGACACCCCGATCCCCGACGACAAGGCGCGGTACGGGTCCTTCACGATCCTCGCCGAGGCGGCTGAACTCGCCGTCCGCGAGATCGTCGAGCGCTCGCAGCAGGCCGATCCGGGCACCGAGGAGCGCAAGGTCGGCGACCTCTACACCTCCTTCACCGACGAGACGCACCTCGAGGAGCTGGGCACCGGCCCGATCGAGCCCCTGCTCGCCGAGGTCGACACGGTCGAGTCGGTCGAGGACGTCGTCCGCATGGTCGGCCGCTTCGAGCGCCTCGGGCTGCCGAGCTTCCTCCAGCTCTTCGTCGACAACGACCCGGGTGACCCCGAGTCCTACGTCGTGTTCCTCGAGCAGAGCGGCCTCGGACTGCCCGACGAGTCGTACTATCGCGAGGAGCGCTTCGCCGACATCCGCACGAAGTACCGCGAGTTCGTCGCCGCGATGTTCCCGCTCGCCGGCTTCGACGACGCGGGCGACCGCAGCGACAACGTCATCGGGTTGGAGACCGCCCTCGCCGCCGAGCACTGGGACAACGTCACCACGCGCGACAGCCAGAAGACCTACAACAAGCTCCCGTGGGCCGAGGTCGCGGCGCTCGCCGAAGGCATCGACCTGCGGCAGTGGTGGGAGGCCATCGACGCCCCGGCCGGTGCCTTCGAGACCGTCGTCGTCCGCGAGCCGTCGTTCATCACCGGGCTCGCGCGACTGCTGCGCACCGAGCCGCTCACGGCGTGGAAGGACTGGCTCCGCTGGCAGGTCGTCCGCGGCTCGGCGGCCTACCTGACGAGCGCGTTCTCCGCGACGAACTTCTCGTTCTACGGCACCGCGCTGACCGGAGCACCCAAGCAGCGCGAGCGGTGGAAGCGCGGCGTCTCCCTGGTCGAGGGCGCCATGGGCGAGGCGATCGGTCGCATCTACGTGCAGGAGCACTTCGACGAGACCTCCAAGGCCGAGATGGACGAGCTCGTCGCGAACCTCGTCGAGGCCTACCGCCAGAGCATCACGGGTCTCGACTGGATGACCGACGAGACCCGTGCGCGGGCCCTCGACAAGCTCGACAAGTTCACGCCGAAGATCGGCTACCCGGTGAAGTGGCGCGACTACTCGGCGCTGCAGGTCTCCGCCGACGACCTCATCGGCAACGTCCGTGCCGTCGCGAGCTTCCAGGTCGACCGTGAGCTCGGCAAGATCGGCAAGCCGATCGACCGCGACGAGTGGTTCATGACCCCGCAGACGATCAACGCGTACTACAACCCCGGCTTCAACGAGATCGTGTTCCCCGCCGCGATCCTGCAGTTCCCGTTCTTCGACGCCGGACGCGACCCCGCCGCGAACTACGGCGCGATCGGTGCCGTGATCGGCCACGAGATCGGTCACGGCTTCGACGACCAGGGGTCGCAGTACGACGGCGACGGTCGCCTGCAGAACTGGTGGACCGAGGCCGACCGCGCCGCGTTCGAGGAGCGCACGAAGGCCCTCATCGCGCAGTACGACGCCCTCGTCCCGACCGAGGTCCCCGACGGCCACGTCAACGGCGCGCTGACGATCGGTGAGAACATCGGCGACCTCGGCGGCCTCTCGATCGCCTGGAAGGCGTACCTGCTGTCCCTCGACGGTCAGGAGCCGCCGGTGGTCGACGGGCTCAGCGGTGCGGAGCGCTTCTTCCTCAGCTGGGCGCAGGCCTGGCGGATGGCGATCCGTCCGGAGGAGGCCGCGCGCCTGCTCAGCATCGACCCGCACTCCCCGAACGAGTTCCGGTGCAACCAGGTCGTGCGCAACATCGACGGCTTCTACGACACGTTCGGCGTGACGGAGGGCGACTCGATGTACCTCGACCCGGCCGAGCGCGTCGCCATCTGGTGATGGTCGAGCCGGACGCGGCTCTACCGTCCCGGCGACGCCGTCAGGGGTCGGCCGGCGACGGTGACCGATCGCGCGGTGGCAGCGGCGGCCGCGCGCACGGTCGGCACCGTGGCGGTGCCGACGAGCGCTTCGGAGCCACCCTGGAGGCACTGGGCGCGTTGGCGAGGGACGGTGCGGGGGTCAGTGCCTCCGTCATCGACACGTCGACCGGCAAGGCGCTGCTCGCGGTCGACGACACCTTGGTCCAACCGGTCGCGAGCCTCGGGCGGGTGCTGCTGCTCATCGAGGTCGCTGCGCTGCTCGAGGACGGCGGTCTGCACGGCGACCGCCTGCAGCGGATGGCCCGTGACACCGCGACGGGTGCCGGACTGTGGCAGTTCCTGCAGGAGTCGACCATGCAGGTGTCGGACCTCGCGACCCTCGTCGGCGCGACCGCTGACGCCTGGGCCATGAACGCGCTGCTCTCGACCGTCGGCATCGACGCCGTCCGCGAGCGCGCCGAGTCGCTCGGCATCGAGCGGACGGCCCTCATCGACCGCATCCGGGACCGCCGGGGCCCGGACGACGCTCCTGATGCCTCGGTGGCGGCGACCGGGGAGCTCAGCTGGCTCTTCCGCGGGCTCGCGCTCGGCGAGGTCGTCGACGAGGCCGTCTCGAACCGGGTGCTCGGGTGGCTCTCCCTGTCGAGCGACCTCTCCCTCGTGGCGGGCTCCTTCGCGCTCGACCCGCTGGCGCACCGGTCGCTCGACCACGGGTTGCAGGTGGTCTCGACCACCGGTTCGTCGCTCGGGGTCCGTGCCGAGGCGGGCATCCTCCGCGGGCCGGCGTCCTCCGTCAGCTACGCGGTCACGGTGACGTTCGACGACGCGACGTTGCAGCGCCGCCTCGCGGTCGTGGACGCCCTGCGCACGATGGGCACGGAGGTGCTCGAGGCCGTGCACCTGCCCGCTCGCCGCTGACTTGCCGCGATCGGCTCTCATCACGGAACGGTAACGGGCAGAACTCGCTCCAATCCACTCCGACGAGGGCGTCGAATCCCCTGCACAGACCGGGAACCACCCGGAGCGCTCACCAGCCGCAACCAGCTGGTTCTCCACCCGTCATCGGGTGAGTTCGGCGCGCCATCGAACGCCGCGCCGAGCGCGACCACAGCAAAGGATTCCACCATGCGCAAGAGCCTGAAGACCTCGATCACCCTCGCCACGACCGGCGCGCTCGTCCTCGGTGGCGCCGCGTTCGGTGTCGGCGCCGCGAACGCGTCGACGCCCGCGATCCACACCGTGTCCTCGTCCTCGTCGAAGATCCCGGCGCCGGTCGCGTCGGTGCCCGAGGTGCTGGGTGGCACGACGGCGGTGAAGCTCGACTCGGGCTTCACCGACGCCCTCACCGCCCTGAAGCTCACCCCCGGGGTGTCCGGCAACGCCAAGCTCGAGAACGGGTCGGTGTCGTTCCCGATCACGGCCGGGTCGGTCACGTACTGGAACCCGGACGGCTCGTACCGCCCCTACGTGCAGGGGCTGCTCAACCACGACGACTCGGGCCTGACGCTCAAGGCCGGTGACACGACGGTGACGCTGGAGAACTTCGTGGTGAACCCGGGGTCGTCCAAGCTCTACGGTGACGTGCTGGTCAACGGCAAGGTCGCCGCGGCGAACGCGTACCTGTTCGAGCTGTGGGGTGGCACCCTCAAGCCGCTGCAGCTCGAGGGCGACAACGCGATCCTGACCGGCACCACGGTCCACATCTCCGAGGACGCTGCCGGCCTGCTGAACAAGACGTTCGGCACCGACGCCGTCAAGCGCGGCCTGCTCGTGGGCACCGCGACCATCACCGCCAAGATCAAGTAACACCCCGCACCACCAACCGAAGCGCCGCCCCCGGGACCCCCGGGAGCGGCGCTTCCACGTGCAGCGAGCATCAGCGCGACGTCAGCGCAGCAGCACGAACGATCGCAGCGACCCGGGCGAGACGTCGTGCGCCTCGACGAACCCGAGCGACTCGTAGAACGCCCGCTGCCCGGGTTCGGCGTCGGTGAGCAGCACCGTCTGGCGCACGTGGTCGTACCGGCGGAGCACCTCGGCGAGCAACGCCCGGCCGACCCCGGTCCGCTGGTGCTCGGGGCGCACGAGGACGTCCTGCACGTACACGATCGTCGCCCCGTCCGACACCGTGCGCACGAGCCCCACCAGCACGCCGTCCACGCGGGCGGTCACCACGAGGTGCGCACCCGACACCGCGGCCTCGAGCAGGTCGGGATCACGGGTGTAGGCCGACCAGCCGACCGATGTGTAGAGGCCGATCAGTTCGGCCGAGGTCGGCACGTCCGTCGCGATGGTCACCATACGCCCATCGTGGCAGGCCTCAGTCGGTCGCCTGACCCTCCGGCACGAGCGCCTGCACGCTGAGCAGCGGCGCGTCCGACGACCGGCACGCCTGGCGCCCCTCGTCCTTGAGGAACAGCGACGTCTTCGACCCGGGCGGGTAGACCCGGTAGCCGTCGGGCGTCACCGGGGAGCAGTCCGCGGCGGAGTAGTTGCCGGCCTGCCCGATCTTCAGCGGCGCGACCGCGACCTGTCCGGGGCGGAGCGTCACGGTCGGGTGCGGCGACGAGCGGTCGAGGGACGCCGCGGCACCGATCTGCTGGCCGTCGCCGCCACCGACGAACGAGACGCCCGGCCAGCCCTGGAGCGTGCACGTCGACGAACCCGTGTTCGTGAACGCGAGGTGGATGATCGTGCTCCCGGCAGCGCCGCCGCTGCCCGGCTGCTCGGTGAGCGACAACGACGACGCGGCACACCGGGCGAACTCGCCGGACGACGACCCGGTGCCGGACGACGAACCGGTGCCCGACGACCCCGACGCGGACGACGAGGACGGCGTCGGCGTGGCCGTCACGGTCTCGGTGGACGTCGCCGTGGCGCTCGGCGTCGCCGCTCCTCCGCCGGCACACCCGGCGAGGACGCCGACGGCGACCAGCCCGACGGCGACGGACAGGACCCTGGGGACGGTGCTGCGCTGCATGGGCCCACGCAACCACCGTCGAGCGACCCGGACTCGGGCGGTGTCCAGCCTCCGCGAGCACACTCGCGGTCACCGGCACGGGAGGGCCCGTGCCACGGACGACGGAGACCGCCATGACGGACAAGCACGAGCAGGCACGCGGCGACGAGGGTCGCGCGGACGGCGTCGAACCCCGCGCCGGGGCCTTCACCGACAGCGAGATCCCGGGCGAGCAGCACGTCGCGAGCACCGAGCCCGTCGGGGAGTTCGTGTCGAGCGACATCCCGGGCGAGGGTCGTCCGACGCCGGACGGCGAGCAGGGTGAGTACGTCGAGAGCGACATCCCCGGCGAGCCGGAGCCGACCGGCACCGAGGGCGTCGGCCACTACACCGACAAGGACGAGTAGCGCTGGTCCCGCCCGTCAGTCGACGAGGCCCGCGGCGACCAGCCGCCGGAGCGTCTCGACACCGGCGGGCGGGCACCGGTCCGCGTCCGCGGAGGTGACCCACTCCACCTCGTCCACCTCTGCCGAGGCGACGGGCGTGGCGGAGTCGAGCGTGCCTCCAGGCCGGACCGTGAACAGCGCCATCGCGACCATCGTGCCGGGCGCCTGCCCGTGCGCGGGTTCCGTGACCGTCCCGAACGGCTCGACGTCCTGTGCCGTCAGGCTCAGTCCGGTCTCCTCGTACGCCTCGCGGAGTACCGCCTCGACGTCGGTCTCGTGCGGCTCGGCCTTGCCGCCGGGCAGGTAGAGGACGTCGCGCCCCCGCGCACGCACCATCAGGACCCGCCGGTCACGCACGAGGAGCAGCGCGCTCACGCGCAGCGTGGGGACGGCCGGGAGGCTCAGCTCGCGTCCGCCTCGTCGGTGCGGTCCGCGTCGTCACGGGCGGGCGCGGTGCGCTCCGCGAGCGGCACGACCGGGCTCGGCACCTCGGTCTCGGGGGCGGGCTGCACGCCGAAGAGCGCGTCGAGCGCACCGACGAACTCCTCGCCACGACCGGCGCGACCGAGCTCCCGTGCGCGGACCGAGGGCCGGTGCAGCAGCACGCCCACGAGGTGGCGGAGGGCACGCTCGGTCTGCTCGACGGACTCGGGGTCACCGTCACGACGCTTCGCGCGGTCGATCTCATCGTCGAGGATGTCGAACACGTGCTTGCGGAAGGCGACGAGTGCGGGGGTGGTCGACTGCTCGAGCGCCTGTGCGCGGAAGCGCGACACGGCGTCGTCGACCATCGCGCGGGCCTCGGACTCGGCGTTCAGTTCGTTGATCGGCGCGTGGATGCTGATGGTCTCGAGGTCGAGCAGCTCGACGCCGTCGACACCGGCCGCGGCGGGGTCGACGTTGCGGGGGAGCCCGAGGTCGATGACGATCCGACGGACGCCGTCGTCGAGGTCTGCCGGTGCGACGACCGGGACCTCGCTCGAGGTGCAGGTGATGACGACGTCGCTCGACCCGATGGCCTGGCGGAGGTCTCGGGCGGCGACGAGGTCGTGCTTCGCCGCGAACCAGGACGCACGACCAGAGGGCGAGAACACCTGGATGTTCGCGGCGCCCTTGTCGCGCAGCGCCGCGATGGTCGTCGCGGCGTAGCTGCCGGTGCCGATCAGGAGGACGCGGGTCTGCGCCCAGTCGGTGACGCGGGAGGACGCGAGCTGGAGGCCGAGGCGGACGAGCGACCGTCCGGCGGCACCGATGCGCGTGCGGGTCTTGACGCCGCGGGAGGTGTGCGCGGCCTCTTGGAAGAGGCGCTCGAGGTCCGAGGTGGTGGTGCCGTTCGAGCGGGCGTCCTCGAGCGAGCGACGGACCTGTCCGGAGATCTCGGTCTCCCCGACGACGACGGACTCGAGTCCGCTGGACACCGCGAAGAGGTGCTGCACGACGTCCTTGCCGCCGAGCACCCGGACGGAGTCGCGGAGTTCGGTCGGGGAGAGGTCGCTGGCGGTGGCGACGGCGTCGACGGTGGCCGAGACGGCGGAGTCACGGTCGTCCCCCGCGATGTCGAGGTAGGCCTCGAAGCGGTTGCACGTGGCGAGGACGACGGCTCCGTCCAACACGTCGGAGTCGGTCACGAGACGGCTCGCGGCGGTCGGTGCGCCGATGCTCAGTCGCTCCAGGAGATCGAAGCTGGCGTTGCGGTGCGACGCCGTGAGACAGATGAGCACGTGTTCCATGGTAACCCGCGCTCGGTGTGCCGGCGGTTGGCTGCACGGATGTGCGGGAACCACCCGGACAGCCGGTGGGAGAATCGTCCGGTGACCGACGCCCCCGCCTCCGCCCTCCCCGGGACGCACCCCCTCACCTCCGGCCTGACCAGCGGTTCCCCGCTCGTCCGTGCGCTCCGTGGCGATCGACCCGAGACGCTCCCCGTGTGGTTCATGCGGCAGGCCGGGCGTTCGCTGCCGGAGTACCGCGAGCTGCGGGTCGGCACGGCGATGCTCGACGCCTGCCTCGACCCGGCGATGGCGTCCGAGATCACGCTCCAGCCGGTCCGTCGGCACGGGGTCGACGCCGGGATCTTCTTCAGCGACATCGTCGTGCCGATCAGGCTCGCGGGCGTCGACGTCGAGATCGTCCCCGGTCGCGGTCCGGTCCTCGGCTCCCCGATCCGCACGGCAGCCGACGTGGACGCCCTGCAGCCCCTCGACCCGGCGTCGCTCGCACCGATCACCGAGGCCGTCGCGCGGACGGTCGCCGAGCTCGGGAGCACGCCGCTCATCGGGTTCGCCGGCGCGCCCTTCACCCTCGCCGCCTACCTGGTCGAGGGCGGTCCGTCGAAGGACCACATCCGCGCCCGCACCCTGATGCACGCCGACCCGGAGACGTGGTCGCGCCTGCTCGCCTGGGCGGCGGACGTGTCGGGGGCGTTCCTCCGGGCGCAGGTGCTCGCCGGAGCCTCGGCCGCGCAGCTCTTCGACTCGTGGGTGGGATCGCTGCCGCGTGCCGACTACCTCGCGTCCGTCGCGCCGCACTCGGCCCGGGCGCTGGAGCACGTCGCGGACCTCGGCGTCCCGCGGATCCACTTCGGCGTCGGCAGCGGCGAGGTCCTGCACGACATGACCACCCTCGGGGGCGACTCCGTCGTGGTCGACGGCGTCGGGGTCGACTGGCGCATCCCCCTCGACGAGGCCGTCCGCCGCGTCGGCACCGACGTCACCGTGCAGGGCAACATCGACCCGGCGATGCTCTCCGCTCCCTGGTCGGTGCTCGAGGCCCACGTGCGCGACGTCGTCCGTCGCGGCGGATCGGCCCGTGCCCACGTCGTCAACCTCGGGCACGGCGTCCCGCCCGAGACGGACCCGACCGTGATCACCCGCGTCGTCGAGCTCGTGCACTCCCTGGGCTCCGGCCGGACGGCGGGGGAGCCGGCGTGACCGACGTCGTCGTCGTCGGTGGTGGTGTCGCCGGCCTCGTCGCCGCGCGGGACCTCGCCAAGGCGGGTGCCCACGTGGTGCTCGTCGAGGCGTCCGGCGTGCTCGGAGGCATGGTCCGTCGGCACACCGTCGCCGGCATCGACCTCGACATGGCCGCGGACTCCTTCGCCACCAGGACGGACGCGATCAGCCGGCTCGCGATCGAACTCGGACTCGGCAACGACATCGTGACGCCGGACCAGCGCGGCGCGTGGCTGATGACCCGCGACGGTCGCACCGCGCCGATCCCCGCCACGGGCCTCCTCGGCATCCCGAGCACGCCGATGGCGGCCGACGTCCTCGCCGTGATCGGGCAGAAGGCCGGTCTGCGGGCGCAGATGGACTCCCTGCTGCCGTCCCCCGTAGGCGCGAAGGCGGCGTCGCTCGGCGAGCTCGTCCGGAAGCGCATGGGCGAGCGGGTGCTCGACGACCTCGTCGTCCCGATCGCCGGCGGCGTGCACTCGACGCACCCCGACCGCCTCGACCCGGACCGTGTGGCGCCGGGGCTGCGAGCCGCGCTGCTCCGGGACGGCTCGCTCGGCCGCGCCGTGCTCGCACTCCGCTCCCGTGCCGCTGCCGGCTCCGCCGTCCAGGGCATCCGCGGCGGCATCGTCCGTCTGGTCGACGAACTCGTGGCGGACATGGAGACCTACCGGGTCGAAGTCAGGCTCAGCACGCGCGCGACCGCCGTCGCCGGACACCACGTCGAGGTCACCGGAGCGGACGGCGAGACCGAGACGCTCGTGGCCGACCACGTCCTCTCCTCGACGGCCGACCCGCAGCGTACGGCGGCGGCCGACCGCACCGGCATCGAGCTCGTGACGCTCGTCGTCGAGGAACCCGCTCTCGACGCCGCTCCGCGCGGGACGGGCATGCTCGTGCACCCGGACGCCGAGGGGGTCGGCGCGAAGGCCCTGACGCACGCCACCGTGAAGTGGCCCTGGCTCGCCGAGGCGACGGGCGGTGCGCACGTCCTGCGCCTCAGCTACGCGACGCACGCCGACGTGTCGGACGTCGCCACGAGCCTCCCGGTGGACCCGGCCGACCCGACCGGCGTGCGCGCGGTCCGCGACGCCGTCGCCCTGCTGGGCGTGCGGTTCGGGACGGACCGTGTCCGTGGCGCTGCCCGCGTTCGGTGGCACGGACCGGACACGACCGCCGCCGGCCTCGCCGAGGGAGTCATCGGCATCGGCGAGACCTCGAGCGGTCGCGGGCTGTCGGGCATCGTCGCGTCCGCCCGGACAGCCGCTGAACGCATCCTGGACGACGCGGACCTGTGAACCTGGGCGGACCGGGCGGTGCCCGAGGGCTACTGTTGGGGAGACGCCGGACGTATACCGCTCGGCGCATGACCACCGCACACTGACCCAACGGAGGAATCGCACATGCGAGGCAAGCTCCTGTTCGTCGCCGGCGCAGCACTCGGGTACGTCCTGGGATCACGAGCCGGACGGGCGCGGTACGAGCAGATCAAGACCGTCAGCGGCAAGATCTGGAACAGCAACGGCGTCCAGAAGGGCGTCCACACGGCTGAGGAGTTCATCGCCGACAAGACCCCGGACGTCGCGGAGTTCGTCGGCGAGCAGACCAAGAAGGTCGTCCGCAAGGTCGGGCAGAAGAAGGACGCTCACACCTCATGACCGACACCCGCGACCGCAAGCCGCGTTCGCTGTTCGGTCTGGTCGGCGACGTCCCGAAGCTCGTCAAGGAGCTCGTGACCGGTGAGCTCAACCTGCTCAAGGCCGAGATGCTGGCGAAGGTCAAGATCTTCGCGCTCGCGGCCGGGCTCCTCATCGCGGCGCTCGTCATCGTGCTGTACGCGATCGGCGTCCTCCTGACGGCAGCCGTGATGGGCCTCGCGACCGTGATGCCGGCGTGGCTCGCCGCGCTGATCGTCGCCGTCGTCATGCTCGTCGTCGCGGCGATCCTCGGGCTGATCGGGTGGAAGCGCTTCAAGAAGGGGCTGCCGATCACGCCGAAGCGCACGATCGACAGCGTGAAGAACGACGTCAACGCGGTCAAGGGCCTCGGCAAGAAGCCGACCCCGAGGACGCAGTACGGATCGCGCAAGCCCGACGTCGGCGGCCGGTTCTGACGCCGACCCCCGGCAGCGACCGAGGTCGCGCAGACACCCCCAGCACCAGCACCACCGACGGAGGAACCGTGACCGACCAGCACGACGACTTGGCCGACCGCGTCGCGGCGACCCGCGCGCAGCTGTTCGACACCCTCGACGCCATCGAGGACAAGCTCAACGTCCCGAAGCAGCTCGGCATCGCCGCCGCGAAGGTGAAGCGGCGCGCGGACGAGAACCCCGTGCCGTACCTGGCCGGGCTCGCAGCCGGCGTGGCAGTGGTCGGGGGTATCGTCGTAGCGGTGCTCCGACGGCGGTGACCGGCCGACGCATCGCCGCCGCGCGGGTCCTCCTCGTCGGGCGCTCTTCGGCAGGGGCCGAGGTAATCCCTGGCAACCGATAGGACAAAGGACCCATGAGTTCCACCGTGCCCGCTCCGGGCGACGCACACGAGACCGACCCGGCCTCCGGCATCGACCCGAACCTCCTGACGGCCTACGCCCTGTGGGCCGTCTTCCGCCGTCCGGTCGGGGCGGTGACCCCGGTCGGTGACGACGGTGTCGCCGAGCTCGACGGCGTCGTGTCCGCCGCGGCCGACCGCGGCGTCACGATCCGCGGCTTCTACGACGTCTCCGGCTTCCGTGCCGACGCCGACGTCATGATCTGGCTCCACGGCGACGACGCGCAGGCGATCCAGGCCGTGCTCCGCGAGATCCGTCGCACCCCGCTCTTCCGCGACGCCGAGCCGGTCTGGCACGCCATGGCCATGCACCGCGAGGCCGAGTTCAACAAGCGGCACACCCCCGCGTTCCTCCGCGGCAAGGACCCCGAGGCGTGGATCACGGTGTACCCGTTCGTCCGCTCCTACGAGTGGTACCTCCTGCCGGAGGACGAGCGCTCGAAGATGCTCCGCAACCACGGCATCGCCGGCGCGAAGTACCGCCGTGTGCTGACGAACACGATCGCGACGTTCGCCCTGAGCGACTACGAGTGGATCCTCCCGCTCGAGAGCCCCGACCTGGTGGACCTCGTCGACCTCATGCGCGACCTGCGCTACACCGAGGCACGCCTCCACGTGCGCGAGGAAGTGCCCTTCTACACGGGTCGTCGCGTGACGACCGCCGAGCTGCCGGAGGTGCTGTCGTGACCGACACCAGCCAGATCACGAACGGACACGGAGCCGTCCTCGCCGCGACCCCCGCCGCGGTCGACGGACCCGAACACGTCGAGGTCCCGACCGCGTACGACGCGATCCTCCTCGCCGGGTTCGGCGGTCCGGAGGGCCAGGACGACGTCATCCCGTTCCTCCGCAACGTCACCCGTGGCCGCGGCATCCCGGACGAGCGGCTCGAAGAGGTCGCGCACCACTACCGGCACTTCGGCGGCGTCAGCCCGATCAACGCGCAGAACCGCGCGCTGAAGGCAGCGCTCGAGGCCGAACTGGCGGAGCGCGGCATCGACCTGCCCGTGCTGTGGGGCAACCGCAACTGGGAACCCTACCTCGAGGACGCCTTCACCGAAGCCGCAGACCGCGGGCTGACGAACCTCATCGCGATCGCGACGAGCGCCTACTCGTCGTTCTCGAGCTGCCGGCAGTACCGCGAGGACTACGCCCGCGTGCTCGACGCCACGGGCCTCATCGACACGATCAAGATCGACAAGGTCCGGCAGTTCTTCGACCACCCGGGCTTCGTGCGGCCGTTCGTCGACGGCGTGCGTGACGGCCTCGCGAAGGCGATCGCGGAGAACGAGGGCCTCGACCTCGGCACCGAGTTGCACGTGCTGTTCTCGACGCACTCGATCCCCTCGGCCGACGCCGCCCGCTCCGGGCCGGACTTCCGCGGCTTCGACGAGCACGGCGCGTACGAGGCGCAGCACCTCGCGGTCGCCGAGGTCGTCCTCGAGCAGGCGTGGAACGAGCTCGTCGAGCAGCCCGAGCACGCGCACCTCGCCGGGACGTCGAAGCCCGCGTGGAAGCTCGTCTACCAGTCGCGTTCGGGCCCCCCGACGCAGCCCTGGCTCGAGCCGGACATCAACGACTACATGAACGAGGAGCTCCAGGGCGGACCGACCCGCGCCGTGCTCATCGTCCCGCTCGGCTTCGTGAGCGACCACATGGAGGTCATGTGGGACCTCGACGAGGAAGCCACCGAGACCGCGCAGGAGCTCGGCTTCTGGTCGGTCCGGACGCAGACGCCCGGCGTCGACCCGGCGTACGTCGCCGGGCTGATCGACCTCGTGCTCGAGCGCGTCAACGGCGTCCCGACGTCGGAGCGACCGCACCTGACCGACCTCGGCCCCTGGTACGACGTCTGCCGACCGGGCTGCTGCGAGAACGTGCGCGCCGGCTTCAAGCCCGCCGCCGCCGGCCTGGCACCGTGAGCGAGCAGGCAGCAGCCGAGCGGCCGGCAGCCGAGCAGGCGCCGGCCGGTCCGGCACCGATCCGTCTCGGCACCCGGGCCAGCCGGCTCGCGATGTCGCAGTCGCAAGACGTCGCCGACCGCCTCGCGAAGGCGTCCGGCCGTCCCGTCGAACTCGTCGAGGTGACCAGCGAGGGCGACACGAACCGTGCATCGCTCGCCAGCCTCGGCGGTACCGGGGTCTTCGCCAGCGCCCTGCGCGAAGCACTCGTCGCGGGCGAGGTCGACGTCCTCGTGCACTCCCTCAAGGACCTCCCGACCGCGCCGTACCCGGGGCTGACGATCGCGGCGGTGCCGAAGCGTGCCGACGCCCGTGACGTCCTCGTGGCCCGGAACGGCGCCACGGTGGACTCGCTGCCCGAGGGTGCGAAGGTCGGCACGGGGTCGCCCCGCCGGGTCGCGCAGCTCAAGGCCAAGCGTCCGGACCTCGACGTGGTGGACATCCGCGGCAACATCGACACCCGCCTCGGCCGGGTGGAGGACGACCTCGACGCGGTCGTGCTCGCCGCCGCTGGACTCGGGCGCATCGACCGACTGAGCGCCGCCACGGAGCTCCTCGACCTCGGCTTCTGGCCGAGTGCCCCCGGTCAGGGAGCGCTCGCGGTCGAGATCCGGTCGGACGAGACGGACAAGAACCTGCTCGCCGCACTCCGGAAGCTCGACCACGCGCCGACCCGCCTCACGGTGACGGCCGAGCGCGAGGTCCTGGCGAAGCTCGAGGCCGGGTGCTCCGCGCCGATCGGTGCGACCGCGGTCGTGGACGCCGAGCTCCTGCTCGTCAGCGCGACGGTGTACCGCCCCGACGGCTCCGAGTACCGCACGGCGTCGCACGCGGCGCACCTCGACGGGTCCGCGCAGGAACGCCTCGACGAGGCCCTCGACGTCGGCCGCCGTGTCGCCGCCGAACTGCTCGAGAACGGCGCGGCCGCACTCGCCGACCTGGCATCGTCGGTGTCGGACGCCCCGGCCGACGGTGACCACTCGGCCGGACCAGGCCTGGCCACCCCGGCTGCCGCGCAGCCCGCCGACGACGTGACGTCGAGCACCGGCTCCGGCACGGCGACCAGCACGGACTAGCCACGGACGGCGACACTCCCGTGCAGGACGAGCCGCGGCCCCCGGTCGTGCTCGTCCCACGCGGTGGTGCGTGGGGTGCCACGGTCGCCGGGGCTGCGCGCGCTCGAGGACTCGATGCCGTCGTGGTCCCGCTCATCACCGACGCGCCCCCGGAGGACCCGGCAGCCCTCGACGCGGCGCTCGCGCGCCTGGCGGCGGAAGCCGGGAGGCACGACTCCCCGTCCGCCGTCGGCACCGGTCCCGACGGGGCCGGGTCGCCAGCCCCCTGGCTCGCGGTGACCAGTGCGACGGCCGTGCGGATGGTCGCCGGACGCACGCCGCGCCTCCCGGGCGGGGTGCGCGTGGCCTGCGTCGGCGAGGCGACCGCGCGGGCCGCGCGGCAGGCGGGCTGGCGCGTCGACGTGGTGCCGGACACGGAGTCCGCTGCCGGACTCGTCGCCGCCTTCCCACGGCCCGCCGGACGTGTCCTCTTCCCGCGTTCCGAGCTGGCTGCACCCACGCTCGTCGAGGGGCTGCGGGCCCGCGGGATCGACGTCGAGGACGTGGTCGCGTACCGTACCGTGGGGACCGGTGACGAGCCGGTCCGCCTCGACCGGGCACCCGACGCGGTGCTCGTCACGAGCGGCAGCGTCGCCTCGCAGGTCGCCCGCCGCATGACCCCGCTCGACCCGCGCACGCGCATCGCGTGCATCGGCCCCGGGACCGCAGCGGCCGCGCGCGAGGTCGGTCTGCCCGTGCACGTCGTCGCACGCAGCCGTTCCGCCGACGCCCTGCTCGACGCCGTCGCCGAGGCACTCCGAACCGAAGCGCCCGAAGCACCCGAAGCCCCAGAACCACCTCGATCAGGAAGGTCATCGTGACCGGACAGTTCCCCCAGGTCCGCCCCCGCCGGCTCCGCGCCACCCCGGCCATGCGACGCCTCGTCGCCGAGACGCGCCTGCACCCGGCCGAACTCGTGCTGCCGATGTTCATCCGCGAGGGCGCGACGGAGGCCGTGCCGATCTCGAGCATGCCCGGGGTGTCGCAGCACTCGCTCGACTCGTTCCGGCGCGCGCTCGTCGAGGCGGCGGAGCAGGGGATCGGCGGCGTGAACCTGTTCGGCGTCCCGACGTCGAAGGACGCCGAGGGGACCGGTGCGACCGACCCGGACGGCATCCTCAACGTGGCGATCCGCGTCGCGCGCGAAGAGGTGGGCGACGCGCTCGTCGTGCAGTCGGACCTGTGCCTCGACGAGTTCACCGACCACGGGCACTGCGGGGTCCTCGCGGCGGACGGTTCGGTCGACAACGACGCGACGCTGCTGCGCTACCGCGACATGGCGGTCGCGCAGGCCGAGGCCGGGGCCGAACTCGTCTGCATGAGCGGGATGATGGACGGCCAGATCGCCGCCGCCCGCGATGCCCTCGACACCGCCGGGCACAGCGGCACCGCCCTGCTGGCCTACTCGGCGAAGTACGCGAGCGCGTTCTACGGTCCCTTCCGTGAGGCCGTGGCGTCATCGCTGCAGGGGGATCGTCGGACCTACCAGATCGACGCCGCGGACGGACGCCAGGGCCTCCGCGAGGTCCTGCTCGACATCGAGGAGGGCGCCGACATCGTCATGGTGAAGCCCGCGATGAGCTACCTCGACGTGCTCGCCCGGACGGCGGACGTCTCCGAGGTCCCCGTGTGGGCGTACCAGATCAGCGGCGAGTACGCGATGATCACGGCAGCGGCGCAGAACGGCTGGATCGACCGCGACGCCGCCGCGATGGAGGCGCTCGTCGGCATCAAGCGTGCCGGTGCCGACGCGATCCTCACGTACTTCGCGGTGGAGGTCGCTCGGAAGCTCAACCAGGAGGCCGGCCTGCGCACGTCCGGCAGCACCGCGGCGGTGTCCGGCGTCGCCTCGACCGGGAAGGCCCCCGAATGACCACCACGACGACCACCACGAACGACCAGCTCTTCGGGCGCGCGAAGAACAGCATCCCCGGCGGCGTCAACTCGCCGGTGCGGGCCTACGGCTCGGTCGGCGGCACGCCCCGGTTCCTGACCGCCGCGAAGGGCGCCTACGTCACCGACGCCGAGGGTCGCGAGTACGTCGACCTCGTCGCGTCGTGGGGGCCGGCGATCCTCGGGCACGCCCACCCCGGCACGGTCGAGGCCGTGCAGCAGGCGGCCTCGCGGGGGCTCTCGTTCGGGGCGTCGACCCCGGGCGAGACCGAGCTCGCCGAGCTCGTCAAGCAGCGGGTCTCGGTCGACGGCGACGGACCGATCGAGAAGATCCGCATGGTGTCGACGGGCACCGAGGCGACGATGACGGCGATCCGACTCGCCCGCGGGTACACCGGCCGTGACCTCCTGGTGAAGTTCGCCGGGCACTACCACGGGCACTCCGACTCGCTCCTCGCCGAGGCCGGGTCCGGTGTCGCGACGCTCGCGATGCCCGGGTCCGCCGGGATCACCGCCGAGACCGCCGCGCAGACGCTCGTACTGCCCTACAACGACCTCGACGCCGTCCGTCGCGCCTTCGACGAGCACTCCGAGCGCATCGCCGCCGTCATCGTCGAGGCCGCCGCCGCGAACATGGGCGTCCTCGCTCCGGAGCGCGGGTTCAACCGTGCCCTGGCGCAGATCACGAAGTCGCACGGTGCGCTCCTCATCGTCGACGAGGTCCTCACCGGCTTCCGTGTCGGCAGCGCCGGGTGGTGGGGCCTCGAGGCGTCGAAGGTCGTGCCCGACGGTGCCGGGTGGAAGCCCGACCTCGTGACGTTCGGCAAGGTCATCGGCGGTGGGATGCCGCTCGCCGCGTTGGGTGGCCGTCGCGAGGTGATGGACTTCCTCGCGCCGCTCGGCCCGGTGTACCAGGCGGGCACCCTCTCCGGGAACCCGCTCGCGGTCGCGGCGGGCATCGCCACCCTGCGTGCCGCGACGTCGGAGGTGTACGCGCACCTCGACCGCACCGCTGCCACGATCGCGACCGCGACGAGCGAGGCGCTGTCCGCCGCCGGGGTCGCCCACACCGTGCAGCACGCCGGGAACCTGTTCTCGTTCGCGTTCACGGAGACCGCGCCGCGGAACTACGACGACGTCCGTGCGCAGGAGGCGTTCCGGTACGCGCCGTTCTTCCACAGCATGCTCGACCAGGGCGTGACGCTCCCGCCGAGCGTCTTCGAGGCGTGGTTCGTCACGGCGGCGCACGACGACCGTGCCGTCGGCCGGGTCCTCGACGCCTTGCCCGCCGCCGCCCGCGCGGCGGCGGCTGCCACGGCCTAGCGGCGCGCCCGGCCGGCGGCTGGTCCCCGCGGGACCGGCCGGGAGGCGCGGGTCGCCTACACCGCTCGGCGAGCGTGCCAGCGGCCCTCCGAACGCACGATGGCGAGCGGGAAGTCGAAGGCATGCGACACCGCGGACGAGGTGATCACGTCGTCCGCGGTGCCCTGAGCGACCGCACGACCGTCGCGCAGCAGCATGGCGTGCGAGGTCGAGGTCGGCAGGTCCTCGAGGTGGTGCGTGACCATCACGCTGCCGAGTCCGGGGTGCCGGTGCCGGAGCGCATCCACGGTCTCGAGCAGGTGCTCGCGCGCGGCGACGTCGAGTCCGGTCGCGGGTTCGTCGAGCAGCAGCAGCCGCGGTTCGGCCATGAGGGCACGGGCGATGAGTGCCCGACCGCGTTCGCCCTGCGACAGCACCGGCCACCGGGCGTCCCGGCGTGCGGCGAGCCCGACGTCGGCGACGTGCTGCTCGGCGGCGGCCACCTGGTCGGCCGTCGGGGTCCAGCGCAGCATGAGGTCGGTCGTGCCGGTGACGCCCGTGAGCACGGTCTCGAGCACCGTCAGCGGCGAGGTCATGCGGTGCCGAGGGTCCACGTGGCCGATGCGCTCGCGGAGTTCCCGCACGTCGACCCGTCCGAGCCGGCGCCCGAGCAGCTCGACGGTGCCGGCCGTGGGGTGTCCGGTCGCGCCGAGCACGGCGAGCAGCGTGGACTTGCCGGCACCGTTCGGCCCGAGGAGCGCCCAGTGCTCGCCCTGCCGGACGGTCAGGTCGACGTCGTGCAGGAGATCGCGTCCGGACCGCGTCACCCGGACGCCGGTGGCCTGGATCAGGGTGTCGGTCACGGCGCGGCGCCGGTCGTCAGGACGTCGCGCCGGCGGCCCGCAGCTCCTCGGCCTGGTGCTCCGCCGTCGCGGTGAGCGCACGGATGGCCGCGGCTGCACCGTCACCGTCACGCTTGGCGATCGCCGCGCGGAGCGGGTCGACGGCGTGCTGGTAGTCCCAGAACTCCCACGGGCCCTGTGCCAGCGAGAGGAATCGTGCGCGGGGCAGCAACGACTCGGACAGCTTGTCGAGGAGCTGGTTGTCGGCGGCGCGGATCAGGAGCAGCATGACCTGCTCGATCTCGGCGTCCATGCGCTTGTCGTGCGCGTCGGCGTAGCTGCGGACGGCCTCGAGGTGGTCCACGAGGGCCTTCGCCGCGTCGTCGTCGAGCTGCGGGACGCCCCAGCGGGCGGCCATCTCCATGAACCCGCCGAGGACCTGCGTCGTGTCCGTGGCCTGCTTGCCCGTGGGGGTCGCGATACGTGTGTAGCGGTTCGCCTCCATCTCGACGAGGCCGTAGTCGACGAGCTTCGCGATGGCCTCGCGGATGGGGGTGCGACTCACACCGAGCCAGGCGACGAGTTCGTCGTCGTTGAGTCGTTCGCCGGCCTGCAGCGTGCCGTCCTGGATCGCGGCGAGCATCTTCTCGAGCACCACGTCGCGCAGGAGCTTCCGCGGCGAGTTCTCGACGGTGGACTTCGGGACCGGCATCGGTGCTCCTCACGGGTCAGACGTGTTGTACTCCAATCCTAACGTGTCAATGTGCAAGCGTTTGTGAAATAATGGCGTAGCAGTATTTCGGTCGTTCACGCCGCCGTCACGTCGACGACCGTCCGACCGTGTACTCGTCCCGCGACGACCTCCGCTCCGACGCCGATCGCATCGGGCAGGGACACCGTCCGGGTGACGTCGGCGAGCAGCGCCGGGTCGAGATCGGTCGCGAGCCGGTCCCACGCCCGCTGCCGCAGCGCTTGCGGCGCCTCGACCGAGTTGACGCCGAGCAGCGACACCGCTCGCAGGATGAAGGGCATCACGGTCGTCGGCAGCGCGGAGTCCTGGGCGAGTCCGCACGCCGTGACCGCCCCGCCCCACCGGGTGGCGGCGAGCACGTTGGCGAGGGTCGCGCCCCCGACGCTGTCCACCGCGCCCGCCCACGTCGCACGCTGCAGGGGCTTGCCGAGGTCCGACAGCGCGGCCCGGTCCACCACGTCCGTCGCGCCGAGCCGACGGAGGGAGTCGGCGTTCGCCACCCGCCCGGTCGACGCCGTCACCGAGTACCCGCGGGCCGCGAGCAGGGCGATCGCCACCGTCCCGACCCCGCCGGACGCACCGGTCACGAGCACCGGCCCGTCGTCGGGCGCGACCACCCGCTCCAGTGCGAGGACGCTGAGCTGCGCCGTGAATCCCGCGGTGCCGATCGCGGCGGCGAAGGAGTCCTCGATGTCGTCGGGTAGCACCACCAGGGCGTCGGCGGGCACCACGGTGTGGGACGCCCACCCGCCGTTCCGGGTCTCACCGAGGCCGGCGCCGTTGCACGTCACCCGGTCACCGATCGCGACGCCGTGCACGCCCGGGCCGAGGGCGGACACCGTGCCGACGACGTCGATGCCGGGCACGAGGGGATCGACCCGCGCCACGCCGGGGTTCCCGGCGAGGGCGAGGCCGTCCTTGTAGTTGACGCTCGACGTCGTGACGTCGACGAGGACCTCGCCCTCGGCGGGGTCCGGGAGGTCGACCTCCGTGAGGGCGGGCGGGGCGGAACGGGAGACGAGGACGGCGCGGGTCACCTGTCGGACGCTACCCCGTGCCTCCAGGCCGGGTCGTCACCACGAGTCTCGCGCTCGCGAGCGGCACTCAGCCGAACATGATGGCGGCTTCGTCGTACCGATCCTGGGGAACGGTCTTGAGCTCGCCGAGCGCCTCGTCGAACGAGACGTGCACGATGTCGGTCCCCTTGAGTGCGACCATGCGACCCCACCGCTCCTCGACGACCGAGTCGATCGCCGCGAGCCCGAGCCGGGTCGAGAGCACCCGGTCGTACGCGGTCGGCGTCCCGCCGCGCTGGATGTGCCCGAGGGTCGTGGCGCGGGTCTCGATGCCCGTCATCTCCTCGATGAGCGGCGCGAGCCGCTCCCCGATCCCGCCGAGCCGCGGCCGGCCGAAGGCGTCGAGTCCGCGCTCGGTGTGGGCGTTGTCCTCGTGGTCGGGGACGAACCCCTCCGCGACGACGACGAGCGGCGCACGGCCGCGGTCGTAGGCGGCGCGCACCCACTGCGCGATCTGCTCCATGCTCGTCTTCTGCTCGGGGATGAGGATCGCGTGGGCGCCCGCGGCCATGCCGGAGTGCAGGGCGATCCAGCCGACGTGGCGGCCCATGACCTCGGCGACCATGCAGCGCGAGTGCGACTCACCCGTGGTCCGGAGGCGGTCCATGGCCTCGGTCGCGATCGCGACGGCGGTGTCGAAGCCGAAGGTGTAGTCGGTGGCGCCGAGGTCGTTGTCGACGGTCTTCGGGACGCCGACGATCTTGAGCCCCGCGTCGGTCAGTCGCTTCGCCGCCGCCAGCGTGCCCTCGCCGCCGATCGCGACGATGGCGTCGATGCCGTGTCGCTCCAGCGTCCGCTCGATGTTCTCCACGCCGCCGCGTTCGCCCTCGAACGGGTTCGTGCGGCTCGTCCCGAGGATCGTGCCGCCCTGCTTCGCGATGCCCTGGATGTCCTTGCGGCCGAGCGGGACGATGTCGCCGTCGACGACGCCCCGCCAGCCGTCGCGGAAGCCCACGAACTCGTGTCCGTGGATCGCGATGCCCTTGAGCACGATCGCGCGGATGACCGCGTTGAGGCCGGGGCAGTCGCCGCCGGAGGTGAGGATGCCGATGCGCACGGGAACTCCATCGTCGGTGGTGGTGGGACACGCCCATCATGACTGACGGTGGTTCCGCATTACCATCCTGGGGTGTCCCTCGCTGCGTCCGTCACCGCCGTCGGTGGCGTCGACCACGCAGCCGGACGGATCGACACGGTGTACCGACCGGCAGGGGCGGTGGACGTCCGCGCGACGCTCCGACCCCTGCAGCGCGGCTCCGGTGACCCCGCCTTCCGTGTGGTGGGTGCGGACACCTGGCTCGCGCTCCGGACGCCCGCGGGGCCGGCGTCGGTGCTCGTCCGCCGGGCCGGACCCGACGCGATCGCCGTCTCGGCGTGGGGCGACGGCGCCGAGTGGGCGGTGGCGCACGCCCCCGAGATGCTCGGCCGCGGTGACGACTGGTCCGACCTCGACGTGTCCTCGCACCCGTTCCTCGTCGACGCCCGGCACCGGCAGCCCGGCCTGCGGCTGCTCCGGACGAACGCGGTGGTCGCGGCCCTCGTGCCGGCGATCATGGAGCAGAAGGTGACCTCGCGGCAGGCGTGGCGCGCGTGGCGGTACCTCCTGCGGCGCTTCGGGACGCCCGCTCCCGGTCCGGCCCCGGCCGACATGTGGGTGCAGCCGACCGCGTCCGGGTGGGCGGCGATCCCGAGCTGGGAGTGGCACCGGGCCGGCATCGAGCCCGGCCGGTCGGCCACCGTGATGCGGGCGATGCGGGTCGCGCCGGCCCTCGAGCGCACCCTGACGCTCGGCCGTGGTGGCGCGGTGGTGTCCGACCGGCTGCAGTCGGTGCCCGGTGTCGGTGGGTGGACCGCCGCCGAGACGGCCCAGCGGGCGCACGGGGATCCGGATGCTCCGAGCGTGGGCGACTACCACGTGCCGGCCCTCGTCGGGTGGGCGCTGACGGGCGGTCCGGTCGACGACGACGGGATGCTCGAGCTGCTCGAGCCGTACCGCGGGCACCGCGAGCGGGTCGTGCGGCTCATCGGGGGCTCGGGCTTCCGGAAGCCGTCGTTCGGGCCGCGCATGACCATCCAGGACCACCGGCACCACTGAGCGTCGACACAGTCGCCGGACACACGCCATCCGCGCCCGTATTCTCCTGTTGAGAACCGATCTCAGGAGGAATCATGACCGACACCGACCCCACCCCGGCACCCGGCGACGACGAGCACCGCATCGCCGAGCACGACGTCTCGCAGCACGACCACGAGCACGACGGCGGCGAGCACGAGACCGTCGAGCACGGCGACCACGTCGACTTCGTCCACGACGGCCACCGCCACGCTCGGCACGAGGACCACTACGACGAGCACTGACGGTTGACGGTCGCTGACGCGACCACAGGACGCACTGGAGGCTCGTGGCGGCGCCGCCACGGGCCTCCCGTCCGGTTCCTGGTCGGGGGCTGCGCCGCCGCGCGGTGTCGGCGCACGACGCGGGTCACCTCGAACCGCGGCTCCCGGTGGTTCTGCGTGACCTCCGTCGCGTGGTGCGTGACCGCACGGGCGGACGCGCACCGCGACCGACTCGCGCGTCAGGGGTGCCGCGTGCCCTCGCCGGCGAGGACGGCTCGGTAGCCCTCGCGGAAGGTCGGGTACCGCGGTGCCCAGCCCGTCGAGCGGAGCAGCGCGTTCGAGAGCCGCTTGTCCCCGCCCGCCTGCCGCCCGTCGCCGTCACCGCGGACGGGTACGTCGACGCCGAGTTCGGTGGCGAGGAACCGGAGCACGTCGTCGAGGCGCACCGGCTCGTCGTCGGTCCCGAGGTAGGTCGGCGCCGGGTCCTCAAGGGTCGCGAGGTGCATCAGAGCCGCGGCCGCGTCGTCCCGGTGGATGCGGTTCGTGTGCGGGGAGGTGCCCGGCGCGAGTCGGGCGCTGCCGGAGCGGACCTGGTCGACCAGCCGCTCGCGACCGGGACCGTAGACCCCCGACAGCCGGAGCAGCACGGCACCGGGTGCGCGCCGTCGGAGCAGTTCCTCGGCCTCGACGAGCACGGCGGCCGTCGGGGTGCTGCCACGGACCGGGGTGTCCTCGGTGACCTCGCTCCCGTCGTCCACGTCGTACACCGCGGTCGAGGACACGACGACGATGCGCGGTTCGGCGGTGGACGCATCGACGCCGTCGAGGACGTTCCGGAGCCCGTCGACGTAGGTCGCCCGGTACTCGTCGACGTCCCTGCTGCCCGCTGCGGTCGCGACGACCACGACCGCGGTGTCGTCCGGGATCGTCGGGACCTCGTTCCGGAGGTCCGTGCTCCGACCGACCAAGGGCGCCGGCAGGAGTTCGGCGCGTCGACGCAGGCCGATCACGTGGTGGCCGAGCGCGGCGAAGCGGAGACCGGCCTCGGTCCCCAGGTCGCCGCAGCCGGCGACGACGACGGTTCCGTGGTGCTGCACGGGTCCACTGTGCCAGGCGTGGGCAGACGAAACGCGCGCGTTTCGACGACGCACGTGTCGATCGACGCGCGGGACGTCGAAACGCGCGCGTTTCGTGCGCCGTAGACCGGGTCAGACGGGCTGCAGCGGCTCCGGGGCGCCCTCGGGCAGCTCGACCCGGACGGTGTCGCCCGGTCGGACGGTCCCACCCGTGAGCACGACGGACATCACGCCGCCCTTCCGCTCCACGGACCCGTCCTCGGCGCGGCCGAGCACCGCCTTGAGCAACCCCGGCTCGAACCCGTTGATCTGCTGGCACGGGTTCCGGAGGCCCGTCACCCGCACGCTCGCGGTCTCGCCGAGGTACAGGACGGTCCCGGCCGGCAGCCCGAGCAGGTCGACGCCGCGCGTCGTGACGTTCTCGCCCATGTCGCCCGGGGCCACGGCGAACCCGGCGTCCGCGACCTCGTCGAAGAGCTCGGCGTGCAGCAGGTGCACCTGGCGGAGGTTCGGCTGCGAGGGGTCCCGCGCCACCCGGGACCGGTGCTGCACGGTGGTGCCGGCGTGGGCGTCCCCCTCGATGCCCCACCCGGCGACGAGGACGACCTCGTCCACGAGCGGCTTGCTGAAGTGGTGACCCCCGTCTCGGGCCACGGCGACGACGACCGGTGACTGCGCTCCCACACCCTCAGCCTGGCACGGATCGCCACGCCGATCGAGACCCGGTGAACGATCCGGTCCGCTGTCTCGTCGTGAAGGGTATGGGACTCCGCACACGCACCAAGGTCATCATCGGCATCGCCTCCGGCGTCGTGGTCGTCGGCGCCGCTGCAGCGATCGCCGGCCCGGTCATCTACGCGAACACCGTCAACGGACAGGCCGCGGCCGCTCCGTCGCTCAGCGCCGCGCCGTCCGGCGGCACGGGGAAGCTCTCCGCGTCCGAGGCGGACGGCAGCTGGAAGTCCACGGGCGACTCGTTCGCGGGCTACCGGGTGCACGAGACGCTCCAGGGCCAGGATGTGAACGTGGTCGGACGCACGAAGGACGTCGAGGGCACCGCCGAGGTCAGCGGCGGCTCCCTCACGAAGGCGACCGTCACGGTCCAGGTCGCGAAGATCAGCACGCCGGAGTCGGCACGCGACGAGTACTTCCGGAACACCGCGCTGCAGACCGACCAGCACCCCACGGCGACCTTCACGCTGACGAAGCCCGTCGACGTCTCCGGCGCGCTCGACGGTTCCGCCCAGGACGTCACGCTGACCGGCACGATGGACCTGCACGGCGTCGAGAAGCCCGTCACCGCCGACGCCCAGGTCGCCGTGGCGGGGGACGGCACGGTGCAGGTCGCCGGCAGCATCCCGATCACCTTCGAGGACTACGGCGTCCAGGCCCCGTCCCTCGGCTTCGTCACGGTGGACCCGAAGGGCTCCGTGGAGTTCTCCCTCGACCTGGAGAAGTGATGGTCACCGGACGCTCCGCCGACGAGCTGCTCGCCACGCTCCACCGTGAGCACGGCGACGCGCTCACGCGGTACGTCCGGCACCTGACGCGGAACGGCCACACCGTCGAGGACGTCGTGCAGGAGACGATGGTGCGCGCCTGGCAGCGACCGGCCGTGCTCGAGCGGACGCCCGACAGTGTCCGGGCATGGCTCTTCACGGTCGCGCGGAACCTCGTCGTGGACGACGCCCGGTCGGCCCGGAACCGACACGAGCACGGCACGGAGCAGCCGGTCGACCGTGCCGAGGCCGACCGCACCGACGCCGTCCTCGACCGCATCGTCGTGGCGGACGCGCTCGCCTCGCTCAGCCCGGACCACCGTCGGGTGGTGGTGGACGCGTACTGGCTCGGCCACACCGTGCCGGAGATCGCCCGGCGGCACGACATCCCGGAGGGCACCGCGAAGTCGCGGCTGCACTACGGTCTGCGGGCCCTCCGGCTCGCACTGCAGGAACGAGGAGTGACCCGATGAGCGACGACCGCTACGCCGAGTGGGACGCCGCCTACGTGCTCGGCTCGCTGCCGGCGGACGAGCGGCTCGAGTACGAGCGTCACCTCGAGACGTGCGACCGCTGCGCGGCCGCCGTCGCCGAGCTGGTCGGACTGCCCGGCCTGCTCGGGAAGCTCCCGGCCGACCAGGCGGTCGAGATCGCGGAGCCGGACGGGAGGCCCGACACCGGTTCCGAGGGCACCCTCGCCTCCGTGGCCCACCGGGTCCGTCACCGTCGGCGCCGTCGTCGGGTGTGGGTCGCCGCCACTGCGGCGGCGGCCGTGCTCGCAGCCGTGCTCGGCGGGCTCGCGGTCGGGACCGCACGGGTCGACCCCGCGTCCGTGCAGGCCGCCTCGCAGAGCGCTGCCGACCGGTACTCGCTCGTCGGCGCCCGTGGTCTCGACGTCGACCTGGCCGTCAGCGGCGAGCCGTGGGGCACGCGCTTCGACTGGGGCTGCTCGTACGGCGGGAAGTCCTGGGCGTCGGACGGCTCGGTCCAGTACGACCTCGTCGTGGTGCGTGACGACGGCACGGCGGAGACGGTGGCCTCGTGGTCAGCGGCAGGGGAGGACGCCCGCGGGCTGTCGGCCTCGACGACCGTGCCCCGAGGCGACATCGCGAGCGTGCAGGTCCGGCTCCGCGGCGACGACCGCGTCCTCGCGGACGTCGACCTCTAGCGGTCCGCTGCTTCCAGGTCCACCGGACCGATCGCGGTGTGGACGCGCGCACTGACGGTCCGCAGCGTGCCCGCGTCGGTCCCCACGGGCCTCCAGAACAGGTCCTCCAACGCGGCCGTGTGCGCACGGATGCCGGACAGCACCGCGCGACGGCCGTCGGGGGTCATCGAGACCCAGCTGCCGCGGCCGTCGGTGGGGCAGTCGGCCCGCTCCACCAGCCCGCGGGCGACCATGCGCGTGACCTGGTGGCTGACGCGGGACTTCTCCCAGCCGATGCCCGCTGCGATGTCGCGCACGCGCAGCCGGTGGTCGGGGTCGCGGTGCAGCCCGATGAGGATCTCGAACTCCGGGATCGAGATGCCCGCGCCCTCCTGCACGGCGTGGTCGAGCGCCCGGTCCAGCCGTCGCCAGGCGTCGTGGTAGGTGTCCCACGTGACCCAGTCGTGCCCCTCGTCGTCCTGCGTCACCATGCTCGACAGCGTATCGACGGATGCCCGGAGCGACGCCGGTTTCATCCGTCCGGATGACCCTCCGGCGACGCACGGCGTGCTCCGAGGGAGCGTCGGTGCGGCGGCATACGATCGGGACATGCCGACCCCCAGCATCGCCGACTGCACCGACGACGCCGTGGCCCTCGTGCGTCGCTGGCTGGCGGCCTCCGCGGGCATCAAGCCGGACCCGGGTGCGGCACGGCTGGCGGGGGTGCTCCGCGACGAGCAGGGGCTGGACTTCACCCGCGGCTTCGTCGACCGGGTGATCCGGCCGGAGGACCCCAGGGTCGCCGCCCGCAACCTCGAGAAGCTCAGCCAGGACGTCCCCGAGTTCCTCGCCTGGTACCTCCGCGGCGCGGTCACGCTCGGCGGCGGGTTCGCGACGATGGCGCCGTGGGCCGTGATCCCGACCGCGCGGCGGATCCTGCGTCGGATGACCGGGCACCTGGTGATCGACGCGACCCCGGCGAAACTCGGTCCGGCGCTCGCGAAGGTCGGCGGCGCGGGCACCCGACTCAACGTCAACCTGCTCGGCGAGGCCGTGCTCGGCACGGCCGAGAGCGACCGCCGGCTGCAGGGCACGACGGACCTCCTCGCCCGCGACGACGTCGACTACGTCTCGATCAAGGTGAGCTCGGTCGTGCCGCAGATGTCGGCGTGGGCGTTCGACCAGACGGTCGAGCGGGTGGTCGACCGGCTCGTCCCGCTGTACCGCCTCGCCGCCGCTCCGCTCGCCGAGGGTCGCCCGGCGAAGTTCATCAACCTCGACATGGAGGAGTACCGCGACCTCGACGTCACGCTCGCGGTGTTCACGACGCTGCTCGACCGCGACGAGTTCGCGGGGCTCGAGGCCGGCATCGTGCTGCAGGCGTACCTGCCCGACGCCGCAGGGGCCCTCGACCGGCTGACCACGTGGGCACAGGCACGCCGCACCCGAGGGGGAGCGCCGGTCAAGGTGCGGCTCGTCAAGGGTGCGAACCTCGCGATGGAGCACGTCGACGCGATCCTGCACGAGTGGCCGCTCGCGACGTGGGGCAGCAAGCGCGAGACCGACACGGCCTACCTCCGGATGCTCGACACCGCCCTGACGCCCGAGCGCACCGACGCCGTCCGGGTCGGGGTCGCCGGGCACAACCTCTTCGACCTCGCCACCGCGTGGGTGCTCGCACAGCGCCGCGGGGTCACCGACGCGGTCGACGTCGAGATGCTGCTCGGCATGGCGTCCACGCACGCCGAGGCGGTGCGCGCCGACGTCGGCGGGATCCTGCTCTACACGCCCGTCGTGCAGCCGGAGGAGTTCGACTCCGCCATCGCCTACCTCGCCCGACGCCTGCAGGAGAGCGCGAGCCCCGAGAACTTCATCTCCGGAGCCTTCGACATCGACCGCGACGCCAGCGTCTTCGACCGCGAGCACGGCCGGTACCTGGCCTCGGTCGCCGCCCTCGACCAGCCGGTGCCCGCGACGAACCGCACGCAGGACCGCCGTCGCCCGCTCGGCGAACCCGAGCACCGCGACGCCTTCCGGAACGCCCCCGACACCGACCCCTCCATCGCCGCCAACCGCAGCTGGGCGCTGGACGTCCTCCGACGTGTCCCGAAGTCCCAGCTGGGCGCGCAGACCATCCGCGGGGCCAAGGTCGTCGACCGGTCGACGCTCGAACGGATCGTCGCCCGGACCGCCCAGGCCGGCGTGAACTGGGGACGGCAGGACCCGACCGACCGCGCCGAGCTCCTCGACCTCATCGGGCACGAACTCGAGACCCGACGGGCCGACCTCATCGAGGTGATGGCCGCCGAGACGGGCAAGACCATCAGTGAGGCCGACGTCGAAGTGACCGAGGCCGTCGAC
Source organism: Curtobacterium sp. NPDC089689 (assembly GCF_044749145.1). Taxonomy (NCBI): domain Bacteria; kingdom Bacillati; phylum Actinomycetota; class Actinomycetes; order Micrococcales; family Microbacteriaceae; genus Curtobacterium; species Curtobacterium sp. NPDC089689. The sequence continues at coordinate 1,022,274 of NZ_JBIVHJ010000001.1, read as the reverse complement.
GCCGCCCACCACTACGCCGAGAGCGCCCGACAGTTGGCCGCGCTCGACGGGGACGGCGCCCGGTTCGTCCCGCCCCGGCTGACCGTCGTCGTCCCGCCGTGGAACTTCCCGGTCGCCATCCCTGCCGGTGGGGTGCTCGCCGCGCTCGCCGCGGGCAGCGGGGTCGTGCTCAAGCCCGCACCCGAAGCCAAGCGGTGCGGTGCGCTCCTCGCCGACGTGCTCTGGGACGCCGGGGTCCCGCACTCGCTCCTCCAGCTGGTCGACCTCGACGAGGACGCCCTGGGCCGCGAGCTCGTCGCCCACCCCGCGGTCGACCGCGTGCTGCTGACCGGCAGCGCCGACACCGCCCGCTCCTTCCGGTGGTGGCGCGCCGGCCTCCCGCTGACCGCCGAGACGAGCGGCAAGAACGCGATCGTCGTGACGCCGAGCGCCGACCTCGACCTCGCCGTGCAGGACGTCGTGCAGTCGGCGTTCGGGCACGCCGGGCAGAAGTGCTCCGCCGCGTCGCTCGTCGTGCTCGTCGGCTCCGTCGGCGAGAGCGAGCGCTTCCGACGCCAGCTCGTGGACGCCACCCGGACGCTGCGGGTGGCCTGGCCGGACGACCCGAGCGCGCAGGTGGGCCCGGTGATCGCCGAGCCGACGGGCAAGCTCCGCGCCGGACTCACCGAGCTCGGCCCGGGGGAGTCCTGGCTCGTGCAGCCGGAGCCCCTCGACGACTCCGGGCGGCTGTGGTCCCCCGGCATCCGCGACGGCGTCCGACCCGGCAGCGACTTCCACCAGACGGAGTACTTCGGCCCGGTGCTCGGCATCGTGCGGGCGGAGACCCTCGAGCAGGCGGTGGCGATCCAGAACGGGACCGACTACGGCCTCACCGCGGGCATCCACTCGCTCGACGTCGACGAGGTCGCGGACTGGCTCGCCACCGTGCAGGCAGGCAACCTGTACGTCAACCGGGGCATCACCGGCGCGGTCATCGGTCGGCAGCCGTTCGGTGGTTGGAAGCGGTCGTCGGTCGGCACCGGCACCAAGGCCGGCGGGCCGTTGTACGTCGCGACGCTCGGCCGCTGGGAGCGCACCGAGCGGACGGTCCACAAGAGCATCCAGCTGCACGGACTCCCGCCACGGGTGACGGCCCTCATCGAGGCGGCACGGAGCGGGCTGTCGTTCGAGGAGTTCGACCAGGTCCGTGCGGGTGCCCTGAGCGACGTCCGTGCCCGCGAGTCACGGTACGGCCGCTCGCACGACGGCTCCGGGCTCGTCGTGCAGCGCAACGTGCTCCGCTACCGCCCGCAGTCCGTGATCGTCCGGCACGCGGAGGACTCGGCGACGGGCGACCTCGTCCGGGTGCTCGCCGCTGCGACCGCCGCCCGCGCTCACCTCATGCTGAGCACGTCCCGTCCGCTGCCCGGACCGCTCACGCAGTTGCTCGCGTCCTCCCGGTCCCCGCTCGACGTCGTCGACCACGTGGTCGAGAGCGACGAGGAGTTCCTCGCGCGGGCAGCGTCCGGCGCAGTGTTCGACCAGCGGTGGAGCGACCCCGACGACGAGCAGCAGGACGCCCTCGACCAGGTGCTCTCCCAGCCGGACGACCGACCGCGCCACACCGCGTTCGGCGGCCCGGGGAGCCGCATCCGCCTGCTCGGCGGCGACCCCCTCGCCCTCGAGGAAGCCCTCGGCGTCAGCGTGGACACCGCGATCCACGACGCACCCGTGGTCGAGTCCGGAGTCATCGAGATGCTCCCGTTCCTCCGCGAGCAGTCCGTGTCGATCACCGCGCACCGCTTCGGCGACCTCGACCCCGACTTCCAGGAGCTCCGTGTCTGACGACCGCACGCTCCACGTCGAGGGCCTGTTCAACGCCCGAGACCTCGGCGGACTCCCGCTCCGTGCCGGCGGGACGACCCCGCGCGGCAGGATCGTCCGGTCGGAGAGCGTCGACCGGGTCACCACCGAGGGCTGGCGGACGCTCCACGACGACGGGATCCGGACCGTCGTCGACCTCCGTGCACCGTCGGAGCGGGCGAAGGACACCGGTCCCCGCCCGGAGTGGCTCAGGACGGTGGTCGTCGACCACGACGGGCTCGACGACGCCCCGGGGTTCTGGGAGGCCTACTGGGAGACCGGGCTGGTCGGGACGCCGCTGTACTACGGGCCGCACCTCGCGGAACTGCCCGAGCGCACCGGCCGTGCACTCGCCGCGATCGCGGACGCGCCCCCGGGCGGGGTGCTCTTCCACTGTGCGGGTGGCCGCGACCGCACCGGCATCGTCGCCCTCGCGCTCCTCACGATCGCGGGCGTCGAGCCCTCCGCCGTCGTCGACGACTTCCTCGTGACCGTCGAGACCGCTCCCGCCTTGTACGAGTCGATCGGTGTGCCGCTCCCGGAGGGGAAGATCGAGGCGCTCTGCGCGGAGCACGGAACGACCGTCGCGGGCGCGTTCCGCGCTGCGGTCGACGGGTTCGACGTCGACCGCTTCGTCGAACGGTCGGGTCTCGACGCGGCCCGACTGGAGGCCCTGCGCACGTTCCGCGCGCACGTCGCGTGACGCGACCCTCCGCCTGGAGGCCCTGCGCACGTTCCGCGCGCACGTCGCGTGACCGACGGCCTGTCCCGGCGCCCTTCCCGCGGGCCGTGCGCGCGTCACGCGACCCGTGCCTCCCGTCAGTCGCGTCCGCGACGGTGGTGCAGTTCGACCGCACCGCCCTCGAACGTCGTCGTGTCGACCAGGTCGAAGACGGACGTCGGGGCCGCGACCGGCAGGAGCGGCGTGCCCGCGCCGAGCGCGACGGGCATGACGGTCACGCGTAGTTCGTCGAGGAGGCCGGCCTCCTGGTACTGGGCGGCGAGCAGCCCGCCGCCCACCACCCAGACGTCGCGACCGGCGGCGGCCGCGACGATCGCGTCCTGGTGCGCCGTGACGTCGCCGGAGACGAACCGCACGTCCGCGCCGGACGGGACGGCGAGCTCGCGACTCGTGAACACCCAGGTCGGGCGGTCCGGGTACGCCCACGTGTCGTCGTGCTCGAGCAACCACTCGTACGTCGTCGCTCCCATGACGAGCACGCCGACGTCGGCGAAGAACCGGTCGTGGTGCTCCTGGAACGGCTCGAACCCGAACCGGAGGAGCCAGTCGAGGTCGTCACCGGGGGCGGCGACGAAGCCGTCGAGGGACGACGCGACGGAGTAGATCGTGCTCATGGCGGGACGGTACCGACCACCGCCGACAGACCGTCAGCGGTGGCGCCGACCGTGCCCGTGTCCGACGGCGGCGACCTCCGCGACCGTGAGGACCGTCGCGAGGAGCACCTGCACGGCCGCGAACCCGCGCAGACGACCACCGAGCAGCGCGACCGGGATCATCGACGCGCCGTGCAGCACGTCCACGACGGCGCTCGCGGTGTGGGCGTCCCGGGAACCGGACCGCGACACGAGCACCGCCTGCGCCGTCTGCCGCACCGCGAGCACCGCGTCGAGCACCGGTGTCCCGCGCCGGCCGACGAGCCGGACCGCGTGGCCACCGGCGACCGCGAGCCGGAGGACCTCGACCGTCCTCACTTCCGACGCCCCGCCGCGAGCGCGATGACCCCGACGGCACCGACTGCGGCGCCGAGGATGCCGTTGCCGAGCCGGCGGTGCTCGACCCACCACGTCTGCGGCGACCAGGCGTGCGCCGAGTCGTCGAACACGCCGTGTGCTCCGTGGTCACCGGGGATCGGGTCGTGGAGGTTGACACCGAGTGCGGCGCCGTCCTTCTGCGGTGCCTGCTGCCCGGACACCAGGGTCTTCGCGGCGTACCAGTCGGCGAACCGCCCGCTGATGCGGTTGCCGAGGATCGTGTAGACGGTCGACTCGCCCACCCACGTGCGACGTCGGGGCCGTTCGGCCGTCGTGGCGATCGCCCGTGCGCCCACCTCGGGCTGGTAGATCGGCGCGACGGGCTGCGCCTGGTGCGGCAGCTTCGACTTCACCCACTGGAACTGGATCGTGTTGAGTGCCGGCATGTCGACCCGGGAGATCGCGACCTTGCTGCCCTGCTCCTCGAGCTCGGACACGACCGACTCGGTGAACCCGACGATCGCGTGCTTGGCGCCGCAGTACGCGGCCTGCAGGGGGATCCCGCGGAAGCCCAGTGCCGAACCGACCTGGATCACCTGGCCCCGATCGCGGGGGACCATGCGGGACAGTGCCGCCCGGGTGCCGTTCACGCAGCCCAGGTAGGTGACGTGGAGCGCCCGTTCGAAGTCGTCGGGGTCGGTGTCGAGGAACCGTCCGAAGACGCCGACCATCACGTCGTTCACCCAGAGGTCGATCGGCCCGAGCTCGGCTTCGACCCGGTCGGCCGCGGCCTCGACGGCCTCGCGCTCGGAGACGTCCACGAGCACCGCCAGCCCGCGGCGTCCTGCTGCCTCGACCTCGGCGACCGCAGCGTCGACACCGTCCTTCCCGCGGGCGAGGACCGCGACGTCCCAGCCCCGGGCGGCGAGCTCGCGCACCGTCGCCCGTCCGAGTCCCGCCGAACCACCGGTCACCACAGCCACACGTGTCATTGATCCGTTCTACCGAGCGTGGTGCCGCTCCCCGCCCAGCCGCGGTGTCCCCCGGTGCCGCGCGCGGGAGGACGGCCACGAGGATGATGGGCCGGTGGACACCCGAGCAGAGGACACCGTCGAGGAGGCGCCGCCGCCCGGCTGGGTGCTGAACACCCCGACGCGGATCCACGAGGTCTGGACACTCCCGGTCTGCCTAGTGGCGCTCGCCGTTCTCATCGCGCTGCTCGGGACGCGGTTCGGCGAGGTGCTCGGCGCGGTCGTGTGCGTGACGTGTGCCGTCGTCGTCGCAGCCGGTGCGGTCGCCCTGGCCGTGGCCGGACGGACGGCGTACCACGGCCAGGACCTCCGGGCTTCGTGGCGGCTGCACGTCGTCCGGGTGGCCGTCGGCGTGACCACGGCCTCGATCGTCGCGATCGGGACGTTGGTGATCGGCCTCCCGTTCGGCTGGCTCTTCGGCGCCGTCGGCTGGGTCCCGACGATGTTCCGCTTCGCACGCTCGGTGCCCCGGATCGACGGGTTGCTCGTGGCCTGGGCATCGGTCTTCATCGCTGTTTCGTGCGCGGTCCTGTCCGTCGCCGGACTCACTGTCCACGGCTTGCCGGAGCGTCTCTCCGCGGTGTGGATCGGTCCCGGTGCGATCCTCGCAGCGCTCGCCCTCGTGATGGCAGTCGTGCAGTTCGCCGTCGCCGAGCGCACGCCTCCGGACCGCCCCCTCAGCGCCCCAGACCGAACCGCGTCGTGACCCCCGGCGCGTAGAGCACCGAGTCCGGCTCGAGCTCCGTCAACGCGAACGGCAGCCCGGCCGCCGCGACGAGGTCGTCCCGCAGGTGCACGACCGACGCCCGGTGCAGCGGCCACGTCTCGTGCTCGTTCGGCCAGAACCGCGTCCGGCCTGCCCGGTGCACGTGCATGCCCCAGCGTGCCGTGAGGAAGGTCTCGAGGGCGGTCGGCTCCTCGATCCGGGAGCCGATCCGCACGTCCACCACCGACCGCGTGTGGGTACCGTGCCGGCGCATCGCGTACGCGGCCCGGTCCGGCTCCGGTCGGCGGAACTCGGCGTGCGCCCACCAGTACGGCAGCGCCGTCGCGACCCGGGCGCCGAGGGTCGGCAGGAGCTTCCCGGCGTCGAGCGAGAGGAACACGACGCCGTGCCGGCCCTGGTCGTCGACCGTGTAGACGCGGACGTTCACCTCGACGAAGTCCCCGACGCGACCGACCCGGACGGGCGGGAACGCGGTGTCGGTGAACCGGAACGCGATGAGGCCCACCCACGTGGTCGAGCCGTCGTCGACACCGTCCGCACCGAGCGTGTCGGGCCGGACCCCGGCCGGGAGGTGCGGGGCGACCGCCGAGACGTCCACCCGCCAGTGCACGAAGACGACGTCGAGCCAGTCCTGCTGGATCCACGGGCGACCCGGCAGCCGCGGGGCCACCGCCGAGATCGCCGTCACCGGGTGTCCGCTCCGCCCGCGGGCGCGGCGTCGTCCCACCCCTGCTGCGGGGTGTCGCACGTGCCCCGGAAGACGTACTGCGACGGCCGCTTCCGTTCGCTCGACGTCCAGTCGATCGCCGGACGTCGACGCTCGGGTGGCAGGTACCCGATCCGGTACACGGCCATGAGCTCCAGGGACGGGGGGACCCGCAGCAGCCCCTCGATCTCCCCCCACGCTCCCGGTGTCTCCATCGGGAAGGACACGAACTGGATGCCGAGGCCGAGCTCGGTGGTGGCGAGCCAGATGTTCTCCATCGCCGCGCCCATGCTGAACACCGAGTAGAAGCCGGACAGCTCCTCCTTCCGGTACTCGTGCCGGTCGAGCATCACGCCGAGCAGCAGCGGCGACCCGGCCACGAGCTTCCGGTTCTCCTCGCCGAGGGTCTGCGGCACGCGGAGGGTGTTCATGAGCAGCTGCCCGCGCTTCGTGAAGACCTGCTTCGTGAACGGCTTGAGCGGTCCGGGGAGCTTGTCGAACAGCATCCCGTCGCGCCGCTCGTCCATCTCGGCCTGCGAGAACCGGAAGTAGGGCTTGTACCGCTCGAAGAACGTGCCCTCGGCCATCGTCCGCGTCATCGACGACCCGCTGATCTGCGCGACCCGGTCGATCGTCGCCCGCTCCTCGACGAGCACGAACCGCCACGGTTGGCTGTTCAGCTGCGACGGTGCCCGCCCCGCGAGTTCCATCAGCAGCCGCTGGTGCTCCTCGGACACGGGGTCGGGCAGGAACGCCCCGTTGGTCGTGCGTCGGCGTCGGATGGCTTCGAAGAGCTCCACTGCTACCTCTCTGGTCGTCGGCGCGCGAGCATCGCCCCCAGGTAGGACGGTGCGGCGGCGACCGCGACTCTCCAGTGTGCTCCGGCGCGGGGGTTCGTGCGTGGAGCGACGGCGAGCGGGACGAGCGCGGGGAGCAGGAAGAGCGCGCTGCGGTCGCGGGTCCAGACGGGTGTCGTCGCGGCCGCTCCGGTCAGGGTCGCGGTGACGACGAACAGGCCGTGGTGCACGACCCGGAGCTTCCTCGTCCGGATGAGGCGCACGGCCACGGCCGTGCCCCAGAGGCAGTTGGCCACGTACGCGGCGGTCGCGGCGGTGACCATCCGACGGGCCGTCACGGACCGTCCGGGAGGCACGCCGCGCCTCCCGGCTGTCGTCTTCCGTCCCACAGGGGCGAACCTACGCGCCGGGGGCGCCCCGTCGTCAGGCGGATTCGCGGGTGACCAGCTTGGACAGCACGATGGCGCTGCGGGTGTGGTCGACCTGCGGTGCGAGCCGCACCCTGTCGAGCGCCTCCTCGAGGGCGGGGAGGTCGCGCGAGCGCATGTGCACGACGGCGTCGGCGCTGCCGGTGACGGTGCCGGCGTCGATGACCTCGGGGACGCTGTCCAGCAGCGAACGCAGTTCGTCGGGCGAGACGGTGCCGCGGCAGTAGAGCTCGACCCAGGCCTCAGTGCCGCGGTCCTCGACGGCGGGGTCGACCTTGATCGTGAAGCCCTGGATGACCCCGTCGGCGACGAGTCGGTCGACGCGACGCTTCACCGCGGAGGCCGAGAGTCCGACCACCGACCCGATGTCGCCGTAGCCGGCGCGGGCGTTCTCCCGGAGTTGATCCAGGATGCGGTGGTCGAGCGAATCCATTGCACCAATGCTACGCGGACTTCTTGCACGCCAGGTGGGTCCCGCGCACGAAACGTGCGTCACCCGAACGGGTGCCACTGCCCCGCAGTGTGGGGGACTGCACCTGCTGGACGGTGTGTGCAAGACTCGGGACCGGCGTCGACCTGGTCCGCTACGGCGAGTGAGCCTGCATCTCGCCGGAGCTCTGCAACTCGTCCAGTGGTGGTTCCTGGCAGGCTCGGGCCCCGGTCCCCCAGGAGGACTGATGTCGAACACCGCTCCCGAATCCCTCGCCGCTCCGGCCCGTGTCGCCACCAAGCGCACGATCCTCATGTGCAAGCCGACCCACTACACGGTCAGCTACCGGATCAACCCGTGGATGCACCCCGAGGAGCCGACCGACACGTCGAAGGCCGTCGAGCAGTGGCAGTCGCTCGTCGACGTCTACGAGCAGCTCGGCTTCGACATCTCGTACATCGAGCCGATCGAGGGCCTGCCGGACATGGTCTACGCGGCCAACGGCGGGTTCGTGCTCGACGGTGTCGCGTACGGCGCGAAGTTCCAGTACCCCGAGCGCCAGCCCGAGGGCCCCGCGTACATGGACTGGTTCCGCAGCGCGGGCCTGACCGTGGCCGAGCCCGAGGAGACGAACGAGGGCGAGGGCGACTTCCTGCTCATCGGGGACACCATCTTCGCCGGGACCGGGTTCCGCTCCGACAGCACCTCGCACGAGGAGCTCGCGACGATCTACGGCCGCGAGGTCGTCACGCTCAAGCTGATCAACCCGAACTTCTACCACCTCGACACGGCGATCGCGGTGCTCGACCCGGAGCCCGCGGCGGACGGCACCTCGAACATCGCCTACCTCGAGAGCGCCTTCGACGTCGCCTCGCTCGCGATCCTGCGCGAGCGCTTCCCGGACGCGATCATCGCGACCGAGGAGGACGCCGCGATCCTCGGGCTGAACTCGTACTCGGACGGCTACAACGTCGTGATCGCGTCGCGCGCCACGACCTTCGCGGAGCAGCTGCGGGAGAAGGGCTACAACCCGATCGGCGTCGACCTGTCCGAGCTGCTGCTCGGCGGTGGCGGCGTGAAGTGCTGCACGCTCGACCTGCACCCGGTCGGCACCGGCAACTCGGTCGCGCGGTCCTGATGAGCACCGCGACCGGCACCGCCACCGCTGCTGCGCTCGCCGTCGAGGACCGCTCCCTCGCCCACAACTACAGCCCGCTGCCCGTCGTCATCGCGTCGGGTGACGGGGCGTGGGTGACGGACGTCGACGGGAAGCGCTACCTCGACGGGCTCGCCGCGTACTCCGCGGTGAACTTCGGCCACGGCAACGCCCGCCTCCTCGGCGCCGCCCGGGCCCAGCTCGACCGGGTCACGCTGACCTCGCGCGCGTTCGTGAACGACCGGCTCGGACCGTTCGCCGCGGCCCTCGCCGACCTGACGGGCACCGACATGGTGCTCCCGATGAACACCGGAGCCGAGGCCGTCGAGTCCGCGATCAAGGTCTCCCGCGCCTGGGGCTACCGCGTGAAGGGCGTCCCGGCCGACCGTGCCACGATCATCGTCGCGTCCGGGAACTTCCACGGCCGCACGACCACGATCGTCTCCTTCTCGGACGACCCGTCGGCCCGTGACGACTTCGGGCCGTTCACGCCCGGGTTCCGCACGGTGCCGTACGGCGATGCCGCGGCGTTGCGAGCAGCGATGGACGAGACCGTCGTCGCCGTGCTGCTCGAGCCGATCCAGGGCGAGGGCGGCGTCGTCATCCCGCCGGCGTCGTACCTGCCCGCCGTCCGCGAGGTCTGCGACGAGTTCGGCGCCCTGCTCGTCGCCGACGAGATCCAGTCCGGCCTCGGCCGCACCGGGCACACCCTCGCGGTGCAGCGCGTCGGCGTGACGCCGGACCTCATCACGCTCGGCAAGGCGCTCGGCGGCGGGATCGTCCCGGTGTCCGCCGTGGTCGGTCGCCGCGACGTCCTGGGCGTCCTGCGCCCGGGCGAGCACGGCTCGACGTTCGGCGGGAACCCGCTCGCGGCCGCCGTCGGCTCCGAGGTCGTGGCGATGCTCGGCGAGGGCACGTTCCAGCAGCGGGCACTCGACGGCGAACCGCTGCTCCGCGGTCTGCTCGACGACCTCGTCGGCCAGGGCGTCGTGACGCACCGCGTGGCCGGGCTCTGGGCCGGGATCGACATCGACCCGGCGCTCGGGACCGGCAAGGAGATCGCGCACGACATGGCCGACCGCGGCGTCCTCGTGAAGGACACCCACGGGTCGACGATCCGCTTCGCGCCGCCGCTCGTCGTCACCGACGACGAGGTGCGGCACGCGATCGATGTGCTCGGCGAGGTCCTGCGCGCCCGCAGCTGACGGGGCGGGCGCGCGCCGTGCCTCCCGGCCGGTGGGTCTGTCCGCTGTGCCGCCGCACAACCAAAGACACCCGGAACCGCGCGATCACGCGGTTCCGGGTGTCTTTGGTTGTGCGCGCCTGCGCCCCGCGCCCCGCAGCTCGCGTCAGACCGCCCAGCGCTCCGCGAGCTCGTCCATCAGCCCGTCGAGCCGTTCGTCGACGACCTGCTCCTCCGGGTGCGCCTCGTACCAGGCGATCACCTCGCGGACGCCCTGCCGGTAAGGGATCCGCGGCCGGTACCACGGCACGAGCGAGCGCACCTTGCTGTTGTCGAACACCGAGCTGTTCGCCTTGTCGCCGAGCAGCGCCGCGCCCCACTCCGGGTCCACCGCGTTGATCGCGTCCGCGGGCACGTGCACGATCCGCAGGTCGTCGACGCCCGCCGCCGCAGCGATCTCCTGTGCGATCTGGTTCCAGGTCGGCGCCTCGTCGCTCGTGATCGTGAAGGCCTCGCCGATCGCCGAGGCGTTGTCGAGCAGCCCCGTGAAGCCGACCGCGAAGTCCCGGCTGTTCGTCAGCGTCCAGAGCGACGAGCCATCGCCCGTGATGATGATCGGCTTGCCCGCGCGCATGCGGGCGACCGCGGTCCAGCCGCCGGTCAGCGGGAGCTTCGTCTCGTCGTACGTGTGCGACGGCCGGATGATGGTGACCGGGAAGTCCTGGTCGCGGTAGGCCTGCACCAGCAGTTCCTCGCACGCGATCTTGTCGCGCGAGTACTGCCAGTACGGGTTCTTCAACGGCGTCGACTCCGTGATCGGCAGGTGGGTCGCCGGGGTCTGGTACGCCGACGCCGAGCTGATGAACACGTACTGGCGCGTCCTCCCGGCGAAGGTCTCCACGTCGGCCTGCACCTGGTCGGGTGTGAACGCGATCCAGTTGATGACGACGTCCCACCGACGGTCGCCCAGCGCCTCCGCCAGGGCGGCGCGGTCCGAGACGTCGGCCTGGAGGCGCGTCACACCCTCTGGGATCGGCCTGCCCCCGGTGGTCCCCCGGTTGAGCACCGTCACGTCGAACCCCTGCTCGACGGCTTCGCGGACGCACGCGGCGCTGATCACGCCGCTGCCGCCGATGAACAGGACACTCGCTCCGGTCATGGATGCTCCCTCGCTCCCCGCGGCACCGCGTTGCGCCGCACCCCTGCGATCCTGCACCTCAGGGGCTGGGTCGGGTGGCGAGGACCGCGGAGCGACGTGGTCTCCGCTGTCCACTCGGCAGCGACCGGGCTGATCCAGCCAAGGAGCTCGATGGCGTAGTCGTGATCGCGCTCGAGGTCGCGCGCATGGATCGGTTCGTGGTGTGCGGCGCGGTTCCGGACGAAGTGCAGCTGCTGCAGTCGCTCGCGGACGCGGCGCTGGCGTGCGAGGAGGTCACCGTCGCCGAGAGGGAACGACCGATGCAGCGCCGGGGTCCACAGCGTCGTGAGGTATCGCGACTCGACCAGGTACCTCCAGAAGCCGAACGACAGTTCCGCGACGACTCGTCCGTGCACCTCCGGGCGACGACCGTTCCGGCTGGCGCGCATCCTCGCCTTCGCGAGGTCAGCGCGACCGCGGGTGTCCAGGGGGAGGTCGTCGAGCCAAGAGCTCCACTGCCGTCGCCGCGCGAGTCGGTGCAGCTCACTGTCGAGCGCGTTCCGGACGAACACCTCGACGACGCCGGTGAGTTCCATCACCGACGCGGAGGCTCGCATGTTCCACTCGTACTCGTAGAGGGAGAGCGCGCCGGCCCGGGATCGTGTGGCGAGACGGTAGGAGCGGAGCCGATCGGCTGTGATCAACTGTTCCAGCGCGGCTTCCTGCATCGATCCCCCTCTGCTACCGTTGTCCGCGAAGACCCCGGAACGATCACTGGCCTCGGCCACATCGCCGGGGTTTCGTCTTGCCCGGCGCGTCTTGCTGATACATCACCCTAAGTTGCTGGTCGCCGTGCGGGGCCGTCGGACTACCGTCACGGTTCGGGCCGCACCGACGCGGCCCACGACAGGAGTGACACGCACATGGAGTACCGCTACCTCGGGAACTCGGGCCTCAAGGTCTCCGAGATCACCTACGGCAACTGGCTGACGCACGCCTCCCAGGTCGAGAACGACGCGGCCATCGCCTGCGTCCGGGCAGCGCTCGACGTCGGCATCTCGACGTTCGACACGGCCGACGTCTACGCGAACACCGGCGCTGAGACCGTCCTCGGCGAAGCGCTCAAGGGGGAGCGGCGGCAGTCGCTCGAGATCGCCACGAAGGTGTTCGGGCCCACCGGACCGAAGGGCCACAACGACACGGGCCTGAGCCGGAAGCACATCCTCGAGTCGATCGACGGGTCGCTCGAGCGCCTGCAGACGGACTACGTCGACCTCTACCAGGCGCACCGGTTCGACCACGAGACGCCGCTCGAGGAGACCATGCTCGCCTTCGCGGACGTCGTGCGTCAGGGCAAGGCGCTGTACATCGGCGTGAGCGAGTGGACGGCCGAGCAGCTCCGGGCCGGGCACGAGCTCGCCGACGACCTCGGCGTGCAGCTCATCTCGAACCAGCCGCAGTACTCCGCGCTCTGGCGGGTCATCGAGGGCGAGGTCGTGCCGACGTCGAAGGAGCTGGGCATCTCGCAGATCGTCTGGTCGCCGATCGCCCAGGGTGTCCTGACGGGGAAGTACCAGCCGGGTCAGCCGCTGCCGGAGGGCTCGCGTGCGACCGACGACAAGGGTGGCGCGAAGATGATCCAGCGCTTCATGAACGACGAGGTGCTCACGGCCGTGCAGGAGCTCAAGCCGATCGCCGACGAACTGGACCTGTCGATGGCCCAGCTCGCGGTCGCGTGGGTGCTGCAGAACGAGAACGTTGCGTCGGCGATCATCGGGGCGTCGCGGCCGGAGCAGGTGCACGACAACGCCGGCGCTGCCGGGGTCACGATCCCGGCGGAGCTGATGTCTCGCATCGACGAGGCGCTCGGCGGTGTGGTCGAGCGGGACCCGGCGAAGACCAACGACAGCAGCCCGAAGACCCGCGAGGCGTAGCGCGTCGAACCCTGTTCCCGACATCGAACCAGGTGTGCTGCCCGGTTCGATGTCGGGGACGTGGTTCGATCCGCGCCCGGACGCGCAACGCGACCACGGAACGCGAAAAGGCCCCCTACCGGAGTAGGGGGCCTTTCACCGTGGCTGGACACGGCATCGATCCGTGGACCTTTCGATTTTCAGTCGAACGCTCTACCAACTGAGCTATCCAGCCGTGGCGACCCTGACGGGACTTGAACCCGCGACCTCCGCCGTGACAGGGCGGCACGCTAACCAACTGCGCTACAGGGCCATGTTGAATTACTGTCTTGCTCGAACTGCTGTCTTGCTCGGTGTTGCTCTGCTTGCCTGCTCACTCACGAAGAGTGACCCCAACGGGATTCGAACCCGTGCTGCCGCCGTGAAAGGGCGGTGTCCTAGGCCACTAAACGATAGGGCCGCAAGCGGTGCAGTGCGCTACCGATGGACAAGCATACGGATGCCCCCCGGGTTTCACAAATCGAGCGGCCTCGGCGTGGCATCCCCGGCGTGTCGCGTGGGCCCGACCGGTCCGCGGGCATTCACTCACCGTGGAGCACCAGGCTCCGATCCGTGCCGTCGGTGCCCGCGTGCGAGCATCGTCGTCGCACCGTGCTGCCCCTCGCACGAGGGGTGACCGGCTGCGACACCTGTTGTTACTGTTGCGTCTGTTAACAGTGTTACGTGCGTGAGCCTTGCCGCGCTGTTACGAAATCGAGACACATGTCGACCTCACCGTTCTCCCTCCGCTCCCGCAGCCGCCTCGTCGCCGCAGCGGTCGCCGTCGCGCTCACCGCCGGAACCCTCGCCGCGCTCACGCCGAGCGGGCCGGCCAGTGCCGCGAGCTACCCGAGCTGGGACGACGTGGAGAAGGCCAAGGCTTCCACACAGGCCCAGCAGGACAAGGTCTCCGAGATCAAGTCGTTGATCGAGACCCTGAAGGACGAGGCCGCCGCGAAGCAGAAGGCCGCGGAGGCAGCAGGCACGGCCTACCAGACCGCGCAGACGGAGTACGACCAGGCGACGCTCAAGCAGCAGAAGCTCCAGGGGCAGGCGGACGAGGCGAAGAAGACCGCCGCCGCGTCGGAGGCCCAGGCCGGCCAGCTCGCGGCACAGCTCGGTCGTGCGAGCTCGAGCGACGTCTCGACCGACCTCCTGACGCACCCGGGCAAGTCCGGCGACCTGCTCTACGAACTCGGGGCGATGTCGAAGCTCAGCGAGCAGGCGGACGGCATCTACGCGCAGGCCTCGCAGGACCGCGGCACGGCCCAGGGTCTGGCCGACAAGGCGGACGTCGCGAAGCGTGCCCTCGGCTCCCTCGCGGACGCTGCCGAGGCGAAGATGCAGCAGGCACAGGGCGCTGCGGACGCCGCCCAGACCGCCGTCGACGCGCAGAACGACAACCAGGACCGCCTGGAGGCGCAGCTCACCCTCCTCACCACGAAGCAGCACGGCGTCGAGGCGAAGTACCGCAAGGGGGTCGAGGAGGAGAAGAAGCGGCAGGCGCGCATCGCCGCCGCGGCCGCCCGTGCCGCCGCCCGCGCGGCCGCGACGAGCCAGGGCGGCTCGGGCGGTGGGGCGCCGAACTCGTCCGGCTGGGTCCGCCCCGCCGGCGGCTACCAGACCAGTGGGTTCGGCATGCGCGTCGACCCGTACACGCACGCCACAGCACTCCACGCCGGCGTCGACCTCGCGCCCGCCTGCTACTCCCCGATCTACGCCGCGCACGACGGCACCGTGACCTTCGCGGGCAACGGCGGCGGGTACGGCAACGAGGTCGTCCTGGACAACGGCGGCGGCATCTCCACGGCGTACGGCCACATCGTCGACGGCGGGATCCTGGTCGCCTACGGCCAGCACGTCAGTGCCGGACAGCAGATCGCGAAGATCGGGTCGACCGGCTGGTCGACCGGGTGCCACCTCCACTTCGAGACCCGGGTCAACGGTGCCGCCACCGACCCGGTCCCCTTCATGGCAGCGCGGGGGATCTCGGTATGACCACGAGCGTCGCCAGGAGGCGTTGACCCGACCCATGAAGCAGCCCGCCCGGTCCCTGACCTGCACCGCGGTCGTCGCCGTCCTCGGCATCGGCCTGTCGGTCGCCCTCGCCGCCCCGGCGCAGGCGACCCCGTCGGCCCCGAGCTGGGACGACGTGCGGGCTGCGAAGTCCGACGCGGCGGCGGCGCAGCAGACCGTCGACGAGCTCGGATCGCGCCTCGAGGACCTGCAGGACGAGTCCGACCGTGCGTCGATCGCCGAGCAGCAGGCGGCGCAGACCTTCTCGCTCGCGGCGTCGGAGCAGCAGGAGGCCCAGTCGGACCTCGACGACCTGGCCGACCAGGCGAAGCGCGCGAAGGCCACGGCCCGTGACTCGGCGGCGCAGGTGGCCGGGCTCGTCGTCGAGCTCGCCCGGACCGGCGGCGGGGACCTGTCGACCTCGATGCTCGTCGACACGCGGGACGCGAAGGACCTGCTCTACCGGGTCGGCACCATGTCGCACCTGTCCGAGCGCTCGGCGACCGTGCTGGCGCGGGCGCAGGCCGACCAGAACACCGTCGATTCCCTCGCCGCCCAGCAGCGGCAGGCGACGACGGCGCTCGCCAAGGCGACCGACGCGACGAAATCCGCGCTCGCCGACGCGAAGGACGCTTCGTCGGACGCACAGGGGCGGCTGCAGCACGAGCAGGACCAGCAGGAAGTCGTCCTGAAGCAGCTCGCCTACCTCAAGGGCACGAGCGTCGCCACGGAGACCGCCTACTGGAACACGCAGCAGGCCAAGCGAGCCGAGGTCGAACTGGCCGCGCACGCAGGGGCCACTGGTGGCCCCGGTGCTTCGACGACGAGCCCGGCGACCGGGGAATCGACCCCGACGAACCCGGGCACCGGTGGTGGCTCGACGACGACGAACCCCGGCTCCGGCGGCGGTTCCACGTCGACGAAGCCCAGCGGCGGCGGCTCCTCGACCAACCCGGCACCGAGCAACCCGTCCCCGGCGAACCCCGCCCCGAGCAACCCGAGTCCGGCGCAGCCCGCTCCGTCCAAGCCGCAGCCGAGCAAGCCCACCCCGGCGAAGCCGACCCCCAAGCCGACCCCGACCCCGGCGCCCAGCAGCCCCTCGAAGGCGGCCGGCGCGATCGCGTTCGCCCGCGCGCAGCTCGGCGACCCGTACGGCTGGGGCGACGCCGGCCCGAACTCCTGGGACTGCTCCGGTCTCGTCATGGGGGCGTACGGCTCCCAGGGCGTCGCGACCGGCGGGCACAACGTCGTCTGGCAGTACAACTACTTCGCGTCGATCGGTCGGCTCGTCCCGCTCTCGCAGCGGCAGCCGGGCGACATCCTCTTCTACTCGAACAACGGAACCGCCAGCGGGGGTTACCATGATTCGATCTACACCGGCAACGGCCAGATGATCGAGGCTGCCAAGCCCGGCGTCGGCGTGGTCGAGCGCGCCGTGTGGCTCCCGAACCAGCTCCTGCCGTACGTCGCCCGCCCCACCGGGTCGCTCTAGACGGACAGACAGACCGACAGACGGACGGACGAAGGGCCCCGCACTCGCCAGGAGTGTGGGGCCCTTCGCGTGGAAGACGGTCAGTGACCGGCGGGCACGTAGGCCTCCTGGCCGGCCTGCACGATCGCCTCGGCCTCGGCGGCGTCGCCCCAGCCCTCGGCCTTGACCCACTTGTTCGGCTCGAGGTCCTTGTAGCGCTCGAAGAAGTGCGCGATCTCGGCCTTCGTCTGCTCGTCGACGTCCGAGATGTCCTGGATGTGCTGCCAGCGCGGGTCCTTCGCGGGGACCACGAGGACCTTCGCGTCGTTGCCGGCCTCGTCGCTCATCTTGAAGACGCCGACCGGGCGGACCTTGACCCCGACGCCCGGGAAGACCGGGTACTCGAGCAGGAGGAGCGCGTCGACGGGGTCGCCGTCGTCCGCGAGCGTGTTCTCGAAGAACCCGTAGTCGGTCGGGTACACGAACGAGGTGAACAGCACGCGGTCGAGGTACACGCGACCGGTCTCGTGGTCGACCTCGTACTTGTTGCGGCTGCCCTTGGGGATCTCGACGACGACGTCGTACGCGGCCATGTTGCGCTCCTGAGTCTGATGTGCGGGGGGAAAGCGCGGCTAACGTTACCGGGTGAACACTCCGCGTCCCCGGTTGGACCCCGCCACCGCCGAGACCCGCCGTGCGGTGCGCACCCTGCTCGAGACGGCCAGCGCGGAGGGCATCGTCGCGGACGGCGACCTGGTCCTCGTCGCGCTGAGCGGGGGAGCAGACTCGCTCGCGCTCGCCGCCGCGACCGCGTTCGAGGCGCCGAGGCAGGTGCTCCGCGCCGGCGCGGTCATCGTCGACCACGCGCTCCAGGCGGGCTCCGCGGACGTGGCGAGCCGTGCCTCCAGGCAGGGTGCGGAGCTGGGTCTCGACCCGGTGACGGTCCGTCGGGTGGCCGTCGGTTCCGCAGGTGGGCCCGAAGGGGCCGCCCGGGAGGCACGGCACGCCTCGATCGCGGAGGTCGCCGCCGACCTCGGGTCACCACTGGTGCTGTTCGGCCACACGCTCGACGACCAGGCCGAGACCGTGCTGCTCGGTCTGCTCCGCGGGAGCGGACCGGACGCCCTCTCCGGCATGCCGCCGCTCGCCGTCCGCACGTCGGGACCGGCCTACGGCCGTCCATTCCTCGGCGTCCGCCGGCACACGACGCGGGCCGCGTGCGTGGCCGCCGGGCTCGCGCCGTGGGACGACCCGCAGAACGACGACCCGGCGTACGGGCGCGTCCGGGTGCGGAACGCGCTCATGCCGGCGCTCGAACGCGAGCTCGGGGCCGGCGTCCCGGAGGCACTCGCCCGCACCGCCGACCAGCTGCGGGAGGACTCCGCCGCGCTCGACCACTTCGCCGAGGAGATGGCGGAGGACCTCGCGGAGCACTCGGAGGCGGGGATCTCCCTGTCGGTGCGCGGGCTCGCCGCGAACCCGCCCGCGCTGCGGCAGCGCCTCGTGCGGCTCGCCGTCGAGGGCGAGTTCGGTGTGACGCTCTCGCGGGTGCAGACGCTCGAGGTCTGCCGACTCGTCACCGACTGGCACGGACAGGGCCCGATCGACCTCCCGGGCGTCCGGGCGTCGCGGGACGGCGACCGTCTGGCGTTCAGCGCCTCGTCCTGACGGTTACCCTGGACCGGTGGAACTCTCCGACGTCCAGGCAGACCTGTCCGAAGTGCTCTTCACCCCCGAGCAGATCGACGAGAAGCTCGCCGAACTCGCCGCGGTGGTCGACCGTGACTACGCGGGGAAGGACCCCCTGCTCGTCGGCGTGCTGAAGGGTGCCGTCATGGTGATGGCCGACTTCTCCCGCCACCTCAAGATGCAGGCACGCATGGACTGGATGGCGGTGTCGTCGTACGGCTCCGGCACGAAGTCGTCCGGCGTGGTGCGGATCCTCAAGGACCTCGACACCGACCTGCACGGCCGCGACGTCATCATCGTCGAGGACATCATCGACTCCGGCCTGACGCTGTCCTGGCTCAAGCAGAACCTCGAGTCCCGCGGGGCCGCGAGCGTCGAGATCGTCGCGCTGCTCCGCAAGCCCGAGGCCGCCAAGGTCGAGGTCGACGTGAAGTACGCCGGCTTCGAGATCCCGGACGCGTTCGTGGTCGGGTACGGCCTCGACTTCGACGAGCGCTACCGCAACCTGCGTGGCATCGGCGTCCTGGCGCCGCACGTCTACTCCTGAGCGCGTCCGGCTGACCCGGGCGGGGCGTGGAGTTCGCCCGCAGAGGACACCCATTCTCGCCACAGAATCGCGGCCGTATGCTGACCTGCACGCAACTTCGGCAGAGAAAGGTGTCGGGCGACCTGCCCGGATCACATGGACTTCAAGCGAATCCTCCGCGGGCCGTACATCTACATCCTGATCGCGCTCGTGGGGATCTGGATCGGGTGGGCGGTCATCAGTCAGGCCGGCACCCAGCAGATCGACACCCAGAAGGGCCTGCAGCAGCTCGCCGACGACAAGGTCTCGTCCGTCGTCGTGAACTCCACCGAGCAGCGTGTCGACCTCAAGCTCAAGGACGGCGCGACCGAGCAGTTCTACTACGCGACGCCGCGTGGTGCTGACGTCATCAAGGCCGTCGACGACGCCAACCTGCCGGACGGCTACACCGACCGCGTGCAGCAGGGGAACTGGTTCCTCTCGCTCCTCGGCATCGTCCTGCCGTTCCTGATCATCGGCGCGCTCTTCTGGTTCCTGCTCTCGAGCGCCCAGGGCGGCGGCTCGAAGGTCATGCAGTTCGGCAAGTCCCGCGCGAAGATGAACAACAAGGAGAACCCGCAGGTCTCCTTCGCGGACGTCGCCGGTTCGGACGAGGCGATCGAGGAGCTCCACGAGATCAAGGAGTTCCTGCAGGAGCCCGCGAAGTTCCAGGCGGTCGGCGCGAAGATCCCCAAGGGCGTGCTGCTGTACGGCCCTCCCGGAACCGGCAAGACCCTGCTCGCGCGTGCCGTGGCGGGCGAGGCCGGCGTGCCGTTCTACTCGATCTCCGGTTCGGACTTCGTCGAGATGTTCGTCGGTGTCGGTGCGAGCCGCGTCCGTGACCTCTTCGACCAGGCCAAGCAGAACGCCCCGGCGATCGTCTTCATCGACGAGATCGATGCCGTCGGTCGTCACCGCGGCGCCGGCATCGGCGGCGGCAACGACGAGCGCGAGCAGACGCTGAACCAGCTCCTCGTCGAGATGGACGGCTTCGACGGCAAGACCAACGTCATCCTGATCGCCGCGACCAACCGTCCCGACGTGCTCGACCCCGCGCTCCTGCGCCCCGGCCGCTTCGACCGGCAGATCGGCGTCGACGCCCCGTCGCTCGGCGGCCGCAAGCAGATCCTCGAGGTGCACGCGAAGGGCAAGCCGCTCGCCGCGAGCGTCGACCTCGAGCTGCTCGCCCGCAAGACGCCGGGCTTCACCGGTGCGGACCTCGCGAACGTCCTCAACGAGGCCGCGCTGCTGACCGCCCGCTCGAACGCGCAGCTCATCGACAACCGTGCCCTGGACGAGGCCGTCGACCGCGTGATGGCCGGCCCGCAGCGTCGGACGCGCATCATGTCCGACCAGGAGAAGCTCATCACGGCGTACCACGAAGGCGGACACGCCCTCGCGGCCGCGGCGATGCGGCACACCGACCCCGTCACGAAGATCACGATCCTGCCGCGCGGCCGTGCCCTCGGCTACACGATGGTGCTCCCGCTCGAGGACAAGTACTCCGTCACCCGGAACGAGCTGCTCGATCAGCTCACGTACGCCATGGGCGGTCGCGTGGCCGAGGAGATCGTCTTCCACGACCCCACCACGGGTGCGTCGAACGACATCGAGAAGGCCACCTCCACGGCCCGCAAGATGGTCACCGAGTACGGCATGAGCCGTGCGGTCGGGTCCGTCAAGCTCGGGTCGGGTTCGAGTGAGCCGTTCGTCGGACGCGACATGGGTGGCAGCGGCGGTCGCGACTACTCGGAGAACATCGCCGAGACGGTCGACGCCGAGACCCGTGCGCTGCTCGAGGCCGCGCACGACGAGGCCTACGAGGTCCTCAACGCCAACCGCGACATCCTCGACCGCCTGGCCGGCGAGCTCCTCGAGAAGGAGACGCTCGACGCGCCGGAGCTCGTGGAGATCTTCAAGGACGTCCGCAAGCTGCCCGAGCGCCCGCAGTGGCTGTCGAGCGACAAGCGGCCGGTCTCGAACCTCCCGGCGATCGAGTTCCCGGGGAAGGCGGCCTCGACCGCTGCCGAGCCGAGCGACACCGAGTCGTCGTCGAAGCCCCGTCGTCGCCCGTTCGGCAACCCCGGTATCGCCCCCGCGTAGGCCGGTATGACCGACCTGCCGACGAGACGCTCGCGTCGCCTCGCCGAGGCGGACCGTGCGCGCGCCGCAGAACACGAGGCGCGCGCCGCCGCGGCGGAGCCGCCGACGGTCGCGATCGACCTCCGTGCACCCGCGCCGGTGCCGGAGATCGTGACCGGCCGTCGGCGTGACCGCGCGCCCGAGCAGCCCGCCGAGGACCGCACGCGCGTCATGGGGATCCTCAACGTCACGCCGGACTCGTTCAGCGACGGCGGACTGCACCAGGCGTACGACGACGCCGTGCAGCACGCCCGTGACCTCGTCGCAGCCGGGGCCGACCTCGTCGACGTCGGTGGGGAGTCCACCCGGCCCGGCGCCGAGCGCGTCCCGGTCGACGTCGAGCAGGACCGCGTCATCCCGGTCGTCCGCGAGCTGGTGTCCGAGGGCATCGCCGTCAGCGTCGACACGATGAACGCGTCGACGGCCGAACGCGCGGTCGAGGCCGGCGCGGCGATCGTGAACGACGTCTCCGGCGGGCTCGCCGACGACGACATGGCCCGGGTGGTCCGCGACACCGGTGCCGGTTTCGTCGTGATGCACTGGCGTGGGCACAGCGATCGGATGTACCGGAACGCCGAGTACGCGCACGCCGTCGAGGAGGTCCGTCGCGAGGTCGAGCACCGCGTCGCCGAGCTCATCATCCTCGGCGTGCGCGAGGAGCAGGTGGTCATCGATCCGGGCCTCGGGTTCGCCAAGCAGGGTGTCCAGAACTGGGAGATCCTGGCCGGCTACGAACGCTTCGCCTCGATCGGGCTGCCGGTCCTCGTCGCCGCCTCCCGCAAGCGGTTCCTCGACGGGGTCGGCAGCGCTGCCGGCGCTCCGCCGAGGGACCGCGACCTCGCCACCGCCGCCATCAGCCTGCTCGCCGCCGAACGCGGCGCGTGGGGGGTGCGCGTGCACGACCCCGCACCGACCCGTGCGGTACTCGACGTCTGGGACGCCTGGAGGGCAGCACGATCGTGAGGGACACCATCCGACTGACCGGGGTCCGTGCCCGGGGGAACCACGGCGTCTTCGACCACGAGCGCGCCGACGGGCAGGACTTCGTCGTCGACGTCGCGGTCGAGGTCGACGCCCGGGTGTCGTCCGGCTCCGACGACCTCGCCGACACGGTCCACTACGGCGTCGTCGCCGAGCAGGTCGTCGCGGAGATCGAGGGCGGTCCGGTGGACCTCATCGAGACGCTCGCCGAGCGCATCGCCGCCGCCGTCCTGACCCACCGTGCCGCGCTCGCGGTCGAGGTCACGGTCCACAAGCCGCAGGCGCCCATCACGGTGCCGTTCACCGACGTCTCGATCACGATCCGGCGGACCCGCGGTGGCGCCCTGCCCGAGGGCGACGACGCCCGCGCCGAGGAAGAAGAGTGAGCCGCGCGGTCATCGCGCTCGGCGCCAACCTCGGTGACCGGGGCAGCACCCTGCGCGCCGCGGCCTCGGCGATCGCGGCGCTCCCCGGCGTGACCCCGGTGGCTTCCAGCCGTGAGGTCGAGTCCATGGCCGTGACGCTCGCCGGTCGCGACGAGACGAAGCCGCGTTACCGGAACGCCGTCGTCGTCGTCGACACCGACCTCGAGCCGCAGGCGCTCCTCGACGCGCTGCACGGCATCGAGGACGAGCACGGCCGCACGCGCGAGGTCCGCTGGGGCGACCGCACGCTCGACCTCGACGTCGTGGCGATCGACGACCTGGTGATCGACACGGCCACGCTCACGGTGCCGCACCCGCGCGCGGCCGAGCGGGCGTTCGTGCTCGCGCCGTGGGTCGACGCAGACCCGGCGGCGGAGCTCCCGGGCGCCGGACCGGTGGCCGACCTGCTCGACACCATCGGCGACGACACCGAGCGCGTCGACGAGCCACGCCTGTTCGACGACGCGACCGCGGCGGAATCCGTGACCGCGCAGGACGCCGCGACCGCGCCGGAATCCGCGACCGCCCCGGCCACCGCGACCCGCGCGGTCGACCCGACCCGCGCCTCCAGGACGGGGGAGCACGCATGAAACCGACCCGCGCCTCCGTCCTCGTCAGCGTCGCGGTCGTCGCGGCCGTCGCGGGCTTCGCCGTCGACGCCGTCCTCGCCTCCCGTGGCGCCCCGACGCTCCTGCTCTCCGTCCCGCTCGGCCTGACCCTTGCGTTCATCGGCGTCGCGGTCGTCCTGATGGCCCGCCCCGTCCGACGTCACGCCAAGGAGGGCGTCCTCCGGCAGCGCCCGGTCGACCCGCTGTACGCGACGCGGGTCGTGGTCCTCGCGAAGGCGTCGAGCATCGGCGGCGCGCTCTTCGGCGGGTTCGGCATCGGGCTGTTGCTGTACCTCCTGACCCGCAACGTCACCCCTTCGCTAGGCTCGACCCTGCCGAACGCCGTGGCGCTCGGCGGAGCCGTCGTCCTGACGGTGTGTGCCCTGGTCGCCGAACGGATGTGCATCGCACCGCCCGGCGACGACGACCAGGACGACCACCGCGGCGGCTCGGCGGCCACCAACTGAGGGAGCGGAGCCCGCGATGCCGAGAGAACGACTCGACGAGCCGGGCCTCGGCCTGACCGGCACCACCTGGACCCGGGTGTCGCCGAAGCTCGTGTGGACGGAACTGGTGACCACCGTCGCGATCGGTGTCGTCGTGACCGCGGGGTGCGTGCTCCTCGGTGTGGTGAACGGCGGGTTCGACCGGACCGCCGGCACCGTGTGGACGCTGATCGGCATCGCCGTCGGCATCGTCGCGCTCGTCACGGCCGTGCTCACCCCGAGGCGGGTCCGCTCGATCGGGTACGCGCTCCGGGACGACGACCTCGTCTTCCGTCGCGGTCTGATGTGGCAGCGCTTCACGGCCGTGCCGTACGGCCGCATGCAGCTCGTCGACGTCGCGCGTGGCCCACTCGACCGGGCGCTCGGCATGAGCGAGCTGAAGTTCGTCACCGCTGCGGCCGCGACGAACGTCCGGATCCCCGGCATCCCGGCGGCGGACGCCGACGACCTCCGCGACCGCCTGGTGGAGCTCGCCGAGTCCCGCCGCGCCGGACTCTGAGGGGGTCGTCGTGACCTTCCGCCCCGGACCTCCGCCGCCGACCCCGCCGAGCCAGGTCGGCAACGCCGCAGCAGCGGCCCCGCTGACCGACGGGGAGTGGCACCGGCTGCACCCGCTGACACCCCTGCTGCGCGGCGGCATCTTCCTCATCGTCGTGCTCGGCTACGTGCTGAACAGCCTGCGCGACCAGCTCGTCGAGTTCTTCATCCCCGGCGGTGGACCGTCCGACGACGGCGACCCGGTCCGCTACGTGTACGAGCACGGGGCCGTGGGCTGGGTGCTGCTCGGCATCGCGGTGCTCCTGGTGGTGCTGATCGGGCTGTTCTACCTCTCGTGGCGGATGCACGAGTTCCGCGTCACGGGCGAGATCGTCGAGGTCCGCTCGGGCGTGCTCTTCCGCAACCACCGGAAGGCCCGGCTCGACCGCATCCAGGGCATCAACATCTCGCGGCCGATCATCCCGCGGCTCTTCGGCACCGCGAAGCTCGAGATCGCGCAGGCCGGCAACGACGCCAACGTGCAGCTCGCCTACCTCGGGTCGAAGCCCGCGGAGGACCTCCGCCGCCGCATCCTCGTGCTCGCCTCGGGCGCCAAGGAGGACGAGCAGCAGGTTCCGGGGCGACCGTCCTCCGGCGTGCTGCAGGACCGGCTGGACGAGGTCTTCTCGCCCGAGCTCGACCCCGCCGCGGTGCAGGCCACCCGGGTCGTCAAGGTCCACCCCGGTCGGCTCATCGCGTCGATGCTGCTCTCCGGGACCACCGTGTTCCTGCTCGCGGCGATCGTGGCGATGATCGTGAGCATCGCCGTCACCGGGGAGTACGGCATCCTCTTCGGTCTCTTCCCGGCCGTGATCGGCGCCGGCGGCTACTACGTGCGGAAGTTCTCGCGGTCGCTGCAGTACACGATCGCCGAGACGCGCGACGGCATCCGCATCGGCTTCGGCCTCGTGTCGACGTCGAACGAGACCCTCCCTCCCGGGCGCATCCACGCCGTGAGCGTCGCGCAGCCGCTGCTCTGGCGTCCCTTCGGCTGGTGGGACATCCGCATCAACCGCGCCACGAACGCCGGCAACGGGCAGTCCACCAACCAGCAGGCGTCCTCGATCGTGCTGCCCGTCGGCCGCGCAGAGGACGTCCGCGAGGTCCTCGACATCATCCTCCCCGGCCTGGTCGGCACCGCCGTCGCGGGCCCGCGGGCATCGCAGGAGGAACTGCGCGAGGGGTCGGCGGAGGCCGTCAGCGTCGTCGACGACAGCCTCACCACCTCCGGCGACCGCGGCGGCTTCGTCCACTCGCCCCGCCGTGGCGCGTGGCTCCGCCCGCTGTCCTTCCGCCGCAACGGGTACCGGTTCGTACAGGGCGCGGTCCTCCTCCGCCTCGGTGCCGTGTGGCGGTCCCTCATCATCGTGCCGCTGCCGCGCGTCCAGAGCGTCAAGGTCGAGCAGGGGCCGCTCGAACGCGCCCTCCGGCTCGCCTCGGTGCACGTGCACACCGTGCAGGGCCCCGTGAGCGCGCGCCTCGGCGCGCTCGACGCGCACGACGCGCAGCGGCTGTGGTCGGACACCGCGCACCGTGCCGTCGAGGCCGCTGCGGTCGACACCTCCCACCGGTGGCGCGAACGGGAGGCACGGCTCGCGCCCGCCGCGGACGGAACCGACGCGCAGGGGGTCGCCCCCGGCGCCGCGCCGACCACGTCGACGCCCGAGCCCGCCTGGCGGGGGCATGACGGGCCTCCCGGCTGGGACGGCGTCCCCACCCCCGGAGCTGCGCGGTGAGGGCGGGACGGCTCGGCGTCGGCATCGTCGGCGCGGGACGGGTCGGACCCGTCCTCGGGGCCGCGCTCGCGAACGCGGAGCACGCGGTCGTCGGCGTGACCGCGGTGTCCGACGCCGGGCGGGACCGCGCCGAGGCCATGCTCCCCGGGGTGCCCGTCCTCGCGACGCCGGACCTCGTCGAGCGGAGCGAACTCGTGCTGCTCGCCGTACCGGACGACCAGCTCGCCGAGCTCGTCCAGGGCCTCGCGGACGCCGGGATCTGGCAGCCAGGACAGCTCGTCGTGCACACGAGTCCCGACCACGGCACCGACGTCCTCCGACCGGCGCTCGCCGCAGGAGCGATCCCGCTCGCGATCCACCCGGCGATGGTCTTCACCGGCACGAGCGTCGACCTCACCCGGCTCCGTGACGCGTACTGCGCCGTCACCGCCCCGGCTCCTGTGCTCCCGATCGCGCAGGCGCTCGTTGTCGAGATGGGTGCGGAGCCGTTCGTCGTCGCCGAGCAGGACCGGCCCGCGTACGCCGACGCCGTCCGGGCGGCAGCGAGCTTCTCGACCGCGATCGTCGAGCAGTCCGCCGGGACCCTCGACGGCATCGGGGTCGAGCACCCCGGCCGGGTCCTCGGCGCCCTGGTCCGCAGCGCGGTCGACAACGCGCTCGCCGCGGCCGACGGCCAGGCTCGGCTCTGACAGTCGGTCCTGACGTCCACGGTTCCCGGCCGACCGTCCGCGCCGGGTAGCATTTCCGCATCCCCCACGACCCCACCGGAGCCGCACCCTTCATGAGCGAAGCAACCGCCGCCGCAGCAGACGACCTGTCCGCCGAGGAGACCAGCGAGCAGCGACAGGTCCGGCTCGACAAGCGGTCGAAGCTCCTCGATGCGGGGGTCGAGGCCTACCCGGCAGCGCTCCCGATCACGACGACGATCCCCGAGGTCCGCGCGCAGTACGCGACGCTGGAGACCGGCGAGGAGACCCAGGACGTCGTCGGCGTCGCCGGGCGCATCGTGTTCTCGCGCAACACCGGCAAGCTCTGCTTCGCGTCCCTGCAGTCGGGTGACGGCTCCCGCATCCAGGCGATGGTGTCCCTCGCCGAGGTGGGCGAGGAGTCGCTCGCGCGCTGGAAGGAGTTCGTCGACCTCGGCGACCACGTCTTCGTGCACGGCCGCGTCATCTCCTCGCGTCGTGGCGAGCTGTCGATCATGGTCGACGACTGGGCGATCGCGGCGAAGGCCATCCTGCCCCTCCCGAACCTCCACAACGAGCTCAACGAGGAGACCCGGGTCCGCCAGCGGTACCTGGACCTCATCGTGCGCGAGGACGCTCGGAAGACCGTCCGCGCCCGTGCCGCCGTGATGGCCTCGCTCCGGCAGACCTTCGCGTCGCACGAGTACCTCGAGGTCGAGACCCCGATGCTGCAGACCCAGCACGGCGGGGCGTCGGCTCGCCCGTTCGTCACGCACTCGAACGCGTTCGACACCGAGCTGTTCCTCCGCATCGCGCCCGAGCTCTTCCTCAAGCGTGCGGTCGTCGGCGGCATCGACCGGGTGTTCGAGGTCAACCGGAACTTCCGCAACGAGGGGGCCGACTCGACGCACTCGCCCGAGTTCGCGATGCTCGAGGCCTACCAGGCGTACGGCGACTACGAGCAGATGGCCGACCTCACCCAGGAGCTCGTGCAGAACGCCGCCCGTGCGGTGACCGGCGGCTCGCTCGAGGTCACCTGGGCCGACGGCACGACGTACGACCTCGGCGGCGAGTGGCCGCGCATCGACATGTACGGCTCGCTGTCCGAAGCGGCCGGGCGCGCGATCACCCCGGAGACGCCGCTGTCCGAGCTGCAGGCACTCGCCGATGCCGAGGGCGTCGAGGTCGCACACGCCACGCACGGCAAGTACGTCGAGGAGCTCTGGGAGCACTTCGTCATCGACTCGCTCGACCGCCCGACGTTCGTGATGAACTTCCCGGTCGACACCTCGCCGCTCACCCGACAGCACCGCACGCGTCCAGGCATCGTCGAGAAGTGGGACCTCTACGTCCGCGGGTTCGAGCTCGCGACGGCGTACTCGGAGCTCGTCGACCCGGTCGTGCAGCGGGAGCGGTTCGTCGAGCAGGCGAAGCTCGCTGCCGGCGGTGACCCCGAGGCGATGCGCGTCGACGAGGAGTTCCTGCGGGCCCTCGAGCACGCCATGCCGCCGTCGGGTGGCATGGGCATGGGCATCGACCGGCTGCTCATGGCGATCACCGGCCTCGGCATCCGCGAGACGATCCTCTTCCCGCTGGTCAAGTAGCCTTCGGTCGGGGGAGTTAGGATGACCCGGTGCCGCATGGAGTCGTGACCGGGATCATCTTCGCCCTGACGCCGACCGTCATCGTCGGCCTCATCTTCTGGTTCGTCATGCGCGCGATCCTGCGGGCGGACCGCACCGAGCGCGCCGCCTACGCCAAGGTCGAGGCCGAGGAGCGCGCCCGCTTCGAGCGGGAGCACGGCCGTCCCGCGCCGTCGCCCGCGTCCGCCGAGTAGTCGCCCACCGAGTCGGCAGCGCCGCGGACGGTGACGCCGTCCGGGTCGGGGTGCACGCTCCCCGCGTTCACCGGCGGTTCACGCACCGGTGCTGCACTGACGGCATGACCACCGTCCCGCCGGACCCCGCCGACCTCGACCCCGAGGACGCCTTCGGCCACCCGGTGCTCGGCGACCCCGCACGGGACGAGCAGTGGGTCGACGGGGACGAGGACGACGTCGACGTCTGACCGCCCGGGCTTCGTCACCCACCGTTCACCGGCCCGTCGCGAGCAGGTCGCTCCGCGGGGCGAGCATCGTCGGCATGCCCATGCAGCAGTCCCCCGCCGGTCGCAGCCTCGTCGGCGACATCGAGAGCGAGTACGACGAGTTCGACCGCGACGCCGACCTCGAGGTCTCGAAGCGCCGTGACGGGTGGCTCGAACCCTCCTGGTGACCCCCACCCGTTCGGTATTCGGGGTACGACGGCCAGATCACACCGATCTGGCTCGCCGTACCCCTTTCTCGTGTCCAGCGGGCGCGGTGGGCCGGGGTACACCATCGGAAACGCAGAAGAAACACCACTGCAACGCCGGAAACATCGCGTCACACCCTTGTTCTCGGGCCTGGAGTGGGGCCAGACTGGCCCCACGCTGTACCCCGTGGGGGACGGTTCGGAGGGTGAAGCACGGAGAAGCCTGGGAATCGATCACATCGATTTGTGGGGTACACCTCGCAACCGCTTTACTCATCAACACCCCCACCTGAGGCCCATCACCGTCGAACGCAGGGAGAGCGTCACATGACGATCGCAACGGCAGCACCGACCACGAACGGCACCACCACCCGCCGCAGCACGACCAAGAAGGCCGCGGCCGCGAAGACCGCAGACGCGACCGTCGAGTCGACCACCCTCGGCACCGAGGTCGAGGCCGACGAGCAGCTCGCCGGCGTCCGCGGCGCCTCCGTCGACCAGGTCGGCGACTACCTCCGCCACATCGGCCGTCTCTCGCTCCTCACCGCCGAGGAAGAGGCACAGATCGCCCGACGCATCGAGGTCGGCCTGTTCGCCGAGGAGAAGCTGCACACCGAGTCCGGGCTCGACAAGAACCTCCAGCGCGAGCTGCGCTGGCTCGTCCGCGACGGTGAGCGCGCCAAGGAGCGCATGATCACGTCGAACCTGCGCCTCGTCGTGAGCATCGCCAAGCGCTACTCGCAGCGCGGCCTGCCCTTCATGGACGTCATCCAGGAGGGCAACCTCGGCCTCGTCCGCGCAGTCGAGAAGTTCGACTTCACCCAGGGCTACAAGTTCTCGACCTACGCCACGTGGTGGATCCGCCAGGCCATCTCGCGCGGTCTCGCCGACAAGGCCCGCACGATCCGCATCCCGGTCCACACCGTGGAGCTCATCAACAAGATCAGCCGCACCGAGCGCGACCTCACCGTCGACCTCGGCCGTGCGCCGATGCCCGACGAGGTCGCGGCGGAGCTGAGCATGAGCGTCGAGGAGCTCCTCGACCTCAAGGGCCGTTCGCACGAGCCGGTGTCGATCCACACCGTCGTCGGCGACTCGGACGACAGCGAACTCGGTGACTTCATCGAGGACGAGGACGCCGCGAGCCCCAACGAGCTCACCGAGACCACGCTGCTGCACCGGGACATCCGGTCGATCGTGGCCGAGCTGCCGAGCGACGAGGCGAACGTGATCCGCATGCGCTACGGCCTCGACGACGACAAGCCGATGACGCTCGACGAGATCTCGAAGATCGTGCACACGACCCGTCAGGCCGTCAGCCGGGTGGAGTCGCGCGCCAAGCTGCGCCTGTTCGCCAAGGCGGTCTCGCAGGACATGCAGCTGTACCTGACCGACTGAGGTCAGCGAGGAACTTCGGCCGGGGCAGCTGCTCCGGCTCGGGGAACCGGACCGGCCTGTGGGAAGGCGGTCCGGTGGGGTGATGGGAAGGCCCGTCCCGGCGATGCCGGGGCGGGCCACTCGCACGTCCGGGCCCGGTACGACCCCGCCCGAGGCGGCTGCGAGCGGCGCCGCCCGCAGCGTCTACTGCTCGAGGTCGTGCGAGAGCCGCTGGCGCAGGTCCTGCGGGATGAGTTCGATGAGCTGGTCGGGACGCACCGGCAGGTCGAGCAGGCTGAGCTTCACCCGCCCGGTGCGGCCGTGCCGTGCTGCGTCGAGCCGGACCACGCTCGACGCGTCCTTCCGGAGGCGGACGTCGATCTGGGCGCCCGTCGCGACCTCGCCGACGACGAGACCGTCGACCTCGAGTGCCGCACTCCGCGTGCCCTCGGCGATGTCGAGTCGGTACCGCTCCCGCGCCGCCAGGACCACCGAACGGTCGATCCCGGCCATCGGGGCGACCGGGGTGACGACCGATCCCGAGAGCGCGGGGGAGAGCACCGGGCCGCCCGCTGCGTAGTTGTAGGCGGTCGACCCGGCCGGGGTGGAGGCCACGATGGCGTCGGCCCGGTAGTAGCCGTACCCGAGACCGCCCACGCTGAGGTCCGCCGAGACCTGACCGGCCCCGGGGCGTCGGACCACCGTGAGGTCGTTGAACGCGAGGTACTCCGTGCGGGCACCGCTCCAGGACAGCTTCGCCTCGAGGGCGTGGTGCGGCTCGAGCTGGTACTCGCCGGCGGAGAGCCGTTCGAGCGCCGCCTCGAGCTCCGGCGGCTCGATCTCGACGAGGAAGCCCACGTTGCCGTAGTTGACGCCGAGCACGGGGACCGGGCGTCGGGCGACGAGCCGCATCGCCCCGAGCATGGTGCCGTCGCCACCGAGTGCCACGACCATGTCGACCCGGTCGGTGAACTCGTCCTCGTCGACGACGTCGATCGTGCCGCCGAGGCGCTGCGCATCCGCCCGTCGGGCGATGAGCTCACCGCGACCGGAGGCGTTCCAGCGGCGCAGGGTCTCGACGGACTCCTGCACGTTCTTGGTCGGGTGGACGACGAGGCCGACGACGGGCTGCTCCATGCCCGGATGGTACCGACTCCCGCCGGACAGCACCCTCCGGGTCGCGTCGTGACGGACCGCCGGACGGGAGGCGCGGGGCGGGGTGCACCGTCCCTCCCGTCCGCTCCGTGGTCGCGCCGTGACCGCGCTGTGCGCCAGGCGCACCAGGGGTCACGCCCACGGCGAACAGGGGCAGACCACTCGGGGTCGGCTGGTTAGTCTCGATGTACGTCACCGGGCCAGTACCGGTCCGGCAAGGGAGAGCACATGTTCGAGAGATTCACCGACCGAGCCCGTCGTGTTGTCGTCCTCGCTCAAGAAGAAGCGAAGATGCTCAACCACAACTACATCGGCACCGAGCACATCCTCCTCGGCCTCATCCACGAGGGCGAGGGCGTCGCCGCCAAGGCGCTGGAGTCGCTCGGCATCTCGCTCGATGCCGTCCGCGAGCAGGTCCAGGACATCATCGGGCAGGGGCAGCAGCAGCCGACCGGGCACATCCCGTTCACGCCGCGCGCCAAGAAGGTGCTCGAGCTGTCCCTGCGCGAGGCGCTGCAGCTCGGCCACAACTACATCGGCACCGAGCACATCCTCCTCGGCCTCATCCGCGAGGGCGAGGGCGTCGCCGCCCAGGTGCTCGTCAAGCTCGGCGCGGACCTCAACCGCGTCCGCCAGCAGGTCATCCAGCTCCTGTCCGGCTACCAGGGCAAGGAAGCCGTCGCCGTCGGCGGCGAGACCCAGCAGAACGCGCAGCAGGGGTCGCAGGTCCTCGACCAGTTCGGTCGGAACCTCACCCAGGCCGCCCGCGACGCCAAGCTCGACCCGGTCATCGGGCGCGAGAAGGAGATGGAGCGGGTCATGCAGATCCTCTCCCGTCGCTCCAAGAACAACCCCGTCCTGATCGGTGAGCCCGGCGTCGGCAAGACCGCGGTCGTCGAGGGCCTCGCCCAGGCGATCGTCAAGGGCGACGTCCCGGAGACGCTGAAGGACAAGCAGCTCTACTCGCTCGACCTCGGGTCGCTCATCGCCGGGTCCCGCTACCGCGGTGACTTCGAGGAGCGCCTCAAGAAGGTCACGAAGGAGATCCGCACCCGCGGCGACATCATCGTCTTCATCGACGAGATCCACACGCTCGTCGGTGCGGGTGCTGCCGAGGGCGCGATCGATGCCGCGTCGATCCTCAAGCCGCTCCTCGCCCGCGGTGAGCTGCAGACCATCGGTGCGACCACGCTCGACGAGTACCGCAAGCACTTCGAGAAGGACGCCGCACTCGAGCGCCGGTTCCAGCCGGTGCAGGTCAACGAGCCGTCGCTGCCGCACGCGATCAACATCCTCAAGGGCCTCCGCGACAAGTACGAGGCGTTCCACAAGGTGTCCATCACCGACGGTGCGATCGTCGCCGCGGCGAACCTCGCGGACCGCTACGTGCAGGACCGCTTCCTGCCGGACAAGGCCATCGACCTGATCGACGAGGCCGGCGCACGCCTCCGCCTGTCGATCCTGTCGGCGCCGCCGGAGCTCCGCGAGTTCGACGAGAAGATCTCGACGGTCCGCGGGTCGAAGGAAGCCGCGATCGAGGAGCAGGACTTCGAGAAGGCCGCGTCGCTCCGCGACGAGGAGAAGAAGCTCCTCGGCGAGCGTCTCCGTCTCGAGAAGCAGTGGCGTGCGGGTGACGTCGCCGCGTCCGGCACCGTCGACGAGGGCATCATCGCCGAGGTGCTGGCGCAGGCCACGGGCATCCCGGTGTTCAAGCTCACGGAAGAGGAGACCTCGCGCCTCGTCTTCATGGAGAAGGCCCTGCACGAGCGCGTCATCGGTCAGGAAGAGGCCATCTCGGCACTCTCGAAGACGATCCGCCGCACCCGCGCGGGCCTGAAGGACCCGAACCGCCCCTCGGGCTCGTTCATCTTCGCCGGCCCCACGGGCGTCGGGAAGACCGAGCTCGCCAAGGCGCTCGCCGAGTTCCTCTTCGACGACGAGGGCGCGCTGATCTCCCTCGACATGTCGGAGTTCGGCGAGAAGCACACGGTCTCGCGGCTCTTCGGTGCCCCTCCCGGGTTCGTCGGCTTCGAGGAGGGCGGCCAGCTCACCGAGAAGGTCCGCCGCAAGCCGTTCTCCGTGGTCCTCTTCGACGAGATCGAGAAGGCCCACCCGGACATCTTCAACTCGCTGCTGCAGGTCCTCGAAGAGGGTCGTCTGACCGATGGTCAGGGCCGGGTCGTCGACTTCAAGAACACCGTCATCATCATGACCACGAACCTCGGTTCACAGGGCATCGCTGGTGGTCCGGTGGGCTTCCAGATCGAGGGCGACTCGGGCGTCGGCTACGACCGCATGCGCTCGAAGGTGAACGAGGAGCTCAAGAAGCACTTCAAGCCGGAGTTCCTCAACCGCGTCGACGACACGATCGTGTTCCCGCAGCTCTCGCAGTCCGAGCTGCTGCAGATCGTGGACCTCTTCGTGAAGCGTCTGGCGGACCGCCTGCTCGACCGCGACATGACGGTGGAGCTCACGCTCGCCGCCAAGGAGCAGCTCATCAAGGTCGGGTTCGACCCGGCTCTCGGTGCTCGCCCCCTGCGTCGCGCGATGCAGCACGAGGTCGAGGACCAGCTGTCCGAGCACATCCTGCAGGGTGAGCTGAACGCCGGCGACCACGTGAAGGTCGACTTCCACGACGGTGCGTTCCAGTTCGAGACCGGGCGTCAGCCGGGTCGCGAGGAGGTCCTCACCGGCGCTGCCGAGCCGGCTGGCGAGATCGAGTCCTAGGACGCGACCACCTCCTGACTGGAGGCACGGTGCCAGCTGGCACCGTGCCTCCAGTCCGTCGTGGATCGTGACCAGTCCGTATCCCGTCACGTTGGGCGGATGGTGCACCACATCCGCTGCCGTGTCGCGGTACGGTGGTCCCACACCCGAGGCGTTCCCCCCAGCTCCTCGGATGTGAGCGGCTCGACTGTTCCCCCCAACGTGTCGAGTCGCCGACGGCCCCGGTCCTCCAGGACCGGGGCCGTTGCTCTGTGCGGGGTCGCCGACCCCTGCGCGAGCGGGCGGGTCAGGCGTCGTGCAGCGTCGCTGCGAACGTCCGGACGGCGCCGTCGAAGCGCTCGGGGTCCTCGTTCCACTCGAGCGTGTGCGGCGCGGTGGCGAAGCTGACGACCGTCGCGCCCCGCTGGGCAGCGGCGGACACGTCGGTCGCCGCCACGAACGGATCCGCGGTGGAGCGGAGCAGCAGTGTCGGCGTACCGGATGCCTGCCAGGTCGCCGTCCGGACCGGCTCGGCGGCGCCCGCGAGCCGGGAGAGCACCGGCGTCGTCGCGATGCGCGCGGCCACGCTCCCGACGAAGCGGGGCAGCCGGAAGGCGCTCACGGCGCCGCGCAGGGCCGACCGGACGTCGAGCAGGGGCGCGACGCCGACGAGGCCGTCGACGGGCGTGCGGGACGCGGCGATCGAGCACGCGAGCGCACCGGCCGACCACCCCTGCAGGATGACGCGCTCGGCACCGTGAGCGCGCGCGGAGCGTACCCGGTCGACGATGCGGTCCGCAGCGCCCGGGTCGAGGGAGCGGAGCGGCAGGTCGGTGGTGTCGACGATCTCCGACGATGCCTCGAGGGCGTCCCAGACCGGGATGCCGCGGAGGACCTGCCGCGGGCCGAGCGACTGGCCGTGCACATGGACGACGTGCGTGCTCGAGACGCTGGTGTCAGGGCCGGTGGCCGGGCCGGGGAGGACCTCGGCGACGACGTCGTGCATGAGCGCGTCCCACGTCCAGTCGCCGGCCTCGGGCGCGAGGTTGTCGAGGAGCTGCCGACGCACGGTGTCGCCCTCATGCTCGCCGATGACCGCGCCGACGCGGACCGAGGTGCTGCCACGGGTGATCCGGTAGGTGCCGGGAAGCCGCGTGTCGCGGGTCGCTGCGAACTCGACCTCCGTCGACGACGAGGACCGGACCGTCGCGGTCGCGGTGTAGGGCGTGGGGAAGAGCAGCCGGCGGGCGACCAGGGCGCCGAGGCCGAACGTCCCCGCGGCGCCGATCGCGGTCCCGATCGCGGTGGTGCGTCCTGTGGCGGTCATCTCGCTCCTGACGGGTCGGGTTCGGTGGTGGCGGGCGTGGCGAGGCCGGCCTCGCGGGCGCGGTCCTCGACCTCGACGGCCAGGCGGTGCAGACGGCTGCGCCACTGTCGGCGCGGCCACACGATGGTGAAGTACAGGCCCCGGTTGCCGGAGGCCGATTCGAGTCGGTGCAGCTCGGGTTCGAGCGTGCGGAAGCTTCGACGGGCAGCGCGCCACTCGCGGAACTCACGCACCGCGTCGGGCAGCACTCCGCCTGCAGCGCCGAGGGCCAGCAGGACCATCGAGGTCAGGAAGACCGGCGCGTAGACGACCGACAGCGCGCCGACGACCGTGGACGCACCGAGCACGTGCGCGGCGTCCATCGCGACGGCGATCGCGGCGAGCAGCACCATCGCCGCGGCCCCGACGACGAAGAGCCAGTACATCCGGCCCATCTGCTCGCCGCGCCGGAACGCACCGAGCACGGCGACGGCCGACCGCGCGATGACGATCGCGATGAAGGACATCTCCACCGCGGAGTAGAGGGCGGTCGGGAGCTGGTCGCCGTACACGACCATGAACTGCGCCGTCGGGCGCGGGGCGTCGATCAGCGAGAACAGCACCACCAGGGTGACGAGCACCGCGACGCACGCGACGATCCGGCCCGGTCGCAGCAACCGGGCCGTGCGTGCCGCGGCCTCGACCGACTGCGCGAGCGCGAACATCCCGCAGACCATCAGGCAGCGCCCGACGACGTCGGCGATGTTCGGCACGCCGGTGGCCCGCGCGAGCACCCCGAGCACGTCGGGCTGGTTGATCGAGAGGCCGACCGCGACGAACGCGCAGCACACCGTGAGCCACGTCACGCTCGCGGACTGGGTGCGGACGAGCCACAGCCGCACGAGGAGCACCACGAGGATGCACCAGACCGGCAACGACCCCCAGACGTGCAGGGTCACCGGAAGATCCCGGGCGTGCGCTCGCCGGGGTCGAGCAGGCCGATGTGGAGGGCCAGCTGGTCGGCGACGAGCTCCACCGTCTGCTCGTGCGGGGAGTCGAGCGACCGGGTGAACGCCGTCCGTCCGGTGAGCAGTCCCGTGTACGCCTCGTGGTCGCAGCCGTGGTCGGCGAGGAACACGTGCGCGAGCTCGTGGAGCACGGATGCCGTGCGCGACCGCTCGGACAGGCCGGAGCGGGTCTCCAGCAGCGCGCGGTCGCGACGTTGGATGAGCCGTGCGGACAGGTCGCCGGGGAGGTCCGACGTGCGCACCTCGATCGGCTTGCCGAGCGTCGCCTCCGCCCGTGCGACGAGCTCCGGCAGGGTCAGGCGTCGGGGGAGCCCGAGCCGCTGCACCCGCCGACGGGCGTCCGCCTGCCGCCGCAGGGCTGCAGCGCGCTCGCGGACGGTGCTCACGACGTGCTCCCCGGACCGTCGAGCGCCCGCAGGTGTTCGGTGAACTCGCGGATCTCGTCGGCCGAGGCGAACTCCCCGAGCCGGCGCGTGGCGAACGCGAGGACCTCGCGCTTGCGGAGCTCCAGGACGAGTTCGAGCTGCGCCTGCACCCGCGCCGGGACGTCGGTGCTGCCCGCGGCGTCGGTGAGGTAGGCCGCCGGGACGCCGAAGAACGCGGCGAGGGCCTCGAGCAGACGCTGGTCACGGACAGCCGGGCCGTTCCCGCCGAGCATGTAACCCCAGCGCGGACGGCTCATCGACGCGCCTTGCGCCTCGATCTCCGCCGCGATCTCCTTGTACGACGGACGCTGCCCCGAGTTCGCCTCGACGACGTCCATCAGGAGCTGCAGCTTCCGCGACAACTCGCGTCGGTGTGCGTCGTCGTCCGTGTACTCGATCACGGCTCCCCTTCCCGCGCTTGTCTCAGACATGGTAAAACGGTGTCCGAGGGATCGACCGTTCGTTCTACCCTGGCACGTCCGGCCGGTCCTGTCAGGTCGGCATTTCGTGGGGGGATGCCGAGGTGACCGCATGACGGACGGGAGGCACGGTGCCAGCTGGCACCGTGCCTCCCGTCCGGATCGTGGTCGCGTTGTGACCCGTTGGTCGCGTTGCGACCCGTTCTTCCCGTTCCGGCTCAGGCCGGGACGTCGCCGCGCCAGCCGGGCTCCGTCGGAGCCGCCTCGACGCGCTCCTTGAAGTTCTGCAGGTCCTTCTTCACGGCGTGGCCACCGACGCCGACCGCCGAGCCGAGCTTCTCGAGGAGGCCCGACGGCTGCCAGTCGATCTGCGCCGTGACACGGGTCGTCGTGTCGGAGAGCTTGTGGAACGTCACCGCGCCGGCGTGGTCGGTGTCGCCGTCCTTGACCGTCCATGCGACGCGCTCGTCGGGGTGCTGCTCGGTGATGACGGCGCGGAAGTCGCGCTCTTGACCGGCGACCTCCACGGTCCAGTCGGTGGTGGTGTCGTCGACCTGGACGATCTTCTTCACCTCGTCGAGGAACTCCGGGAACTCCTCGAAGCGGGTCCACTGGTCGTACGCCTGGCGGACGGGGACGTCCACGTCGACGGTCTCGATGATCTGGGGCATGGTGCTCCTTCGTCGTGTTCGGTCTCGAGTGGTGCTCGGTCTCGATTGCCCGTGCGACGGTAGGCGTGGCGGTCTGGGTGCGCGTCCGGGGTCCGCGTCCCCCGGTCGCACGCTCGCGCTCGGGCGCTCGCGCTATCGTGAGGTCGATGAGCGAACACGGCCGGCACGCCTTCCACGAACGCGACGAGCACGGGATCCTCGTGCGACCGGCCGTCGCCTCCGACGTCCCGCACATCCAGCGCCTCATCGCGCCGTACGTCGACCGCCGCATCCTGCTCGGCAAGGAGAACGTCGCCCTCTACGGCTCGATCCAGCAGTTCCGCATCGCCGAGGGGCCCGACGGTGTCCCGATCGGCTGCGGCGCCCTCGCCGTCTTCTGGGACGACATCGCCGAGGTGCGGACCCTCGCCCTCGACGCCGACTGGATCCACAAGCGCGTCGGGCACCGCATGCTCGAGGGACTGGAGCACGACGCCCGCGAACTCGGGATCGCCCGCATCTTCTGCCTGACGTTCGAGGTCGACTTCTTCGCCAAGCACGGGTACCTCGAGATCGGCGAGAGCGTGGTGTCCCCGGACGTCTACGCCGAGCTCGTGCGGTCCTCGGACGAGGGCGTCGCCGAGTTCCTCGACCTCGCCCGGGTGAAGCCGAACACGCTCGGCAACACCCGCATGCTGAAGATCCTCTGACGCGTCGCGCGGCATCCCGGCGTGCCGCTGGTCCCGCCCTACCCTGTGCGCATGTCGTCGTTCCGTCACCCCGTCGGACCCGAGCGTCCCAGCGTGTACTGGCGCCGTCGAGCCATCGCGCTCGGAGCGGTCCTCGTCGTCGTGATCGTCGTCGTGCTGATCGTCGTCGGCCGGGGCAACGGTGCCACTCCCGCGGCGGCGCCGTCGGCGTCCGCGGGGACGTCCGGTTCGTCGTCGTCCTCGTCGGCACCTGCGGCGTCGTCGTCATCGAAGGCGTCGACGTCTCCGTTGCCGTCTCCGTCCGCCGCGGCCGACGGTGCCGCGTGCACGAAGGACCAGATCGAGCTGACGCCCGTCGTCGACAAGACCGCCTACGGCCCCACCGAGGACCCGAAGATCGCGATGTCGATCACGAACACCGGGTCGAACTCGTGCCACATGGACCTCGGATCCGCGCAGCAGGTGCTCACCATCAGCTCTGGTGAGGAGCAGTACTGGTCGTCGAAGGACTGCCAGACGAACGGCACGGACCAGGACGTCACGATCAAGGCGGGGCAGAAGCTCACCACCCCGTCGATCGCCTGGGACCGCACCCGGTCGTCGGCGTCGACGTGTGATGCCTCGCGGCCGTCGGTCACCGGCGGGGGAGCGAGCTACCACCTGTCGGTCGCGGTGGGGAACATCGAGTCGGCGAAGTCGGTGCAGTTCATCCTGCAGTGACATCGGCTCTGGTAGGGTCGAACCCAAGTGGATTGGGAATGCCCGGTCGGCGTCGAACCCTCGGAGTGATCCGGGGGTTCTCGCTTTGTCCGGGCCAGGCTCGGTTGGTCGGCCTCATCCCTCAGGGGTAGATCTTCAGGCCCCAACCCTTGACCGATCCGGACGGATCCTTCGGCATACGGTCGACGATGCGCTCCCATGCCCGGTTCGGCTGGTCGGGCCGCAGGATGCGGGTGCCGATCGGGCGAGCGACGAGGTCCGCGAGTTGGAGGCCTGTGCTGTTGGCCTGCTTGCTCGCGATCCGGAACCGGAAGGTGGCCGCCATGCCGCGCAGCCGGGTGGTCGCCATGATGCGGTCGAACTCCGCCTCGAGGTCTCGGTCCTCGGCGTGACCGCGGCTCTCGAAGACGACGAACGTCTCCTTCCGCACGGCGCCTCGCTCCTGCAGTTGGAGGAAGACTCGTTCGAGCCCGTACTCGAGGGCGACGTGGTACGGGCTCACGTCGCGCCCGACGCGCCTCAGGAAGTCGTACTTCTGGATCGCTGTGGCGACGATTCCGAACCGCTCGCGGAACACGCTGTCGACCCGGCTCATGAAGGCTTGTCGGACCGTGGCGTTGAGCAGGATCTCGAACGGCGGGGCCGATTTCCGCATCTCGCGCTCGTGCAGGACCACCATGTCGTGGTTGAAGAAGTCGAACTTGATGCGTTGCACCATCGGGACGATCCGTTCGACGTACACGTCGATCGGGAAGACGCAGAAGGCGAGCACGAACACGGGATACTCCGGGTCGATGCTCGTCAGGCTGTGATCGCCGCTCTCGTCGACGTAGACGATGTACCCGCTCCCCATGAAACATCAGCGTATCAGCGGGGGTGAGGAAGCAGAACGGGCCCGTCGTCCGGAGACGACGAGCCCGTTCAGGGTGTTTCGGTGATCAGCCGATGACCGAGATGTTCTCGGCCTGCGGGCCCTTGCGGCCCTCGGTGATCTCGAACTCCACCTTCTGGTTCTCTTCGAGCGACTTGTAGCCGTTGCCCGAGATCGCGGAGAAGTGGGCGAAGACGTCAGCGCTGCCGTCGTCCGGCGCGATGAAGCCGAAGCCCTTTTCGTTGTTGAACCACTTGACGGTCCCAGTTGCCATGATGGCGTTTCCTTACTTTCTTGCGAGGCGACAATTTCTGCCGCTGATCCGCCGACGGTCGTCGTCGGATCGATGCGTCCCGCGGGCATGGGCCGGCGGAACGGGTTCGGGGCCAGGCGACCTGGGAAGGTCAGTGACCGATGGCGCTCGAGGTGCGCTGTGCACCGGAAGAACGATGGACTCCCGCCGAAGCGGTTGGGAACAACTTACCGTGCTCAGGCGACAACGGAAGAGTCGAGGTCGCAATCGGACCCATGAATCTGGTGGACTAGGGGTGATGGCAGACAAGGAACAGCGCTTCCGGAGCGAACAGCTCGAGGAAGCCCTCGCGAAGCAGGACGTCGCCGCGGTGGCGTTCGCGCTCCGCAACGACATCGTGATCGTCCCCCGACTCGTCACCGGCAAGAAGGACATGCAGGTGCGGGTCTTCGGCCGTGAGGGCTCGGACAAGCGCATCCTGCTGCTCTTCTCGTCCGCCGACGCCTACACCGCGATGGTGCCGAACGAGAAGATCCGGCAGGTCATGGTCTACGACGGGCCGCGGCTCGAGGCGTTCCTCGCCGAGCACCTCGACTCGCTCGAGGGAGTGTTCTTCGACATCGCCGGCCCGAACACGATGCAGTCGACCCCGGAGGACCTGCTCGCCGCGTTGCGCGCGTAGCGGACCACCCGGCCTGGAGGCGCGGCTCGCTTCGGGCGCCGCGGTCCCGTCCCGGAGGCGGTCGCTTCTGCGCGGTCGCGCTTCCGCGTGATCACGCTTTCGGGCAGCCGCGGGTCACGATGTGCGGTCGACGGTCAGAACGCGCGGTCGAGTTCGCGCTCGCGCGCCGACTTCGTCATCGAGAACGCCACCCGCAGCGCTTCGCGCAGGTGCTCCGCGCCCGAGCCGAGCACGGTGGTGAAGCCGAGCCGGGTGGCCTCGCTCGCGCGCTGCTTCGCGCCGGTCGCCGGGCGGATCTCGCCCGCGAGGCTGATCTCCCCGATCGCCGCCAACGTGTGCGGGTAGGGGCGGTCCCGTGCCGCGCTCGCGAGGGCCAACGCGATCGCCAGGTCGGCACCCGGCTCGGTCAGCTTCATGCCGCCGACGGTCGACACGTAGACGTCGGCGTCGGAGAGCTTGAGCCCCGCACGACGTTCGAGCACCGCGAGCAGCATCGCCACGCGGGAGGCGTCCACACCGTTCACCACCCGACGCGGCTGCGGTGCGGAACTCGGAACGACGAGCGCCTGCACCTCGACCGGCAGCGCGCGACGGCCCTCGAGCGCGACGGTCACGCAGGTACCCGAGACGGGCGCACCGTTGCGGGACATGAAGAGCCCGCTCGGGTCGGGGACCTCGTGGATGCCGTCGCCGCCCATGTCGAAGCAGCCGACCTCGTCCGTCGGGCCGAAGCGGTTCTTCAGCGCGCGCACGAACCGGAGCGCGGTCTGACGGTCGCCCTCGAAGTGGCAGACGACGTCCACGAGGTGCTCGAGCAGCCGCGGCCCGGCGATCGTGCCGTCCTTCGTGACGTGGCCGACGATCAACACCGGCAGGGCGCGTTCCTTCGCGACCCGGATCAGGGTCGAGGCGACCTCACGGACCTGTGACGTCCCGCCTGCGATGCCGTCGATCGTGCTCGACGAGATGGTCTGCACGGAGTCGGCGATGAGGAGGTCGGGCTGCACCTGGTCGATCTGACCGAGGATGACGCCGAGGTCGACCTCGCTCGCGA
This sequence comes from Curtobacterium sp. NPDC089689, assembly GCF_044749145.1. Classification (NCBI taxonomy): domain Bacteria; kingdom Bacillati; phylum Actinomycetota; class Actinomycetes; order Micrococcales; family Microbacteriaceae; genus Curtobacterium; species Curtobacterium sp. NPDC089689. Next base: position 980,162 of record NZ_JBIVHJ010000001.1, on the reverse strand, counting down.
GGTACAGGTCGTCGTGCATCGCCCCGGTGCGCTCGGCCCGCAGACGCACCTGGTCGACGGATTCCTCGGCGCTGACGTACAGGACGCGCTTCCCCGTCGCCGCCGCTCGCGAAGCGACCTCGAGCAGCAGGGTCGACTTGCCGACACCAGGCTCTCCGGACAGCAGGACCGCGGCTCCGGGGACGACGCCGCCGCCGAGGACACGATCGAACTCGCCGATGCCGGTCTGCCAGCGCTGGACCGCCGTGCCGCGGGCCTCGGTGATGGGACGAGCGACCCGCGCTCCCGCCACCGCGACGGCCGCGGTACCGCGGGTGCTCGCCGACGCCGCGGAGGTGTCCTCGACGGTTCCCCACGACTGGCACTCGCCGCAGCGGCCGACCCACTTGATGCTGGTCCAGCCGCACTCGGCGCAACGGTAGAGGGACTGCGGGCGTGCCATGACGGTCAGGCTAGGCCGAGCCGCCGACATCACCCGTGCGACGCTCGGCGTGCTCGGGCAGCGGGATCGATCCCGTCATCCGCCGCCGGAGACGGTCGACACGACCCGGGCGCTCGGCGTGGTCGAGTGCGCCGGCGTCGTCGGTGTCCCGCTCCGCGCGTGCCGCCGCGACCGCACCCGCGCCCGAACCGAGCTCCTCGGCCTCGCGAGCGGACAGGTACTGACGGATCGCCGCCACCGTGTCGACCCGCGCGTCCACCGCCGGCTCGAACGCGCTCGCCCAGATCTCGTACCCGCGGTCGTTCGGGTGGAAGAGGTCGCCGTAGCTGTTGAAGAACGTCCGGCGGAGCCCGACGCGCTTCGTGATGACGTGGAGCGGCGCGACCGTCAGCCCCAGCTCGTCGGCGACGCGGTGCACGATCTCGTTCGCCACCGCGACCTTGCGCTCCCGGTCCGGCACGAACATGCACGGCAGCTCGGCCACGATCGCGTGCGACGGCACCGCGGCGTAGATCGTCCGGATGTTGCGCTCGAACTTGTCCGGGTCGAAGTCGGCGATGTCGTTCGCCCCGATGGACACCGTGCAGATGTCGGGCGTGTACCCGCGGAGCTTCGGCAGCTGGTCCTGCTTCGCGGCCCAGGTCGTCGCCCCGGACACGCTGAGGTTCACCACCCGGACCGTCATCCGCGAACGGTGCCGGATGCGCCGTGCCAACAAGCCGACGTACCCGCGGTTCGGAACGGTTGCGCCGACGCCCTGGGCCGCCGAGTCGCCGATCGCCAGGTACGTCAGCTGGCCGTCGTGCTGCAGGTGCTCCCGCCACCACTGCGCGTTGACCGGGAGCATGTCGACCACGCGCTGTGACGCTGCCCGTTGCCCGCGGATCCCCGCCCGGGCACCGAACAGGCCGGCACCGACGACCGTCAGTCCGCCGAGGATCGACGAGAGCAGGGCGATGATGGTGCGTGACTTCATGCGGTGGACGGTACGCGTGGCCGGTCAAGCCTTCTCGGTGAGCGGGCTGAACGGTGGACGAGCGCACCCGATCAGCCACCTGTGGAGGGCTGGCCGACCTGCCGGTGGTGCGACGGGCCTCCCGGATCGTGTAAACTCTTTCCCGGTACCGTGTCCGAGCGGCCGAAGGATCATGTCTCGAAAACATGTGTGGGGGCAACTCCACCGTGGGTTCAAATCCCACCGGTACCGCCAATGCGAAGAGCCCCAGATCCCCGTCAGAACAGGGATTTGGGGCTCTTCTCGTGTGGTTGCGTGTGCTCTCCGGTAACCAGGCGGTAACGGAGCAGATGCGTGGACCTGTGTTCAACTGCGGCCTGCGCGTCGCCACGTGCGGTGACATCCGCAGCTCTTGGCTAGGCGTCATCTAGTTGCGGCAGCGTGAGTTCGGCGGTGATAGGCAAGTGCTCGAGCTCGGCTCGGCATGGCTCCCGCGAGTCGTTGGTTCGGCAATCGCCTCGCCTCTAGACTCGATCGAAACAACGTTCGAGACCATGAGCAGGGGATGTCCGCGCGGTGCCAAACGAGGAACTCGTTCAACGAGGTAATTTCGACGAGTCCGGGCTCAAGGGCGAGCGCTTCGGTAGCTACGAGTCTCTAGATCTTGGTGCGACGACGCTCGCGGCCTTGGGCCGGGCCGGCCTGGTGAACGTCCTGGCGGCTTCCGTCGACTATCCCTTCCAGTACTTCAAGAAGCCAGCCCGCATCGGCTCGGCGAAGCCGGACCGGCTGATCTGTACGCGAGTAGCGGAAGGTCTGCGACCCGTTGCGGTGCTCGAGATGAAGGCCCCAAACGAGATCGACAACGATGCCAAGATGGCTCGGGCAGCCGAGCAGGCCCTTTTCTATGGCTTGGCGTTGGGCCTGTCTGTAGCCGCGTTCTCCAACGGATCGAAGACCTTCTACGTCAACGTGGTTGCCTCAGCGCAGGCAGAGCAACTTGTGTACATCGATGACAATCGTCCCTGGGGGCCAGCGGTCGTCGAGGACCTCTTGTCGGCATCGCCGGGCCAAGTGAAGGATCCGACCGCTCTAGCTGAATCTGTCTGGCAGATCATTTGGCACGCGACGAAGGCTGAGCCAAAGGAATGTCTGCTCACCTTCGTCGAGATATTCATGCTGAAGTTCCTCAGTGATAACCTACCCGCGAATGAACTTCCGACGCGGTTCCGTTTTGAAACACTCTTGCGGGATGACGCCTCGTTCCGCCAGGCCCATGGCACCCTGCAGATCGACTATTACGTCACCGACATCCGACCCAGGATCAAGACATTGTTCCCGGACAGCGTCATTGTCGACGACGAAGGGCTTCCACGGGTATTTGGGCTCCAGACGCTCGTCTCGAAGACGAGCATCATCAACGGGTTTGCGTTCTTGCGTTCGAGTGACCAAAACGTCTCAGCCTTCAACAGCAGTTTCATGGAGATCCTGGAGGCCTTCCAGAACTTTGGGCCCCTCACGTCTATCGATCCTGAGTTCAAGCTGCGGCTATATGAGACCTTCCTGCGGCGATCCGCACGTCAGCAACGTCTCGGACAGTTTTTCACTCCTCGAAATATCGTTCGCCCTATGGTACAGATGGCTCAACTAGCCAAGGTCCCAGACGGTGGGATTGTTCTAGATCCCGCGGCGGGGGTCGGCGGCTTTGTTCTTGAGCCGCTGTTGTTCGAGGATTCTCTTCCGGACAACTATTCGTTCAGGGGTGGCTCTGCCAAAGCCAAGGTTCGAGCTGTCGGAGTTGATGTGGACAAAGATCTTCACATCCTCGCGAAAGCAAATACGCTCCTCCATTTGGCTGAATCGGTGCGTGATCCTTCTGTCACGGTTGCCGCGCTCAACAAGGCGATGGCCAACACCATGATTCTCATGAACGAGAATGAGATGCTGGGCACCTTACTGAACCCGGTTCGAGATGCCGCAGACATCATCTTGACCAACCCCCCGTATGTGACAAAGGGATCGGGGATCTATAAAGATGCCGTTGCTGAGATCGTCGGGCCCCGCAATGGAGTGGATCTGCACGACTACTACGACGTCGGTGGCCTAGGCGTCGAGGCCCTCTTTCTGCGGTATATCAGCGGTGCATTGAAGCCTGGTGGTCGAGCATTTATTGTGGTGCCGCTCGGACTACTGAACCGATCGGAGCCGCGACCGAAGAAGCATCTTCTCGACGAGTGCAATATCGTAGCGGCTATTGCCTTGCCGCGAAAGGCGTTTTTCAATACGGCGCAACCGACCTACATTCTGGTGCTCGAGCGTCGGTACACGGAGTCGGATCCACGCCCTGATGTGTTCTGTGCAATCGCGCGTTCGACCGGCGAAACGTTGGACATGCGGAGAACCCCCACTCCGCTTGAGAACGACCTGCAGACCATTGCCGACGCCTTTGTTGCGTGGTCGGAGGGCGACGACACGCTGATCGACTCTAGCGACCTCATTAAGGTCGAACCGGCCGGTGAGTTTTCTGAGGCCAAACGCTGGGACGTCCCTCGATTCTGGAGCGATGACGAACTCGTTGAGCTTGGTGTCCGGGTGCCTCCGATCGAGCGAGGCGAGTTCGTGGACGAGATGGCCGAGAGCCTTCGTGAACTGCTCGGAGAATTGGAGGAGGCTCAAGCGGAACTCGAGTCTCTCGCCCCGGATAGCACAGTTGCCGTGGCTGTTGGCGATGAGGCAATTTTCACCGTGCGCCCCGGCAAGAGGGTCCGACACAAGGATGTCCTGGATCACCCGGGCGACCTACCGGTGTACTCGTGCTTCACGCGCGCGGAAGTGGAGAAGGGAAGAGTCGATGAGGCCTGGGCTCGAGGTATCGGCGCCTGGCTCATCGACCGTCCTACCGTGACAGTAAACGCCACCGGTGCCTCCGGAGTGGGCATCGTTTTTGTGCGGGAGAATCGATCGATGATTACCGACGACGTAATTGCTGTCGTGCCGAAGACAGATCAAATCGATCCTCAGTATCTCGCGACAGCCCTGTCGTCCGTCATCGCACGTGGGGACTTCCAGTACGAAGCGAAGCTCTACTCGGGTCGGATCAAGCAACTTGTGATCGACGTACCCACTCTCGACGATGGATCCTTCGATCTCGAGCTACAGCGGAAGATTGGTCGTGCCGTCGGCCGTGTTCAGCAGATCCAGGACCGCATCACAGATCTCGGTATTTGGAGCAAGGCCGCAAGGCTGATCTAGGTCGGAGAGCAACGCCGCGATTTGTACCTCTGTACCGTGTACCGCACGCTCGAGAATTTCGTCGGCCCCGGGAGCCCTCGAGAGAATGTGCACGATAGTGCACTCCTTTGCCCGGATCCCCGAAATTATGCCGCGCGCGGGTAGATCGAAGTCTAGTGTTGACGTCGAGAGGTTGTGCACGAGGTCGAAGCGGCCGTCGGCCCGCGTCGTTGTAAACTCGGGCAAACGTCGCTTCGGCTCAGTGCACGATTTCCGCGACGAGTTTGTGCTCGGCCGTATCGTCGCGTCGCGCTCCCGTCGCAGCCTTGGGCCGAGGTCTTCCGGCACGTCGAGGGAGAGCGACTGGAGTTGAAGGATCGCAACGCTTTGCGTGGTGCGGCTTCGGTCGAGGATCACGCTTCGGAGTTTGATGGGCTCCTGGCCGTCGGGTCGCAGCTGCTCCGCGGTATCAGGGTGCCGGTGATAGTGCCCAGACACGACAAGTCGGTCGCACTTGTTCTACGCCGCGGTGAAACGTGAGTTGTCCCGCCCGCGCCTATCAGGGTTCATCCCCCGTCCCGAGGCGCCGGTGCTTCGCGATATGTCGGTCGTGCGCAGGCGGGATCGGACCTGAGCGGGGAGGGGGTCTGCTCCTGACAGGCCCTAGCAATCGCCGCCGAGTCAGTCCTTGGCGGACGTCGTCAGTTCCATGATCTTGTGCTGATAAGTATTCCCGTCGATTTCGCCGTCGTCGTATTGGCGCATAAGCTCGTCGATTTTCCCTTGCAGTTCTGCTCTGTCCATCATTCGTCGTCCTCAGGATCGTCTTGATGTGGGCACCAGTGGTCGCCGGCGTGATCCGGTTCAAGTCGGCAGAACATCCCGCCGTACTTGTGTCGCCCATGCGGGAAGTACAGCGCGTTGCAGGTTTCATCTTGAATAGCCACGATAACCTTTTCCGAAGTATCAATCCCTCGTGCGCCATCCGGAGGTTCTAGCGAGGCCCGCACCTCCCGCGCGTGAGATGACTATATGTCAGAGACTGGACGAGTTCTAGCTCCTCGGGACGTCGTGAACGGGCGACATAACACGAAGACCTCCGGGAGGATGTGGGTTACCAAACACTACGTCCTCACCGGAGGTCTTCGTGACTCACGCTAACGCACATCGTCCCTCCGAGGGCATGGTCCGCCTTGCCAAGCTGATCGTCGATAACGGCTGGCCCGCTCGACGCGCCACGGAACCGTTCCAGTTCTCGCCCGCCACCGCGCCGAAATGGGCCACGAGGTACCGCGCCGGCCTGCCCATGCGCCACCGCTCGTTGCGGCCGAGGTCCTGCCGGACGCGTCTGTCGCGACACACCAAGGGCGCATTATCGCGCTGCGCTTCGCCCGCCGATGGAGTCCGCACCGCATCGCGATCCATCTGCACTTCGACGGTTCGAGCTTAGGCCGTGTCCTCGAGCGGTTCAGGATGCCGCTAGCACCAATCATCGGGCGTGCCGGCGACCGACGAGCCTGCAAGACCGGTGTCTGGCTGCAGCGTGTGGGCGGACGTCGCCTGTGCGTCCGGCAAAAGCTACAACTTGTTAGATACTAGGTCGACATCGCCGATCGGGGAGTTGCCCGAACCGAGGCGCACGACCGGAGTACCTGAACCTGCAAGGCCTCGAAGACGCAGAACACCCCCGTTAAACTGCGGTTTGTCAACCTGAATGGTCGCGTCTTCCGATCCACGCGGAGCTGTTATCTCCAAAAACGAAAAAGCTTGCAGGATGGTCAACTCAAAGCGAATGCGCCCCTTACCTCCGATGTAAGGGTGCTGCAGGCGCGTGCTCGTGCGTTCCCGCATATTGAGCCTGAGATGAAGCAAGCCTCGCACCTGAACCCTCGCGAGCCGCAGGTGGGCTCGTTCCTGCAAACGCAGCTCTACTACAGAGGTTCCCCCCTCGAACCTGGCATTTTCCATCGAGATCTGCGTGCTGTGCACGTCATCGCAGACGACGCGCAAACTCCCGGAGATGACGCGAAGGCGGAGCGCCCTGACATAGCTGCGTTTGAATGATTTCGGGTACAGGCGAACCGCGCCGCCGTCTATAGTCGTGTCAGTAAGATCGAGGCGTGAACCTGCCGTGAATGCGGTTCTCTCGAGAAGAATGTCTCCGGCCTCCCATCGCCCTCCGCTCAGATCGAGGTGACCGTCGAACGCTGCATCCGAGAAGTCAATCAAACTCGCATGCTCGAGTAGCAAGCCGGAGAGATCGACATCCGTCAACCTTGCGCCGCGGAAGTCGAATCGCTTATTTGTCCATCGAATGCCGACGTCAATCTTGTCAGTGCATCGTTGACGGATCATTCCGAAGATCGCTCGGTGGATCTCAACTTCAGCCCGGGCGTTCAGATCATCGCCGCTAGAAGCCGTTGCGGCTACAGGCTGCGTGGTTGCAACCACATGCGACGCGGAAGGCGTGAGCCGGACGTAAGCACATAGTACGTCGACGCAATTCTGTTGACCGTCCGCATCAGAATCTTCCGCAAACTCGTCCGCAAGAGTAGCAAGTGCATATACGGCAGCGATGCGTGCTGCCGGGCTGTCGCTGCTCAGTTGCTCGCTGCCGGTGCTGAAACGCGCTCGACGATCCTGAGCTCGTTCACGCTCGCGACTCGACTTGCGACTGTCTTCCTCGCTCTCGAATCTGCGCTCATTCACCGTCTGAGCTCGAATCGCTGTCCAGACGGTGGTTCCCAATGCGAGCGCCCCGACCAGAGTCACAACTGCGCGGGCATCGTCGAAGTAAGCAGCGGGTTTTGGTGCCGCTGCCCAGAAATCCCATCTTCCCGTCTGAAGCCAGAGGGTCCCCCACATGAGTATGGTCAAGACTGCCAAGGTGATGGCGGCTAGGACCGCCGCGACTCCCCATGTGAAGCCACTTCGTTCCCCTGAGACCCTCTTCGGCACAGCTCCCCCTCCGCGAGCTTCGGCCCTAGACACGGGCATCGGTGAATTCAGATGATATCGAACCAGGAGGAACACGCTGTCTGGCGCGCCAATGGATGATGGGGCCGTAAACGGCGAGTGCGGTCTGGCCAAGCCTCAGAAGGTCTCCCTCGGAGGATGACCAGGTGCTGAAGCGCCCCGAGCATTGAGGCGGTCGTCGCGTCTGTGCCGCTTCGGCATGGGCGAACCAAACCTGCGCTTAGCTACTCACATAGCAAACCTGCGATAGCTGCCATCACCGTCGGTGTGTAGCACTCCCTGAAGTGGAGTTAGATGCGTTCCAACCGCTTGGCAAACACCTCGTCGCGGCCGAGTCCGTTCGCGGGCCGAACACGGGGATGCGCTTTCATCGAGTCAGCGGAGTGCAGAGAGTTCCGCGAGAACGGGGTGGAGTTCCCGATCTTTCCCCAAAACACCTATGGCCGGTGTCAGATGAGGCGCGGTCGGAACGTTTTGGACTTATCGCCGCAGCTTCTCGATGATGCGAGCGGCTGCCTCGTCACCGGTCACGGTGCCGGCGGCGACCTGCCGGCCGAGCTCACGAGTCTCCTCGTCGGTGACCTGGTGGCCAGCCGCACCGAGGGCTGCGTCAGCGCGGGTGATGGCGCGCTGAATGTCGGCGTCGGTGCGTGCCGGCGCGGTCTCGCGCTGCTTCGCGGTGCCGGACCCGGTGACGGCCTGCAGGTGGGTGACGTGGCGCATGAGGGCTCCGTTTCGTACGGGTCCAGTTTACCGGCGGGGCCCGGCGTTCTGGAGGGATTTCGCGGTCTTCGAGCGCCCGAGGGGGTGCTCCGGAAGTTTCGGATAAGGGGCACTATCACCGGCGTGAATCGTGCCCCTTGAAGTGACATGGAGCTGAGCATGTGGTCGGGCAGCGGGCAGCTGTGGTGGCCGTCCGTCATGTGACTTCTCGGACCAGTGCCGATCCGTGTGCATCCACGGTCGGCCGGAAGGCGATCTCGCCAGTGCCAGAGCGTCCGTGTGGCGCAGCCAAGTGAGAATCAAGTCGGACGGGGTATCTGCGACGCGGCGGCACGCGAGTTGATTCACACACACACGCACCGGCTGGTCGGTCGCCGACCGGCTGTCGAGACGGCGCCGAACGATGATCGGCCGCCGATTGTGAGGAGTTGAATGCAAGCATGCTCTCTCGGCTCCCGCCTCGCGTATTCGGCCTTGCGATCGGCGCGGGGGCGTTGGCAGCAGGCCTCGTCATGACCCTTCTCGGCGTCGGCCTCGGTGAGGACTACCTCGGGCTCGTGGCGGCCGGGCTGGTGATCGCTCCTTCTGGGTTGGTGCTCGCGGTCGCGGGAGCGATCGGCTTCGCACTTCATGGGCCCGTCCGGCCTAAACGTGAGTGATCGAAACGAACGCCCGTGGCCGATCGGGGGCCGGTAGAGGATCGTTAGCCGGACGGGGCGCTGCCCTGAACTCGCATGCGCTCAGCATTCCGGCCGCCCGACGCCCCGAACATGGGGTATTGAGCGCCTGTCGCGTCTTTTAAGCTTGAATGGCTTCCCCCGCGAAAGGCTCCTGTGCACAACGACGACGCCCCACCTGCTGCGCCTGCTGGCTGGTACCCGTCAGTGGTCGCTGGCCGCGAACGTTACTGGGACGGCGCGGAGTGGATCGCCGAGCGCGCCGTTCGGAAGGACGTCGAGGCGAGCGGTGCCGAATCGTCCTCCTTCGCAGAAGCAACGGCGGCCGGACCGCATGTGCCCGCAGCCCAGGCAGAGCCGGCTGCGGTGGCATCCCCTGATCCTGGCGCGAAGACAGGGGCGAACAACAACGTTCGCCGTGTCGGCTGGCACGAGCACGGGTGGAAGCGAAACACGTGGCGGTATTGGACCGGCCGCACCTGGTTGAACGAGGGCGATCCCGGGTTCGACGCCATCGCGCAGCCCCGCCCAGTGAGGAAGTCCCGTCAGGTCCTTCCCGTGGGCTGGTGGTTCACCATCATTGCCATCCCCACCCTCGCACTCATCGTGACGATGGTCGCCGTAAGCGTCGGCGCCCCCGGCACGGAGACCCGTACCGCCTCCGACCCAGAGGATGACACGGCGCTGGTGGAAATCGCCCCGGATCTGCCCGCCGGGTTCCAGGATGCAGGTTCCGGTATCGCGCTGAAGTGGCTCAGCCGAGGCGACGACGGTTTTGAAGGTGGCTGCGAGTACTCGTTCGGCTCCTGCTTCAAGGCGAAGGTCTACGCGTACGACGCCTGCCCGTCGGGCGTCTACGTTGGCGTCAACGGCTTGAACAGTGCTGGCACAGTCGTTGCGTCGTCGAACGACACCCTCTACGCCCTCGGTGAGGGTGAGACGGGTGCTCTCGAGTTCACGTTTACTCGGAGCGGTGTCTCGAAGGCGAAGTTCACCCAGGCAACCTGCCGCTGAACCTGCGTTCTGTGCGGTCCTCGGAACAGGCCGACGAGGATCCGCTTGGCTAGGGGCCACGACGCTCCTCGTAGTCCCGGCGGTCCTCGCCGTCGACGCCTTCCTCTACCTGCGTGACGGCCCGAGTTCTTTAGCCGATGGCGGACTCTCTGTATCGCCGCTCTCGTGGGTGATCGGCGCGGTGCTCGCTGCGATCCCCGCGCTCATGGCGCACACGACGCGCACCAGCACGTCCGCCGGCTGAACGCGGTGACCGGCCACGCGCCCGGTTACCGTGGACGGATGGGGGATCGAGACGATCAGGCGCCGAGTGCGCTCCGGTTGGTGGGCATGCTCGCCGCGCTCGTGCTGCTGCTCGGTGGCGTGGTCGCCGCCGTCGTGCTCAGCGTCGGCGTCTCGGTGCACCGGGCGCTGGGGCCGCAAGAGACTGACGACGGCAGCATCTGCGAGCCGCTGAAGGGCGAGTGCAGTCGCCTCGGGCGGACGTCGATCGAGACGAGGTTCAGCGTCAGACTGCCGCCGGACGCGCAGCTCGAAGCGTCGGGGTCAAGGTCGTTGATCAAAGCGTCCGAGGCGTGGGTCGTGGCATGCGTTCCGGACGTGAGTGGGCTGCTGCAGGACGCGGAAGATGCTGGGTTCGTGGAGTCGGCGGTGTCCGACTACCCGGAACGGCACGACTGGTCGGGCAGGGGCCCGGTGTCGCAGGAGGTGCGGCTGGTCGCACCGGACGGTGGTGCTCAACGACTGGACGTCGGTAGCAGCTGCGACGTGGGCACGTGGGTCTACCTCGGGTACTTCAAGGACTTGTGAGTCCCGGACACTGGTCGTCGCCGCGAGAAGGCAGCACGATGGGGACGGCGATCTGGGGAGGAGCCAGGTGAACGACGGAGAGGACGTGCCGGCGGCCGCGGACGGTCATCCGCAGCTCGGTTCCGTGCACAAGAACGGCGACCGCCGATTCGGGATCAGGGGGCTCCTGGCGAGTGTCTACGCCGGTCGCGGTACGCCGCAGGCGTCGAACCTCTACCGCTCGACGGTGACCGAGTACATGCGCGAGGTACGCGTAGGCGACGAGCTCCGCGTCGAGTGGGACGGTGCTCACTGGTGGGCATCGTCGGCGGCGGGCACCGTGGGGCGACTCACCTGGTCGAAGAGCCTCCGCGAGGAGACCGCGTACGTCCCTGACGGCCGCAGCCCGTACGACTTCAACGACGGGATGCTCCACGTGCAGAGCGTCACGGTAAGCGCCGCCGGCGAGGTGGTCAACTGCGGCGGCTACGTCGTGCCCGACAACTACGTGCCGTCGGACTGGCCGATGACGCCGATGCCGGATCCGTCGGAGCGCGAGCTGACCGTGATGATCAGCGTCCCTGTGCCGGCGAAACCCTCCGAGGCGCCCGCTGCGCCTCCTCGACGTCGGCGTTGGCTCGAGAGGCTCATGGGACGATGACGATGACGATGACAACAACCTCGGAGAAGCGGTGACGATGAGCGATCAGGCAAGGGTACCGGCGACAGCGATCGGGTACGTGTTCAGGACCGAACCCGCCGACAAGGCGTGGGCCTACATCGGACAGAGCACGCGCCTCGACCCGAAGCACATCGACGGTTACTTCGGCAGCGGCGCCTTCATGACCGAGGTGCTCGCGGACCATGGCGCCAGCGGCCTCACCAAGACGATCGTCGCGACGGCTGAATCGCCGCTGGAGCTGCATTACCTCGAGATGCTGCACATCGCTGAGGCTCGACGGGACGGCGTACGTGTCGGCAACGGCGACTTCGGTGGTCCGCGACCGTTTCCGAACTTCCAGCAGGCTCTCCGCGAAGTCGCCCCGGCCGTGATGCGCGCTGCCGACGACCCGAAGCGGTTCTACGACGCCCTGGTGAAGCACCGTGATCTGGTCGAACAGGCGATCCTCGACTCGTCGAGCGTTCCAGTGGACGCGTTCTACGCCGGGATGGAACGCGATCTGCGCGCCACCGAGGACCTGAGCCACCCGTGTCCTGCGTGCGGTTCCGACATCGGCGAGGTGTGCCGGACGAACTCGAAGTCGCTCACCAAGCCGCGGAACCCCGCCAGCAATCACTCGAAGCGGCCGCGCTCATGACGACGTACACACCACGAGAGCTGGCAGCTGAGCTCGGCTACACGAACGAGTCCAGGCCGGGGCAAGTCGTGCGGAGATACCTGCGGGAGCGGTATCCGGAGCACACGGGACTCTGGATGCTCGACGAGGCGGAGGCCGACGACGTGCGCGCGAACGTGCCGCGCGCTTAGGGCAACCGCCGGAAGAGCTCAGGCGATATCACTTCGTCGGCGTCAATGCTGGTGACAGACAGCGCGGTCTCGAGCGCGACCTGCGTCCATTCGTTGTTCGTCGAGGGGGCGGCGGCGGTGACCTGGGGAAGGCGAACGGTCCACTCTCGCGCCTCGGCGCGGATGAGGCCGAAGCGTTCGTAGACCTCACTCGGCTCGGAGTTGAGCGGTGCTTGCTGATACATCGCGTGGGCGATCAGGGAAACGTCGCGCGCGGCCTCGGCTGCAAGGTAGGTGGCCAGCTCGACTGGCGACCAGGTGCGCGTCCTGCCGAATGGTCCATCAAAACCTGCGGAGCGGTAGTCGGCCTTCGACACAACGCCCGTGTGCACGTGACGCTTCAGGCGCCAGTCAGATAAGCGCGGCGTAACGGTGAGCGTCACAAGTCCGGCCGCGCTCTGGATCTCGAGCACTGGTCGTCGAGCCGTCCCACTGACTTCGACCGGCAGCAGTCTGTTCAGTTGGCGGAATGTCTTCGAGGCACCGTCCAAGAACGCTTGTGGGGTCAGGCCTTCACTTGTCACAGCCCCAGCCTACGGACGCACGTAAGGAAGCGGCGCGGGCCTTAGTTCCTGCCTCGGGCACGCCTATCGCACGACCTTTGACGGACCCGGGCTGTGTTTAGACCGCAGAGAGCTCAAGGACTGGCCAGGATTTACGGCCCGACAGCCTACGATCTGTCTAGTGAACGACCACGACGGCGAGGTGCAGCACGTGGTTGCCGTCTATGCGTCGATGGCGGCTTTGCGCGGGTTCGACCGGGAGCATCGTTGCGCTGAGCGCGCCAGCGGCCGCCGAGTCGCGATGGTCTCCGCGGATGCAGGCCGGCTCGATCCGGTGCCGCGCGGGCGCCATCAGCACCAGTTGAACGATGTCATCGGTCACTGACGAGGAGCTGCGGAGCCTCGCGCGGAGGGTGTGGCGAGGCATCGAGCGCGGCATGCTCCGGGTCGAGCAGCACGTTCGTAGCCCACGAGGTGTCGCAGCCATACCGATCGACCCAGAGTTCCTCCCGTCCCACATCATCGGATTAAATCTCTTAGCTGCTGCCGATCATGCTCGAACCCTCGCTGCCGTGATCACCGATCCGAAGCTGGGACCGTCTGCAGCAACGGTCGCTCGGGGGGTTGTCGAGAACCTCGCCCGCGTGCACTGGATCAGCGTCGGCACGACCGGAAGCGAGGTGAAGGCGCGCGCCTTGCACGTGCTGCGCAAGGACGTTCAGAGCTCGGCACGAACCACTCGCTTCACCGCCAAGCGTCCCGATCGGCCCCCGATGACGCGCAATGAATACGCAGCGCTTATCAAGGAGCGGATCGACTCACTCGACGTGTCCGGCCTGAGCTGGTCGGTATCCACTGCGATAGACGACATTGCTCGTCAGCAGTGGAGGCACTTTGAGCCGCGCATCCCTTACTCGAACCTGTCGTCGATCGCTCACGGCCACTTGCCCGGTCTCGCGATGCTAATCCGAGGCGACCACAAGACCATGCGCCTCCCTCGGCAGGAGGTCATCAACCAGGTAGGAGTCGCCCTCGCCATCAGCGACAGGGCAGTGCATGCGCTGCAGCGCTGCCCTCTGCCGCTCCTTCCCAAGAGCTGTGTCCCAGAGCAGTGGGAGTCCATCACGCTTGCGCTCATGCCCGCGATCCAGACGCTGATGGCCGAGGACCGTGGCACAGCACCCGTGCAGACGCAGTCGGGGGAGCAGACGAGCGAGCGCCCGAGTCACGACGAGAGGACCGACGATCATCGTGCGCGCGGTCAGACTGAAGACGTTGCGGCGCGATGTGCCTCATCTTCCAGAGGGCTCGTCCGTGGTTACCAGCGCTTCGATCTCGAAGTCGCTGCGCGGTCTGCGCACGCGCAACTTCGAGCGCGCCACCTTGTGGTCGATAGCCTTTGGATCGCGACCCGATCGGGATCACCCGAAGTCTCGCAGCCGCCGTGGTCTCGCCTGTCAGGCTCGCAATTGACACTTAGCCGCCGCAAGTGACAGCAGCGGCAGCGGTGTCGCCATCAAGGAGCGACGCGCGTCAGGCGGGCGGGAAGTGCGCAGCGATCGCCTCGGCGGACTCGGTGACGTCGACCGTTCCCTTGAGCGGGGCGAGCTGCTTCGCGAGCCGCTTCGGCCAGCAGACGTCTATGCCGCGCACCGTGAACGAGCCGCCGAAGAGCGGCCAGTCCGCGTCGACGAAGCAGAGTGCGCCGTGCACGGGGACCGAGCCAACGACATCTTGCACGAGCGCCACCTGGCGGAGCGTGCCGTCGACGAGCTTCGTGCCGTCCCCGCCGACGACGAGCTTCTCCGTGCGCGGCCGGAACAGGCCGCCCTCGACGTGCAGGCGCGGCCGCTTGTTCCGGTAGCGCTTCGCGTCGATGACCCAGACGCCGGCGCGGGTGATGACGATGTGGTCGATGTTCGCGCGGGAGCGGGGGATGCGGCGGTCGTGGAGCACGACGAGGTGCTCGGAGGCGATCGCGTCCAGTGCCCGGCCGACCTCGGCCTCGCCGGCGGCGCCGGACTTCCAAGCGACGGTGCTCTGGCGTTCGCCGGAGAGTGCGACGGCGATCGTGCCGATGCGGCCGTCCCCCCAGGTCTCGCGGATCTTTGCCTCGTCGCGTGCCCGCCGGCGGTCGTACTCGCGCTTCGCGGATGCGCCGGCGGTGCTGGTGTCGTTCGTCCCCATGGTGTCCATCCAGTCAGACGAGCACCCCGCGCCACGAGCCCCCGAGCGAGGTGCAGCACGCTGACGGCGTACCAGTTGTACCGGTACCAGTTGCGTCGCACTGTTTGACGGCACAGATCTTGGGCAGAAGAACGTGCACGTTTGTGCATCGGCGGCTCGAGATACAGACGGATCCGTCGCGCGGGCGGCCATTGAGGACTTGAGTGTCGTCGCGAGGTTGTGCACGAGTTTCGGGCCGAGGATCGCTGCTGCCGCGGCGTACCAGGCATTGCGCCGGCCCCCTGACGTGCACAATCTCGCGACGGGTTCGTGCGCGGGCGTGTACTCACGCCCCATGGCGGCTCGATCAAGCAACGACGTCGCAAACCCCACGCACCTTGGCCCCTCATCCTCATCGCGCCGTGCATGTGTGCGCGCCTCAAGATCACTCCGTGTCCGCCTGCTCGAGCTGACGCAGCCTCTTCGCAAACCTCGGCCCGACATTGAGGCTTCGCTCCACTCCTCCTCTCCAGGTGAACAGATCATGCTTGCGCCATTGGCGCATGATGTACATCCGGAAGCAGCTCGTTACCAGTGCCTGCTCTCGCCCGCGCATGCCCGCTGGGTGCCGTGACGGAAGTCCGTTGGCGTCCGGAAGCAGGTGAGCGAACAGCTCCTTGAAGGTCGGTCCGTGGCCCTCTAGCTTCGTGTGCTCCTCGATGAAGACTGCTGCGGCACGTGCCCACTCCTGTGAACGATCGGGAGCGAGCAGGTCCTCGACCACGTAGGACCAGCTCGCCGGAGGCGGCGTCTGTCGGCTCGGCCACCATGTCGCGCGGCGCTCAGGCATCGTCGACCTCGAGACCTGCAAGCTTCAGCGCGGAACCGAACGCCTCGATCTGCGCGGTGGAGACGAGTTCCACCCACCCAAGGACGTCGTCTTGCTCCTGTCGGCTCAGATCCTCCCAGGTCCTGTGACCGAACCATGACACCTCGCTCAGACGCGCGACCGCGACCCGAGCGGTCTCCCGAATTAGGACCTGCCGGAATGCGTCTGCCCGGTTTCGCCAGTCGGAGCTCGCGTCAGGCTCGTTCATGAGGCGCCTCCGGTCCGCGAGTGGGAGCGGTGAGGGGCTGAGACGTGTGCGGTTTGGACGGCCGTCACTGCGATGACCCTCGCCTTCATCGGTGCAGCCCCGCGTCGATGAGATCGAGTACCTCAAAGGGGTCGCCACCGTCCTCGAGCCAGGCCGCGGGCGTCTTCATGCCCTCGTCGAAGAGGTCCTCCTGACGCGTCGTGAAGAAACGCCCGATCGCGAGCGGCCGCCATCGGTTGAGCAGCGCAGGCATCAGTTCGGCTAGGTGCGGTAGGAGATGCCCGACGGGCCGAGTCGTGAACTGCCAAGTCGGGATCCGTTGTTCGCCGCCGAGCTCGACCATCAGGAGCTCGTTTCGATCCGCGGCCCGGAGGAGCTCCTGCGGAGTCCTGTGTAGGAGCCTGGATGCCGCATCCAGCGACGCCGTCTCCCAAGCGCTTGCGAGCCAGCCGGCTGCTTGCAGGAGCTGGAGCGCACCCTGCGCAAGCCTGTCTTCAGCGGCAGCCACGTCCTCGGCTGTCATCGCCCCGGTGTCGACAAGCGCCTTGGCGTGCGCTGACTGGTCCGATCTGGGCGGGACTGGCGGCATGCTGCTGATCACGGTTGCGAGGCCGCGGACGAGGTAGTCACCTTCGGCACGAAGCGCTCGGATCGCGGTCAGGAGCTCGTTCTCAGCTTCGCTGTGGGTGGCCGGCTGGTGCGGTAGCCTCTGTGCTGCGAGGGAATCTCTGTCGGTACTCATCGCCGCACGTTAAGCAGAACCGCTCGATGCTCGGCGGGCGCCGAAGTGATATCCGTCAGGTAATGCTCGTTTATGTGCCAATCTGGGTATGAATATTTCACAGGCTTCGGGCGTGTCGGTTTGTCTGCACCACGGACGCCTCTCACAGCCGCCGCTCGCGCTGATTTCGCGCCCGACGCCGAGCACCCTGAGGCGGCCCTGGCGGACGATGAGTCCGACGGGGCTTCTTCCACCCGCTCAGCGTCGTCAATGTTCTCTCGATTGGCGGCGGCACTTCAGCAGACGCCCGGGGCCATCGCAAGCGTGCGGGGGAGGGTCCCTCTCTGCGGGCTCAATTACGCCTGGCGAACCGCATGCTCTGGAGCGATCGCGCACGAAGCCGTGCCAGAACCTTTCGAGTGATATCTGGCCGGATGGTGGTCAGAGTTGGGCTAGAAATCGGTCCCAAAGCGGTCACAAATGGCCAGTTTCCGGCCTGAACGACGTCATGAGCGCCCCAAGGGTCGGATGTCCCGGAGCCGACCGAATTTCGGTCCTCATCTGGGCATGACGTGGTCAAGAACCGGTCCTGTGGCGCCCAGATCGCCAGAATGTATGCGGCTGGCCTACTACTGACCAGAGTGTGACCGAATATTGGTCAGAACTCGGCCTCAGGTTGCGCCGCGGCCGACGTCTCAGGAGTTCCATCCATCAGTCGCTGCACCTCTGCGCGAGCGGCGCGCCTGCGAGCCATGTCTGACTCGAACACGTGGCGCAGCGGCTGGCCATTGCTCTTTCGACTGTCAAGCCAGGCCTCGAACTCTGGCGGCACGTGCAGCAACCGCTTGTTGATGGCGCGCAGCTGGTCACGCTCCTGTTCAGCTTCCTGCCGGGCACGCTGCGCGGCCATCTGAACCGCTACAGCGGCGCGGCGTGCCGCTGTAGCCGTCTCCTGCACGCGGTGAGCTTCCTGAAGAGCAGCAGCGAGTTCGGTCTCACGGACACCGATGCTCGCTTCTCGCCGATCCAGGTTCGTCGATCGGTTCTTGAGGCTGACACGCATGGTCTCGTAGGTGGCCTTTTCTGCCTCGGCGTCTGCGGCTGCGTCGCGCAGCCGGTCGGCCTTTGCCTGAAACTCGCTGCTACTGAGGTGTTCGCGGGATCGCTCGGTGACGCGCGTCTCCACGTCGTAGCCGGCCGCCGACATGTGCTCGCGGAGCACCTTGTGCTGGCGGCGGAGGTCGTTCGGACCCCTGAAGAAGTCCTTTTGGGACAGGCGCCCGTCAGGCGTGACGGGCGTGACGAGTACCTGCAGCTGCGGGCTGTACTCGTCGAGGTGCAGCGAGAACCCCAGCACGTTCTCGAGCCCGAACTCTTCAATCGCCCAGTCGAACGAGGCACCCATGTAGTTGACGGCCGCCTTGTTCGGTCCGTGCGTGCGCCAAGTCGGGTTGAACTCGTCGAACCACTTCGGGTCGAGCTGCAGGATGAGCCCTCGGAGGAGAACGGCGTCCTTTCGAAGTGAGCGCTTGACGGTTGCGAGACGTTTGCCGAGGTAGGTGTGGAACTCGTGAGACGGCGGCCGACCATCGATCGACACGAGTTGGCGGAATCCGCCCGCCCCGTCATTGATGAGCGTGCGGTTGTTCTGCGTCCGTTCCGGCACGATGTTCTTATTCGTCTGCGGGAAGTGGAAGCCAGCCTGCTGATCTGCCTCCCGAGCGATGTGGCGGAAGAACCGCTTCGCGTGCCCTCCGCGTCCCACCTTGTGGGACGCGTCGAACGTCATCGTGTAGCTCATGCTTCGCCACCCTCGACGCTGATCGAGGGGTGCACCGACTCCGTCGTCGCACCCCTCGATGCCTTCGGCGACTCTCCCGAGGGGCTTCTCCTGCCGCGACTCCGACCACCACCCCAGGGCACCTTCGGGAGGGTGGCGGTCTCCTTCGCGGCAGAAGAAGGTGTAGCCCCATACACTTTGGCGTCGCTTCGCTCGCCAAAGTCCTTGGGGCCCTGCGGGGCACCGACGCGCAGCGCGCGTCGAGAGCAGCCATGAGGCTGCTCTAAGGATCCGAGTCGCTGGTCGCTTCTCGGGCAGGTGGCCGTGTCACGCTCCGCGGCAACTTGTCGACCACGCGAAGGCACAGCCTTTGCCGGGAACACGTAAGCGCGGAGCGCGCTGCTCCGGACCTCGCGAGGAGACCGCGCGGCACCGATGTTGAAACCTCTTCTCCTGCAAACACGTTCCGTGCGGCAAGCACCGCGCGCGGCGCCGAGGCTTTCGATGAGCGTCGCCTTGAGGTCGATGTGAGCGATGATCCACGCGAGCGAACTCGCCCTCCAGAGGAACTTCGCAACCAAAGGCGGCTCTTGCACGGTGGCCCAGATGCGCGGAGAGGCATCGAGGGACGCCGATGGGTTGCACCCGCAATCGAGAGCCGCGACGCGCTCGGTACAGGGGATCGCTGGCTCGAGGGCTGGGCCTCCAGCTGGCGAATCATTCCGGAAATCATTTCCGCAATCATTCGCCGAGGAGGCAGGGACATCGCGTGGCCCGACGGCGCCCGTCACTGCATGCCTCGCGCCCGCTGCTTGCGTTCCGCCAGTCGAGCGGCGCGCAGCTCGGGTGTCGCGTACTCCCGCAGCGCCGACTCGTCGAGTCGTTCGAACTCCAGGTGGTGGCGCACGAAGAGCTGCGGATACTCGTCGAAGATGCTGCGCGCGCTGCGTTCGCCCCTTAGCACCGCCACTCGGAGTTGATCGAGAAGCGGTGGGATGTGGCCCTCATGAGCACGCAGGGCATCGACTTCCGCTCGCCAGTCGTAGCCCGGGGAGGCGAACACCTCGCTGTCGGCGTAGAGGTGCTTGCCCTTTGCCTGCTCAGTCGGAGACTCGTGCGTCAGGTAGCGAAGAGCGCGGGCGAAGGAGTGAGGGTCTCCGCGTTGGCCAACTACCGGGCGGACGAGCTCGGTCGGGACCTGCAACATGTTGGCGACGGTGTCTTTGCTGCGGGCATCCCTGAGCGCGAAGATGACGTGCACATGCTCGCGGACACCCTGATCCTTGTCATGCAAGATGCCCGCGTAGCGCTCCACGTTCGGCCGATCAAGCCCGTGAACGACGGCATCACGCGTTAGCGTCTGGGACACGACCCGGAAGCGGCGAGTGCGCTGTCCGCCGCCCCGACCCATCGTGGGAGGACTAGTGGGAGTCTCGCCAGCGCTCATCGGCGCCCCTCCTCGGAGGTGCTGCCGAACTCCTGGGACAGAAGCCACGCGTCGACCGCCTCAGGGCGATAACGAACGGACTTCCCAAGGCGGATGAAGGCTGGGCCGGTGCCGGTGATGCGCTTCTCGCTCAGAGTGCGCTGCGACAAGCCAAGACGCTCAGACAGGGTCGCCGGAGTGATCAGGGCATCGAGGAGCGGGGTACTGACTGCAGAGGTGACGGGCATGAAGGGTCCTAGAGGACCCTCGGATCGCGCTAGCTCTATCCCCGAGGAGGGTGGTCCGACGGTGATCTGTCGGTGGAAGATCGTTCTCCCTGCGGCGCTCACTTCCCCGACTGTCACTTACATCGGTAACGGTGCTTGCTTCGCCGCGTTCGTCAATCGCGGTTTTCAGTCTACACATTTGTGCACGTTCTTGCGGCCGCATTGTTGATCCGCCAGGATCCTCGGTGCAGAGCTTCACGAGCGACAAGGGACTGATGGGCAGCGTCTACAAGTACGACACAAAGCAGGGCTCGCGCTTCGAAGCCCGCTACCGCCGACCGGATGGCAAGACTGCCCGGAAGGGCGGGTTCAGACTCAAACGCGATGCCGAGAACTACCTCACCACTGTGGAGGCCGCGAAGCTGGATGGGTCGTACATCGCTCCCAGCGACAGTCGCCTCACCTTGGGAGTCCTCGGATCTGATTGGATTTCCTCGCATAGAGCGTGGGTCAAGCCATCGACCTTCCACTCGGACGAGTCCGCGTGGCGAGTACACGTCGAGCCGAAGTGGGGTGCTCGAGCGCTTGGGTCTATCCGGCACACCGAGGTCCAAGCGTGGATCAGCGAGATCGCGGAGACGCGCAGCGCGACGACTGTCGCTCGTGCGCATGGCGTGCTCGCCGCGATCATCGACGGGGCGGTGAAGGACAAGCGGCTGACATCGAACCCGGCGCGCGACATCAAGCTCCCACGCAAGACGAAGGGCCGGCGCGCGTACCTCACCCACGAGCAGGTCGAGCGCCTCGCCGTCGAATCAAAGTATCCGGACCTCGTGCGGTTTCTCGCCTACACGGGACTGCGATGGGGCGAGGCGACCGGGCTCCGCGTCCGGCACGTCGACCGGGCTGCTCGGCGAGTGAACGTCGAGGAGAACGCGGTCAATGTCAACGGGACGGTGATCGTTGGAACCCCGAAGACTCACGAGCGCCGATCGGTCGTCTACCCCGCGTTCCTCGACGACGCGATCGAGGCCGCGTGCGATAGGAAGTCGCCGGATGATCTTCTCTGGGGCGGAGGGCTCGAGCACCTGCGACCCGGTGACTCGCGGAAGGGCTGGTTCGTCGGCGCAGTGGGCCGCGTCCGTGCCGGCGATGAACGAGTTGCAGCCGCAGCGCGCATGCGCGGCGACGAGGTGCGGCAGGTCATGCCGGTCGTGACGCCGCACGATCTGCGGCACACGGCTGCATCGCTTGCAATCAGCGCAGGGGCGAACGTCAAGGCCGTACAGCGCATGCTTGGTCACTCGTCTGCGGCGATGACGCTCGACCGGTACGCGGACCTCTTCGAGGACGACCTGGAAGCAGTCGCGGATGCTTTGAACGCAGCGCGCGCCATGCGAATGAACCCTGAGCGCCCTGCATCGCTGACGGCGAGGTAGGTGAACCTCTGGAGTGGGCGTTAGCGACAGCCGGGCAGCCTGACGCGCGTTCGTTTCTTGCCGGGAGCTCTACGGATACCGCAAAGCTGTCCGGCCCGAGGCTTCAGGCTTCGCTCCACCACGAGGTCAGCCGTCGCACGTCAAGTGGCGCAGAACTCTCGCGTGTCCAGCGCGTCAACTCCTGGCGTGAGGACCACGCTAGGTGCGAGATTGACTCGGCTATGTTGTAACGGTGTCCGACGCCTCCGTACCCCGCACCGATGCGTCGGCGTGGACGTTCGTTCGGGTCGAAACCCGTGGTGCCAATGAGAAGGTGTGGTTGCGGGACGAAGAGACCGAAAGTGATTGGCTCTTCAAACCGCGCAGTCAGCACTCCGATGGGAGCGCCCAGATCGGAGACTGGGTCGAGTGGGCCTCCTCGAAGGTCGCAGCGCTCGTTGGCGTTCCGAGCGCGACCGTCCGGCTTGGGCAGCGTGGGGGCCAGCTCGGATGCCTGTCGCTGAACGTCGCACCGAGCAATACATGGGAAGTTCACTCCGGGAGGCTGTGGCTGGACGATCTTCCGAACGTCTCGTACAGCTCGGTCGTCGCAAGCCTCTCTAAGCGGGTCGAGGGCGCGTCTCCTGGGCACACGATAGAGAACGTGAAAGTCGCGCTCGACGGGCTGGAAGCCCCGCCCGGGATGGCTCCCCAGCTGACTGGCTGGGACGTGTTCGTTGGGTACCTCTTATTGGACGCCCTTACGAGCAACCGAGACAGACACGAAGAGAACTGGTCGGTCATGCTCCCGCTACGCGGGATCGGAGCGCTGGCACCGACGTATGACATGGAGAACGGGCTCGGCTTCCAGCTCAGTGACCCCAAGCGGGCGGAGCTGCTTGAACGCCCGGAGGCACTCGACAAGTTCCTGGCTCGCGGGACGGCCTACCGTTTCGACGGAGACCAGGGCACCTCTCTCGTCGATCTCGTGGTGTCGGCGTTGGACTCGTGCTCGGAGGCCGGGCAAGTCTGGCTCGGTAGTGTGCTTGCGAAAGCCGAGACGATAGATTTTGCCGAACTGCTGCGTCCAGCCGACGGAGTGTCAGAGGTTGCGGTTAGCTTCGCTCAGGTGGTACTGGGGAAGAACGTGAGGAGGATGCGAGATGCGTACGATGACCGAGAGCACGCGTGAGGCTGAGGAAGTGGCCGACCGCAACACGCAGAAGCTCATCGTGACCTGGCAGCATCCGGAGAGCCGAGACATCTTCCCGATCGGAGTGCTCGCCTGGGATGGGCGGACCTACAGCTTCGACTACCTCTCTTCAGTCGAGGGCGTCGAGGACTTTCGCCCCCTGCTCGGTCTGAAAGACACGACTCGGCACTACGAGTCCGCCGTGCTCTTCCCGATCTTCCAGGAGAGAGTCCTCGACCCTCGTCGTCCTGACTACCAGCGCTATGTCTCCGATCTGCGGCTGGACGAGTCGAGCGCGTCCCCATGGGAGCAGTTGACGAGATCCGGTGGCTCATCGGCAGGCGACACCCTGCAGCTGTACCCCACCCCTGTCTACGACGGCATCGTGTGGACGATCCGTTTCCTGGTAAACGGCGTGCGGTACATGACTTCGAAGAAGGTCGACGTCAAGGGCGCTGTCAAGGGTGGGTACTCGGATGAGGAGCTCGAGGCGGTCCTCTCTTCTCTCCATCACGGGCAGCCTCTCTCCGTTGTTCACGAGTCGACGAACTCGAAGTCGCCCAACGCAATGCTGGTGCTCACCGCTGGAGAAGCTCCGATCGGTTATGTTCCAAACTGGCTTTCACGGGAGGTGCTTTCAGTCGTCGATGACGGAGTGCTGCGGTGCGTGGTCGATCAAGTCAATCCGTCTGAGGCGGGATGGCACTTGCGAGTGCTCGCACTTCTCGAGATGAACCTTCCTGCCGACTATGACTTCTTGGCCGGCGAGCGCTGGCAGTTGGCCAGCGCCTGAAGTTGGCCTTGAGCCCCCATCTGCGCCTTCCGTCGCGGATGGGGGCTTTTCGCGCATGCAAGTCGCTGGCCGAGCCGGTTCCGAGTCGGCCGATCGTCGGTGAGAGGAACGACCGAGCCTCGTGCGAGCTCAGCTCCCGTGGATCGATGAACTGGTGTCACGGATAGGCGCTTGGCGGCTGCAGCCGACCTGCTCGCAAGCCGTGGTTTCGCCTACAGCGGTAACCGAGCAGTAACGGAGAACCCGATACGAGGCGTGTCGAGGTGTGAGCAACCGCGCTGCAGATCAGCTCAAAGCCGGGGAAGTTGACCGCAAACCACTACTCGTGCCACCACGCGGGTGGGTTCAAATCCCACCGGTACCGCCACGATCAAGAGCCTCGGCTCCCTCGCAGGGAGCCGAGGCTCTTGTCGTTCATCGGGTGATGAACAGCTCGAGCACCGCAAGACGTACACGCCCGGCACAGTGCCGCTGCGCCCCGATGCGGGACTGTGCGGAGCCCCAGGAGGCGCCCACGGGTGCACCATGGACCGATGAGCGACGACGCTTCCGTCCGACTCCTCGGCGAACCGTGGGGCGACACCTCCCGCCGCGGACGCCCGTACGCCAAGGACCCGTCGGTGATCCGCTTCGGCGGCCGCTTCCTGCTCTACTGCTCGTTGCCGTCGGCCAGCGACGCCGAGCCGGAGGGCTGGTCGATCGGCATCGCCGAGAGCGACGACCTGGTGTCGTGGCGGACGGTGGCCGTGCTGCCGCCGTTCGGCGACTACGACCGCAGCGGCGCGGCGGCACCCGGTGCGGTGGTCGTGGACGGCCGGGTGCACCTGTTCTTCCAGACCTACGGCCGCGGCCGCGAGGACTCGATCTGCCACGCGGTCAGCGACGACGGCCTGACGTTCACGCCGAACCCGGAGAACCCGGTGTTCCGGCCGTCGGGTGACTGGACGTGCGGCCGGGCGATCGACGCGGACCTCGTCGTGGCGGGGGACTGGCTGCTGCTGGCCTGGGTGACCCGCGACCCGACGATGACGACGCAACTGCTCGGGACCTCTCGGGCACGCATCGGCAGTGCGTACGGGCCCGGGGACTGGGAGCAGCTGTCCGTCGACGGGCCGGCGCTCGCACCCGAGCTCCCGTGGGAGCAGGACTGCATCGAGGCCCCGGCGCTGCGGTGGGACGGCCAGCGGTTCACGATGTTCTACGCGGGCGCGTACAACAACGCGCCGCAGCAGATCGGCTGGGCGACGAGCCCGGACGGCCGGACGTGGACGCGCGGGTCGGACGAGCCCCTCGTCCCCGCAGGGCCCGAGGGGAGCTGGAACCACTCGGAGTCGGGCCACCCGGGGTACCTGCGTGATGAGGACGGCCGCGAGTACCTGTTCTTCCAGGGCAACCCGGACGACGGCCACACGTGGATGATCGCCGTGACGGAGCTCGCCTTCGAGGACGGTCGGCCGACCGTGCAGTGGGACAGGGGGAGGCCCGTACGGTGACGGGCATGACCGCCTCCGTGGTGCACATCGCCTCCGTCCCGACCGACGCCTCGCAGCACCCGGCCGCGAGTCCGTACGACCGCCGACTGAACGGCCCGTTGGGCATCGGTCGCTTCGGGTTGTACGAGGTGGCCCTCCCCGCGGGCGCGGCCACGGTGCCGCACGACCACCGTGCGGATGGCGACGAGGATGCGTACGTCGTGGTCCGCGGCTCCGGCCGGCTCGTGGTCGACGGCGTCGAGACCGAGCTCTCCGCCGGTGACGCGGCGGGCGTCCCGCCCGAGCACGAGCGCTGGTTCCGCGCCGGCCCCGACGGGTGCACGCTCATCGCCGTGTGCGCCTGACCAGGAGCGCAGCCCGGCGACGGTCACCCCGGCCCGACGAGCCCGCTCTCGTGTGCGAGCACCACGACGTGCACCCGGTCGCGGAGCTGCAGCTTCGCGAGGATGCGTCCGACGTGGGTCTTCACGGTCTGCTCGGCGATGAACAGCTCGGCAGCGATCTCACCGTTCGACCGACCACGGGCGATGAGCAGGAACACGTCGCGCTCCCGCTCGGTGAGCACGTCGAGGACCTCGGTGCGCGGTGCGGCCGGTGCGGGGGCGGCGACGAAGGCCTCGACGAGGTGCCGGGTCACCCGCGGCGCGAGCAGGGCTTCGCCGCCCGCGACGGTCCGGACCGCTGCCACGAGTTCCTCGGCCGACGCGTCCTTGAGGAGGAACCCGCTCGCTCCGGCGCGGAGGGCGTCGAACACGTAGTCGTCGACGTCGAACGTGGTGAGCATGACGATCCGGACGGGTCGGTCCGAGGGTGCTGCGGTGATCCGCCGGGTCGCCTCGATGCCGTCCAGGTGCGGCATCCGCACGTCCATGAGCACCACGTCGGGCTGCTCCCGCAGCACGAGTGCGACCGCCTCGGCGCCGTCCGACGCCTCGCCCACCACCTCGAGGTCGTCCTGGGCCTGGAGGATCGCCCGCAGTCCCATGCGGAACATCTGTTGGTCGTCGACCACCACCACCCGCGTCACTGCTGCTCCTCGTCGGCTCGCGTCGACGACGCCGCCACCGGCGTCGTCGGCAGGGACACCGCGACGCGGAAGCCGCCGTCCGGCCGCGGGCCGTGCTCGACGGTCCCGCCGAGCGCGGCGACCCGCTCCCGCATGCCGGCGAGCCCGAAGCCGCCGTCGTCGGGCGGCGGTGCGGCCACGGTGCCTGCCGGCGGCGCGGAGTTGGTGACCTCGACCCGGAGGGCCGCACCGTGCCTCCCGACCGTCACGACGGTGGACGCGCCGGGCGCGTGCCGGGCCACGTTGCCGAGCGCCTCCTGCACGACCCGGTAGGCGGTGAGCTGCGCGAGCCGGTCCGCGTCGCCGTCGACGGCGACGAGGTGCAGTGTGACCGGGATGCCGGCGACCCGGGTGCGTTCGACCAGGTCGGGGAGGTCGGCGAGCTGCGGTTGCGGTGCGCGCTCGGCGTCGGCCCCTCCGCGGAGGGTGCCGAGGAGCTGGCGCATCTCGCGCAGGGCGGTGCGGGAGGTGCCGGCGATGGCGGCGAACTCGGCACGGGCCTCCGGCGGGAGGTCCTGGACGCGGTACGGGGCGGACTCGGCCTGCATGTGGACGACGGACATGCTGTGGGCGACGACGTCGTGGAGTTCGCGGGCGATGCGGGCCCGCTCCTCGACGGTGCGCCGACGCTCCTGCTCGAGTTCGACGTCCCGCCGTGCCTCGGCGAGCTCGACGCGGACGGCCCGCCGCTGTCCGATCGCGACGGCGGCGCCGGCGAGCAGCAGGGTCGACCCGGCGGACACCACGAAGGTGGAGGCCCAGACGTCCGCGGGCTCCCAGCGCGACGGTGCCACCGCGACGAGGGCGAGTGTGAGGACCGTCGTGGCGGTCCACACCGCCGCGGTGAGCCGCCAGTCGGTGCGGACGCCGAGGACGACCACGAGTGCGCCGACGCCGATGATCGCGGTGACGGGCAGGGGCCACGGGGCGACGTCGCCGCTGATCGTCATCAGGCCGAGGGCCGCGACCGCGGCGAGGTGTGCGACGGAGGCCGTGCGGGGGAGCACGGGGGCGAGGCCGAGGGACACCGACAGCACGGCGGTGACGAGGAGGGCGAGCGGCACCGGGACGCCGTACACGACGGCGGTGACGGGCGCCGCGACGGCGAAGAGCGTCGCGGCGATCACGACGAGGACGAGACGGGCGACGACCACCGGCCACGTGGCCCACTCGCGGCGGGTCGACCACGGCCAGCGGCGGCGCACATCGCGCGCGGCCGGGGCGTCTGCCGAGCTCGGTTCGTGGTCGTCGCTGGTCACGGGCGGGCGGTCTCTCCGGTCGGAGCGGGCGTGCGCGTGCGCGGCGCCCGCTCGGGGGTGGCGCGTCGTCGGGCCGCAGCGGCCTCGCGCCTGCGGCCGATGCTACCGATCACGCGGTCCACCACGACACCGAGCACCACAGCGACTACCATCGACACCAGCGCCGCGACGACGGGCTCGTGCAGCACCGACGACGTCGCGAGGGCGATGCCCACCGAGGTCGCCGCCCAAGCGCTGCCCGCCACCGCGCTGATGCCGAGGAAGCGGCGGTAGGGGAGTCCCGTCGCGCCTGCCGTGGTGTTCACCGCGACGCGGCCGACCGGGATGTAGCGGCCGACGAGGATGAGGCTCGCGGGACGCCGCTCCATCTGCCGCTCGGCGAACGCGAACGCCGCGGCGATCCTCGGGCGTCGGGAGGACGCGAGTCGCGTCAGTCCGATCCGGCGGCCGATCCAGTACGCGACCGAGTCGCCCGCGACCGCTCCGGCCGCCGCGGCGACCAGGACGCCGACGAGCACCGGCTGACCGGACGTGGCGGCGACCGCGGCGACGGCGACGAGGGCCGTCTCGCTCGGCACCGGCGGGAAGAAGCCGTCGAGCAGGCACAGCGCGAACAGCACGACGTACACGAGCGGACTCGCCGCCAGGTCGACGACGAACGGGGTGATCTGGTCGAGCACGGGGTGCCTCCCTCCGTCGGCGGCGCTCGCCGACGAGGACGACGCTACGGACGCGGTGGCGCGCTGCCATCCGCCCGCGGGGTCGACCGCCCCCTACTGGGGTATGAGATCCGGGAGCGGTCACCTGCCGCCGGCGACCGGCGGAGACGGCAGGCGGCGCCGCCGGGTCAGAGCCGTTCGGCGACGGCCGCCACGACCTCCGCCGGCACCTCACGCTGCACGAAGTGCCCGACGCCCGCGAGCTCGACCAGCCGGAAGTCGCCGTCGAACGACGACCGGGCATCCCGCGCCGCCGCGACCGTCTCGCACGCGTCCGCGTCACCGACGAGGAACGTCGTCGGCACGTGGATCGACGGCCACGCGTCGAGTGTCGCCTGCAGGTCGGCGTACCGCGGGTTGCCCGGTGCCTCCCCGGCGCCGTGCCGGTAGTAGTGCACGACGGTGTCCGTGAACTCGTCGGACGCGAAGGACGCCAGCAGCGCCTGCCGGTCGTCGGGGTCGATCACGTCCGGAGACGACCAGTGGTCCCACGACCAGACGAGGAGCTCCGAGGGGGTCCGTCGGAACGCGGCCTCGCCGACCTCGGTGCAGAGCCACCACCGGTACCAGGCGACGGCGGCGTCGTCGAGCGTCTGCTGGGTGGACAGCCCCGTGCGCGGCCCGTACGCGGTGGCGATCCCCACGAGCCCTCGGAGGCGCTCGGGCGCGACGGCGGCGACCGCGTGGGCGGCTCGGGAGCCCCAGTCGTGGCCGACGAGCACGGCGTCGTGCAGGTCGAGCGCGTCGAACAGGTCGAGCAGGTCCGTCGCGAGGGCTGCGACCTGGCCGGAACGTTCCTCCGGGTGCACGCTGCTGCCGCCGACACCGCGCAACGACGGCCGGACCACCCGGAGGCCGGCGGGCAGTGCAGCCACGACAGCGTCCCACGTCGACGGGCCGTCGGGGAACCCGTGCACGAGGACGACGGGCGTGCCGTCGGGGTCGCCGTCCTCCCGGTACTCGATGACTCCTCGGGGTGTCGTGACCTGCGGCATGGGCGGCTCCTCGTGTGCGGACGGGTGACGGGCGGTTGCCTGCATGCTGCCAGGTCGCGACCGGCCCGGCCCGGCGTCGTGCTCGGACGGGGCCGGCGTCGTGGTCGGACCGGCCCGGCGTCGTGGACGGCCCGCCCGCACGGTAGCGTCGATCCCGGCCCGCCGGCCGCTTCCCGACCCCGACCCGGATCGAGCAACGATGCACGACGTCCACCGTCCCGCCGACGACCGCTACGAGCAGCTCCCGTACGAGCGCGTGGGGAGGAGCGGTCTCCTCCTGCCGCGCATCTCCCTCGGGCTCTGGAACAACTTCGGTACCGACCGACCCCTGGCGACGCAGCGCGACATCCTGCTGCACGCGTTCGACCGCGGGATCACCCACTTCGACCTCGCGAACAACTACGGTCCGCCGCCCGGCGCCGCCGAGGAGCAGTTCGGCCGGGTCCTCGCATCCGACCTCCGGCCGTACCGCGACGAGCTCGTCGTCTCGACCAAGGCCGGGTACGACATGTGGCCGGGCCCGTACGGCAACGGGGGCTCGCGCAAGTACATGCTCGCCTCGCTCGACCAGTCCCTCGGGCGGCTCGGCCTCGAGTACGTCGACGTCTTCTACTCGCACCGCCCGGACCCGTCGACCCCGATCGAGGAGACCGTCAGCGCGCTCGTCACCGCGGTCCGTTCCGGCAAGGCCCTCTACGCCGGCATCTCGAACTACGACCCCGCCCAGACCCGTGCCGCGTCGGAGGCGCTCGCCGCGGAGGGCATCCACCTCCTCATCCACCAGCCGCGCTACAGCATGTTCGACCGGACGCCCGAGGGCGGGCTCTTCGACGAGCTCACCCGGATCGGCACGGGGGCGATCGTGTTCTCGCCGCTCGCCGGCGGGCTCCTGACGGACCGCTACCTCGACGGGTCGGTGCCGGTCGGGTCGCGTGCCGCCGAGGGACGCTGGTTCGGCGCCGACCGCATCGACGACGACTACCTGCGGACGGCGCGGGCGCTGGACGACATCGCATCGGCACGAGGGCAGTCGCTCGCGCAGCTCGCCATCACGTGGGTGCTCCGGCAGCCGGCCGTCACGTCCGCGCTGGTCGGCGCGTCGAGCGTCCGGCAGCTGGACGACACGCTCGCGGCGCTCGACGGTGCGCCGCTCACCGACGAGGAGTTGACGGCCATCGACGGGCTGGTGCCGCGCGGCTGACGCCAGCCAGCGACGGACTGGAGGCGCGGTGCCAGCTGGCACCGTCCTCCCTCGCAGGCTCGGTCGGCGCACCCCGCGCAACGCTTCGCGTTGCCGCTGAGCGGGGCGCGCCAGTCCGTCATGCGGTCACGCCGTCAGGCGTGCGCACTCACGCCGACGCGGTCGCCTCGTCGCGGTGCGGGAGCTTCCAGCCCGGGCGCACGAAGTGGCAGGTGTACCCGTGCGGGTGCTTCTCGAGGTAGTCCTGGTGCTCCTCCTCGGCCTCCCAGAAGTCACCGGCGGGCTCGACCTCGGTCACGACCTTGCCCGGCCAGATCCCGGACGCGTCGACGTCCGCGATGGTGTCGAGCGCGACCTGGCGCTGCTCGTCGTTCGTGAAGAAGATCGCGGACCGGTAGCTGCGGCCGACGTCGTTGCCCTGGCGGTCCTTCGTCGACGGGTCGTGGATCTGGAAGAAGAACTCGAGCAGGTCGCGGTACGAGATCTGCGACGGGTCGAACACGATCTCGACGGCCTCGGCGTGGTCGCCGTGGTTGCGGTAGGTGGCATTCGGGGTGTCGCCGCCGGAGTAGCCGACGCGCGTGCTGATGACGCCCGGGCGGCGACGGAGGAGCTGCTGCGCTCCCCAGAAGCACCCGCCGGCGAGGATGGCGGTCTCGGTGGTGGTCATGCTGGCCTCCTGGGCTTCGTCGTTGCCGCTGGCTGCGGCATCACCGGGTGCAACCGGCGGCGGCCGCCGACTGTTCCCGGCGTGTCGCGTGGTCGGTTCACGCCGTCGTGTCCTCCAGCGCGTCGAGCGCCGCGACGTGCTCCGCCGACAGGACGAAGTCCACGTCCGCGTTCTCCGCGATCCGCGACGGCGTCGTCGACTTCGGCAGCGGCAGCACGTCCTTCTCGAGCAGGTACCGGATCGCGACCTGCGCGACGGACTTGTCGTACTCCGCCGCGATGTCGCGGATCTGCGCGTTGTCGAGGAGGCCGCCGGTGGCGAGCGGCGAGTAGCCCTCGGTGAGGATGTCGTGCGCGCGGTCGAACGCGGTGGTCTCGTCCTGCGTGTTCCCGATGAACCAGCGGATCTGGTTCGCGTGCGGGACCACGTCGGTGCGGCCGAGCAGGTCCTCGAGGTCGGCGACCGCGAAGTTCGAGACGCCGATGCTCTTCGTGCGGCCGGCGTCGTAGAGATCCTCGAAGACCTTCCACACCTCGACGTTGCCGTCACGGTGGTCGGACCCCATGTCGCTCCAGGGCCACGGTGCGTGGATCAGGTAGAGGTCGACGTGGCCGAGGTCGAGGTTCCGGGTCGACTCCTCGAAGGCGTCGCGGGCGCCGGCGGCGGTCTTCACCTCGGCGGGGAGCTTCGTGGTGATGAAGAGCTCGTCGCGCGGGACACCGCTGTCGCGGACGGCCTCGCCGACGCTGGCCTCGTTGCCGTACGCGAGCGCGGTGTCGATGTGGCGGTAACCGGCCTCGATGGCGGTCTTCGTGGCGTCGTAGGCATCGCTGCCGGAGGGGATCTGCCACGTCCCGAAGCCGATCTTCGGGATGTGCAGGCCGTTGGACATGGTGAAGGTGTCGGTCAGTGCGGGCATGCGGCGCACACTACGCCGTGCGACGCGGCCGACTCCCGGCTCCTGGTTCCGCCTCGGTACCATCGGCCCATGTCATCGCGACCGCCGTTCCGAGCCGACGTCGTCGGCAGCTACCTCCGCCCCGCCGCCGTGCAGGAGGCCCGCGCCGCTCACGCCACCGGGACGATCGACGACGACGCCCTCCGCGCTGTCGAGGACGAGTCCGTGCGGGCGCTCGCCGACGCGCAGCAGGCTGCCGGGCTCCAGGTCGTCACCGACGGCGAGGCCCGGCGCAGCTGGTGGCACCTCGACTTCTGGGGTGGCCTCGACGGTGTCGAGGTCGTCGAGCTCGACCACGGCATCGCGTTCCAGGGTGTCTCCACGACGCCGAAGGGGCTCCGCGTGACCGGCCCGGTGTCGTTCCCGGCGGACCACCCCTTCCTGGCGCACGCCCGGTTCGTGGTGCAGGAGGCCGCCCGCCGCGGCGTCACGGCGAAGTTCACCATCCCGTCGCCGACGGTGTTCGACTTCCGGCTCGACGCCGATCAGCTCCGGACCGACCACTACGCCGACCGCGCGACCGTCACCGAGGACCTCGTCACGGCGTACCGCGACGCGATCGCCGCGTTCCACGCCGTCGGGGTGCGCTACCTGCAGCTCGACGACACCGCGTGGGCCTACCTCTGCTCGGACGTCGAGCTCGAGAAGGCTCGTGATCGCGGCATCGACACCGACGGCATCGCCGCCCGGTTCTCGTCGATCGTCCGGCGCGTGCTCGACGGTCGGCCGTCGGACCTCGTGGTGACGACGCACGTCTGCCGCGGCAACTTCCGGTCGACCTGGATCTCGTCGGGTGGGTACGAGCCCGTGGCCGAGGAGCTGCTCGGCAACACCGGCTACGACGGCTTCTTCCTCGAGTACGACAGCGACCGCGCAGGCGGCTTCGAGCCCTTGCGGTTCCTGCCGCACGGCGACCAGGTGGTCGTGCTGGGACTCATCACGTCGAAGACCGGCGAGCTCGAGGACCCGGCGGTCGTCGAGCAGCGCATCCGTGACGCGGCGCAGTACGCGCCGCTCGAGCAGCTCGCGCTGAGCCCGCAGTGCGGGTTCGCGTCGACGGAGGAGGGCAACGTGCTCTCCGAGGACGAGCAGTGGGCGAAGGTCCGCAGCGTGGTCGCGATCGCGGACCGCGTCTGGGGCTGACGCACCCACTGGACGGACGGGAGGCGCGGTGCGGGCCCGCCCCGCGCCTCCAGTCCGTCATCGGGTCCGTCCCGGCGCTACGCGACCGCGATCTCGTTGGGGACACCGGGGAGCTCGTCGCTGGAGGCGACGACCTCCCCGCTGGTGAGGTCCACCGCGTGGACGGTCTTCGTCGCCGGATCCGTCACGAAGGCGGTGTCACCGACCACCTTCAGGGCGGGGTGCGGGTCCTGCCACTCGACGGGGCCCTCCCACGCGTCGATGACCGGGAACGTGTCGAGATGCTCGCCCGTCGTGACGTCGACGGTGTGGAGGGCGCCGTCGGACCCGAGGACGACCGCCTCGTCGTCCGGTCCGCGCGCGAGGTCGCGGAAGGTGAAGCCGACGCCCTCGGGCAGGTCCGCGGTCGCGTACGACTCCTGTGCGGTGTCGATCAGTGCGAGCTGGTCGAGGAGGTAGCCCTCACTGTCCGGGTCGTCGTTGTAGTCACCCACGGCCACGGTGCTCGTGTCGGTCGTGAAGAGGTTGCCGGTGCGGCCGTACTCGGTCGGGGCGTCGATCTTGGTGAAGGTGCCGTCCCGGTAGACGAGCGCGCCGTCGGTGCAGCCGAACACCGCGACCTCGTCCGCGACGGTGCCCTCGCCGTGCACGTCGGGGCAGTCCTCGGAGCGCGTTGTCTCGGTACCGTCGTCGTCGAGCGCGCGGACGCCGGACCGGGACTCCTCGGTGCCGATGGTGGCGAGGAGCGTGCCGTCCTCGAGCTCGATCGCGACGCCGTGGTGTGCGGCCTCCGACCGGGTCGTGACGACCTCGGGCAGGCTGCCGTCGTCCACCGTGTCGGTCAGGTCGTCGTGGTCGAACGCGGTGACGTCCCCGGTGCCGTCGGCGAAGAGCGTCGTCCGGTCACCGTGGACGACCGCGTGGCCGCCGGCGTCGGCGGGGAAGACGGCGTCGGTGAGCGCCGGGTCCGAGGCGGTGTCGAGGACGCGGAAGCCCTCGGGGACGGTGACGAGCACGTGACGGCCGTCGCCCGCGGGGTTCACCCGCGTGAAGCCGTCGATCGCGTCGTCCGACACCACGTGGAGGTCCTCGTCGAGGACGAGCACCCCGCCGTCGTAGGTCACGGTGAGGCGGGTCTCGTCCGCAGCGCGTGTCCGCTCCGCGCGGTCCTCCGCGTCCGAGGGGTCGGTGGAGCACCCGGTCAGGGCGAGGGTGGCAGCCCCGAGGAGCAGGGCGGGGGCGACGGCGGTGCGTCGCTTCACGGATGTCGTCATGTCGATCACTGTATTGATTCTCATTCTCATCTGGAAGCCGACAGGCCGTCGGCGATCGCCTCGGCGTTCGAACGGGTCATGCCGAGGTAGGTGCTCGCGGGACCGGTGGCGGTCAGCGACTCGGTGGCGAGCGGGGTGATGGTGACCTCGACGCCGACCTCGTCGGCGAGGACCTCGGCGAGTCGGGCGGGCTGGGAGAGGTCGGCGAAGATCGTCGGCACCCCGGCGTCCTCGATCGCCGATGCCAGGTCGCGGAGGTCCGCGGCGCTCGGGGAGGCCAGGGTCGTCCCGCTCGGGATCACGGCACCGACGACCCGGAAGCCGTAGCGGTCGGCCAGGTAGCCGAACACGTGGTGGTTCGTCACGAGGGCGCGACGGTCGGCGGGGACGGTCGCGAACGCCGTGGCCACCTCGTCGTCGAGTGCGTCGAGCTGGGCGCGGTAGCCGTCGGCCCCCGGCGCGTCGATGCCGACCTCGCCGAGGGCGTCGTCGAGTGCCGTGACCACCTCGGCCATCCGCTGCGGGTCGGTCCAGAAGTGCGGGTCCGGGCCGGAGTCGTCCTCCGAGCGCCAGTCGAGTACGTCGATCGCGTCGCCCGCCGTGAACACCGGGACGCCGTCGGCCGCTGCCGCCTCGACGTGCCGAGCGACGCCCTCCTCGAGGCCGAGGCCGTTCTCGACGACGAGGTCGGCGGAACGGAGACGTGCGGCCTCCTGGGCGGAGACCTCGAAGGAGTGCGGGTCCGCACCCGCGGGCATGAGGACCTCGACGTCCGCGGCGTCCCCCACGACCTCGCTGACGACGTCGCCGAGGATGTTCGTCGTCACGGTCACGAGGGGGCGGTCGCGCTCGGTCGTGCTGCAGCCGGCGGTGGTCGCGACGAGTGCGGCGGCGAGGAGCACGACGGTGGCACGCACGGCGGCGGCGCGCACGGTGGCCGTGCGCACGGCGGCGGTCGCTCGGGCTGCAGGGGTCACCGGCCGACCTCGGCGAAGGCGGCGACGGGGTGGCCGAGCTCGATCGTGCGGGCCACCCGGGCGTCGTCCGCGAAGTCGATCTCGTGCACCGACCCGGTGGTCGGGTCGGCGACGTAGGCCCGCTGTGCGTCGACCTGCAGGAGGGCTGGTCCGTCTGCCGTGACCAGACGGTCGGTCGTGGCGGTACGGCCACGCGGGGACGTCGGGTCCGCCGTCGCGACGACGACCACCCGTCCCGTGTCGTCGACCGCGACGACGTGCCCGTCGGCGTCGTCGACCGCCGTGACCGCACGGAGCGGTCGTTCCGAGGCGACGTGCCGCCACGAGTGCTCCCGTGCGTCGAGCAGCCAGGCCCCGCCGCCCCCCGCGACGCCGGCGACGGTGGGCCGTCCCGCCCGCGCTGCGAACGACGTCGGCCGGTCCGTCGTCCCGTCGGGCAGCGGGACCGTCGTCGCACCGTCCTCGTCCACCACGACCGCGCCGTCGGAGCACCCGACCACGGCGCCCGCCCGGGTCACGATGCCGCCGACGGGCTCCGAGCAGGACGTCGCATCGCCCACTTCACGGCCACCCCGGTCGAGGACGGTCACCGTGTCGTCGGCCCCGACGACGAAGCGGTCGCCGAACGGCAGCAGGACCGACGCCTCGACGCGCAGGACCTCCTCGACCTCGCCCTGCCCGAGCGCCGCACGGTCCAGTGCGACGGCCTCGCCGCGGTCCGGCCAGGTCAGCGTCGTCGCCGTCTCCGAGGAGTGCACGTCGATCGCTCCGCCGCGATCGACGTGCCCGACGACCCGCGGCTCGGCGGCGTAGTAGTGCGTGTGGTCGCCGTGGTCGACAGTCCAGGCGCCACCGTCCGTGATCGTCGTCCGGTCGTCGTCGGACGTGACGAGGAACCGTCCGTCCGTGGCGGCGTGCGTCGGGGCATCGACGGTGTCCAGCGCGGAGGAGTCGCCGGTGAGCAGGTCGCGGATCGTGGTCCGGCCGTCGGGGTCCACCGCGAGGAGGCGCAGCTGGGGCTCACGGGCCTCCCGAGCGCCCTCGACGTACCCGTGCGGGCGGTCGGTCGTCGCGGAGGCTCCCGGTGTGGCCGGGTCGGTCGAGCAGGCGGCGAGCAGGAGCGTGAGCCCGAGTGCGGCGCCGACGGCGGGGGTGGAACGGTGGTTCATGGGGCCTCTCGAGGTGCTGTGGATCCGGGGGTCCGGGTGGTCCGTGTGGGCTGGGGGTGCGCCGGAGCGCGGCCGTGCAACAGGGCGGCGGCACCACGGGAGACCGCCACGCCGAGGACCGCGACGACGGCGATGCTCGCGCCGGCGGCCGTGCCGAGGTGCCACGAGACGAGCAGGCCGGCGAGGACGGCGGCGGCACCGATGCCGGCGCCGAGGAGCATCGTCGAGCGGGCCGAACGGGTCCACGCGCGCGCGGCGGCGGCCGGGGCGAGGAGGAGTCCGACCACGAGGAGCGTCCCGACCGCCCGGTACGACGCGACGACGGCGAGGGTGACCAGGGCGACGAGGACCACCTCCGCCAGGCGCGGTCGCAGTCCGAGCGTCGCGGCCTTCCGGACGTCGAACGCCGTCGCTGCGAACGGTCGGTGGAAGCAGATCGCGGTGCCGAGCGCCACGGCGGCGGCCACGGCGAGGCCGGCGAGGTCCGCGGCGGTCACGGCGAGCACGTCCCCGAACAGGATCGCGGTCACGTCCGTCGCGAACGAGCGCGACGCGGACACGACGATGACGCCGAGGGCGAGCATGCCGACGAACAGCAGGCCGATCGACGCGTCGTAGGACAAGCGGGCGCGCCGGCGCAGTGCTCCGACGCCGAGGACCATGACGCCCGCGCTCGCCGCGGCACCGAGGGCGGCGGGGACGCCGGTCAGGGTCGCGACGGCCACCCCGGGGAGCATGCCGTGCGCGAGTGCCTCGCCGAGGAAGGCCATGCCGCGCACGAGGACCCAGGTGCCGACGACCGCGCACAGCACCGCGGCCAGCGTGCCACCGACGAGGGCGCGCAGCATGAAGTCGACGGAGAAGGGGTCGGTCAGCCAGGTCACGATCGGAGACGCTACATGAAAACGACTATCAATACTGATAGCGTGCTCAGGTGTCCCGAGCCGCCGCCATCGAACTGAACGACGTCGCCCTGCACCGAGGTGACCGCTGTGTCGTCGCCGGACTGCACGCGACCTTCCGGGCCGGTGCCGTCACGGCGCTCACCGGACCCAACGGGTCGGGCAAGTCCACCGTGCTCGACGCGATCGCCGGACTGGTGCCGTGGTCCGCCGGGCGGGTGGCGGGCCTCCCGGCCGACGTCGCGTACGTGCCGCAGTCCGTCCCGCCCGGCGCGCTCCCGCTGACCGTGCGCGACGCCGTGTCGATGGGGCGGTGGCGGGCCCGGCCGTGGTGGCGTCCGGCCACGCGGCGTGACCGCTCGGTCGTCGAGGCCCAGCTCGAGCGCCTGGCCGTGGCCGACCTCGCGCACCGTTCGTTCGACGAGCTCTCCGGCGGGCAGCGGCAGCGTGTGCTCGTCGCGCTCGGGTTCACCCAGGAGGCGTCGGTGCTGCTTGTCGACGAGCCCACCGCGGGCGTCGACGCGGCCTCTGCAGCACTCGTCGTCGCGGCGCTGGCGGACGAGGCCGCCGCCGGTGCGGTCGTCGTCCACGCGGCGCACGACCCGGTCGCCGTGGCCGCCGCGGACGGCGTGGTCGCGCTCGGTCAGCCCTCCGCGGCGCCGGCCTGTTCGTAGAGGCTCGTCGCCAGGTCGCTCAGCAGCGTGACGAGGTCGCCGTCGTGCGTGGCGTCGACCGCGGTGAGCAGCTCGGCGTACCGCTGCCGGTACCCCCGGACGACCGCATCGCCCTCCGGTCGGAGTCGCAGGAGTGACCCCCGCCGGTCGTTCGGGTTCGGCGCGCGCTCCACGAGGCCGGCCGCGGTCATCCGGTCGACCATGTTCGTGACGGCACCGGAGGTGAGCCCCAGGTAGCCGGCGACCTCGGTCGGGGTCGAGTAGCCCGTGTCGTCGATGAGCACGAGCGCGCGGAGGGCGTTCTCGTGCACGCCCGCGCGGGCGCTGAGCTGCCGGACGAGCACGGCGTTCGCGCGCACGACGGCGTCGAACGCACTGATGAGCTCGCCGGGGTCGGTGGTGGGTTCGGGTGCACCTGCTCGGGTCACAGGTCCTCCAGTTCGGGTCCGGAGGGGCCGTCCGTGGCGTCCCTCACACTGGGGACAGTACACGAGTAGCCAAGTTTGTGAATGGTTGAGTATCTTGATGAGTGAAGCAAGTCGGCCCGAACCCCTTGCTCCTCCGGAAGAACCGGACCACATCGACCAGCCAGACCACACCGACCGAAGAGGTTCCCCGTGTCCAAGAAGCCCCGCACCTCCGCAGCGAAGCGGATCCGTTTCGCCCCCGTCGCCCTGCTCGCGGGCATCTTCGCCGCCGTCCTCCTCTCGCTGTCGCTCACCGGCACGCTGTCCGGGTTCGCCGCGAGCATCACCAACAGCAGCAACACCGCCGCCAGCGGCACCCTCACCATGCAGGAGCAGAACGCCGGCGGCACGGTCACCTGCACCAGCACCGACGGCGGATCGGTCTCGACCAACGCCGCGACCTGCTCGACGATCAACAAGTTCGGTGGGAGCACGACGATGACGCCGGGCAACACCGTGAACACCGCGATCTCGATCAAGAACACCGGTACCGCCAACGCCGCCACCTTCACGCTGACCCCGGGCGCGACCTGCACCCAGTCCAACAACGGCACCGTCAACGGCAGCGCCACCGACCTGTGCTCGAAGATGAACCTCGTCATCACCTCCGGCTCGACCACCGTGTTCAGCGGCACGCTCGCCAGCTTCAAGGGCGCCGCCTCGACCGCGTTCACGATGCCGCCCGCCCCGGCGGCCGGTGCCAGCGTCCCGTTCAACTTCGCCGTGACGCTCGACTCGTCGGCAGGCAACACCTACCAGGGCCTCGCCGCCTCGGTGCCGATGACCTGGACCTTCACCGCCTAGCGGCCCGGACCACCCCAGACCGGCGACGCTCGACCGACCCCCCTCCGGCCGAGCGTCGCCACCCACCACCTCACCCCGTCCCCACCCCGCACCACCCTCGACGACCGGAGCAGCACATGAGCCAGACCGCAGCCGTCCCGCTCAGCGGCACGCTCGACCGGCCGCTCCTCGGCGGACACACCGCCACCCGCTTCGAGACCGTCCTCGCCTGGTCGGTCGCCGTCGTCGCCGCGGTCCTCCTCGGCGCTGCGGTCCTGTTCCTCGGCTCCGGCGGGCGCTGGTTCGTCGTCGAGACCCCGTCGATGGGCGTGGCCGCACCGGTCGGCACGCTCGTCCTCGACCTGCCGGCCCGCGCGTCGGACCTCGCGGTCGGCGACGTCGTCACGTTCGAGACGGCGGCGAACCCCGGTGTCGTCTACACGCACCGCATCATCGGCGTCGACCACGACGGCGGGCTGCACACCCGCGGCGACATCAACGGCGCGACCGACCCGTGGACGCTCACGCAGGCCGACGTCATCGGCTCGCCGGTGCTCCTCGTCCCGCACCTCGGCTGGCTGTTCCGCGCGGCCCCCCTCCTGCTCATCGGCACGCTGGTGATCTGGACGCTCACGAGCGTCTTCACCGACCGGGTCACCCGCACGTGCCTCCGCATCGCGGGCGGGGCACTCACCGTGTCGTACGCCGCCTTCGTCCTGAAGCCGTTCGTCAACGTGACGACGATCACGAACACCGCCGACCACACCGGTGTCGACGCGACCATCGTGTCCTCGGGCATGTTCCCGGTCCGTGTCACGGCACCCGGTGCCGAACCGCTGCACCTCGTCGACGGGCAGGTCGGGCACATGGTCATCCACGAGCTCACGAAGAACGGCCACTACCAGCTGACCTCGAACATCGACCTCGGCCCCGTC
This sequence comes from Curtobacterium sp. NPDC089689, assembly GCF_044749145.1. Taxonomy (NCBI): domain Bacteria; kingdom Bacillati; phylum Actinomycetota; class Actinomycetes; order Micrococcales; family Microbacteriaceae; genus Curtobacterium; species Curtobacterium sp. NPDC089689. The sequence goes on along the minus strand of NZ_JBIVHJ010000001.1, from coordinate 939,819 downwards.
GGCTGGGGGCTCCTCATCGCCGCGTGCCTCGTGCCGCTGGTGCTCTGCCTCTCCGTCGGCCGGACCGACGCGGTGCGCGCATCGTGAGCGCGTTCCGGTCCGTCCCGGACGCGATCGCCCGCCGACTCCGGGACGGCCGCGTCGTCGCGCTCGTGCTCGTGCTCGCGATCATCGTCGTCGTCCTGTTCAACGCCTTCGCCCCGACCCGCTCGGCCTTCGGCGCGAAGCTCACGGACGACACCAACTCCGCCGGGACGGCCCCGTACTTCACCTGCTCCGCCGCGGTCGGCGCCGACACCGCGAACGCCGTGTTCGCCTACCGGCTCGGTGAGGCCACCGGGTCGATGGTCGCCTCCGACTGGTCCGGCAAGGCGCAGAACGGCACCTACCAGGGCCTCGCGACGGCGGTCACGCCCAACCCGAACGCCTGCCCGCGTGACGCCGGGAGCTCGTACCAGCTCAACGGCTCGAGCACCTTCGTCTCGACGCCGAAGTCGGTCGCGAACCCGACCACCTTCAGCGAGGAGGTCTGGTTCCGGACCACCGTCGCGGGCGGCATGCTGATCGGGTTCGGCAGCAACCAGGTGATGACCTCGGGGCAGCACGACCGACAGGTGTACCTGAACACCTCGGGGCAGCTCGTCTTCGGCGCGTACAACGGCACCACGCAGGTCGTCACCTCGCCCAAGGCCTACACGGACGGCGCGTGGCACCACGTCGTGGCGACGATGTCGGCCGCCACCGGGATGCGGCTCTACGCGGACGGCGTGCTCGTCGCGTCCAACGCGGCGTACACGGCTCCCGAGAACTACACCGGCTACTGGCGCATCGGGTACGACACCGTCTCCGGCTGGCCCGGCCAGCCGTCGAACTTCTGGTTCACCGGCCAGATGCGGTACGCGGCCGTCTACAGCACCGTGCTCTCCGCGACGCAGGTCGCGAACCACGCCACGGCCGGGCGCTGACGTCCGGGTACCCGGTCACGCGGCCGACGTGTCCAGCGCGCGTCGTGCCGCCTGCACGACGTCGGCGTCGGTGACGAAGTGCGCCGAGCCGTCGTCGGAGCCGCCCATCGGCACGCCGGTGTGGGCGCTGCCGGCGGCGGGGCGCTTCGCGGAGAGGTGCACGGCGGCGACCCCCGCCGCGACGAGCGCCGGCACGTCCGCCGGGGTCACGCCGGCGCCGGCCATGACCTGCACGGGCCCCGAGGACTCGACCATCTGCGAGATCGTCGAGGCCCCCGCGGCAGCCGTCAGGGCACCGCCGGAGGTCAGGACGCGGGTGAAGCCGAGGTCGGCGAGCGTCGCGGCGGCGGCGACGGGGTCCGCCGCGTGGTCGATCGCGCGGTGCAGGGTGACCTCGGCGGTGGCGCTCACCGAGCGGGCCGCGGCGACGAACCGGCGGAGGGCGTCGAGGTCGAGGGTCCGGTCCGGGCGGAGCGCGCCGACCACGACACCGGCCGCTCCCGACCGGATGACGGTGCGCACCTCGCGCTCCATGAGGTCGACCTCGTCAGGGTCGTGCACGAAGCCGCCGGGCCGGCACCGGACGAGGGCGTGCGCCGGGATACCGGTCTCGTGCACGGTCTCGACGAGTGCCTGGGACGGGGTGAGGCCACCGAGTTCGAGGCCGACGCAGAGCTCGACGCGGTCGGCGCCGTGGTCGCGGGCGACGACGGCCCCGGCGGGTGACGTCACCGCGATCTCGAGGGCGACGGGGGCAACGGTCACGCGATGGCTCCGAGCGGTTCGTTCGACGGCGGGATGATCCGGGCGCCGAGGTCGGGCGCCGACGGGAACTCCCGATCGTAGGGGAACATCGGCCGCTGGATCCTGTGGTGCCCGAGCCGCTCGAGGTCCTGGTCCACGCCACCCGGGGTGAGCGCGAGCATCCAGTCCGCAGCCATGTCGAAGAGTTCGGGTTCGAGGTACCCGATCTTCACGATGACGACGTCGGCGTCCCGTGGGGCGAGGTCGAGGTCGGTGAAGTCGTGCTCGTGGTGGTACGGCTTCCGGAGCGTCGTGAGGATCGCGAACACCGACCCGACCTGGAGCACGACCTCGGTCTCGGCGTCGCGGTCCCCGTGCTTGACGGCGTGCACCCGGCCGGTCATGGTGAGCGGCCCCGCGTGCACGGCGTCGACCGCAGCCCCGGCGGTGACGGTCACGGTCGCACCGACCCCGGCCTCGACGGCGGTGGCGACGGCCTCGGGCCCGGGGACGCTCGCGTAGATGACGGTCGGGCCGTCGGGCGACGAGAACGCCGGGTTCGCGAGCACCTGCGTCAGCCCCCACGTCATGTCGCCGGAGCCGCCTGCGGTGGGGTTGTCGCCCGAGTCCGAGACGAAGTACGGTCGCGCGGCCCCCGGCGCGAGCGCAGCGGCGAGGCACTCGTCGAACGAGCCGGTCGGTGCGACGAACACGAAGTCCTCGCGGACGTCCCAGAACGCGCGGGCGAGCCGTTCGGCGCCGGCGGCGACGGCCTCGCGGTCCCAGCCGGTGACGACCGTGACGGCGCGGTCCCGGGGCTGGTCCGCCCAGGCGTAGCCGACCCAGATCGCGGCGTCGAGGACACCTCGGGTGGCCTCGACCTCCGGCACCTGCGCGTACAGCGAGGCCGCGGGTTCGATGCGCGTCGAGGTCTGCTCGCCGGGGAGCAGCACGGGGATCGGCACCCAGGCCTTCACGGGACGTTGCTCGCCGACCGGCTGGGTGGTGAGCACGTCGACGAGGTTGCGGACGGCGCGCTCCTTCGTCTCGAGGGCGTCCTCGTGCGGGGCCATCCGGTAGCAGGTGACGAGGTCGACCTGGTGTGCGAGCTCCGCGGTGACGTTGCCGTGCAGGTCCATCGAGGCCGACACGACGACGTCCGGTCCGACGACCGCGCGGATACGTCCGAGCAGGTCCGTCTCGGCGTCGTCGAGGCCCTCGACCACCATCGCGCCGTGGATGTCGTACCAGAGGCCGTCGACGGCCCCGTCCGCGACGATCGCCGCCAGCCGGTCACAGATCTCGGTCGCGAGCGACTCGTACGAGTCGCGGTCGACCATGCCGCCGGGCAGGGCGTGCCCGATGAGCGCGCCGCGGAAGTCGGCCCGGTCGGCGTACGACGCGAGGAACGGGTACCGCGCCACGACCTCGTCGCCGCGGTCCGGGTGGAACGCCGGTGCGTGCGTCCGGGTGGGGGTGAACGTCGAGGTCTCGATGGCGAGCCCCGCGATCGCGATCACCGGGCGACGGACGCCGGACGCAGCGGGCGCGGCAGGCACGGATTCAGAGACGGACTCAGACACGGACGTTCCTCTTCCTGACGGTGGACTGGGGGATGGGCGCCGAGAGCTCCTCGAGCGAGGCGGTCAGGCCCCGCTGCAGCGCGAACTGGCCGGCGCCGACGAGCCCGGCGTCGGCGCCGAGCGACACCGGTTCGATCGCGAGGTGCTGCGTCATGAGCGGGTGGCAGCTCTCGTACAGCTGGCTCCGGACGGCGGCGATGAACGGGTCGAGCGTCGACAGGATGCCGCCGAGGTAGACCGCGTCCGGGTTGAAGAAGTTGACGTTCGCCGCGAGCACCTCGCCGAGGTACCGGCCGGCGAGCCGCACGGCCCGGGTCGCCTCGGGGTGCGCGTCCGAGGCGAGCCGGACGACGTCGGCCGTGGACTCGACCGCGACCCCGGCGTTCGAGAGGATGCGGACGAGCGCGGCACCGGAGGCCACCGTCTCGAGGCAGCCGGTGTTGCCGCACGAGCACGGGGTGTCCCCGGCCGCGTCGATCCGGACGTGCGTGATGTCGCCGGCGGACCCGGTCGACCCGCGGTAGAGCCGGCCGTCGATGACGATCCCGGCGCCGATGGCCGAGCCGGCCTTGATCGTGATGGTCTGCCGACGCGACGGGTCCTGCACGCTCTGCTCACCGGCGGCCATGCAGTTGGCGTCGTTGTCGACGACCGCCGGCAGCCCGAACCGCTCGGTGAGCCATGACGCCACCGGGAAGCCGTTCCACCCGGGCATGCGGCTCGGCAGGTCGACCACGCCGGCCTCGACGTCGACCGGGCCGGGCAGGCTGAGGCCGACGCCCCGGAGGCCCGCGCGCCCCTGCTCGTCGGCGAGGCGCTCGAGCATCCCGGCGAGTCGCTGGAGCCCGGCGGTCGGACCGTCGGCGAGCGCGAACGGGACGTTCGCGACGGACTCGAGCGCGCCTCCCGGTCGGACCACGCCGATGCGGGCGTGACCGCCACCGACGTCCGCGGCGACCGCGTACTCGTCGGCCCCGCCGATCCGGAGCACCTTGCGGGGGCGCCCGCCCGTCGAGACGTCGGTGCCCTCCTCGGCGAGGAGCCCGTGTGCGAGCAGCTGCGCGACCACGTGCGAGACGGTCGACGGTGCGGCACCCAGCAGCGTGGCGATCTCGGTGCGGCTGGAGGCCTGTCCCGAGGCGACGAGCTCCAGGACGCGGGCGCTGAGGTCGGCCACGACTTTCTCCAATCCGGTGGAAAGCGATCGGCGACCGCCCGTGAGTCCGAGCCTAAGCGGCAGATCGACCCGTCCACCCTTTCGCCCGAACCGCAGAAACGAACTATTTACATCCGATTGTTTGTTTTTCCAACGCTTTTGGTCATTGACTGTCCCCGTGCCGACCGGCACGCGTGCTCCACACCCCGACACCTCCCACGCACCAGGAGACACACATGACCAAGCCCCGTCGCTGGGCGCTCCTCACCGGAGCCGCGATCGCCGTGAGCGCGCTGCTCGCCGGCTGCTCCGGAGGCGGCAACGCCTCGTCCGGCAGCAGCAACACCGACGAGATCAACTACGCGCTGCCGGCGAACTTCACGCCGAACTGGATCCTGCCGATCGGCACGGCAGCGCACCTCAACACGAACAACGGCTCGATCGCGCAGTCGCTGTACGAGCCCCTCGTCGCGTACGACGGCTCGACGGGCAAGATCGCGTGGAACAAGGCCGGCTCCGTGGCCACCGACGCAGCGTTCGCGAAGGACGGCACGAGCGTCACGATGACCCTCGGCGACCGCCACTGGTCCGACGGCAAGCCGATCACGAGCCGCGACGTCGAGTTCTGGTTCAACCTCATCACGGCGAACAAGGACCAGTGGGGCTCGTACTCGAAGGGCAAGGCGCCCGACAACTGGACCTCGTTCAAGGCCGTCGACGACACCCACTTCACGATCACGTTCGACAAGGCGTACAACTCCGACTGGATGCTGGCGAACCAGCTGAGCCACATCATCCCGCTGCCGCAGCACGCCTGGGACAAGACGAGCGCGAGCGGTTCGGTCGGCAACGCGGACGAGACCACCGCGGGCGCGAAGCAGGTCTGGAAGTACCTCAACACCGCCGCCGGCAAGATCTCGGACTACGCCAGCGACGACCTCTGGAAGACCATCTCCGGCCCGTACGGCGTGAGCGCGTTCACCACCGCCGGCAAGGTCACGCTGACGGCCAACAAGGAGTACGACGGCGGCGAGGAGCCCGCCATCAAGACGGTCAACCTGCTGCCGTTCACCTCCGCCGACGCCGAGGTCAACGCCGTCCGCTCGGGCGGGGTCGACTACGGCTACATCAACGCCACCGACATGGACCAGAAGGCGTCGTTCGAGGCCAAGGGCTACGAGGTCAAGCCCTGGACCGGCTGGGCCATCACGTACATGCCGTACAACTTCAACAACCCGACCATGGGTGCGGTCTTCAAGCAGCTCTACGCCCGCCAGGCCGTGCAGATGTCGATCGACCAGACCTCGCTGTCGAAGGTCGTGTTCAACGGCACCGCCACCTCGACCTACGGCCCGATCCCGCAGGCGCAGGAGTCCGACTACGTCTCGTCCGTGCAGAAGGACAACCCGTACCCGTTCAGCACCTCGAAGGCCAAGGCGCTCCTGACCAGCCACGGCTGGGAGGAGCAGGGCGGCACCATGGTCTGCACCGACCCGGGCACGTCCGACAGCCAGTGCGGCGAGGGCGTCGACAAGGGCACGAAGTTCACGATGAACGTGCTCTCGCAGTCCGGGTCCACCGTCACCGACAACATGATGAGCGCGATCCAGTCCTCGCTCGCGAAGACCGGCATCGGCTTCACGATCAAGACCGCGCCGGTGTCGAGCGTCCTGTCGCAGACGCCGACCTGCACGAGCGACGAGGCCAGCTGCGACTGGGACCTCTCCTTCTTCGGCACCGCGGGCAGCTGGTACTTCCCGGCCTACCCGACCGGTGAGTCGCTCTTCCAGACCGATGGTTCGGCCAACTTCGGGTCGTACTCGAACAAGGAGGTCGACCAGCTCATCGACGCGACCACCACGTCGACCGACTCGACCGCCGTGCAGGACTACAGCGCGGCCGTCGCGAAGGACCTCCCGGTCATCTGGCTCCCCGAGCCCGACTACCAGATCTCGGTCGTCAAGAAGGGTCTGACCGGGTTCGACCAGGACTCCCTCGCGAACTTCCACCCCGCCCAGTGGAAGTGGAGCAAGTAACACCCATGACAGCCGGGAGGGGGGGGGGGGGGGGGGGGGGGGGGGGGGGCGGCCCCCCCCCCCCCCCCCCCCCCCGCCCCGCCCCCCCGCGGGGGGGGGGGGGGGGGCCCCCCCCCCGCGTCCGGGTGCCCGGCTTGCTCAGGCCTTCGACACCATGATCCAGCTCACCTG
>NZ_JBIVHJ010000001.1:484767-933155 GCF_044749145.1 Curtobacterium sp. NPDC089689 | reverse complement strand
ATTGTTTTGGTGCTGGGGCGTCCCCCCGGCCCCCGCGCCCATTTCTCCCCCGCGCTGTGTTTCTTCGCAAAATAACACCCACTTGCCGCGGGGGGGGGGGGGGGCGCCCCCCCCCCCCCCCGCGCCTCCCTCCCGGCTCACGTCTCCCATCCGACCATCGGAAGCCGCATGACCACCGCTCTCTACCTGCTCCGGCGCGTGCTGCAAGCACTCGCCGTGGTCCTCATCGTCACGATCGTCGTGTTCTGCCTGCTGCACGCCCTGCCGGGCGGACCCGCCCGCGGCGTCCTCGGCGTCTCCGCGACGCCGGCGCAGATCGCCGCGTTCAACCAGTCGCAGGGACTCGACCAGCCGCTGCCCGTGCAGTACCTCCGGTTCCTCGGACGCCTGCTCACCGGCGACATCGGCATGTCGTACACGCTCAACGAGCCGGTCTCGCAGCTCATCGCCGAGCGCCTGCCGAAGACCCTCGTGCTCACCGGCATGTCCGCGGTCCTCGGGCTCGTCATCGCGATCCCGGTCGGGATGTGGCAGGCCGTCCGCCGCAACGGTGCGGTCGACTACGCGGCCACCGCGCTGGCGTTCGTGTTCTACTCGACGCCCGCGTTCTTCCTCGGACTCGTGCTCATCATCGTCTTCAGCCAGCAGCTGCCGTGGCTGCCGTCCCAGGCGCCGAGCGGGAACACCCTCGCCGAGGTGTTCCAGGACCCGGCCGGCCTCGTGCTCCCCGTCGTCACCGGAGCCCTCGCGATGATCGCCGTGTTCAGCCGGTACATGCGGGCCTCGACGCTCGAGAACCTCCAGGAGGACTACGTCCGCACAGCTCGGGCCGGGGGAGCCTCGACGGCGACGATCCTCCGGCGACACGTGTTCCGGAACTCGCTCACCCCGGTCGTCGCGATGCTCGGCTACTACCTGCCCGTGCTGTTCGGCGGGGCCCTCGTGACCGAGCAGCTGTTCAACTACCCCGGCATGGGGCTGCTGTTCTGGAACGCGGCGCAGACGTCGGACTACCCGACGCTGCTCGGCTGCGTCCTCGTCATCTCGATCGCGACCGTCGTGGGCACGCTGCTCGCCGACGTCGCGCAGTCCCTCATCGACCCGCGAACGAAGGCGAGCCGCGCATGAGCGCCGTCACGTCCCTCATCGACACTGCGCCCACCGACGTGATGGGAGTCCGCGCATGAGCGCCGTCCAACTGGCACCGGAGGCCCCCGGCGCACCGGTCACCGTCGCCGCAACCGGCTGGAAGCTCGCGGTGCGCCGCTTCCGGCACAACACCCTCGCGGTGATCGGCCTCGTCGTCATCGTGGTGGTCGTCCTGTTCTGCTTCGTCGGCCCGTTCCTGTACCCGACCGACCAGACCCACACGCAGCTCGACCAGGTGAACCTCGCCCCGAGCGCCGCGCACCTGCTCGGTACCGACGCCGTCGGCCACGACGTCCTCGGCCGGCTGATGTTCGGCGGCAAGGTGTCGCTCATGGTCGGCATCGCGGCGGGCATCCTCGCCACCGTGGTCGGCACGCTGTGGGGCTCGGTCGCCGGGTACGTCGGGGGGTGGGTCGACGCCGTGATGATGCGCGTCGTCGACGCCGGCATCGCGATCCCCGCGCTGTTCATCCTGCTCGTCATCTCGGCCATCACGACCCCCGGGGTCTGGGGGCTCGTCGTGATCCTCGGGCTCGTGTCGTGGCTCGTGCCCTCCCGACTCATCCGCGCCGAGACACTCACGCTCAAGAACCGCGACTACGTCCTCACCCTGCGCGCCATCGGAGGCTCCCACGCCCGGGCGATCGGTCGCCACCTGCTGCCGAACTCGGTGTCCACGATCGTCGTCGCGGCCACGTTCCAGGTCGCCGACGCGATCCTCCTCGTGGCGTACGTCTCCTACCTCGGACTCGGCGTCCAGGCCCCCGCCACCGACTGGGGCGGCATGCTCTCCGCCGGCCTGACCTCCGCCTACTCCGGACGCTGGTGGCTCATCGTGCCACCGGGACTCGCCGTGATCCTCGTCGTCTGCGCGTTCAACGCCGTGGGCGACGGGCTCCGGGACGCCTTCGACGTGAGGGGCCGCTGATGTCCGTCCTGACCACCACCGACCTCGGGGTCACCTTCTCGACCGAGTCCGGGACCGTCGACGCCGTCCGCGGTGTCACCCTGCACGTCGAACCGGGAGAGACGCTCGCGCTCGTCGGGGAGTCCGGCTCCGGCAAGTCCACCGTGGCGCTCGCCGCGATGGGGCTCCTCTCCGGCAACGCCACCGCGACCGGCAGCGCCGTCGTCGACGGGCACGAGGTCGTCGGCGCCCCGGAGTCCGCACTCCGTTCGCTCCGCGGGTCGACCGTCTCGATGGTGTTCCAGGAGCCCGCGACCGCGCTCGACCCGCTCACCCGGGTCGGTGCGCAGATCGCCGAGGTGATCCGGAACCACGAGGACGTGTCCGCCGCGGCCGCGTCGGCCCGTGCGGTGGAGCTCCTCGACCGGGTCGGCATCCCGTCGCCCGCCGCCCGCGCGAGGGCGTACCCGTTCGAGCTGTCCGGCGGACAGCGGCAGCGCGTCGTCATCGCCATGGCGATCGCGAACGCGCCGAAGCTCCTCATCGCCGACGAGCCGACGACCGCGCTCGACGTGACGGTGCAGGCGGAGATCCTCGAGCTGCTCCGCGGACTCGCCGCCGACACCGGCACGGGCGTGCTGCTCGTGACACACAACATGGGCGTTGTCGCGGACTTCGCCGACCGGGTCGCGGTAATGCTCCAGGGCGAGGTCGTCGAGACCGGCGGCGTCGAGGACGTCCTGCTCCGGCCGCAGCACGACTACACGAAGCGGCTGCTCGCGGCGGTGCCGCGGCTCGCGGTCGCGACAGGCGCGACGGGTTCGTCCGCGCTGCTCGCGTCGGACGACCCGGCCGGGAGGCACGACTCGCCCCCGGCGGTCGACCTGCGGGACGTCTCGGTGACGTTCGGGCGCGGGGCGCGTGCGGTGCACGCCCTCCGTGGGATCGACATCGCCGTCCACGCCGGGGAGACCATCGGACTCGTCGGGGAGTCCGGCTCGGGCAAGTCGACGGCCGCACGCGTCGCGCTCGGCCTGCAGAAGCCGACCTCGGGCAGCGTGCACCTCTTCGGGACCGACCTCGCCCGGGCTCGCGGCCGTGACCGCAGGACGCTCCGGTCCGGCATCGGCGTCGTGCTGCAGGACCCCGTCGCCTCGCTCGACGCCCGCATGTCCGTCGCCGAGTGCATCGCGGAGCCGCTCGCCGTGCACCGTCGTGGCATGTCCTCGGCCGACAAGCGGCGCCGCATCGACGAGGTCCTCGATGCCGTCCGGCTGCCCCGGACCCTCGCGTCCCGGGCGCCGCGGGAGCTCTCCGGTGGGCAGCGCCAGCGGGTGTCCCTCGCCCGGGCGCTCGTGCTGTCGCCGCGGCTCCTCGTCGCCGACGAACCGACGAGCGCGCTCGACGTGAGCGTGCAGGAGACCGTGCTCGACGTGCTCCGGGAACTCCAGGGCGAGCTCGGGTTCGCCTGCTTGTTCGTCTCGCACGACCTCGCCGTCGTGCAGCAGTTCGCCGAGCGCGTCGTCGTGATGCGTCAGGGCGTCGTCGAGGAGCAGGGCGCGACCGGTGCCACCCTCGTCCACCCGGAGACCGACTACACCCGGCGGCTGCTCGCGGCCGTCCCGGTGCCCGACCCCGTCGTGCAACGTCGCCGCCGCGCCGAGCGGCTCGCCGGACTCGGTACGGTGACCGCATGAGCGCCGAGGTCATCGCCGGCATCGACGTCGGCGGGACGAACACGAAGGTGCTCCTCACCACGCCGGGCCTCGAGGTGCTCGACCGTGTCGACCTGCCGACACCGGCGCACGCCGGCGGGGCGGCCATCGTCGCGACCGGCGTCCGCGCGGTGACGGACCTGCTCGACCGGCACCGGGCCTCCCTGGCGGGTGTCGGGGTCGGCGCAGCCGGTGTCGTGGACGCGGGGACCGGCACGGTCCTCGTGACCGGCAACTCGTTCACCGGTTGGGCCGGGTACGGCGTGACCACGGCCGTGTCCGAGGCCCTCGGCGTCCCCGCGACCCTCGACAACGACGTGAACGCGTTCCTCCTCGGCGAGGTCGCGACCGGCGCCGTCGCGGGGGAGCCCGACGTGCTCGGCATGACGCTCGGCACAGGGGTCGGCGGTGCGCTCGTGCTCGGCGGGACGCTCTTCGCCGGGCCGCGCGGTGCCGCGGGCGAGATCGGACACGTGCCCGGCTTCGGCGACGCGCTGTGCACGTGCGGACAGGTCGGGCACCTCGAGACGCTCGCCGGAGCCCGCGGCATCGCCGACCGCTACGCCGAACGCTCCGGACGCCGGGTCTCCGCCCGCGAGGTCGCCGAGGCCGCCCGTGCGGGAGACCTCGACGCCGCCGCCGTGTTCGAGCGGGCCGGGTGGGGTCTCGCGCGTGCTGCCCTGCTCACGGCGGGGATCCTCGACGTGACGACCGTCGTGATCGGCGGGGGCATCGCCCGCTCGTGGGACCTCCTCGAACCGGCCGTGACCGCCGGCATCGCCGCCGAACCGCCCGTCAGCGGCGCCCCGATCCGGCTCGCCCAGTCGGCGCTGGGGTCCGACGCCGTGGCGCTCGGCGCGGCGGCGCAGGCGCGGGACCTCGTGCTCGGGGGCGCGCCCGTAACCTGACGCGGAGGCGCCGCCGCCGCACGACCGCCGGGCGCTCTCGGCGACCGCACCGTCGTGCGCCGCCGCCGCACAGCCGAAGACAGTGCGAACCGTGGATCTCCACGGTTCCGACGGACTTCGGTTGTGCGACGACCATCCGCGCCGGCGCGCGTCGGCGTCCCATGCGCGCCGCCGCCCGCCGCCCGGCGTCCGATGCACCCGCCCGCCCGCACGCTGGACCGGTACCGAGCGGGGCCCGGGCATCGTGGGCGCATGAGCCAGTACGACAAGCGCGACCCGAACACCCTCTACCCCGCACCGCCGTACCCGGAGCAAGAGCAGTCGCTGCCCGGTGCCGCGTGGAAGATGGATCCCGAGCCGGACCACGGCGAAGAGAGCTACGTCGGCAAGGAGCGGCTGACCGGCTACCGCGGCATCGTCACCGGCGCCGACTCGGGCATCGGCCGCGCCGCCGCGATCGCACTCTCCCGCGAGGGCGCCGACCTCGTGCTCTCGTACCTCCCCGACGAGCAGGAGGACGCCGAACAGGTCCGCGACCTCCTCGAGGGTGAGGGGCGCCGCGCAGTCCTCTTCCCCGGCGACATCTCCGACGAGCAGTACTGCCAGGACCTCGTGCAGAAGGCCGTCGACGAGTTCGGTGGCCTCGACACCCTCGTCATGGTCGCCGGTCGGATGGACAGCAACGACGACATCCTGACGCTCAGCACCGAGCACTTCGACTCCACCTTCAAGACGAACATCTACTCGCTGTTCTGGCTGACCAAGGCCGCGGTGCCGCACCTCGAGCCCGGGTCGACGATCGTCACCACCGGGTCGATCCAGGCGAGCACGCCGTCGCCGGACAAGATCGACTACGCGGTGTCGAAGGGTGCGGTCAAGCTCTTCACCGAGGCCGTCGCCCAGCAGCTCGCACCGAAGGGCATCCGGGTGAACTCCGTCGCCCCCGGTCCGGTCTGGACGCCGCTGCAGCCGGGGTCGGACGACGCCGAGACCGTGGCGCACTTCGGCGAGTCGTCGCCGTTCGGCCGTCCTGGGCAGCCCGCCGAGCTCGGTGCCGCCTACGTGCACCTCGTCAGCCCGGAGTCGAGCTACCAGTCGGGCTCGACCGTCACGATCGCGGGCGGGACGCCCGCCTTCTAGACGTGCCCAGGAAGCAGACTGGCGCGCCCCGCTCAGCAGTGACGCGAAGCGTTGCGCGGGGCGCGCCGACCGAGCCTGCGAGGGAGGACGGTGCCAGCTGGCACCGCGCCTCCCGTCCTTCACCCGGCCGCGTTCCCGACCGGCGGCCGTCAGCCCTGCGGGGGCGCGTACAGCTGCAGGTCGTTGCCCTCGCTGTCCGTGAACGGGACGATCCGTCCCCACGGGTGGTCACTGATGTCGCCCGTGAACTCGGCTCCCTTCGACCGGAGGTCGGCGACCTCGTCCTCGAGGCTCCCGTCCGGCTGGAACGTGACGACTGCGCCGCCACCCTCCGACGGGGTCGCCGACTCCCGGGCGTTCAACCCGAGCCGCATCCCGTTCGCGTCGATCTCGCTCCAGTCGTCCGACTCGCTCGCGACCGTCAGGCCGAGCGTGTCCCGGTAGAACGCGACCGCTCGCTGCATGTCGCTGACCGGTACCCAGACCGCTGCCACTCCACTCGCCATGGTGTTCCCTCTCGTCGTCGATGTCGTACCCGGCCGACGGTAGGTCGCGCGGATGGGCACGGTCACAGGCGTGGAGGTGTCCCAGCCGGACGCAGGCAGCATGGGTCGTGACGACGGGAGCAGCGATGGCAGGCGTGACACACGTGGTACTGGTGGCGTGGAACGGGACCGACGGGCTGGCCGCACGGGCAGATGCCCTCGCTCGGGAGCACCTGCCCCGCATCGACGGCGTGGAGTCGGTGCGCTCGGGCCCGAGTGTCAGCACCGAGGGCCAGGAGGGTGGTTTCGACTGGATGCTCGTCGTGCGCTTCCGCGACCGGGCGGCGCTCGATGGCTACCTGCCGCACCCGGAACACCAGCCCGTGTCCGCGCACATCCGAGCGGGCAGCGAGCGCGTCGTGGTCTTCGACGTCGAGGACTGACCGTCGCGGTGGGGCGCACGCCCGTCACCGCTCCCGATCCGGCTCGCGTGGACGGCTGACCGGGCCGAAGAAGTCGGCGTGGACGGGGTCGTGGGGCAGGTTCTCCGCCAGTCGTCGGTGCACGAGCGCCTCGACGTCGGCGGGGTGGAGCATGCCGCGGCGGTGCCGCTCGCGGCGGTCGTCGACGTGCCCGCAGGCCACGCCGTCCGGTGGGGCGCGTTCTCAACAGGCCGCTCGCGGTGCGTCCGCGCGTGCCGCGGTGCGGCGCGCCATCGCGTTCGCCGACGCCCGGACGAGCACCGCGAGCACGAGGAACCCGACGAGCAGGGCTGCGCAGTAGAGCGCGACCCCGCCGTAGCCACCGACCCGGGCCGGGTTGGAGAACGGGTACGGGTAGAAGCCGACGAGGGCACCACGGACGAGCGAGTACGCGGTGTACACGGCGGGGACGATCGCGGCCGCCCAGATCATCGAGACAGGCTGGCGGTGCCGCGGGCGGTCCACGAACCAGTCGAGCACGACCGCTGCGGGGACGACCATGTGGTGCACGACGTTCACCCACGGCACGAGCTCACCGAGGTCCGCGCCGGTGAGCAACGTGTTGAACACGAGCCCCACGAAGGCGAGGTACACGACCGACGCTCCGCGCGCGACCTCCCAGCCGCGCGACGACGGCACACCGCGCACCAGGCGGACCGCACCGACGACGAAGACTGTGCTCGCGGAGAGGTTGCTGAGGATCGTGAAGTAGCTGAAGACGCTGACCAGGCTGAAGTCGGCACGGATGCTCAGCACGACCTGCGTCACGACGCCGGCGACGGACGCGGCGGCGAGTGCGAGACGGACGGCAACCAGCAGGGCTGTCTTCATGGGGCCACCACAACGTCGGGTCGGCGCCCTGGTCGCCCGCACGCGCGCGCACCTCGGTGCCTAGGCTGGTGGCGTGGCCGACACGACCGGAACGACCGTCCTGCTCACCGCCTTCGAGCCGTTCGGCGGCGCTGCGACGAACCCCTCCTGGGACGCGGTGTCGGCGCTCGCCGAACGCTGGGACGGCCCGGCGCGGCTCGTGACCGAACAGCTCCCGGTGGTGTTCGCCGAGGTGCGGCAGCGCCTCGCAGCGGCGATCCTCGAGCACCGGCCCGCGGTGGTCATCGCGACGGGACTCGCCGAGGGTCGGACGGCGGTCACGCCGGAGCGGGTCGCGATCAACGTGCAGGACGCCAGGATCCCCGACAACGCCGGAGCGCAGCCCGTCGACGAGCCGATCGACCCGAACGGGCAGCCGGCGTACTTCACGACCCTCCCGATCAAGCGGATCGTCGCCGCGGTCCGGGCGCTCGGAGTCCCCGCGGCGGTGTCGAACACGGCGGGGACCTTCACGTGCAACCAGGCGTTCTACGAGGTCATGTCCCTCGCCGGCCGTGAGGGACTGCGTGCCGGCTTCGTGCACGTGCCGGCCACCCCGGGGCCCGGAGACGGCACGGCGCCGACCCTGCCGCTCGACGACGTCGTCCGTGCGCTCGAGGTCGTCGTCCGCGAGGCGCTCCGCGGCGGGCCCGACCTGGTCGAGGAGGGCGGCGCGGAACACTGAGCCGGCCGCCGCAGTCCCGGTCGCTGAACGGTCTCTGATGGATCGTCACGGGAATCGGGGCCGCGGTCGTCGCCGACCTGGGACGATGGTCGGATGACCGCCGACGCCTCGCAGCTCCGCCGCTCGTCCGCCGATCGCGACGTCGTCGGCATCCTCGAGCCCGCCCGGTACCCGCTCGCATCGGTGCTGCTGGCCGTCGTCGCGGTGCTCGTGATCACAGGGGTCGGGTTCACGCTCGGGACGGTCGACCTCGGACTGTCGAAGGCGCTCAACGCACTGCACACCGGGGCGATCGGCGCCTTCACCGACGCCGTGTACCACGTCATCAGCCCGGCCCCGGCGATCGCGATCACGTTCGTCGTCGTCGGCGTGATCTGGTGGCGGACGCGGGACGTCCGGCCGGCGCTCGCGTTCGGCGGGACCATCGCCATCACGTGGATCCCCTCGGCCGTCGTGAAGGAGATCGTGCACCGCGCGCGGCCGGACGTCGCCGCGCTGCCCCACCCGTTCCCGGTGCAGCCGGACCCGGGCTACCCGAGCGGGCACACGGTGTACATCACGGCCTTCGTGATCGCCCTCATCTGGCTGCTCCGGGAGAACCGCTGGCACCGGGTCGTGCTCGTCGCCGGTGTCGTGGCGATCGTCGTGGTGTTCTTCGCCGTGTCGATCGACGCCGTGCACTACCCGTCGGACGCGGCGGCCTCGATCCTGTGGTCGCTCGCGGTGGCCCCGGGCGTCCGGGTCGTCTGGGTCGACTGGCTCATGCCACGTATCCCGTTCCTGCGCGGTCCGCGTCGGGCCTGAGCGCGCCCGGCCAGGCCCCGGGCCGGGCGACGAGACGCGCGCGTTTCGTGACCCCGCGCCCGCACCCGCACCGAACCCCACGTGCGTCAGTCCTCGATCGGCAGGAGGCGCCGGGCACCCGCGCCGTCTGCGCCCATCGTGTCGCCCGGGTTCATCACCAGGCAGGCGTTCAGTGAGACGCAGCCGCAGCCGATGCACTGCGTCATCTCGTCCTGCAGTCGCTCGAGTTCGAGCTGACGGGCCCGCAGTCGCGCGCGCCACCGCTCGTTCAACCGCGCCCAGTCCCGGAGCGACGGCATCCGGTCGCTCGGCAACGTCTCGAACTGTTCGGCGACCTCGCTGAGCGGGATCCCGAGTCGCTTCGCGACCTGGATGATCGCGATCCGGCGTTCGACGTGCCGCGGGTAGAGCCGTGTGCCGCCGGTCGTGCGCTCGGGATGGATCAGGCCCTTGCGCTCGTAGAAGTGCAGCGCCGAGGCCGCGACACCGGTCCGGCGGACGACCTCCCCGATCGAGAGCAGGTCGGTCGGCTTCGGCTTCGGCGTCGGGATCTCCACCATGGTCGAGATCGTACGCCTGGCCCGATTCCCATCGCACTTGACATGGCATCAGACCGGCAATGTGTTGGACATCACAATGCTGACGCAGGGTCGGCGGCAACCTGAAGGACACGACCATGACCGTTCTCTCGCAGCAGGACATCGCCCGCCCCGTCTCCTCGAACTGGCCCGCACCGACCGACAACCCGGCTCTGGATGCGGTGCTCTCCGGCCTCGAGCGGCTCGCCGCTGCTCTGCCCCACGCCCTCGCGGTGCCCGTGATGGTCGCGCACGAAGCGCTCTGCACCCTCACCCAGCACCGCTGACGGCGGGTCACCGCACGAGCGTCCGGCCCCGCAGTCGCTCCCGGGACAGCGCCGGCAGCGCGATCCCGGTGTCCTGCTCGAGCACGTGCGTGCCCGGCGGAACCTCGCGGTCGACCGCGTCCAACAGGTCATCGTCCAGCGCCACCTCCGACGCCTGGAGGAACGCGTCCAGGTGAGAGGACGTCCGCGGCCCGACGACCACGCTCGACACGTCCGGGTGGGTCAGCACGAAACCGACGGAGAGCTCGAAGAGGGTCAACCCGGCCTCGTCGGCGATCCGTCCCAACCGGTCCACGACCGCGAGCTTGCGGCGGTTCCCCGGCGACTCGACAGCGTAGGCGTCCGGGTCGGCCGCCGCTCGTGGGGACACCGGCTGGCCGCCCCCCTCCCGGTAGGCGCCCGCGAGCCACCCTCCTGCGAGCGGTGCGCCCGCGAACACCCCGAGCCCGAACCGCCGTGCGACGGGCAAGACCGTCCGTTCGGCGGTCCGGGCGAGCAACGAGTAGGGCACGTGGGTGGCTGTCGCGCTCTTGCCCCCCGAACGCAGCCACTGCGCCTCGACGAGCTCCTCAGCGGGGAACCCCGGGATGCCGAACGCCCGGATCCGTCCGAGCGCCACGAGGTCCGCCAGGGCGTCGAGCGTCTCGTCGAGGGAGGTCGCCGGGTCCGGTCGTGCGGGCTGGTAGAGGTCGATGACGTCGACGCCCAGTCGATCGAGGCTCCGTTCCACCGCGCGGAACATCCACCGGCGTCCGTTGCCGCGGTGCGCCGGGTCCGCATCGACCGGATCCCCGAACCGTACGGACACGAAGACGTCGTCGCGCCGACCCGCGAGGGCCGCTCCGACCGCCTCCTCTGCCAGACCGGCACCGTCGGCGTCGGACACGTCGACCGCGGTGACCCCGCGTTCGAGCGCCTCGTGCACGAGTGCGGCCGCGGCGCCGAGGTCGCGTGCCGCGACCCCGGCCAGTGCGCGGGTGCCGAGCGTCAACGCGCTGACGGGAGCCCCCGTCCGTCCGGTGCGTCGCTGTTCCATGCGCGACACGATAGGTGGCCAGCCGGGCACCGCGACCGCCGGTGACGCAGGGTTACCGCCTGTCGGCCGGGAGGCCGTGGCGGCGCCGACCCGTGCCTCCCGGCCGACAGGCGGTACCCTCGACAGCGCAAGCAGAACACGCAGTGTGTATCTACCGGCCGTCGGCCGCCCCACGGGGCCCGACGGACAGCGGCGGCACCCGATGGGCCCGCCCCCTGTCCGGCCGGGCCGAGAAGGCACACCCCCATGCTCCAAGCACGACCCACCTCCCTGATCGGCCACGCCGGCCGGTGGTACTTCCCGATCGCGTTCATCGCGCGGCTCCCGTTCGCGATGGTGGTGGTCGGTGTCCTGACGCTCGTCGTCGCCGCCCGTGACTCGGTGGCGCTCGGTGGCATCAACTCCGCGTCCGTCGGCATCGGCTCGGCGGTCTTCGGCCCGATGGTCGGGGCGACGGCTGACCGCTTCGGCCAGCGGCGCGTCCTCGTCCCGGTCGGCATCGTCAACGGCGTCCTGCTCGGGGCGCTGCCGTTCGTGGTGTCGAGCGCGGCGCCGGACCTGGCCGTCCTCGCGATGTCCTTCCTGATCGGTGCGTCCGCGCCGCAGGTCGCCCCGATGTCCCGCACGCGACTCGTCGCGATCATCCGGCAGCGGATGGCGGCGGACCGGCACGAGAAGGTCCTCAGCGGCACCATGGCGTACGAGTCCGCCGCCGACGAGACCGTGTTCATCATCGGCCCGTTCCTCGTCGGGGTGCTCGCGAGCGCGATCGCGCCGTGGGTCGCCGTCGCGGGGGCCTCGGTGCTCACCTTCGTGTTCGTGACCGCGTTCGCGCTCCACCCGACCGGGAAGCTCGCCGTCGCCGCGTCCGGTCCGGTCGCCCAGGCGCCGGCGCGCGAGCTGCTGCGGCCGCGTCTCGTCGTCGTGGTGCTCGGCATCCTCGGCATCGGCCTGTTCTTCGGCGCGACGCTGACCTCGTTGACGGCGTTCATGGAGTCGCACGGCGGGGCCTCGCGCGCGGGGCTCCTCTACGGCGTGATGGGCATCGGGTCAGCCGGGCTCGCGCTCGGGTCCGCGGCGTTCCCGCGGCGGTTCGGCCTCGGGTGGCGCTGGCTCGTGTTCGGGGCGGTGCTGCTCGCCGGCGCGGTCGCGTTCTCGCAGGCGGACTCCGTCGCCGCGGTGGCGATCGTGCTCGGCGTGATGGGGATCGGCATCGGGCCGACGCTCGTGACGCAGTACTCGCTCGGGTCGGACCGTTCCCCGGTCGGGCGCTCGGCGACGACCATGACGATCCTCGGCTCGGCGGTCATCGTCGGGCAGTCGTTGGCCTCGGCGGTGACCGGTGAGGTCGCCGAACGGTCGGGGGCAGCGGGCGCGATGGTGCTGCCCGCGGTGGCGGCGGCCGTGGTGGTGGTCGCGGCGGTGGCGAACCTCGTGCTGTCGCGGGCCCGGCGCCCGGCCTGACCCGCCGAGCGCCGCCCGGGCTACTCGGTGTCGTCGTGCAGCAGCGCGTCGTGCCGGTAGTCGCCCGACCGGAGTCCGGCCCGCGCGATCATGTGCGTCGACACCGGCACCAGGAACAGCTGGAACACCATGATCGGCAGCACGAGCCACAGCGCCGTCCACGTCCACACCGCCACGACGATCGCCGCGAGCGCGAACGCCAGTCCGAGGACCTGCGGCTTCGCCATCGCGTGGAGCCGGACGAGCGGGTCGGGGAACCGGACGATGCCGACCCCGGCACCGAGGGACAGCACGGACCCGACGAGCAGCAGCCCGACGGCGATCCACGCGCGGACGCCGGCGCCGTCGACGAAGCCCTCGATGAGTTCGATCACGGTGTCTCCTCCTCGATGGCGTGCTCCGGGGTGGTGACGTCGGACCCCTCGTCGGACGGGTCGGACGACGGCGTGACCGCCCGCGCCACGGCGATCGTCGCGAACACGCTCGTCGCCGCGATGACCACGAGCACCGGGACGGCGGTGAGGTCGCGCCGGATCACCATGGCCGCGGCGATGACGAGCAGGACGGTCGTCAGCACCATGTCCGACCCGATCATCCGGTCGAGGATCGTCGGCCCGCGCACGATGCGTCCGACCGCGAGCGCCAGCGTGACGCCGAGCAGGAGCAGGACGAGGGCGATGCACACCGCCATGACGGCCACCGCGGCGTTCACCGGACCACCTCCGGCAGGGGTTCGGACAGCTCCGAGACGTCCTGCCTGGAACCGAGTGCCCGGATGACCATCGCCTCGATCCGGAGCGCGGTCCGCCGTTCTGCGTCGACCTGCTCGAGCCGCTCGGTGTCGAGCACGTGCAGCAGGATCCTGCGGTGTCGGAGGTCGACGTCGGCGACGTACGACCCCGGCACGAGCGAGATCGCGATGGTGGCGAGGGTGAAGGTCATCTCGGACGTCGTGTGCAGCTGCACGAGCACGATCGAACTGCGCCGCACCCCGCGCGGTCGGAACGCCGCCCAGGCGACCCGGAACGACGCCGCGACGACGAACCCGCTCCACACGACGAGGAACCGGAGCGCCGACGGGACGGAGAACCGCGCCGACAGCGGGACCGGCGGCAGGGGCAGCAACTGGGTCACGAGGAGCGCCACCACCAGGCCGCAGAGCAGCGTGAGCGGGGTCCACGATCCCCAGAGGAGCGCCCACAGCACGGTCAGCCCGGCGACGAGCGGGACGTCGTAGCGCCAGGCGACGGCGATCCGCCGCGCGTTCGTGATGCGTCGCGTGTCGCTCACCGCTCACCCCCGAGCACGGCCTGGACGTAGCGGTCCGGAGACTCGAGCGACTCGGCTGCGCGGGTCGCGTAGCCGTACAGCGGTCCGGCGACGACGGTCAGGGCGACCGACCCGAGGACCGCGACGGTGGTCACACCGACGAGCATGCGGGGGAGGCGGACGCGTCCCGGCGCCTCGCCTGCGGCGGCCGTGGAGCCGGTCGCCGGACTGGGTCCCGTCCGCCGGTTCCGTGACGACGCGTCAGCGGCGACACGGCCGTGCCGGATGGGAGAGGCGGTGCTCGCGTGCGGTGCGTCGGTGACGGTCACCGAGCCTCCCGGGTGGTACGCCTCACCGCTGTCCTCGGACACCGTCAGCGGCGCCGGTTCCGGCGACCGCAGGTGCGCGTGCGGCTCCGCCGTGCTCGCGTGCGGCGCGGCCGGCTCGGCGGCCGGCTTGGGCCGCCAGAAGGCGGCGTCCCAGACGCGCATGAGCGCGTAGAGGGTCAGGAGGCTCGTGACGACCCCGGCGGCGATCGTCGCGTACGCGAGGGGGGAA
Organism: Curtobacterium sp. NPDC089689; assembly: GCF_044749145.1. NCBI lineage: Bacteria > Bacillati > Actinomycetota > Actinomycetes > Micrococcales > Microbacteriaceae > Curtobacterium > Curtobacterium sp. NPDC089689. The sequence goes on along the minus strand of NZ_JBIVHJ010000001.1, from coordinate 918,818 downwards.
CCGTCCTCCGCGGCGGCGCGGAACAGGCCGAGCTTGCCGATGAAGCCGGAGAACGGCGGGATGCCGCCGAGGTTGAACGCCGGCACGAGGTACAGGGCCGCCAGCAGCGGAGCGGCCTTGAGGAGCCCGCCGAGGGACCGTGTCGAGGTCGTCCCGCCGACGCGTTCCATGAGTCCGGACACCAGGAACAGCGTGGTCTGCACGACGATGTGGTGGACCGTGTAGAACACCGCCGCTGCCGTGCCGACGACCGATCCGAGACCGATGCCCATCACCATGAAGCCGATGTGGCTGATGAGCGTGAAGGACAGCAGCCGTTTCACGTCCGTCTGCGACACCGCGCCGAGCACCCCGACCACCATCGTGAGGATCGCCACCACGAGCAGCACCGTGTTGAGCTGGGGCCTCGGGAAGATGATCGTCTCGAGGCGGATGATCGCGTAGATGCCGACCTTGGTGAGCAGACCGGCGAAGACGGCGGTGACCGGTGCCGGGGCCGTCGGGTACGAGTCGGGCAGCCAGAACGCCAGCGGGAACACGGCGGCCTTGATGCCGAACCCGATGAGGAGCATCGTGTGGAGCAGGAGCTGCACGTGCTCCGGCAGGTCGGCGACGCGCTCGGAGATCTGGGCGATGTTCACCGTGCCGGTCGCCCCGTACACGAGCCCGATGGCGGCGAGGAAGATCGCGGACGCGATGAGGCTCGTCACGATGTACGTCGTGCCGGCGCGGACCCGCTGCTCGCTGCCGCCGACGGTGATGAGCACGTACGAGGCCACGAGCAGCATCTCGAACGCGACGTAGAGGTTGAAGAGGTCGCCGGCGATGAAGGAGTCGAGCACACCGGCCGCGAGCACGAGGTACGTCGGGTAGAAGATCGTGACCGGGGCGTCCTCGTCGTCGTCGGCGAGCCCCTGCCCGATCGAGAAGAGCAGGACGAGCAGGAGCACGCTCGCGCTCACGGTGAGCAGCAGCGCGCTCAACCGGTCGACGACGAGCGAGATGCCGTACGGTGCCTGCCACCCGCCGACCTGGACCACGATCGTGCCGTGCCGGTCGACGAGCACCATGAGCGTCGCGGCGACCACCACGGCGACGACGAGCACGCCGACCGTGATCGCCCGCTGCGTCTTCTGGTGGCGGACGAGCCCGAGTGCCGCCGCCGCGCCGAGCAGCGGGACGAGCACGAGGAGGGGGACGAGCCAGGTCATCGCGTGTGCTCCTCCTGCTGGGCGGCCTCGGGGTCGGTGTCGAGCTCGGGGTCCTCGTCGCCGGGATCCTCGTCGGCGTCGTCGTCGCGTTCCCGACCGATGGCGACGTCGGCCTCGTCGACCTCGACCTCGTCCGCGCGTGAGAGCTTCCAGGAGCGGTGGATCAGCGCGAGGAGGAACGCGCTCACGGCGAAGGTGATGACGATCGCGGTGAGGGCGAACGCCTGCGGGAGCGGGTCGGTGATGCCCTCGGCGGACTTCCCGATCGGCGGCTTGCCCGCGGCACCGGACATCACGAGCAGGAGCAGGTTGAGGGCGTTGCCGAGGAGCAGGAACCCGAGGAGCATCCGCGTGAGCGAGCGTTCGAGCAGCAGGTACACGCCGCACGAGAACAGCACCGCCATGGCGATGACGAGGACCAGGGTGACGGTCACGTGGCACTCCCTTCCGGGGTGGCGGCAGCGGCGTTGTGGGCGGGGTCGGACTCGGTCGTGTCGGCGATGGGCGCGCGGGAGTCCTCGAGGCGCTGTCGGTCGACCTCGGCACCGAGGCTGCGGAGGACGTCGAGCACGAGTCCGACGACCACGAGGTAGACGCCGATGTCGAAGAACGTCGCCGTGACGAACTCGATGTGTCCGAGCACCGGGACGGTGGCCTCGACGAACTCCGAGTAGAGGGCTTCCCTGCCGAAGAACAGCGGCACGAGCGCCGTGACGGCGGCGGTCGCGACACCGAGCCCGAGGAGGCGACCCGCGCGCACCGGAGCTGCCGCGCCGAGCTCGGCCGGGCCACCGGCGAGGTACCTGGCGGCGAGCGCGATGCCGGCGACGAGGCCGCCGGCGAACCCACCGCCCGCGGCGTTGTGCCCGGCGAAGAGCAGGTACACCGACAGCACGATGAGGCCGTGGAAGAGGAGTCGGACGACCACGTCGAGGAGCGCCGAGCGACCGGTCGGGATCGCGGCGCTCGTCGGCAGCCAGGCGCGCGGTTCACCGTCGGGGCGGTGCTTGTCGCTCGTGATGCTCGACGGGAGGTCACGGAGCCGCGGCAGCGTGTCCTCGCGCGAGTTCACGAAGATGAGGCTCGCGACGCCCGTGGCGGCCGCGACGACGACGGTCAGTTCGCCGAGCGTGTCCCACCCGCGCAGGTCGACGAGGGCGACGTTCACCACGTTGAGCCCGTGCCCGAACGAGCTCGTCAGCGCAGGGAGGTCGGGCCAGAGCGGCTCGGCGGTGCGGGAGGACGCGGCGACGACGACCACGATCGCGAGGGTGAGTCCGGCCAGCCCGGCGAAGAGTGCGCGCACGATGCGGAAGCGCGAGGGGTTCGCCGTCGCGATCCGCGGGGGCAGGCGACGCAGGACGAGGACGAACGCGATGAGCGTCACCGTCTCGACCACGAGCTGCGTGAGTGCGAGGTCGATCGCGCCGTGCAGCACGAAGAGGACCGACATGCCGTACCCGGTGACCCCGACGAGGACCGCGGCGGCGAAGCGGGTCTTCGCGGTGAGCACGGCGATCGCGGCGATGCCCATCACGACGACGACGGGGACCTGCCCCCACGAGTCCGCGAACCGGACCGAGAACGCCCACGGTCCGCCGAGGACGAGGTTCAGGATCGCCCCGGCGACGAACACCGAGAGGATGACCGTCAGGTAGTAGGGGAGCGAACCGCGCTGGAGTGCGGCGGTCAGCCCGGTCGCGGCCCGGTCGAGTCCGCGCATCACCTGTCGGTAGGTGCCGGCAGCGCTCGGAGCGCCGGCGAGACGGTGCTGCAGCGCCTCGACCGGGCGGCGCACGAGGAACAGCGCGACACCGCCGACGAGCGTGACGGCGGAGATGCCGAGCGCCGGCTCGAGCCCGTGCCAGAGCGCGAGGTGCGGGACCGGTGCGGAGCCGATCGACGCGGCACGCGCGGCCGGCTCGACGCCCTTCGCCACGAGCGGGGTGAGGACACCGAGCACGAGACCGGCGACCCCGAGCACGGAGGGCACGGCACCGAGGCCGTGCAGTCCGTGCGGCTCGGACTCGGCCACGCCGGGCTTGCGGGCGAACGCGCCCCAGAGGAACCGCAGCGAGTAGGCCACCGTGAGCACCGAACCGACCGTGACGCCGACGAGCGCGAACCACGCCCAACCGCTGCCGTCACCGTGCAGGGCCTCCACGAAGCCCGCGAGCACCGCCTCCTTCGCGACGAAGCCGATCGTCGGCGGGAGTCCGGCCATCGAGGCGAGCGCGAGGACCGTGACGACCACGAGCCAGGGCATCCGGCGTCCGAGGCCGCTCAGGCGGGTGAGGTCTCGCGTGCCGGCCACGTGGTCGATGGCCCCGACGACGAGGAACAGGGTCGACTTGAACGTCGCGTGCGCCACGAGGAGCGCCACCCCGCCGAGGGCGATCGCCGGCTCCCCCCAGCCCACGGCGAGGACGAGGAACCCGAGCTGGGCGACCGTTCCGTACGCGAGCAACAGCTTGAGGTCGGTCTGCCGGAGCGCGCGGTAGCCGCCGACGACCATGCCGAGGACGCCGAGGACCGTGACGGTCTCACGCCAGCCGTCGACGAGCGCGAACGCCGGGGCGAGTCGGGCGACGAGGTAGATGCCGGCCTTCACCATCGCGGCGGCGTGGAGGTAGGCGCTCACCGGGGTCGGCGCGGCCATCGCGGCGGGCAGCCAGAAGTGGAAGGGGACGATCGCGGACTTCGTCAGGGCGCCGAGCAGCACGAGCGTCACCGCCACCGGGACGAGTGCGCCGCCGGACGCCGCGAGCGCGGGACCGTCCTCGACGATCGCGCTGAGCGAGGTCGTGCCGGCGCGGACGGAGAGCAGGACGAGCCCGGCGAGCATCGCCAGCCCGCCGGCCGTGGTCACGACGAGCGCCTGCATCGCGGCGGCCCGGCTCGCCCGCTTCACTGCGTCGTGGCCGATGAGCAGGTACGAGAAGACGGTCGTGGCCTCCCACAGGACGAACAGCACGATGACGTCGTCGGCGACCACGAGCCCGTACATCGAGCCGGCGAAGGCTGTCAGCACGCCCGCGAAGCGCCCGAGACCGACCTCGCGCTCCTCGAAGTACGCGGCGCAGTAGACGAGCACGAGGGTCCCGACCACGGTGACGACGAGCGCCAGCACCCACGAGAGGGCGTCGACCCGGAGACCGACGGCGAGGTCGAGCTGCGGCACCCAGGTGAACCGCTCCCGGACCCCGGGGCCGAGGGCGCGGGGTGTCTGGGCGATCGTCAGGACCGCGGCGGCGGCCGGCGCGAGGGCGGCGACGAGGAAGACGCGGCGCCCGAGCCAGGGCGTGAGTGCCGGCACGATGAGGGCGAGTGCCGCGAACGCGACGAGGACGGTGACCATGGGGCACCTCCTCGGGGTCGGGCTGCAGTCCGGCTCACTGGATGCTCACAGCTTACGAAGCGTCGGATGGGCAGAACCTGTGTGCCCGGACAGCGTTGATGGTCGCCCGCGCGACCACGGGTCCACTCTGCTCGTGTGCCGGTGGCGTCGTCCGGTCAGCGACCGTGCGCCCGCGCGGGGATCTGCGTCGCGAGCTTGCCCCCGGAGACGTCGACGAGTGTCCCGGTGATGTACGACGACGCGTCGCTCGCGAGGAACACGAGCAGGTCGGCCACGTCGTCGGGCGTCTCCCAGCGCCGGATCGAGAGCGTGTCGAGCAGCCGGTCCTGCTGCTCGGGCGGCATCTCGGCGAACCCGTTCATGGCCGTCGGCACCATCCCCGGCGCGTACGCGTTCACGGTGATGCCCCACGGCCCGAGCTCGGACGCGAGCACCCGGGTGAACTGCACCACGGCCGCCTTCGATGCCGCGTAGGCAGCGCTCCCGACGCTCGGCACGATCGCCGCGAACGACGCCGCGTTCACGATCCGACCGCGGCCGGCGGCGCGCATCACCGGCGCGACCGCCTGGCTCACGAGGAAGGTCCCGCCGACGTTCACGTCCATGCAGCGCCGCCACGCGTCCCAGTCGAGGTCGGCGACGAGTCCCTCGACGTTGATGCCCGCGTTGTTGACGAGCACGTCGATCGTCCCGTGTCGCTCCACGACGGTGTCGACCGCCGTCCGCACGGAGTCCGGGTCGGTGACGTCGCACACCACCTGGTCGACGTCGGGACCGGGGCCCGCGGCCGGGTCGAACGCGAGGTCGAGCGCGACCACGCGGCACCCCTCGGCGGCGAAGCGTGCGGCGATCACGGCGCCGATGCCGCGCGCGGCTCCGGTCACCACCACCACGCGGTCGGTCAGGTCGAGGTGCATCGTCGCTCCCGTCGTCGGTCCCCAATAGGCATACTATTCACCCATGACGGATGCACGGGTGCTCTGGATCACCGGCGGCGGGAGCGGCATGGGTGCCGCGGTGGCGGTGCAGGCCGCGAGCGACGGGTGGACGGTGGTGCTCAGCGGCCGCAGGGTCGAGCGGCTGGACGCCGTCGCCGAGCAGGTCCGCGCGGCCGGCGGCAGCGCCGACGTGCTGCCGCTCGACGCCGCAGACGTCGAGGCGGTCGCGACCGCTCGGGACACGCTGCTCACCCGGCACGGTCGGCTCGACGGACTCGTCCTCGCCGCCGGCCTGAACGCCCCCGAACGTCGCTGGGACGACCAGTCCATGGCCGACTTCCGGGCGATCGTCGACACGAACCTGACCGGCGTGGTCGCCACCGTGGACGCCGCACTCCCGTCGCTCCGCGTGGCCGGCGGCACGGTGGTCGTGGTGTCCTCGTACGCCGGGTGGTCCTTCCAGGCCGGCGCGGGCGTCGCGTACTCGGCGTCGAAGACCGCGCTCGCCTCCGTCGTGCGGACGCTCAACCAGCAGGGCGCCGAGCACGGCGTCCGTGCGACGCACCTCTGCCCGGGCGACGTCGCGACGGACTTCCTCGACCGTCGTCCCGTCGTCCCGGACGCCGCCGCCCGTGCAGTGATGCTCCAGCCGGAGGACGTCGCCCGCGCCGTGTCCTTCGTGCTCGAGGCGCCCGCGCACGTGCGCGTCGACGAGCTGGTCATCAGTCCGGTCGCGCAGCGGTGATCTACGACCGGGTCCTCGACGACCTCGGGTCGGCCGTCGTGCACGGCGCCTTCGGCACCGATCCGGTGAGCATCGACGACCTCGTGGTCCGGACCGGCGCGAGCCGCAGCATCGTCCGCGAGGCCGTCCGCGTCCTCGTCGGCGTCGGGCTCCTCCGGGCACGGCGGCGGGTCGGCGTCGTGGCGCTCCCCGCGGCCGAGTGGGACGTGCTCGACCCACGCGTGGTCGGGTGGCGGCTCACCGGACCGGACCGGCAGGTGGCCCTCCACGAACTCCGCGCGCTCCGCCGCGCCGTGGAACCGGCCGCGGCAGCGGCTGCGGCGTCCGCGACCGGTGACGCCGACGGCCTGGAGGCACTGCTCGCCTCCGCCGACCGTCTCGCCGCCGCCACCGGTCCCGACGACGCCGCGACGTTCCTCCAGGCCGACCGCGACCTGCACCGACGCGTGCTGGACCGGTCCGGCAACGCGCTCTTCCGCCGCCTGCACGGCGTCGTCGAGCGCGCGCTCGACGAGCGCGTCGGGATCGGACCCGACGCGCACGACGTCCGCCTGCACGGCGCGCTCGCGCGCGCCGTCGCGGACGGCGACCCGGCCGCCGCCCGGGCCGCGATGCAGGAGATCGTCGACCGGACGTGACCCACGGCCGGTGCGATGCTGGCCGTACGACCAACGCGAAGGAGCGTCATGGAGTTCACCGAGCTCGTCCCCGACCCGTCCGCCGTCGAGCGGATCGCCACCGGGAGCACCTGGGCCGAGGGGCCGTGCTGGGTCCCCGCGACCAGGACGCTCCGGTGGTCGGACATCCCCGGCGACCGCATCCTGCAGTGGCACGCCGACACCGGCGAGGTCGACACGTACGCCGAGGCCGTCGAGTTCACGAACGGGCGGTTCCTCGATCGCGACGGCTCGGTCGTGCAGTGCTCGCACGGCCTCCGACGGGTCGAACGCGACCGGGACGGCGACGTGACCGTGGTCGTCGACGGGTGGAACGGCGGCCGGCTCAACTCCCCGAACGACGTCGTGGTCGCATCGGACGGGTCGGTGTGGTTCACGGACCCCGCGTACGGCATCACCCAGCCGCGCGAGGGGCACCCCGGCGTCCGGGAGTACGGCGACCACTGGGTCTTCCGGTGCGGCCCGGACGGAGCGGACCCCCGACCGGTCGTCACCGACGCCGACGAGCCGAACGGCCTCGCGTTCTCGCCGGACGAGCGGGTGCTGTACGTCGCGAGCTCCTCGGGTGAGCTCCCGGTGATCCGGGCGTACGACGTGGACGTCGACGACGTCGGCGTCCGCGTGAAGAACGGGCGCGAGTTCGCACGGCTCGGCGCCGACGAGGGCATCCCGGACGGCATCCGCGTGGACGAGCACGGGAACGTCTGGTCGTCGTCGCACCGGGGTGTCGTCGTGTTCGACCCGGCGGGCGAGCGGCTCGGCGAGGTCCCGGTGCCCGAGGTCGTCTCGAACCTCTGCTTCGGCGGGGACGACGGCACGGACCTCTTCCTCACGGCGACCGCGTCGATCTTCCGCCTGCGGACCGGAACGAGGGACGCCGTGCTCCGGTGAGCCGAACTTCCCTCGGCTGATACTGCTGTGTAGAATATCATTGCAGCTGTCAGTCGAACGAGGGAGCCACCGTGTCGAAGCGCGTCGCGATCATCGGGACCCGCGGGTACCCGTCCTACTACGGCGGGTTCGAGACCGCTGTCCGCCACGTGGCACCGGCCCTCGCCGACGCGGGGTGGGACGTGACCGTCTACGGGCGGCCCGGTCAGGAGCGCGTCGACGACCCGTCGCTCGACGCGCGGATCACCCGCCGGACCACCCGTGGCCTCGAGTCACGGTCGCTCTCCACGCTGACCTACGGGCTGACCGCCGTGCTCGACGCGATCCGTCGACGCCCGGACGTCGCCCTCGTCATGAACTGCGCGAACGGGCACTGGCTGCCGCTCCTGAAGCTCGCCGGCATCCCGACCGTCGTCAACGTCGACGGCATCGAGTGGGAACGCGCGAAGTGGGGGCGGCTCGCGAAGGCGGTCTTCAAGACGGGTGCCCGGATGACCGCGTGGACCGCCGATCGTCTCGTCTTCGACGCCGATGCCATCGGCACGTACTGGCGCCGGGAGTTCGAGCGGGACGGTGTCGTGATCCCCTACGGTGGGACCGAGGCGCCCGCGCTGCCCCTGCACCCCGAGGACGCGCACCTCGCGGGGACCCCGTTCGCGCTCGTCGTCGCCCGGTTCGTGCCCGAGAACACCGTGCCCGAGTTCCTCGTCGCCGCCGAGCGGATCGCGCAGCAGCACCCGGTCGTCATCGTCGGCTCCAGTGGCTACGGCGGTGAGCTCGACGAGCACGCCCGACTGCTCGCCGAGGCGCACCCGAACGTGCACTGGCTCGGCCACGTCGCCGACGACGAGCGACTGTTCGCGCTGTGGCAGCACGCCGGCGCGTACTTCCACGGACACAGTGTCGGCGGGACGAACCCGGCGCTCGTCCAGGCGATGCACCTCGGCGCCCCCATGGTCGCTCGTGACACGGTCTACAACCGCGAGGTGCTCGCCCGGACCGACGCCACCTTCGTGCAGCCCGATCCGGACGCCATCGCCGACGCGGTCCTCGCGCTGCTCGGCGGCCCGGCGGAACAGCGGCGCCTGGGGCGCGCCGTGCAGGAGCGAGCACGGGAGCACTACACGTGGCGAGCTGTCTGCGCCGCGTACGAACGAGCGCTCGCCGAGCAGGCCGGGGTCCCCGCGGGGCTGATGCGGGTGGCAGCGTGAGCCCGACGAGCATCCGAGTCGTCCCCGAGCTCCGCGCAGCGCACGTCGAGCGCCACCGCGCCGGCGCGCCGGCTGAGCTGCTCTACCTGGACACGAACTACGACCTCGCGGGGACCGGGCTCGCCGAGGGCATCCGCCGGACGACGATGATCGGTGCCCTCGGGCGCTTCGTCTCGACCGCGGCGACCACACTCGAGGTGCCCGAGCCGCTGTGGATGCGGTTCTGGCCGAAGCACGTCCTGCTCGCCGTCGGGTTCAAGGTGACGGGGGCGATCCGCGGCCGCCGACGCCGCGTCGTGACGTACGCCATGGAGAACAACGACCTCGGCACACTCGTCGGAGGTCGGCGAGCTGTGCCGTCCTGGGTCGTCAACGTCGTCGGTCTGCTCGTCGGAGCCGTCGCGCGGCTGACGCTCGACCGGATCCGCTTCGCGACGCCGGCCGCGCGTGCTGCCTACGACCGACTCCCGTTCATCTGCAACGTCGAGCACTCGGTCGGCCTCGAGCTCCCGTCGCCCTCGCCGGCCCCGCGTCCCGCTGAACCCGGAAGCTGCGTGTTCCTCGGTGTGCTCGAGGCTCGCAAGGGCGTCGAGGTGCTCGCGACCGCATGGGAGACGGTCGAGGCTCACCGTCCCGACGCATCCCTCTCGATCATCGGCCCCGGGCCCCAGCACGAACGGCTCCGGCGCTGGGCATCCCAGCGTCCGGCCAGCCGTCGGGTCCTCGGGCGACTGCCGCACCACGTGGCGAACGAGGAGCTCAGCCGTGCGTCGGTACTCGTCGCTCCGTCCGTGCCGGACGGCCGATGGCGCGAGCAGGTCGGCCTGCCCGTGAAGGAGGCGCTCGCCGCCGGACTCACCGTGGTCACCACCGACCAGACGGGTCTCGCGCCGTGGCTCGCCCAGCACGGACACCGGGTCGTCCAGCCCGGAGACCCCGCACTGCTCGCAGACGCTCTCGTCGCAGCGCTCGATGCTCCCCTGCCGCGCGAGGTGGTCCGTGGGGACCTGCCCGAGCAGGACGGTCGCCTGGTCGCGGACGCTTGGCTCCACGCATGAGCAGTGCACGGATCGTGGTCGTCAACACCCTCGGGGGAGCCCTGCACCACTACTCGGCGGCGCTCGTCGCGACGCTCGGTGGTGACGCTGCGGGGGTCCGGCTGATCAGTGTGGACGAGCCGAGCGCCGCAGGCGGCTCCGCGCTCGCCTGGCTCGGCCGCACCCTGCGTGCGCTGATCCGTGCTCGGCGCTCGGGGGGTCACGTCCTCGTGACATGGCCGGTGCTGGGGCACCTCGACCGGGCCGTCATGCGTCTCGTGCTCGGCGGCCGTGTCGATGCCGCCATCGTCGTGCACGACCCGCGGCCGCTCGTCCACGCGCGCGGCTACGGCCGGGTCGCCCGGTGGGCAGGGGGCTTCCTCGGACGTCGGGTCCGGATGATCGTCCACAGCGAGAGCGCCCGTGCCGACCTCCAGGCAGACTGCCCTGGCGACAGCGCACTCCTGCTCCCACACCCGGTCGCACCACGGCCGCTCGCCGTGCGGAGCTCGCGCAGCGAGGCATGCGTCGTCCGGGTGCTGGGGCAGTACAAACCGGACCGCGACGTCGATCTCTTGCGAGCGCTCGCCGATCGCCTGCCGGAGCCGCGTCGACTCGAGGTGATCGGTCGTGGATGGCCGATCATCGACGGCTGGGAGGTCCGGGACGCCTTCGTCGACGAGGCCGAACTCGATCGACTGATCGCCACGGCCGACGTCGTGCTCGTGCCGTACCGCCGCTTCTACCAGTCCGGAGTCGCGATCCGCGCCCTCGAGCTCGGCACGCCCGCCGTCGGTCCCGCCGGGTCCAGCATGACCGACCTCTACCCGGACGACCGCTACCTCGCCGGGGATTCGGTCGAGTCCTGGTGCGCCGCGATCGGGCAAGCCACTGCGGCATCCCGAGACGGCACCGCGGCGGTCGCACGGGCCGCCGATGCTCGCGCACGGGAGGCGTGGCAGCGGGGGTACGCCGTATCCTGAGCCGGCCATGCAGTGCGACTACTTCGACCGCGGGGTGTGCCGATCGTGCACGCTCATGGGCCAGCCCTACGCCGACCAGGTCCTCGACAAGGAGATCCGGACGCGGGAGCTCCTGCACGACGCGGTCGAGGCAGCCGGGGGCCCGTCGGCCGTCGACTGGCTGCCGGCCGTCACCAGCCCGGAGTCGGCCTACCGGAACAAGGCGAAGATGGTCGTCGGGGGATCCGTGCAGCGTCCCACGGTCGGGATCCTCGACCACCGGCAGCGCGGGGTGGACCTGCGGCACTGCGGCATCTGCACGCCCGGGATCCAGCGGGCACTGCCGGTCCTCGCGCAGTTCATCGAGGACGCCCGGCTGATCCCGTACGACGTCGCGGCCCGACGCGGTGAGCTCAAGTTCGTGCTCGTCACGGAGTCGCCCGACGGCGAGCTCATGGTCCGGTTCGTGCTGCGCTCCGAAGGACAGCTGCCCCGGCTCCGCGAGCACCTCGGCGCGCTCCGGTCGGTGCTGCCGGAGGCCGCGGTCGTCACGGCGAACCTGCTCCCCGAACACAAGGCCGTCACCGAGGGCGACCGGGAGGTCGTGCTGACCGACCAGGAGACGCTGCCGATGCGGATGGGTGGCGTCACGATGCACCTCCGCCCGCAGAGCTTCTTCCAGACGAACACCACCGTCGCCGCGCAGCTCTACGCCCAGGCGACGACGTGGATCGACGAGGTGGGCCCGGCGTCGATGTGGGACCTGTACTGCGGCGTCGGCGGCTTCGCCCTCCACGCGGCCCGGCCCGGGCGTGCGGTGACGGGCATCGAGACCAGCCGTGAGGCCGTCCGGTCCGCGGGGCAGTCCGCACGCGAGGCGGGTCTCTCGGACGTCCGGTTCGCCGCCGACGACGCCACCGAGCACGCCCTCCGTGCCCGACCGGACACCGTGCCGGACCTCGTCGTCGTGAACCCGCCGCGACGCGGGATCGGGTCGACGCTGTCCGAGTGGCTCGAGCAGTCGACCGTCGAGCACGTCGTGTACTCGAGCTGCAACCCCGTCACCCTCGCGAAGGACCTCGCACGCATGCCGTCGTTCCGGCTCGAGCGGGTCCGGGTGCTCGACATGTTCCCGCAGACCGGCCATCTCGAAGCGGTGACGCTGCTCTCGCGGCGGTGAGGGGCGCCTCCGGGCCGGTTTTCCCAGGGAATTGCCAAGGGAACATCCTGGGGTACATGGCGATCTGCGCTACGGCGGCGATCGCCGCGTACAGGAATAGACCCGGGGGACGTGGCACCACTGGGTAGAACCGTTTGTCTCGGTTTGATAACGGTGCGGATTTTCCTATGGTGGCCCACCGAGGTGCCACCGGCGCGAGACCACTGCCCCCGGTGGCGCACCCCACAACGTGACCGCGGACGGTCGGGGTGGGCAGTGGACAGTCGGATCTCCCGGCGCGTGACCCCGGTGGAGCAATCACATGAAGAAGCTTTCCCGTACCCGCACCATCGTCGGTGGCCTCGCCTTCGCAGGCATCGCCGCGACGGGTGTCGGCCTCGCGGCGGCGCCCGCGAACGCAGCGTCCGGTTCGACCTGGGACGCGCTCGCACAGTGCGAGTCCGGTGGCAACTGGGCGATCAACACCGGCAACGGCTACTACGGCGGCCTGCAGTTCAACCTCGGCACCTGGCAGGCCAACGGCGGCTCCGGCAACCCGGCCTCCGCGAGCCGTTCGGCGCAGATCGCCGTAGCCGAGCGCGTCCTCGCGTCGCAGGGTTGGGGTGCGTGGCCGGCGTGCTCCGCCAAGCTCGGCCTGAGCGGCACCACTGGTGCGGCCCCGCAGGCCGCGGCGCCGGCGCCCGCACCGCAGCAGAGCACAACGCAGGCCGCCCCGCAGCAGGCGGCCCCGCAGCAGGCGGCTCCGCAGCAGGCGGCTCCGCAGCAGGCCGCCCCGAAGGCCACCGCGCCGGCGGCGTCCAGCAAGCCGGCTCCGGTGAAGACGAGCGGCAAGACCTACAAGATCGCCTCGGGTGACACGCTCGACAAGATCGCGACGAAGCTCGACCTCGAGGGCGGCTGGAAGCAGCTCTGGGCGGCGAACACGTCGACCATCGACGACCCGAACCTCATCTACGCGGGTCAGACCCTGCAGCTCCCGGCCTGATCGTCGTGACTGCGTGACGAACCCCCTCGGCCACGGCCGAGGGGGTTCGTCGTCCGCCCAGCACTACTGCGGGTTCGCCTCGAGCCAGGTCGCCACGTCGTCGGAGCGCAGCGCCCGCGACAGGGACTGCACGGCGAGGTCGTTCACCGCGACGTATGACTGACCGTCCGGCGACGTGCCCCCGCCCGCGGTCGGCATCGTGAAGGTGACGAGGTCGGATGAACGGACGTCCCGCAGGGACCACCCGAGACCGACCAGGGTCCGGAAGTCGAGCCCGGCGTCGACCGAGAGGTACTCGCTCGTCGCCGACACGAAGTCCTGGATGCGCCCGGGGTTCGTGATCGTCCCTTTCGACAGCACGCCGTCGACGACGCCACGCATGAACGCCTGCTGGTTGCGGACGCGGGTGTGGTCGGCGTCGGCGAAGGCGGAGCGCTCGCGCACGAAGGTCAGGGCTGCATCGCCGTCGAGGTGGTTCGGCCCCGCGGAGAAGTGCGTGCCCGCTCGCGCCGTGAAGTCGGACGGCGCTTGCACGGTGACGCCGCCGAGTGCGTTCGTCATGTCGCGGAACCCGGCGAAGTCGATCTCTGCGACGTGGTCGATGCGGGTGTCGAGCAACTGCTCCACGGTCTGCACGACGAGCGGCACGCCACCCCAGCTGTACGCGGCGTTGATCTTCGCCCTGCCGCGCCCCGGGACCTCGACCCACGAGTCGCGCATGATCGACATCAGGTACACGGCGTCCCGGTCCGCCGGGACGTGCGCGAGCATCAGGGCGTCGGAACGGCCGCCGGCCGCGCGGTCGCCGTCCGGGTCGTCCTGCGCGCGCGAGTCCGACCCGATCAGGAGGATGTTCTGCGCTCCGTCGGTCGCTGCGGGACGCGGACCCGACGGAAAGGCGTCCGGGAGCGTCGTCGTCCTGTCGTCGAACGACCGCGCGAGGCCCCCGACGAAGAGGCTCGCGGTCACGGCGATCACCGTGGCGACGCCCAGGAGCGAGCCGAGCGTCGCGACGAGCGCGACGAGGAACGGCCGCTTGCGGCCCGCCGATCGATGGGCGATCGCGACGGCGGCGGCACGGGCGGCACGGCGTTCGGACATGCGGGCTCCTGATCGACGGGTCGGCCCTGACGCCGACCCCACCAGCGTACCGCATGCAGTATTCCAGATGCTAGGGTGCGCGACCGATGATGGCGGCGAGTGCCTGACGCAGGTGCTCGTCCTCGGGGAGGACCTCACGCTCGACGTGCTTCGCCGTGTCCCAGGCTGCCCGCCCGGCGTCGGTGACCGTCACGACCCGACGCCGACGGTCGTCCGGGTGGGGCGACCGCTCGACGAGCCCGTCCCGCTCGAGCCGTTCGAGCGTGCGCGACATCGTCTGTGGCTGCACCCGTGCGACCCGGGCGATCGTGTCCGCTCCGGTCGGCCCGGTGCGGATGAGGATGTCGATCGCGATCAGCCCGGCGTGCGGGAGCCCGATCTCGCGGAGGCGCTCGTCCCAGTCGCGTTCGACCCGTCGGGCGGCCGCGGCCAGCAGACGACCCATGGGCCAGGCTGCGGGCTCGTCGTGCATGGATGCAGTCTACGGAGGCCACATCGACACCAGATGATCAGCATGCTGACGATCCGTGTACGCTCGCACCGTGTCCCGCTTCCTCCGCATCGTGCTCCCCGCCGTCGTCATCGTCGCCTGGCTCGCCGTCGCCTCCGTCGGCGGACCGTACTTCGGCAAGATCGCCGACGTCTCGACGAACGACCAGACCTCGTTCCTGCCGGCGTCGGCGGACGCCACGAAGGTGCAGGAGCGTGCCGCCGAGTTCCGGCAGGCGTCCGGGGCACCGGCGATCGTCGTGCTCGAGCGCGACGGCGGACTCACCCGGTCAGACCGCACCGCCGCCACGCAGCTCGCCGACACGCTCGGCGACCGCGACGACGTGCAGGGCGTGAGTCCCGTCATCCCGAGCGAGGACGGCGACGCCCTCGAGATCGTCGCGACGCTCACGCAGTCCGCGGAGACCGGTGACGCGGTCGAGGCGATCCGCACGGACGTCGACGACGCCCTCCCGTCCGGGCTGCGCGGGTACGTCACCGGACCGGCCGGGTTCACCGCCGACCTGACCGAGGCGTTCGCCGGCATCGACGGGCTCCTGCTCGGTGTGGCGCTGGCCGCGGTGTTCGTGATCCTCATCGTCGTGTACCGGTCGCCGCTCCTGCCCGTGCTCGTGCTCGGCACGGCGTCGTTCGCGCTCTGTGCCTCGATCCTCGTCGTGTACTGGCTCGCGAAGGCCGACGTCGTGACCGTCAACGGCCAGGTGCAGGGCATCCTCTCGATCCTCGTCATCGGCGCCGCGACCGACTACGCGCTGCTGTACACCGCGCGCTACCGCGAGGCACTCCGGGACCACCGCACCGGCAGGGGTGCGACGAAGGCGGCCCTGCGCGGGAGTCTGGAACCGATCCTCGCGTCGGGTGGGACGGTCATCGTGGGCGTCCTCTGCCTGCTCTTCTCCGACCTCAACTCGAACAAGGCGCTCGGTCCGGTGGCGGCGATCGGCATCGCGTTCAGCCTGCTCGCGGCGCTCACGCTCCTCCCCGCGCTGCTGCTCGCCTTCCGGCGCGCGGCCTTCTGGCCGCTCCGTCCGGCGCACGGGTCCGCCCACCCCGTCGTGACCGGTCCGGATGCGAAGGGGCTCTGGGCATCGGTCGGGAGGCTGGTGGCACGCCGGTCGCGGATCGTCTGGGTCGTGTGCACGGTCGGCCTCCTCGCCATGGGGGCCGGGCTGTTCGGCCTGCGTGCCGACGGCGTGCCGCAGAGCGACCTCGTGATCGGGGCGTCGCAGGCCCGCGACGGCCAGGACGTGCTCGCCGACCACTTCCCGGGCGGCTCCGGCAGCCCGGCGCAGGTCATCGGGAGCGCAGCGCGGCAGGACGCGCTGGTGCGGGCGATCTCCGACGTCGACGGCGTGGACGGGGTGACCGCGGCGGCGAAGGACTCGCCGTCCGGCACCGTGCCCGTGAGCGGCGCGCGCGGCGGGACGACCGGCGCTGGCACCGGCGGGAGCCCGGGTGAGCCGACCGTGTCACGCGGTGACGTCCTGCTCGAGGCGACCCTCGCCGACCCGGCGGACTCCGCGGCCGCCGAGCAGACGGTCCGCGACCTCCGGACCGCCGTCGAGCGGGTCGACCCGGACGCGATCGTCGGCGGGGTCACGGCGACCGCCCTCGACACGAACGACACGGGCATCCGCGACCGCTCGGTCATCATCCCGATCGTCCTCGTCGTGATCCTCCTCATCCTCATGCTCCTGCTGCGGAGCATCGTCGCGCCGCTGGTCCTCATCGGCAGCGTGATCGTCTCGTTCGCGGCCGCGCTCGGCGTCGGTGCCCTCGTCTTCGACCACGTGTTCCACTTCCCCGGCGCCGACCCGAGCGTGCCGCTGTACTCGTTCGTGTTCCTCGTGGCGCTCGGCGTCGACTACAACATCTTCCTGATGACCCGGGTCCGGGAGGAGGCCCTGCTGCACGGCCCGCGCGAGGGAGTGCTGCGCGGCCTCGGCGTCACCGGCGGCGTGATCACCTCCGCGGGCATCGTCCTCGCGGCGACCTTCGCGGCGCTCGGCGTCATCCCGATCCTGTTCCTGGCGCAGATCGCGTTCGTCGTCGCGTTCGGGGTGCTGCTCGACACCGTGGTGGTCCGGTCCCTGCTCGTCCCGGCCCTCACGTACGAGCTCGGACGGCGGGCATGGTGGCCGTCGCGCCTCTCGCGCGCTGCCCATCACATGTGACACGCTGGGCGCATGCCAGTGCCCTCGACCCAGCCCGCCGCCGAGCGGAAACTCCTCCGCGACACCGTCCAGGACAAGATCCGCGACGCGATCATGGACGGCACCCTCGAGCCCGGTGAGCGCCTGAACGACGACGACCTCATCGCCTGGCTCGGCGTCTCCCGCACCCCCATCCGCGAGGCCCTGGCAGAGCTCTCCCGGTCCGGCCTGATCGAGATGGCGCCGAACCGCTACACCCGTGTGGCGGCTCCCACGAAGGACGAGCTCCTCGACGCCTACCGGACCCTCGGGGTGATCTACGGCGGGGTCGTGCGTCTCGCGGTCCCGCGCTTCACCGAGTCGCAGCGCAAGAAGGTCGTCAAGATGCTCGACGACGTCGTCGCCCGCTCGTCGAAGGGCAAGCAGGACGAGGTCGCCCGTGACGGCGCGAACATCTACGCGATGTGGGTCGAGGCCTGCGGCAACGCGTCGCTCGCGGCACTCTGCCGGTCGACGACCGACGGCCTGGCGTTCAAGCTGCGGGTGCCCGAACTCGCCGACCTGATCCCCGTGGACACGGTCGTCCCCGAGCTCGAGAAGCTCAAGGCCGCCGTGCTGGCGAAGGACCCGATCGCGGCCGAGCTCGCGATGGAGGCCGTGCACCTGCTGCCCTCGCGCGACCAGTAGGTCCCGGCGTGGTCAGTGCGCGACCGCGCTGATCATCCCCAGCCCGACGCTGATGCGGTCCGCGACCTCGATGAGGTCCTCCGCGAGCACGGCGGTGTCGCGGTCCCGGAGCTGGGTCAGCCGCCCGGAGACCGACAGGGCCGCGACGATCCGACCCGAGGCGTTCCGGATCGGTGCCGCGATGCAGAACCGGCCGAGCGCGAGCTCCTGGTTCTCGACGCACCACCCGCGCCCGGCGGAGGCGACGAGGTCGTCGGTGAGGGCGTCGTGCGTCGTGATCGTGTGGTCGGTGTAGCGAGCGAGGTCCGTCCCGAGGAGGGCTTCGCGATCCGCCTGGGTCAGGTCGAGCATCAGCGCCTTGCCGAGTGCGGACGCGTGCAACGGCTGCCGCATCCCGATCATCGTGTGCGACTTCGGGGCGAGCGATCCCTCGAAGTGGCAGAGGTAGATGCACGACGTGTCGTCCTGCACGCCGACGTTCGCGGTCAGGCCGATCCGGTGCGCCAACTCCTGGGCCGCGGCGCGGGACTCGCGGTGCACAGGGTTGTGGTTGAGTCCCTGGCTCGCGAGCTCGAGCACCGCCCGGCCGACCGACCAGCCCTGGTCCGGATCGCGTCGGACGTACTCGAGCGACTCCAGCGTCGCCAGCAGTCGGCCCGTCGTCGAGGTGCCGAGCCCGATCGCACGGGCGATGTCCGAAGCGCGCATGACGCCGGTCTCGGACGCGCCGAGCGCCCCGAGGACGGCCGCGGCTCGCTCGATGCTCTGGTTCGGAGGGGTGGTCGCCATCCGTCCATTCTGGCCCGCCGCGCCCCCGGACACCCCGCGGTCGTCGGGCACGGCCCTCAGCGCACCTTGACCGCGCTCACCGTCACGAACGGTGAGCCGTTGGTCGCGGTCACCACGATGCGCACGGCACCGGTGCGGACCGGAGCGACGGTGTGCACGCGGTGGCGGTGCCGGTTGCCGCGGACCTCGGCGAGTGCCTGCCAGCCGCCGTCGACGCAGGCCTCGACCCGGTAGTCGCGCGCGAGCGTCGGGACAGCGTCCCAGTGGGTGCGGTGGTGGTGCAGGTTGATGAGGTCCGCGTCCACGTCGTCGTTCCAGACGATGCGCACCTCGCGCACGTCGACCGGTTCCGCCCACTCGAGCACCAGATCGGCTGTGCCGCCCGTCGCCGCGGACGACCACATGTGCGGTCCGCCGAAGGGTCGCTGGTAGCCGTCGGCCACCCGGGAGGCCCGCCACGCGTCGGTCGCGCCGGTCACGTCGAGAGCGAAGGATCGTCCGCGCAGGGCCCGGGCCTCCCAGTCGGTCACCGGCTGGTCGGCCTCCTCGGGGATGTGGTCGTCGAACTGCTCGTCGTCGGCCGACCGTGCCCGGAGAGCGAGGACGCCGTACGGGTGCCCGTCGGTCAGGACGAGCGACACCCCTGGTGCTCGTCGCACGACGACGACGGCGTTGCACGGCTCGTCCGGGTGGAACGCGAGGTCGACCTCCGTCTCGCTCGCGCCGGCGGCCACGGATGCGACGTGGGTCGAGACGCGGTCGATCGGCACGGCGTTCTGCGGCTTCCCGGTGGTCCAGACCTCGATCGTGACCTCGGACGCGGCGTCCGCGACCGTGCGCAGACGGAGCCGCCCGAGCGAGGGGTCCGCCGGCAGCAGGACGGCGACGTCCCGGTCGAGGGCGAACGTCTCGTCGGTCGCCCACGGGGTCGTGTCGATCGCGGTCAGCTCGCTGCTCGCCGTGATCCGGGCGTGGGGCACGAGGTCCGCAGGCAGCGGCGCGCGCACGCCGACGAGCGGAGCGTCCTCGTCGAGCAGGGTCCGCTGCAGGTCGACGACGTGGTCGGTCCCGAGCTCGCGCGGCGTCCAGCCGTGGCGGGCGACGAGGTGCGCGGCGGTCCCCGCAGCCTGGCCCTGCGCGGCGCACGTCGCCATGACCCGGGTGGAGCCGAAGGCCACGTGCGAGGCGGAGATGTCGCGCCCCGCGAAGAGCAGGTTGGACACGTTGCGCGAGTACAGCGACCGGAACGGGATGTCGTACGTGCCGTCGGTGTACCGCTGCTGCGCGCCGGCGGTCTCCGCGTATACACCCTCGACGGGGTGCAGGTCGATCGACCAGCCGCCGTAGGCCACGGTGTCGGGGAAGGACCGCTGGGCCAGGAGGTCCTGCTGCGTGAGTGTGTGGTCGCCGACGAACCGCCGGTACTCCCGCTTGCCGGGCACCGCGCCCACCCAGTCGAGCGTGAGCGTGTCGGCGTCGAACTCGCCGGAGTTCTTGATGTGGTCCCAGATGCCGTACACGACAGCCCACAGCTCGTCGCGGATCCGTTCGTTCTCCGCCACGGTGTCGAGCTCGCCGCCCCACTCGATCCACCAGTAGTTGCAGCCGTTGTCACCCGTGCGGATGGCCCGGTTCGCCAGGATCGGCGTCGACGTGACGTCGATCGCGATCGAGGGTGCCACGAACTTCTCCGACCGTCCGGTGTCGTGCGTCGAGAAGAAGATCGAACTGCCGAGCAGTTCGTCGTCGGCCTGCTCGGGTGCCCACTCCTCACCGTGCTCGTCCCGTCCTTCCCGACCGATCCGGTACTCGGCGCCGGCGAGGGCGCCCACGAGGCCGTCCCCGGTGCAGTCGAGGAACACGGGGCCCGTGAACGTGGTCTCGATCTCCGAGCCCATCGTCCAGCCGGTCACCGAGGTGATCCGGTCGCCGTCGGTGTCGACCGTGCGCACGTCGGTGTTGAGGTACAGGTGCACGCCCGGCTCCGCCCGCACGAGGTCGAGCACGACCTGGTCCCAGTAGACGGGGTTGCCCTGGGGGTTGCGGTACTGGTTCTCGAGGAAGAGCTCGCCCATGATCCCGGTCTCGCGGGCGAAGCGCTGCGTGCCGTGTGCCGTCGCGCCCACCACCCACACCCGGACCTCGCTCGAGGAGTTGCCGCCCAGCACGGGGCGGTTCGTGACGAGGGCGACGCTGGAGCCGAGGCGAGCGGCGGCGACGGCGGCACAGACGCCGGCGAGGCCTCCGCCGACGACCACGACGTCGTGGTGTTCGGTGTGGGAGAGCATGCGGTCACGGTACCACTGCACGGCCCGCATTTCCCACTGAGTGGCAAAGCAACGTCGAAGGGTGCTACGGTCAAGCAACTCTCGACAACGAAGTGTGAGGTCACCCCATGAGCGACGGAACCCGGATCCGGCACGACGCCGGCAGCGCTCCCGCCCCCGATGCCGCCACGACCACGGACGTCTCCGCGGCGCTCGCCGATGACGCCCGTCGGCAGGGCATGCGGAAGGTCATCGTGGCCGCCGGCGTCGGCCACTTCGTCGAGTGGTTCGACTTCGGGCTCTACGGCACCCTGGCGACCGTCATCTCGCTGTACTTCTTCCAGCAGGGCGACCCGCAGGTGGCCCTGCTCTCGGCCTTCGCCGTGTTCGGAGCCGGCTTCGTGATGCGCCCGCTCGGCGGACTCTTCTGGGGGTCGCTCGGTGACCGGGTCGGCCGGAAGACGACGCTGGCGACCGTCATCCTCATCACGAGCGGCGCGACCGCCGTGATGGGCATCCTGCCGACCTACCAGAGCGTCGGACTGCTCGCGCCGATCCTCCTCGTGGTCGTCCGGCTCGTGCAGGGCTTCGCAGCCGGTGGTGAGGGGGCCGGGGCGACGACCCTCCTCGCCGAGTTCGCCCCGTCGAACCGTCGCGGTTTCGTCACGAGCTTCATCGACGTGTTCGGCTTCGCGGCGTTCATCGTCGGCGGCGGTCTCGTGTTCCTCTTCACCGCGCTCGCGGGGGACGGGGCGCTCGAGTCGTGGGGCTGGCGCGTCCTCTTCCTCACCGCCGTGCCGCTCGGCCTCGTCGGGCTGTACCTCCGGACGAAGCTCGAGGACACCCCCGAGTTCCGTGCGCTGAAGGCGAAGGGCGAGGTCGCGGCGAACCCCCTCCGCCGGTCCCTCCGCTCGTCGTGGCGCGCACTGCTCTTCTGCATCGGCTTCGTCGTCCTGAAGGCCGTGGGGCACTGGATCCTGCAGACCTTCATGCCGTCCTACCTGCAGGCGGACCTGCACTACTCGCCGATGGTCTCGTACGGGGTCGTCGTGATCGGCTTCCTCGTGATCGCGTGCCTGGTCCCGTTCTTCGGCCTCCTGTCGGACCGGATCGGTCGGAAGCCCGTCATGCTCGCCGGTTGCGTCGGGTTCCTCGTGCTCACCTACCCGACGCTGATGCTCATGGACGCCGGCAACTTCGCGGCCGCCGCCGCGGCGATGGTGCTGCTCGGACTCTTCATGGCGATGTTCGACGGCGCCGTGAGCGCCGCGATGGCCGAGCTCTTCCCGACCGCGATCCGGTACGGCTCGATGGGCATCGCGTACAACATCAGCGTCGCCGTCTTCGGCGGCATCACGCCCTACTTCGCGACGTGGCTCATCGCGGCGACGGGCAACACGTTCGCCCCCGCGTTCTACGTCATGGCCGCCGCCGTGATCACCGGCATCACGGTGCTCCGCGCGCGCGAGACCCACAAGGGCGGGCTCGCGTCGTAGACGCGACCACCCAGCGGACGGGAGGCGCGGTGCAGGCCTGCACCGTGCCTCCCGTCCGTCTCGTGGTCGCGACGGTCCGGAGCGACCTGCCAGGCGTTCTCATGGCAGGTTCGAGCACTGCGGTTACCCTTTCCGGGTGAGCGATGCACCCGACGAGACGACCCGCCGCGCCCGGCGCGGCTCCGTGCCGCCCCGCCACGGGCGGCAGAAGCGGCGCCTGAGCGCCGTCTTCCCGGCGATCGCGGGTGTGGTCACCATGGCGATCGCCCTGAGCGGCGCGTACGCCTTCTACACGTACGACCAGCTCGCGGGCAGCGTCACGATCGTCAACGCGATCACCGGCAAGAAGGACACGAAGAACGACGTCGACGGCGAAGCGCAGAACATCCTGCTCGTCGGCGACGACCACCGCCCGGACAACGCGACCCCCGAGCAGATGGCCGAGCTCAGCACGACGAGCGACGGCGGGGCGACCAACACGGACACGATGATCGTGCTCCACATCAACGCCGACGGCTCGCAGGCGACGATGATCTCCTTCCCGCGCGACTCGTACGTCGAGATCCCGGGCGTCGGCAAGGGCAAGCTCAACAGCGCCTTCTACTACGGCACCCTCAACGGCGGGGGCGACACCGGCGGTGCGAAGCTGCTCATCAAGACGATCGAGAACGTCAGCGGACTGCAGATCGACCACTACGTCCGCGTCTCCCTGCTCGGCTTCTACCAGGTCGTCAAGGAACTCGGGCCGGTCGACGTCTGCCTGAACAACGCGGTGAACGACCCGTACTCGGGCGTGAACCTGCCCAAGGGCAAGAGCTCACTCGATGCCAAGCAGGCGCTCTCGTTCGTCCGCCAGCGCCACGGTCTGCCGAACGGCGACCTCGACCGCAACGTCCGCCAGCAGTACTTCCTGTCCCAGGAGGCCCGGAAGGTCCTGTCCGCCGGCACACTGCTCAACCCGGTCAAGCTCGGCAACATCCTCAAGGCGGTCGGCGGATCGATCCAGACCGACACCGACCTGGTGTCGCTCGCGGCCCAGATGCGCGACCTCCGACCCGGCAACATCCAGTCGGCGACGATCCCGACGCTCGGCACGCCGACGATCTACGTCAACGGGTCCGCGCTCTCGATCGTCCAGGTCGACGAGGTCGGTCTGCCCGCCTTCGTCCAGGGTCTCGTCGGGCAGCCCGAGGCCTACACCAAGGCCACGAGTGCACAGCCGGCGAGCACGACGGTCACCGTGCTGAACGGCAGCGGGGTCACCGGCGCCGCGGCGGCCGCGACGCAGAACCTCACCGCGCGCGGCTTCCAGGTCGGGACGCCCGGGTCCTCGGAGACCACGAAGGCCACGCAGGTCCAGTACCCGAAGGGCATGGAGTCGCAGGCGAAGGCCGTCGCGGCGGTCACCCCGGGGGCCGTCGCGGTCCGGACGAACGACGTCACGGGCGTCACGCTCGTGCTCGGCTCCGACGGCAAGACGGTGTCCGCTCCGGCCCAGCCTGGGTCGTCTGCCTCGACGCCGGCCGCCGGCGGGTCGGGCTCGTCCGGTGGGTCCTCCTCCGGTGGGTCGTCGTCCGGTGGATCGTCCGCGAAGCCGAGCAGCGAGCCCTCGCCCAAGTCGACCGACGTGCACAACTACGGCAAGGCGAACGTCTGCATCAACTGACGCCGGCGCTCGGTGTCACGCCGCGGTCGCGTGCTGCCGGATCGCCGCGATCGCGGTGTCCAGGCCGACGGCGAGCGGTCGCACGTCGCGGTGGACCTGCGCGAGGAGCAAGCCGCCCTGGAGCGCCACCATCACGGCGGTCGCCAGCGTGGCCGGCTCTGCGTCGGTGTCGAGCACGCCGCGCTGCTGCATCGTGGCGATCCCCCGGCGGAAGCCCTCCTCCCATCGGCTGAACCCGGCGGACACCAGACTGCGCGCGGCGCTGTCCCGCTCGGCGACCTCGGTGCCGAGCGAGCCGAGCGGACACCCGCCCACGCAACCACCCGCGTGCGCGCCGTCCACCGTGCGGTCCCGCCAGCGTGACCAGGCCTCCCACGTCGAGAGGTCGGCGTGGTCGGCGCCCTGGTGCGTCAGGACCGCGTCCGCCTGCCGGTCGATGACGTCGTGGACGAGCGCGTCCTTGCCCGAGGAGTAGTGGTACAGCTGCGACCGCCCGACACCGGCAGCAGCACGATGTCGTCGAGGGTCGTGCCGGCGACGCCGCGGGTCAGCATGAGCTCCGCGGCAGCGTCGACGATGCGGGCCCGGGTCCGCAGTCCCTTCGCGGTGCTGCGGCGAACGGTAGCGGAGGTGATCGGTGTGGTGGGCATGCGGAGAGCGTACTTGTGAGTCCATTTTGCAGCATGCAAAATACCGGATATGAACGACGAACTCCTCGCCAAGTGCTCCCAGGAGCGCGACCTGATGCTCGCCGTGGCCGCCGGTGACCGTCGCGCGTTCACGGCGCTGCACGAACGCTTCCGCCCGCTCGTCGAGCGGTACGTGCGCCATCAACTGAACGACCCCAGCCAGGTGGAAGAGGTCGTGCAGGACGTGTTCCTCGAGATCTGGCTGATCGCCGAGCGCTACGACCCGCGACACTCGGTCATCGCGTGGGTCCGGACGATCGCACAGCGACGGGCCATCGACCGTGTCCGGAAGAGCCGCGCCGACCGCGACCGCGACCTCCGCATCGGCGCCCGCGACCACGAGGTCGTCGACCACTCCGCCACGGAGCGCGCCGAGAGCGTCCTCGACCGCGCGGCCCTCCGCCGTGCCGTCGCCGAGCTGCCCCCGAGGCAGCGCGAGGCCGTCGTGCTCCGGCACCTCGTGGGGCTCTCCGGGCCGGAACTGGCGACCGAGCTCGGGGTCCCGGTCGGGACCGCCAAGACGCGGGCCCGCGACGGCGTCATCGCGCTCCGGCGGGTCATGGTCCCGGAGCCCGCGTGATCGGTAGGTTCGACGGGTGAGCAGCGCCGAGCGTCCGATCACCCTGATGACGTACAACATCAAGAACCCTGATCCCGCACACGACTGGCCCGCGCGGCTGCCGGTGCTGCTCGATATCGTGCGACGCCACGACCCCGACGTCCTGTGTGTCCAGGAGGCGTTCGACCACCAGATGGACGACCTGCGCGCCGGACTGCCCGAGTACGGCGACGTCGGTCAGGGCCGGGAGGGCGGGAGCGCGGGTGAGCACGCTGCCGTGTTCTTCCGACGTGATCGACTCCGTCCCGTCGAGCACGGGTCCTTCTGGCTGTCGGACACACCGGACGAGCCGGCGTCCAACACCTGGGGGAGCGTGTTCCCCCGGATCGTCAACCACGCGCGGTTCCTCGACGTCGACGGCGCGGCCTTCACGCTCGTGACGACCCACCTCGACCACGAGGAGGGCCCGCACGGTGACGAGGTCCGGGCGAGGAGCACGGCCGTGATCGCGGAGCGCACGGCCGCCGTCGACGGGCCGGTCGTGGTCGCCGGGGACTGCAACGAGCCGGCCGGCGTCGGTCGGGCGTCCCGGGTGCTCGTCGAGGCCGGGTTCACGGACGCGTGGGACGTCGCCGGGGATCCGGAGGACCGGACCGCGACGTTCAACGACTGGGAGCCGCCGGTGGCGTCGGGTGAGCGCATCGACTGGGTGTACACGCGGGGTGTGCGCGCCGTGGACCGGGTCGTGATCGACCACGACGGGCCGGAGACCTGGTTCGCGAGCGACCACTTCCCGGTCGTCGCGACGATCCTGGTGTGAGGGTCAGCAGCCGCTCGTCGCGTTGACCGGCATCGGGGAGCCGAGCACGGTCACGGTGGTGTCGTCGGTCAGGGCGGAGACACCGTTGCGTCCGGCGTCGTCGCCGCGGGTGTCCTCGGCGTCGTCGGTGTCCGGGTCGGACGCAGCACGCGCACGGCGGTCGTCGCTCGACCGGTCGTCGCTGGACCGGTCGTCCGTGCGCTGCTCGGTGTCGTCCCAGCCGCGCTGGAGGAGCACCTGCCAGGCGGAGGGGTCGTCCGAGTCGTCCGAGCCGAAGGACATCCGGTCCTCCGGAGCGGTCCGTTCGATGCGTCGCTCGATGTCGTCGCCGACCTGCACGCCGTGCGGACCGGACAGCTCGACCATCGACCCGCTGCGGGAGCGGACCTCGTCACGGAGGACGCGGATCTCGACGGCGTTGCCGAGCTCGGCGGGCGTGGCCAGTGCGGCGACACGGATCGCACCGCCCCAGGTGTAGGTCGTGCCGGCCGGGAAGCACGCCCCGCCGTCTCCCTCGGCCGTCTGGGTGCGCGACGGCGTGCCGAGGAGCCGGTTGAGCAGGGAGACGGTCGACCGCGCATCGCGCATCGACACGTCGACGACGGTGCGGTCGTCACGCTCGAGGACGAGCGACTCGGCGCTGAGCTCGATGGCGTCGACGCGCTTGAGCTTGCCGTTCGACACGGACGGCGTCGAGCTGGCCGTCTGCGTGGGTTCCGCCGCCCCGGCGGGTGCGCCGGTCGCGAGCACGGTCGCCGAGGCGGCCAGCACGGCGACGCCGAGCGCGAGGGAGGGGCGGAAGGTCACCAGTCGACCGTACGGCCTCGGACCTCGGTGGACGACGGGTGTTACCGAATCGGTTCCGGGCCGTCACCGCACCGTGACATTCGGCGACACCCGTCGGGGGACAGCGCCCTGGACGTCGGCGCTGCCCGGCCTGCGTACCGTACGGCGCATGACGGACCAGTACACGATGCAGGACCCGACCGCGATGTACGCGGACAAGAAGCCCGACGAGCAGTACCTGCCCGGCGCCGGCACCGACGAGGAGATGGCGCAGAACGTGCCGGCCGACCACGGTGAGGACACCTACCGCGGCTCCGGTCGTCTCGAGGGCCGGAAGGCGCTCGTCACCGGCGGGGACTCCGGCATCGGCGCCGCCGTCGCGATCGCGTACGCACGGGAGGGCGCCGACGTCGCGATCTCCTACCTGCCCGAGGAGGAGGAGGACGCGCAGCGCATCGTCGGACTCATCGAGGCCGCCGGACGGACGGCGGTGGCGCTGCCCGGGGACATCACGTCGAAGGAGTGGTGCGAGGAACTCGTCGCGAAGGCCGTCGAGGGCCTCGGCGGACTCGACATCGTCGTGAACAACGCCGGCAAGCAGCAGAACGTCGACTCGATCACCGACATCGAGGACGAGGAGTTCGACGAGACGTTCAGGACGAACGTCTACGCGACCTTCCGCATCACGAAGGCCGCCGTGCCGCACCTGGCTCCCGGGTCGACGATCATCAACACGACGTCGATCCAGGCGTACGCGCCGTCACCGCACCTCGTGCACTACGCCGCGACGAAGGCGACCGTGAACAACCTCGCCAAGGGCCTCGCCGCGCAGCTCGCGCCGAAGGGCATCCGGGTGAACGCCGTCGCACCCGGTCCGATCTGGACGCCGCTGCAGCCCGCCGGCGGGCAGAAGCCCGAGGACCTCCCGAGCGCGGGCGAGCAGACCTACCTCGGTCGCTGGGGCCAGCCCGCCGAGCTGGCGCCGGCGTACGTGTTCCTCGCCAGCGGCGAGTCGTCCTACGTCGTGGGGGAGACGCTGCACGTCGACGGCGGGATGCCGACGCCGTAGCGGCGACCACGTGACGGACGGGAGGCACGGTGCCGGCTGGCACCGTGCCTCCCGTCCGTCAGAGTGTGAACACCGTCAGAGTGCGAGCGCCTTCAGCGCGTGCGCGGCGTGCGCAGCAGCAGCCACACGAAGTACGGCGTCCCGACGAGCGCGGTGAGGATGCCCGCACCGAGCTGCGCCGGCGCGATGACCGTCCGTCCGAGCAGGTCACCGAGGCAGACGAGCACCGCACCGAGCAGCACCGCCACCGGCACGACCCGGGCGTGCGCTCGACCCACCAGCGAGCGGGCCGCGTGCGGAGCCACCAGCCCGACGAAGCCGATCGTGCCGACCGCCGCGATCGCCGTCGCGGTGAGCAGCACCGAGAGCGTCAGGAAGCCGAGTCGGGTCCGGTCGAGTCGGACGCCGAGCAACCGGGGCGAGTCCTCGTCGAGCGAGACGAGGTCGAGCTCCCGGTGCGCCGGCAGCACGAGCACGAGCGCGACGACGAGCACCACGACGACCGGGAAGGAGTCCTGCCACGTCCGGCCGTACGTCGAGCCCGACAACCAGGTCAGTGCCTTGTTCGCGTTGAACGGATCGGTGACCACGATGAGCAGGCTGATGAGTGCCGTGAGCCCGGCCGACACCCCGACGCCGACGAGCACGAGGCGGTTCTGTCGGAAGCCCCCGCGCGCAGCGAGACCGAACACCACGAGCGCCGCCAGCGCGGCACCGGCGAACGCGGCCCCGGCCACGCCCCACGTCGACGCCGCGGGGACCGCCGTCACGACGAGCACGGCACCGAGGCCGGCCCCGCTCGAGACGCCGAGGACCCCGGGGTCGGCGAGCGGGTTGCGGGTGACGCCCTGCACGAGCGTCCCGGCGAGTGCCAGCGCCGCACCGGCGAGGAGCGCGGCGGTGACCCGCGGGACACGGGTGTCGAGGATGAACGAGATCGCCTGGTTCGCCCGGCCGGTCAGCCAGTTCGTCACGTCACCCAGGAGGAGCTTCGCGTCCCCGAGCAGCACCGATGCGACGACCACGCCGACGAGCACGGCCACGAGGGCGACGACCGTCAGGGCGACCGCGAGTCGACCGGGGATCCGCGAGACCTCGAGCGGGGTGGTCTGCCCGGTGTCGCGCATCCGGAGTGCCATCACGACGAGGAACACCGCGCCGACGACGCTCGTGACGACGCCCGTGGGGACGGTCACGGCCCGGTCGCCCGAGACGACGGCGCGGAGCAGGACGTCGGAGGCGACCACGATGCCGGCACCCACGAGGCCCGAGACGGTCAGGAGCGCCCAGGATCGGTGCAGGGTGGGGAAGGTCCGCGCGACCGGGCGGACGAGCGCCGGCGCGCACAGGCCGACGAAGCCGATCGGTCCGGCGATCGTCACCGCTGCGGCGGAGAGCAGCACCGCGAGGACGACCGCGAGGATGCGGGTGCTCCGGACCGGGACGCCGAGCCCGCGGGCGGCGTCGTCGCCGAGTGCCAGGGCGTCCACCCGGTGGGAGAGGACGAGGAACCCGACGACCCCGACCGCGACCACCGGGAGCATCGGCAGGATCGTGTCGTACCCGTTCTGCGCGATGCCGCCCTGGTTCCAGCTGTAGAGACCCCGGGTCTGCTGCGGGAACAGCAGGACCAGCGCCTGCGTCACCGAGCCCAGACCGAGGGCGAGCGCCGTCCCGGCGAGGACGAGCCGCAGGGTCCCGCTGCCGAGTCCGGACAGTGCGAGCACCAGTGCGGCGGCGGCGAGCCCCCCGAGGAACGCGATCCCGGACTGCGCGACGACCGGCAGCCCGATGCCCGACACCGAGACGATGCCGAGCGCGAGGTACGCGCCGGCGTTGACGGCGAGGGTGTCCGGCGCGGCGAGCACGTTCCGGGTCACCGCCTGCAGTGCTGCGCCGGCGACACCGAGCGCGAAGCCGACGACCAGCCCGGCGACCGCACGGGGGAAGCGGGAGGCGACGACGACCGACGCGTCGGCGCCGTCCACCCGGCCGGTGAGGGCCTTCCAGACGTCAGCGACCCCGACGTTCGCGGTGCCCTGGGTGGTGTCCACCGCGGCGAGCACGGCGACGAGCGCGATCCCGGCGACGAGGAGCAGGACGCCGAGCGCGGGCCGGGCGACGCTCGTGGAGCGCCTCCCGGCCCGCGCCTGCGTGGCGGTGCCGGTCACCGCTACTTCGTGAGCGCGGCGACCGCGGCGTCGACGTAGGCGTCCATCGCGCCGGGCCCGCCGAACATCCAGATGCCGTCGTCGAGACGGTGCACGTGGTCCTGCTCGACGAACGGCAGCGACTTCCACACGGCGTTCGACGCGAGGGTCTTGCCGAAGACGTCGTCCTCGCTCGCGGCCTTGTTGTCGATGTAGAGGAACTGCGTGTCGGCGGGGAGCTTCGTCAGCCCCTCCACGTCGGTCGAGCCGAGGCCGTACGCCTCGTCGCCCTCGATGCCCGTGCCGGACCAGGCGTCGGCGAGCCCGAGCTCGTCGTTGACCTGCCCGATGAGCGAGCCCTTCGTGTACGGACGGATCGTGACCTGGTTCGACAGGACGTACCCGTCCGCGAACGCCACCTTCGTGCCGGCCTTGCCCGCGTCGGCGATCTCCTGCTTGCCGTCCGCGATCTTGTCCTCGAGGGCCTTCCACACGGTGTCGGCCTTCGCGGTCGTGCCGGTGGCCTCCGCGATGAGGCCGAGCGTGTCCTTGATGGTCTCGAGCTGGGCGCCCGACTTCGCCGAGGCGATGACGATCGTCGGGGCGATCTTGCGGAGCTGCGTGATGACCGAGTCCTTGAGGTCGGTCGTCGCGACGATGAGGTCCGGGGCGATCGAGGCGATCGTGTCCGTGCTCGGCTCACCGCGGGTACCGATGTCCTTCGGGTCGCCGGTCAGCGGGACCTTCGAGTCCCACTGGCTGTAGCCCTTCACGTCCGCGACGCCGGCGGGTGCGACGCCGAGGGTCTCGAGGTCCTCGACGACGTTCCACTCGGTGCCGACGACCTTCTTCGCGGGGCCGTCGAGCGTCACCTTCGTGCCCTGGGCATCGGTGACCGTGATCTTCGCGGCGGAGGGGCTGGCGTCGGAAGCCTCCTGCGTGGAGCCGCAGGCGGTGAGGGCCAGCGCGGCTGCGGCGGCGATGGCGGTGGCGGTGAGGAGTCGTCGCTTCATGGCGGCTCGGGTTCTTCCTGTTCGGTTGGGTGGAGCTGTCGGTCGGACGCGTGCTGCGCGCCCCGTCGTCAGCGGGTGGGTGCAGGGGTGGTCCGGGAGTGGTGTCGACCGACCGCGCGGGTCCGCAGTGCACCGGTGGAGGGGTCGTGGTCGACGTCGATGCGGATGCCGTACACGTCCGAGAGCCGCTCGGCGTCGAGGACGTCCTCGGGAGTGCCGTCCGCGACGACGACGCCGGCGCGGAGGAGCACCAGCCGATCGGCGACGGCTGCCGCCTGGTCGAGGTCGTGCAGGACGACGCCGACTGCCGTCCCGTGGACGTCCGCGAGGTCGCGGACCAGGTCGAGCAGCTCCACTTGGTAGCGGAGGTCGAGGTACGTGGTCGGCTCGTCGAGCAGGAGGACGCCGGTCTGCTGTGCGAGGCAGCTCGCGAGCCAGACCCGCTGCAGCTGCCCGCCGGACAGCTCGTCCGCCGGCCGCTCGGCGAGGCTCGTCAGTCCGGTCACGTCGAGCGCGTGGGCGACGACGACCTGCCCGTCCGGGTCCTGTCCGCCGAAGCGGCCGCGGTGCGGGTGCCGGCCGAAGGTCACGAGGTCGCGCACGCGGAGTCCGCCGGGCACCGGGCGGCCCTGGGTCAGCAGTGCGACCTGGCGGGCGAACGCCTTCGGGGTCAGGGCGAGGCCGTCGACGACGTCGCCTCCGGCATCGGCGGCCCCGCGTGCCGTCGCCGTCGGCCTGGAGGCACGGCTCGCGGCGTGCTCGTCGGTCGCGCCGCGCAGGCGCACGGTCCCGGAGCGCGTGGGCTGCAGCCGTGCGATGGAGCGCAGGAGCGTGGACTTCCCCGACCCGTTCGGGCCGACCAGGGCGGTCACCGTCCCGGCGGTGAGCTCGAGCGAGGCGGCGTGGACGACGTCCTCGCCGTGGTAGCCCACGGTGACGTCGCGTGCGTGCAGATCGACCACGGAGGTAAGGGTAGCCTCACCTACTTAGGTTTACCTAACGCGTGACGGGATTCTTTCGCGTCGCCCGGTCAGCAGGGTGCCCCGCAGGTCCGCGCCAACCGTTCGAGGAGCTCACGGGCGGACAGGGCGGCGGCCAGTTCCACCTCGACCGGATTGATCCCGATCGCCCGCTCGAACGCACGGCGCCGTGCCTGGTCCGCGATCGGGACCTCGGGGCGCTGGGGGAGTTCGGCGATCGCCCGCGCGGCGGCGTCGAACGCACCGACCGGTCGACCGAGCTGCTCCCACATCGTCCGGACGTCGTGGGCGACCTGGTCGGCGTCGCCGCCGAACTCGAAGCCGGCGGACGCCATGGTCGCGAGACCGTGCGCGATCGAGTCGTTCGGGGTCATGCCGGCATCGTCACACGAGCGGCCGCGAACGGGCTGAGCGGAACGCTTGTCCCCCGGAATGCCGACACCCGGACCGGGGATTCTGGTGTCCCCCGACATCCACCAGGATGGAGCGTGCACCCGTTCCGGGTGCAGCACGCGCCCCACGAGGGCGCCCCGGACAGGACGTCCGGCGATCGGAGGGCACGATGCTCGAGAACACCAGCGCGGACACGCACGCGGCAGCCGCTGCGGCCGCCACCCTGCACCTGCGGATCACGATCGTCGGGGCGACCGTCGACCTCCTGCGTGACGTGCCCTTCCACGAGGCACGACCCGAGCAGGTCGCGGAGCGCATGGGGATCACGCTCGCCGAACTCGAACTGCACTTCCCGTCGTGGGACGGCCTCGTCCTCGCCGCCGTCGACCGCTGGAACGGTGGCCGCATGGAGGAGGTCACGGCCGAGGTCGGCGACGCCGCCACGGTGGACTTCCTCCGCGCGATCGTCGCGTCGAACGCCGAGGACCCGGCACTCATGCGGCTGCTCGTCGCCCTGCTGTCCGTGGCCGGCAACCCGTCGCACCCGATGGCCACGTACCTGCGCTCGCGCTACCAGCTGTTCTTCTCGCAGATCAAGCGCGGACTCGAGCGGGACGTCGCCGTCGGTCGGGCGCCGCACACGATGGACCCGCGTCGTGGTGCCGAGCAGCTCATCGCCCTGTACGAGGGGCTGCAGCTCCAGGCGCTCCTGCGTGCGGACATGGACCTCGTGCAGGCGTTCGACCGGGCCGTGGCGCGGCTCGAGGCCGGCTGGATGGAGCGGTACCAGCCGCGGGCCCAGGTCCAGCACGCCACGTGGAGCGACCCGGGCAGCTGGGAGATCTGACCGCGCACAGTCCGGTGGGGTTGGCCGGGATGCGCGGAACCGTGCCGGGGCAGAGTCCGGCGGGGGTACTCGGTGGAGACCCCAACCGGAAGGAGCCGTCGTGGCGAACCCCAACCCGATCGAGATCCAGAAGTACCTGAGCGGCATCGAGTACCCGGCGTCGAAGGACGACATCGTCGCCACGGCCGAGCGCGAAGGTGCCTCGGGTGATGCGCTCGAGGCGCTGAAGAACATCCCGGACGGCGACTACGACGCACCCACCGCCGTGTCGAGCGCCGTCACCGACGCCAGCTGAGCCCCGGCACGACCGGCAGCGCGGCCGGCCGCGGTCACCAGCGCGGTCGGCTGCCGTCCCCGGGGTCGTAGCCCGAGTCGCGGATGACGCGGAGTGCGGTGGTGTCGCTGTGGACCGAGTGCACGACGACCTTCCGCGCACGCCGGAGGGCTCGTCGGGCACCCGGCGTCGCGAAGAGCCCGCCGAGGACGAGACCGGCGCCGATCGCGAGCGCGACGGTCACGGCGGACACGAAGTCGAGCGCCGAGGTCGACGACCCGGACATCACGTTGAGCAGGGCGTTCGACACGGCGACACCGGGCAGCAGTGCGCCGCAGAACGCGGGGACGGCGATCGCCCCCACCGCGGTGCGCATCCGCGCCGCGGCGATCGTCGCGAGCACGCCGAGCAGCACGGACGCGAGGAACGTCGCGCCGAGCAGGGGCAGCCCGAGGTGGCGCATCGCCCACAGCGACGCTCCGGCCGCGACCGAGAAGACCACCGCGACCGGGATCACCCGGGCGCTGGCCTGCTGCACGAAGCAGTTCGCCGCGGCGGACACGACCGTGAGGGACAGCGACGCCCACAGCGGGAGCGGGTCGAGCACGATGCCGGACGGGTCGACCTCGATGCGGAGCCAGTGGGTCAACGCGATGCCGGCCGGGACGCCGACGACGATCGCTGCGATGACGAGCAGGATCGAGAACGCCCGCGCGACCGCCATCGCCCGGAACCCGGAGATCGCGTCCTGCGCCCAGGTCACGAGCGAGACGTGCGGCAGCAGGAGCACCACGAGCGCCGCCACCATGGTCGCCGCGCCGGCCGGACCGAGGATCCCCGCCGCGATCGCGAGGGTGCCGAGTGCTGACGCCACCGCCCCCTGCGCACCGGAGACGAAGAACTGCGGGAAGCCCCGACCGGTCAGCCACCGGCCGGACACGATGATCCCCATCATGAGGACGAACGCCCCGAGGCCCGCTCGCCAGCCACCGCCGGCCTGCATCGCGATCGAGGTGCCGAGGACCGCGAGCCCGACGTCGGCGAGCCAGTTCGGCCAGCGTGGCGGCATGCGGAGCACGGCGACGAGGGCACTCACGGCGGAGGTCATGTCGCGCGAACCGTGCACGAGGTCGTCCACGATCTGGTTCGCCCACGCGAGACGCCCGAGGTCCGAGCCGTCGATCGTCACGGTGCGGAACTTCACGAGCGCGGGACCGTCGGCAGGCGCGTACTGGATGGTCACCGAGCTGCCGGTGAGGTCGAGGTCGAGCGGCGCGAGGTTCCACTTCGTCGACACCGCGACCACCGCGGTCTCGACGCTCCGGGTGTCCGCGCCGGAAGCGAGCATCACCTCGGCGAGGTCGAGGCAGAAGTCCACGATCTGCACCGGCGAGTACTGCTCGCGGGGGCGCACGTCGGGCGTGACGTCCTCGTAGATCGTGCCGCGCAACCGGGCGCGGGCGTCACGGAGGTCGTGCTGCGCGACCTTCCGGACGCGGGGCCGCGGCGGGCGGCCGGGCCTCGGCGCGCCGGGGAGGAACTGCTCGGCCATCCCGCCATCGTGCCAGCCGCTCGGCGCCGAGTCCGGATGCCGGCTGAACGTGGCCGTGTCGTCCGCTGGGCGGGTCAGCGCCCCCCGCGGGTGCGAGCGCTCAGGCGTCCGGCGGCGAAGGCCGCGACGACCGCGCCCACCACCGCGGTCAGCAGGCCGACGACCTGCTGCCACGAGTGCGTCACCGGGTCGAAGACCGCCCCCGCCAGCGGGGCGTACGCGAACCAGCCGAACGACGCGCTCGGCGCAGTGGCCCAGATCACCACACCGGCGACCAGTGCCGCGAGGCCCGTCCAGAGAGCGAGCCAGGTCGGGGTGGCGAAGCGGCGACGTCTCACGCTGGTGAGCGTACCGACGACGGACGGGAGGCGCGGCGCCAGCCGGCACCGTGCCTCCCGTCCGGAACGCAGTCGCGTCAGCGACGCGTCGTGACTACTGCTCGAACGTCGCGTGCAGCTCGATGTCGACGCCGGTGAGGGCCTTCGAGACGGGGCACGTCGCCTTGGCCTCGTCGGCGGCCTTGAGGAAGGCGGCCTCGTCGATGCCGGAGACCTCGCCGCTGACGGTGAGGACGATGCCGGTGAGCTTGAAGCCGCCGGCGGAGTCCGGGCCGAGCGAGACGTCGGCCTTGACGTCGAGGGCCTCGACGGTGCCGCCGGCCTCGCCGAGGATCGCCGAGAACTGCATGGCGTAGCAGGAGGAGTGGGCCGCGGCGATGAGCTCCTCGGGGCTGGTTGTGCCACCGGCCTCGTCCGCGGCGCGCTTCGGGAAGGACACGTCGTAGGTGCCGACCTTCGAGCTCGAGAGTTCGACCTGGCCGGAACCGTCGTTGAGGCCGCCGTTCCAGGCGGTGCGTGCGGTGCGCGTGGGCATTCCCGCTCCTTTCGTGTGGGGTCGGCCCCGTGCGGAGCCGTGGACTCCGGTCCGGAGCCAAGGCCGAGTCAATCGGAGAACGACCGTTCTCGCAACCTGCTCACGGGGAAGACGCAGGTCTGCTCTACGATCGGGCGCATGGGGGACAGCACGTCGTTCCGGTCGCGCGTGACCGCGCAGGGGCCGGTCGACGTGCTCGGTCGACCCGACGTGGCCTGGGTGCGCTTCTGGACGCAGGGCTGGCGGTTCCACGGCCGCGCCAGCCGGACCGAGTTCTTCTGGGTGATCGCCCTGCAGGCAGTGGTCACCCTCGTGGTCTGGTGGCTCGTCGAGCAGCTCGGCATGACGGCACGCTGGACGGTCTACGCCGACCCGTTCGGCACCGTCCCGTCGCCGCAGGTCGGGTTCCACCTGTTCGAGATCCACCAGGGTCGGTACTCCTCTGCGTGGTGGGGGTACGGGTCGGGTCGCGACGCCTGGCCCGACAGCTGGGACGTCGCGATCATCGTCGGCCTCCTCGTGACCGCGATCCCGCGGTGGTCGTTGCTCGTGCGGCGCCTCCACGACCGCGACCACTCCGGGATGTGGATCCTGCTCCTCGTCTTCACCGGCCCGATCGGGTGGTTGGTCGTCACCGGCATGGTGGTCAGTCGTCCCCGCGTGCGTGGTGCGCGCTTCGACCGTGGGCTGTTCGCCGGGCGTCGCGAGTCCGTGCCCGACCCCGATCCTGGCCCGACACTTACGCAACAGGTGTAGTTTGGCGGTGGATCGGCCCGATCCGATCGCGACGCCGCACCCCCTGACGCCCGACGAGTCGAGTCGACGCTCACCAGTGACCCGTCAGAAGGAGCAGCAACCATGCGTGCCGTCGTGTTCGAGCAGTACCAGACCTTCCCGTCCCTCACGGACGTGCCGAAGCCCACGCCCGGGCCGGGCGAGGTGCTGCTCGAGGTCGCCGGCGCCGGGGCGTGCCACTCCGACGTCGCCGTCTACCGCGAGTTCCGCGAGGGCCAGCCGGGTGCGCAGGCACCCGCGTTCGTCCTCGGGCACGAGAACTCCGGCTGGGTCGAGTCGGTCGGCGACGGTGTGACCGGGTTCACCCCGGGGGACGCCTACCTCGTGTACGGCCCCGTCGGGTGCGGGCACTGCTCGTACTGCTCCAAGGGGCAGGACACCTACTGCGAGAACGCCGCCACGAACCCGTACGCGGGCATCGGCCTCGGCCGGGACGGCGGCATGGCCGAGTACGTCGTCGTGCCCGCACGGAACCTCGTCCCGCTCGGTGACGCCGACCCGGTCGCCGCGGCACCGCTCAGCGACGCAGCGTTGACGCCGTACCACGCGATCAAGGCCTCGCTGCCGAACCTCGCGGGCGGTGGGAAGTACGCGCTCGTCGTCGGACTCGGCGGTCTCGGGCAGATCGCCGTGCAGATCCTCACCGCGCTCACCGGTGCGACCGTCATCGCGACGGACATGAAGCAGGACGCCATGGACCGTGCGGCTGCCCGCGGCGCGATCACGGTCCCCGGCGGCCCGGACCAGGTCGCGGCCATCCGGGAGATCACCGGCGGGCGGGGCGTCGACGCGGCCTTCGACTTCGTCGGTGCGACCCCGACGGTGAAGACCGCGCAGGCGTCGATGGCGATCGGCGGCCGCTTGACGGTGGTCGGCATCGCCGGGGGCACGACCGAGTGGAACTTCTTCTCGACGCCGTACGAGTCGACGATCACGAACACCTACTGGGGCACGATCGAGGATCTCCACGAGGTCGTCGCGATGTACCGCGCGGGGCAGATCGTGCCGGACGTCGAGCGGTTTTCCCTCGACGACGCGCTCGAGGCGTACCGGAAGCTCGAGGCCGGGGAACTCTCGGGCCGCGCGGTGGTCGTTCCGACCCTCGGGCGCTGACGCGAGCGGTCGGGCCGGGACCCGGGCCGGGTGCTCAGCGGGCGATCGCGTAGCCCTGGGCGCCGCGGGAGTTCGCGGCGGCACCGACCACGCCGGTCGACGGGTCACGGGTGACGCAGCACAGCCGTCCCAGCGCCCAGTCGCCGGCTCGGGTGACGACGTGCCCGCGGGCCTCCAGCGCCGCGATGACGTCGTCCCCGAGCCGGTCCTCGACCACCAGGCCCGCTGGCTCCCACGTCCGGGGCCAGAACGACCCCGGGAACGACGTCGTGTGCAGCGCCGGCGCGTCGATCGCCTGCTGGGGCGAGTAGCCGCCGACGATCCACCGCAGCAGGAAGAGCAGCTGCCACTGGTCCTGCTGGTCGCCGCCGGGGGAGCCGAGTGCCGCGATCGGTCGGCCGTCCCGCAGCACGAGCGTCGGCGTGAGGGTGGTCCGCGGCCGTGCGCCGGGCGTCAGCGTCGACGCGGTGCCGTCCTCGAGCCAGGTCATCTGCAGGCGCGTGCCGAGGGCGAAGCCGAGGCCGGGGACGGTCGGCGACGACTGGAGCCAGCCGCCCGACGGGGTCGCACTGATCATGTTGCCCCACCGGTCGACGACGTCGATGTGGACCGTGTCGCCGCGGGTCTCGCCGGTCGGGGCGACGAACGGCTCGCCGCGGTCCTCCACCGGGACGGCACGCTCGGCGTCCCGGGTGACCCGGACGGTCGGCTCGCCGGCGGTCCCGCCCGCGTCGGCGTCGTACGCGGTGCGGAGCGGTGGCACGGCGTGGTCGACCCCGGGGACGTGGCCCGGCCGCAGCTCCGCCGACGCACGCTCGCCGATCAGTGCCCGGCGCTCATCGGTGTACGCGTCGGACAACAGGACGTCGAGCGGCACCTCGCCGTCGCCGAAGAACAGCTCCCGGTCGGCGAGGGCGAGCTTCTGCGCCTCGACCACGGCGTGCGCACCGAGTTCGGTGGACGGGTCGAGCAGGGCGTCGTCGAGGGGATCGAGCAGTCTGAGGGTCTCGAGGAGCGCCGGACCCTGACCCCACGGTCCGGTCTTGGCGACCGTGCACCCGCGGAACTCCGCCGTCGTCGCCGGCTCGTAGGTCGCCCGGAACGCGCGCAGGTCCGACGCCCGCAGCACGCCGGCGTGGTCGGTGCCCGATGCATGGCGGTGCGGCTCGCGGACGAACCGGTCGATCGTCTGCGCGACCACGCCCTCCGCCCATTCGGTGCGGGCGGCGTCGATCCGGGCGGTGCGCCCGGCGTGCGGACCGCCCGCGGCGACGAGCCGCTCGAGGACGGAGGCGAGCGCCTCGTTGCGCACCACGTCCCCGGGGACCGGCACCGTGCCTCCCGGCAGCCACTGCGCAGCCGAGGTGGGCCAGTGCGCGCGGAAGAGGTCCGCCACGGCGGTGATCGTCCGCACGACCCCGGGTGCGATCGGGTGCCCGTCCCGCGCGTACCCGATGGCGGGAGCGAGGACGTCCGCGAGGTCCCACGTCCCCCGGTCGCGCAACAGGAGCAGCCAGGCGTCCACCGCCCCCGGCACGGTCGCCGCGAGCGCTCCTGCGCCGGGGACGAGGTCGAGGCCCTCGGCGGCGAAGTGCTCGCGCGTCGCTCCGGCGGGGGCCGGGCCCTGCCCGCAGAGCACCACGGGCGTGGGGTCGTCGGCGGTGGCGAACACGGCCGTGAGGTCGCCTCCGGGACCGTTGAGGTGCGGCTCGACGACGTGCAGCACGAACGCACCGGCCACCGCGGCGTCGAAGGCGTTGCCGCCGCGCTCCAGGACCGACTGTGCGGTGGCGGCCGCGGTCCAGTGCGTTGCCGCGACCGCGCCGAACATGCCCGCGAGGTCCGGGCGGGTCGGCGTGGACGTGGGCGGGACGAACGCGGGGTTGTGCATGACCCGATCTTGCTCTTGCGCTCGTCCGAGGTCGAGTGCACGATGAACGCATCGGTTAATCAACCGCATTGTTCACCAGGAGGAGCCATGGATCGGGACCGTCTCGACGACGTCCTCGCAGCGCTCGCCGACCCGATCCGACGGCGGATCGTCGAACGGCTCGGCAAGGGCGAAGCGACCGTCACGGCGTTGTCCGGACCGTTCGACGTCAGCGCCCCGGCGATCTCCCGTCACCTCGGCATCCTCGAGCGCGCCGGACTCATCACCCGGGAACGGC
This sequence comes from Curtobacterium sp. NPDC089689, assembly GCF_044749145.1. Lineage (NCBI taxonomy): Bacteria > Bacillati > Actinomycetota > Actinomycetes > Micrococcales > Microbacteriaceae > Curtobacterium > Curtobacterium sp. NPDC089689. Next base: position 878,873 of record NZ_JBIVHJ010000001.1, on the reverse strand, counting down.
ACGGCACCTGGCGCACCTGCCGCCTGCGGCCGGAGCGCGTCGAGGAACTGGCCGGCTGGCTCGGCGGGCTGCGGCCCGACTGGGACCACCGGTTCGACAGCCTGGAGGCACTGCTCGCCACCCGACGCGACGTCGCCTCCGCCACACCCACCTCGACCGGACCCACACAGGAGGAGTCGTCCTGACCGAGCAGTTCACCGCACACACCACGCACCGCTTCGACCACCCCGTCGCCGACGTCTACCGCGCGTTCGTCGACCCCGCCATGCTCGCGCTCTGGTTCGGGCCGCTCGGCTTCCACGTCCCCGCGGGCACGGTCGAGGTCGACCCGCGCGTCGGCGGCGCCTGGAACCTCACGATGGTGAGCAACGACGACCCGGAGTGGCAGTCGCCCGTGACCTCGACGCTGCAGGAGATCGAGGAGAACCGGATCATCGTCGGCACGTCGACCGCGCACGGCATCCCGGGGATCGAGGACGGGACACCGCTGTCCCTCACCCTCGAGTTCACCGAGGACGGCGACGGCACGATCGTGACCCTCACCCAGGGCCCGTTCCCCGAGGGCATGCGGGACGTGAACGTCGCCGGTTGGGCCCAGTCGTTCCGGAAGCTCGAGGCGCTGCTCGAGGCTCCGAAGGAGTTCTTCCAGATACCCTGAGCGACGGTCTGCCCCCGGAACTGGGGTTGTCCTCAGGAACGTAGAACACCGACCATCGTTCGGTGACTCGTGCAGGGCGGGTCGCAGTCCGTGCAGGGGCACGGCGCACCGACCAGCAGGGGAACCATGACCAGCAACCCGTCCACCGCCACGCGTCCGCGTCCGGCGTTCCGAGCCCGCGCTTCCCGCCTGGCGGCAGGCCTCGCGGCGCTCGCCGTCGTCGCCGGTGGCATCGTCGGCACCGCGGCGCCGGCGTCCGCGTCCGTCGTCTGGACGGGCAGTGTCCCTGCCGGCACGGTCCTGAACCCGGGCGACTCCGTCACCTCGCCGAACGGACAGTTCCGACTCATCCTGCAGGGCGACGGCAACCTCGTGGAGTACGGCATCGGCAACGCCGTGCTGTGGGCGTCGGGGACCTCGAACAAGCCGGGAGCGACCGTGAAGATCGGCAAGGACCGCTCCGTCGACCTCGTGCACAACGGCAAGCGCGTCACCCGCTGGGCGCTCGCCGGCAAGAAGTCGTCGACGTCGTTCGTCGTCCGCGGCGACGGCACGATGGCCTTGCTCGCCGGGACCGAGTCGGTCGTCAACTGGAAGGGCTACCAGGACCGCGTGACCCGCGGGAACGTGATCCTCGGTGGTACCACGCTCCGTTCGGACGCGAGCGGCACCCGCACCCTCGAGATGAAGACCGACGGCAACCTCGTGCAGCGGATCTCCGGCAAGGCGGTCTGGCAGTCCAGGACCGGCGGGAACCCCGGCTCCTGGGCCGCGGTGCAGAACGACGGCAACCTGGTCGTCTACAAGCCCGGCAAGAAGGCGATCTGGCACACCGGGACGTACCGGTCCGGCGGGGGCTCCCTCCTCGTGCAGGTCGACGGCAACGTGGTGCTGTACGGCAAGAAGGACACGCGGATCTGGTCGACCAAGCCGGTCACGGGTCTGCTCTGGCCGGTGCTCAGCACGAAGATCTCCGGCCGCTACGGCGACGACCGTGGCGCGAACCACGTGCCGCGCTACCACCAGGGGACCGATGCGCCGGTGGCCGTCGGGACCCCCGTGTACGCGTCCGGGACCGGCACCGTCACGAGCGCCGTGGCGAACAACGCGAGCTACGGCAACTACGTCGTGGTGACGTACGGCAACGTGACCGTGCTCACTGCCCACCTCAGCAAGATCCAGGTGAAGAAGGGCCAGATCATCTCGCGCGGCATCGAACTCGGGAAGTCGGGCAACACCGGGCAGTCGACGGGGCCGCACGTGCACGTCGAGACCCGACGCGGCGGCACCCTCGTCGACCCGCTGTCGGTCCTGCACTTCCGCTGACGCGGCGCACGATCGGCCGCAGCTCGGCCCTGACCCTGCGTGGTTCCCCGTTCGGACGGAACGGCCCGCACGCTCCGTGCGTGCGGGCCGCCCGTCTCGGTCCCTCCGCCAGGCGTCGCACGGCAGCCTGCGGCCCGTGGTACTCCAGTTCCACGCGGCGCGCGCCGTAGGCTGGGACGATGCGCCGGACCCTCGCCCTCGTCGCGATCGGCATCGTCGCCGGACTCCTCTCCGGGCTGTTCGGCGTCGGCGGCGGTGTCGTGGTGGTCCCCGCGCTCATGGCGGTGCTCGGCATGGACCAGCGCCGCGCCTCCGCCACGTCGCTCGTGGCGATCGCCCCCGCGGCCGTCGTCGGTGCGACCACGTACGGCGTGCAGGGCGAGGTGCACTGGCTCGCAGCGCTGACCCTGGCGGTCGGCAGCGTGGTCGGTGCGCCGATCGGTGCCCGGCTCCTCCGGACGATCCCGCTCCGCGCACTGCCGTGGATCTTCGTGGGCTTCATCGCGGCGGTGCTCGTGTCGCTCTTCTCGACGGTCCCGACCCGCGGTGGCGACGTGCACTTCGGTGTCGTGGAGGCCCTGGTGTTGCTCCTGCTCGGCCTGCTGTCGGGCGCGCTGTCCGGGCTCGTCGGCGTGGGCGGCGGCGTCGTCATCGTGCCGGGGCTCGAGGTCGCCCTCGGCGCCGGCGACCTGCTGGCGAAGGGGACGTCGTTGCTGACGATGGTCCCGACGTCGGTGTCGGGCACGGTCGCGAACCTCCGTCGGCGTGCGGTGGACGTCCGGGTCGGCCTGACCGTGGGCATCACCGCGGCGGTGTGCTCCCCGGCGGGTGCGTGGCTCGCCCGACTCGTCGACCCGCAGGTCGGCACGTGGCTGTTCGCGGCGTTCCTCGTGGTGGTCGCCGTGATCGTGCTGCGGCGCGGTCGCCGGGCCCGGCCGACGGCGGAGGCGACCGACGGCGAGGTCGCGTGACGGGCCTCCAGGCCGGTGGGTCGGCGGAGGACGTCATCTCGGCCCTCGCTCGCACGAGCGGCGACGTCGCGGCGGCCCGCAGGGTCGCGCGGCGGTTCGCCGACCTCGACGAGGGCGAGCGCTCGGCGCTGCTCTGGAGCGATGACGCGGGTGCGCGGCTGGTCGCGGTGCTGCTGCTCGTGCAGGCGATGCGGGAGCGTCCGGACGATGAGCTGACCGACGAGTACCTCGCCGCGGCGAAGGCCGGGCGGTTCGACGACCCGGTGCTGGTGGACCTCGCGGCGGAGGAACTCGTCGGCGCACCCCTCGTCGCCGGCGGCTCCACGGGCCAGCTCTTCGCGCTCGCGAAGTCGGACGTGGCGATCGTGCGGCGGATCGCGGTGGTCGCGACGTTGGCGTTCGTGAAGCAGGGCGACGCGGACGTCGCGCTCGGCATCGTGGGCCGGCTCGTCCGGGAGCGCGGCGACACCGTGCAGTCCGCGGTCGGCTGGGTGCTGCGGGAGGTCGGGAAGCGCGCGTCCGAACCGGCGCTCGTGGCCTTCCTGGAGCGGCAGGGTCGCTGGCTCTCGCCCGGCGCGCGTGCGACCGCGACGGAGCACCTGCCACCCACGGAGCGGGACCGCTTGCGCGGGTGACGGCCGGGAGGCACGACTCGCCTCCGGCAGGCCGCTCCTGCGAGCAGACTGTGCAGTCGGTACTGCCGACCAGTTGGTCGGTTAGGCTTGCGGTGTGACAGCGACCTCCTCCGTGCCCACCGTCCGAGCCACGCCGCGTGAGTGGGCGGCGCTCGGCGTCCTGACCCTCGCGGTCGTGCTGCTCGCGATCGACGGGACGGTCCTCGCGCTCGCGGTGCCGTCGCTGACCGCCGACCTCGGGCCGAGCGCCACGCAACTGCTCTGGATCGGCGACGTCTACTCGTTCGCACTGGCCGGGCTGCTGGTCACGATGGGCAACGTCGCGGACCGGATCGGCCGGAAGCGGTTGCTGCTCATCGGGTCGGTCGCGTTCGGCCTCGCGTCGGCCGGGGCGGCGTTCGCGCAGTCGCCCGAGGTGCTCATCGCGGCGCGTGCGCTGCTCGGCGTCGCGGGCGCGACGCTCATGCCGTCGACGCTGTCGCTGGTCCGGACGATCTTCCGCGACGCCCGGCAGCGCACGACCGCGATCGCCGTCTGGTCGGCCGGTGCGACGGGCGGTGCGGCCGCGGGGCCGCTCGTGGGCGGTGCGCTCCTCGAGCACTTCTGGTGGGGCTCGGTGTTCCTCATCAACCTGCCCGTCATCGTGGTGATCGTGGTCGCGGGGGCCGTGCTGCTGCCGGAGTCGCGGGGGAGCGCGCGGAACCCGATCGACCTGCTCTCCGCCGCGCTCTCGGTGCTCGCGATCGTGCCGCTCGTGTACGCGGTGAAGCACCTCGCCGGGCACGGTCTCGACTGGACGGTCGGCGCCGGGGTGGTCGTCGGCGTGCTCGCCGGCTGGTGGTTCGTGCGACGGCAGCGCCGGCTCGTCACACCGCTCATCGACCTGCAGCTCTTCCGCATCCCGGCGTTCAGCGGGGCCGTGGTGGCGAACTCGCTGTCGGTCTTCGCGTTCAGCGGTCTGCTGTTCTTCTTCTCGCAGTACCTGCAGCTCGTCCGGGGCTTCACCCCGCTGCTCGCCGGGGCGGCGGAGCTCCCCGCGACGCTCGCGTCCATCGCGGTGATCGCGGTGGTCGGGCTGCTCGCGCGGCGCGTCGGCCCGGGGCGGTCGATCGGACTCGGGCTCGCCGTGGCGGCGCTCGGCATGGCTGGACTGGCGTTCGCCGAGGGACTCCCGACCTACGTCGGGATCGCCCTCGCCCTCGCGGTCGTCGGTCTCGGCGTCGGGGTGTCGATGACGCTCGCGACCGACGCCGTCGTCGCATCAGCGCCCCGCGAGCGTGCCGGTGCGGCGAGCGCGATCTCGGAGACCGGGTACGAACTCGGCGTCGCGCTGGGCATCGCGGTGCTGGGCTCGCTGCAGACCGCCTTCTACCGCGGTGCGCTCGACCCCGACGCCCCGTCGGCGGTCCGGGAGTCCCTCGCGAGCGCTGCGCAGGCCCTCGACCCCGCGTCGCCGCTCCTCGTGCACGCCCGTGAGGCCTTCACCGGTGGCATGCAGCTCGCATCGGTGTGCGCGGCGGTGATGCTCGCGGTCGCCGCGGTCATCGCGCTCCGGGTGATCCCGAACCGGCAGGATGGACCGCATGAGCACTGACCGCGATCGCGAGCGCACCCGAGCGGCCGTCCTGGAGTCGGCCGAGCGGCTGCTCACCGAACGCGGAACCCGGGTGAGCGTCGCCGAGGTCGCCGCCGCCGCGGGGGTGTCGAAGAGCGGCCTGCTCCACCACTTCCCGTCGAAGGACGCCTTGCTCCTCGCGGTCGCCGAGCACGGCCTCGCGACGTTCAAGGCGGAGGTGCTCCGGCACGTCGACCTCGCCGAGAACCGGCCGGGCAAGGTGCTCCGCGCCTACGTCCGGACGCTGTGCGGCGGCAGTCCCCGGGCGATGGCGGTCTTCTCACCCTCGACGCTCTGGACCGGGCTGACCGCGGTGCCCGGGATGGGGCCGATCACGGCGGCCGACGCCGAGGACTGGCGTGGGACCTTCGCGCGCGACGGGCTGCCCGAGGCGCGTTCGCTCGTCGTCCGGCACGCGGCCGAGGGGCTCGCAGCGGCCGCGGGGATGCCGCCCTACCTCGACGAGCGCGAACTCGCCGTCGCGCGGGACGCCCTGCTCGACCTTGCCGAACCGGACGCGTGACGCATGTCCACCGACGCCCCCCACATCGACGCCGACCTCGTCCGACGGCTCGTGGCGACGCAGTTCCCCGAGTGGGCCGGACTGCCGGTCCGCGAGGTCGCGCACCAGGGATGGGACAACCGGACCTTCCGGCTCGGTGACGACCTGAGCGTCCGGCTCCCGAGCGCCGCCGGGTACGTGCCCGCGGTGGAGAAGGAACAGCGGGTCCTGCCGTACCTCGCTGCACGTCTCGACGTCCCCGTGCCGGAGCCCGTCGCGCTCGGTTCGCCGGACGCCGACTACCCGTTCACGTGGTCGGTGCGCCGGTGGCTCCCCGGCTCGGTGCTGATGGACGTGCCGCACCTGGACCGTGCCCGACTCGCGGCCGACGTGGCGACCGTCCTCGTGCAGCTGCGAGCGGTGCCGGCCGGTCCGGGTCCGGCCCCGGGGGCGCACTCGTTCCACCGCGGCGCACACCCGTCGCACTACGCCGTCGAGGTGGTCGCCGCGCTCGACACGCTCGGCCCCGGCGTCGACCGCCGTGCGTGCGAGGCCGTCTGGGGCGCCGCGACCCGCTCGACGTGGACCGGCCCGCCCGTGTGGTTCCACGGCGACGTGGCCCCCGGCAACCTCCTCGTGGACGACGCCGGCCGCCTCAGCGCCGTGATCGACTTCGGGACGTGCGGTGTGGGCGACCCGGCGTGCGACCTCGTGCTGGCGTGGACGTTCCTCGACCCAGACGCCCGCCGGGTGTTCCACGACGCGGTCGGCCTCGACGCGGGCACGTGGGCTCGGGCCCGGGCGTGGGCGCTGTGGAAGTCCCTCATCATGCTCGCCGGGAGCGCCGGACCCGGTGGTGCGGCCGAGCACCGTGCGGTCCTCGACGCCGTGCTCGCCGACCCGGTCACGTCGCCGGACGCGGTCTGACCGGGCCCGGCAGCGCGCTGGGTCGGTGCGTCGGGGCAGTCCGCCGGGTCAGTCCGCCGGGTCGGGCTCCGGTGCGAGCGCCGCGCTCAGCACGACGTCGAGCGCGGCCGTCTGCCGCCCGGGCGTCCAGTGGTCCGGGTCGCCGGCAGCGAGTGCGGTGACGCCCTCGACCGCCGCACCGAGGGATGCCGCCCGGACTGCACTCGCGTCAATGGGCAGGCCGGTCGCGGTGCCGATCAGTCGCGCGAGCCGCTCGGTGAAGGCCCGGGCGTTCGTGGCGTGCCGCTCGGCGAGGACCGGGTCGCCGAGCGCCGCCGCGAGGAAGCCGACCCAGACGCGGGCCTCCGCAGCGCGGTCGACATCGGTGGCGAGCGCCCCGAGGGCCACCGCACGGACGGCGGCAGCGGGGTCGGCAGCGGTCGACTCGGCCTGCTCGGCGCGTGCGCGGGTGCGCTCGTGCAGGACGTCGCGGGCGTGCAGGAGCAGTGCTCGCTTGTCCGGGAACGTGTGCAGGACGAGTCCGGTGGTGCAGCCCGCCCGCTCGGCGACGGCGCGCAGGGTCAGTCCGGTGGGGCCGAGTTCGGCGAGGGTCGTGAACACGGCGTCGGACAGACGTGCGCGCTGCGCTGCGTCGTCCCGGGTCCGTGGCACACCGGAAGCGTAACAGGTGTTACCGTAACGATCGTCACGGAGAGGACCGCCATGCCACCGCTCGCCACGCCCTGGACCATCACGACGACGCCGTTCGACGACGCCGACGCCGACCGGCTCCGCCGTGCGCAGCGCCGGGAGCTCGACGCCCGCTACGGCTCGAGCGACCACGAGCCGGGCGTACCGCCCTCGGCCGCGGACGTCCCGGTGTTCCTCGTGGCGCGGAGCGAGGACGGCACCGCGCTCGCGTGCGGCGGGCTCCGGCCGCTCACCGACGACGTGCTCGGACCCGGCGTGGTCGAGGTGAAGCGGATGTACACCGCTCCCGAGGCGCGGGGCACCGGGGTCGCCACCGCCGTCCTCCGAGCGCTCGAGGAGGAGGCCCGTCGGCTCGGTGCCACCCGGCTCGTGCTCGAGACCGGGACCGCGCAGCCCGACGCGATCCGGTTCTACCAGCGCGAGGGGTACGCTCCGATCCCGCTGTTCGGCGCCTACGTCGGGTCCGGCAACTCGGTCTGCTTCGGCCGGTCGCTCGGCGCCGGCGCGGCCGGAGCCGACGGCGCGGTTCGCGTGGCCGGTGCTCAGCGCGCGAACACGTCGTCGAGCGTGTAGGTCCCGAGGCGACGCTGCCGGAGCAGGCATCCCAGGCGCGGGAGTGCACCGATCGTCCCGGGGTGGTTCGCGTGCCCGATGACGATCCGACCGGCCGTGAACCACTGGTCGGCGAACCCGACGATCTGCCCCGCGCCGATGTCCCCGGAGTCCGCGAGCGTGCCGTACCAGAGCAGCGGCGTGGTGTAGCCCACCCGCGCGGCGGCCGCGTCGACCCGGGCGTCGTGGTACCCGTACGGCGGCCGGAAGTACGGGCGCGCGTCCACGCCGAACGTCCGCTCGATGAACTCGTGGTTGCGCGTGAGCTCGTCCTCGATCGCCTGGTTCGACATCCCGGTCAGGGCCGGGTGGTCCCACGTGTGGTTCCCGATCTGGACCTGCCCCGACGCCACCAGCGGCCGGAGGGCCGCGGCGTGCTCCGTCCACGACGGCCGCACGCCGTTGACGAAGAACGTCAGACGCGTGCCGGTCTCCCGTGCGAAGCGGACGTAGGCGCCGACGACCTCGGAGGACACGCCGTCGTCGACCGTCCACGCGATCCCGGGTGTCCCCTCGGGCAGGCCGGTCACCGTCCCGGTCGGGAGCGGCTTCCGCGTGATCGAGGGCGGTGTCCACGTGGGGCTCGGCATGGGCGTGGCCACGGCGGTCGGGGTGTCGAGGGCGATCGGCGAGCGCGACGGCTCCGACACGCGACGGGGTGCGGTCGGCGAGCACGCCGACAGCGCCGAGGTGGCGAGCAGGGCACCGGCTCCGGCGAGCAGGGTGCGGCGGGTGGTGCGGTGGTCCATCCCCACCACCATCCGTCGTGGTCGGGTCCCGCACATCGCCTCGCGGAACGATCCTCCGGTGGCCGGTCGGCCACCCTCGCGCCCGTCGTGCGTCGGCTCGCGGGCCGGCCTGGAGGCACGCGGCGCGTCCGGTGCGCGCCGCGCGTCGTGGACGCGGCTGGGAACGCGCCACGGGACGGGCGGGTAGCGACGGGGCGGAGACGAGCCGTGCCTCCCGGCCGGCCCGAAGCGACCACGAGAGGAACGCGACGTGCGCGCACTGACCTGGCAGGGCACCGAGAAGGTGTCCGTCGAGACCGTCCCCGACCCGACCATCCAGGAGCCGACCGATGCGATCGTGCGGATCACGTCGACCGCGATCTGCGGCTCCGACCTGCACCTGTACCGGGTGCTCGGCCCGTACATCGACAAGGGCGACGTCCTCGGGCACGAGCCGATGGGCATCGTCGAGGAGGTCGGGTCCGGTGTCACGAACCTCAAGGTCGGCGACCGCGTCGTCATCCCGTTCAACATCTCGTGCGGCCACTGCTGGATGTGCCGGCACGGCTTCCAGTCGCAGTGCGAGACGACCCAGGTGGCGGAGTACGGCTCCGGCGCGGCCCTGTTCGGGTACACGAAGATGTACGGGCAGGTCCCCGGCGGCCAGGCCGAGTACCTCCGGGTGCCGCACGCCGACTACGGGTCCATCGTGGTGCCGGAGTCCGGCCCGGACGACCAGTGGCTGTTCCTCAGCGACATCCTGCCGACGGCGTGGCAGGCGGTGCAGTACGCCGACGTGCCCGAGGGCGGCACGCTCGCGGTGCTCGGTCTCGGCCCCGTCGGACAGTTCGCGGCCCGCATCGGGAAGCACCTCGGCTACCGGGTGCTCGCCGTCGACCCCGAGCAGGTCCGCCGCGACCTCGGGGCGAAGCACGGCGCCGAGGTGTTCGACCTGTCCGACGACCTCGTGCCGCAGCTGGTCGACCTGACCGACGGCCGCGGACCCGACGGCGTCGTCGACGCGGTCGGCATGGAGGCGCACGGTAACCCCGTCGCCGGGTTCGCGCAGCGTGCCGCCGGGCTGCTGCCGGACAAGCTCGCACAGAAGGCGATCGAGACCGCGGGGGTCGACCGGCTCGCCGCCGTGCTCACCGCCATCGACCTCGTCCGCCGCGGTGGCACGGTGTCGCTCAGCGGGGTCTACGGCGGGATGGCCGACCCGATGCCGATGATGACGTTGTTCGACAAGCAGATCACGATCCGCGAGGGACAGTGCAACGTCAAGCGGTGGATCGACGACATCATGCCGCTCGTGCAGGACTCGTCGGACCCGCTCGGCACGCTCGACCTCACGTCGCACCGGGTGTCGCTCGAGGACGCACCGCACATGTACTCGGTCTTCCAGAAGAAGGAGGACGACTGCGTGAAGGTCGTGCTCGACCCCGCGATGGCGGCGGCGTGACCGGCGGGATCGTCTGATGCGGATCGTCGTCGTCGGGGCGACCGGGAACGTCGGGACCGCGCTCCTTCGTCGGCTCGCCGCCGCACGCCTCGCCGGGGAGGGGTCCGGCGCGGGCTCCGGCGACGGTGTCGGTGACGATGACCTGCAGGTCGTCGGTGTCGCGCGCCGGCTGCCGGACGCCCGGGTCGCCCCGTACGACGTGGCCGTGTGGCACGCGCTCGACGTCGGCGACCCCGGCGTCGTGCCGCAGCTCGCCGCCGTGCTGCAGGGCGCGGACGCCGTCGTGCACCTCGCGTGGGCACTCCAGCCGACGCACGACATCCCGGCCCAGCGGCGCACCGACGTCGACGGGCAGGCGCACGTCCTTGAGGCGGCGGTGCGGGCCGGCGTCGGACACGTCGTCATCGCCTCGTCCGTCGGGGCCTACCGCGGCGTGGACCCGGCGGGGAAGCGCACGCCCGTTGACGAGACCTGGCCCGCCACGGGCATCCCGACCGCGACCTACTCGAAGCACAAGGCTGAGAACGAAGCCGCCCTCGACGCCTTCGCCGCCGCGCACCCGACGATCACCGTGTCGCGACTCCGCCCCGGGCTGGTGTTCCAGCGGCACGTCGCGGCCGAGCTCCGAGGGCTGTTCCTCGGACACCTCGTCCCGATGCGCATCGTCCGCTGGGTGCGGTGGGCGGTGCTGCCCCTGCCGTACCCGTTCGTGTTCCAGGCCGTGCACGCCGACGACCTCGCCGATGCGTACTGGCGGGTCGTGGACCGGCGAGCGGCTGGAGCGTTCAACATCGCCGCGGCGCCCGTGCTCAACCCGCCGCGGATCGCCCGGGCGCTCGGCATGCGCGGGGCCGTCCGGATCCCGCTCCGGCTGCTCCGCGGGATCGTCACGCTGACGTGGCGGCTCCGGTTGCAGCCGACGGACGCCGGGTGGATCGACATCGCCGCGGGCGTGCCGGTCATGCGGACCGACCGGGCGCGGGCTGAACTCGGTTGGGAGCCGCGGTACACGGCGGAGGAGGCCCTGCGGGAGCTCGTGAGCGGGTTCGCGGACGGGGCGAACGTGTCGGCGTCGGGACCGCTGCGGGGGTGACGTCCCCGCGCTGACGGCCGACTCGTCGGTGGGCGGTCGCTGCCTCGTTCGCGGGGCAGCACGACGGCGGCGCGGTCCACTACGGTCGGAGCAGTCCGACGAAGGGGGACGACGTGTTCGGAGACGAGATCGAGGTCGGTTTCGGTGCCTTCGGGGTGCTGTTCGGGATCGTCTCGGCGTTCATCGGCCTCGGGTTCGTGGCCATCGTCGTGACGATCGTCGTCCGCAGCAGCCGGATGGCGAAGCGCGGGCAGAACCCGTTCACGATGCAGGAGGACCTGGCCTACCAGGCCATGCGGAGCCAGACCCTCGCGCCCGCGAAGTCGCTCGAGCAGCGGCTCGCCGAGCTCGACGACCTCCATGCCCGCGGCGTCATCTCCGACGAGGAGCACCGGGCGGCCCGCGTGGAGGCCCTCGGCGGGTGAGCATCCCCGACTTCGACGTCGAGCCCGCCGCCGGACCGCGGTTCTGGGCGGTGCTCCTCGGCGTCGTCGGAGCGGTCGCCGGCGTGCTCGCCGTCGTCGGCTGGCCGCTGCCCGTCGGCGTGGGACGGTACGGCTTCGACGAAGCGGCCTGGGCCCGCACCGGCCACGACGTGCAGGCCTGGCTGGCCCACGACGGCTGGCGGGTCTCCGGGGCGTCGTGGGCCTACGGCGCCGCTGCGTTGGCGACGTTGGCCGGCGTCTCGGTGCTCCTGCACCCGTCGTGGCCGGATCGGCGGCGCTTCGTCCTGGTCGTCGTGCCGGCCGGCGTGCTGTTGGTCGTCGGGCCGGCCGTCCAGTGGGCGCTCGGCCTGCCCTGGTCGAACTACGGTGTCGGATCGACGTCCGGCATCGCCGGGGGCTTGCTCGTCGCAGCCGCTCTGGCCACGGTGGGCGCCGCCGTCTGGCTCGCGCTCCGGCGCCGCCCGCGTGGACAGGACGGAGCGGACACGCGGCCCTAGGGTGGACGGGTGCTGCAGCCGACGGACCTCCTCGGGGAGTGGGAACTCCGGCGGCGCGTGGTCGACCGGCTCGCCGGCGTCGAGGGCACCGTCACGGGGAGCACGACGCTGTCCCTGACCGGCCCGGACGAGGTGCGCTGGGACGAGTCCGGCACGATGACCCTCGGCGGCCGCGCGGTGCCGGTCTCGCGCACGCTGTCCGTCCGGCGGAGCGATGATGACGCGTGGACGGTGCACTTCGCCGACGGTCGCGTCTTCCACCCCTGGGTGTGGGGCACGTCCGTCGCCCACGCCTGCGCGCCCGACGACTACACGGGCGTGCTCGACGGCGACGCCGAGCGGTGGACCGTCCGCTGGGACGCCCGCGGCCCGGCGAAGGACTACACCCTCACCAGCGAACTCCGACGTCGGACCCGCGCGGCAGACTGAGCGCATGGCCCGCAGAACCGACGGCACCGACGCCCCGCGAACCACCGTCCCGTCCCCGTCCGACCTCGAACCGTGGACGCCCGGCCCCGGCGAGGTGCTGTCCGGCGACCGGATCGAGGGCAAGCGCATCGTGGTGCTCGACCTCGCCGGTGAGCGCCTGCCCGACGTCGAGCTCGAGGAGTCCGTCGTCGAGACCCTCCGCGCCGGCGACGCAGACCTCCGTGGGCTGCGGGTCCGGGACACCGTGGTCGAGGAACTGGACGCACCCGTGCTCCGCGTCTCCAGCAGCACCTGGCGCGACGTCCGGGTCACGGGCGGGCGCGTCGGGTCCGCCGAGCTCTACGACTCCGGGCTGAACGGCGTCGAGTTCGTCGGCATGAAGCTCGGGTTCGTGAACCTCCGCGGAGCGACCCTCACCGACGTCGTCTTCCGCGACTGCGTGGTCGACGAGCTCGACCTCGCCGACGCGAAGCTGCTCCGGGTGGCGTTCCCGGGCACGCGGATCCGGGCGGTCGAGGGGACGAACACCCGGATCGAGCACGTGGACCTCCGCGAGGCCGACCTCGACCGGGTGGAGCGGCTCGAAGGCCTCCGCGGCGCGACGATCGGCACCGACCAGCTCTCCACGCTCGCTCCGCTGCTGGCGGCGCAGGCGGGCTACCGCGTCGACTGAACCCGAGGCGAACCCGACCCCGACGCCGCCGCCGCAGCGACCGCCGCCGCGAGGTCTGCCTGCACGAGGTCCCCGTGCACGGCCGCACCGACCGCCGTCCCCGCGGCGGCCGATGCGATCACCGTCGCCATCGGCGCGGTCACGTTCCCGGCCGCGTACACGCCACGCACCGCCGTCTGCCCGACCCCGTCGACCGTCAGCGCACTCCCGAACCGGTGGTCACCCACGACGAAGTCGGTGGCCTCCAGGCCGACGCCGGAGAGGAAGTCCACCCGCGCCTCGACCGTGCTCGCCGCCGCCAGAGCATCGAGCGCCACGACCTCCCCGGACCCGAGCAGCACCCCGGTCAGCCGGTCGCCGTCGGAGCGGACGGCTGACACGACATCGTGCACGACCGTGATCCCGCGGGCGCGGAGACCAGCCAGAGCGGTGTCGTCGACGAGCGTCTCATCGGCGACGAACGCTGTCACGTCATCGCTCAGTGCGCGGAACATGAGGGCGTGGTGGGCACCGTTCGGGGTCGTCACGAGCACGCCGATGCGCCGATCGCGGATCTCCCACCCGTGGCAGAACGGGCAGTGCACGACCCCGCGCCCCCACTGCTCCGCGAGCCCCTGGACCTCCGGCAGGACGTCGACGGCACCGGAGGCGACGACCAGCCTGCGTGCCGTCACGACCGCGCCCGAGTCGAACGTGACCGAGAAGCCGACGGCGTCGGTCCCGTCCCCGTCCGTGGCGGACGTCGCCACGATCCTCCCGGCCGTCACCTCGACGCCGTGTGCGGCGACCTCCTGGCGACCGACGCGACCGAGCTCTGCGGGTGACGCACCTTCGCGCCCGAGGTAGTTGTGGATGCCTGCCGCGGGGGCGTTGCGGGGCTCGCCGGCGTCGACGACCAGGACCGAGCGCCGGGACCGGCCGAGGATGAGGGCTGCTGACAGGCCGGCGGCCGCGCCGCCGACGACGATGACGTCGAAGTGATCTCGCATGCCGGCAGCATGCGCGGCGCGACTGTCGATCAGCAAAGAACGTTGCCGTCATGGCAACATGGCGGCATGGCACACGACCGGGAGGCACGGATCGCCCCGCGCACGACGGCCGACGTCGTCGAGGCGGTCGGTCCACGACTCCGCGCGCTGCGCGGGCGACGCGACGTCACGTTGGCGGCGCTCGCCGCCGAGACCGGGATCTCGGTGTCGACGCTCTCGCGGCTCGAGTCCGGGCAGCGCAAGCCGACGCTCGAGCTGCTCCTGCCGCTCGCGCGGGCGTACCAGGTGCCGCTCGACGACCTCGTCGGGGCGCCGCCGACGGGGGACCCGCGCGTGCACCTCAAGCCCGAGGTGCACGGCGGGCGCGTGGTCGTGCCGCTCACCCGGCGCACGGGTGGGGTCCGGTCGTTCAAGCAGCTCATCCCACCGGAACCCGCGAACACCGACCGGACGCTGCGGACGCACGAGGGCTACGAGTGGCTGTACGTGCTGTCCGGTCGGCTCCGGCTCCTGCTCGGCGACCGGGACTTCGACCTCGGGCCGGGCGAGGTCGTCGAGTTCGACACGCACACGCCGCACTGGGTGGGCAACACCACCGACGAGGTCACCGAGGTGCTCTGCCTGTACGGGCCGCAGGGGGAGCGGGCGCACGTCCGGTCGCGCCCGGCCCGTTAGAAGACGTGCGCGACGACGTCGTCCAGCAGGCCCGAGGTCGACACGTTCGACTGCTGGACGTGTATGCCGACGTCGCCGCGGGTGAAGTAGGTGTCGCCGTCGGTGACGGGGTACTGCGCGTTCTGCGAGACCTTCTGGCAGCGGTAGCCGTACCCGTCGAGCGAGCAGTCGTAGCCCTGGAGCGCGCTCTGCAGGTGCGGGTACGCCGTCGTGGAGTCCACGACCGCGACGCGGATCGACAGGAAGGTGGTGTCCGCCCGAGGGTCACGCCAGACGCAGTACAGGGACTTCCCGTCGGGCTGCAGTACCGGCGTCAGGGCGTCCTTCGGCACCTCGACCGGGTCGCCGACGACGTCCGGGTCGTTCAGCGGCGCCGAGGCGAAGGCGTCGTCCCACCTGCCCGCGGTGATGAGTCCGGTGCAGGTGTCGGGGAGTGCCCCGGCGTCGTCGTCCACACCGGGGACCGGGGTGATCGTGGAGGTCGGGCGCGGGGTCGGTGCCGCCGAGGTCGGGCCCGCCGTGGCTGCGTCGGCGGTCGCGGTGGGCGTGCTGGTCCCGGAGGACGGACGCGCGGTGGGATCGGCCGCGGTCGTGGGTGTGCATCCGGTCAGCGTGAGGACCGTGAGGAGCGCGAGTCCGATGCCCGTCCCGACCACCGACCCCGCCCCGACGTGTCGTTGCCTGCCTGCCATGACCGTCCCCTTGGTCGCTCGTGCACTCGATCGTCCTCGAGGTGCACGGTAGCCCGCGGGCGGGTCGTCCGGATCGACGTCGGCGAGGTCGTCACCGAATCGTGTCCGTCCGGTCCGGACGACGGGCGTTGGTCGCGTGGCGTCCGTCAGCTGCGCCAGACCACCCGTGGCGCCAGCAGTCGGTGCCCGGTCGTGGCCGGCAGGACCGAGCGGCCCGACCCCATCAGGAGTTCGACCGCCGCCGACGCCGCCGCGTCCAGGGGCTGCTCGACGCTCGAGATGCCGACGGCCTCGGCGACCGGGGTGTCGTCGTACCCGACCACGGGCACGGCCGCACCGAGGGCGAACCGGGCTCCGAGGGCGAGCGTGTCCGAGGCGCAGACCACGGCGTCGAACACGGCCCCGTCGTCCACCGCTCGCGACACCACCGACGCGGCGGCGGCGACGTCGTCCTCGCACGTGAGCGGCTCCGTGTCGTCGTCGAGCCCCGCTGCCGCCAGGGCGTCCCGCCAGCCGAGCCGCCGCTCGTCGCCCTGACCGGAGGGGCTCGGCCAACCGAGGAACCCGATCCGTCGGTGTCCGCGTGCGACGAGCCCTGCCGTGGCCTCGCGGAGCCCGGTCCGACCGTCGACGTCGACCCAGGGGTGCGGCGCGTCGTCCATGTCCGGCACGCCCCAGGGACGTCCGAAGGTCACGAAGGGCACGTCGCGCTCGCCGAGCCAGGCCGCACGAGGATCGCCGTGGGCCGTCGAGGTCAGCACGAACCCGTCGACGTCCGAGCCCTCGACGAGCCGCTCCATGTGCGCGAGTTCGTCGTCGAGGTCGGTCGCGGTGAAGAGCAGGATCCGCATGCCGCGCTCGTCCGCCCGTTCGACGAGGGCGTGCAGGAACCGGTCGAGGACCGCGCCGGAGATGCCGTGCACCGGCGGGAGCCGGACACCGAGGGTGGAGCTCTGCCGCGTCCGCAGCCGCCTGGCCGACGCGTGCGGCCGGTACCCGAGTTCGTCGATCGCCGTGCGTACCCGGTCGAGGGTCGCCGGCCGGACGACCTCGGGGCGGTTCAGCGCGTTCGACACGGTCTGCCGGGACACCCCGGCAGCCGCGGCGACGTCGGCGACGGTGGCGGGCTGGGACACGGGGTTCACGTTAGCGGTTCCGCGGTGTACCGTGGAGGCGTTTGATCGATCAAATTTGAACGATCGAAGCCCAGCACTCAACGAGGAGTCCCGATGCAACGACCAGTGCGACGACGCACAGCACGCAAGCTGACCGCGGGCGCGATCGCCCTCACCGCGGCCCTCACCCTCTCGGCCTGCGGGTCCGGGTTCTCCGGATCCGGCGGCTCCGGCGGCTCGGGTGGGTCCGGCGGTTCCGCGTCGGGGAAGCTCACCTCGAGCGACGACCCCATCAGCGTCCTGATCGGATCGTCCGGCGATGCCGAGACCGCTGCGGTCAAGAGCGCCGCCGCGTCGTGGTCGGGGTCGTCCGGCACGAAGGCCACCGTGCAGGCCGCCAACAACCTCGACCAGCAGCTCGCCCAGGGCTTCGCGTCCGGCAAGCCCGCCGACGTGTTCTACGTCAGCACCTCGTCGCTCGCGGGCTACGCCTCGAACGGCTCGCTCCTGGCGTACGGCGACCAGCTGCAGGACAAGGGCGACTTCTACCCGACCCTCACGAAGTCGTTCACCCTCGACGGCACGCTCTACTGCGCGCCGAAGGACTTCTCGACCCTCGCACTCTTCATCAACACGGCCGACTGGAAGGCCGCGGGGCTCACCGACTCGGACGTGCCGACCACCTGGGCCCAGCTGAGGTCGGTGTCCGAGAAGCTCACGCAGGACGGCCGTGTCGGGCTCGCCGTGAGCCCCCAGGTCGAGCGGCTCGGGGCCTTCATGGCACAGGCCGGTGGCGCGCTGACCAACAGCGACCAGACGAAGGCCACCGTCGACTCCGCTGCGAACGTCGAGGCGCTCGACTACGTCAAGGGCCTGCTCGACGACGGCTCGATGAAGTTCTCGAGCGACCTCGGCGAGAGCTGGGGCGGTGACGCGTTCGGCAAGAACAAGGCCGCGATGACGATCGAGGGCAACTGGCTCACCGGCGCGATGTCGTCCAGCTACCCGAGCGTCGGCTACGAGGTCGCGAAGCTCCCCGCGGGGCCGAAGGGCGCCGGCACGCTGCAGTTCACCAACTGCTGGGGCATCGCGAAGGACTCCCCGAACCAGAAGGCCGCGCTGTCCTTCGTCGAGAAGATGGTCGGCAAGGACCAGCAGCTCGCGTTCGCGAAGGCGTTCGGCGTCATGCCCTCCGTCGAGTCGGCCGCGGGCACCTGGAAGCAGGAGTACCCGCAGTACGCGCCGTTCCTCGACCAGGCCGGCGACGCGGTGGGCCTGCCGACGAAGAGCGGGACGGCCGACGTCATCGCGGACATGGACTCGAAGCTCGGCACACTGAGGAGCACCGACGTGAAGACGCTGCTCGAGGGCGTCCAGAAGAACATGTCCGCCGCGCTGCAGGGCTGACCGACGTGTCCCGGAAGAACCGCGGCGAGACCGTCTCCGGCTGGCTGTTCACGGCACCCACGGTGATCGTGCTCGGCCTGTTCCTCCTCGTCCCCGTGGTCATGGCCGCGTGGGTGAGCGTCTCGGACTGGCGCGGTGTCGGCAGCCCGTTCTCGTCCGGCGTGCAGTTCGTCGGCGGGCAGAACTACGCGAAGATCCTCGGCGGGGGCGGCCTCGACGAGCAGAACTTCGGCACCGCCCTGCGGAACAACCTCTGGTACGTGGTGTTCGTCGTGCCGCTGCAGACCGCCGTCGCGCTCGGTCTGGCCGTCCTCGTGAACGGTCGGGCCCTGCGCGGCCGCGGGTTCTTCCGGACCGCGTTCTACTTCCCCTCGGTGACGAGCTCCGTCGCGATCACGGTGCTCTGGCTCTTCCTGTTCTCGTCCACCGGCGCCGTCAACGCGATCATCGGGTGGATCGGGGTGACGGGGCCGAACTGGTTCAACGAGCCGACCGGCATCTTCCAGCTCGGAGGGGGCGACCCGCCCGCCTTCCTCGCCGACCACACCGCCCTCGGCATCCCGTGGTCGGAGTGGCTCGCCGGACCGTCGGTGGCGATGACGGCGTTCATCCTGCTGGCGGTCTTCACGACGAGCGGCACCTTCATGCTGCTCTTCATCGCGGCGCTGCAGAACCTGTCGCACGACGTCGACGAGGCCGCGATGATCGACGGCGCCGGCGCGTGGACGCGGTTCTGGCGGGTCACCCTGCCGCAGCTGCGCCCGACCCTCTTCACGGTGCTGACCCTCGGGCTGATCGGGACCTGGCAGGTCTTCGACCAGATCTACACGGGTACGAAGGGCGCGCCGGCGAACACCACGCTCACGCCCGCCTACCTGGCCTACTCGACCGCGTTCGGCCAGAACCAGCAATGGGGCGTCGGCGCCGCGATCGCGTTCATCCTGTTCGCCATCATCATCGTCTTCACGCTCCTCCAGCGCTGGGCGCTGCGCGAGCGTCCGGTCTCCCGCCGGCGCATGCGCTGGATCGAACAGGGAGGGTCGCGATGACCGCCACCTCAACCCGGCCGGGAGGCGCGGTGCCGGACCTCCGCGCCGCCGCCGTCACGCAGGCGCCCGGTCCGGGCCGGCGGCCACGCCGACTCACCGGTCGCGGCATCGCGCTGCTCGTCGTGGGCGCCGTCATCGCCGTCGTCTACCTGCTGCCGTTCTACGTCGCGATCGTGAATTCGTTCAAGACCGACGAGGACGCCTCGCTCCACCCGCTCGCGCTCCCCGCGACGTGGACGGGCGCGGCGTTCCGGACGCTCTTCGAGAACTCCGACTTCGGCATCTGGACGATGAACTCGGTGATCGTCGCCGTGTGCGTCACCGCCGGTCGGATCTTCTTCGACTCGCTCGCCGGGTACGCACTCGCACGCCTGCGGTTCCCCGGACGGCAGACGGTGTTCGCGCTCGTCATCGCGGTGATGGCGGTGCCGAACGTCGTGCTGCTCATCCCGAAGTTCCTCGTGATCAACCAGCTCGGCATGTACGACTCGTACTCCGGCATGATCATCCCGCTGCTCGTCGACGCCGCCGGGGTGTTCATCATGAAGAACTTCTTCGAGTCGATCCCGGTCAGCGTCGAGGAGCAGGCGAAGATCGACGGCGCCGGGGTGTTCCGGACGTTCTGGTCGATCGTGCTGCCGATGGCTCGTCCGGCCGTGGTGACGATCACGATCCTGTCCTTCCAGGGGTCGTGGAACGAACTGCCGCACTTCATCGTGTCGACGTCCTCCCCGGCGCTGACCACCCTGACGAAGGGCGTCGCCTCGCTGGCGTCCGGAGCCCTCAGCGCCGGCAACCAGTTCCCGGTGAAGCTCGCCGCCGCGTTCGTGATGACGATCCCCGTCGCGATCGCGTTCTTCGTCGCCCAGAAGCGGATCATGAACACGAGCGACGGAGCGGTCAAGGAATGACGACGACCACCACCACCCATCCCGGACCAACCGAGGCCACCGCCGTGCCTCGGCAACCGCTGCTCCACGACGAGGTCGTCGTCCTCGCCGCACCGACGCAGGCGTGGTCGGACCGGCACGGCACCGTCGGCACGAACCCCGTGCACGGGTACTGGACCGGCGACCAGCGGTTCGTGTCCGCGATCGGCGTGACCGTCGCGGGCACCGACGCCGAGCCCGTGTCGACCGCCCCGGTGGACGCCCGGGAGGTCCTGTTCACCGCACTCCTCCGCGGCCTCGACGGACCCGGCGCCGACCCCGACGTCCGCCTCGACCGGCGCCGGCGCGTGCGGATCGACGGCGTGGCCGAGTCCCTCCGGATCACGGACCGACTCGCGGGACATGCCGACCCGGTCGGCTCCGACGTTCCCGGGGCCGTCGAGGTCGAGGTGCGCCTCACGCCGGACGCGAGCGGCATGGACGCCGTGAAGGGCGGCGGCGCCCCCGCGCCCGTGCCGGCCGTGCTCGGGACGAAGGACGACCGAGACGGCGCGAGCCGTGCCTCCTGGACGGCCGGATCGGTCGAGGTGACCCTCCACGCCCCCGGTGCCGACGTCTCCCTGGACGACGGCGACGTCGTCCTCACCTGGCGCGTCCCACGCGACCGCATCGTCGAGGTCGGCTGGGACTGCGCCGTCCTCGCGCCGGACGCCGTGGTGACCGGCGCCACCACCCCCGCTCGGTTCGCAGCCCCCGACGGCGTCGAGGACGACCGCCTCCGTCGGTGGCTCGCACGCGCGACCGACGACCTCGACGCCCTGCGGCTGACCCGGCCCGAGGGGGAGTTCCTCGCCGCAGGCGCCCCGTGGTTCTTCACGCTGTTCGGCCGCGACTCGATCTGGGCCGCGCGATTCCTCCTGCCCGTCGACACGTCGATCGCCGCCGGCACGCTCCGGGTGCTCGCCGCGCTGCAGGGCACCCGGACCGACCCCACGACGGCCGAGCAGCCCGGCAAGGTCATGCACGAGCTCCGCCAGGCGACGCTCGCGATCGACAACGACGAGCTCTCGCTGCCGCCGCTGTACTACGGAACCGTCGACGCCACCGCGCTCTGGGTCTGCCTGCTGCACGACGCCTGGCGAGCCGGGCTGCCCGACACCGAGGTCGAGGCGCTGCTCCCTGCGCTCGAACGGGCCCTGGCGTGGATGCGCGACCACGGTGACGACGACGGCGACGGGCTGCTCGAGTACGTCGACGAGACCGGCCGCGGCCTGGCGAACCAGGGGTGGAAGGACTCCGGCGACAGCGTGCAGTGGCGCGACGGGACGCTCGCCGAGGGGCCGATCGCCCTCTGCGAGGTGCAGGGGTACGCGCACGAGGCCGCCGTCCACGGCGCCGACCTGCTCGACGCTTTCGGCCGGAGCGGGGGCGACGACTGGCGCGCATGGGCCGCGCGGCTCGCAGAGCGCTTCCGCGAGGCGTTCTGGGTCCGCGACGAGGTCGGGCCGTACCCGGCGATCGCGCTCGACGCGGCGAAGCGCCCGGTCGACTCCGCCACGAGCAACATCGGGCACCTGCTCGGAACCGGGATCCTCAGCCCCGAGGAGGAAGCCGTCGTCGCCGCCCGTGTCGTCGCCCCGGACATGGCGAGCGGGTTCGGCCTGCGCACGCTGTCCACCACGGCCGCGGGCTACTGGCCGCTGAGCTACCACGGCGGCACCGTGTGGGCGCACGACACCGCGGTCGTCATCAGTGGGCTCGTCCGGTCCGGCCACGGGGCCGAGGCCCGGGTGCTCGCCGAGCAGCTGCTCGCTGCGGCGGTCGCGTTCGACTTCCGGATGCCCGAGCTGCACGCCGGGGACGCGGCGGACGAGGTGTCCCGTCCGGCGCCGTACCCTGCCGCCTGTCGGCCCCAGGCGTGGAGCGCGGCCGCGGCGTTCCCGGCGTGGGTGGCGCTGCGCTGACGGTCGCCCGCGGTGCTCCCGCGCACCGTGGACAGCGGGACTGCGCTGCGCGGACGGTCTGGACCGGGTCGGAGCGCGGCGGGCGCACGGTCGGTCCCGAACCGCGAGCGTCGTGCTCGCGGTACCGAACCGGAAGGCCACCATGACCACGAACCCACCCGGGAACGACTCCGGGACCCCGATCCACGACCGCACCGCTGCCGCCGACGGCCTGCCGAGCACCAGCCCCGACGCGCCGCAGACCTACGACCCGTTCGGCGAAGGCGCCGCGCAGCACGCCGGCCGGGGTGTCGACCCCCTGCTCGACGAGCCGCTCGACGCCCTCCCCGCCGACGAACAGCTGCCGGCGACGCCGAGCGCGGCCGGCTCCGCGGGCATCGGTCTCGCGAGCGGCGACACCGGTGCGAGCAGCAGCGGCACAGCCGACGGCGGCACCGGCAGCGGGAAGGCCGACGCGGCGAAGGGTGCGGCCCAGGACGTCGCCGGCGACGCGAAGGACAAGGCCGCGAACGTCGCCGGGACCGCCAAGGAGCAGGCCGGCAAGGTCGCCTCCGAGGCCACGGACCACGCCAAGCAGCTCTACGGTCAGGCGAGCGAGACCCTCAAGTCGCAGGCCGCCGACCAGCAGCAGCGCGCGGCGTCGGGTCTCCGCGACATCGGCGAGCAGCTCGGACGCATGGCCGAGAACGACGACGAGCAGGGCATCGCCTCGAAGGTCGTGCGCGACCTCTCGCACCGCGCAGGCAGCGCCGCCGAGTACCTCGACGGCCGCGACCCCGGCTCGCTCCTCGACGAGGTGAAGTCCTTCGCCGCGAAGCGCCCCGGCACGTTCATCGCGATCGCCGCTGGCGCGGGCATCCTCGCCGGACGCCTGACGAAGGCGCTCGCGACCGAGGTCAAGCACGAGAAGGAAGCGGACGGCGCATGAGCCAGACGCCACCGAGCGCCCCCGGGGCCCCGCTCGGCGAGCCGAGCCCGCAGGAGCGTGCCGCGACCACCCCGCTCGGCGAGCTCCTGTCCGACGTGTCGAAGGACCTGTCGAGCCTCTTCCGGCAGGAGGTCGCGCTCGCCAAGGCCGAGCTCACCGAGTCGGCGAAGAAGGCCGGCAAGGCGGGCGGGATGTTCGGCGGCGCCGGGATCACCGCGCTCTTCGCGCTCCTGTTCCTGTCGATCGCGGCGTGGTGGGGCCTCGGGTACCTCATCGGCAACGCCTGGTCCGCCGTCGTGATCGCGGTGGTCTACGCGATCGTCGCGGCCGTCCTGGCGCTCCGCGGCCGCAAGGAGATCAAGGAAATCCAGGGCGCGCCGCAGACCGTCGAGACGGCCAAGGAAGTCCCCGAAGCGCTCAAGCCCCACACCACCGGGAGGAAGTCATGAGCACCCCCAACGAGAGCCGCACCCCCGACGAGATCCGCGCGGAGATCGAACGCACGCGCGGCGAACTCGGCTCCGACGTCGACGCGCTCGCCGACAAGGTCAGCCCGTCGTCCATCGCCCACCGCCAGACCGAGAAGGTCAAGGGGCGGTTCCAGAACGTCCGTGAGTCCGTGATGGGCGCGGCCGACTCCGCCCGCTCGAGTGCGTCGGGCTCGACCTCCGGCGTCGCCGACCACGCGAAGGACGTCGCGCACCAGGGCGTCGCGAAGGCCGAGGGCAACCCGCTCGCCGTGGGGCTCATAGCCTTCGGCGCCGGGTGGCTGGTGTCCTCGCTCATCCCGACGTCGGACAAGGAGGAGGAGCTGGCCGGCGAGCTGAAGGACAAGGCCGCTCCGCTCGTCGAGGACGTCAAGGAGCAGGCGAAGGACGTCGGCTCGCAGCTCGGCGACGCCGCGAAGGAGCACGCGCAGGACCTGCAGGGCACCGCGAAGGACGCGGCGCAGACCGTCAAGGACGAGGCGCAGGGCGCCGCGTCCGACGTGCGGGACCACGCGCAGGGCGCCGCGCAGGACGTGCGCAGCAGCTGACGCGACCGACAGTCGGCCTGGAGGCACGTGGCGGCGCCGCCACGGGCCTCCCGTCCGCCCAGGGGTAGCGTTCAGAGCATGGAGTTGACGAAGTACACCCACGCCACGGTCGTCCTCGAGCGGGACGGCGCGACCCTCGTGATCGACCCCGGCGCCTTCACGCCGGAGGCCGCCGACCTGGTGCGTGCGGCGACCGGCGTCCTCGTCACGCACGAGCACTTCGACCACTTCGACGTCGACGCGGTCCGCGCCGGGCTCGAGGCGAACCCCGCACTGGTCGTCCGTGCTCCGCAGGCCGTGGTCGACCAGCTCGGCGAGCACGACGGACGCGTCGCGGCGGTGCAGGCCGGCGACGCGTTCGCGGTCGGCCCGTTCTCGGTGCGCGTGTTCGGCGAGCAGCACGCCGTCATCCACCGTGACATCCCGACGATCGCGAACGTCGGCTACCTCGTCGACGACACCGTGTTCCACCCCGGCGACGCGTACCTCGTCCCCGGTGTCCCGGTGCCGACGCTCCTCGTGCCGACCAGCGGTCCGTGGACGCACACCGCGGAGGCGGTCGACTACGTGCGCGAGGTCGCTCCCGAGCGTGCCGTGCAGATCCACGAGGCGATGCTCAGCGAGATGGGGCAGCAGTCCACCGCACGCTTCCTGGGGTCCGACGGACTCGGTCCGGTCCCGGTGACGATCCTCGGGTCCGGGGAGTCGATCACGGTCTGACGGACAGCCCTGGGAGGCGTCACGTCGGTCGCCGAGGACCATGGCGACATGGCCGACGCACCCACGACCGCAGTCCTCTTCGACATCGACGGCACGCTCGTCGACTCCAACTACGCCCACATCGACGCCTGGTGGCGTGCGTTCACGGCGATCGGCGAGTCCGTCGACGCCTGGCGCATCCACCGGTCGATCGGCATGGACTCCGCGAAGCTGCTCGAGGCGCTGCTGCCGGACGCCTCCGACGACACCCGAGACGCCGCGGAGCAGTACCACGCGGCGTACTACGCGGAGCAGCAGCCCCGACTCCGGCTCCTGCCCGGTGCACGCGACCTGCTCGCCGCCGTGGCCGACGCCGGGCACGCGGTGGTCCTCGCCACGAGCGCGCCGGAGCCCGAGCTCGTGCGACTCCGCGAGCTGCTCGACGCCGAGGAGTGGCTGACCGCGGTCACCAGCTCCGAGGACGTCGAGCAGGCGAAGCCGGACCCGGGGATCATCTCGGTCGCGCTGGAACGGGCCGGAGTGTCCGCCGGGTCCGCGGTCATGATCGGCGATGCGGTGTGGGACGTCGAGTCAGCCGGACGGGTCGGCGTCACGAGCATCGGGGTGATGACCGGCGGCGTGGGCGGCGACGAACTCCGCGGGGCGGGCGCTGCGGCGGTGCACGACGACGCGGCCGCGGTCCTGTCGGCGTTCCGCGCGGGTGACGGGCCCATCGCCACCCTGCGGTGAGCGGCGCCGCGCGGTCGTCGGGACCCGCGCGGTCATCGGCACCCGCGCGGTCATCGGCCCCCGGGCGTGCGAGGATCGTTCTTCGTGATCACGATCGAACGCGTCGCCTGGGACGACCCCCGCGGGGTGGCCCTCCGCGCCACCATGGACGAGGAGATGCACGAGCGGTACGGCTCGGCGAACGCCGCGGAGGACCCTGCCGTCACCGCCGAGCGCAACCGGGTGCTGACGGTCGACCCGGCCGACGTGATCACGTCGCTCCTCGCGCTCGACGAGGACGGCACCCCGCTCGGGCACATCGCCGTCCGTCGTCTCGGCGACGAGGTCGAACTGAAGCGCCTCATCGTCCTGTCTGCCGCGCGTGGCAAGGGCGCTGCCACCGCGCTGCTGGCCGAGGGCGAGCGGGTCGCGCGGGAGCAGGGTGCAGCCCGGGTGATCCTGCAGACCGGCGACAAGCAGCCCGAGGCCGTCGCGCTCTACCGCAAGACGGGCTGGGAGCAGATCCCCGTGTACACGCCGTACGCGGAGACCATGCCGTGGTCGTTCTGCTTCGCGAAGGCGCTCTAGCCGAAGAACATCCATTGCACTCTCAGACCGATAGTGCAATTCTTGTGCGGTGACCACCACCGAACGCACCCGCGCGCTGCGCCGACGCATGATCGTCGAGGCGCGCCGTGCGACCGTCGAGCACGGACTGCACGGCTTCACGATCGAGCAGCTCTGCGAGACCGTCGGGGTTTCCCGTCGCACGTTCTTCAACCACTTCTCCTCGAAGGACGACGCGGTGCTCGGCATCGAGCAGGGCGCGTCCGCGGCGATGCTCCGCGACTACGCCGAGCGGGCCGTCGTGGCGGAGGAGCTCGACCCCCTCGGGTCCGTCGTCGCGCTCGCGGTCGAGCAGCTCCACGTCGTCGGGCTCGACCGCGCGGACGAGGCGCTCGTCCGCCGGGTGTTCGACCGCGAGCCCGCGATGGTCGCGAAGTTCCTCACGGCTGCCGATGCGCAGCTCGCCGCGGTCGCCAGCGCGGTCCGGAACCGCTTCGGCTGGCCGGACGACCCGGACGACCACCGGGCGCAGTTGGTGGCCGAGACGGCGGCCGCCCTGCTCAAGGTCACCGCCGGCACCTACTTCGACGACACCTACGACGAGAGCACCGGTCCACCGTTCGACGTGTTGCTCACCGACAACCTCCGCCAGCTCAGGGCGGCCATCACCACCACCGGACAGGACCCCACCGCATGACCGCCACCGCGCAGGGTGCCAGGCGCACCCGCCCCGGCACCGACGGACCGCTGCTGCTCACCCAGCGGCGCATCTGGATCATCTTCTCGGCGCTCATCGCCGGGATGCTGCTCTCCAGCCTCGACCAGACCATCGTCTCGACCGCGATGCCGACCATCGTCGGCGACCTCGGGGGCGTTGCGCACCAGGCCTGGATCACGACCGGCTACCTGCTGGCCTCGACCGTCGTGATGCCGATCTACGGCAAGTTCGGTGACGTCATCGGCCGCCGGAACCTGTTCCTCGTGGCGATCGCCCTGTTCACGCTGGCGTCGCTCGGCTGTGCGGTGTCCACCGACTTCTGGCAGTTCGTGGTGTTCCGCGCGCTGCAGGGCCTCGGCGGCGGCGGGCTCATGATCCTGTCGCAGGCGATCATCGCCGACATCGTGCCGGCCTCGGAGCGCGGCAAGTACCTCGGCCCGCTGGGCGCGATCTTCGGGCTCTCCGCGGTCGGCGGGCCGCTGCTCGGCGGCTTCTTCGTCGACCACATGACCTGGCACTGGGCGTTCTGGATCAACATCCCGGTCGGGATCGCGGCGTTCGCGGTGGCCTGGTTCGCGCTGACCCTGCCGAGCAAGAAGGCGACGCGTCGCATCGACGGGCTGGGCGTCCTCCTGCTCTCCGCGACGACCGCCTGCCTGGTGTTCTTCACCGAGTCCGGCGGCAACCGTGACCACGGCTGGGGTGCCCCCGAGACCTGGGCCTGGGGTGCCGGCTTCCTCGTCGCCGCCGCGCTGTTCGTGTTCGTCGAGTCCCGCGCCGAGGACCCGATCATCCCGCTGTCGTTCTTCCGCAACCGCACGTTCGTGACCGCGACCGCGATCGGCTTCGTGCTCGGCGTCGGCATGTTCGCGGCGATCGGCTTCGTCCCGACGTTCCTGCAGATGGCGTCGGGCACCTCGGCCGCGGTGTCCGGCCTGCTGATGCTGCCGATGATGGCCGGCCTGATGGGGACCTCGATCCTGTCCGGCACGCTCATCACGAAGACCGGGAAGTACCGGATGTTCCCGATCGTCGGGACGGTCCTGGTCGGCCTGGCGATGCTCTCGATGACGACCCTCGCAGCGAGCACCCCGATCTGGCTCATCTGCGTCTACCTGTTCGTGTTCGGTGCCGGGCTCGGGCTCATCATGCAGGTGGTCGTCCTCGTCGCCCAGAACGCCGTCCCGCCGGAGCAGGTCGGCACCGCGACGTCGACGAACAACTACTTCCGCGAGGTCGGCGCCTCCCTCGGGGTGGCCGTCTTCGGCGCGCTGTTCACCTCCCGCCTGACCGACGCGCTCCGCGACGTGTTCACGAGCGCCGGTGGCAGCGCGTCCGACGCGGCGTCCGCGAGCGCGAGCATCGACCCGACGGCACTCGCGAAGCTCCCGCAGGCGATCCAGGACGGCATCGTGAACGCCTACGCGGACTCGCTCGCGCCGGTGTTCTGGTACCTCCTGCCGTTCATCGCGGTCGCGCTCGTGCTCGCACTGTTCATCCCGCAGATGCGGCTCGCCGACGTGGCCGGGATGGTCGCCCGCGGCGAGGCCGTCGGCGGTGCCGAGGCCGACGAGCTCGAGCGCGCGCAGCGCGGCCCGGCTGCTCCGGCTCCAGCCGGAGTGGAGGGCGACGGCCGAGACCCGGCCTGAGCGACAGCCCTCGGGCGGATGCGCGCGAGACCTGTCGCCCAGCGCGAGTCTCGGGTCGTCGCCACCACCGGACGGGAGGTGCGGTGCCAGCTGGCACCGCGCCTCCCGTCCGTCGCATGGTGCGTCCGCGGCCTGACGCGCGACCACGAGACTCGGCCTGAGCGACAGTTCGCGGCCGGCTGTCCGCGAGAGCGGTCGCCCAGCGCGAGTCTCGGGGCGGCGCCCGCGAGTTTCGGGTTCGGCAGCGCGGGCCCGGCGCGCCGTCAGCCGGCGGTGCTCGCGCGGACGACGAGTCGCGTGGGGAGTGACGGCACCTCGGCGGCGCCGCCGTCGAACGTCGCGAGGAGGCGGAGCGCTGCGGCCCGGCCGAGGTCCGCTCCCGGCAGGGCCACGCTCGTCAGCGCCGGAGCGGTGACCGAGGACGACGGCAGGTCGTCGAAGCCCGCGACCGCGAGCTGGTCCGGGACGCGCAGTCCCCGGTCCGCGGCCACCCGCAGGACGCCGTACGCCAGGGTGTCGGCGGCCGCGACGACCGCCGTGACCCCGTCGGCGAGCCACTGGTCGAGCAGCTCCGACCCCGCCGATGCACCGGCGTCCACCGTGAGGTCCGCGCGCCCGACGAGCGGCGACACGGTGAGTCCGGCGGCGGTCGCAGCGCCCTCGAGCAGGCGTCGGCGGAGCGCGAAGGTCGCCGCGCGGGAGGTGCCGTCGAGGTACCCGATCCGGCGGTGCCCGGCACCGGCAAGGTGCTCGACCAGCTCGTGCACGCCGGTCGTCAGGTCGTAGTTCACGGCGTCGACCCCGCCCGGGGCGTCGAGCTGCACGACGGGCACGCTGGCGGAGAGGTCCTCGCCGGCAGCCGGAGCGTCGACGAGGATCCCGGCCGGTCGGAGCCGCTCGAAGCGCCGCACGTCCGAGGTCTCGGGTTGCCGTCCGCGCTCGGTGACCGAGAGCACGAGCTGGAAGCGGTCGGTCAGGGTGTCCCGGACGCCGCGGATGACCTCGGCGAAGAACGGGTTCGAGAGGTCGGGGGCGATGAGCACAACGAGGTCGCCACTGCCACGGGCGAGGGAGCTCGCGGCGTGGTCGACGACGTACCCGAGCTCGGCGACCGCTGTCCGGACCCGTTCGGCGATCGGGGCCGAGACGCGGCCGCGGTCCTTCCCGTTGACCACGAGCGAGACGGTGGCGATGCTGGTCCCGGCGCGCTCGGCGACCATCGCGGCGGTGACGCGGGTGGGGGAGGACACCTGCCGATCGTACCGACAGGCCTCGCAGCAACTTGACGTCAAACGCTTGACGTGGTTCCATGTCAAACGCTTGACGTGCCGCGGGAGCTGATTCCTCCGCCGCGGACCCCACCGCGTCAGGCCTCGACGTTCCATCCCCGACGAAGTGGAGACCCCGTGGCAGAAGACCGCGTGCCGGCTCGCGTGCCGAGCAAGATCATCCTGGACTGCGACCCCGGCCACGACGACGCCGTCGCGATGCTGCTCGCCCACGGGAACCCCGACATCGACCTGCTCGCCGTGACCACGGTCGTCGGCAACCAGACCCTCCCGAAGGTCACCCGCAACGCCCTCGCCGTCGCCCGCATCGCCGGCATCACCGGCATCCCGTTCGCCGCGGGCTCGCCCCGACCGCTCTTGCGCGAGATCGAGGTCGCCGAGGACATCCACGGCGAGAGCGGCCTCGACGGGCCGATGCTCCCCGAACCGTCGTTCGACCTCGACGAGCGGCACGCGGTCGACCTCATCATCGACACCGTGATGGCGCACGAGCCCGGGACGGTGACCCTCGTCCCGACCGCAGGCCTCACGAACATCGCCCTCGCGGCCCGCAAGGAGCCCCGCATCGTCGAGCGCGTCAAGGAGGTCGTCCTGATGGGCGGCGGCCTGCACGTCGGCAACTGGAGCCCGGTCGCCGAGTTCAACATCGTCATCGACCCCGAAGCCGCGGACATCGTCTTCAGCGCCGGGTGGGACGTCGTCATGGTCGGGCTCGACCTGACGCACCAGGCACTCGCCACCCCGGAGGTCGCCGCCCGCATCGCCGCCGTCGGCACCGGCCCGGCCGCGTTCGTCGGGGAGCTCCTCGACTTCTTCGGGCAGACCTACCAGGACGCCCAGGGCTTCGATGCGCCGCCCGTGCACGACCCCTGCGCCGTCGCGTACGTCATCGACCCGACCGTCGTGCGCGCCGTGAAGGTGCCGATCACCGTGGAGACGAAGGGGGAGCACACCCTCGGCATGACCGTCGCCGACTTCCGCGCCCCGGCCCCGGCGGACTGCCGCACGAGCGCCGCGACCGAGCTCGACCACGGTCGGTTCTGGGACCTCGTCGTCGACGCCCTCGAGCGCATCGGCGAGACGCCCGACACCGGCTGGACCCCGCGCGCCGCAGCCGCCACCCTCACCGACCCCGACACCGCCGTCACCCCGGAGCACTGACCCCATGACCTCCACCTCGACGAAGAAGTCGATCGGCGCACTGACCGCCGCACTGCTCGCCGCCTGCGTCGCGTTCCAGCTGAACGCGAGCATGCTCAGCCCAGCCCTCGTCACGATGGCGCGCGAGCTCCGCACCGACGACGCCACGATCGGGCTCTCGCAGACCCTGTTCTTCACCCTCGCGGCGCTGTTCTCGTTGTTCCTGCCCCGACTGTCGGACATCGTCGGCCGGAAGCGCGTCCTGCTCGGCATGCTCGTCGTGATGCTCGTCGGCAGCGTCGTGGCCGCCCTCGCCGTCAACGTCCCGATGCTGTTCGTCGGCCGCATGGTCCAGGGCGTCACCGGGCCGGTCGTGCCGATCGGCCTGCTCATCCTCCGCAACGAGATCGCCGACCCGAAGCGCTACGGCGCCGCGCTCGGCCTGCTCACTGCGGTCAACGGCGGCATCGCGGGTGTGGACGCCCTCGCCGGCGGGTGGATCGCCACGCACTTCGGCTTCCGCGGGATCTTCTGGGTGATCGCCGTCGTCACGGTGGTGGCCGCGCTCATGGTCGCCGTGTGGGGCGTCGAGTCGAAGCCGTCCGCCGGCACCCGGATGGACTGGTGGGGTGTCCTGCCGCTCGTCGTCAGCGTCGGCGCCCTGCTCACCGCGTTCAACGAGGCGGGCAAGCTCGCGGCCGCGGACTGGGCGCTCGTGGTCGGCGGGATCGTCGTCGCCCTCGTCGCGTTCGGCGTCTTCTGGGCGGTCGAGTCGCGGGTCCGTGAACCCCTCGTCGAGACGCGGTTCCTCAAGCGCCGCGGCACCTGGGCGCTCCTCGTCACGACCCTGCTCACGATGACCGGTGTCTTCGCGGTGGTCAACGGGCTGGTCACGTCGCTCGCGCAGAACACGGAGGTGGGCTTCGGGATGGAGGCCGACCTCGCCTCGCTCGCGTTCCTCACGCCGTACGCGCTGGTCGGCTGGATCGTCGGGCCGTTCGCCGGTCGGCTCGCGCCCACCCTCGGCTACCGGGCCGTCCTCCGCGTCGGACTCGTCGGGAGCGTCGTCGCGACGCTCGTGATGGCCTTCGTCGGCGTGCACTCGCTCCCGGTGCTCGTCGTCGCGACGGTCCTGATCGGCATCACCTACGCGGGCATCGCGAACATCATCCTCAACGGCCTCGGCATCGTGCTCTCGCCCGAGTCGAACCCGGGGTTCCTGCCCGGCCTGAACGCCGGGGCGTTCAACCTCGGCGCGGGAATCAGCTTCGCGGTCCTCCCGGCGCTCCAGATCGCGCTCGGCACCGGTGGGGCCGCGGGCACCGCGGGCTACTCCGGTGGCATGCTGCTCGGAGCCGTGATCACGTGCGCGGCCCTCGCCACCTCCTTCCTCATCCCGCGCCCGGCCTCGGCCGAGACAGGAGCAGCCGCATGACCGGCATCGTCGTCGTGGGCAGCCTCAACGCGGACCTCGTGGTCCGCACCGAGCGCTTCCCGAAGCCCGGTGAGACCCTGCAGGGCTCGGACCTCGCGATCCTCCCGGGCGGCAAGTCCGCCAACCAGGCGGTGGCAGCCGGGAGGCTCGGGGGCACGGTGCGCATGATCGGTGCGGTCGGCGACGACGGGAACGGTGCGCTGCTCCGCGACTCCGTCGCGGCGGCCGGGGTCGACACGACGCACGTCGCCGTCCGGCAGGGAACGGCGACCGGCACCGCCGTCATCACGGTCGACGGTGCGGGGGAGAACACCATCGTGATCTCCGCCGGCGCGAACGGCACGCTGACGCCGGACGACGTCCCCGCCGACGCCTTCGCCGACGCCCGTGTGCTCGGGCTCTGCCTCGAGGTCTCGATCGACGTCGTGCTCGCCGCCGCCCGCGCCGCGCACGACGCCGGGGTCACCGTGCTGACGAACCTGTCGCCGTTCGGCGCCGTCCCGCAGGAGCTCCTCGACCTGACCGACGTCCTGCTCGTGAACGAGCACGAGGCGGCCGAGCTCGGCGACCACGGTGTCGCGCGCTCGATCGTCACCCGGGGCGGAGCCGGCTGCACGGTGCACGACGGCGACGCGGACCCGGTGTCGGTCGACGCCGTCCGCGTGGACCCGGTCGACACCACGGGCTGCGGCGACGCGTTCATGGGTGCGGTGGCGCTCCGGCTCGACGCCGGGGACTCCCTCGCCGACGCGGCCCGGTTCGCCGTCGGGGTCGGGGCGTACGCCGCGACGAAGCCGGGCGCGCAGGCGTCCTACCCGACCACCGCCGAACTCGAGGCGTTCCTGCGGGCGTGAGCGGCGCCTCCCGGCCGCTAGCGTTGGTGCCATGCGCGTCGGCGTCCTCGACATCGGGTCCAACACCGGCCACCTGCTCGTGGTGGACGCCCACGGCGGCGCCGCCCCGCTGCCCGCATCCTCGTTCAAGCAGCCGCTGCGGCTCGCCGAGCACCTCGACGGCGCCGGAGCCGTGACGCAGCGGGGGATCGACGCGCTCACCGCCTTCGTCGCCGACGCCGTCCGCGTCGCCGAGGAACGCGGCTGCGAGGACATGCTCGCGTTCGCCACCTCCGCCGTCCGCGACGCGGTGAACTCCGACGCGGTGCTCGCCCACGTCGAACGGGCGACCGGTGTCGAGCTCGCCGTGCTCTCCGGCGACGACGAGGCGCGGCTGACGTTCCTGGCGGTCCGCCGCTGGTTCGGGTGGTCCGCCGGACGCCTCGCGGTGTTCGACATCGGCGGTGGCTCGCTCGAGATCGCCGGCGGAGCCGACGAGGCACCGGACGTGGCGTGGTCGATGCCGATCGGTGCGGCCCGGCTCGCGCGGTCGTTCTTCGCCACGGGCGCACCCACGGACGACGACGTCCGGCGGCTCCGACACGAGATCCGGGTGTCGATCGCGCGGGACGCAGGGCTCCTGCTCCGCTCCGGGCGGCCCGACCGGGCCGTCGCGACGTCGAAGACGTTCCGGTCGATCGCCCGGATCTGCGGCGCGGCGCCCTCGGCCGACGGGCCGCTCGTCCCGCGGTCCCTCGACGGCGCCGAACTCCGACGGCAGCTGCCCGCGCTGCTCGGGATGACGGTCGAGGAACTCGCGACGCTCCCCGGGGTCTCACCGAGCCGCGCGCACCAGGTCGTCCCCGGCGCCCTCGTCGCCGAGGCCTGCCTCGACATCTTCGACCTGCCGGCGCTCGAGATCTGTCCGTGGGCCCTCCGCGAGGGCGTCATCCTCGAGCGGCTCGACCAGCTGTCCGTGCTCGGCTGAGGGTCACGCGTCCCGAGGCGGTGCGAGCAGCCACGGGCGGATCGCCCTCGTCACGAACGGCAGCACCCAGAACGTCATGATCGGCGTGAGCACGAGCGTCGTGATCAGTACGCGCGGCAACACGGCGAGGTGCCCGAACGCCGGGACGAGCCAGCCGACCAGGTACGTGAAGACGAGGTTCACCGGGAAGAAGCCGAGCCAGATGCTCACCGCCTGCTTCCACCGCGGGGGAGCGCTCGACGCCGGGGTGTCCTGCGGGGCGTCGAACCAGCCCTCGATGCCCGTGCGCTTCTCGACCCGGGACTCCACCACGAGGTCACGGCCGAGGTCGAGCCACCGCAGACGGTCGTCGGAGGCCTCCCACGCCGCGAGCTGCTCGTGGTCCGCGAACCGGTACAGCACGTGCCACTCGCGGCTCGTCGCGTGCGAGCGGAC
Organism: Curtobacterium sp. NPDC089689; assembly: GCF_044749145.1. NCBI lineage: Bacteria > Bacillati > Actinomycetota > Actinomycetes > Micrococcales > Microbacteriaceae > Curtobacterium > Curtobacterium sp. NPDC089689. Next base: position 844,382 of record NZ_JBIVHJ010000001.1, on the reverse strand, counting down.
CCACCCGGAGCCGAGGAAGCCCGGGTAGCGGTTCGCGAGGTTGACGCCGGACTGCACCCAGCGGGTGGCCTCCGGGATCCGGTCGGGTTCGACGAGGCGGGTGATGGACACGGTGACGGGCGGGCCTGCGCTCACGGATGACGAGGTCAGGCTCCCTGGCTCTTGTGGAGTCATGCTCCCAGTGTCCCCGAAACGTGTTTCCGGCTCGTGACGGAGCGGGGCGATCCGCGGGCCGGCGCGGGCAGTACGGTCGCGGCATGAGCGAGTTGCAGCGGGGTCGGAACGAGACCCCGACCGAACGGTGGGACCGCAACTGGAGCGACATCCAGCAGGAGCTGCGGATCGTGCAGACGGGGACGCAGATCCTCGCCGGGTTCCTGCTGACGCTGCCGTTCCAGCAGCGGTTCTCGTCGCTGACCGCCCGGCAGGAGACGATCTACCTCACGCTCGTCGTGCTCGCGGTCGTCGTGACCGTCGTCGCCCTCGCCGTCGTGGCCACCCACCGCCTCGTCTTCAAGCAGCGGCAGAAGCACGACCTCGTGCGCGCGGGCAACGTCCTGCTGCTCGTGACGCTCTTCGCCGCGGCGCTGCTGTTCGCCGGGACGGTGTGGTTCGTGTTCGACGTGGTGCTCGGCGGCCGCGGGGGGATCATCGCCGGGGTCGCGGTGTTCGTCGGTACCGGAGCGCTGTGGACGGCGCTGCCGACGGTGCTGCGCCGCACGGCGCGGGACACCGAGGACTAGCTGGCGCGCTTCTTCGCCGGTGCCTTCTTCGCCGGGACCTTCTTCGCCGGTTCCTTCTTCGCCGTGGTCCCCGAGGTCGACGCCTTCGTCTTCGTGGAGCTCGTCTTCGCGGTGCTCGTCCGCTTCGAGGCCGGCGCCCGCTCGGCCGGCGCGTCGTCAGCGGTGGAGTCGTCCTCCCCGGAACGCGACCCGCTCCGGGGACGCGACCCCGAGCCTCCCGTCCGCTTCTTGTCGACCGACGCCCGCAGGGCGGCCATCAGGTCGATGACGTCACCACCCTCACCCTCGTCGTCGTCCTCGTCGCGCTCACCGAAGGTCTCGGCGGTGTCGACGTCGTCGCCGGACGCGAGCTTCGCGTCGATGAGTTGCTGCAGCTCCTCCTGGTAGGCGTCCGTGTACCGGTCCGGGTCGAAGTCGGTGGACATGCTGTCCACGAGCGAGGACGACATCTTCAGCTCGTTCGCGCTCACCTTCACGGAGGTGTCGAGACCCTTGAAGTCCGCTGCACGGACCTCGTCACCCCACAGCAGTCCCTGCAGGAGGATGACGTCGTCGTTGACCCGCAGGACGCCGAGCCGGGTCTTCTGCCGGAGGGTGAACTGCACGATCGCCAGCCGGTCGGTCTTCGCCAGCGTCTCGCGGAGCAGCACGTACGCCTTCGGGGACCGGGAGTCCGGCTCGAGGTAGTACGACTTCTCGAACATCATCGGGTCGACCTGCTCGACCGGCACGAACTCCAGGACCTCGATCTCGTGCGACTGCTCCTCGGGGAGCTGCTTGAAGTCGTCGGCGGTGAGCACGACGGTCTTCTCGCCGTCGTCGTAGGCGCGCTGGATGTCGGCGTACTCGACCTCGTGGCCGAACTCGCACACGCGCTTGTACCGGATGCGGCCCTTGTCCTCGTCGTGGACCTGGTGCAGGGAGACGTCGTGGGTCTCGGTGGCCGCGTACACCTTGATCGGCACGTTGACCAGCCCGAACGCGATGGAGCCCTTCCAGATCGACCTCATGGCCACATGATGCCCGTCCCTGCACCGGAACGTCCGGAGGGACGGGTTCTCCACAGGTCCGCGGCTGCTGTGCCGGTGCCGGGGAAGGGCGAGCACGATGGGCACATGAGTCAGCTCGACAAGCAGGACCCGCGGACCCAGCACCCCCGCCCACCGTTCCCCGCGCAGACGCAGGACGGCTCCGGGCTCGCGAGCGCGATGGACCCGGCGCCCGACCACGGCGAACGGTCCTACCAGGGGAGCGGTCGCATGACCGGCTACCGGGTCCTCGTCACGGGCGCCGACTCGGGCATCGGGCGGGCAGCGGCGATCGCGATGGCGAAGGAGGGCGCGGACGTCTCCCTGAACGCCCTGCCGGACGAGCTCAGCGACCTCGAGGACGTCCGCGACGTGATCGGCGACCTCGGACGCAAGGCGGTCCTGCTACCGGGCGACCTCACCGACGAGGACTTCTGCGCACGGCTCGTCCGCGACGCCGTGAGCACCCTCGGCGGGCTCGACGCGCTCGTCACCGTCGCCGGGTTCCAGCAGGTGCACGAGGACGTCGCCGAGCAGACCACCGAGTCCTTCGACCGCACGCTCAAGGTCAACCTGTACTCGCTGTTCTGGCTCGTCCGGGCCGCGGTCCCGCACCTGGCTCCCGGCAGCGCGATCGTCACGACGAGCTCGGTGTCCGCGTACGAGCCGCAGGCGCGGATGATCGACTACGCCGCCACGAAGTCCGCGATCATCACGTACACCAACGGCTTGGCTCGCCAGCTCGCGCCGAAGGGCATCCGGGCGAACACGGTCGTGCCTGGGCCGGTCTGGACACCCCTGCAGCCGATCAGCTACCCGGGCGACGAGATCGCGCACTACGGCGAGGGCACCCCGTTCGGGCGACCGGCGCAGCCCGTGGAGCTCGGGAGCGCGTACGTGTACCTCGCCGGGCCGGAGTCGTCGTACACCTCCGGGTCCACCCTGACCGTGGCGGGAGCGACCGGGGTGGCGCTGTGAGTCCGGTCGCGAAGCGGCGGACGGTGCTCGTCGGCGGGCGGTCGATCAGCCTGAGCAACACGGACAAGGTGCTCTACCCGGAGACCGGGACCACCAAGGGACGGGTGATCGAGTACTACGAGCGGGTCGCACCGTGGATGATCCCGCACGTGAAGGACCGCCCGGTGACCCGGAAGCGCTGGGCGAACGGCGTCGACGGGAAGGTCTTCTTCGAGAAGAACCTCCCCGACTCCGCCCCCGACTGGGTGCGGCACCACACGATCGCCCACAAGGAGCACGACACCGAGTACCCGATCGTCGACGACGTGGCGACCCTCGTCTGGATGGCGCAGCAGGCCGCGCTCGAGCTCCACGTGCCGCAGTGGCGCTTCGGCCCGCGTGGCGGGCACCAGAACCCCGACCGGCTCGTGCTCGACCTCGACCCGGGCGAGGGCGTCGGGCTGCCCGAGTGCGTCGAGGTCGCCGTCGCTGCGCGCGAGGTCCTGCAGGGCATGGGGCTCGAGCCCTACCCGGTCACGTCCGGGTCGAAGGGCATCCACCTGTACGCGGCGCTCGACGGCCGTGCGACGACCGCCCAGGTGTCCGAGGTCGCGCACGAACTCGCCCGGGCGCTCGAGCAGGACCTCCCCGACCTCGTCCTGTCCTCCATGAGCCGCGCCGAACGCACCGGCAAGGTCTTCGTCGACTGGTCGCAGAACAACGGCAACAAGACGACGATCGCGCCGTACTCGCTCCGCGGCCGTGACCGGCCGACGGTCGCCGCCCCGCGCACCTGGGACGAACTGACGCAGCGCGGGCTCGCGCAGCTCACCCTCGACGACGTGCTCGACCGCCTGGAGGCCCGTGGGGACCTCCTGCACCCGGTCGCCTCCGCCTCGCTGGCCGTCGGACGACCCGACGCCGGCCACTGGGACAGCGACCGGACCGCCGACGCGGACCAGGCGAGCGAGGACCGCCTGGCGGCGTACCGCTCCAAGCGCGACGCCGCGAAGACGCCGGAGCCCGTCCCCGCCGGGGCGCCGACCGTCCGGGACGACGGCACCCCGACGTTCGTGATCCAGGAGCACCACGCCACGCGGGACCACTACGACTTCCGCCTCGAGCACGACGGCGTGCTCGTCAGCTGGGCCCTCCCGAAGGGCGAACCGACGGACCCGGGGAAGAACCACCTCGCCGTGCAGACCGAGGACCACCCGCTCGAGTACGGCTCCTTCGAGGGGACCATCCCGAAGGCCGAGTACGGCGGTGGGACGGTCACGATCTGGGACGACGGCACGTACGAGCTCGAGAAGTGGCGCGACGGCGAAGAGGTCATCGTCACGCTGCACGGCCGGACCGGGGGAGCGCGACGGTTGGCGCTCCTGCACACCCGGGGGCGAGGACGTGGACGCGACGGCGACGAGAAGAACTGGCTCATCCACCGCACGAAGGACCAGCCCGACCGCGAGCCCGGCAGCACGGCCGGCGCTACGCGCGGGGCGGGGCCGACCCGTGCCTCCCGGCCGGCGGTGCACGCGACCAGCCCCGCGACCGAGCGCCCCGAGGAACGCCGCACCATGCAGGCGACGCTGGCGAAGGGCGAGCCCCGGCTCGACCCCGCGGACTGGGCGTTCGAGCTGAAGTGGGACGGCGTCCGGGCGCTCGCGACCGTCCGGGACGGCCGGGTCACCCTCACGAGCCGGAACGGCAACGACCTCACCGCCCAGTACCCCGAGCTGCAGGACCTCGCCGAACGAGCCGCGGTCGACGGCGTCTACGACGGGGAGATCGTGGCACTCGACGACCGCGGACGGCCCTCGTTCCAGCTCCTGCAGAACCGGATGGGCCTCACGAAGACGCGCGAGGTCGAAGCGGCCCGTGCGACGACGCCGGTGCGCCTGCTGCTGTTCGACGTGCTCGAGGCCGACGGCCACGAGCTCACCCGCCACGGGTACACCGCCCGACGGGAGGCCCTCGCGACGGTCGTCGAACCCGGCGGCGTCATCGACGTCCCCGACGTCGTCGAGGGGGACTTCGCCGCCGCGCTCGCCGAGTCCGAGCGACGAGGGCTCGAAGGGGTCGTCGCGAAGAAGCGCAGCTCGAAGTACGCCGGGGGTCGGCGCTCGGAGGCCTGGCTCAAGGTCAAGCACCACGCCACGCAGGAGGTCGTGGTCGGCGGGTGGCGCCCCGGTGCGGGGCGGCGGGCGGGCGGCATCGGCTCCCTGCTGCTCGGAGTGCCGGGCCCCGAGGGGCTCGAGTACGTCGGCAAGGTCGGGACCGGGTTCCGCGACCGCGACCTCGACGAGATCGCCGGGGTGCTCGAACCACTGGCCCGCGACGACTCCCCGTTCGTGGACGTCCCTCGCTCGGATGCGCGTGACGCGCACTGGGTCCGACCGGTGCGCGTGGGTGAGGTGCAGTTCGCGGAGTGGACCGGGGACGGACGGCTCCGCCAGCCCTCGTGGCGTGGATGGCGCGCGGACAAGGACCCCGACGACGTCGTGCGCGAGTCCTGATCGCGCAGATGCACACGCATGGGCTCCGCCCCGGGCGAACAACCGTCCCCCGTTCGACGCGTCTCCGGGGGACGATCGCTGGACCACCCTCTGCCGGGCGTCCCGCGACTGTTACGTTCGCCGAGACGGAAGGGCGTGACCATGAGCGCGAGCAACTACCTGCCGCCCTTCACGCCGGAGGAGCGCGGATCGGCGGCGAGCCCGCGACCGCAGCGCGTCCCGGCGCACCCCGAGGGCGGCACTGCGGACGGTGAGGTCACCTATGCCGACTTCCTCGGCGACGAGGTCGACGACTGAGCCCCGCGTCCGCAGCGGAGCCCGCGGGTGAAGGCGACCCGTGCGCCGGATCAGGGAACGCACGGGCCGCCGTCCGAGCGCCGTGACCGGCGTTCAGGGATGACCGGCCACGGCGCGCTGACGCCAGCCGCGGTGAGCGACTGGCAGGCTCACCACTGAGACGCGTCGGCGGACCGGATCGTCACACCTGATCGGAAAATCTTCTGGGACGGCTTGTCCGGGCCCACTGTCCTGGGCCGGCTGTCCTGGGCCGCGGTCGCTGGGTAGCTCAGGGCGCGGGCGCCGGGCCGTCGCTCGGCTCGGCGTCGTCCGCCACCGGGAGGTCCCGCTCGACCAGGTCGTCCTCGTCGGGCTCGGTCACGTCGGCCGCAGCGGCCTTCGCCTCGTCGATCGCGTCCTGGGAACGGCGGAGGAGTTCGTCGTCGTGGTCCGTCATGCTCGCGAACCTACGCGGGCGTCCCTGTGTCGGCCTCCCGGCGGGGGAGCGGCACGGAGGGCATCGGCATCCGCGGGGCGCGCGACGAGTCCAGGTCGACGGCGGAGGTCGGCGCCGGCGTGGACGGCATCGCAGGGGCGGCGGGAGCGCCGAACGTATCGGCCGCGTCAAGCACGGCACGGGTGGCGGCAGCCGCGGTCCGCAGGGCATCGGCGGTCGGCATGGCGTGGTGCGCTGCGGTCCGGACCTCGACGCCCCACGGCTCGTCGAAGCCCAGGTCGCGCACGGTCCGGACGAAGCCGGGCAGATCCCACGCCCCGGAGCCGGGGAGGTGCCGTGCGGCGCGGGACTCCTCGGCGAGGGTCATGCCGGCCGGCGTGTGGAGGAGCCCGTCGCTCAGCTCGACCGCGGCGAGCACGGCGGGCGCGACGCCCTCGTGCACCGATGCCAGGGTCGAGCCGCCCCGGAGGGTGTGCATCGCGTCGAGGAGCAGACCGCCGTTCGGGTGCCCCGCGGCGGTCACGAACCGAGCGGCCCGTTCGACCGTCGGCAGGTTCGACCACGGCTCCGGCTCGAGGACGAGCTGCGCACCGAGCTGCTCGGTCCGCGCCGCGAGCGCCACCCAGTCGTCGATCATCGCTGCGGGGCGGACCGTCAGGGTCGTGTCCGCCCCGACGACGACCTGCCACGCACGCAGCGCCGCGGTCGCCTCGAAGACCACACCGCGGTCGGCGTCCTCGTCGGCGGAACGGTCGTCGCTCGACCACCAGCGGTCGAGTGGGCCGAGCTGCACCCAGACGATCCCGGAGCCGTCGAGGATGCGCCGGAGCTCCGCGAACCCGATGGTGGCGCGGACCTCGTGCAGGTCGCCGACGGTGAGGGAGAGTCCCGCGAACCCGGCGGCACCGACGGCGCGCACCCGCTCGCCGATCGGTTCGTCGCCCGCCCAGGTCGAGGACGTGGCGAGCAGGTCGTGTTCGAGCACGTCGGCACCTCCGGTTCCGGACGGCCTGCTGCTCCCCGGCACCCGGCCCTGTCCGTGATGTTGCGACGCCACTGACCCCTGACGTCACATGAGGTCTACGCTGCCGACCTGCAAGCGCTCCCAGTCCCTCGACACGTGCCCGGGACGCGGCGGGACCGCGAGTGTGGAGGAGCGTCGCGCTCGCTCAGACGATGACGGTGTGGACCGACCCGACGCCCGCGATGCGCCCCTCGACCACGTCGCCCCGGACGAGCGGACCCACGCCTTCCGGCGTGCCGGTCATGAGGAGGTCGCCGGGCGCGAGCCGGACCGAGCGGGACAGTTCGGCGATCGTCTCGGCGACCGACCAGATCTGGTCGGCGAGGTCGCCGGCCTGCCGGAGGGTGCCGTTCACCGTCAGCTCCACGGCCCCCTGCGTCGGGTCCACCCCGGCGGCGGGGACGAGGACGCCGACCGTGGCAGACGCGTCGAACCCCTTCGCAGCGTCCCACGGGCGACCGAGCCGCTTCGCCTCGGCCTGGAGGTCGCGGCGGGTGAGGTCGAGCCCGACGCCGTAGCCCCAGACGACGCCCAGCGCGTCGGCCGCCGGGACGTCGACCGCGGCGGCGCCGATCGCGACCACGAGTTCGACCTCGTGTTCGAGCTGCGCGGTGAGCGGCGGGTACGGGGTGTCGGCACCGTCACCGACGACGGCGTCCGCGGGCTTGGTGAAGAAGAACGGCGGCTCACGGTCCGGGTCGTGGCCCATCTCCCGCGTGTGCGCGGCGTAGTTGCGGCCGACGCAGAAGACCCGCCGGACGGGGAACTGGCCACCAGTGGTCGTCGGGACGGTCGGCCGCGGCGGGGTCGGGATGACGAGGTCGCTCACCCGTCCACCCTGGCACGGCGCTGCTCGGCACGGCTCGGCGTGCGTCGGCTTGCTCAGCCTTCGGCGAAGGAGGCCTCGGCGCGGAGCTTCCGGGCGCGGGCTCGTTCCTCGCGCTCGCGACGCTCGACGCGCATCTCCTCGAGTTCCGCGAGGGAGCCGTCCGACCGGATGATCGGACCGTAGTGCGGATCCTGCAACAATCTGAGGGTGCTGCGCTCGTAGCGTGCGAACAGCTCGAAGAAGCGGTCGTCCTCCATGTCACTGATCACGTCGTGCCTCCTTTCGTCGACGCCTCGCCGCTCGGAACTCGTAGGCGTCCAGGGCTCGTTCCATCCAGTCGTCGTCCGGTGTCGACCACGAACGACTCAGGACCGCCCGAGCCATCAACGCTGCGGCGTCGTGGTCGCACTCGGCGTTCGAGAGCGCCCGCTCGGCGATCCATGACCAACGCTGCCACCAGTGATCGTGGTGGGCCGAGTACTTCGTATGTCGCCTCGCGCGCACCCCTTCGAGGACCGTCACCACCAGGCTCGCCACCGCCACCACGGCGCCGATCACCGCCACCGCCGCGCTCGTCCACCCCACGTCCATGTCCTGAGCCTGGCAGCACAGGACCGGCCACGCGACGGGCGTGACCGGTCCTGTGGAGAGTGAGCCGTGCCTCCAGGTCGGTGCAGGAGACGCGTCCGGCGCGGGAGCCGAGCCTGACCGCGCGGACCTGCGGACGTGCGGCTCAGTCTTGCCGCACGGTCGAGCCGCTCAGTCCTGCGGCCAGCCGGCGAACTCCCATCCCGCGACCGACGGGTGGTCCTCGCCGCGCGTGTAGGCGTACTCCCGCGCCGCGTCACGAGCCGCACCGAGGCGGTCGAGCAGCTCGGCGTGCGCCGACGCGTCGACCCGGGTGAGTGCGTCGTGCGCCAACGCGAAGCGGTCCATGTCGTTCCGCATGAGCATGTCGAACGGCGTGGTGGTGGTGCCCTGCTCCTGAAAACCGTGCACGTGGAGGTCGTCGTGCCCGTGTCGGCGGTACGTGAGCTGGTGCACGAGTGCCGGGTACCCGTGGAACGCGAAGACGGCCGGCGTCCCGGGGAGGAACACCTCGTCGTACCGCTCGTCGGAGACCGGGTGTTCGTGCTTGCGCGGGTCGCCGATCGACAGCAGGTCGACGACGTTCACGACCCGCACGCCGACCGAGGGTGCGTGCTCGCGGATGATCGCGGCGGCCGCCAGCGTCTCGACCGTGGGGACGTCGCCGGCCCCGACGAGCACGACGTCCGCCCGGCCGACCGAGGTCTCCGTGCCGGCCCACTCCCACACGCCGAGCCCTGCCTCGGCGTGTGCCACGGCGTCCTCCAGCGACAGGAACACCGGCTCCGGGTGCTTCCCGGCCACGATGACCTCGATGCGGTTCGTGGTCTCGAGCGCGTGGGCCGTGACGGCCAGCAGGGTGTTCGCGTCGGCGGGGAGCTTGATCCGCACGAGGTCCTGCTGCTTCGACGCGACGACGTCGAGGAACCCGGGATCTTGGTGCGAGAAGCCGTTGTGGTCCTGTCGCCAGACGTGCGACGAGAGCAGGATCGTGAGGTTCGACACCGGCATGCGCCAGTCGAGGTCCGCGGAGGACTCGAGCCACTTGGCGTACTGCCCGACCATCGAGTCGATGATGTGCGCGAACGCCTCGTACGTGTTGAGGATGCCGTGCCGACCGGTCAGGACGTAGCCCTCGAGCATGCCCTCGAGGACGTGCTCGGACAGGACCTCGATGACGCGGCCGCGCGCCGAGAGGTGTTCGTCGCCGGGTGCCCGGTCCGCTCGCCAGACCCGGTTCGTGACGTCGAACACCGCGTCGAGCTTGTTCGAGATCGTCTCGTCGGGGCCGAACAGGCGGAAGTCCGACCCGTACCGCTCGACCAGGGCGGCGAGCCACGGGCCGAGGGTCCCGGTCGCCGAGGCGGGCTCACCGGCGGGGACGCCGTGGTCGGCGATCATGGGGAGGTCGAGCGCGGTCCGGATCCGGCCGCCGTTCGCGAACGGGGTCGCGCTCATGCGGAGGTCGCCCTCGGGACGGATGGATCCGAGGATGCCGATCGGCCGGCCGTGCTCGTCGAACAGCTCCTCCGGGCGGTAGGAGCGCATCCACTCCTCGAGCCGGGCGCGGTCCTCGTCGTTCGTCCGCACGTCGGGCAGCGGGATCTGGTGCGAGTGGAAGGTGCCCTCGTTCGGCCCCGTCCAGCCCTTCGGGGTGCGGAGGACGATCATCGGCCACCGCGGACGGAGGTCGGCAGCACCCGCGAGCTGTCCGGCTGCGGCGCGTTCGGCCTGCGCGCGGGCGGCGGCCTGGATGTCGTCGATGCGGGCGAGTGCTCGCCGGAGTGCGGCGTCGAGCAGGGCGTGCACGGCGAACGGGTCGTGGTCGACCCGGGAGGAGTCGACCGTGATCGGCTCGTAGCCGAGCCCGCGGAAGTACGCGTCGAGGTCCTCCCCGGGGATGCGGGCGAGGACGGTCGGGTTCGCGATCTTCCACCCGTTGAGGTTGAGGATCGGCAGGACGGCGCCGTCGGACACCGGGTCGAGGAACGTGTGCGCCTGCCAGGACGCGGCGAGCGGCCCGGTCTCGGCCTCGCCGTCGCCGACCACGCACGCGACGACGAGGTCCGGGTTGTCGAGCGCCGCACCGTAGGCGTGGGCGAGGGAGTACCCGAGCTCACCGCCCTCGTTGATCGAACCGGGGGTCTCCGGCGCGGCGTGCGACGGGATGCCGCCGGGGAACGAGAACTGCCGGAAGAAGCGCTGGAGCCCGTCGGTGTCCGGCGTGGTGTCCGGGTAGAGCTCGCTCCACGTGCCGTCGAGCCATGCGTTCGCGTTCATCGCCGGGCCGCCGTGCCCGGGACCGCAGACGTACAGCAGCTGTCGGTCCGTCTCGGCGATGAGTGCGTTGCAGTGCGCGTACACGAGGTTGAGCGCCGGCGAGGTCCCCCAGTGGCCGAGCAGGCGTGGCTTGATGTCGTCCGGCTCGATCGGCCGGGTGAGGAGCGGGTTGTCGAGCAGGTGGATCTGCCCGGCGGTGAGGTAGTTCGCGGCGCGCCACCAGGCGTCGATCGCCCGGATGCGGTCGGTGGTCGCGATGGGTGCAGGGGACATACACCCACGGTACGGAGCGGCAGGTGGCGAACTTCCAGCAAACACGTCCAAACCGTCGGGACGGGGGTGCCGAATGCATGACACCAGGGCGGATCGCCCAAGAAGCTCCCCGGTCACGTACGGCCGGTACACGACTCGCGCACAGCAGCGCGGGTCAGGGCCGCCGGCCGGAGCGTCAACCACAGCAAAGGAACGAAGATCATGCGCAAGAGCCTGAAGACCTCGATCACCCTCGCCACGACGGGCGCGCTCGTCCTGGGTGGCGCCGCGTTCGGTGTCGGCGCCGCGAACGCGTCGACGCCCGCGATCCACACCGTGTCCTCGTCCTCGTCGAAGATCCCGGCGCCGGTCGCGTCGGTGCCCGAGGTGCTGGGTGGCACGACGGCGGTGAAGCTCGACTCGGGCTTCACCGACGCCCTCACCGCCCTGAAGCTCACCCCCGGGGTGTCCGGCGACGCCAAGCTCGAGAACGGGTCGGTGTCGTTCCCGATCACGGCCGGGTCGGTCACGTACTGGAACCCGGACGGCTCGTACCGCCCCTACGTGCAGGGGCTGCTCAACCACGACGACTCGGGCCTGACGCTCAAGGCCGGTGACACGACGGTGACGCTGGAGAACTTCGTGGTGAACCCGGGGTCGTCCAAGCTCTACGGTGACGTGCTGGTCAACGGCAAGGTCGCCGCGGCGAACGCGTACCTGTTCGAGCTGTGGGGTGGCACCCTCAAGCCGCTGCAGCTCGAGGGCGACAACGCGATCCTGACCGGTACCACGGTGCACGTGTCCGAGGACGCTGCCGGTCTGCTGAACAAGACGTTCGGCACCGACGCCGTCAAGCGCGGCCTGCTCGTGGGCACCGCGACCATCACCGCCAAGATCAAGTAACACCCCGCACCACCACGCAGCAGCGCCGCCCCCGGACTACGGGGGCGGCGCTCTCGTGCGTGTGCACCGGCCTGGAGGCGCGGATCACCTCAGCGACGACGGCGCCACCAACGAGGTCGCCGGGTGTCGGACGCCGCAGCCCGCGCGGCCGCCGCGGCCGCGTCGGACGCGGCTCGGGCCTCCCGACGGGCGTGCCACGCCGACACCGCTGCATCGACGTCGCGGAGCGGTGTCACCACGGGCGGCCCGCCGAGCAGCTGCCGTCGGGCTTCCTTGACCCGGGCGTTGAAGTCCTCGAGGACGTCGCGGACGTCGCCCTCCGTCGAGAGCGCATCGAGCTGGTCGTCGAGCTCGGCGTCCTCCTTCCGGAGCGCGAACGCCGGCGGCGCGATCCCGCTGATCTGCTCCCGTTCGATCTTCGAGCGGATCCACCAGTCGGGGTCGTGGCGGCCGTCGTTCGAGGGGAGCGGTTTGCCGTGGTACGGGTTGCCCTCGAACACGCCGCGGCGCTCGGCCTCCTCGATGAGGGCGCGAGCGTGCTGCCCGACGTCCTTCGCCTGCAGCAGCCGTCGTTCCTCACGGACCTCGTCCGGGTCGAGGGATCCGCGCTCGATCTCGCTCTCCACGAGCCGCTCGTACCGGTAGCGAGCGGCGCGTCGGAGTCGGTCCATGCGTGCGTCGACGTCGTTCATGACCCCTCCATGATCACGCTGTGCGGTCGGACCCGCCAGTGTCGTCCCCGTCGGCCGTGTCGCTGTCAGCCGTCTCGGCACGGACCTCCTCGATGGTCAACGCGGCCTGGATCAGTGCGAGGTGCGAGAGACCCTGCGGCAGGTTCCCCATGAAGGAGCCGTCCTCGCTGATCATCTCGCTGTACAACCCGACGTCGTTCGCCTGCGCGACCATCGCGTCCATGAGCCCGGCTGCGTCGTCCACCCGCCCGGTGCACGCCATCGCGGCGGCGAGCCAGAACGAGCACGCGACGAACGGCGACTCCTCCTGCTCCATGCCCGAGTACCGGTAGACGAGCGGACCGCGCTGCAGCTGGTCCTCGATCGCGCGGATCGTGGACGCCATGCGCGGACCGCGGTCGAAGGCGCTCATCGCGTGCAGCAGGATCGAGGTGTCGAGCTTGTCCGAGCCCGGGTACATCACGTAGTACCCGCGTTCCTCGTCCCACCCGTGCTCCGCGACCCACTGCTCGATGAGCTCGCGGTTCTCGACCCACTTGTCCCGTGGGCCGTCGATCATGCCCGCGTCGTGCAGCTCGGCAGCGGCGTCGAGGGCCTGCCAGCAGCCGATCTTGCTCGTGACGTAGTGCTGCGTGTCCTGCAGCTCCCACATGCCGGAGTCGGCTTCCTCCCAGCGGTGGCACGCGTCGTCCGCGAGTCGTTCGAGCACGGCGGCGGTCTTGCGGTCGAGCACGTTCCCGGCGCGGACGTACTGCCGCAGGATCTCGAAGACGTCGCCCCAGACGCCGAGCTGGAGCTGGTCGCCGGCGCGGTTGCCGATCGTCACCGGCCCGATGCCCTGCCACCCCGGCACGTCGCGGTCCTCGACGCCGTCGCTCTTCGACCCGTCGAGCTCGTAGAAGATCGGCATCGACGAGTCGTGCTCGGCGATGGTCCGCATCACCCAGGACACCGCCGCGTGCGTCTCCTCACGCAGCCCGAAGCGGGTGAGGGCATGCACCGTGTACGACAGGTCGCGGACCCAGGCGAAGCGGTAGTCCCAGTTCTTCCCGCCGGTTCGGTCCTCCGGCAGGCTCGTGGTCGGCGCCGCTGCGATCGCCCCCGTGGGGGAGTAGATGAGCAGCTTGAGGGCGAGGGCGCTCCGCTGCACGGCGTCCGCCCACGGCCCGTCGTAGTGGAAGGCCTCGGACCAGGTCGCCCAGTTGTCGATCGTGCGGTCCATCGCGGCGAGGGCCGCCTCGGGCTTCGGCATGAAGATCGGCTCGTCGTGGGTGCCGACGATCGTGAGGATGTGCTTCGACCCCTCGTTCGCCGTGAACCGGCCGGAGAAGCGCGGGCCGTCGTCGTGCACCGGCTCGAAGCCCTGCTCGACGATCGCGATCGTGATGCCGTCGACGCCGATCACGGCGCCGTTCGCGGTGTCGAGCCGCTTCGGTTCGGCGGTGCCCAGCAGCGTGCCGGGCACCACGGCCCACTCGAGCTCGACCGACCCGCGGACGCCCTGCACGCACCGGGCGACCTCGGCCCACGGCAGCCGACCGGCGACACCGGTGACCATCGCGTCGGACACCGTGACCTGCCCGGAGGCCGTGGTCCACGTCGTGACGAGGACGTTCGTGCCCGGCAGGTACTCGCGGGAGACCTCGGCGTCGGCGACCGGCCGGAGTGCGACGTGCCCGCCGTGCTCGGCGTCGAGGATGCTCGCGAACACCGGCGGTGAGTCCATCGACGGGATCGGGAGCCAGTCGATCCGACCGTCGAGCGCGATGAGGGCCACCGTGCGCCCGTCACCGACGGCGCCGTAGGACCGCAGGGGCACGTACCCGTCGGTGCGTTCCTCGTTCTCGGTCGCATCAGGGGTGTCCCGGGTCCGCTCACTCATGGGCCCAGCCTGCCCTGGCAGTGGTGGCGACCATCAGCCGGACGTACCCCGCTGTGGAGACCCGAGTCGTGCCTCCAGGCTGTGCAGGAGCCGTCAGGCGACGTTGGTGAGCCCCGTCGCCGCGACCAGCCGGTCGAGGAGGAGCCGCCGGAACGGCACGGACGACCACCCGTGATCGGCGCCCTCGACCGGGGTGAACGCCGCCCCGGGCAGGACCTCGCCGTAGCGCTCGCCGTAGGACAGCGGCACGATCTGGTCCGCCGTACCGTGGAACACCTCCGCCGGACCGGTGTAGCGGTCGATCCCCGCGTACACGTCGAGCCCGGCGGTCACCTCGTCGATGAACGCCGTACCGAGCGCCATCCCACCAAAGTCGAAGAAGCCCTGCTCGCGTGCCGGCGCCAGCGGCTGTCCCTGGATCTCGTCCTTGCTCGCGATGTCGTCGACGACCACGCCGGCGGGTGACCACAGGGTCAGTGTCGCGACGAGGTCCGGCTCGCGTGCGGCGGCGAGGGCAGACTCGACGGCTCCGAGGCTGTGCGCGACGACGTGAACGGGACCGTCGACGTCCGCGGCGAGCGTCCGGACCATGGTCGTGACCTGCTCGACCTCGTCGCTGATGGTGATGTCTGCGAAGTCACCGTCGCTCGTTCCGTGGCCGAGCCGGCTGTACGAGCGGACCGCAGCGCCGTGGTCGGCGAGCCGTCGTGCGGTCTGGACGAGGAGCTGCTGCCCGCCGGTGTCCGTGCTGCCGAACCCGTGCACGAGGAGCGCCGCCGGGCGCCCGGGCTCGTCGGCGCCGAGCTGCCAGCCGCGGAGCGTCCGGCCGTGGTGCTCGAGACTGATCGGCTCCATCAGTTCGTCCGGTCCGCGAAGCCGGCGGGGAGGTCACCGGGGGCGGTGTCGACGACGGTCTCGTCGTCCTCGCCGACGTGCTCGAACAGCGTGATGTACGCGAACTCCGGCACGACGTAGATCGGGTAGGTGGGGCCCTGGTCGCGGTACTCGCGCATGCGGTCGAGGTGGTCGTTCTGGAAGAGCACCGTCTTGCTGCCGTCCTCCTCGACCCAGTGCGGGAAGAAGATCGTGCCGTGCAGCACCCGCTCGCCCGGGACGACCGTCACCACGACGCTCGTGCCCGTGGGTTCGTTCCACGAGACCTTGTAGACACCGGCGGTCAGCGCCACGAGGTCGACGTGCTGGTCCTTGACCCAGCGGCCGCCGACCATGCCGGAGTGGATTCGGTAGTCGATGGTCGTCGCGTTCTTGACGTACATCTCGTACCGCCAGCCGTTCGCGTACGTGTAGATGAACCGGTGTCCGACGATGCCCGAGAGGTCCTGCTCGGGCACGGGGTGTTCGACGCTCGTCGTGATCTGCATGCGTCGCGTTTGCTCCAGTGATGCGTTTGTTGCACACGTATTTCCGGTGAGTACCCTGGGAGGGTGACGATCAGTCCGAGCGACCCCGACCTGCCGGCAGTCGCGCGTCGGCTGAGCGCCGAGGTCGGCCCGTTCCGACGGTCGCTCCTCAACACCGCGCGACGCTCCGTCGACCTGCCCGACATCCCCGACGCGCAGATCGAGGTCCTGCGACGGCTCGACGTCGACGGGTGGTCGAATCCGACGGCGCTCGGCCGGGCGCTCGGGCTCGCGCGCTCGACCGTCAGCAACCTCGTCGCCGCGATGGAGCGCGACGGGCTCGTCGAACGGCGGCTCGCGCGCGGTGACGGGCGGAGCACCGAGGTCGGGCTGACCGACCTCGCACGGCAGCGGCTCGCGGTGTACGACGCCTCGGCGGAGCGCGTGCTCGTCGCCGCGATGGAGGCCCTGTCCGACGGTGAGCGGCGGGTGCTGCGGGACGCGGGACCCGCGCTGGAGCGGCTGCGGCAGCAGCTCGAGACGCGAGCGGACTGAGCCGTGCCAGGGCGTGTCGCCCTTGCGCACCCCGGGCGTGTCGCACTACTGTCGTGCTCCTGCCCACCGGCAGGACCGCCCGTCCCGGGCACCACGGAAGGACCGCGCATGCGCGCCGTACGGCACCTCGAACAGCGGGTCGAGCCCACGCTCGACACGCTCGTCGTGCTGTCCGGACGGCAGTACGCGAACCAGTCCCTCCGCAACCCCGCGTAGGCACGCGACCGTCACCCGACGCCCCGCGTGCCCACCCGGCCCGGGGCGTCCTTCTCCTGCTCTCCGCGCACGGTCCACCCTCGGGGTGGGCCCGTCCGCCCGCAGCGTCGTCGTCCCGGACCGCCACCGAAGGCCGTCACCACGGCCGCGACACCGTCACGGAAGCGAGACGAACGATGCAGAAGATCACCGACCGATTGCTCAGCTGGGCCTCGGTGCTCGAGGAGAACACCGAGCAGCAGGCCCGCACGACGGCGCGGATGCCGTTCGTGTTCCCGCACCTGGCACTCATGCCCGACGCCCACCTCGGCCTCGGCGCCACCGTCGGCTCGGTCATCCCCACCCTCGGCGCGGTCATGCCGGCGGCGGTCGGCGTCGACATCGGCTGCGGCATGATCGCCGTACGGACGCAGTTCAGCGCGGCCGACCTGCCGTCCGACCTGCGGACGCTCCGCGAGCAGATCGAGCGGGCGATCCCGCTGTCCGCCGGAGCCGCGAACCGGAAGATCGTCGCCACGGCCGAGCCGCGCATCGCCGAGCTCGAGACCCTGGCCGAGGCCGCCGGCTTCGACCCGGCACGCGCGCACGGTGGGTGGCGGAACCAGCTCGGCACGCTCGGGTCCGGGAACCACTTCATCGAGGTGTCCCTCGACGAGGCGGACCGGGTCTGGTTGTTCCTGCACTCCGGCTCCCGCGGGGTCGGCAACAAGATCGCGCAGCGGCACATCGCCGTCGCAAAGAAGCTGATGCAGCGCTGGTGGATCGAGCTCCCGGACCCCGACCTGGCCTACCTCGTCGAGGGCACCGCCGAGTTCGACCGGTACATCGCCGAGCTCCGGTGGGCGCAGCACTTCGCCCTGCTCAACCGCGAGGAGATGATGGACCGCGTCGTCCGCCAGCTGGCCGAGGTGCTCGGGACCGCGGTCGACGAGCAGGAGCGGATCAACTGCCACCACAACTTCACGCAGCGCGAGACGCACTGGGGGAAGAGCGTCTGGGTGTCCCGCAAGGGTGCGATCCAGGCGTCGGCCGGACAGCCCGGGCTCATTCCCGGGTCGATGGGTACCGCGTCGTACGTCGTTGAGGGGCTCGGCAACAAGCCCTCCCTCGAGTCGTCGCCGCACGGCGCCGGCCGGCGGTTCTCACGGTCGGCGGCTCGGAAGGCCTTCACGCACGACGAGCTGCGGGCGGCGATGGCCGGCATCGAGTACCGGGACACCGACGCGTTCCTCGACGAGATCCCGGCGGCGTACAAGGACATCGACCAGGTGATGGCGGACGCCGCGGACCTGGTCCGCGTCCGGCACACGCTCCGGCAGGTCGTCAACGTCAAGGGCGACTGACGGACGGGAGGCCCGTGGCGGCGCCGCCACGGGCCTCCCGGCGGCAGGCGGACCGGTCCGGCGACCGCACCGCCCGGACACGGCGTCGGCGGACGGGCACGCTGGATCGATGAGCGGAACGGCGGAACGAGCGGTCGAGGACGCCGGGCGACAGGCCCGACGGGTGGCGGACAGCCGCTGGTTCGAGCTGCTGGCCCGCGGCGGCTTCATCGGCAGCGGTGTCGTCCACCTGCTGATCGGGTACCTCGTCGTCCTGCTCGGGATCGGCAGCGCGGCCGGCGGGAGCGAGACCGACCAGTCCGGGGCGCTGCAGCAGATCGAGCGTGTCCCCGGCGGGGTGTTCCTGCTCTGGGTCGTCGCGGTCGGGACGGCGGCGCTCACGATCCGGCTCGTCGTCGAGGCCGTCGTCGGCGGTCGGAGCGACAGCGCCCGCGCCTGGGGTGCCCGGGCGAAGAACGCCGGCAAGGCCATCGTGTACGGGGCGGTGTCGGTGTCGGCGGTGCAGTACGCGATCGGCGTCGGGACGAGCTCGAGCGGTTCGTCTCGGAGTGCTGCGGCGAAGGCCCTCGCGACGCCGGGTGGGGTGTTCCTCCTGCTCCTCGTCGCCGCCGTGGCGATCGGCATCGGCGTCGCACTGGTCGTCGAGGGAGCCCGGCGCTCGTTCTGGAAGCAGCTCGTCCGGCCCCGACGACCGATCGAGCACGCCGTGACGGTGCTCGGGACCGTCGGCTACGTGCTCAAGGGCGTCGCGGTGATCGCGGTGGGCGTGCTCGTCGCCGTGGCGGCGTTCCGGAGCGACCCGGACCAGGCGACCGGGCTCGACGGTGCATTCGACGCGCTGCGCGGCGTGCCCGGTGGGACGGTCGTGCTCGTCGTGATCGGCATCGGGTTCGTGGCGTTCGGCGTCTACAGCTTCTTCCGCGCCCGGTACGCCCGCCTCTGAGGCCGCGCGGGGTCACCACGGTTCACGCCCGCCGAGCGGACCGGGACCGCTACGAGGGCTCGTCGTCGACCGGGTCGGCGGGCTGGGACGTCTCCCTCGGTTCCATCCCGGACGCGAAGAACTCCCCGACCGACACCGCGAGTCCGACCGCCGTCCCGACGACGATGGCGGCGCTCCCGACGACCACGTACGCCCAGTCGCCGAGGCGTGCGCGGAGCGACGGTCGTGGCTTCGGCGTCATGGGGCCCCTCCTGTCGTCGGGGACGTCCCGGACGATGGAAGCCCAACGATTCGCTCGTCGGGCCGCGGGGGCAAGCCGCCCGGACCAGGAACCGGGTGAGAGTCCGCACACCTTGTCGGACGGGCACGGAGCTTGTTGGACGGGCACGGAGCCGACCGCCGGTAGGCAGGACCGATGGACACCGTGACCACCGGACCCGTGACGGTCTTCTGCGACGATCGAGCCGTGCTCGCCGAGAGCATCGTCTGGAGCCCGGAGGAGCAGGTGCTCCGCTGGACGGACATCACCCTCGGCACGCTCACCACCGCGGCTGCCGACGGCACGGTCCGGAGCGTCGTCCCGCTGCCGCCGCCCCTCGCGAGCTTCCAACCCCGGGCCGCGGGCGGGTTCGTGGCGGCCCTCGGGGACACCGTGGTGCTGACGGGCCACGACGGCGCGGTCGAACGCGAGCTCGTGCACGTGCAGCACGCGACGCCCGGCATCCGGTTCAACGAGGGCAAGTGCGACCCGTTCGGCCGCTTCGTCGTCGGCAGCATGGACCTCGGTGGCGAGGACCCGGCCGGGGCGCTGTACGCGGTCGAGCCCGACGGCTCCGTCCGGACGCTGCGTGGCGGGTTCGGTGTCGCGAACGGCTTCGAGTGGGCGGCGGACGGCTCCGCGATGTTCGTCACGGACACGAGCACGTCGACGATCCACCGCGCGTCCTACGGACCGGACGGGCAGCTCGGCGAACTGGTGCCGTTCATCAGCGGAGCCGCGCACGACGGCCTCGTGCGGGACCACGAGGACTGCCTGTGGACGGCGGTCTACGGCGCAGGCCGGGTCGAGCGGTGGGGGCCGGACGGAGCACACCTCGAGACGGTGGAGGTCCCTGCCCCGAACGTGACCTCGGTGGCGTTCGGCGGCGAGGACCTGTCGACGCTCTACGTCGGGACAGCGCGGGAGAACCTCGCGGAGGAGGACCTGGAGCACCACCCGCACTCGGGCGCGGTGTTCGCGGTGCCGACCCGCGTGCACGGCTTCCCCGCGTACACGTTCAGCGGCTGACGGGGTGGGGTCCGCCGGGCGGACCACCTCCGCGGGTATCCTGGGCGACCGTTCGACCCGAGGAGACACCGTGGACGACGACCGCACGCCGCACGACCGCACCACGCACGCCGCCGACCGCGCTGCCCGCACTCCCGACCGCGCTGCTCACGCACCCGACCCGGCGAGCCGCCTCGCTGAGGCCGAGGACGCCGACGTCACCGTCGAGGTCGACCGCATCGCCGTCGACGGCACCTACGTCCGCGTCAGCTCCATCGGTGAGCCGGGCGACCGCGCCTTCGTGCTCGTCGCCGGACTGGGCATCGCCGCGACGTACTACGAGCGGCTGGCACCGCACCTCAACGAGAACGGTCCGGTGCACGCCCTCGACCTGCCCGGCTTCGCGGGCGTGCCGCACTTCCGCGGCAGGGTGTCGATCGAGCGGTACGCGGACGCCGTCGAACGGGTCATCGACGAGCTCCGGCTCGAGGACCCGGTGCTCGTCGGCCACTCGATGGGCACCCAGGTCGTCACGGAGGTCGCGGCCCGACGTCCGGGCATCTCCGACCTCGTGCTCATCAGCCCGGTCGTCGACTCCCGCGCCCGCACCGTGCGGCAGTCGGCGTTCCGGTTCCTCCGGTCGACGGTGCACGAGCCCGCGGCGGTGCGGTGGCAGGGCATCACCGCGTACGTGCTCTGCGGATGGCACTGGTTCTCGAAGGTGCTGCCGCGGATGATCGCGTTCCCGATCGAGGAGCGCGCCGCCGAGGTGCAGGCCCGGACGCTGATCGTGCGCGGCGAGCACGATGCGATGGTGCCGCGCGACTGGGTCCGCCGTCTCGCGCGGGTGTTCCCGTACGCGGTGCTCCGCGAGGTCGTCGACGGCGCGCACTCGGTCATGCACGCACAGGCGGACGCGGTCGCGCGGCTCGCGGTGGACCACGTCGCCGGGCGCATCCCCGACCGCGGGGTGTCCTCGCTCCAGCGGGTGCGCGACGACTCGACGTCCTCGGACCTCGCCCGGCTGAGCCCCGGGGACGCCTGGCTCCTCGTGAAGTCGCGCTTCATCGAGCTGTTCGGCATGGCGCGGAACGACGACGAGGCGCTCGAGGCCGCGAAGTCCGCGCACGCGGTCGCGATGGCGGACGGGGACGGCGTCCCGGTGGACCCGGCCGACCGACGCGAGGTGGTCGACGAGGTCGCCCCCGAAGCGCGCGACGCGCGCTGACGCCCAACGCGACTGACGGGAGGCGCGGGGCCAGCTGGCACCGCGCCTCCCGTCAGTCAGCCGGTCCGGCCCGTCAGGGCTGGATGCGTCCGATGAGCATGTCCGGCGAGAGCGAGTGGGCGTCGGCGAGCACCTTCCGGGCCTCGTCGGTCTTGTCCCACACGTTCCAGAGGAGGACACCCTTCACGACCTGGTCGTCGTCGAGGTAGTAGACGACGCCGGTCACGGTCGGCTCGCGCCAGTCCTCGACGGTGTGGAGTGACGAGGTGACCTGCCCCACGGCCTCGTAGCCCATGTCGAACACGTCCGAGTAGAACATCGGTGTGTGGTCGTAGGTCTCGTCGGCGTCCGCGAGGTTCCGCCCGGCCTGTCGGCCCTGCTGCTGCGCGTTGTCGACGTGCTCCACGCGGCGGGTGCCGAGGATGCGGTCCGGGTACTCGGCCACGTCGCCTGCGGCGAAGATCGACTCGTCGTCGGTCCGGAGCGTCGAGGACACGACGATGCCGTCGCGTACGGTGAGGCCGGCGTCGGCGGCGAGCTGCGTGACCGGCTCGATGCCGAGCCCGACGACGACCGCCTCGGCCTCGACCGTCGTCCCGTCGTCGAGCGTGAGCACGACGCCGTCGGCGGTCTGGGTGCCCGACTCGACGCGGCGACCCAGGCGGAGGTCCACCCCGGCGTCGACGAACCGCTGCTGGAACGCCCGGGCGAGGTCGTCAGGGAACATCCGTCCGCCCACGACCTCGTCGGGGTCCACGAACGTGACCTCCGCCCCGTTCTGCGAGATGCCCGCCGTGATCTCGGTGCCGATGTAGCCACCACCGACGACGACCACGTGCGCGCCGGCGTCCGCGAACTCCCGGAGCTTCCGGTAGTCGGCGGCGCTCCGGTAGTCGAGCACGCGGTCCGAGGGCTCGAGTCCGTCGAGTCCTCGTGGCTTGCCGCCGGTCGCGATGAGCAGTCGCTCGTAACCGTGGGTGTCGCCCTGGTCGGTCGTGACGGTCTTCGCGTCCCGGTCGATCGACGTCACCCGGGTGCCGAGCACGAACGTGGCGCCGGTCTCCTCGGTGTGGAGGTCGACCTTCTCGTCCCAGCTGAACTCGGGATCGGTCCACAGCTTCTTCGAGAGCGCCGGCCGGGCGTAGGGCCGGTCGACGTCCTCGCTGATGATCCCGATCGACCCGTCGGCGTCGAGTTCGCGGATGCCGCGCGCAGCGGAGTCCGCGACCATCCCGCCGCCGACGATGAGGTACCGGAAGTCGGTCATGTCGTGCTCCTAGATCGTGGCGACCGAGCCGGAGTCGACCCGGTAGTTCGCGCCGTTGACGAAGCTCGCGAGGTCGGAGCAGAGGAACGCGACGACGTTCGCGACCTCCTCCGGTTCCCCACGGCGTCCGAGTTCCATGTACGGGCGTTCCTCGTCGAGGAACGACGAGACGGCCTCGTCGAACGACGTCCCGAGTTCCTTCGACCGCTTGTCCATCATCGCGTCGGTCATCGGCGTGTGGATGAACGCCGGGCTGACGCAGTTCACGAGCAGGCCCTCGGACGCGTAGCTGCGCGAGAGGCCCTTCGCGAACGAGAGGACGCCGGCCTTCGCAGCGCAGTACGGCAGTTCGTCGTCGTACGGCTGCGAGGCGTCCTCGGACACCAGGTAGACGATGCGACCCCAGCCGCCGTTCCGCAGGTCGGAGATGAACTCGCGCGTGATCCGCACCGGCCCCATGAGGTCGATGTCGATCGTGTCGAGCCAGCCCTGCTCGTCGATCTCGTGGAACAGCCCCTGGGCGCCGGTGACGCCCGAGGACTGCACGAGGATGTCGATCTCGCCCACGGCCTCGCGCACCCGGTCGTGCAGGGCGGCGAGGCTGTCGGCCTTCGTCACGTCCGCGGCGAAGGCGAACAGTTTGCCGTTCGGCGCCTCGAGCTGGTCGGCGCTGGTGTCCAGGCGGCCCTGGTCGAGGTCGGTGACGACGACCGTCGCGCCCTCGGCGAGGAGGATACGAGCCGTGTTCCAGCCGATCCCCGAATCCCCGCCGAAGACGAGCGCGGTCTTGCCCCGGATGCCGAGGTCCACGTGGCCCCCGGCGTCCTAGGAGTGCGCCGAGGCGTCGGCGACCGCGGGCGTCGTCGCGGAGGCGAGCGGCGTGCTCGGCGCGCGGTTCTCGGCAGAGACCATCCACGCGAGCTGCTCGAGGCGCTCGATGAAGCCGTGGAGCAGGTCCGCGGTGGTCGGGTCCTCCTCGTCGACCTCGTCGTGCACGTCGCGCATGGTGCCGGTCGCCTGGTAGAGGCGCAGCGTGACCTGGTCGATCGCGTCGTGCGTCGTGATCTCGCCCTCGGGGAACTGGTCGAGGTGGCTCGTCGCGGCGACGGTCGAGGACCGCCCGTCCGGCACGGCGTACAGCGCGCGCATGCGCTCGGCGGTGTCGTCCGCGAACTCGCGCGCGGCGTCGACGATCTCGTCGAGCTGCAGGTGGAGGTCACGGAAGTTCGTGCCCAGGATGTTCCAGTGGGCCTGCTTGCCCTGGAGGTGCAGGTCGATGAGGTCCACGAGGACCGCCTGGAGGTTCTTGGCGAGCTTGTCCGATGCGTGCATGATCGGCTCCTTCCACGTCGGTGACCACTCCGGTCTACGCGGAGTCGCCTCAGTGCTCCCTGGCCGTCCGTCCCCCGGGCGCGCTCGCCGGACGCGCGGCACGCTCAGCGTGCGGGCCTCAGTGCGCGGGGACGGGGTCGACGTGGTCGACGGCCTCGCGCATGTCCTCGAGGAAGCGCGCCACGACGCGGGCGTCGTCGGCGGGCAGGCCCTCGGCGATCGCCATCATGCGGCGGTGCATCACACCGAGCGTGGCGCGGACCTCGTCGTCGGTCTCCGTGGTCGGCACGATCACGAGGGCCCGACGGTCGGTCGGGTGCGGCTCGCGGCGGACGTGGTTCGACTTCACCAGCCGGTCGATGAGGATCGTCGTCGAGGCCGAGGAGATCTTGAGGTACGCCGCCAGGTCCTTCGGGCTGACCTGCCGACCGGAGCGCTGCGCCTGGAGCAGGAACCGGACCGCGAGCAGGTCGGTCTCACCCATGCCCATGGAGTCGCGGGTGCGGCGACGCATCGCGGTCTCGGCGGAGCGGTAGCGGCGCAGGGCGTTGAGGACGGCGACGCCGCGCTGCGTCGCGTCGTCGTCGGGGAACCAGTACCCGGACGCCTCGGTGATCTCCTGCGTGGACATGCGGGACAGCGTAACCCGCCTGCTTACCAGGGTGTCTAGCGAATCCGCGGGTGGGGGACAGGCGCATGCGTGCGCACGCTGTGCAGGAGACGGCCTGGAGCGCGCCCCGCTCAGGAGCGACGCGAAGCGTCGCGCGGGGCGCGCCGACCGAGCCTGCGAGGGAGGGGTGCGGGCCGGCACCGCGCCTCCGGGCTGCAGACGGTCGCGTCGGGGCGACCCGCGATCGCTACGCGGCGACCGGCTCCGCGGCGGTCGCTGCGAGCGCGCGCAGCGCGCCCTGCACGAGCGAGACGACCTCGTCGTCCTCCTTCGGGTGCGTCTCGGCGAACCGGACGACCGACTGCGGGATCGCGACCTTGACGTCCTCGAGGACCCTCGCGCCGGCGATGCCGGCGACCTTGCGGGCGTCGTCGTGCGCCCAGACCCCGCCGTACTGCCCGAACGCCGAACCGATCACGGCGAGCGGCTTGCCGGAGATGGGCGAGGCGCCGAACGGACGCGAGGCCCAGTCGAGCGCGTTCTTCAGCACGGCCGGGATCGAGCCGTTGTACTCGGGCGTGACGAGGAGCACGCCGTCGGACGCGGCGAGGGCCTCGCGGAACGCGACGGCGGCGGCGGGCGGGGTCTCGCCGTCGATGTCCTCGTTGTAGAAGGGCAGGTCGGTGATCGCGTCGTACGTGGAGAGCTCGACGCCCTTGGGAGCGTGCTGCTCCGCTGCCTCGGCGAGCTTGCGGTTGATGGAGCCGGCGCGGAGGCTGCCGACCAGGACCAGGACGTTCGTCATCAGCGTTCCCTTGTTCGTTGACGGAAAGGTGTCACGTACAACCAATCAGGTCGCCGGGGCCGCTATTCCCGTGCGCAGCCGGCGTCGGTATCGTCGGCCGCGTGAGCACCCCGAGGACGCCCGCCAGCACGCCCCGCACCCCCGATGCCGACTGGTGGCGTGACGCCGTCGTCTACCAGGTCTACCCGCGGAGCTTCGCCGACGCGGACGGCGACGGACTCGGGGACGTCGCGGGGATCGCCTCGCGGGTGCCGTACCTCGCCTCGCTCGGCGTGGACGCGGTGTGGCTCTCGCCGTTCTTCCCGTCGCCGCTCGCCGACGGCGGCTACGACGTGGCCGACCACCGGGCGGTCGACCCGAGACTCGGGACGCTCGACGACTTCGACGCGTTCCTCCGTGCCGCGCACGAGCACGACCTCCGCGTGATCGTCGACATCGTGCCGAACCACACCTCTTCGGCGCACGCGTGGTTCGAGGCAGCGCTCGCCGCGTCGCCCGGTTCCCCGGAACGTGCTCGGTACGTCTTCCGTGAGGGCGCGGGGGAGTCCGGCGAACTCCCGCCGAGCGACTGGGTGTCGAACTTCGGTGGCAGCGCGTGGACGCGCGTGCCGGACGGGCAGTGGTACCTGCACCTGTTCGCGCCGGAGCAGCCCGACCCCGACTGGTCGAACCCCGAGGTGCGGGCCGACTTCGAGGAGACGCTGCGGTTCTGGGCGGACCGCGGGGTGGACGGGTTCCGTGTCGACGTCGCCCACGGCCTCGCGAAGGACCTCTCCACGCCGTACCGACCGTCGAACGAGCAGGCGTTGCCGCTCGACGGCTCCGACCCGCTGTACGACCGCGACGAGGTGCACGCGATCTTCGAGGGGTGGCGCCGCGTGCTCGACGAGTACGACCCGCCGCGGGCCGCCGTCGCCGAGGCGTGGGCCCCGGCGCCGCGTCGCGTGCTCTACGCCCGGCCGACCGAGCTCGGACAGGCGTTCAACTTCGACCTGCTCGAGGCCCCGTTCGACGCCGAGGTGTTCCGGACGATCATCTCGCGGAACATCGCGGCGGCGGAGGAGTCCGGTGCGTCCTCGACGTGGGTGCTGTCGAACCACGACGTCGTCCGGCACGCCACCCGCTACGGCCTGCCCGAGGGGACCGACACCGACGCCTGGCTCATGACCGACGGCACGACCCCGGCGCTCGACCGGGAGCGCGGACTCCGGCGGGCACGGGCCGCGACGGTGCTCCTGCTCGCCCTGCCCGGTTCGACGTACGTGTACCAGGGCGAGGAGCTCGGGCTGCACGAAGCGCCCGCGATCCCCCACGACGAACTCCAGGACCCGAAGTGGATCCGGACCGGGCACACCGTGAAGGGCCGCGACGGCTGCCGTGTGCCCATCCCCTGGACCACGTCGGGGCCGTCGTTCGGGTTCGGTGCCGTGGCGCCGCACCTGCCGCAGCCGGAGGACTTCGGGGCGAGTTCGGTGGAGGCCGAGGACGGCGAACCCGACTCGACGCTGAGCCTGTACCGTGCAGCGCTCTCGGAGCGGGGTCGACTGCAGCGCGGCGAGGAGCTGACGTGGGTCGACGGTGCGACGGCGTCCGCGGCTTCGGTCGCGTCCGGGTCGGCGGCTGCGTCCGTCGTCGCGTTCGACCGGCACGATGGGTGGCGGTGCGTCATGAACTTCGGGACGGAACCGGTGCCGCTGCCCGCGGGTCGGGTCCTGCTCGCGTCCGGGCCCCTGGTCGACGGGGTGCTCCCCGGTGAGACGACGGTCTGGGTGGCTCCGGCCCGCTGACCGCCGGTCGTGTGCGTCCGTCAGGCTCCTGCGGTCGCGCGCATCGCGGTTCCTGCACAGGTAGTGCGTTGACGACGTCCGTCCACGGAACGGGCGACCCGCCCGCGGTGCCCGTGTCCTGCTCGCGACGATCGGGCCATGACAGAACCCAGCACCACCAGGTCCCGGATCCTCCGACGGTTGGCGGGTACGGCGAGCGTGTGCACCGCCCTCGCCGTGCTCGCCGCCCCAGCCCTGACCGCGTCGTCCTCCACCGCGGTCGAACTCGGCTTCCCGTACGTCCACGACTTCACCTCGCCGGCCGGCGGTGAGCTCCACGGTGACGCGTCGATCACCGGAGGGCGGCTCCGGCTGACCGAGGACGTCCAACGGCAGGCCGACGCGTGGTCGACGAACGACACGTTCCCCTCCGACACCGGACTCGAGATCGAGTTCACGTACACGATGCACACCGACGAGGACGACCCCGGCGCCGACGGTCTCCTGCTCTTCCTCGCCGACGGCGCCGCTCCCCAGGGCGTCGGGTCGTTCGGCGCCGGCCTCGGCTACACCTGCCGGGTCGAGGCGACCGAGGGTGGGAGCACCACCCTCCCGTGCGACCTCCCGGGTGTCCCCGGGGGCTTCGCCGCCGTGGCGCTCGACCACTACGGCAACTTCTCCGCTCCGATCGGCGGCTCCGGCCCCGGCGCACGACCGCAGCACGTGGTCATCCGCGGCTCCGGGAACGGCACCACGGGCTACCGGCACATCGCGGCCGCCCCGGCTCCTGGTGGTGTGCTCGCCTCCGGGGACGACCCGCGACGCGTCCGGATCACGCTCCTGCCGAGCGACGACGGCGAGCTCACCATGACGGTCCGACTCCAGGACGGTGCAGCCATGCACACCGTCCTCGCCGACGTCCCGCTGCACGGCGACGGTCAGGCATCGCTGCCGCCGACCCTCCGGCTGGGCTTCTCCGCCGCGACCGGCAGCCACGTGAACGTCCACGAGGTCGAGGAGTTCCGCGTCTGGAAGCCTGCCGACCTCGCCGTCGAGCAGGACCTGCCCGCGCAACTGGCTCCCGGCGCAGCGGTCGAGTACACCGCGACCGCGCGGAACATCGGTGTGAACACGAGCGCGCCGAGCGCGTTCGCCGTGGACGTCCCGGACGAGCTGCAGGACGTCACCTGGCGGTGCGCCGGGGCAGACGGTGCCGCGTGCGGAACGGAATCCGGCACCGGCGACGTGGGTACCGACCTCGACCTGCCCCGGGGCTCCGCCGCGGCGGTCACGATCAGCGCCACGGTGGCCGAGCAGGCCGCGGGGACGCTGGAGAGCACCGCGACGATCGCCGCCGCGCCCTCCGTGTCGGACGTCGACGAGTCCGACAACACCTCACGCGCGACGGCGACCGTGGACGACGTCGCACCGGTCGCCCACGTCGAGACGGACAAGCGCGTGGCCCCGGCCGACGGCGTCGAGCCCGGCGACGAGGTCGAGTACACCGTGACGGCCCGCAACCGGGGTCCTGCCGTCGCCGAGGACGTCGGCGCCGTGGACGTCCTCCCCGGACCGCTGCGCTTCACCGGCTCCCCTGACGACTGCACCGCCGAGGGGCAGACGGTCACGTGCCACTCAGGACGCTCGCTCGCGGCGGGGGAGACCACCGCGTTCCGCATCCGGGCCGAGCTCGACCCGGACTACCGCGGCGACGGCTCCGACATCCCGAACGTTGCGACGGCCACGTCACCGACCGACCCCGACGGCGGTGACGAGTCGGAGGAGGTGGTCATCGGGGTCGTCGATCCGGACGGCCCGGAGCCGTCCGTGTCACCGCACCCGTCGGTCTCGCCGGAGCCCACCGGCACGCCGGCCGACGGTGACGGCCGACCCGGTACCGATCGATCGCCCGTCGCGGCGCCGGACGGATCCGGCGCTCGTCGCGGTGGACCGACGGCGCTCGCGTACACGGGTGCTACCGACCTCGCGGTGGTCGCGGCGCTCGCCGGGGTCGTGCTCGCCGCCGGAGGAGCCTGCTGGTGGCTCGCACGGCGGCGGCACCGCCTCGTGACCGACGCCACCGACCGGGTCCCGGCGCCCGGTGTCGGATCCGGGTCGGACGTCGATCCGGTCTGACCGGGCGCGGCCGCCCGACCGGGTTCGAGCATCCTCAGCGCGGACGCCCGGCCCCGGTCGGGCGTCCACCGCGCCGGCGGTAGGATCGACCGTACGATCCGCATGCCTGAAAGAGGTCCTGTGTCCGACTCCGTGGACGACGTCTCCACCGTGGACGACGCCACCCGTCGCGCACGGTACTGGCCGATCCCGGTCCTCCGGGCCGTCCCCGCTGCGGTCGTCGCGCTCGTGATCACCTTCTCCTCGAACCACGCCGCCGGCTACGGTCTGCTGCTGTTCGGCGGGTACGCGGTGGTGGAGGGCATCGTGCTGGCCGCCGGCTCGCGTCGGCTCGACGGCGACGGGCGCGCTCGCCGGTCGACCCTCGCGCAGGCGGTCATCGCGGTCCTCTGCGGGATCGCCGCGCTGGTCCTCAACGGTGGCGGTCTCCCCGCGTTCATCACGATCGTCGTGGCGTTCGCGGTCCTCACCGGCGCGCTCGAGCTCACACAGGGACTGCGCGCCCGCGGCCGGTCTCCGTTCGCCCGCGACTGGACGACCGTCGGCGGCCTGACCCTGCTGCTCGCCATCGCGTTCCTCGTGACCCCGCCCGACTACTCGAAGCAGCTCGGCGGCATCGACGAGGCCCAGGGCACCCTCGACGCGCCGATCATCCTGGTCGGCCTGCTCGGCGCCTACCTCGCCGTCACGGCGGTCTTCCACGTGATCGCCGGACTCTCGCACAAGTGGGGCACGGCCGCTCCGGCAGCCGCCCCGGACGGAGCACCACACGCATGACCACCCCCAGCCGCCGCGACCGTCTGCGCCCGGCCGAACTCCTCGGCATCTCGGCGATCATCGCCGTGTTCGTCGCGCTGGTGGTCCTCATCTCCACCCGTGAGCCCCACCTCGCCGTCATCTTCCTCGGTGTCGCGTTCATCGTGGTCGTCGTCGTGCTCGCGATGCTCCAGCTGGCCTCCACCAGCGACCAGGACGACAACGACATGCTCGGCGGACACAAGACCCCGGGCGAGAGCGACGGCGACGACTTCCACTGACCGCAGGCGTCCGGCCCCGTCCTGGGTCGTGACCGGTCCGTCCCGACACGCCCGGACGCTCGACCCCGACACTGCGCTGTCATGACCGTGGGTCCTGCCGCCACTCCTGGTCGAAGGACGTGGGATGCGGACGTGGAGGTCAGCACCGAGACGGACGAACAACGCGCCCGGGCGATCGGGCACGGCGACCAGCAGGCGCTCGCGAGGGCGTTCGACCGGTACGCGGCCATGCTTCTCTGCACCGTCACGCCGGGCTCGGACAGCGGCGCAGCGATCGCCGGGACGCTCTTCACCCGCGGCGACCTGACCGTCGCCATCGAACAAGCCGACTTCCCGATCCGGGGGGACTGACGGCCTGGAGGCGCGTGGCGGCACCGCGCCGTCTTCCCTCGCAGGCTCGGTCAGCGCGGCACGCGCAACGCTGGCGCGTTGCCACCGAGCGTGCCGCGCCAGTCCGTCGGTCGGGTGACTACCCGACGCGTGCCGCGACGATGTCGCGGGCCAGCGTCTGCGTCGCGCGGTTCGGCTCCGGGGCGGTGCGCATCGCGAGGCCGATCCGCAGCGGCGGAACGTCGTCCTCGAGTTCGAGCACCGCGCCCTCGTGCCGCACCCCCGAGTCCGGCACCACCCCGACCCCGAGGCCGGCGGCCGCGAACCGGACGACCGCCGGCATGTCGTTCATCTCCGCGACGATCCGGCGCCGGATACCGCGCTGCTCGAGCGCCTGGTCGAGGATCACCCGGTTGCCGAACCCGTGCGCCGTGTCGACGAACGGTTCGTCCGCGAGCTCCGCGAGTGACACCGACGCCCGACCGGCGAGGGGGTGGTCCGGCGCCGTGAACACCCGGAACGGCAACTCCCGCAGCGGCTCGACGACGACACCACTCGGCGGGTTCGGCAGGCCGGAGTACGCGAGGTCGATCCGCCCCGCGACGAGGTCCTGCACGAGTCCGGTCGTCCCCGACGGGGACGTCATCAACTCCACCGCGACGAGCGGGTGCCGCTGCCGGAACCGCCGCAGCACCCCCGTGAGGTCCACGATGTCCATGCTCGTGAAGATCCCGAGCCGCACCCGTCCGCGCAGGTCGGCGTCGTCCACCGTCGCGAGGTCGCGCATCCGGTCGAGGGACTCCAGCACGGCCCGGGCGTGCGGCAGCAGGTCCTCGCCCGCGGTCGTGAGCACGAGGGTGCGGCCGGTGCGCTCGAACAGCCGGACGCCGAGCGACCGTTCGAGCGACGCGAGGCCGGCGGACACCGTCGACTGCGCTGCCCAGAGGCGTTCGGCCGCCCGGGTCACGCCACCCTCGTCGGCCACGGCGACGAACTGTTCGAGCAGGCGGGTCTCCATGACCCGATCATCGACCAGATCGATGGTGATCATCAAGAGCATCCGTTGGACTCGATGCTCGAAGCGGCAGAGGATCGGACCATGTCAGTCATCGAGCACAGCACGGGATCCGTCCGGACGACCCGGGTCGCCCCCGCCCCGCGCGGTCGGCGGGCCCACACGCGACGTCGACACGGCGCCGGCTTCTGGGCCGTCGCGTTCGCCTTCCTCTCGGTGATGGCCTTCGCGACCGTCCCGGCGCCCCTGTACGTCATCTACCAGGCACGGGACGGCTTCCCGACGATCACGACGACCGTGGTGTTCGCGGCGTACGGCGTGGGCGTCGTCGGCTCCCTCTGGCTCGCCGGGCACCTCAGCGACGTCCACGGGCGGAAGCCGCTCGTCCTCGTGTCGATCGCGCTCGAACTCCTCGCGGCGGTGCTCTTCCTGGTGTGGAACGACGTCACCGGGCTGGTGGTCGCACGGCTGGTGACCGGCCTCGGCGTCGGTACCCTGACGGCGACGGCGACCGCGCACCTCGGCGAGCTGCGGGTCCGGGCGACCGGCTCCGAGGCGTCCGCGAAGGGTGCGAGCGTCGCCGCCGGAGCCGTCAACCTCGGTGGGCTGTCCCTCGGTGCCCTCGTCGGTGGCGCGCTGGCCGAGTTCGTCGGACAGCCCCTCATGGTCCCGTACGTCGTCTTCGTCGTCGCGCTGACGATCGCCTTCGTCGTCGTGCTCGTCGCGCCCGAGACCGTCGACCGCCAGGCGTCGCGGGTGCCGTACCGCCCGCAGCGCCTGCAGGCCCCCGAGGGCAAGGGTTCTGCGTTCTGGGCAGCCGGCACGGGAGCGTTCGCAGCGCTCGCCGTCCAGGGCCTCTTCACCTCGGTCGCGCCGACGTTCCTCGCCACCACGTTCCACGTGACCGACCGGCTCGCGGCGGGCGCGACCACGTTCGGGGTGTTCGCCGCGAGCGCCCTGAGCCAGCTCGTGTTCGCCCGGCTCTCGCAACGCGGGCAGATCCGGCTCGGCGTCGTGCTCCTCGTCGGCGGGCTCGCGGTGCTGGCCGTGGCCGCCGTGCTCCTGCAGGTCGGGGGCTTCATCGGCGGCGGGATCGTCGCGGGTGCGGGCGTCGGGCTGCTCTTCCGGGCGTCGATCGCCAGCGCGGGTGCCCTCGTGGGTCCGGAGCGTCGGGGCGGGGTGCTCGCGGCCACGTTCCTCATCGCGTACGCGGGCCTCACCGTCCCGGTGGTCGCGGTCGGCGCAGCACTGCTGGTGCTCCCGACGATCGTCGTGCTCGTCGGGTACGTGGTGCTCGTGGCCGTGCTCGCGGTGTTCGCCGGGCAGCGGCTCGCGGCGAGGGCGTAGTCGACACGACCCGCGACACGGGCCCGGCCGACGCGGAACGCCCGCAGGTCGGCAGTCCGGCGAGGCCGACCCGGCCTGGAGGCGCGGTGCCGGTCCGGCATACTGTCCGCATGTCCCAGAAGCGTCGCCGGTCCGTCATCACCGGTGTCGCCGCCGTGGTCGCCGCCGGACTCCTCGCGGGCGGGCTCGCGCTCACCGCGGAGCGCGGCGTCGACGAGCCGGTCCTGGACGGAGGCGCCGCGTCCGGCGGTCCGTCGACCCCGGGGGCCACGCTGCCGAGCGACGGCGTCGTGGTCATCACGCGCGACGGTCCCGACCTGCCCGGAGCGGACGTCCTCGACCGGTGCGAGACCGACGGCCGACAGGTCGTGGCGCAGTACGACACCGACGCCCTCGGCCGCGTCGTCCTCCAGTGCGGCAACTCCGGGCAGGGCTACGAGCACATCCGGGCCCGGCACGACCAGGACTGGACCGACGTCCTCGGCGGGCGGGGTTCGCGCGACTGGGACGACGCCATGCTCACCGCGGTCCGGACAGCGCTGACGACCCCGCGCTCGGGCTACCCGCAGGACGCCGGCGACGGCAAGGTCTGCTTCGCCGCGCCGGTGTCGTTCGACGACGGGTCACGCCCCGAGCGCGAGCCCTTCGTCAAGGTGATCGTCTCCGCGACGACGGACCGCGTCATCACCGCCTACCCGACCCGCACCGACGGCTGCTGACCCGCACGTCCCGCCCCGCCCGGGTGTGCGGGCTAGGCGTGGACCTCGTGCTCGTGCCGGCGGTGGGACGCGGGCTCGAGCTGGAACGTCGAGTGCTCCACGGGGACGTCGAAGTGCTGCGCCACGCACTGCTGCAGCTCGTCGAGGATGCGCGGCGCGTGGGCGGTCGAGAAGCAGTGGTCGTCCACCACGACGTGCGCGGTGAGGTTCGGCACACCCGTCGCGACGAGGGTGGCGTGCAGGTCGTGGACCGCGATGACGTGGTCGAGCTCGAGGATGTGGCCGCGGACGGCGTCGAGGTCGAGCCCCGGCGGCGTCGACTCGAGCAGCACGTTCGCGGTCTCGCGCAGCAGCCGCAGCGCCCGCGGCAGGATGAGCAGCCCGATCAGGATCGCCGCCACCGAGTCCGCGCGCTCCCACCCGGTGACCATGAGCACGACCGCCGCGAGGATGACCGCGACCGAGCCGAGGGTGTCGTTCAGCACCTCGAGCCGGGCGGCCCGTGAGGTGAAGCCCTCGCCCGACGCCCGGAGCAGCACCGCGTAGGCCACGAGGTTGCCGACGAGCCCCACCACGCCGAAGACGAGGAGCGGACCCGAGTGGATCTCCGCCGGGACGAACAGCCGCTGGACGGCGGAGATGATCACGAAGACACCGACCGCGAGCAGGATGGCAGCCTGGGCCGTGGCGCCGAGCACCTCGGCACGCTGGTACCCCCACGTGCGCTGCGCCGTCGGGCTCCGGCGGGCGAGCCGCGTCGCCACGAGCCCGATGCCGATCCCGCCCGTGTCGACGACCATGTGCCCGGCGTCGACGAGCAGCGCCAGGGACCCGGTGACCACGGCGCCGACCACCTCGGCGAGGAGGATGCCCGCCGAGATGCAGAACGCGACGAGCAGGGCACGCTCCGAGGCGTGTCCGTGCGTGTGCCCGTGGTCGTGTCCCATGTCGACATCGTAGGAGCCGCGACCGACGGCGTGCCAGGATCGGGGCGTGGTCCGGTCGCCGTACGAACTGAGCACGCCCGCTGACGTCCTGGCCGGGCTGCACCCACGACTCCGCACCTACTTCGGCGCGGTGCCACCGGGTCACGTGGGCCGGGGCACGGGGGTGTTCGACGTCGTCGGCACGCCACGGCGGTGGCTCTGGCCGGTGCTCGCCTGGTTCGCCCGCGACGCGGTGATGTTCCCAGTGTGGGAGCACGACGTGCCGTTCACCGTGGAGAACCGGCCGGTGCGCGTCGGGCGCGGACGAGGGGCAGACGGGCACGTCGCGGTCCGGGCTCACCGGACGTTCCGCTTCCGCACCGGCGACCGCACGATGGTGGACGCGATCACCGCCGGCCCCGACGGCCTCGTCGACCACCTCGGGCGCCGCGGGCGCGTCAGCGCACGACTCCGGGCGGAGGTCGACGCGGGTGCCCTGCGCCTGGTCTCCACGCACGTGTCGTTCCGGGCGCTGGGACGCGAGTGGTGCCTCCCGGCGGTGATCGCTCCACGTGTGACGCTCGTCGAACGATTCGATGACGATGCGGGCCTCCAGCGCGTGTCCCTGGCGCTCCGTGCGCCGTTCGTCGGCACGCTGTACCGGTACGAGGGGGCGTTCCGTTACTCCGTCGTGCCGGAAGGAGGACGCTGATGGCAGCACCGGGACCGGAGCCGAAGCCCCGGGTGGTCGTCGCAGGAGCGAGCGGCTTCGTGGGGCAGTACCTCCGTCGCGCGTTCGCGGACGAGGGGTACGAGGTCGTCACCGTCGGACGGACCGGCGACGCCGTGTGGGGCAACACCCTCCGGATCCGTGAGCTCGTCGACGGCGCAGCGATGGTCGTCAACATGGCGGGCAAGAGCGTCAACTGTCGGTACGGGCGACGGAACCGTCGGGAGATCCTGCGCTCCCGGGTGGAGACGACGCTCGAGCTCGCCGAGGCGATCCGCACGAGCGAGCACCCGCCGCCGCTGTGGGTGAACGCCTCGACCGCGACGATCTACCGGCACGCCGACGACCGCCCGCAGGACGAGCACACCGGGGAGCTCGGCGAGGGGTTCTCGGTCGGCATCGCGACGGCGTGGGAGCAGGCGTTCTTCGGGGCCGACCTGCCGTCCACTCGGCGGGTCGCACTCCGGATGGCGATCGTGTTCGGCGACGGGAGCGCCCTCGTACCGCTGCTCCGACTGGCCCAGGCCGGGCTCGGCGGCCCGCAGTACGACGGCGCGTGGTTCCCGACCCCGGCACGGCTCCGTGCGGGCACGTACCACGAACACCGGCGCACCCGGGGACGGCAGAAGTTCTCGTGGGTGCACATCGACGACGTCCTCGGCGCGATCCGCTTCGTCCGAGACCGCCAGGACATCGAGGGACCGGTCAACGTGTCCAGCCCGAACCCGTCGGACAACCGGACGGTGATGGCGACGATCCGGGACGCTGTCGGACGCCGCATCGGACTCCCGACGACGCGGTGGATGCTCGAGCTCGGGTCGTTCGCGATCCGCACCGAGACCGAGCTCGTCCTGAAGAGCCGGTGGGTGGTGCCGACGCGGCTCCTCGAGGCGGGCTACGAGTTCCGGTACCCGGAGCTGCGGGGGGCCCTCGCCGGGATCATCGCGGAGCGTCGGCAGCACCGGGGGTGAACGCCGGAGCCGCCGCGCCAGCGGCGGCCGGCCCGTCCGCTGCCGGAGCACCCGGCAGCGCCCGTGCCGCCGGCCGCGACGACCACAGCACCGCCCCGACGACGACCGCCCCCGCCACGATCTCGACCGCGTCCGGTACCTCCCCGAACGCCACCCACGACGCGAGCACCCCGATCACCGGCACGAGCATCGAGAACGGCGCCACCGTGCTCGACGGGTACGTCGCCAGGAGCCGGGACCAGATGCCGTACCCGACGAGCGTCGCCACGAGCACGATGTAGAGCAGCCCGAGGTCGGCGGGCAGGGCCGCGGGCGTGAACACGGTGCCGAGCGCCCGCCCGATGCGCGCCGGCCCCTCGACCGTCAGCGACAGCACGGCCATCGGCACGGGCGGCACGATCGACCACCACAGCGTCAGGTGCAGCGGGTTCGACGCCCCCGCCCGCCGGGTCGCGACGTTGCCGATCGCCCACCCGAGCGCCCCGCACAGCGCGAGCACGACGGGCAGCAGCGCCGCCGCCTGCGCCCGGTGCACGGCGATCGCGGCGAGTGCGCACACCGCCACCGTCACCCCGATGACCTGCCGTCCGGTGAGTCGCTCGCGGAGGAACACCCCCGCGAGCACCACGGTGAACGGCGCCGACGCCTGGAGCACGAGCGATGCGAGCCCCGACGGCATCCCCGACGCCATGCTCAGGTACAGGAACGCGAACTGCAGCACGCCGAGCCCCAGCCCGACGAGCAGGAGCCGTCCGAACGGGATGCGCGGGCGCGGCACGAACAGCACGGTCGGCACCGCGAGGAGCGTGAACCGCAGCGCCGCGAGCAGGAACGGCGGGAAGTGGTCGAGGGCCAGCGCGGTGGCGGGGAAGTTCAGTCCCCAGGCCACGGTGACGACGACGGCGAGGAGACGATCACGGGCGAGCACCCTCCAACCATGGCCACCGAGAAGCTGTAGCACCAGCGAACAGTTCGACACCGAGGTTGTAGTTTCCCTGCATGGTCGACTTCGACGTGCAGCTCCTCGCCGTCCTCCGGGAGCTCGCCGAGCGCGGCAGCGTCACCGCCGTCGCCGAGGCCACCCACCGCACGCCGAGCGCTGTCTCGCAGCAGCTCCGCACCCTGCAGCGGCAGGTCGGGACACCGCTCGTCGAGCGCAGCGGCCGCGGTGTCCGCCTCACCGAGGACGGGCGGGTGCTCGCCGGACTCGCCGCCGGCATCGCCACCGCGGTCGCCGAGGTCGACGCAGCCTGGCGCGACCACGTCGGCGGAGCCGTCGGCCGGGTGGACCTCGCGATCTTCCCGTCGGCCGCGGAGCTCCTGCTGCCGGGCCTCCTCACCCGGATGCGCGAGCACCCCGGCATCGCGCTCGTCCTGGTCGACGTGGACGTCAGCGAGGACGAGTTCGGCCCGCTCGCCGCCGACCACGACGTCGTCGTCGGGCACCGGCCGGACGGGGCGCCACCGGCGGGTCGGTCCGGCCTCGAGACCGTTCCGCTCCTCCGGGAACCGCTCGACGTCGCGTTCCCGCCCGACCACCCGCTCGCCGGACGTCGACGGGTCGGGATCGACGACGTCGTGGGGGAGACCTGGATCGGTGTCCCGGAGGACTACCCGATCGATCGCGTGCTCACCGCGCTCGCCGCGGCGACGGACACCCCGCCGAGCGTCGCGTTCCGGACCATCCACCTGCCGGTGATCGAGAACCTCGTGGCCGCCGGACACGGCATCGCGCTCGTGCCGCGGTACACGTCGGGCACGCGCGCTGCCGGACGGTTCCACCTGGCGGAGCTCGCGGACGTCCGAGCGGGACGGCGCATCGATGCGCTCGTCCGTCCGGACCGTGCGGTCCGTCCCGGCGTGCGCACCGTCCTGGAGGCACTGGTCGCCGAAGCACGGGACGTCACCACCTGAGGGGGTGACGGCCGCGGCGGGGCCGACCCGTGCCTCGCCCCACCGGCACGGCCTGCCCACCGCTGGCGCGTCGGTCAGGAACCGGCGGCGTGGGCCCAGGTCGGCGGGTCAGCGCACGACCGCCCCGGACGCCGACGGCCGCCTCCGCAGATCGCGGAGACGGCCGTCGGACTCGGAGGTCACACGTCCAGGTGGTCGACCAGCTCGTCCGCCAGCCCGGTGTAGGTGGCGGGCGTGAGGTTCGTCAGCCGGGCCTTCGCGCCGTCCGAGATGTCGAGGCCGTTCACGAACGCGACGAGGTCCGCCTGCCCGATGCGCTTGCCGCGGGTGAGCTCCTTGAGCATCGCGTAGGGGTCCTCGATGTTCGACTGCCCGGCCGTGACCTCGGCGCGGATGACCGTCTGGATCGCCTCGCCGAGCACCTCCCAGTTGCCGTCGAGGTCCTCCGCGAGCCGCGACTCGTTCACGGCGATCTCGGACAGCCCGCGGCGCAGGTTGTCGAGCGCGAGCAGCGAGTGCCCGAACGCGACGCCGATGTTCCGCTGCGTGGTCGAGTCCGTCAGGTCGCGCTGCAGCCGGCTCGTGACCAGCGTCTCGGACAGCGTGGAGAACAGCGCGGACGAGATCTCGAGGTTCGCCTCGGCGTTCTCGAACCGGATCGGGTTGATCTTGTGCGGCATCGTCGACGAACCCGTCGCACCGGCGACCGGGATCTGCGTGAAGTACCCCATCGAGATGTAGGTCCACACGTCGGTCGCGAGGTTGTGCAGGATGCGGTTCGCGTGCCGGACGCGGTCGTACAGCTCCGCCTGCCAGTCGTGCGACTCGATCTGCGTCGTCAGCGGGTTCCACGTCAGGCCGAGGCCCTCGACGAACTCGCGCGACAGCGTCGGCCAGTCGGCCTCGGGGTCCGCGGCGAGGTGCGCCGAGAACGTGCCGGTCGCGCCGCTGAACTTGCCGAGGTACTCGGTCGCCTCGACCTGGCCGAGGACGCGCTCGAGGCGGTACACGACCACCGCGAGCTCCTTGCCGAGCGTGGTCGGGGTGGCCGGCTGGCCGTGCGTGTGCGACAGCATCGGCACGGCCTTGAGGTCCTCGGCCATCGTGCGGAGCGCCGCGATGACGGCCTTGAACGCCGGGAGCCAGACCTGGTCGACGGTGTCGCGGACGGTGAGGGCGTACGACAGGTTGTTGACGTCCTCGCTCGTGCACGCGAAGTGCGTCAGCTCGGCGATCGCGTCGAGCCCGAGCTCCGAGAGACGACGACGGACGAAGTACTCGACCGCCTTGACGTCGTGCCGGGTCGTGGCCTCGATCTCGCCGAGCTCCGCGATCTGCTCCTGCCCGAACGTCTCCGCGACGCGGCGGAGCGCGGCCTTGTCGTCGACGCTGAGCGGCGACGTGGTGAACATCGCGTGGTCGGTCAGGAAGACCAACCACTCGACCTCGACGACGATGCGTGCGCGGTTGAGGCCGGCCTCGGAGAGGTGCTCGCCCACCGTGTGCACGATCGGGTAGTACCGCCCGTCGAGCGGGCTGATCGGCTGCGGGGGAAGGGGGGTCATGGGGCTCCCTGACGGACTGCCGGCTCGAGCTGTCGGAAGAGCGCCCGGCAGGCCCGCTCGACGGTCGAGAGCACTCGGTCGAACTCGTGCCGGTCCGCGTAGTACGGGTCCGGTACGTCGGTCTGCTGGGGCCAGGCGTCGTCGTACCGCAGGAGGAGCGTCACCTTCGCGGCGTCGTCCATGGTCGGTGCCCACGAGCGCAGGACGCGTTCGTGGGAGCGGTCGAGTGCGACCACCAGGTCGAGGTCCGGGAACCGGTCCGGGTCGAACTGGCGGGCGCGATGCCTGCTGCCATCGTATCCGCGCGCGGCGAGGGCCGCGATCGTGCGCTCGTCCGCGGGCTCGCCGACGTGCCAGTCGCCGGTGCCGGCGGACTCGACGACGAAGCGGTCGCTCAGCCCGGCGTCGGCGGCGAGCTGGGCGAAGACGATGCCGGCCATGGGGGAGCGGCAGATGTTGCCGCTGCAGACGAACGAGACGCGGAACGGGGCGTCGGCGTCCTGTGTCATGGGGACATCATGGCGCAGTGCGGTGACGTCGGCGACACCCGTGATCCGGCCGGGAGGCACGGTGCGGGTCACCGGGGCGGGTGCGGCCGGGCGGTCGGTCGGTTCCGGCGCGTGCGCGCTCACGCGCCGGCGCGGTGCGGTCCGGTACCCCGGCGGCACGGGCGCCGGCGCGCTCACGCCCGCTGGCGGCTCAGCACCGGCCGGACGAAGAGGCCGATCAGCCAGGCGAACACGGCCAGCACGAAGGCGCCGACGATGCCCCAGCCGAACGACTCGACCTGCAGGCCGAAGCCGATGGCGGTCGAGATGCCGGCGACGATGAGCAGGAGCACCGCGTTCACGACGAGCGAGATGAGCCCGAGGGTCAGGATGTAGAGCGGGAACGCGACGACCCGGATGATCGTGCCGATCACGGCGTTCACGAGACCGAACACGAACGCGACGAGCAGGTAGGTGAGGACGGTCGCGGTCGTGCCGCCGTCCCCGAACGCGGTCACGGAGACGCCGCTCACGAGGAGGGTGGTGAGCCAGAGCGCGAGGGCGTTGACGACGAGGCG
The DNA here is from genome assembly GCF_044749145.1 of Curtobacterium sp. NPDC089689. Lineage (NCBI taxonomy): Bacteria > Bacillati > Actinomycetota > Actinomycetes > Micrococcales > Microbacteriaceae > Curtobacterium > Curtobacterium sp. NPDC089689. The sequence continues at coordinate 803,506 of NZ_JBIVHJ010000001.1, read as the reverse complement.
GACGAGGAATCGCATGCGCCCATGATGCCGTCGTGCAGCCGCGAGGGTGCCGCTAACCTGCTGTGATGAGCGACGAGCGCGTCCACATCCGCCCCGACATCGCGGTGCTCCCCGCCTACAAGCAGGGTCGACAGGCCGCGGCCGACGCCTTCAAGCTCTCCAGCAACGAGAACCCCTTCCCGCCGCTCCCCGGTGTCGTGCAGGCGGTCCAGGCGCAGACGGCGTTCAACCGCTACCCCGACGCCACCGCCCTCGCCGTCCGCGCCGAGCTCGCGCGCCGCTTCGACGTCACCGCCGACGAGGTCCACGTCGCACCGGGGAGCGTCGCGATCCTGCACGAGCTCGCGAAGGCCACGAGCGGCCCCGGCGACGAGGTCGTGTACGCGTGGCGGTCCTTCGAGGCGTACCCCGGAGTCGTCACGGTGGCGGGGGCGACGAGCGTGCAGGTGCCGAACCGGGCGGACGGCGGGCACGACCTCGACGCGATGGCGGCCGCCGTGACGGAGCGCACGCGCATGGTCATCGTCTGCACGCCGAACAACCCCACGGGGCCCATCGTCACCGCGGACGAGTTCGAGCGCTTCATGGCCTCGGTGCCCTCGACCGTGCTGGTCGTCCTCGACGAGGCCTACGCCGAGTTCGTCACCGACCCGTCGGCGGTCCGCGGCGGCGCGCTCGTCGGCCGGTTCCCGAACCTCGTCGTCCTGCGCACGTTCTCGAAGGCGTACGGACTCGCCGGCCTCCGGGTCGGGTACGCGATCGGGCCGCAGTACGTGCTCGACGCCGTCCGTGCGTGTGCGATCCCGCTGTCGGTGACGGCACAGGGCCAGGCCGCGGCGCTCGCGAGCCTCGAGCGCGAGGACGAACTGCTCGAGCGCGTCGCCGAACTCGCGGCCAGCCGGGACCGCATCGTCGCGGCGCTCCGGGAGCAGGGCTGGCCGGTACCGGACGCCCAGGGCAACTTCGTGTGGCTGCCGACCGGTGCCGGGACCGCCGCCGCGGCCGAGGCGTTCGAGGCCGCGGGCATCATCGTCCGGGCCTTCCCGCCCGAGGGGATCCGCATCTCGATCGGCGAGCACGAGGCTGTGGGAACGCTCCTCGAAACGGCGCGGTCGCTTGTGGGGGACCTCACATCGGCACGTTGAGCGCTGCCGCTACGCTGGCCCGCATGTCATTCCGCGCCGCGGCCCCCGCGACGACCACCGTCCGGCTCCTCGACCCCGAGGGTCGGTTCGTGGAGACCGACGAGAACGCCGAGTTCGCCGCCGCAGCGCGGGCGATCCCGGACGAGACCCTGCTGGCGATGCACCGCCGCATGGTCCTCACCCGTCGGTTCGACCACGCCGGTCACAACCTCCAGCGCACCGGGCAGCTCGGCCTCTGGGTACCGAGCCACGGGCAGGAAGCCGCGCAGACCGGCTCCGTGTTCGCGCTCCGCGCCCAGGACCACGTCTTCCCGTCGTACCGCGAGCACGCCGTCACCACCGAGCGTGGTGTCGAGCCGATGGAGATCATCGCGATGTACCGCGGCCAGACCCACGGCGGCTGGGACCCGGACGAGCGCGGCAACACGCACATCTCGACGCTCGTGATCGGCTCGCAGACGCTCCACGCCACCGGCTACGCCCTCGGCCAGAAGCTCGACGGCGTGGTCGGCACGGGCGACCCCGACGTCGACGCATGCTCCATCGTGTACTTCGGTGACGGCGCGACCAGCCAGGGCGACGTGAACGAGGCGTTCGTCTTCGCCTCGTCGACGAAGGCCCCGGTCGTGTTCTTCCTGCAGAACAACCACTGGGCGATCTCGGTCCCGGTCACGGTGCAGTCGCCGACCCCGCTCGTCGACCGCCCGCGGGGCTTCGGCATCCCGAGCGTCCTCATCGACGGCAACGACATCCTCGCGTCCTACACGGCGTCCGTCGTCGCGACCGAGCACGCCCGGAGCGGGCAGGGTCCGGCCTTCATCGAGGCCGACACCTACCGCATCGGCGCCCACACCAGCTCGGACGACCCGAGCCGGTACCGCGCCGACGGCGAGCTCGAGGACTGGGTGCGCCGCGACCCGATCGTCCGCTCCGAGGCGTACCTCCGCTCGAAGGGCGCGACCGACGAGCAGTTCGCGGCGTTCGACGCCGAGGGCGAGGACCTCGCTGCCGACGTCCGCCGCCGGACGGTCGAGCTCACCGCGCCGCCCGTCCACGTCATGTTCGACCACGTCTACCGCGAGCCGCACCCGCTCGTCACCGAGCAGAAGGCCTGGCTCGAACAGTACGAAGCCGGCTTCGAGGGGAGCGCCCACTGATGAGCACCACCGAGCAGCTCTTCGACTACACGCTCCGCGCCCACCCCGGCGCCGGCGAGGTCCCGAGCGACCCCACCCCGACCCTGACGATGGCCAAGGCGCTCAACGCCGGGCTCGCCGCCGCGATGCAGGCCGACGACAAGGTCCTGCTCATGGGCGAGGACATCGGCCAGCTCGGCGGTGTCTTCCGCATCACCGAGGGCCTGCAGGACCGCTTCGGACCCGAGCGCGTGCGCGACACCCCGCTCGCCGAGTCCGGGATCATCGGCACCGCGATCGGTCTCGCCCTGCGCGGCTACCGGCCCGTGGTCGAGATCCAGTTCGACGGCTTCGTGTGGCCCGGCTTCGACCAGATCACCTCGCAGCTGGCGAAGATGCAGAACCGGCTGCCGGCGCACATGTCGCTCCCGGTCGTCATCCGCATCCCCTACGGCGGCCACATCGGTGCCGTGGAGCACCACCAGGAGTCCCCGGAGGCGTACTTCGCCCACACCGCGGGCTTGCGGGTCGTGAGCCCGAGCACCCCGAACGACGCCTACTGGATGATCCAAGAGGCAGTGGCGTCGAAGGACCCGGTCGTCTTCCTCGAGCCGAAGTCCCGGTACTGGCCGAAGGGGCAGGTCGACCTCGTCGACGGCCACGTGCCGATGCACACCACGCGTGTCGCCCGCACCGGCACCGAGGTCACCCTCGTCGGCCACGGCGCCATGGTCGCGACGCTCATGCAGGCCGCGGAGATCGCCGAGTCCGAGGGCACGAGCTGCGAGGTCGTGGACCTCCGGTCGATCTCCCCGATCGACTGGGAGCCGCTGCTCGCCTCGGTCGCGAAGACCGGCCGACTCGTCGTCGCGCAAGAGGCCTCCGGCTTCGTCAGCGTCGGCAGCGAGATCGCGGCGACGGTCGCCGAGCGGGCGTTCTACACGCTGCAGGCCCCGCCGCTCCGGGTCTCCGGCTTCGACGTGCCGTTCCCGGTGTCGAAGCTCGAGCACCTGCACCTCCCGGACGCCGACCGCGTCCTCGAGGCCGTCGACCGCGCCCTCGCGTACTGACCCCCGTCCGACCCCGAACGACGTCGAAGGAGCCGTAGTGGCCGCCGCCGAATTCCCCCTGCCCGACGTGGGCGAAGGCCTGACCGAGGCCGAGATCGTCCAGTGGCGTGTCGCCATCGGGGACGAGATCGCCGTCGACCAGGTCCTCGTGGAGATCGAGACGGCGAAGTCGCTCGTGGAGCTCCCGTCGCCGTTCTCCGGCACCGTCACCGGCCTGCTCGTCGCCGAGGGCGACACGGTCGAGGTCGGCCGACCGATCATCCGGGTCGACTCGGACGCGCTCGCCGGTGGCCAGCCGGGAGGCGCGGCTCCCGTCGCCGACGCAGCCCCGGCCTCGCCCGTGGTCGCGCCCACCCCGTCGGTCGCGTCCGCCCCTGCAGCACCGGCTCCCGCTGCGTCCGCGCCCGTCGCTGCGTCCGCGGCACCCGCCGCCGCTCCGGCGGCAGCCGTCACGCCGGTCGCTCCGGCCGTGCCCGCGGCCGCGGCACCGACGTCGGTCGCCGACGGCGCGGGCGTCGTCGGGACCGACGAGACCTCCGGCGCGGTCCTCGTCGGCTACGGCTCGGCGACCTCCGCACCGTCCCGCCGGAAGCCGGGTGCCCGCCGGGCCGCGGCCCTCGCTGCGGAGGCGAGCCGTGCCTCCAGTGCGGACGCCGCGGCGCTCGCCGCAGCCGCTGCGGACCCGGGTGAGGACTCGACCGCGGACGCCGTCGCGAGCCAGGGCACCCGCCCGCGGAAGCAGAGCGTCGCGACCAACGTCCTCGCGAAGCCGCCGATCCGGAAGCTCGCCCGTGACCTCGGGGTCGAACTGAGCGAGATCGTCGCCACGGGGCTCTCGGGTGAGATCACCCGCGACGACGTCATCCGGCACGCGAAGCAGGCCAGCGTGTTCCGCAACATCGAGACGCCCGAGTGGGGCGAGGTCCGCAGCGAGACCATCCCGGTGAAGGGCGTCCGCAAGGCCATCGCGACCGCGATGACCACCTCGGCGTTCACCGCGCCGCACGTGTCGCTGTTCGTGGACGTGGACGCGACGCACACGATGGAGTTCGTCAAGCGCCTCAAGGCCTCGCCGACGTTCGCGGGGGTCAAGGTCTCGCCGCTGCTCATCGTCGCGAAGGCCGTCATCTGGGCGGTCCGTCGCAACCGCTCGGTGAACTCGACCTGGACCGACCGCGAGATCATCGTCCACCACTTCGTGAACCTCGGCATCGCCGCGGCGACCCCGCGCGGGCTCATCGTGCCGAACATCAAGGACGCGCAGGACATGTCGCTGCTCGAGCTGGCGCAGGCGTTGGAGGAACTCACCCTCACCGCCCGCGACGGCAAGACGAGCCCGGCGCAGATGGCGAACGGCACCGTCTCGATCACGAACATCGGTGTCTTCGGCATGGACACGGGCACGCCGATCCTCAACCCGGGCGAGGTCGCCATCGTCGCCATGGGCACGATCAAGCCGAAGCCGTGGGTCGTCGACGGCGAGGTCCGGTCGCGCATGGTGACCACGATCGGTGCCTCGTTCGACCACCGGGTCGTCGACGGCGACGTGGCGTCGCGGTTCGTGCACGACGTGGCCTCGGTGCTCGAGGAGCCGGCACTCCTGCTCGACTGAGGATCTGCGTGCGGGATGCCGCACGTGGCGAGCCGAGTCGCGCGGATGTCGCGTGGTGTTCACGCGGATGTCGGTGGTGCGGGTGAGGATCGGAGCATGGTCCACCAGCTCCTGGTCCCCCCGCAGGAGATCCGAACGGATCGACTGCTCCTGTCACCGCTGACGCCCGGTGACGTCGACGACGTGCACGCGCTCTTCTCGGACGCGCGCACGTGGCAGCACCTGCCCGCGGGTCGGCACCGCTCCCGGGCGCAGACGGTCGAGCTCGTCCAGGCCAAGATCGGTGGACGCATCCGGCACGGACTCGGTTCCTGGGCTGTCCGCTCGGTGCACGACGGCACCTTCCTCGGGGTCGCCGGCGTGGACATGACCGCCGGTCACGTGTGGAACCTCGGCTACCGGTTCGTCCCGGAGTCCTGGGGCGACGGCTACGCGACCGAGGCCGCTGCCGCCGCAATCCGGGCGGCACACGACACCGCGGCCGACGTCCCCGTCACCGGACGCGTGCTCACGAACAACGCCGGGTCGGCCGTCGTGCTCCGGCGCTCCGGGCTCTCCCTGGTGTGGCAGGGCACGACCTCGTCGCCGACGCCCGCCGGGGTCGAGCGCCAGGTGTGGTCGGACCGGGCCCTCAGCAGCGAGCAGCACGACTGGCTCGTCGCGCACGCCTGAGCGGGGCGTCCGCCACGTCTCGTCGCGGCGCCAGGCTGAGCCGTCGAACCACGGGTACGACGTCGAACCAGGGGCGGCGGTCGGTTCGACGTCGGTTCCGTGGTCCGACGCCGCTGCCGCTCCCGCTCGGGCACGCCAGGTCGACGGTCAGTCGGCGAGCGCGTCGCAGAGCTGCGGCAGCTGCGAGCGCAAGGACCACTGCACGGTGTTCCAGTCGTGCCCGCTCTTCGGCGCGGGCATGAACCGCGTCCGGATGCCGGCGCGCGCCGACGCGGCACCGAGCAGCCGAGCGTTCTCGGTGAACTCGCGGTCGCTCGACCCCGCCGTGAGCCAGAGGTCGTGACCGCGGTAGGGCGCGTGATCGGCCATCAGCGCCCGGGGTGCAGCGGCCCTCCACCGTGCGACGGACCCGCCGAACGCCTGGTCCGCGCTGTGCTGCGGCGACTGGTCGATCGGCTGGAGCTCGCTCGAGATCGCCAGCGCCGCCGCGAAGTCGGACGGGTGCCCGGTGAGGAACTGCACCGCACAGGTCGCCCCCTGCGAGAAGCCGACGAGCCCCCAGTGCGACCGGTCCGGCGTCACGGGCAGGTGTGACTCCGCCCACGCCGGGACGTCCCGGGTGACGTAGGTGTCCACGTCCCCGAGTCGGGAGTCGACGCACATCGTGTTCCGACCGGGTGCGGAGAGCTGGTCGACGGAGAGCACGATCGGCGCACGGCCGTGGTGGGCCCGGGCGTAGGCATCGAGCACGGTCCCCATCTGCCCGGCGGTGAACATGTCGCTCGGCGCACCGGGTTGACCGGCGAAGGCGAGGACGACGGGCAGCGGGCGGGGGTCACGGACGAGGGCGGCCGGCGGGAGGTACACGATCGCGGGCCGGGCGTCGAAGTGTGACCGGCGTCCGGGGATCGTCACCGTGCGGACCTCGCCGACGGTCGGCATCGAGGCGGCGGGGGCCGCGTCCGGGTCGAACGCCGGGTACGGGTCGCTCTGGACGACCGTGCCGAGCGTCGGGTACTTGGCGAACTCGACGTTCACCCCGAGCGCCGGCACGAGGAGTGCGGCGGGCACGAGGACGACCGCGACGGCCCGACGCCAGCGCCCGCCCTGCACCAGGGCCGTGACCGCGAGCGCGAGGGCCGCTGCGGCGAGCGCGCACCACATCCGCGTCACCGGGCTGAGCGCCACGCCGAACAGGTTCAGCACGTCGCTCGTCACCCAGCAGGCGAGCAGCACGACCACCGCCGCGGCAGCCGCGATCCCCGCCCGCAGCCCGACACCACGCCACGCGGCGCGGGAGTGCCAGGCCGCCGCCCGTCGCCGGACCGCGGGGAGCAGGACGAGCAGGGCGACGACGACGAAGGCGAGGTCGATCGGGACGAGCTTCGACGGCGCCTGCAGCTGGGTGGCGAGGAGCCACTCGGTGACGGTCACGAGCGACCGGCGGCAGCGGGCGGCGTCGTGGCCGGCTGCTGCTCCGGAGCGTGCGACCGCCGGTGCGCCTGACGGAGTGCCCACAGGTGCTTCGGCCGCAGCCCCGGCACGTACGCCGTGGCGAGCGCCCGAGCGACCCGCGGCACGTGCAGCGGCGTCGGGACCACGAGCCAGAGCGGCTCGTGCCGGGCACCGAACTTCTCCTTGAAGCGCTGGAGCGACCGGAAGCCGTACACCGGCTCGAGGACACGGGCGAGCACGGCGGAACCCCGGGTGACCAGGACTCCGGCGCCCGGGTGCACGGCGAGCGGCGTACCGGACAGGCTGATCGTGGTGAGGCCGGCGTCGCGGGCACGGAGGGCGGTCCGGGCGATGAGGAACTCCATCACGCCGGGCATCCCGTCCTCGCCGCGGCGCATCACGTCGAGCGTCCACCCGGTGAGGGCACCGCGCTCGTGCACGGGGAGCCAGCTCGTGACCCCGACCACGCGGTCCTCGGCGTCGATCGCGAGCATGAGCCGCACGTCCGGGTCGTCGAGCTCCCGGAGGCCACCGAGCGTGAAGCCCATCTCCGGCAGCCGTCGGTCGGCCGCCCAGCGGGTGCAGATCGCCTCGACCTCGCTGCGGTGCTCGGGCGACAGCGCGGCGAACGTCGTCCACTCGTCCCGCACGCCCTCGCGGTCCGCGCGGTTCGATGCTGTCCGGAGGTCCTGGCGCTTCTTGCCGCTCAGGCTGAACGCGGTGACGTCGAGCACGGCCTCGACCCCGACCGGCACGGACGTCCAGCCGTCGGCCGCGAGGATCTCCCGCACGGGTTCGTGCACGCTCGTGAACGCGGGCACCCAGCCGTTGCGCTCGCAGGCCGCCGCGAAGGCACCGAGCACCTCGGCGCGGTCCGCGGCGGCGCACACCGGGTCCGAGACGGTCAGCGCGACGTCGCCGTGCACGCGGTACGCGACCGCGCCGAGTCCGTCCGGGTGCACCCAGGTGGCGTTGCCGTGCCAGGTGCCCATGTGCCCGAGGCTGCCGGCGTCCCCGTCGCGGAGCATCTCGACGAGCGCGGCCTGCGACCCGTCGACGGCGCGGAAGCGTGCGCGGACGAGGCGGCCGTGCAGCCCCAGCACCACGACGACGACGGTGGCGGGCACCAGCCACGCGCCGAGGAGCGTCACCTGCCACTCGAGCGCGTCGAGGCCGAGTCCCTGCCACTGCACGCCGCCCTCCTGCATCGGCTCGATGAGGAACGCATCGGCGAGTACAGCGGTCAGCGTCACGAGGACGCCGACGGCGATCGTCACGCCGAGTCGCCGGCCGTGCTGGACGAGCCAGGCCGCGATCAGCAGGAGGATGCCCACGGCGGCGACGGACCGGTCGCTCATCGCGTCCGCGAACGGCGACAGGACGCCGTCGGCCTGCGGGACGACCAGGGTCACCAGGGTGCCGGCGCCGAGGGCGCTCAGGGTCGCGACGACGAGCGTCCGCGGTGGCGGCACCGCGCGTCCGGTGCGCTCCACCGGCCGGGAGGCACGGGGCGCGACGAGCACGCCGGCTGCGGTCCCGAGGAGGGTCGCCAGGGCACGCGCCAGGTCCGACCCGTGGCCCGCGAACAGCACGAGGGTGAGCACGACGGTCCAGAGGACCGCGCGGACGCGCCACCGCGACTGCGTCGGCATCGTGGCGGACGCCGCGCCGAGCAGCGCCACCGCGACCGTGGACGGCGCGGTGAGGGGCTGCCCGACCGCGGCCTCCGCGTGCGCCTCACCGAGTGCCGATCCGAGGCTCACGACGGCGAGCGTGATGCCGGCGGCGAGCAGGGGCGCGGCGACCCCGACGAGCACCGTCCGGACCGAGCCGAGCCGGCGTTCGGCGACGAGCGTCGTGAGGACCACGGCGACGAGGGCGAGGCACGCCACCGGCGGGTGGTGCGGGAAGTCCGGCTCGGAGTGCATCATCCGCGCCGAGACGATCAGGGCCGTCGCGACGACCGCGACGACGACGGTCACCGGGAACGAGCGGAGCCGGGAGAGGACGGGAGGGAGTGCCACGCTCTCATCGAAGCGGCGAGCTGGGTGCCGGCACATCGCTCCGGGGCGTGATCCTCGGGTGGCCGATCGGCCATCCGGACCTCATCCGACCGACGGCGTGTGGTCGGCGGGGATGCGGAGGTGCAGCGCGTACCCGTCGCCGGGCTGCGGGCCGGCCTCGAGCGACCCGCCGAGCAGCGACGCGCGTTCGCCGAGTCCGATGAGGCCGAGCCCCGAGCCGGGCAGTTCGAGCCGTTCGGCACGCGCGGGGCCGTTCACGAGGTCGACGAGGACCACGCCGTCGTGCATCCGGGCGCTCACCCGCACGGCGGCGTCGGGTGCGTGCTTCCGGACGTTCGTCAGCCCCTCCTGCACGAACCGGTACACCGCGCGCTGCACGGGCTGTCCGAGCGACTCCGGCAGGTCGACGGTCGCGGTGGTCTCGAGGCCGCTGTCGGCGATGAGCCGCGGGAGGTCGGCGAGCACCGGCTGCGGGGCGATCTCCCGCGCGGTACCGCCCGAGGCGCGCAGCACCTGCACCATCTCGCGGAGCTCCTGCAGCGTCACGACGCAGAGCTGCCGGATCGTCCGGGCGAACCCCCGCTCGGCCTCGTCCCGTCCCGCGACCTGGACGGCCCCGGCCTGCACCGCGATGAGCGTCACCTGGTGCGAGACGACGTCGTGCATCTCGCGCGCGAGGAGGGCGCGCTCGCGGGACAGCGCGACCTCGGCCGCCTGCCGTCGTTCCTCCTCGCGGGCGAGCCGGACCTCGGCGAGCTGCTCGGTCAGCCGCGCGCGGGTCCGGACGAGCAGCCCGATCGCCAGCGGCCCGAGGGCGAAGATCACGGCGTAGAGGATCGAGACGACGAGCTCGTCGAGGCTCTGCGGCGGGCCGACGAAGCCGCTGAAGCCGACGAACTGCACGGCCGCGGCGACGAGCATGAGCCAGCGTCGGTCCGTGCGCTCCCCGAGCGTGAAGAGGGCGATGCTCGCGGCGACCACGGCCGACCCGACGAACAGCCCCGGCATGGTGAGCGCGAACGCGAGGACCGGCAGCCGGCGGCGCAGGAGCAGGGCCGCGGCGGCGAGGAGCGACAGCCCGGTCTCGACGGAGGTCGCGCCGGAGATGTCGAGCACGGCGTCCGCGGCGGCGGCCACGACGAACAGGACGTCGACCACCCACCAGGGTGCCCGGTGGGTGCGCGCCCATCGCAGGCCGACGTCGACGAGGCGGTCGAGCCTCCCGTCCGTGTCGCGGAGGGCCTGCACCAGCTGCGACCGGTCCCGGTGCTCAGCCATCCAGCAGTCCCGCCTCGGCCGCGCGCAGTGCGAGCTGCACCCGCGTCGGGACGCCGAACGCCACCAGGAGTGCGCGGACGTCCTCCTTGACCGTGCCGGTGCTCACCCCGAGTCGTCGCCCGATGTCCGGGTTGCTCGCGCCGTCGGCGATGCACCGGAGCACCTGGCGCTCGCGGTCGCTCAGCGGCGGGACCGCGACGGGGCTCCTCGTCGCGAAGAGCCGGCGGCGGTCGACCCCGGGTGCGAGGACCACACCGCCGCGGGCGAGGACGCGGACGTACTCGGCGAGGGCCTCGGGGTCGGTGTCCTTGAGCAGGAACCCGGCAGCGCCGAGCTCCATGGCGCGCCCGATGTACTCCTCGGCGTCGAAGGTCGTGAGCATCGCGACGGCCGGAGGCTCGCGCAGGGCGTGCACCTCCCGCAGGACGTCGAGACCGTTCACGTGCGGCATCCGCACGTCGAGCAGGACGACGTCCGGACGGTGCTCGGTGACCACCCGGACCGCGTCGACGTCGTTCGCGGTGGCGACGACGTCGATGTCCGGCGCCGCCCCGAGGATGAGTTCGAAGCCGTAGCGCACGAGCGTCTCGTCGTCGACGATCACCACCGAGGTCACGGCCGTCATCATGTCACGGGCGTTGGTGTTCCGATGTGGACTCGCTACTGTGATGGGAACTGGTCATGTCCGCGCATGACCACCCCTCGTACCACCAGGACAGCAACGGAGCAGACCGAGCGATGACGACCCGCATCACCGAGGGTGCCGAACCCAAGCACCAGCAGCTGCGGCGCATCCTGCTCGACCTCGCGACCGCGCGGCTCGCTCCCGGCGCGGCGATCCCGTCCGAGCGGCAGCTCATCCAGGAGTACGGCGTCTCGCGGATCACCGTGCGCGAGGCCCTCGGCCAGCTCGTCAACGAGGGCTACCTCGAGCGCGTCCGCGGCAAGGGCACGTTCGTCGCCCACCGACCCGTGCAGTCGACGCTGCACCTCGCGTCCTTCACGGAGGAGATGCGGGCGCTCGGGCACGTCCCGACCACGGTCGTCCTCGTCCGTGAGGAGCGCGTGCCGCCGACGGACACCGTCGCCGCGCTCCGGCTCGCCGAGGACGAGACCGCGTACCACCTCAAGCGCCTGCGGATGGCGGACGGGGCACCGGTCTCGATCGACGACGCCTGGCTCTCGGCGTCGGCGTTCCCCGGGTTGCTCGACCACGACCTGTCCGGTTCCGTCTACTCCCTCGCGGCGACCGAGTACCGGACGCCGATCGACCGGGCGCAGCAGACCGTGGCGGCGAAGCCGGCGGCCGACGACGTCGCCACGTTGCTCGGCACGAAGACGGGCGCTCCCGTGCTCGAGTTCGACCGGGTGTCGTACTCGGGGGACCGCCCCGTCGAGCACAGTCGCTCGTGGTACCGGTCGGACCGCTACCGCGTGCAGATGGAGGTCACCGCGACGGCGCCGCAGGCGGTCGCGTAGCCGCGGCTGCCGCATCGTGCCCGCGAAGGCGACAGTCTGCCGCCCGGACGGCGCGACGGACTGTCGCTCTCGCGTACTCGTCGGAGCTGGAGTGACCTACGCCTCGAAGAGCGCGTCGCCCTCGCGGACCGTGGTGCCGACGGCGCCCTGCGGCACCGAGTCCGGCGCGGAGCCGAGCACGACGACGGGGCAGATCGGCGAGTAGCCGGCGGCGGAGATCACCGACGGGGTGAACCGGACGACCGGGTCACCCGCGGCGACCGCGTCGCCCTCGGCCGCGAGGAGCTCGAAGCCCTCGCCCGACAGCTTCACGGTGTCGATGCCGACGTGCACGAGGACGTCCGTCCCCGCCGCGCCCTGCAGCGCGAACGCGTGCGGGTGCAGCTTCACGATCGTGCCGTCGACCGGAGCCACCGCGGTGACCGACCCCTCGACGCCCGTCGGGTCGACGGCGACCCCGGCCCCGACGAGCTGCCCGGCGAACACCGGGTCCGGCACGTCCGACAGCGCGACGACCGGACCACCGAACGGCGTGCGGACCGCCGTCGTCACAGCTCGTCCTGGATGTCCTGCGCGAGGTTGTCCGCGATCGGGCCGACGATGACCTGCCAGCCGGTGCCGCCACCGACGACGGCCTGGGCGCCGGCGGCCTGGAGGGCGGCCTTGTCCACGAGGTCGCCGTCCTCGACCTCGACGCGGAGGCGCGTGATGCAGCCCTCGACCTCGTCGATGTTGTCGGCACCGCCGAGCGCGGCGATGATGTCGGCTGCCTTGATGTCGGCCATCGTTTCCTCCTTCGTTGAGGGTTTCGCACCAGGTTGACACGGAACCGGTCTCGGTTCAGACTACGGAACTGGTCATGACCGGACAGTACCGGCCAGGTGTCACCGCCGAGCGTACCTGCGCTCGCCCGCGCGACTCAAGCCGCCCGAAGCTCCACCCCAGCAGCTCCACACCACCCCCGCAGCTCCACCCAACGACGAGAGGAACTCCGATGAGCGCCACCACCGCCACGGACGTGCCGGAGAAGAAGACCCCGAAGAAGCAGTCGAAGCTCTTCGCCAACGCACAGCGCCTCGGGCGGAGCCTGCTCCTGCCGATCGCGGTCATGCCCGCCGCGGGCATCCTCAACCGCATCGGCCAGCCGGACCTCCTCGGCGCGATCCCCGGCTTCGAGACCGGCGCCGGTGTGATCTCCGCGGCGGGCGCGGCCATCTTCACGTGGCTGCCGCTGCTCTTCGCGGTCGGCATCGCGATCGGGTGGGCGAAGAAGTCCGACGGCACCACGGCGCTCGCCGCGGTCGTCGGCTACATGGTCATGTACCAGGTGTTCGCGGTGATGTCGCCGATCGTCCTGAAGGGCGTCAAGGACGCGAACGGCGACCAGGCCACGATCAACTTCGGCGTCCTCGGCGGCATCGTCATGGGTCTCGTCGCGGCGGGCCTCTGGCAGCGGTTCCACCGGACGAAGATGCCCGACTTCCTCGGCTTCTTCTCGGGCCGCCGCCTCGTCCCGATCCTCACGGCGGCAGCGGGCCTCGTGATCGCGGTCCTCATGTCGTTCGTCTACCGCTACTTCGACATCGCGCTGACCGCGGCCGGTCAGGCCGTCGCCGACAACGCCGTCATCGGCGGCGGCATCTTCGGCTTCGCGAACCGCCTGCTCATCCCGATCGGGCTGCACCAGCTGCTCAACTTCTTCCCGTGGTTCCAGCTCGGCAGCTTCACCGACGCCGCCGGCACCATCGTGCACGGTGACATCCCCCGCTTCCTCGCGGGTGACCCGACGGCCGGCATCTTCCAGACCGGCTTCTTCCCGATCATGATGTTCGCCCTGCCGGCCGGTGCCCTCGCCATCTGGCGGAACGCGAAGCCGCAGAACCGCAAGGTGGTCGGTGCGCTGATGGTCTCCGCTGCGCTCACCTCGTTCGTGACCGGCATCACCGAGCCCCTCGAGTACTCGTTCATGTTCGTGGCGTTCCCGCTCTACGTCATCCACGCGTTCCTCACGGGGACCTCGCTCGCCCTCGTCAACGCGCTCGGCATCCACGACGGGTTCTCGTTCTCGGCCGGTGCGATCGACTACGTGCTCAACTTCGGCAAGGCGGACGGTGCGATCTGGCTCATCCCGATCGGCCTCGGCTACGCGGTCGTCTACTACTTCCTGTTCTCGTTCGTGATCAAGAAGTGGAACCTCCGCACACCCGGCCGCGAGGAGGACACGATCGCCGAGAACACTATCGACGCGGCCACCAAGGCGTAGCCCGGTCGCTTTCGCGACCACGATCTGACCGGAGGCGCGGTGCCAGCTGGCACCGCGCCTCCAGTCCGTTGCCTGGCAGTTTCCTCACGCGACTGATTTTGACAACCGTTATCAAGAAGCAGTAGCGTCGTCGACATGCAGCAGCGACTCCTCGCCCTCCCGCTCATCGCCGGCGCAGCCGCGCTCGCCCTGTCGGGCTGCGCGACCAGCTCGGCCTCCGGCAACGGGAGCTCGGGCGACACCATCCGGGTGGTCGCGTCGACCAACGTCTACGGCTCGCTGGTCGAGGCCGTCGGTGGTGACGAGGTGTCGGTGACGAGCATCCTCGACGACCCCTCGCAGGACCCGCACTCGTTCGAGTCGAGCGCGAAGACGCAGCTCGCGGTGTCGAAGGCCGACCTCCTCATCGAGAACGGCGGCGGGTACGACGACTTCATGACCACGCTCGCCGACGCCTCGGACACGAAGGCCGACACGATCAACGTCGTCAAGCTCTCCGGCCTCGACGAGGGCGGCGACACCGAGTTCAACGAGCACGTGTTCTACGACTACCCGACGATGGTGAAGCTCGTGGACGACGTCGCGACGCGCCTCGGTGACCTCGACAGCTCGGGCAAGAGCACCTTCGAGGCGAACGCGAAGACCCTCACCGGCAAGCTCGAGCAGCTCGAGTCGCAGACGGCATCGCTGAAGACGCAGTACGACGGGGAGAAGGTCGCGTACACCGAGCCGGTCCCGGGCTACCTCTTCGACGCGATCGGCCTCGACAACGTCACCCCGGAGAAGTTCTCCGAGGCGATCGAGGAGGGCGACGACGTGCCGCCGGCCGCCCTCAACGACACCCTCAAGCTGTTCAGCCAGAAGACCGTGAAGCTCCTCGCCTACAACGACCAGACGTCGAGCGCGGAGACCGAACAGGTCAAGCAGGCCGCCGAGGAGGCCGGTGTCCCGGTGGTCGGTGTCACGGAGACCCTCCCGAAGGGGGATGATTACGTCTCGTGGCAGCAGGCGAACATCGACGCGGTGAAGGCGGCGCTGGCGAAGTGACCGTCCAGGCCCCCGAACGGACCGCCGCTGCACCACGCAGCGGCGGTTCCGCCGTGCTCACGCTCCGCGACGCCGGGCTCTCCTACGGCTCGCGGAAGCTCTGGGACGGCCTCGACCTCGACGTCGCGCCGGGGGAGTTCGTCGCGGTCCTCGGACCGAACGGCGCCGGCAAGACCTCGCTGCTCCGGACCGTCCTCGGCCAGCAGGCGCTGACGAGCGGAAGCATGTCGTTCCTCGGCCAGCCCGTCCGCCGCGGTCACCGTCGCATCGGCTACATCCCGCAGCAGCGGCTGATGGAGGCGGGGACGCCGCTCCGCGCCCGGGACATGGTCGCGCAGGGCGTCACGGGGCACCGGTGGGGCGTCCGTCCGGCGTCCCGTGCCGACCGTGCCCGGGTCGACCGGATCCTCGACGAGGTCGGCGCGACGGCGTTCGCGGACGCCCCGGTCGCCGAGCTGTCCGGTGGCGAGCAGCAGCGCACCCGCGTCGGGCAGGCGATCGCGGCCGACCCCGCGCTCCTGCTCTGCGACGAGCCGCTCATCTCGCTCGACCTCCGGCACCAGCGCGGCGTGACCGAGCTCATCGACCGCCAGCGTCGACAGCAGGGCGCCGCGGTGCTGTTCGTCACGCACGACGTCAACCCGATCCTCGACGTCGTCGACCGGGTGCTCTACATCGCCGGCGGCCGCTTCCGGATCGGCGCTCCCGACGAGGTCCTCCGCACCGACGTGCTGAGCGACCTGTACGGCACGCCCGTCGACGTCGTGCGCACGATGGGCCGCATCGTGATCGTCGGCGCGAACGAGGCCGCGCACGACCACCACTGCGACCCGGACCCGCACGCGCCGACCACGGACGAGGGGCGGATCTGATGGACGTGTGGTCGCAGGTATTCTCCTTCCAGGACTACGGCGAGCTCCTCGTGCTCGTGCAGAACTCGATCTGGGCGGGCGCGGTGCTCGGCATCGTCGGCGGGCTCATCGGTCCCTTCGTCGTCGCCCGGAACATGCCGTTCGCGGTGCACGGCATCTCGGAGCTCTCGTTCGCCGGTGCCTCGGCGTCGCTGCTCCTCGGGGTGAACGTGGTCACCGGGTCGCTCGTCGGGTCGGTGATCGCGGCGCTGCTCATCGGCGTGCTCGGGTCCCGGGCGCGGGAGCGCAACTCGATCATCGCGGTGCTCATGCCGTTCGGCCTCGGGCTCGGCATCCTCTGCCTCGCGCTCTACAAGGGTCGCGCGGCGAACAAGTTCGGCCTGCTCACGGGGCAGATCGTCTCGGTCGACAACCCCCAGCTGACGTTCCTGATCGTCATCGCGGCCATCGTCGTCGCCACGCTGCTGGTGATCTGGCGCCCGCTGATGTTCTCCTCCGTGGACCCGGACGTGGCGGCCGCGGCGGGGGTCCCGGTGCGGACGCTCGCGATCGTGTTCATGCTCGCGCTCGGCCTCGCCACCGCGGTGTCGGTGCAGATCGTCGGGGCGCTGCTCGTGCTCTCCCTGCTCGTCACCCCGGCCGCCGCCGCGCTCCGTCTGAGCTCGCACCCGGTCGTCGTGCCCGTGTTGTCGACGGTGTTCGCCGTGACGAGCGTCGTCGGCGGCATCCTGCTCGCCCTCGGCGGCGGCCTGCCGATCAGCCCCTACGTCACGACCATCTCGTTCGCGATCTGGGTGGTGTGCCGGATCGTCGGAGCGCGGAAGGACAAGCGCGGACGCGACCGCGTCGCACGACGTGAGCGGACCGGCGGAGGTGATCCGGGCCTCCAGGCGGGTGCCGGAGCAGCAGCGAAGATCGGAGTCAGCGCGTGAACGCCGTGCAGAAGCCCAAGCGGAACACCTGGCAGCGAGAGGCCGTGCGCGGTGCGCTCGACTCGACCGAGGGGTTCGTGAGTGCGCAGGCGCTCCACCAGCACCTCCGTGAAGGCGGGTCGACCATCGGACTCGCCACCGTCTACCGGGCGTTGGCCGACCTGGCGTCTGAGGGGGACGCGGATTCGCTGCAGCAGGACGGCGAGTCGCTCTACCGTGCCTGCACGACCGCCGAGCACCACCACCACCTCATCTGCCGGAACTGCGGGCGGACCGTCGAGATCGAGGCAGACCCGGTCGAGCGGTGGGCGCAGGAGGTGGCAGCGCAGCACGGGTTCACGAACGCGAGCCACGTCGTGGACATCTTCGGCGAGTGCGCGGCGTGCACCGCGGAGCGGTCGGGCGCGTAGCCTGCGAGCCATGCACGTGATCCTGGTGCCCGGGTTCTGGCTCGACGCGAGTGCGTGGGACGACGTCGCTCCGGTGCTGGTCGAGGCGGGCCACTCGGTGCAGGCCGTGACCCGCGCAGGCGACACGCTCGACGAGCAGGTGGCGTCGCTCGTCGCGGTGCTCGACGAGGTCGCGACGGCTGACGAGCCCGTCGTGCTCGCGGGGCAGTCCGGGGCCGGGCCGATCGCGTACATGGCTGCGGACCAGCGGCCGTCGCTCGTGGCGCACCTGCTCTACGTCGACACGTTCCCCGGCCCGGAGGGCGGCTGCGTCAACGACGAGCTGCCCGTGGTCGACGGGGTCGTGCCGCTGCCGTCGTGGGACGTCTGGGAGGCCTCGACCCTCCGCGGCATGACCGACGAGGTGCGCGCTCGGTTCGAGCGCGTCGCGATCCCCGAGCCGGCGTCGGTGCCCTCCGATCCGTTCCACTACGCCGACCCGGCGCGGCACGCGATCCCCGCGACGGTGATCTCGTGCGAGATCCCGGCGGCCGACCTGGCGCAGATGGTGAACGACCACCAGGCGTGGGCGGCCGAGCTCGTGGCGACGGAGGAGCTCACGATCGTGGGACTCGACACGGGGCACTGGCCGATGTTCACTGCCCCGCGGGAGCTCGGCGAGCTCATGGTGCAGGCGCTCGCACCGAAACCGACCGACGGGCCGTAGGGCGCGGCGCGCGAGGGCGACGGCGCGCGCGGTGTCGGTGTCGGTGTCGGTGTCGGGTCTTGGTCGCTCGACATGCCGCCTGCGTCCTGTGGTGGTCGCAGAAGGTGTCGCACGGGCGGAACGTGAGCGGCACGTCGTGCGACCAAGCGCCCCGACGCGCGGCGGGCCGCAGCCTGCGCGCCGGACCCGCACCGTGCCTCCAGGCCGACCCCGACCCACCCGCTCCGGCTTGCGACACGCCCGACGCTCGCGTAACGTGGACCCCTGGTCCTCCGCGCCCGCGCGGAGAACAGCTCGTTCCAAGCCCTCCGACCGTCGCGAATGCCGCGGTCGCGCGGTGTCCGCCGGCCCTTCGACAGGGTCATCGGGCCTGGGCGGTGCGTACAACCCCCTCGCCGGTCCCCCGGACCAGCGCGTGCGCACCAGGCAAGTGACCTTGGGTGCGGTCGTCCGACCGCACGGTACTCAGGAGGAAACCATGGCAGCAGTGTGCCAGGTGACCGGCGCCACCCCCGGCTTCGGTCACAACATCTCGCACTCGCACCGCCGGACGAAGCGCCGCTTCGACCCGAACGTGCAGAAGAAGACGTACTACGTGCCCTCGCTTCGTCGTAACGTCACGCTCACGCTCAGCGCGAAGGGCATCAAGGTGATCGACGCACGCGGCATCGAGTCCGTCGTCAAGGATCTCCTCGCCCGTGGGGAGAAGATCTGATGGCGAAAAAGGGTCAGGACATCCGTCCGATCATCAAGCTCCGCTCCACGGCGGGGACCGGGTTCACGTACGTGACCAAGAAGAACCGTCGGAACAACCCCGACCGTCTCGTGCTCAAGAAGTACGACCCGGTGGTCCGCAAGCACGTCGACTTCCGTGAGGAGCGC
Organism: Curtobacterium sp. NPDC089689; assembly: GCF_044749145.1. Classification (NCBI taxonomy): domain Bacteria; kingdom Bacillati; phylum Actinomycetota; class Actinomycetes; order Micrococcales; family Microbacteriaceae; genus Curtobacterium; species Curtobacterium sp. NPDC089689. The sequence goes on along the minus strand of NZ_JBIVHJ010000001.1, from coordinate 784,523 downwards.
TAAGCATGGCGAAGAAGAGCAAGATCGCGAAGAACAACCAGCGCGCCGAGGTCATCGCGCGCTACGCCGAGCGTCGCCTCGAGCTGAAGAAGGCCCTCGTGGACCCGAACGGCACCGACGAGTCGCGTGAGGCCGCCCGCGTCGGCCTGCAGAAGCTCCCGCGCGACGCGTCGCCGGTGCGCTACCGCAACCGCGACGCCATCGACGGTCGCCCCCGTGGCCACCTCGGTGAGTACGGCATCAGCCGTGTCCGCTTCCGCGACATGGCCCACCGTGGCGAGCTCCCCGGCATCACGAAGAGCTCCTGGTAAGCATCCGCTTCCCGTCGAACGCCCCGTCACCTGTTGGTGACGGGGCGTTCCGCTCCCTCGGCGGATCGTTCGTGCTCCCTCGGCGGGGCGTTCGTGCTCCGTCGGCGTGGTGCCGGTGTTCGCTCGGTAGGGGCTGTGAGCGGGGTACACGGACCGTCACATCGGTCACATCTGCCCCGCCAGACCCGCGACAGGCCCGGAAATCCGGGCGAGTCGGCCGGAAACGCCCTGGGTGGCTGGTAGGTTCGACCCCGGTTCCACGGGCATCGCGCCTGATGGCCCGACCGATACCGAAGAAGTCCGAGGAGGACATCCAATGGCTGACAAGTCCCTGAACCGTACCGAGCTCGTCGCTGCCGTCGCGCAGGAGTCCGGCCAGAGCCAGGCCACCGTGAACGGCGTCGTCGACGCGCTGTTCAGCGTCGTCTCGAGCTCGGTTGCCGACGGCACCAAGGTCACGATCCCCGGCTGGATCGCCTTCGAGAAGACCCACCGCGCCGCCCGCACCGGCCGCAACCCGCAGACGGGTGAGGCCATCGAGATCGCCGCGAGCGACTCGGTCAAGGTCAGCGCCGGCTCGAAGCTGAAGGCTGCTGTCAAGTAAGACGGTTCTGCTGGTGGGAGGGACGGCTGCGGCCGTCCCTTTCGCATGTCCGGGTGGCTTGTCCGCCCCCCACCGGCCTGGAGGCACGGATCACCACCCACAGGTCGCCCCGGCGGATTCTGTGGCCGGGTGGGCAACGCCTAGGCTTGTCGGGTGAACCGGATCGCGCGCACCATCGGCCCCGCCGTGCTGCTGCTCGCCGCGTTCTTCTCGCTGCTGGTCGCGCTGGTGATCGGTGGCGGAGCGGACCCCGCACTCATCGCGGACCCGGGCGCCGTCGTGCGCTTCGGGCTGCCGATCGCCCGGGTCGTGGTCGACCTCTCCGCAGCAGCGACGATCGGTGGGCTCGCCCTCGCGACCATCGGCTTCTCGCGCACCGCGCCGGAGTGGGACCGCGCGATCGACGTCGCCGCCGCTGCCGCCGGACTCTGGACGGTGTCGAGCGTCGTCACGACGTTCTTCACGTTCCTCAGCGTCGCCGGGTCGCAGGTCTCGCTCGACGAGCAGTTCGGGCAGTCGATGGGGGTGTTCCTCACCGGCACGGACCTCGGGCTCGCGTGGCTCGTGACCGTCCTCGTCGCGGCGTCGGTCACCGTGCTCTGCTTCGCCGTGCGGGCGCGGGGCATGGTCGCCCTGACCGCCGGGGTCGCGATGATCGGCCTCGTCCCGCTCGCGCAGCAGGGGCACGCCGCCGGCACCGCGAGCCACGACGCCGCGGTCACCGCGCTCGGGCTGCACCTCGTCGGCGCTGCGCTGTGGGTCGGCGGGCTCGTGATGGTCGTCCTCGTCCGGCCGGTCCTCGGTGGCGAGCGGCTGCCGCTCGTCATCGGCCGCTACTCGAGCATCGCGCTCGGGTGCTTCGTGCTCGTGGCGGTGTCCGGGGTCGCGTCCGCGCAGATCCGGGTCGGCGCGTTCTCGAACCTCGCGACGCCGTACGGCGTCCTCGTGCTCGTGAAGGTCGGCGCGATCGTCGCGATGGGTGTCCTCGGAGCGGTGCAGCGCCGTCGGGCCATCCGATCGCTCACCGAACGCCCGGGCAGCGGCCGGACCTTCTGGGCGCTCGTCGTCACCGAGCTCGCGGTGATGGGCGTCGCGTCGGGGTTCGCCGCGGCACTCGGACGGACCGCGACCCCGACGGACCAGATCGCGCTGAGCAAGACGACGGACCCGACACCGGCCGAGCTCCTCACGGACGACCCGCTCCCGCACGCTCCGGGGCCGTGGGGCTGGCTGACCGCGTGGAACATCGACCTCTTCTGGCTCATGGCGGCCGTCCTGCTCGCCGCGACGTACGCAGCCGGGGTCGTGCGGCTGCGTCGTCGCGGGGAACCCTGGCCCGTCCGACGCTCGGTCGCCGCGGGCATCGCCGTCGTGTGCCTCGTGGTCGCGACCTCAGGCTCGCTCCACACCTACGACCGCTTCCTCGTCTCCGCGAACGTCGGCGCCCACGTGCTGCTCGGACTCGTCGTCCCGGCGCTCGCCTGGGCGTCCGCGCCCGTGCAGCTGATCCGGGCGGCGGTGCACCAGCGACGCGACGGCAGCACCGGCGTCCGCGAGTGGACCGACCTCCTCGTCGGCAACGCCGTCGTGCGCTACCTCGTCCAGCCGTTCCCGGCGTTCCTGCTCCTCGCCGGCGTGTGGTGGGCGTACGCCGCGACGCAGGCCCTGCGGTGGTCGGTGAGTGACTCCACCGGGCGCACCGTGATCGACGCGGTCTTCCTGCTCGTCGGGCTGCTCGCACTGCCCGGCCTGCTGACCCCCGTCGCCGCCGGTGCCCGGCGCGCGTCGACGTCGGCCGCCGTCGTGCGGATCATCGGTGCCGTCGTGGTCGCAGCGGGTCTCGTCTCGCTCGGCATCGCGGTGCGGGGGCCGCTCGGGCTCCTGCAGGCGTCCTGGTTCGGGGCGATGGGCCGGACGTGGGGGCCCGACCCGTACGCGGACCAGGCACGTGCCGGCACCGTGCTCGTGGCGTCCGGGGTCGCGGTCGTGGTGCTCGTCGCCGTGGTGGTGCTCGTCCGGCTCCGGCGGGACCGGACCGCGACGGACGCCGAGGTCGGGGCGTCGGTCCCGTCGATCGTGCACGACGGGACGGCCGGGTCGAACCTCGGAGCCGACGTCGCGCCGGGCGATCGCGTGGTTCGACGTCGGGACCGTGGTTCGACGTCGAGCCGCGTCGCAGACCCCGAGGACGACTTCGACGACGCGAGCGCTGACGGCGAGGCCGCCCGGGCCGGCCACGCCGACGAGGCGGGTGCGGAGGCGAGGGCGACCCGTGCCTTCCGGCCGAGCAGCGACCGCGGGGCGGACGCGCCGTGACCGTCGAGCTCAGCGCCGAACAGCGCGCGGTCTTCGACTACATCGAGCACACGCGCGACCACGTGTTCATCACCGGCCGCGCGGGGACCGGCAAGTCGACGCTGCTGAACCACCTGTCCTGGCACACCGAGAAGCAGGTCGTGATCTGCGCGCCGACCGGTGTCGCTGCGCTGAACGTCGGGGGGCAGACGATCCACTCGCTGTTCCGGCTCCCGATCGGGCTCATCGCCGACGCCGAGCTCCGGCAGGGGCCGGACACCCGCAAGCTCCTCAACACGATCGACACCCTCGTGATCGACGAGGTCTCGATGGTGAACGCCGACCTCCTCGACGCGATGGACCGCTCGCTCCGGAAGGCGCGCGGTCGGCAGTTCGAGGCGTTCGGCGGTGTGCAGGTCGTCATGTTCGGCGACCCGTACCAGCTCCCGCCGGTGCCGGGCGACGGGGACGAGCGCGCGTACTTCACCGACCACTACCGCTCGATGTGGTTCTTCGACGCGAAGGTCTGGCTCGAGGCCGAGCTGCACATCGTCGAGCTCGCGACCGTGCACCGGCAGCGCGACGACGCCTTCGCCGCCATGCTGACCGCCGTGCGGCACGGGCGGGTGACCGCGGACATCGCCGGACAGCTCAACACCGCGGGGGCGCGGCCGGCGCCCGACGACGCGATCACCCTCGCGACGCGGAACGACACCGTGGCGCGGATCAACAAGGCGGCGCTCGATCGACTGCCCGGGAAGGTGAAGACCGCGCGGGCCGACGTCAACGGCGACTTCGGTGGGCGGAACTTCCCCGCGGACGAGGCCCTCGAGCTGAAGCCCGGGGCCCACGTGATGTTCCTCCGCAACGACCCCGACCAGCGCTGGGTGAACGGGACCCTCGGCGTCGTGACGACGATCCGTGACACCGTGTGGGTCGACGTCGACGGGGAGTCCTTCGAGGTCCAGCCGTCCGTGTGGGAGAAGTTCAAGTACTCCTACGACCCGGACAAGAAGGAGCTCAAGAAGGACACCGTGGGGGAGTTCCAGCAGTTCCCGCTCCGGCTGGCCTGGGCGGTGACGATCCACAAGTCGCAGGGCAGCACCTACGACCGCGCCGTGGTGGACCTCGGGAACCGGGTGTTCAGCGCCGGCCAGACGTACGTCGCGCTGTCGCGGCTGACGTCCCTCGAGGGGCTGTACCTGACCAGACCGTTGCGCCCGCAGGACATCATCGTGGACCTCGACGTCCGGCGGTTCATGTCCGAGGCGCCGCGCGTTGTCGCGACCGAGCTCGAGGCGCCGAAGCCGGCTGACGGCTGACGGCGCGCTCCCGCGGGCCGCGCCCGGTGCGGTTCGCGGATGCGCACCGAGCGCCCGCGCGCCCGCGAACCGAGCGTCCGCGCCCGGCCACCGCGCGCCCGCCCACCGAGCGCCCGCCCACCGCGCGCCCGCCCACCGAGCGCCCACGCGCCGGCGCCCGGTGCGGTTCGCGTTCGCACAACCGAAGGCCGTCCGAACCACGCCGATCCGTGGCGCGGATCGACTTTGGTTGTGCGCCGGCGCCGGCGCCGCGGCTGCTGCCGCAGCCGAAGCGGCAGCCGCAGCAGCCGCAGCCGAAGCGGCAGCCGCAGCCGCAGCCGCGTGCCCCGGACGACGACGCCCCGCCGACCTCGAGGGTCGGCGGGGCGTCAGGAGCGCGGAGCGTCAGCCGTGGGCGGCCTCGGCACGCAGCGCGTCGAGGTTGTCGCGGTCGGCGCGGAGTGCGCGGAGGTTCTCGCGGTCGGCAGCGAGTGCCGTGACGAGCAGCACGAAGCCGACGATCGCGTTGAAGCCGTTGTCGACCGTGTTCAGCGCGAACACGTTGGCCGAGGTGTTCATGAACAGGAAGCCGTAGAGCGCGAGCACGAGCAGCACGACGCCCGCGACGAGGTTCAGGTTGCGCGACCCGATGGTGGTGCCGAGGCCACCGATGAGCATCGCGGCGGCGAGGAGCGTCCAGACGAGGCACAGCGCGGGGTTCACGAGGAACACGCCCCAGAGGTAGCCGCCGTCGTTGCCGAAGAAGGCGTGGCCACCCTCACCAGCGAAGAAGAAGCCCAGGATGCCCCAGAGCGCCAGGATCGCGCCGACGGTCAGGGCCAGGCCCCGGTTCGGAGAAGCGGTGATGCCCGGTTCCTTGACTGCCACTTCGGTTTCCTCCTCGTACACGGCGGGCGACGAGTACGCCAGCGCGTTGCCAGCAGGCCGTCGTTCCGCCGCGTTCCCAGCGTTCGACCTGCTCGTCAACGGTATCGTGTCGGACCCCGACCGACCGAATCGGACGGCCTGCCCGCCCCCGTCCGCTGGACGCCCGCGGAAGCGGCCGACGAGCCGGACGACGACCCCTGCCAGCAGCACCCCGAGGAGGACCAGACCGGTGACGCGAACACCTGTGCCAGGCCCCGTCGTCTCGCGGCGGGGACGGTGGGCGCTGCTCGCGGTTCTCGGGTTCGTGATCGTGCCTCTCGTGTACGCGGTCGCCGTCCTGACGCCGCTCGGTCAGCGGGCGGAGGACGCCGCACTCGGCGGCGTCCGGGAGTCCGACCTGTTCGGGTCGGACACGGCACTCAACGTGATCTCGGTGCCGGTGATCCTGTTGCTCGTCGTCGTGATGGTCGCCGTCGCGTTCGCCCGGCGACGCCTGGCGGTGGGGCTCGGAGCCGGTGTCGTCGTGCTCGCGTCGGCAGCGACCTCGACGCTCGTCAAATATATCGCCGTGCGCCCGGAGATCGCCCAGTCGACGACGCCGAACTCGTTCCCGTCGGGGCACGCGACGATCGCGCTGGCCGCACTGTTCGGCGTGCTGATGGTCACGCCGAGGCGCTTCCGGCCCGTCGTCACCCTCGTCGGCGCCGCGTACGCCGTCTTCGTCGCGAACCAGACCGTCGTCTACGGCTGGCACCGGGTGAGCGACATCGTGGGAGCCTCGGCGATCGCGCTCTTCTGGGTCGGCGTCGTCCGGGCCGTCGGGCCTCGGGTGGACCGGGGCGAGCGTGGCGACCGTGACGGACGACGCGGTCCCCGGCGGGTCGTGAGCGCGGTGCTGCTCATCGCCACCGGACTCGCGCTCGCGGTCGGCATCGCGGCGCTCGTCGTCGGGGTGTCGGGCGCGGCACACGACCACGCAGCGATGCTCGTCGCGGGCAGGCTGGCATCGAGCGTCAGCATCCTCGCCGTCATCGCTGCGGTGTGGTTCGCGGACGGGATGCACACCGCGCCCCGCACCGAGGCCCTGTTCTCCTGACCGTCGCGATCGTCACAGCCGAGTAACAGCTCGTTCCACCCCGCGCTTTCTGGACTACGTTGGGCGACACCTGCGGGGGAGGGACACTCCGCGGGCGAGCCACGGTCACGTAGGGAGCACATGCGGGATCAGCACACCGCGATGCAGGGTCGGCGCACCCGGCGGCTCGTCGCGGCCGCGCTCGGAGCGCTCCTCGTCGCGGGCTCGGTGCTCGTCCCGGCGACGGCGGCGCAGGCGATGACACAGGTCGGCACGCCCCCGTCCGTGCAACCCGGCGGCAGCGTCGTCGCGACGATCCAGAACCAGCAGGGCGGGACCGGGAACTGGACGATCACGGCGCCGCCGCAGACGGAGATCATCAGCGCGGAGTCCAGACCAGGAACCGGCCTCGGGCAGTTCTCGTGCGCGCCGGTCAACGGCGGCGCACAGGCCGCGTGCGGCACGAGCACGTGGGGCGTCGGGAACCAGGTCCTGGTCACGCTCGCCGTCGACCCCACCGCGACGCTCGGCACGAAGACGGGGTCCTCGGGCATCGACCCCTTCGAGGCGCCCGCACCGTACTCGATCACGGTCACCGCTCCGGCCGCACCCGTCGCCCCCACGATCACCGCGCCGCCCGCCGGCACGGAGTCGATCGACCGGCAGCCGACCATCACGGGCACCAAGACCACGGGCGAGGCCGCGACGACCGGCACCGTCCTCACCGCGACGATCGACGGCGAGCCCCTGTGCACCGTCCCCGCCGGCCCCGACGCCGACTGGTCCTGCACACCGACGGCACCGCTCGCGGTCGGCCAGCACACCGTCGAGGCCACCCAGACCGACCGCTTCGGCCAGACGTCGCCGACCGCCACGAGCACCTTCACCGTCCTCGCCGCAGCAGGTCTCCGCATCACCCAGTCCGGCGGCGAGCGGATCCTCGCGGGCTTCCCGGCCGTCCGCACGGTGACCCTGAGCAACCCCGGCGCCGGCGAGGCCCGGGGTGTCGTGCTCAGCGCCACCCGCGGCCGACTGCAGGTCCCGCGCTGCGAACTCGACGGCACCCGCATCGACTGCGCATCGCTCCGCGACGGCCTCGACCTCGGCACCCTCGCGCCGGGAGCGCAGCGCGTGCTGCGGCTCACCGTTGCCGCGCCGCAGGGCACCGCGCCCGGCACCGCGTTCCCGATCAGCGCGACCGCCTCGTCGACGACCGCGTCGGTCAGCCCGGTGACGAGCGACGCCACCCTCACCACCCGTGCGCCGTCGGCTCCGGTGATCACCGCGCCGTCGGGCTCCACGACGGACCGCACACCGGCGGTACGCGGTCTCGGCGCGATCGAGCGCGCGACGGTGACGGTCCGGCAGGGCGGCACGGTCCTCTGCACCGCGACCGGCGGGAGCGGCGGTGCGTGGTCGTGCACGCCGTCGCGTACGTTCGCGCTCGGCGCGGCGACGATCGCGGCGACGCAGACCTACGGAGGCATCGAGTCGTCAGCCGCGTCCGCCCGCTTCACGGTCGCCTCGGCACCCCGGCCTGGAGGCACGACGCCCGTCCCCGGCAGCGGTTCCGGCTCGACGGGTGGTCGCCCTGGTCCGACCGCGGGGACCGGACCCTCCGGGTCGGCCGGCGGTTCCGGCACGACGGGTGGTCCCGGGCCGTCCGGCACGTCCGGATCGAGTGCGGGGAACGGCGGCGCACCCGGATCGACGCCGTCGTCGGCGCCGAGCGGCTCCGGCACCTCGGACTCCGGCGACGGAGCGGCCGGCAGTGACCCGAACGGCGGCGGCGGCGCGGGTGGCGGCGGCGCGGGCGGCGGCGGCGCTGGCGGTGGCTCGGGCGCGGGAGGTACCGGCGGCGGGAGCGGCTCGGGGACCGGTGGCGCGCTGCCCGTGGACATGCGGTTCGGCACCCAGCGGATCGTGCCCGGGACCGCTGCGGACATGCGCGGCACCCTCGGCCCGAACGCGTCCGGCGCGGCCGTGGTGATCGACTTCTCCGGACGCATGAGCCCCGGCATGGTCTACCGCGACGTCCACGTCGAGGTCGAGGGTGAGACGCTCGCGTGCGAGGTCGGGACCACCACCTTCGCGTGCTCGATCCCCCTCGACCCCGGCCAGCAGGCGGACGTCACCGTCCGCGTGTACGCCGACGCCGTGAACGCCCCCGACACCGCCGTGCAGCAGCTCGCAGTCGCGTCGGACCGGCAGGCCCAGGCGAACGCCGTGACCGTCACGACCGCGGTCGCCAAGGGCACGACGGAGGCCGCCGAGCTCGCCGACCAGATCACGACCTTCAACGTCACCGAGTTCCCCGACGCCATGGTGCCGCTGCTCGCGATGATCCTGTTCGCCCTCGCGGCTGCCGTCGCGACCCGCCGACCGACCGAGGGCGGCGCGACGGGCGCGAGCAGCGCCTCCAGTCCGGCCCCCACCGACCCACCTGCTGACCCAGGGAGCACCCGATGACCGACACCACCGAAGCCCCGGCGCCCGCGAAGCGGAAGCGCCGCAACCCCGCGCCGATCATCCTCATCGTGGCGGTCGTGCTGCTCGCGGTCTACTACGTCGTGATCGCGGCCACCGGAGCGCTGAAGACCACGACCGCGGTGCCGGTCAGCGGCTCGAACGACCGCACCGGCAGCTACGTCACGCTCCGGATGAGCGTGCAGGACGTCGACCTGTCGAACCGGGTGATGCAGGCGAACGTGCTGCCGATCCCGCACGGCGACCTGGTCGGCGAGAAGGCGGGCGAGATCGCGGACCCGCTGCGCATCGAGGTCTCGAGCGGCGGGGTGACGACGAGCGTGGTGACGTTCCCCGGGCAGTCCGTGGTCGATGCGACCTCGCTCGCGCTGACCCTCGACCGTGGCGACACGTCGTACCCGTTCGACCAACCGTTCGCCAACTTCCAGCTGAGCGTCCAGAACGACGAGTCCGGCGAGGCCGTGCCGTTCCAGGTCGACATGTCGAACTCGGCGCGACCGTGGGTGATGCAGGCCGACCGCGGTGCGGGTGAGGAGCAGAACGGCCGGACCCTCGTGCCGATGCAGATCGACGGGCACCGGGACGCCCTCAGCGTGGTGATCGTGTCGTTCTACATCCTCGCGATCCTGTTCACGACGCTCATGGCGGTGGTGACGATCGGGTCCGCGATCCTCCGCCGGAAGCTCGAGTTCGCGAACGTCATCTGGCTGAGCGCGACCCTGCTCTCGTTCCCGGCGCTGCGGTCGGCGATGCCGGGTGCGCCGCCGATCGGGACGACGCTCGACTTCGTCTTCTTGTTCCCGTGCCTGGCGCTCGTGGCGATCATGTTCGTGTGGACCGGCGCCTACCTGCTGTGGCGCGAGTCCAAGGTGTTGCGCGCGCGGACGCTCGAGGACGACGCCTGACCCGACGGCGTGCGGCGCGGGCTGCCCGGCCATCGGCGCGACCGGGAGGCCCCTGGCACGTTCCGCGCAGGGCATGCCCGCTCACTCGTACCGGAGCGCGGCGACCGGTGCACTCCGCACCGCGCGGGCGGCCGGCCCGACGGCGGCGGCGAGCCCGGTGACGACGGCGCCGGTGACGACGGTGACGAGCACCCAGGCCGGGACGACCGGGGCGATCAGCTGCGCCTCCGGGGTCGCCCCGAGGAGCGTGTAGGCGCCGGACCAGCCGTACGCGGTACCGAGCAGCACGCCGAGCACGACGGCGACAGCGATGGTCATGGCCGCCTCGGTCAGCACGAGCGCCCGGACCTGTCGCCGCGACGTCCCGATCACCCGCAGCAACCCGAGCTCCCGCGTGCGCTGGGCGATCGTGAGCGTGGTCACGACGACCACCCCGGCGGCGGCGATGACGCCCGCGGCACCGGTCAGGCTCGCGAACAGCACCGCGAGCTGGTCGAACTGCTCCTGGACGTCGCGGTAGTACACCGGGTCGGCCGCGGACTGCAGCTGGAGCATCCGCGCGTAGGTGCCGAACCCGACCGCGAAGGTCACCATCAGGGTCACCGCGATGAGCAGCCCCACGGTCGCCCGTGCCGTGCGGCGCGGGGACCGCAGCGAGTTCCGCGCGGCCAAGGCCCCGATGACGCTCCGCGACGACCCGGCCGCGACGAGTCGGATCGCCGCGGGCACGAGCACGGGCGTGCCGACGACGACCCCGGTGAAGGAGACCGCCCCGGCCGCGACGGCGAGGAGCAGCGCGCTCACACTCGTCGCGCCGAGCACGATCGCGGCTGCGATGCCGGCTGCGCCGACGAGGAACACCGCCGTGGCGACGAGCCGACGTGCTCGCGCGCCGGAGCCCACGGGTACGTGCTCCTCGGTGGCGGCGTCGAGGGCGCGGAGCGGAGGGATCGACAGCACCGCGCGGGACCCGAGGCGGTACGCGGCCGTCGTGATCGCGGCGACCAGCACCGTGACGGGGACGACGGCGACCGGCAGGAGCAGGCCGACGCCCGGCAGCACGGACGCCGCCGCGGCGAGGGCCAGTGCGCCGTTCGCGACGAGCGCGCCGACGACGGCGCCGACGACCGCGCCGACGAGCCCCGCGGTGAGTCCCGAACGGGTGATCTGGCTGCGCAGCTGCGCGCCCGTCGCCCCGAGCACCCGTTGCAGGGCGAGGCTCCGGGTCCGGCCGGCGATCACGGTCGCGCACGTGTTCGACGCGACGACGGCGCTGACGTAGAGCGCGATGCCGACGAACACCCACGCGACCACGGGCAGGATCAGCGCGACGGTGCCGGACTGCCCGGTGCGCTCGCCGAGTTCGACGATGCGTTCGGCTGCGGCGGACCCGGTGACGACGAGCGTGCCGAGCCCGGCGGACAGTGCCGCGACACCGACGGTGGCGCGGTCGGAGCCCGGTCGCGGTCGCCGGCGCGCGAGTCCTCGCCGTGGACGGCGCTGCCGGCGCTCGCCGCGGTGGCGCGACATCGTCACTCCCCGTCGTTCGGGTTCGGCGTCCAGGCGTGCCACCGGTCGCCGTCGGAGACCATCGACCACGCTCCGCACGTCGTGACCTGCTCGGCGGCGTAGGGATCCGGCGCTCCGGAGATCGTCACCGTCGGGGCGGACTTCCGGGGGACCGTCTCGCACCGGTCGGAGGTCACGCCGTCCGCACTCGTGAAGACCGTGCTCGACGGCGCGGAGCCCGATCCGCCCTCCGTGCCGACGACGACGGTGATGTCGGTCGCGTCGCCGGGCATCCACGCCGGCGGGTCCGTGAGGTCGGCCCGGGTGTCGGCGTGCGTCGTCGCCTCGCCGTGAGCGACGTCCGACAGCTGGGTGCAGCCGGACAGTGCGACGGCGGCGACGGCGAGCGTGCCGATCGCGAGGAACTTCGTCGTGTGGAGCATGGATGGCCTTCCGTCCTGGTCTCCCCATGGTGTCGGGGACCGCCGACATGTCACATCCTGCGACCGGATGACGCTGCCTCCGTCTGCAGGACGACCGGCAGGACGACCGACAGGGCAGCCGACAGGACGACGATCGCCCTGGCGGGAATGCCTCGCGGTGCGCTACGTTGTACCCAGCAAGTCGATGCAAACGCATTGAAATGGCGAAGGGCAGCACATCATGCAGTTCGGGATCTTCACGGTCAGCGACGTCACGACCGACCCCACCACCGGGACGACCCCGGACGACACCCAGCGGGTGAAGGACATCCTCACGATCGCCGAGCACGCGGATCAGGCCGGTCTCGACGTCTTCGCGACGGGCGAGCACCACAACCCGCCGTTCGTCGCGTCGAGTCCGACCACGATGCTCGGCTACCTCGCCGGACGGACGAAGCACATCACGCTCTCGACCTCGACGACCCTCATCACGACGAACGACCCCGTGCGCATCGCCGAGGAGTACGCGATGCTCCAGGTCATCTCCGACGGCCGCATGGACCTCATGATGGGCCGCGGCAACACCGGGCCCGTCTACCCGTGGTTCGGGCAGGACATCCGGCAGGGTGTCAACCTGGCGATCGAGAACTACGCCCTCGTCCGCCAGCTCTGGGAGAACGACGTCGTCAACTGGCAGGGCAAGTTCCGCACCCCGCTGCAGGGCTTCACCTCCACCCCGCGTCCACTCGACGGCGTCCCGCCCTTCGTCTGGCACGGCTCGATCCGCACGCCGGAGATCGCCGAGCAGGCCGCGTACTACGGCGACGGCTTCCTCCACAACAACATCTTCTGGCCGATCCAGCACACCGAGCAGATGGTCGGGCTCTACCGCCAGCGCTTCGAGCACTACGGGCACGGTCGGGCCGACCAGGCGATCGTCGGGCTCGGCGGGCAGTTCTTCGCCCGGAAGAACTCGCAGGACGCCGTCGACGAGTTCCGCCCGTACTTCGACAACGCCCCGGTCTACGGTCACGGGCCCTCGATGGAGGACTTCACCGCGCAGACCCCGCTCACGGTCGGTTCGCCCCAGCAGGTCATCGACCGGTACGCGACGATGAAGGACCACGTCGGGCACTACCAGCGCCAGCTGTTCCTGGTCGACCACGCCGGCCTGCCGCTGAAGACGGTCCTCGAGCAGATCGACATCCTCGCGGAGGACATCGTCCCCGAGCTGCGCAGGATCAACGACGAGGGGCGCCTGGCCGACGTGCCGTCCGACCCGCCGTCGCACGCGGACCGCGTGGCGGCGGCCATGGCCGCCGGCACGGCGGGCAGTGACCACGTCGCCGCCGAGGACGAGTGGACGGGCGCGTCCGTCTGACGACGTGACGCGGAGACTGACGGGAGGGGGGGGGGGCGCGGGGCCCCCCCCCCCCCCCCCCCCCCCCGGGGGGGGCCCCCCCCGCCCCCCCCCCCGCCCGGGGGGGGGGCCCCCCCCCGCGCCCCCCGGCCCCCCCCCCGCCCCCCCCCCCCCCCCCCCCCCGCGCGGCCCCGCCCCCCCCCCCCCCCCCCCGCCGGGCGGGGGGGGGGGGGCCGGGCCCCCCCCCCCCCCCCCCCGCCCCCCCCGGGGGGGGGGGGCCCCGCCGCCCCCCCCGCCTCCCGTCCGTCCACGGGTCGCGTCCCGCGACCGGCGCTCCCGAGTCTCGTGCTGAGCGACGACTCTCGCGACCCGGAGCCCGAGCAGTGTCGCCTACGCCGAGTCTCGTGCCGCGCTGACCGAGTCTCGTGCTGCGCCGACCGAGTCTCGTGCCGGGGCGACCGGGTCTCGGCGAGCCCGTCGACGCGCCGGCCGCGCCGGCACGAGCTTGAGCCCGACGACGCACCCGACGATGCCGGCGATGAAGAGCAGCCGGAGGAAGGTCACCGGCTCCGCCCCCGTCGCCATGCCCCAGAGCACGGTCAGGGCGGCACCGGTCCCGGTCCACACCGCGTACGCCGTGCTGATCGGGATGTGCCGCAGCACGTACCCGAACGCGCCGAGGCTCACCGCGATCGTCGCTGCGAAGACCAGGCTCGGTCCGAGCCTGGTGAAGCCGTGGCTCTCGCCGAGCGCGGTCGCCCACACGGTCTCGAGTGCGGCACTGACGAACAGGACCACCCAGGCCACGTCAGCTCACCACCTTGAGGCCGACGACGCAGGCCACGAGTCCGAAGACGAGGGCGAGCCGGGCGAAGGACGCGGCCTCCTGCCGGCGGAGCACCGCGACGACGACGGTCAGCGACGCTCCGATCCCGACCCACACGGCGTAGGCCGTACCCACCGGGATGGCCGTCATGGCGTACGCGAGGCCCAGCATGCTGAGCGCCATGCCCGCGACGAACACGATCGTCGGCACGACCTTCTTGAACCCGTCGGACGCGCTGAGGGCGGTGGCCCACACGGCTTCGAGCACGCCCGACAGCACCAACACGATCCACGTCACGAGTGCTCCCTCCGGATAGTCGCACAACTGTACGACAAAGAAGGTAGCACAGTCGTGCGACCATGGCCCCGTGGCGAGGAGCATCGACATCGGCGAACGGCGCCGCACCGTGTCCGACGCGGCCGCGCGGGTGCTCGCCCGGAACGGCCTCGGCGCGCTGAGCGTCCGCGGGGTCGCGGCCGAGGCCGGGCTGCCCCCGTCGACCGTCCGGTACGTGTTCCCCACGCAGGCGAGCGTCCGGACGCACGCGCTCGAGACCGTGTTCGACGCGACCGCCCGCCGGGTCGACGCGGTGCCCGACACGCTGTCGGACCGCGAACGAGCGCGCCGCATCCTGCTCGAGCTGCTGCCGCTCGACGAGGAGCGGCTCGTCGAGCTCGACGTGTACCTCGCCCTCGGCAACGCGGCACTGACCGACCCGGAGCTCCGGCCGGCGCTCGACCGGGTCGTGTCGGACATGCAGGAGTGGACCGAGCGGATCGTCCACCTCGTCGGGGTGCCGGACGCCGATCGGGCCTACGAGGCGCGTCGTCTGCACGCCCTCGTCGACGGGCTCGCGATGCACGTGTCGCGACTGGCTCCGGGGGAGTCGGCGGACTGGGCGATCGAGCTCCTCGACCGGCACCTCGACGGGCTCGCGGCGCGCTGACGAGTCGGCTGCCGTCGACGTCGCCTATCCTTGCGCAGGTGACGCGCGCGACCGCCACGGCCACGACCCCCGCCCCCGCCCGGAGCCTCACCGGCCCGGGTCTCGTGCTGCTCGCCGTCGTCGTGCTCCTCGGCGTCCGGATCGTCTCGCCGAGCGTCGGGTCCGCGGGTCTGCCGGACGTCGTGCAGGACTTCCTGACGCTCGCGATCAGCGTCGTCGTCGAGTCCCTGCCGTTCGTCGTGCTCGGCATCCTGCTGTCGATCGTCGTCGAGGTCTGGGTGCCCGTCGGGGTGCTCGAACGGATCCTGCCGCAGCGTGCCGTGCCCCGTCGCGCGGTGATCTCGCTCATCGGCATGCTGTTCCCGGTGTGCGAGTGCGGCAACGTCCCCCTCGCTCGCGGCCTCATGCTCCGCGGGTTCACCCCCGCCGAGGCCGTCACGTTCCTCGTCGCCGCGCCGATCCTCAACCCGCTCGTCATCATCAGCACCGCGCAGGCGTTCGGCTGGTCCGGCTGGATCCTCCCGGTGCGGATCGTCGGCGGGTTCGTCGTCGCGAACCTCGTCGGCTGGATCGTCGCCGCCCACCGACGCCCGGCCGACCTGCTGCTGCCCGCGTTCGAGGCCCGTTGCCGCGCGACCGTCGGGGCGCCCCGCTCCCGGAACCGCTGGCGGGACAGCGCCGCGCAGTTCGGCGGTGAGACCGCGA
Source organism: Curtobacterium sp. NPDC089689 (assembly GCF_044749145.1). Taxonomy (NCBI): domain Bacteria; kingdom Bacillati; phylum Actinomycetota; class Actinomycetes; order Micrococcales; family Microbacteriaceae; genus Curtobacterium; species Curtobacterium sp. NPDC089689. The sequence continues at coordinate 768,889 of NZ_JBIVHJ010000001.1, read as the reverse complement.
CGATGATGCCTGCCCTCTTCGTCGGCGCCGGACTGGCCGCGGCGATCCAGGTCGCCGTGCCCCGCTCGACGCTCGTGGCGATCGGTGCGAACCCCGTGCTGTCCGTCGGCGCGATGATGCTCCTCGCGATGACGGTGTCGCTCTGCTCGAACGTCGACGCCTTCTTCGCCCTGTCGTTCGCGTCGACGTTCCTGCCCGGGTCGATCACGGCGTTCCTCGTCATCGGCCCGATCATCGACGTCAAGATGATCGCCCTCCTCCGCACGACGTTCCGCGCACGTTTCCTCGTGCTGCTCGCCGTCGTCTGCGTCCTGTTCGCCGCGACCGTCGGGTTGGTGATGAATGTCCTCGTCTGAGTCGACGGCGCCCGCAGCCCTGGGGCTCGGGTCCGTCCTCGCGGTCGCGTTGTGCACGCTCTGGCTGGCGCTCGTCGGGCACCTCGACCTCTACATCAACCCGCGGTACGCGGTCTTCACGATCGTGCTCGCCGCGCTCGCCGTGCCGGCGGCGGTCGCCGGGCTCGTCGTCGTCGCGCGCGGCCACGGGCACTCGCACGGCGACGAGCCGGCCGGCGGCGGACACACGCACGACGACGCGGCGGTCGACGGTGCACACGCGCCCGCGGGCCCGGCAGCGGGACCGCACGACCGCGGCGGTCGGCCGGGAGGCTCGGGTCGCCGCACACGCGCCGTCCTCGGCTGGGCAGCGGCAGCAGTCACGGTCGGGGTCACGGTCGCCATGCTCGTCCTGCCGCCGACGACCCTGTCCGCCCGGACCGCCCAGCAGCGGAGCGTCGACGCCGCCACCCTCTCGAACGCCACCGGCACGCAGGGCGTCGCGCTCCTCGGCAGCGACGCCGTCGACACGTCCGACTACGGCGTGAAGGACTGGGCCGCCCTGATCCGCCAGACCACCGACACGAGCGCGCTCGTCGGCAAGCGGGTGGAGCTCACGGGCTTCGTCGTCCCCGCCGGTGACGGCTCGTTCACGCTCACCCGCTTCGTGATCAGCTGCTGCGCGGTCGACGCCCAACCCGTCGGCCTCGGCGTCACCACGAGCGGCGCCGTCCCCGACGCCGACCGGTGGGTGACCGTGCGGGGATCGCTCGTCGCCAACCCCGACCAGTCCGCCGCCAGGATCGTCGTCAAGGCGTCCTCGGTCCGACAGATCGCGCAGCCGAGTGACCCTTACGAGTACTGACCACGACCGTCGCCCCCGCCGCGACCGCTTCCGCGTCCGGTACCTCGCCGTCACGGTGGTGCTCGTCGTCGTCGGCGCGCTCGCCGCGGTCGTCGGGTCGCAGCAGGGTCCGCGCCTCCGGGACGTCACCTACGACGCCACCGGGCTCGTGTCGAAGCCGGCGCAGCGGGTGATCCTCACCGCGAACCAGGCCCTGCAGCCGGTGCGAGCCGCGGACGTGCGGGTCCGGCCGGCGGCAGCGCACACGGTCACCTCGAGCGGCAACACGATCGCGGTCGAGTTCGCGGGACCCCTGGCGTACGACCGGTCGTACGAGATCGCGGTGTCCGGGGTCCGTGCTCCGGGGCAGTCCTCGACGGCGACCCTCCGCGCCGAGGTCCGGACCGGGAGCACCGACGTCCTCGCGCTCGTGCCCGCCGGGTCGGACGGCGGGAAGGACCGGATCGTCCGACGCTCGCTCGACGCCGGCGGCGCCACGACGGTGTACGCCGACACCGGGATCACGGAGTTCGCACGCCTCGGTCGCTCGCTGGTCGTCGTGCGCGATGCCGGCCGGGGCGAGTCGGCCGTCGACGTCGTCCCGCTCACCGGCGGCGTGCAGGACGACACCGTCCCGGTCGAGCACCTCACGCTGCCGACCTCCGCCGGCCGGGTGACCGCCCTCCACGCTGCCGACGACGGCGCCTCGTTCGGCTTCGAGTACGCCGACACCTCGTCGGGGCGCTCCGCGGACGTCGGGCTCTACGTCGTCGACATGACCGGGACGCACATGCCGACCGCGATCGCGGCCGACGGGAAGCCGACGACGGGCGCCGTGCCGATGACGGTCGGCCAGTGGGCGTACGTGCCCCGGACCGAGAGCGCCCTCGTCCGCACCAGCGGCGACGACCTCGTGCTCGTCGACATGAGCGGAGCGGCAGCAGCGGTCCGGCTCGGCAGCGCCACCACCCTGCACGGCTTCGTCGGCTCGGACACCACGGCGGTCGTCGAGACCGGCACCGGCATCGAGTACCTCGACCTGACCGACGGCGCCCGGACACCGGTCGCCACCCCGGCGGGCAGCACCGGTGCGCCCTACCTCGGCCGGATCGCGCCGCTCACCGACGCGACCTACCTGCGTGTGGTGGGCACCGTCCGTGCCGACGGGACGCTCGACCAACGCATCCTCCGTGTCGAGGCGACCCGCGCCTCCCGGCTGGCGGTGACGCTGCCCGCGGACGCGGGCGTCACGGCGGTGTGCCCCTCCCCGAACGGGCAGTTCGCCGCCGTCGTCACCCGCTCGGCCACCAGCGACCTGGTCAGCATCGTCGACGCGACCTCCGGTGCGCTCGAGGCGAGCGTCGAGGCGTCCACGGTCGACTGGTGCGGTGCGCTCCCGACGGGCGACGAGGTCGGTTAGCGCCGACGGAGGGTGTTCTTCGGGTACTCGCCGAAGCGCTGCAGGAACTCGCTCGAGAACCGGCCCATGTGGCTGAAGCCCCAGCGTCGCGCGACGTCGGCGACCGTGGTCTCCTCGATGGAGGAACGGAGCAGGTCCTCGTGGGCGCGGCGCAGCCGGACCTCGCGGAGGTACTGCATCGGCGTCCGGTCGAGTGCCCGCTGGAACGACTCCTGCAGGCCACGGACACTGAGGTCCGCGGCGCGCGCGATGTCCGACACGGTCAGCGGCAGGGCGGCGTTCGAGTGGATGTGCTCGACCGCTGCCCGGACCCGGCGGTTGCTCCGCGCACCGAAGTGCTCGGGGAGCTTCGGTGCCTGGAAGCGGTACAGACCCAGGAGCGCCCGGGCGACACCGCGCTGGGCCTCGTGCCACGCGAGCGACTCCGCGCCGTCCTCCCGGAAGGCGCGGACCGCACCGGCGACCGACCGCTGCCACTGCTGGATCGCGGACGCATCCGGCTCGACCCCGCGCTGGAAGCCGAGCGTACCGTCGACGAGGTACTGCTCCGCCGCCACGTCGAGCACGAGGTCGCGTCGCAGGTGCACGAGCCGCTGGTCCCAGTCGCGGTACTCCATCTCGAAGCGCTGCTCGATCGGGAAGAGGACGGGGATGCCGAGGCGCATGGGGGTCGCGTCGCGGTGGGTGTCGACGGTCGCGGTGCCGGAGTCGATCCACTGGACGACCACCTCGCCCTCGACGGCGACGTCGCCGCGGAGGTAGCCGTGCATCTGCGAGCGTCGGACGCTCATCCGGGCGTCGCCGATGCCGGCGTACCGGTACCAGTAGTCGTCGTCCACGTGGGCGGAGTACCACTGCTTGCCCGCGTACATCCCGGCGAGGTCACGGATCGCCGAGTCCGTGTCGCTGCCGGCCACGGAGACGAGCGCCGCGGGGGAGGGGGTGGAAGTGGTGGACATGACCCCCACCATCCTCCGGCTGGACCGCTCCGTCGACCCGGTTGCGTGCCGCGGACGACGCCGACGCGGTCTGCGGATGAACGGGCGGCGCGCTGCTGCGCGCGGGTGCGGGCGCGGTGACGGGCCGTCGCCCGGGACGGACGGGCGGTCGCCCCGGACGGACTGGAGGCGCGTGGCGGACCCGCCACGCGCCTCCAGTTCGGCTCTTGCTCGCCTCAGGCGAGCGTGGCTGCGTCGATCACGAAGCGGTACCGGACGTCCGAGGACAGCACACGCTCGTACGCCTCGTTGATCTGGTCCGCGCTGATCAGCTCGGTCTCCGGCAGGATGCCCTTCTCGGCGCAGAAGTCGAGCATCTCCTGGGTCTCGCGGATGCCGCCGATGGCGGAGCCGGCCCAGCTCAGGCGCCGCGGGATGAGCGCGAACGCCGGGACCTCGAGCGGCTCCGACGGGGCGCCGACGTTCACCATGGTGCCGTCGACCTTGAGGAGCCCGAGGTAGGACGCCATCGGGATCTTCGCCGACACCGTGTTGATGATGAGCTCGAAGGAGTTCGCGAGCTTCTCGAACGTCTCCGGGTCCTTCGTCGCGTAGTGGGCCGTCGCGCCGTAGCGGAGCGAGTCCTCCTGCTTCGACGTGGTCTGCGACAGGACGGTGACCTCGGCGCCGAGCGCGACCGCGATCTTCACCGCCATGTGGCCGAGCCCACCCATGCCGATCACGGCGACCTTCGAGCCGGGGCCGACGCCCCAGTGGTGCAGCGGCGAGTAGGTCGTGATGCCGGCGCAGAGCAGCGGTGCGACCTTCTCGATGTCGAGCGACTCGGGCACGCGGAGCACGAAGTCCTCGTTCACCACGATGGCCTGCGAGTAGCCGCCCTGCGTGATGCTGCCGTCGGCCGGGTCGACGCCCGCGTAGGTCTGGATGTTGCCCTTGAGGCAGTACTGCTCCTCGCCCTTGACGCAGTTCTCGCACTCGCCGCAGGAGTTCACCATGCAGCCGACGCCGACGCGGTCGCCGACCTGGTGCTTCGTGACGTCGGAGCCGACGGCGGAGACGTGGCCGACGATCTCGTGACCGACGACCTGCGGGTACTGGATCTCGCCCCACTCACCACGGACGGTGTGGATGTCCGAGTGGCAGATGCCGGCGTAGGCGATGTCGATCTCGACGTCGTTCGGGCCGAGGTCGCGGCGGGTGATGGTGGTCTTGACGAGCGGCTCCGTAGCGGACGGGGCAGCGTAGGCGTTGACGGTGCGCAATGGTCTCCTCGTGGGGTGGGTCGATTGCTGGAGGGGCCGGTTCCGGCCCCGACTCCAAGTCTGCTGGAGCGCGCCACACCGAGGGTGGTCACGCTGGGGCACCCCTGCTGGAGGAACTCTCAGGCCATCCGGGCGAGTCGGGTCCCGGCGATCGTCGCGAACCGCAGCGGGTCGCGGAGCGCGTCGGTCGGCTCACCCGTGGTCTGCGTCGCGATCACCGTCAGCGAGGCCGCGGCGGCGAAGGCGTCCAGCGGAGCCTCGATCGCCCCGGCGACGAGCATCGCCCGAGCGCCCGGTGCGTGCTGCCCGACGAGTTCGTGCACGACCGAGACCACCTTGCCCGCCGCGCTCTGCCCGTCGAACCGTCCCTCGCCCGTGACCACGACGTCGGCGCCGTCGAGCAGCTCCGGCAGGCTCAGGACCTCGGCGACCCCGTCCGCACCGCGCACGAGGGTCGCACCCCATGCGAGCAGCCCGAACCCGACGCCACCAGCGGCCCCGGCCCCGGGGGTCGCCGGGTCGACGTGGGGGAGGCGTGCGGCGAACGCCGACAGTCGGGCGTCGAACTCGGCCACGCGCTCGGGGGCGATGCCCTTCTGTGGCCCGAACACCGCGGCGGCACCCGTCGGCCCGACGAGCGGCGAGGTGACGTCGGTGAGGACCGTCACGCCTCCGCTGGGGAGCGGCCGGTCGGCGAGGACGTCGAGCACCGAGGCGCCCCCGTCGGTCGAGGCGCTGCCCCCGATGCCGAGCACGAGCCCCGTCACGCCGGCGTCGAGCGCAGTGACGATCGCCTCGCCGAAGCCCCGCGAGGTCGCGGTGTCGGGCAGCAGCTCGCCGCCGAGCAGCGGCAGGCCGCTCGTCGCCGCGAGCTCGACCACACCGCGTCCGTCGGGGAGGAGCAGCCACTCGGCCTCGATCGGCGTGCCAGCGGGCCCGGTGACGGTCACGGGCTGCCGGACGGAACCCGGGAACGCGGTGTCGAACGCATCGAGGGTGCCCTCGCCGCCGTCGGCCATCGGCGCGAGGACCACATCGTCGTCCGGCCGCTCGGTCCGCCAGCCGTCGGCGATCGCTGCAGCCACGGACGCCGCGGTCGCGGTGCCCTTGAACGAGTCCGGAGCCACCACGATGCGCACCCGACCACCGTAGTGGGACGGCTCGGCGGCGACCAGCCGGGTCGCGTGCAGCCGGTCAGCTGGTCAGCGCGAACCGCGGGTGCGGAGGGCCCCCGAGGGCCAGGTCCGCGAGCATCTCGCCCAGCAGCGGCGCGAACTTGAACCCGTGCCCCGAGAACCCCGTCGCGACGGTGAGCGGCCCGCGGCGGTCGATGACGAAGTCCTCGTCGGGCGTCGTGTCGTAGAGACAGCTGATGAAGGTCGGCCTCGAGGCGTCGACACCGGGGACGTACCGCGCGACGTACGCCTGCAGGCGCTCGGCCTCCGCGGGCACGGGCGTGGAGTCGCGGTGGTCGGGGTCGACCACCGGCCCCGTCCCGTGGAAGCCCACCTTCACGCCCTCGCCCGGGGTCAGCAAACCGTACACGTCGTCGCCGTCGGCCCAGTGCACGAAGCTCGGCCACGCCGCGTCCGGCAGGTGGCTGGGGAAGTGGGCCGGCTGCTCCTGGGTGACGCGGACGGCCGGGAGGCGCGCCCCGCGTCGCGCGAGCAGGTCACCGACCAGCGTGGGGGCCCAGGACCCCGTGGCCGCGATCACCGACCGGCTGCGGATCCGCGCGCCGTCGCTCGTCGACACCGTCAGTTCGTCGCCGTGGTCCTCGATGCCCGTCACCCGGGTGTCGAACCGGAGCTCCGCTGACCCGGTGGCCTCGGCGAGCGTCAGGAACGCCTCGATCGCCTCGGCGGAGCGGATGCGTCCGGCGGTGGCGTGGGTGAGCACGTGCCCCTCGAACGCGATGCCGGGCCAGCGCTCGGCCGCCTGCTCCGGCGTGAGCGTCTCGTGGGGGATGCCCGCGTCGCCCAGTGCCGCGGCGATGGCGTCGACCACCTCCGGCCGTCCGTGGTCCACCGCGCCGGTCCGGTCGAGGAGCTGTCTGCCCGCACGCGCCTCGAGCGCGTCCCAGCGTGCGAGCGCCCGGGTCGTCAGGGCGACGTACTCGGCATCGGTGTAGCCCTGCCGGAAGATCCGCGTGGCTCCGTGCGACGAGCCCCGGTCGTGCCCGCGGCCGTGCTGCTCGACGAGGACGACGCGCTCGCCGCGGGCGGTGAGGGCGTAGGCCGTTGCTGCGCCGACGACCCCGCCGCCGATGACGAGGTGGACCGGTGCGGGCTCGTGGGCGGGCATGGGGCGAGCGTAGTGCGGCTCCGTCGGAGGTCGCACGTCCGGGATGGCGCCGAGCGGGACACGTCTGCCACACTCGTGCGTCGGCGCTCGCGATGACGACGGTCCTGACTGCGGTGCCGTACCTCGGGGTCGTTGCCGCGCTGGCCCGGCGGGGCTGGGCGAGCGCGGCCGTTCGCTGACCCGGGGTCGTCCTCGATCAGCCCGCCGCGGGGGACGGCTCGTCGGGCTCCGGGTGCTCTGCTTGCCAGAGGGCGTCGACGTCCGCGAACTCTCGCGGGAAGCACTGCGTGTCGAAGACGTCGGTCGCGGTGGACGGCAGCGCGTAGGAGTACCAGGGCCCCGCCCCGTGCCCGTCGGAGTTCCAGATGCCGTCCGCGTACCAGAGCAGCGGGACCTCGCCCATCGGCTGCCCGGCCTGCGCCTGGCACGCAGCGAGCCGGTTGAAGGCGGTCCGGTACTCGTCGAGCGTGACGACCCCGTCCGCGGTCTCGGCCTGCTGCTGCGCCGACGCTGCCGCGATCTTCGGGGACCTCGCCCACGAGACCCAGAGCGCGTACCGGTCGGCGTCGCCCGCCCCGACCGTCACGGTGGCGTCACCGGAAGTCGGCACCGCTGCGGTTCCCCAGCCGATCCGGTCGGCTGCAGCATCACCGCGGCCGCAGACCCCTCCCACGACGGGCTCGCCGGCGACCTCGACGGACGGAGCGTCGCCGTCGGTGCAGGCCCACGCCACCACGACACGGTCGGCCCCGGTCGGGCGGTGCGTGAGCGTGGTGCTCGAGTCCCCGTGGGCGGTCCGGAACGTCGGTGTCCCGAGCGCGGCGCCGTGGTCCACCTCCTCGACCATGTACCTCGCCGTGGTGGACAGCATCGTCTCCACCGCGGCGTCGGGGTCGTTGCCGGGGAGCGCCGCGGCGGTGAGTCCACCGGTGAGCGCGCCGCCGGCGAGGAACGCCACGGCGACCGCGACGACCGTTCCCCTCGTCGGTCGGCGACGGGGACCAGGAGCCGTCCTGGTCGAGGCGACCTCGCTGACGAGCGCGTCGCGCATCGCGGTCAGGCGGGGAGAGATGTCGTCCTTCACAGTGCGCCTCCGAGGGATTCTGCCGTGCGTGTGTACCGCTGGTGGAGTCGGGCCTTGGCCCGGTGGAGTCGGGACTTGACGGTCCCTGGTGGCACGCCGAGTGCGGCGGCCGCCTCGCGTTCGGAGAGCCCCTCGACGACGCAGAGCGTGAGGACACGCTGGTCGGCGAGGGCGAGTCCCCGCATCGCGGACACGGCGTCGCCGTCGGTGAACCCGTCGGCGGGGTCGGGTGCCGGGTCGTCGACCGGGAACCGCGCGAGGAAGCGGCGGTGCCTCGTGCTCGCGCGGGTGACGTTGTGCGCCGTGTTCGTCGCGGTCACGAGCAACCACGGCAGCAGCGAGTCGTCGACGAACCGCACGTGGTCGCGGCGTCGCCATGCTTCGAGGAACGTGACGGCGACGACGTCGTCTGCGTCCGTGGGCGTGGGGACGAGTCGGATCGCGTGGCGACGGAGCCGTGGAGCGTGTCGGTCGAAGACCCGTCCGAACGCTTGTCCGTCCCCGGCGGCGCTCAGTGCCCAGTCGGCTCGGTCACCGTCGGCTCGGTCACCATCGGCCCGGTCGCCGTCGGCCCGGTCCCCCGTGGTCTGGTTCATGTCTCGTAGTGTCCGCAGGTCGTCGATCGGTTCCGACCACGACGCAGACGAGAGAAGGTGGAGCGAGTGACGGGAATCGAACCCGCGCTACCAGCTTGGGAAGCTGGAGTTCTACCATTGAACTACACTCGCGCATCCCGCTCAGCGGGACGTCGACAACCCTACCGGATTCTCCGCTGGAAGCCAGCCGAACGCGCTCCGGGAGTCTCCGCGGCGGCGGTGATCCGTCCCTCCCGGCCGTGTCCGTGTAGGCGCTGTGAGCCCACCGGCGTGACGGACAGGTGTCGCCCTCGTGTGTACCGTCCAGGGGGACCCGAGCGGCAGGACGACCGAGGAGGAACCGGATGGTCAGGCATCCCCTCATCGACGACGTGGTCGGTTCAGCGATCGTTGTGGACTCCGCTTCGTCGGTGGTGTGGCTGACCGACGCCTTCGCCTCCCTGCTCCGCCGCGCCTCCGCCGCCGGCCGGATGGTCGTGCTCCGCACCGGGGCCGGCGCAGCCCTGACCCCGGCCGTGCGCCACGCACTCGGTGCGCACGGGGCGGCGTGGGCGGTCACCGACCTCGACGGGTCGGTGCGTGACGGACGCACCGGCGCGGCGGCGACCGGCGTCGAGGACTTCGTCCGACGCGGACCGGAGCTCGTCGGGACGCCGTCGCCGGAGCACCCGGTGTCGTCGGACTCGGTGCGGCAGATCAGCATCGACCTCACACTCCGACACCACGCGGGGCGGGCGGTCGACATGGGCTCCGCGATCGAGGCGCTCTGCGACACCGTCGGTGCGTGTCCGACCCGCTGGGGGACCGCCGAGCCGCTGACCGTGCCGTGGGACCGCTGGGTCGTGACGCAGTACGCGAAGCACGAGGCGCCGGGCGTCTCCACCTCGTACGCGATCGGCGACGGGTTCTCGGCGACGATGACCGCGCACCTGCAGGACGGGGTCGTGATCGAGACCATGTCGGCGGTGCTCACGGTGCCGGAGGAGCACGCCGACCCGTCGCTCGCCCCACGTCTGTTCGACGCCGTCCAGCGGGTCGCCGACGAGGTGGAGCCGGTGTTCGGCGTCGTCATGCAGCGTCGCGGTGACGCGGACCACCTCGTGCGGGCGGTCTCCCACGGCGAGCCGTCGCCACTCGCGGTGGTCGTCGGACCCGAGGCCACCGCGTTCCTGGACCGCGACGGGGAGTGGCCGCCGCCGCACACGTCGACCACGACGTTCGGGACCGCTGCGTCCGCGGGCTCGGACGCGTCCGATGGTTCCACCGGAGACGCCGATTCCGCCAGGTCCACCGGGTCCGGCGGCGACGCCGGGCTCATCGTCCGGTTCGAGCACGGGTGGGAGGCGCTCGAAGCGTTCCTCGACCGCATCGACGAAGACCGCTTCCTGCAGCTCGTCGGCGGCGCTCCGCTCGACCCGGCGCACGAGGACGGGCACGTGGGAGCACCGGTCAGCGGAGGTCCCGGTGCCGCGTGAGGTGACCCTCCTCTGTCGTCGGCCCGTGGAGATCCGCGACGTGGCCGAGGCGCTGCTGCTGCACGACGAGACGTGGGGTGTGCGTGCGCTCGACGACGGGCCGGTGATGCAGGTCTGCCGTGACGCGACGCACCCGGTGCTGACGGTGCTCGGTGTCCGACGGGTCGACGCCTTCGACGAGGTCGAGCGGATCCTGCCGGAAGCTCCGACGCTCGAGGTGCCGCTGTGGTGGGTGGACGTGGTGACCCCCGCGGGGCCGGACGGCGAGTCAGGGATCTCCGCGGCGCTCGAGGCGGCGATGGACCTCGACGCCGTGTGCCTCGTGCACGGCGACTGACGCGCCGGCGCGGCGGCGCCGCCGGGCGCTGCGCCGCCGCGGCCGCCGCGGCCGTCGGCGCACAACCAAAGTCCATCGACACCACGGGAAAGCGCGGTTCGGGTCGACTTTGGTTGTGCGAACGCGAAGCGCGCCGGACGCACCGGGCGCACCGGGCGCACCGGGCGCACCCACCCGCGCCTCCGCCTGCCGCCGCTCAGTCGCGGTCGCGCAGCGCCGCGAGCCGATCGTTGTACGCCTTGAGGTCGGCGTCCCCGTCGCGGTCGGCCTTGCGGTCGAGACGCCTGGCGTCCCGCGCATCCGACCGGACCCAGTTCCGCACCACGAGCAGCGCGACGAACACCATCGGCAGCTCACCCGCACCCCACGCGATCCCGCCGCCCGTGTGCTGGTCGGCCAGGAGCGCCGCGTCGTTCGTCTGCCCGAGCGCATGGAACCAGTCGGACGCGAACACCGACGCCGAGGTCATCACCGCGACGCCGAAGAACGCGTGGAAGGCCAGCGTCGCGAGCAGGGCGATGATGAGGATCGGGTACTGCGGGCGGGCGGGGCCGGGGTCGATGCCGACGAAGACCCAGAAGAAGAGGTACCCGCTGAGGACGAAGTGCACGACCATCACGACGTGCCACTCGTGCGACTGCATCGCGTACTCGAACGCGGGCGTGAAGTAGAACACCACGAGGGAGCCGGCGAAGATGACCCCGGCGACCGCGGGCTTCGCCATGAACTGCATGTAGCGGGAGTGCACGAAGAGCATGAGCCACTCGCGGGCCCCGCGTGAGCCGTCGTTGCGCACCGGCAGCGTCCGGAGGGCGAGCAGCACCGGGCCGCCGAGGACGAGCGGCAGCGGCACGAACATCATGAGCAGCATGTGCTGCACCATGTGCGACGAGAAGTGGATCATCCCGTAGACGGCCGGGCCGCCCGAGGTCGTCCAGACGAAGAGCGCGCACCCGATCAGCCAGGCGATCGTGCGCCCGACGGGCCACTTGTCCCCACGCTTCCGGAGCTTCCGCACCGCGAGCAGGTACCAGCCGGCACCGGTCACGGCGAGGGCTGCCCACACCCAGTCCCAGTGCCACTCGGTGAAGTACGTGTGCAGGGTCTGGGTCGGCGGGTACGGGTAGCCGATGAGCCCGGAGCGGGTGTCGTCCCCGGTCTCCGGCGTCTGCGGGATCGGCGGCTGCGAGCGCGACACCGCGACCGAGACGCCGATCGCCACGGCCATGAACACGATCTCGGCGAGGGCGAAGCGGGTGAACGAACGGCGGTCGAGCGGCGAGTGGAGGAGTGCCGGCACGAGGCGACGGCGCTGCACGATCCCGGCGAGGCCGAGCAGCACGAGGATCACGGCCTTGGTGGTGATCAGCCAGCCGTACGTCGTCGTGAACAGGTCGAGCGGGCCGGTCAGCCGCAGCGACGCGTTGACGATGCCCGAGAACGCCACCGCGGCGAACGACCACCCGGCGAGCGTCGAGTAGCGCGACACGACCCGGCCGGTCGCGCCCTTCGTCCGGGTGCGGAGCAGCAGCACGGCGACGAGTCCGCCGGCCCAGACGCACACCCCGACGAGGTGCACCGCGAGCGAGTTCACCGCGTTCGCGTGCTCGAGCGACCCGGCGGCGTGCCCCGAGAGCGCCAGCGGCAGCAGCGCGAACAGGGCGAGGACGGTCGCCACGGCGAGGGTCGTCACCCGGGTGGCGAACGCGGCGACGACGGTCGCGGCGAGGATCGCGACCGCGGAGACGACGAGTGCCTGACCGATCTCGACCTGGAACGCGAAGAGCAGGAAGTTCCGGGCGAACACCGGTGACGAAAGCGGGACACCGAGCGTGTTCGCCCCGGTGAGGACGATGCTCACGACCGCGGCGAGGAACCACACGCCGCCGGTCGCCGCGGCCCACCGGGTCGCCCGGTGCTGCACGCTCGAGACCGCCCCGTGGTCCTGCTTGCGGGCCGGGAGCGCGAACGCCGCGACGATGAGGAGTCCGATGGTGACGGCGGCCATCGTGTCGTGCACGGCACGCGCGATCGGCAGGCCGTAGGTCACGAGGTCACCGGCGGAGACGAGCTGCTGGTCGGAGCCGAAGGCCCCGGTGACGACCATCCCGAGCACGGCGCAGGCCGCGGCGAGCGGGACGGCGACGACGAGGACCGTCGCGACGGTGGACGTGCGCGCGGTGACGGGCGCCGATTCCGGCGCCGCGCCTCCGGACGGGGGTGCGGAGGACGTGACGGTCATGACCGTCCCATGGTAGGCGAGTCGGCAGGGAGGCACGGTGTGCGTCCGCCGCACCGGCTGCGGTCCGGCTCAGGCCGGGTCCGGGACACCACCCGCCCCGTCGGGTCGTGGTGCCGGCTCAGCCCTGGTCGCGGTGCTCCCAGATGCCCTCGCTGCCGACGCCGACGAAGCCGACGGCCTCGTTCACGTCGAGCATCGGCCGGTTCTCCTCGGCGTTGAACGTGACGATCGACGGGTGTCCGGGGAACTCCCGCTCGACGAACGCGATGCCCTCCACCTTGAGCAGCCACCCGAGCCGGTGTCCGCGGTGCTCCCGCAGCACGAGGGTGTCCCACTGCATGACCGCGCGCTCCGGGGCGTCCGGGACGGCCAGCTGCGTGAACCCGACGAGCACGCCGGAGTCCGCGTGCTCCACGGCGATCGTCACCATCGTCCGCGGCGCCCGCTCGAGCTCGGCCTCCTGCTCGCGGAGACGGTCGGCGTCCCAGACGTCCTCCGGCTCCTCCATGTCACCCTCCGGAGCGTCGGTCGACATCCGGGTGTGCAGCAGTGCGACGCCGTCGAGCCACCGCTCCGGCGTCCGACCGGTCCAGGCGTGCACGCGGTACGCGTCACCCGCGGCACCGGCCGCGCGCTCCCTGAGGACGGCGACGACCGAGGCGTCGGCGGGCAGCGCGAGTCGGCTGATCCGGTTCACCTGGCCGAAGCGCCACCCGCGACCCTGGAGGAAGCGGACCGCGGCCTCGTCCGCGGGGACGGCACCGTACCCGGTCGGTGCCTGCAGGAACCCGTCGCCGGCCCCCGGGCCGACCTGGCGCGACACCGCGTACGTCTTCCACTGCGTGCGGCCCTCGTCCCGCGCGACCTGCTCGACCCGGTCGGCGAGCAGGGTGCCGATCCCGCGGCCCTGGTGTGCAGGGTCGACGCCGACGGCGAGCCAGCAGTTCGTGGTCCCCGGTTCGTCCTTCGAGTCGTACGACGCCGAGCCGACGACCGTCCCGGCGGTGTCCCGTGCCACGAACAGCCGACTCGGCGCCCCGGGGGTGTGGCACTGCGGGAGGTACTCCTCCGCGGTCCAGGCGAGCTCGGTCAGCCCGTGGACGTCCGCCTCGGCGCGGTCGGACACGTCGAGCCAGGCACGGAAGGCGTCGACGCGTCGGGCGTCGTCGTCCATCGTCGTGGGGACGTCGAGTTCCTCGACGGTGTACGGCGGTCGGCCTGCGGTGGTCATCGTCCTGCTCCCGTTCGCCGCCCGGACCTGGGCAGCCTCACAGGATATCGACGCGGACGACCGGCCGCTAGGCTTCCAGCGTGCTGCTCTCCGACCGCGACATCACCGCCCAGCTCGCCGACGGCCGCATCGGTCTCGACCCGTACGACGCGTCGCTCGTGCAGCCGTCGAGCATCGACGTCCGGCTCGACAAGTACTTCCGGTTGTTCGACAACCACAAGTACCCGCACATCGACCCGGCGGAGGACCAGCCGGAACTCACGCGCCTGGTGGAGACCGACCCGGACGAGGCGTTCGTCCTGCACCCGGGGGAGTTCGTGCTCGGATCGACGTTCGAGGTCGTGAGCCTGCCGGACGACATCGCGGCACGGCTCGAGGGCAAGAGCTCGCTCGGGCGTCTGGGGCTGCTGACCCACTCCACGGCTGGTTTCATCGACCCCGGGTTCTCCGGGCACGTGACGCTCGAGCTGTCGAACGTCGCTACCCTGCCCATCAAGCTCTGGCCGGGCATGAAGATCGGCCAGCTCTGCTTCTTCCAGCTGTCCAGCCCCGCGGAGAAGCCGTACGGGTCGGCCGAGTACCAGTCGCGGTACCAGGGGCAGCGCGGACCGACGGCGTCGCGCTCGGCGCAGAACTTCCACCGCACGGACGTCTCGACCCGCGACTGAGCCGCCCGCGCAGGCTCGCGTCAGCACGCCTGGTGCGCCCACGGAGACCCGCGCGGACCGCGGACCAACGACGCACCGCTATATAGCAGGAGCAATCCCCGCACGTGGTTGTGGCGAACCGCAGTACATGGGCCGGCAAATTTCGCATTCTGTGTATCGTGGCCGCATGTCCGCAGTCCTCCCCAGGCCCGCGCCGCCGGTCTCGGCGGCCGAGCTCATCCGTGACGCCCGCGTCCGCGCCGAGCTGACACAGGTGCAGCTCGCCGTCCGGGCCGGTGTCACCCAGAGCGTCATCAGCACCTACGAGAACGGTCGCCGGGAGCCCTCGCTCGCCGCACTGCAGCGGCTGCTGCTCGCCGCCGGCTTCACCGCGTCGATCGAGCTCGAACCCGTCGAGGAGCCGCCGCCCCTGCGGGAACGGGTGGCCGCTGCGCGGAACGAGCTCCACGCCATCGTGCGGCGGCTCGGTGGACGCAACCCGCGGATCTTCGGCAGTGTCGCGCGCGGGGAGGACGGGCCGGGGAGCGACGTCGACCTCATGGTCGACCTCCGGCGCGGGCTCGGCATCTTCGCGCTGATGCGGATCCAGGACGAGGCCGAACAGCTGCTCGGGACCCGGGTCGACGTCGTGGACGCCGCGGGGATGGACCCGAAGGTCGTGCGCGAGGCGATCCCGCTGTGACCCGGGGGACGGGTGAACGCCTGGACGACGTGATCCGGGCGTGCGGGGTGATCGGCGAGTACGTCAGCGACGACGGGCTGCCGGAACACCTCGTGTACGACGCGGTCCGGATGCGACTGGTCGAGATCGGGGAGGCGGTGCGGATGCTCCCGGGAGAGGTGACCGCCTCCGAACCGAGCATCCCGTGGGCGAAGGTGTCGCTGCTCGCGGAACGGCTCACCCGCCGGTACTTCGACACGACCCCGACGGTCGTCTTCGGGACGGCGCGGACCGACGTGCCGCACCTGTGCGCCGCGGCTCGCCGCCTGCGGGCGGCGCACGTCGACGACGCGACCACGTGACGGCCTGGAGGGACGGCGCGGGCCCGCACCGACCCTCCAGGCCGTCGTCCGGTCCCGTCGCCGAGCGCGGGACGGCCCCGTCTCGCGAGTGCGAGACGGGGCCGTCCGTGTGCTGTGTGCCGAGGGGAATCAGCCCTTCTTGGCGAGCTCCTCGAGGGTGTCGTTGCCCTTGTAGGCCTCGACCGCGTTCTCCTTGGTGACGAGGATCGGGGTGAGCTCGATCGCCGGGACCGTCTTGACGCCGTTGTAGTTGTTCGTCTTGTCGATCTTGGTGTCGGGCTTGTTGCCCTTCGCGAGGTCGGACACCAGGTCGATGGCGGCCTGCGCCTCCTCGGTGGTGTTCTTGTAGATCGTCGAGTACTGCGTGCCCTTCATGATGAGCGGGATCGACGCGGTCTCCGAGTCCTGGCCGGTGACGACGGGGTTCGGCTTGCCGGCCGCCTTCGTCGCGGTGAGGATCGCACGGGCGAGGGTGTCGTTCGGCGACAGGACGCCGTCGAGCTTGGTGTCACCCGAGTAGTACTGCGACAGCAGGTCGGTCATGCGCGACTGGGCGTTCTGCGCGAGCCAACCCTTGGTCTGGACCTTCTGGAACGTCTCCTGGCCGGACACGACCTTGACCGTGCCGTCCTTGATCTTCGGCTCGAGCACGTTCATCGCGCCGTTGAAGAAGACCGTCGCGTTCGCGTCGTCCGCCGAACCGGCGAACAGCTCGATGTTGTAGGGGCCGTCACCCTTCTCGGCCTTGAGGCCGTCGAGGAGTGCCTGCGCCTGCAGCTGGCCGACCTTGTAGTTGTTGAACGCCACGTAGTAGTCGACGTCCTTGGTGTTCAGGATGTTGCGGTCCCAGGCGATGACGGTGACGCCCTTCGCCTTGGCGGCCTTCACCTGCGAGCCGAGCTGCGAACCGTCGGCGGCGCCGATGATGACGACCTTCGCGCCCTTGGTGACCATGCCCGAGATCTGCGACTGCTGGTCCGGGACCGGGTTGCCGGCGTTGGCGTACTGGATGTCGGCCTTGAAGCCGGCGTCCTCGATCGACTTCTCGAACGCGGCGCCCGCGAGCACCCAGTTCTGCGAGGTCTTGGCCGGCAGGGCGACACCGATCAGGTCACCCTTCTTGATCTCCGTGCTGGCGGAGTCCGAACCGGAGGTCCCGCGAGCGGAGCAGCCGCTGAGGGCGAGGCCCGCGACGAGGGCCAGGCCGATGCCGGCGATGAGCTTCTTGCGCATGAGATTGCTTTCTCTTCGTTGAGGGGTGGTGCTGTGGTGGTGGGGTTCGTGCGCCGGGCGGACGGGCCGCCCGGCGCCACGTTCTACTGGGGGTTGACCTTGTCCGGCTGGTCGTCGATCGACCGCGGCTGCTGGGCGGCCACCGTGTTCTGCTCGGTGTCCTTCCGCTGGAACTGCCGCATCATGCCGCCGATCAGCGACGGGCGTCCCTGGGACTTCGAGTAGACGTCGAAGGCGACCGCGACGAGGAGGACGAGACCACGGATGATCTGGACCTTGTTCGACTCGATGCCCATGAGCTGGAGACCGTTCGACAGGAGTGCCATCACGAGGCCACCGATGATCGACCCCGAGATGGTGCCGATGCCGCCGGCGACCGCGGCGCCACCGACGAACACGGCCGCGATCGCGTCGAGCTCCCAACCGGTGCCGTCGGCAGGACCGGAGGCGTTCGAGTAGCCGACGAAGACCATGCCCGCGACGGCGGCCAGGACCGACATGTTCGCCATGACGAAGAAGTTGACCTTGCGGGCGCTGACGCCGGACAGGACCGCGGCGCTGGCGTTGCCGCCGACCGCGTAGACCTGGCGTCCGAAGATCGTGTTCTTCGTGATGAAGCCGTACACGATCGTGAGGACGCCGAGGATGATCGCGACGATCGGGACCGAGGTGCCGACCGGGCCGGCGCCGAACAGGTAGGTCGCGACGAGGGTGACGGCGACGAGGATGCCCGTGCGGACGACGGAGACCCACAGCGGCGGGACCTCGGCCTGCATCTTGCGGCGACGACGGCGACCGCGCACCTCGATGATGATGAGCGCCGCGATCGTCACGAGACCGAGCAGGAGCGTGCCGTTCGAGTAGCCGAAGTCCGGGCCGAAGTCGGGGAGGTACCCCGCTCCGATCGTGTTGTACGAGTCCGGCGTCGGGACCGAGGTGGACTGGCCGATGATCTGGTTCGCACCGCGGAAGATGAGCTGACCGGCGAGCGTCACGATGAACGCGGGGACCCGGACGAACGCCACCCAGAAGCCCTGCCAGGCACCGACGAGTGCACCGACGGCGAGGCCGAGGATGATCGCGGCCCAGGCCGGCCAGTGCCACACGGACATCGACTGCGCGACGATGATGCCGACGAACGCCGCGACCGAACCGACCGAGAGGTCGATGTGGCCCGCGATGATCACCATCACCATGCCGAGCGCGAGGATGAGGATGTAGGAGTACTGCAGGAACAGGTTGATCACGTTGGTGGGCTCGAGGATGAGCCCGTCCGTCGTGAACCAGAAGAAGGCGACGATCACGACGAGCGCGATGATCATGCCGTACTGGCCGATGCTGTTGCCCTTGCCGAAGAGCAGTTTCAGGTTGTTCATGAGACGGTGGCGCCCTTCCGCGCGGAGGTCATGCTGCGCATGAGGGTTTCGGGGTCGGCCTGGTCGGCCGGGAGGTCAGCGGTGATCTGGCCCTCGAAGATCGTGTAGATCCGGTCCGACAGGCCGAGGAGTTCGGGGAGCTCGGACGAGATGAGGATGATGCCCTTCCCCTCCGCCGCGAGCTGCTGGATGATGCCGTAGATCTCGAACTTGGCGCCCACGTCGATGCCGCGGGTCGGCTCGTCGAGGATCAGGATGTCCGGGTCGGTGAACATCCACTTCGACAGGACGACCTTCTGCTGGTTCCCGCCGGAGAGCTTCCCGACGTTCTCCTCGACGGTCGGCACCTTCGTGCGGAGCAGCTTCCGGTACTTGTCGGCGACGTTGTACTCCTCGAGGGAGTCGACGACGCCGGCCTTCGAGATCTTCGGCAGGTCGGCGGAGACGGTGCTGCGCTTGACCGTGTCGAGCAGGTTCAGACCGAGCGCCTTGCGGTCCTCGGAGACGTACCCGATGCCGTGCTCGATCGCCTGCTGGACGTTCTTCACCTCGATCGTGCGGCCGTCCTTGACGATCTCGCCGCCGAGCCAGGTGCCGTAGGAGCGACCGAAGATGCTCATCGCGAGCTCGGTGCGGCCGGCGCCCATGAGGCCCGCGAAGCCGACGATCTCGCCGCGACGGACGTGGAAGTTCGATCCCTTGCAGACCAGGCGCGACGGGTCGAGCGGGTGCTGCACGGTCCAGTTGCGGACCTCGAAGAACGTCTCGCCGATCTTCGGGGTGCGGTCCGGGAAGCGGCTCTCGAGCGACCGGCCGACCATCCCGCGGATGATGCGGTCCTCGTTGACGCCGTCGCCCTTCACGTTGAGGGTCTCGATCGTCTTGCCGTCGCGGATGATCGTGATGCTGTCCGCGATCTGCTCGATCTCGTTGAGCTTGTGGCTGATGATGATGCTCGAGATGCCCTTCGCCTTCAGCCCGACGATGAGGTCGAGCAGGTGCTGGGAGTCGTTCTCGTTCAGCGCGGCGGTGGGCTCGTCGAGGATGAGGAGCTTGACGTCCTTGTGCAGGGCCTTCGCGATCTCCACGAGCTGCTGCTTGCCGACGCCGATGTTCTTGATCTGCGTGTCCGGGTCCTCGGCGAGGCCGACGCGCGCGAGCAGGTCCTGCGCGCGGAGCTGGGCGCTCGTCCAGTCGATCACGCCGAACTTCGACGGCTCGTTGCCGAGGAACAGGTTCTCGGTGATCGAGAGCTCCGGGATCAGCGCGAGCTCCTGGTGGATGATCACGATGCCGGCCTGCTCGGACTGCTTGATGTCCTTGAAGCGGACCTCTTCGCCCTCGAAGACGATCTCGCCCTCGTAGGTGCCGTACGGGTACACGCCCGAGAGGACCTTCATGAGGGTCGACTTGCCCGCGCCGTTCTCGCCGCAGATCGCGTGGATCTCGCCGGCGCGGACGTCGAGCGACACCTCGGAGAGGGCCTTCACGCCCGGGAACTCCTTGGTGATGGACCGCATCTCGAGGATGGTCTCGGCTGCGGTCACCGACCTGGTGGCCAGGTCGGGGCCCTGTGGGGTTGACGCCACGGTGCATCTCCTTCTGCCGCTCCAGCGCGGCAGTCATTCGGGTTGACACTGCGGCAGCGGGGGCGCAGTCACCTGCGTGGACCTCGTTGTCGCGTCCGGTGCCCCGGCCGTGTGACGGTCCATGTGAACGGTCACATCGGCTGGAACGGGGGCAATCCTACGCACAGGTGTGCGGATGCTGTCAATTCGGGATTGTCGCGTTTGTGTAACGGCCCGCGTCATCCGGCGCGACGCGCCGGTCCACGTCCCCCGGTGTGGGGTACTTCCGCGTCCTGTTGCGGATGTCCGCACACGTCGGCGGGGTCTGCGTGCACCGGCCTGGAGGCGCGGGGGGGGGCCCCCCCCCGCCGCCCCGCCGGGGGGGGGGGGGGGGGGGCCCCCGGGGGGGGGGGGGGGGGGGGGCCCCCCCCCCGCGCCTCCAGGCCGGTGGTTGGTCGCGTCGGACCGCCGGGTCGGGACGTCTCGTCAGGGCGGTGCGTCAGCGCGAGCGCGGCGCGCTCGTGGAGCCGCGCACCACGAGCTGCGGGACGATGTCGATCGGCCGGAGCTGCTCGTCGTCCCGGGGGAGCAGGAGGTCGACGCACCGCCGGCCGAGCTCCGCGAAGTCGACCTGCACGGTGGTGAGCGGCGGCCAGAAGTGCTTCGCCTCGGGGATGTCGTCGTAGCCCACCACCGAGAGGTCGCCGGGGACGTCCAGGCCGTAGGACCGCGCCGCGTGCACGAGCCCGAGCGCCATCTGGTCGTTCGAGCAGAACACCGCCGTGCAGTCCCGCCACCGCAGGAGTTCACGGCCCGCGTGGTAACCGAAGTCGGCCGTCCAGTCCCCGAGGATCGGCGCCACGACGGGCATCTCGCGGTCCGACATCTCGCGCAGGAAGCCCTGCATCCGGGCGTCGGCCTCGATCCAGTCCTGGGGTCCCGCGATGTGCCGGACGTACTCGTGCCCGAGGTCGAGCAGGTGCGCGGTGGCGAGCCGGGCGCCCTCCATCTGGTCCACCCAGAGCGCGGTCGGGTCCTCGCCGACGCTGGCCCGCATCGTGACGTACGGCGTCCGGATGCCGAGCTCCTCGATGAGGTCGAACACCTTCTGCTGCGGGGCGATCACCACGATCCCCTCGACGTCGAGGTCGAGGAGCCGCTGGATGCTCTCCCGCACCGCCTCGTCGGTCGTCTCGGTCAGCGTCGAGGTCGTCACGTTGTACCCGCGCGCCACCGCCGCGTCCTCGATCGCCTGCAGCGCGACCGCGGGGCCGTAGTGCGCGCGTCGTGCCGTGAGGACGCCGATCGTGTGCGTCCGGCTCGTCACCAGCGCCCGCGCGGCCCGGTTCGGCCGGTACTGCAACTGCTCCATCGCGGCGAGGACCCGGTCGCGGGTCTCGGCGCGGATCGCCTCGGAGTTGTTCAGGACACGGGAGACCGTCTGGTGGGAGACCCCGGCGACCCGTGCGACGTCGCGGATGCTGGGCGCACGCGACTGTTGTGCTCGCGTCGACGCCATTGCTGCTCATTCCTGCCCGGTGTCGTGGCACGTCGATGTGCACGTTCACATTCCGGGCCTGATCATTATGCACGCCTCGTCGCTCCACGCCACCCGGGACCGATCACGGCGGCGGCCATCGTCGGCGGACGCGACCGCGTGGCGGCCTGGAGGCGCGGTGCGGGCCCGCTCCGCACCTCCAGGCCGTCATCGGGTCGCGTCTGCACCCCTCGCGGCTACAGCCAGTTGCGCTTGCGGAAGACCGCCCAGAGCACGGCCATCAGGACGAGCATCGCGACGATCGCGACCGGGTACCCGAACCGCCAGTGCAGCTCCGGCATGTCGTCGAAGTTCATCCCGTAGATGCCCGCGATGAGCCCCGGGGCGAAGAGGATCGCGGCCCACGACGAGATCCGCTTCACCTCCTCGCCCTGCCGGTGCGCCGCCCGGGCGAGCTGGCGGCTCTCCTCGCCCTGGGCGAGGCTCGCGCTGGTCATCCGGCGCATCGCCTCGTTCTGCTCCTGGGAGACGAGCGTCGAGTGCAGGGTGAGGGCGTTCTCGAGCAGCGCCCGGAACGAGTCGACCCGCTCGGTGACGCGCAGGGCGTGGTCGAGCACGTTGCGCAGGCGGTGCTGGACCTCCTCGTCGACGCCGTACTTGTCGGCGCCGCGCAGGAGCCCCTTCACCATCGCGGGCACCGGCGTCGTCGCGCGTTGGAAGCCGAGGACCTCGCTGAGCAGCTGGTAGATGCGCTTCGAGACACCGGGGTCGACCTGGCCGGCGAAGAGCTGGTCCTCGATCGCGTCGATCTCCTCCTGCAGGATCTCGACGATCGGCGCGTACCCGTCGACCACCTCGTCGAGCACGGCCGCGGTGACGGCCTCGGACCCGCGGGCGAGGAAGTCCGGGTCGGCCTCGCACCGGGCGCGCAGTGCCGCGAGGTCCGGCCGCTCGGCGTGCCGGAC
The DNA here is from genome assembly GCF_044749145.1 of Curtobacterium sp. NPDC089689. Taxonomy (NCBI): domain Bacteria; kingdom Bacillati; phylum Actinomycetota; class Actinomycetes; order Micrococcales; family Microbacteriaceae; genus Curtobacterium; species Curtobacterium sp. NPDC089689. Next base: position 746,469 of record NZ_JBIVHJ010000001.1, on the reverse strand, counting down.
ACTCACCACGAACCGGGTACCGACGAAGAGGTGGACCTCGCCGAACCGGACCTCCTCGGCGGTGCGGTCGTACCAGGCCGGACGGAGGACGAGGAAGAGGGTGTCGCCGTACCGCTCGAGCTTCGCCCGCTGGTGTCCCTTGCGGGCGTCCTCGACGGCGTTCTCGTGCAGGTCGAACTCGGCCGCGACGGCGGCGAGCTCGGACGGCTCGGGGCGGAGCAGCCCGATCCACGCGAGGTCGCCCCGGGCGGCGCGCGACGGGGTCGACGGCGAGTCGACGCGGTGTCCTGCGACGTAGACGGCGTTGTCGATCAGTGCCATGGCGTGCTCCTTGCGTGTCGGGAGCAGGCAGGCGCGAACCGCCCGTGGGCGGTGCGGGATCAGGGACGGGGCGCGTGGATCCGCCGGGGCAGGGTCCGTCGGCCCGATCGAGGATGGTCACCCGACATCGCGCCTCACCTGCCCTTCTGGTCGTCCGTGGGCTGCCTCGTGCAGCCGACCTCCGAGCCTAGTCACGCGCCGCGAGGGCGTCGACCCCGGTCGGTGACCGCGGAGCCGAGTCTGAGTGCCCTCACATGTCCCACCCGTCACATGTCCCGGACGTCGCGGTTCGACGAGGCGACGGCGGCCGCTCCCGCAACGAGCGCCGCCCGGTCCTTCACGCTCGCGATGACCGGGTCGTCGCGGAGGGCGTCGAGGACCGCGTCGGCGGCACTGGTGGCATCGCGCTCCCCGGTGGTCGTACGGACCATCGTCGATGCCGTGCGCTGGACACTGGCTGGCCCGCGCGGCCGAGTCTCGGCCGGTGCCGCACGAGTCTCGGCGTGAGCGACACCGCTCGCGCGTCGGCGCGCGAGAACGGACGCGCAGCGCGAGTCCCGGCGCCGCGCGCGGGCGCGCTACGGCGTGATGCGGAGCCCGGCCTGCTCGGTCTCGGCGAGCTGCCACCCGAGCCAGGGGCTCCACGCGAACGGCGCACCGGCCACCGAGGCCCGCAGCTCGTCCTCGGACACCCACGCGTACTCGGCGACCTCGTCGTCGGCGGGCGCCGGCACGTCGTCGGTCACGGCGCGGAACACCGGGCAGACCTCGTTCTCGACGATCCCGGAGGCGTCGACCGCGCGGTACCGGAAGTCGGGCAGGACGGACTCGACGTCGCGCACGGTGATGCCCAGCTCACGGGAGGCCCGACGGGCGATGGCGTCCTCGAACGTCTCGTCCGGACCGGGATGGCCGCAGAACGTGTTCGTCCACACCCCCGGCCACGTCTTCTTCGACAGCGCCCGGCGGGTCACGAGGACCTGCCCGGCGGTGTTCCGCACGTGGCAGGAGAAGGCCAGGTGGAGGGGCGTGTGGTCGGTGTGCACCGTGAACTTGTCCGCCGTGCCGACCGGGGTACGGTCATCGGCCAGCAGCACCACGGATTCAGGGAAAGTCGTCATCTGCACCGATAGGTTAGGCCAATGAGCGAGGAAGCGACCACCATGGCGCAGAACGACCTCGCGCTCGTCGACGACTGCCTCGAGCGCTTCTTCGCCGTGTCGAGCGCCCGGGCCGAGCGGTACGGCGGTCCGAACCCGGAACTCTGGCGCGTGCTCCGCAAGGCGAGCATGGGCGGCAAGCGCTTCCGGCCGCGCATGGTCCTCACCGCCTACTCGGCGCTCGGGGGCACCGACACCGCGGCGGCCGTGCAGGTCGGCGCCGCGTACGAACTCCTGCACACCGCGCTCGTCGTGCACGACGACGTCATCGACCGCGACTGGTCCCGCCGTGGGCAGCCGAACGTCGCCGGGTCCTTCCGCGACACCGGCACGACGGGCGGACTCCCGCTGCCGACCGCCGAGCACCGGGGCACGAGCGCCGCGGTCATCGCCGGTGACCTCGCGCTCGCCGCGGCACCTCGCTTCATCGAGGCGTCGGGCGTCACGGGGGAGCGACGCTCTCGGCTGCTCGACATCTTCGACGAGGCCGTGTTCGCGAGCGCCGCGGGCGAGATGGCCGACGTCGACCTCGCACTCGGACCGATGCCGACCGTCGACGACGTCCTCGCGATGGAGCGCGCGAAGACGAGCGTGTACTCGTTCGAGGCGCCGCTGCAGTCCGGCGCCGTGCTCGCCGGTGCCCCCGAGCCCGTCGTCGCAGCGCTCGGTGCGTTCGGCCGCGAGATCGGGATCGCGTACCAGATCGTCGACGACCTGCTCGGGGTGTTCGGTGCCGAGGCAGAGACCGGCAAGACCGTCCTCGGCGACCTGCGGGAGGGCAAGCGCACGGTCCTCATCGCCCACGCCGCGGCGACGGACTGCTGGCCGGAGCTGTCGCAGCACCTCGGCGACCCGGACCTCACCGAGGAGCGGGCCGCCGAGCTCCGTGCCACGCTGGTGTCCTGCGGCGCCAAGTCCGCAGCCGAACAGCGCGTCGCCGAGCACACGGCACTGGCCCGCGCCGAGCTCGCGGGCCTGCCCTACGACCTCGCCGACCGACTGGAGTCCATCGTGTCCGAACTCGTGGAGCGAGCCCGGTGACCCTCGCGCACCACCCGCAACCGAACCGCTCCGCCCGACTCCCGCTCTACGACGCGACCGCCGAGGCCGCCTCCGGGGTCGTCATCGACCGGTACTCGACGTCGTTCGGCCTGGCGTCGCGCCTGCTCCGGAAGGACGCCCGCGAGCACATCCGCAACGTCTACGCCCTCGTCCGCGTCGCCGACGAGGTCGTGGACGGCCCCGCGACCGAGGCCGGGCTCGACCGCGAGCTGGCCCGGACGGTCCTCGACGAGCTCGAGCGCGACACCGAGCGCGCGATCGAGCTCGGCTTCTCGACGAACCCGGTCGTGCACGCCTTCGCCCGGTCGGCCCGCGTGACCGGCTTCGGCGCGGAGCTCACCCGACCGTTCTTCGCGTCGATGCGCATGGACCTCGACCGCACCGTGCACGACGACGACTCGTTCCGCGAGTACGTGTACGGCTCGGCGGAGGTCGTCGGCCTGATGTGCCTCCGCGCGTTCGTGTACCGTGCCGGTCGCCCGACGTTCGACGACTCCGTGCTCGTCGACGGTGCTCGGGCCCTCGGTGCCGCGTTCCAGAAGGTCAACTTCCTCCGCGACCTGCACGCCGACTTCGAGGTCCTCGGCCGCTCGTACTTCCCCGGCGTCGACATCCGCAGCTTCGACGAGGCCACCAAGGTCCGGCTCGTCGCCGACGTCCAGGCCGACCTCGACCGTGCCGCGATGACGATCCCGCTGCTGCCCAGGGACGCCCGGCACGCGGTCGGGCTCGCCCACGCGCTGTTCCAGGAGCTCAACACGCGCATCGCGCGGACACCCGCCGCGCAGCTCGTCGCGACGCGCGTGCGCGTCCCGAACCCCGTCAAGGCGCGGCTCGCCGCGCAGGTCCTGTCGGGTCGTGGGCTGGCCACGCGACGGCCTGGGCCCACGCCGCCGGTACCGGACCGACGCGCCAGCGGCGGGCCGGCCGCGCCGGTGGGGGGAGGCACGGCGTGACCCCGCCCCGCGCCTCCCGTCCGGCCGGCTCCGCGTCCACCACCCGGCGCAAGGTGCCCGTCCGCCGCGCCGTCGTGATCGGCGGTGGCATCAGCGGGCTCGCGTCCGCGGCGCTGCTCGCGCGCGACGGCTACGCCGTCACGCTGCTCGAGCAGCGCAGCCAGCTCGGCGGCCGCGCGGGCTCGTGGGAGCGCGACGGCTTCACGTTCGACACCGGACCGTCGTGGTACCTCATGCCCGAGGTGTTCGACCACTTCTTCCAGCTCCTCGGCACCTCCGCGGCCGAGCAACTCGACCTCGTCACGCTCGACCCCGGGTACCGCGTGTACTCCGAGGGCCACGACGAGCCGCTCGACCTCCGCGCCGACAAGGAAGCCAACATCGCGCTCTTCGAGTCGGTCGAGCCCGGGGCCGGAGCACGGATCCGGAAGTACCTCGACTCCGCCGAGGAGACCTACGCCATGGCGGTGCGGCGGTTCCTCTACACGACCTTCCAAGACCTCCGGAAGCTCGCCGCCCCGGACGTCCTGCGCCGGCTCCCGAAGCTCCTCCGTCTGCTCACCGAGCCGCTCGCGAAGTACGCCGAGACCGCCGTGCGCGACCGCCGTCTCTGGCAGGTCCTCGGCTACCCGGCGGTGTTCCTCGGCACCAGCCCGTACAAGGCGCCGAGCATGTACCACCTCATGAGCCACCTCGACCTGGCCGACGGCGTGCAGTACCCGAAGGGCGGCATCCACGAGATCATCGGCGCGATCGGACGACTCGCCCGCGCCGAGGGCGCGCAGGTCATCGCCGGCGCGAAGGTCGAGCGGATCGTCGTCGAGGACGGCCACGTCACCGGCGTCGTGCACCGCGACCGCGACGGCGGGCAGCACGTCGCACCGGCCGACCTCGTCGTCAGCGCGGCCGACCTCCGGCACACCGAGCTGCAGCTGCTCGACCCCGAGCACCGCTCCTACCCGGCGAAGCACTGGCAGAAGCGCGACCCGGGGCCGTCCGCCGTCCTCGTCTACCTGGGCGTCGACGGACCGGTACCGGGGCTCCTGCACCACACGCTCGTGTTCACCGCCGACTGGCAGGCGAACTTCGGCGCGATCTTCGGGAAGGACCGCCACGTCCCCGACCCCGCGTCGATCTACGTGTGCGCGCCGAGCGAGACCGACACGACGGTCGCGCCGCCCGGGTCGAGCAACCTCTTCGTCCTCGTGCCGCTGCCGGCCGACCTGTCCATCGGCAGGGGCGGCATCGACGGCGCTGGTGACTTCGAGGTCGAGCGGATCGCGGACCGCGCGATCGACGTCATCGCCGAACGCTCCGGCGTGCCCGACCTCCGCGACCGCATCCGGGTCCGCCGGACGATCGGACCGCAGGACTTCGCCGACGACTACAACGCGTGGAGCGGCTCGATGCTCGGGCCGGCGCACACCCTGGCGCAGAGCGCGTTCTTCCGGGAGCCGAACCGGTCGAAGAAGGTCGACGGGCTGTACTACGTCGGCGCCTCGACGACGCCGGGCATCGGGCTGCCGATGTGCCTGATCAGCGCCGAGGTGCTGCTCAAGCGCCTGCACGGCGACACCAGCACCGAGCCGCTCCCGACGCCGCTCCGGCGGGACGCGGCGGTCTGATGCCGGGGCTGTACCTCGCCGGGCTCGTCGTGTCGCTCGTCGGCATGACGGTGCTCGACGCCCGCTTCCGGCTGTTCTTCTGGCGGGCACCGTGGCGGGCGGCGGCGGTGATGGCGATCGGCATGGTGTTCTTCCTCGTGTGGGACGTCGCCGGGGTCGCCGCGGGCATCTTCTTCATCGGGCCACAGCGGGTCCTGACCGGGCTCGTCGTGGCGCCGGAGGTCCCGGTCGAGGAGATCTTCTTCCTCCTGCTGCTCTGCTACACGACGATGAACGCGTTCGGGGCGGTCACGCCGCTCGTGGCGAAGGCGCTCGATCGGCGGCGCACGTGAGCTCGCACGCCGCGTACGCCCTGCTCGCGGTGCCGTTCCTGGCCGTCGCCGTCGTCGTCGCGGTCACGGCCGGGGTCGTCGCCGCTCGGCGTGCCCGGGCCGCAGGTCGGCCGTCGGGGCCCGGTCGCCGGGTCGCGCTCGTGGGCGGGCTGATCGCGGCCGTGGTGCTCCTCGTGATGACGATCGTGTTCGACAACGTCATCGTGACGCTGCGCGTGGTCGCGTACGACCCGTCGCTCATCAGCGGCGCGAAGATCGGTGCGATCCCGGTCGAGGACCTCGCGTACTCGATCGGTGCGGTCCTGCTGCTGCCCGCGCTGTGGGTGCTGCTCGACCGTCCGTCCTCCACCGCGCCACCGGCGCGACCGTCCCGCGACGCGCCCGGTGCGCGACCGTCCGCAGAAGGCGAGCCGACCCCATGACCGCGACCCGTGCCTCCCGGCCGTCGACCCTGCTCGCCCTGTTCACGTCCTCGCGGCCGATCAGCTGGGTGAACACCGCCTACCCGTTCGGTGCCGCGTACCTGCTCGGCACCGACGTGTTCGGCTCGGTGCTCGGCGTCGTGACCTTCGTCGTCGGCGTCGTCTACTTCCTCGTGCCGTACAACCTCGCGATGTACGGCATCAACGACGTGTTCGACTACGAGTCCGACCTGCGGAACCCCCGGAAGGGCGGGGTCGAGGGTGCCCTGCTCGACAAGAGCGTGCACCGCACCACGCTCTGGGCGGTCGTCGTCACGAACGTGCCGTTCCTCGTCGCGCTCGTCGTGCTCGGCGGGCTGAGCGGGAACGGTCCGTGGTCGTGGCTCGTCCTCGCGATCAGCGTGTTCGCCGTGATCGCGTACTCGGCGCCGGGGCTGCGGTTCAAGGAGAAGCCGTTCCTCGACTCCCTGACCTCGTCGACGCACTTCGTGTCGCCGGCCGTGTACGGACTCGCGCTCGCCGGGCCGCACTGGACCGGGCAGCTCGTCGCCGTGTGCGTGGCGTTCTTCCTCTGGGGTGTGGCGTCGCACGCGTTCGGTGCCGTGCAGGACGTGCTCGCCGACCGGGCGGGTGGCATCGGCTCGGTGGCGACCGTGATCGGTGCCCGGGCGACGGTGCGGCTGGCCTTCGTGGCGTACGTCGTCGCGGGCATCGTCCTGCTGTTCTCGGCGTTCCCGGGGCCGATCGCCGCGGTCGTCGTCGTGCCGTACGCCCTCAACGTGCTGCCGTGGTGGAACGTCACGGACGCCGGGGCCGAGGCGGCGAACGCGGGGTGGAAGCGCTTCCTGTGGATCAACTACCTCGCGGGCTTCCTCGTGACGATGGCGCTCATCGCGTACGTGTTCGTGCGGTGACGCGGGCGCGGCGCGCGTCGCTCGCTGTCGGCGACGCCTGACAGACTGGAGGGACGTGCGCCGTCGAGGCCGCACGAGCCGAACACGAAGGAGTGCACGCATGCCGGTCCGCATCATCCACGTCGGTCTCGGAGGGTGGGGCGGCAACTGGGCCCGCACCGCCATCCCCGAGGTGTCGGAGGTCCAGGTCGTCGGCATCGTCGACCCCGTGCCCGCGACGCTCGACGCCGTGCGCACCGACCTCGGCCTGCCGGCGTCCGCCGCGTTCGCGTCCCTCACCGAGGCGCTCGCCGGGGTCGAGGCCGACGCCGTCGTCATCACCGCACCCGCCGTCACGCACGTGCCGCTCGCGCTCGAGGCCCTCGACGCCGGCAAGCACGTCCTCGTCGAGAAGCCCTTCGCCAACACCGCGGAAGAGGCGGCGACCGCCGTCCGCCGTGCCGAGGAACTCGGGCTCGTGCTGCAGGTCAGCCAGAACTACCGCTGGTACCCGGCGCCGCGGGTCGTCACCGAGCTGCTCGAGGCGGACGTGGTCGGCGAGGTCGCCACGATCGACGTCGACTTCCGGCAGTGGGACAACGACCTCCCGTTCGAGGAGCACCCGCACTACCGGTTCCCGCACGCGATGATCAACGACATGGCCATCCACCACTTCGACCTGATGCGGATGGTCACCGGCCGCGAGCCCGTGCGGGTCTACGCCCGCGCCTCGTCGCCGTCGTTCAGCAAGTACCAGGACGAGGCCGTCGCGTCGATGCTCATCGAGCTCGAGGGCGGGCTGGTCGTCAGTTACCGCGGCAGCTGGCTCTCCCGCGCACCCCGCACGGCCTGGGCGGGGGAGTGGAGCATCCAGGGCTCGGACGGCGAGCTGTGGTTCACGAGCCGTTCGGGTGAGCCGAACGCCGTCGAGGGCGACCGCGTCACGCTCCGCCGCACGCAGGACGACGAGGCCGAGCCGGTGGAGCTCCCGACGATGGAGCACACCGATCGCCAGGGGGGGCTGCAGGCGTTCGCGCGGTCGATCACCGGTGGGCCGGCGCCGGAGACGAGCGGTCGCGACAACCTCCGGAGCCTCGCGGTGATGGAGGCGGCGCAGCGGTCGGCGGAGTCCGGGGTCCCCGAGGACGTCGTCGTCCCGGAGTAGGCGGCGGCGCGGCGCGGCCGTGCGCGGCCGCGTTCTGTCGCTCCCGCGAAAGCGACAGAACGCGGCGACCCGACTCCGACATCTGTCGCTTTCGCGGCCCGCGTGGCGGCGCTCGCCGGGCATCTGTCGCTTCGGCGAGGGCGCCGCGACCAGGAGCCGGACGGGAGGCGCGGTTCGGGCCCGCACCGCGCCTCCCGTCCGGCACGCGGTCGCCGCCACCGCGCGTGCACGCCGCACCCCCGCACCGCACCGCCGCACCCGCGCCCGCACCGCACCGACGCGCCCGCGCCCGCCGCACCGCCGCACCGTCGCGCTCGCCGGGCCACCGCTGCGCGACCGCCGCCACGCGGCCCCGCCCGCGGGCGCCAGCCGCTACGCCGCGGCCCCCGCTGCGCGCCGCGCCTGCGCCACCGCCGCCCGCACCCCGAGCGACCACGCCGGACCGTGCCCCGGCAACACGTGCGCCGCCTCGGTGTCCACGAGTCGATCGAGCGACGCCACCGCCTCGGGCACGTCCGCCGTCGCCGCCGGGGCCACCACCCGTGGCCCGATCCCGCCCGTGTACGGGTCGAGCGTCACGAGCGCGTCGCCCACGATGACGGCATCGCGGTCGGCGAAGTGCAGCGCCACGTGCCCGTCGGTGTGCCCCGGGGTCTCGATGATCCACGGCGACCCGGGGACCTCGGCCCGGGACTCGAGCGGCAGCGTGTCCGCGACACCGGACACCCAGGCAGCCCCGGCGAGGAGCATCCGTCCGAGGGGCGCCAGCCCGCCGGGGTGCAGCGCGACGAAGCCGAACCGGTTCGTCTGCGGCCGGTAGGAGTACGGGTGCGCGGCCAGCTCCCGGTCGCCGGGGTGCACGTACACGGGTGTCCCCCACTCCCGGCGCATCCGGCCCGCCGTACCCACGTGGTCGAAGTGCCCGTGGGTGAGGAGCAGCGCCTCGACCGCGGCCGGCGAGTACCCGAGGTCCCGCACCGCGAGCTGCAGGTGCGGCCACACCGCCGGGAGGCCGGCATCGACCATGAGCAGCCGGTCCCCGGTCTCGACGAGGTAGGTGTTGGTGTGGGCGACCTCCAGTCGGTGGATGCCCTCGGCGACGTCTCGGAACAACATGCCCGGCACCGTAGACGCCCCGAACTGTGGGCCGTCGCGGATCGGCCCTGGTAGGCACGGTGTATGCCCAACGACAGCCTCCCCGAGCTCGAACTCGCGAACACCCGTGCGCGCGAGGGCATCACCGACACCGTCGCGGAGATCCGCCGCCGTGCGGACCTGCCCGCGCGCACGCGCCTCGCGATCGCGAGGACGAAGCAGCGCTGGCACCGCGACCCCACACCGCTCGTGGCGATGGGTGTGACCGCGGCCGCCGGCATCGCCGCGATCGTCCTCGGAACGCGGATCGGGCGGACGGACGCCGGGCACCTCGCGCAGCCGCCGGCCTCCACCGCGTTCACCGCACTGCTGCCCTTCGGCGCCCGCGGCGGCGACGGACCCGGTGCGGTCGAGCAGTCCCAGCCCGGCCGGAAGGGCCGGAAGGCGCGGAAGAAGGCGGCGGAGGAGGCGCTCGAGCGCGACCCGATGCACCGCAACCGGGTGAAGCAGCGCGCCGGCATCGCCGCCGTCCAGCGCCGCGCGACGAAGAACCGCAAGCAGGCCGCTGCCCGCGCGAAAGCGGCGGCGAGGGCCGCAGGCAGGGGCTGACCATGGCACGCGAACGACAGAAGCCCGACGCCGACGACCCGCGCAAGCCGGACGGCCCCACCGACCTCACGAGGCCGACGGTCGTCTACACGCTGAAGAAGACCCTGCGCGAGTTCTCGAGCGACCAGTGCACCGACCTTGCCGCGAGCCTGACGTACTACACGGTGCTCGCGCTCTTCCCCGGGATCCTGGCCGTGGTCTCGATCCTCGGCCTCGTGTCCGAGCCGACGAAGACCATCGACAACGTGCTCGCGGTCGTCACGAACATCGGCGGCGGCGACGTGGCGAAGCTCCTCCAGGACCCGATCGAGGGACTCGTCCGGTCGCCCGCGGCACCGATCACGTTCATCGTCGGTCTGCTCGGCGCGCTCTGGTCGGCCTCCGGGTACGTCGGGGCGTTCGGCCGTGCGATGAACCGCATCTACAACGTCCGCGAGGGACGGCCGATCTGGAAGCTCCGCCCGACGATGCTCGGCGTGACGCTGTTCACGGTCGTGCTGCTCGTCGTCGGTCTCGTCGTCCTCATCAGCGGCCCGTTCGCGAAGAGTGCCGGTGACCTCATCGGCCTCGGGGACGCTGCCGCGACCGTACTGCTCATCGTGCAGTGGCCGATCCTGCTCGTCATCGCCGTGGTCGTGGTCGCGGTGCTGTACTACTGGGCGCCGAACGTCGAGCAGCCGAAGTTCCGGTGGGTGAGCGGCGGCTCGCTCGTCGCCATCCTGATCTGGATCATCGCGAGCCTCGGCTTCGGGTTCTACGTCGGCAACTTCTCGAACTACAACGCCACGTACGGCTCGCTCGGTGGCGTGATCATCTTCCTGCTGTGGATCTGGATCACGAACAACGCGCTGCTGTTCGGCGCGGAGTTCGACGCCGAGCTCGAACGCGGCCGTGAACTGCAGGCCGGCATCCGCGCCGAGGAGGACATCCAGCTCCCCGAGCGCGACACCCGCCAGATCGAGAAGCAGGACGAGCAGCGGGCGAAGGACGTCCTCGAGGGGATCCGGATCCGCCAGGGCGCCGACCGCGACTGACCCAGCCGACCCGGCCGGCCGTGACCGACCCGGCCCACTCGGCCGGGTCGGACTGAGGACATTCCCGGCGGGCGCCGCTACCGTTCGCCCGTGCCGTCCTTCCTCGACGACCTGCAATTCTGGCCGCTCGTCGCCAGCCTGCTCGTCATCGTGTTCTGCCGTGCGCAGGCCACGTACTGGGGGCACGGCTGGCCGTGACCGGGGCGGCACGCTCGCGGTGGGGGCGGTGGCTCGATTCGGCCGCGGTCCGTCGGGGCTCGGCGCTCCTCGACCGCTGGGGGCTGCCGGTCGTCACGATCAGCTTCCTCACCGTCGGCCTGCAGACGATGGTGAACGCGGCCGCGGGCCTCGCCCGGGTCCCGTGGTGGCGGTACACGGTCGCCATGCTGGTCGGGTGCGTCGCGTGGGCGTTCGTCTACGCGACCGTCGGTCTGGCCCTGTTCTGGGCGGTCCTCGCCGCCTTCGCCGGCTCGCCCTGGGGTGTCGCCGCGATCGTCGCGGTCGTCGTGGCCGGCGCAGGCGGGTGGGTGGTGCTCCGCCGCCGGCGCGGCGCGTCCGTCGCCTCCCGCTGACACGACCTGCGGTCGCGCACCCGGCCTGGAGGCACGGTGCAGCCCCGTCAGACCGCATCCGTAGGCTGGTGCGCATGACCGACACCGCGCCTCCCGTCAGCCTGCCCACCGCACTCGTGACGGGCGCGACCCGCGGGATCGGCCGCGCCATCGCGCTCGACCTCGGGCGGACGCACCACGTGTACGTGGGCGGTCGGAACGCCGTGGCCGTCGACGCCCTCGTGTCCGAACTGCCGCATGCGTCGCCGTTCGTCGGCGACCTCGGTGCCGGTGACGCGCCCGCCCTGCCGGACCGCCTCGACGTCCTCGTGCACAACGCCGGCGTCGAGGAGGGCACCACCGTCGCGGACACCGAGCGCCCCGTGTGGGAGCGGGTCTTCGCGACGAACGTGTTCGCGGTCGCCGAGCTCACCCGTCGCGCGCTCCCGGCCCTCCGCGCGGCCCGGGGCATCGTCGTGCCGATCAACAGCGGCTCGGGGTTCCACTCCGGGCCCGGTGGCGGGGTCTACGCGGCGTCGAAGTTCGCCCTCCGTGCCTTCGCCGACGCCCTCCGCGAGGAAGAGCGCGCGAACGGCGTGCGGGTGTCGAGCGTGCACCCGGGCCGGACCGACTCGGACATGCAGAGCGCCCTCACGCAGAAGCTCGGCGAGGACTACGACACCGCGTACTACCTCGCTCCGGAGGACGTCGCGGCCGCGGTCCGCACCGTCGTCGACCTGCCGGAGCGCGGCACGGTCGAGTCGCTCGCGATCCGGCCGACGAAGCGCCGCTGACCGTCCCGCCGGGGCCGGGGCCGGTGCCGGGGCCGGGGCCGAGGCCCTCGGTCCCGGTCACGACAGCTCGATCCGGGCCGTGAGGTCGAGCCGCTCGAGGAACGTCTCGTCGTGGCTCACGACCACGAGCGCACCCCGGTAGGACCGCAGCGCGTCGACGAGCTGGTCGACGCTCGTCAGGTCGAGGTCGTTCGTCGGCTCGTCGAGCACCAGCAGCTGCGGCGGCGGGTCCGCGAGCACGAGCGCCGCCAGGGCCACCCGGAACCGCTCGCCGCCGGAGAGGTCCCCGGCGCGACGGTCCACGGCGTCCCCACGGACGAGGAACCGGGCGAGCCGGTTCTTCACCTCGGCGTCGCTCGCGGTCGGGGCGTGCCGGCGGACGTTGTCGAACACGGTCGCGGTGTCGTCGAGCGAGTCCTTCCGCTGCGGCAGGTAGCCGATGCGATCGACGTGCGGGACGGCACCGGTGCTCGGGAGCGGGTGCTCGCGGGCGGCCGGGAGACCGACGAGCTGCTCGAGCAGCGTCGTCTTGCCGACCCCGTTGTCGCCCGCGACCGCGATCCGTTCCGGGCCCCGCACGATGGTGTCCCGACCCCGGACGGTCACGGTGGCGATCATCCGGGAGGCCGGCACCTCCGGATCGGGCAGCGCGACCGTGATCGACTCGTCGACCCGCAGCCGGGCCTCGGCCTCGTGCTTCGCCGCCAGCGCCGCGGCCTCGTCCTCGGCGTACCCGGTGCGGAGTCGCCCGGCGGTCTGCTCGCCACGCTTCCGCATCTCGTTCGCGAAGATCTTCGGCAAGCCCTCGGCGGCTTTCTTCCCCGAGCGGGCACGCCGGGCGATCTTCGTCTCCGCCTCGATGCGCTGCCGCTTCTCGTTCCGGTGCCGCTGCTCGGCGACCCGGACCTCGCGCAGGGCGGCGGCCTGCTGCACCGCGAGGTGCTCCTCGTACGCGCTGAACGTCCCACCGAACACGGTCAGCGTCCCGGAGCGCAGCTCGCAGGTCTCGTCCACGTGCTCGAGGAGCTCCCGGTCGTGGCTCACCAGCACGAGCGTGCCCGACCAGCCGTCGACCATGTCGAGCAGGACGCCGCGGGCACGTCGGTCGAGGTTGTTCGTCGGCTCGTCGAGGAACGCGATCGGTGCTCGGCGCATCCGGATCCCGGCGACGGCGACGAGCACGGCCTGTCCGCCGGACAGCGTCGACACGGGACGGTCGAGGTCGGAACCGTCGAGGCCGAGCCCGATGCCGGACAGCGCGGCGGCGGCCTGCTCCTCGACGTTCCAGTCGTCGCCGATCACGTCGAAGTGCTCCGGTGATGCGTCGCCGCCGAGGACCGCTCGGAGCGCCGTGACCGTCGGTCGGATGCCGAGGAGGTCCGTGACGGTGTCGTCGGGCCGCGCGGTCAGGCGCTGCGGCAGCAGGTCGACCGGACCGGTCGTCGTGACCGATCCCGAGGTGGGGTGGAGCTGCCCCGTGACCAGCCGGACGAGCGTGGACTTGCCGGCCCCGTTCCTCCCGACCAGGCCGGTGCGGCCGCGGCCGAAGGCGGCGGTGAGGTGGTCGAGCGCGACGGTGCCGTCGGGCCAGGCGAAACTGAGGTCGTTCAGGACGACGGACGGACTGATGGGCATACGGGTGCCTCCCCGGTTGTCGGTGCTGGGCGCACGACACCGGAGCCACCACCGTGCGGTCGGGCACGAGCGGTGGAGCGCCCGACGGCGGGCGCGATCACGGTGTCAGCGCGTGGGCTGAGCGGAACCGGTGATCGACAGCAACTCGTCTGCTTCCGTCGGGGACCCCCGTGGCCGTCACCCGTGGCGGCGGCCGGTCGTCCCGCACCGCGACCCCGTGGTGACGACGGGGTGGGCCACCACGGTACGCCCGGGGGTGCTGCCGCGCAAGAGGTGACAGGCTGGAGGCATGCCGGAGAACCTGCTGCCGAACCCAGCCACCCCCGAGACCCTGCTGCCCGAGGAACCGGAGGTGACGTCGGCGATCGCCGCGGACGCCCCCGTCGCCTCCGTCGTGGTGTCGCACCCGTCGTCGAGCCTGGCTTGGGCGCTCCTCGCCGACGAGGCCTGGGACCGCGGTGCGACGCTCGAGTCGTACGCCTACGCCCGGGTCGGGTACCACCGCGGGCTCGACGCGCTGCGGAAGGCCGGGTGGCGCGGCGCCGGTCCGGTGCCGTGGTCGCACGAGCCGAACCGCGGCGTGCTCCGGGCGCTGTTCGCGCTGCGTCGGGCGGCCGAGGCGATCGGCGAGGACGGCGAGCCCGAGCGGCTGACGGCGTTCCTCGAGCAGAGCGACCCGGAGGCGCTGCGCGCGCTCGGCGCGTAGCGCGGCGGGCGCGCCGCGCGGAAGGCGCCGCGCGGCAGGCGCGCCGCGCGGCAGGCGCGCCGCGCCCTGCCGCGGCCCGCCGCGCCCTGGTGCGAAGCGCCAGCGCACAACCAAAGTCACCCCGAACCACGCGGAAACGCGGTTCGGGGTGATTTTGGCTGTGCGCACGCGAACGGCGCCGCCCAGCCCTACCCCAGCACCACGCTCCACGACGCCGCGTGCGGCCACAGCTGGTGCTCCGGCAGCACGTCGAGGCCGCACGCCCGCGAGCCCAGCCCGTGCTGCGCGACGTCGAGGTACAGGTACGCGTGGTCCGGCGTCGGCAGCTCGTACGGGTGCCCGGCGCGCGTGACCTGCTGCGCGGTCCACGGTGTGAGCGTGAAGCCCGCGCGGTGGGAGCCGACCGTCGTCACGGCGATGTCGCCGACGCTCAGCGAGCGCAGCTCGGGCCGGTGGCCGGACTCCTGCGGCCGCGAGTACTCCACCGTCATCGAGCGCACCGGCGCCGAGAACCGTCCGACCCGTGCCGCGTGGTCGGAGTCCGGGTAGGACTCCTCCGGACCGGTGCCGAACCACGTCGCGGTCTCGTCGAGGAACGACACGGGAAGGTCGAACCGCACGCCGAACCGCGGCCACGTGACGTCCCAGGCCCCGAACGGCACGGCGTCCGTCTGCAGCTGCAGTCCGGCGTCCGTCAGGGTCCAGCGGTGCGTGACGTCGACGCCCCACCCGCTGTTCGCCGCCGCGACCCGGACCCGTTGCACGAGGCCGTCCGCCGTGCGGTCGACCGACACCAGCCGGTGCGTCAGCCGGTCGAGCCCACGCTCGACCCACCGCTCGGCCGACGCCGGAGCGTCCGGGTCGCCGACGCCGCCGGTGAGCACGGGGTCGGCTGTCTCGTAGCCACCCTGTGACGACAGCCGGTCGTTGTCCGTCGGCGCGCGCCAGAGCTCGAGTCGCGGTCCGGCGACCTCGTGGCCCTTGAACGAGACCAGGTCGCCGCGGGCGGTGAAGGTGCCGTCGCCGAGACGGCTGCCGTCCCACCCCTGCCGGGAGGCCCGTGGCGCGTCCGCCGGTCGGCTCGCGACGAGCCGCTGCGTGCGTGCCACGACGTGGCCGGTGTCCGCCCACGCGGTCGGTCCGGCGAGCTCCGCGGTCACGTCGAACCAGAGCTCGTCGCCGGGTGCGACCGAGCCGGCGGCGGCCGACAGCACCTCGTCCGGCACGGGCACGGTCGCGGACGCCCGAGCGGCGACCACGCCGGGGGCGAGCCGCCCGGACGCCTCGACCTCGCCGTTCCGCGACAGCGTCCAGCTGAAGCGGAGTCCCGCGGTCGAGGCCGAGTGGTACCGGTTCTCGACGAGCAGCGTGGTGTCCGACGACGACATCCGGATCGGCGCCACGACGGCCGCGAACTCCGCGAGGCCCGGGGTCGGGGTGTCGTCGGGCAGCACGAGGCCGTCCATCACGAAGTTGCCGTCGTGCACGACCTCGCCGAAGTCGCCGCCGTACCCGTAGTACGGGGTGCCGTCGGCGGTGTGGGTGAGCAGGCCGTGGTCCCGCCACTCCCACACGAAGCCGCCGTGGAGCCGCGGGTACTTGTCCACGAGGGCCTCGTACTCGGCGATCTGCCCCGGTCCGTTGCCCATCGCGTGCACGTACTCGCAGTGGATGAACGGCTTCGACCGCTGCCGCGCCGCCTCGGCCGGGCCGCACTCCATCAGGGGCGTGGGCGTGCCGCCGCCGATCGACTCGGTCTCCTGCAGCGTCGGGTACATGCGCGAGTACACGTCGGTGTACTCGCCCGTGTAGTCGCCCTCGTAGTGGACCGGACGCTCGTCGTCGCGGTCGTGCACCCACTGCGACATCGCCGCGAGGTTCCGACCGGTGCCCGACTCGTTGCCGAGGGACCACATGACGATGGACGGGTGGTTCTTGTCCCGCTCGACCGTCCGCGCGATCCGGTCGAGGTACGCGTCGCGCCAGGCCGGGTCATCGGAGGGGTTGCCCACCCACCCGGTGAACAGGAAGCCGTGGGTCTCCAGGTCGCACTCGAGGACCACCCAGAACCCGAGCTCGTCCGCGAGGTCGAGCACGCGCGGGTGCGGCGGGTAGTGCGAGGTGCGGATCGCGTTGACGTTGCTCCGCTTCATGAGCGCCATGTCGGCGCGGGCGTGCTCCTCGTCGAAGACGCGCCCGCGGACGGGGTGGGTCTCGTGACGGTTCACGCCGTGGAAGACCACGCGCTCACCGTTCACGAGGAACCGGTCGCCCTCGATCCGCACCGACCGGAAGCCGAGGCGGAGCGAGACGGTCTCGCCGCCCGTACGTTCGCCGGCGGCGGTGCCGGTCGACAGCGTCGCGTCGTACAGCCGCGGCAGTTCGGCGCTCCACGGCTCGACGCCCTCGACGGTGATCGGAGCGACGTCGGACGCGGACGCCCACGTCACGTCGACGTCGAGGGACGGAACGGCGAACCGCACCGGGAACACGGCGTCGAGCGTCGGCACGGTGATCGTCCCCGTCCCCGTCGACGGCCGCCCCGACGCCGCGGTCCCCGCGGTGGCCGCAGAGCCCAGCACGGGCTCCCAACCGGCGCGCACGAACACGTCGTCGATCGCCGCCGTCGGACGCGCGAGCAGCGTGACGTCGCGGAAGATGCCCGGCAGCCACCACTGGTCCTGGTCTTCCAGGTAGGAGGCGCCGGACCACTGGTGCACGCGCACGAGCAGCTCGTTCGACCCCGGACGCAGCAGCGCGGTCACGTCGAACTCGGTGACGAGCCGCGAGCCGGTGCTCCAGCCGACGAGCGAGCCGTTCAGCCACACCCGGAAGTGCGACTCCACGCCGTCGAACCGCAGCACGACCCGGGCGGCCGCGTCGAACGAGTCCGGCAGCGAGAACGTGCGCCGGTGGTCACCGGTGGGGTTCTCCTCCGGCGGGTGCGGCGGGTCGATCGGGAACGGGTACTGCAAGTTCGTGTAGCTCGGTGCCCCGTGCCCGTGCAGCACCCAGTGCGACGGCACCGGCAGGGTGCCCCACTCGGCGTCGGCTCCGGGGACCGGGACGTCGGCGACGGGCGACCAGCGGAAGTCCCACTCGCCGTCCAGCGACAGCGAGGGGGCGTCCGTGTGCAACCAGGCACGGGGTGCCAGTCGCGAGTCGGAGCCGGGGGCGGTGGACGCCAGGTCGGCGCGTGCCGAGTCGGCGGATGGCTGTGCAGTGACGGTCAACCCTTGACCGATCCTTCCGTGAGGCCCCCGCGCCAGAAGCGCTGCAGGACGATGATCGCGATCACGAGCGGGATGACCGAGACGAGCACTCCGCCGGTGGTGAGCTGGTAGAACTCTGGCAGACGATCGACCTGTGCACGCCAGTTGTTGAGTCCCAGTGTGATCGGGTACAGCTTCTGGTCCGCCAGCATGATGAGCGGCAGGAAGAAGTTGTTCCAGATGCCGACGACCTGGAACAGGAACACCGTGACGAGCGCCGGCGTCATCTGCCGCAGCACGATGGTGTGGAAGATCCGCAGCTCACCGGCCCCGTCGATGCGCGCCTGCTCGAGGAGCGCCGTGTCGACCGACGCCGCCGCGTAGACCCGGCACAGGAACAGCCCGAACGGCGAGACGAGGCTCGGGATGAGCACGCTCCAGTACGTGTCGGTCAGCCCGAGCGTCGAGAACAGCAGGAACAGCGGCAGCGCCGTCGCGGTCCCGGGGACGAGCACGCCACCGAGGATCGTGCCGAACACGAGCTGTCGACCGCGGAACTCGTACTTCGCGAGCGCGTAGCCGCCGGCCGCGGCGAAGTACGTCGCGAGCACGGCGCCGACGCCCGAGTACAGGATGCTGTTCGCGATCCACCGGACGAAGATGCCGCCGTCGTACGAGAACACCTGCGCGATGTTGCTGAACAACGCGAACTCGCCGCCGAACCAGAACCCGTTCGTCGCGAACAGCGCCCCGGTGGTCTTCGTCGCCGCGATGACCACCCAGTACAGCGGCACCAGGAAGTAGATCGCGACGATGACGAGGATCCCCGTCACGACGATCTGCGACTTCCCGGACCGGTCGAGCTTGCGGCGCTGGTGCGCCGTGATGGCGGTGGTGTCGACGGGCTCGGCCGCCTGCTTGGTCACCGGTGCCTGGATCGTCTCGCCGCTCATGCTTCCGCACCCTTCTGGTCAGCGGGGAGGCGCGGTGCGGCCCCGGTGGTCGTGTTGCGGTTCGCGACACCGGTGGCGGGTCGCGACCCACCGTCGGCGGTGACGCGCGTCTGGAGCGCACGCCGTGCCTCCAGGCCGTCGCGCTTCGCGCGCCTCTTCTGGTCGCGCTCGCTCTTCGGCGGCCGGTTCGTCAGCGCGAGGAACGCGAACGACAGGATGAAGGCTGCCAGCGCGATGATCACGGCCTGGGCCGACGCGACGCCGTACTCGTTGAAAGCGAACGCGTTCGTGTAGGCCGCGTAGTTCGGCGTGTACTCGGTGTCGATGGCGGGCGCGACCGTGGACAGGATCTGCGGCTCCGCGAAGAGCTGCAGCGTGCCGATGATCGAGAACACGGTCGTGAGCACGAGCGCCGGCGCGATGAGCGGGATCTGGATGCGCCACGCGACCTGGAAGGCGTTCGCGCCGTCCATCTTCGCGGCCTCGTAGACCTCGCCCGGGATGGACTTGAGCTGCGCCACGATGATGAGCATGTTGTAGCCGGTGTACGTCCAGGTGACGATGTTCGCGATCGACCACAGGACGCTGTTCGCGCCGAGGAAGTCCGGCTGCAGCCCGATCGACTGCAGCAGCGCCACGATCGGGGAGAGCCCGGGCACGTACAGGAACGACCACAGGATCGTCGCGATGACGCCGGGGACGCCGTACGGCATGAAGTACACGGCTCGGAAGAACGCGGGCCAGCGGGCGCTCGCCGACTCGAGCAGCAGCGCCAGGATCGTGCAGAGGATGATCATCACCGGGACCTGCACGATGCCGAACAGCAGCATCCGGCCGATCGAGGCGACGAACCCGGAGTCCTGCAGCGCGATCGCGTAGTTGTCGAACCCGGCGAACCGGCCGACGACGCCATCCTCGCCGAACAGACCCTTGCGGTCGACGGTGGTGAAGCTCTGGAACAGCGCGCTGATGATCGGGATGATGAACGTCAGGACGAACAGGGCGAGGAAGGGTCCGAGCAGGATCCACGGCGCCCGCTTCTGCGCGCTGGTGGCTTTCGTGCTCGTCCGGAAGGTCGGCGTGGTGCCGCCGGTCTGCTGGCTCATCGTGCGGTCCTCACGCTCAGGCCCTTGTCCTTGAAGGACTGGACGATCTCCCGTTGGGCGAGCTCCACCGCGTCGGTGAGCTTCAGGCCGCCGGTCAGCTTGCGGCGGAACTGGTTCTGCAGGCTCGTGAACGCGGACTGCGTGACCGGCGACCACGACCAGTCGACGTTCTGCTCCTGCGCCGCAGGGACGAAGACCTCTTCGTTGTAGTTCTGCCCGGAGAACCACGCGCTCGGCTTCTGTCGCGCGGCGCCGATGTAGTCCTTGGCGGGCGACCAGCCGATGCCGCAGTACTTGATCATCGCGTTGATGCCCTCCTGCGAGGTGGTCATCCACGTGATGAACTCGAGCGCCTCGGCCGGGTGCTTCGCGTTGGCGAGGACCGCGGCCGTCGAGCCGCCGATCGCGCTCGAGCCGAAGCCCGTGTCGCTCCACGTCTGCATGGGCGCGACCTTCCACTTGCCCTCGCCGCCCTGCACCGACTGGATGAGCGCGTCACCCCAGCTCGCGCTCGTGACGGCCGCGATCTTGCCGCTCGCCGCCGCGGCGTACCAACCGGGGGAGTACGCGCCGGCGCTCGTGTCGACGAGCTTGTCGTCGATGACGCCGTCGAAGAACTCGGCGACCATCATCGTCTTGTCGTCGGTCATGTCGACGACCCACTCGTCGCCGTCGATCTTGAACCACCGCGCACCGGCCTGCTGTGCGTACGCGGCGAACGGCGACGCGTCGGCGACCGGGAACACCTCGAGGTAGTTGCCGTTGCCGGTCCCCCGCACCTTGTCGGCGAGGTCGCGCCACTCGTCCCACGTCTTCGGGGGTTCCCCGCCGGCCTGCTCGAGGATCGCGGTCTGGTAGTAGAAGCCCATGGGGCCGGTGTCCTGCGGGATGCCGTAGATGCCGTCCACGAACGAGACCTGCGCCCACGCTGCCTCGTCGTACTTCGACTCGAAGTCCTTCGCGCCGTACCGGGCGAGGTCCGTCAGGCCGTTCGCGAGCATGAACTCGGGGATCTGGCGGAGCTCGACCTGTCCGATGTCCGGGCCACCGCCGGCCGCGAGCGCGGAGTACATCTTCTGGTAGCCGCCGCTGTTGCCGCCGGGGATCCAGTTCGCGGTCACCTGGATGCGGGGGTTCTTCGCGTTCCACACGTCGCAGACCTTCTGCAGGTCCTTGAGCCACGCCCAGTAGGTGAGCTGGACGGTCTCGCCGCCCGACGCGGCGGGGATCAACGCCGCCTTGTTCACGTTCGTCGAGCCCGGCACCGCACAGCCGGCGAGCAGACCCGCTGCCGCCGTCCCCAGGCCGAAGCCCAGGAGTTGTCGTCTCGTGATGGGGCTTCTTCTGCCTGTCGGCGTCATCGCACGGCTCCGGTTCGTCGTCGATCGGGGTCCCGCCCAGCCAACCACAAAACCGAGCGTTGCTGTACTTTCACGCAGGTCGCTGGGCGTTCCCTCCGCACTGTGGACGCATCCGGGTCGACGGGTGGAGTGTGGGCTGACGCGGACGCAGGGGACCGTGACAGGGTCCGTCCGAACCGGTGTCCGCCGTCGGGGCAGACCTGCTCCGGCACGCTGAGCGGAAGGAGCTGCCATGACGTCGACCAACGCGACGAGCGAACTGCACGAGATCCTGGGACAGCGGCTGGAGGACGGGGGCACGTGGGCCTGGGCCTACGCGGACGTCTCCGGCAACGTGGAGGACCCGAGGCGGCAGGCGGCGCTCAAGCTCCGCGCGGTCGAGGAGTCGCTCCGTGCCCAGGGTGCCACCGACGCCGTCGTGGACGCCGTCGCCGCCGAGTTCGAGCAGGAGGCCGGCGTCCCCTCGCCCGTCACCCGGTACGTGCTCGTCCACGAGGGATCGATCGTCCTGAGCGAGGTGCTCCCCGGACACCTGCACGGCGCGGAGTCGGTCGGCGTCGGAGCCGTCCCGGACCTCGTGCCCCTCGTCGCACACCGCCCCGTCGACCTGCCGTTCCTCGTCGTGCACGCCGGCAAGGAGGGCGGAGCCTTCCGCACCTACCGGCTCGGCCACGCGCCCGTCGCCCCGGACGAGCAGCAGGTCGAGGGCCGCAACGACACCCTGCACTACGCCAAGGCCGGCACCGGGTGGAAGCAGCCGCACTGGCAGCAGCACACCGAGGAGATCTGGAAGCAGAACCAGTCCGAGCTCGCTGGTGCCCTCGACGCCACGGTCCGCGAGCGCCGACCAGGGCTCGTCGTCATCGCGGGGGACGTCACCGCACGCGAGCTCCTGGTGAAGTCCCTGTCGGCCGAGACGAAGGCCCTCGTGTCGGTGTTCCCCGGTGACCCCCGCGCCGACACGGCGTCGAAGCAGGCCTTCGTCGAGCACGTCGAGGTCGCACTCGCCCGTGTCGTCGCCACGCGTCGGCACGACCTGGAGGACCTCCTCCGCACCCACGTCGGACGCGGCGACAACCAGGCCGTGACCGGGCTCGGCTCCGTGGTCGAGGCGCTGCAGCAGGCGCAGAGCTCGGTGGTCGCGCTCGACGCCGTCGCCATCGGGGACCGGACGCTCCTCGCACTCGGGGCGGCGCCCTGGGTCGCGACGGCTCCGGAGCAGGCGGGCGGCGTCCCGGTGATCGGGCCGGTGCCCGCGGTCTGCGCGCTCGTCCGGGCGGCGGTGCTGACGGACGCGGAGCTCGTACTCGTCAACGCGGCGTCCCTGCCGGGCGGGGCGGCGGCGGCCGCGCTCCTGCGCTGGCCGGTCGGACCGGCGGTGCCCGCCTGATCACGCGACCCCCTGACGGACGGGAGGCCCGTGGCGACCCCGCCACGGGCCTCCCGTCCGTCCCGCGCGCGCCTCCGCACCCGAGCCGCCCTGCCGAGGTTCCGGAACACCGGCATCTCACCGGCTCCCGCCGCGGTCGTCGGAACCTCGGTGACGTGCGGGCGGCGAGTCGCGCAACCTCGGTACCGCACGCCCGGGCGCGTCAGTCGTGCGAGCGGTCCGCCCTCGGCACGAGCGGGAGCGCCAGCAGCGGCAGGACCGCCACGATCGAGAAGGACGCCGCGAACCCGAGTCCCGCGACGAGCGCGCCGACACCTGGACCGACGGCGCTCGCCGCGATGAACTGCCCCGTGTTCTGCGCCCCGAGGGCACGACCCGACCAGAACGGTCCCGCGGCTTCGGCCACCGACGTGTACGCCAGCCCGTTGTCCGCGACGGTCACGCTCGTCGCCACCACGAGGAACACCGCCCCCGCTGCCAGGTGTGTCACGTCCACGAGCGCGAGCACGCCCATCACCGCCGCGGCGCTCAGGGCGACGATCCGCAGCGGGCCGACACGGGAGCCGACCCGGTCGCTCCAGGCCCCGACGAGGATGCGCCCGACGGCACCGACGAACTGCGCGCCGCCGACGAGGAGTCCGGCCGCACCCGTCGACCACCCGAGCCCGACGAGCCACACCAGCCCGTACGTGGACAGGCTGAACTGCGGCACCACGAGCAGCACCGACACCGCGTGCACCCGCCAGAGGAACCCGTCGGTGCGGTAGGGGTTCGCCACGTGCTCCGCCGGGGCGTCGGCCCGCGAGGCCCGCGGCGGGTTGACGATGCCGATCGCGCAGAGGACCGCGAGCACGGCGCAGAGCACGACCGGCAGCACGAGCGACGCCCGGATGCCGGCGCCCTCGGCGAGCTGGGGGACCGTCACCGCGGCAAGGGTGACGCCGAGCGGTTGCGACATCTGCCGGATCCCCATCGCGAGTCCGCGGCGCTCCTTCGGGAACCACCCGACGACCACGCGACCACTCGCCGCGTTCGTGGAGGCGCTCGTCATGCCTGCAGCCAGGAACGCGATCCCGAGCAGGACGGTGTCACCGGCCGACCCCCACGCTGCCGCCACCGCGGTGGTCGTGAGGACGAGCCCGCCCGCGATCACCACCCGCTCGCCGAACCGGTCGGTGACGGCACCCCACGCGATCAGCGTCAGGACCATGCCGAACGTGGGCGCCGCGGCGAGGACCCCGGCGACGGGCAACGGTGTGCCGTGCGCGTGCAGGTACGGGATGAGGAGTGCCGGCGCCGACACGACGAGGGTCCCTGCCGCCTGTGCCGCGACCCCGAGCGCGAGCATCGTCCAGGCACGTCGGGTCGTCGTCGGGCGAGCGGTGGTCGTCGTCACGATGGTTCCGTTCGAGAACTGATTGGTATACCAAAACGGTATACCATGCCTGCTAGGCTCTCGGACCGTGGCTGGAACGACAGACGTGGTGACCGCGGACGACGCGCCGGTCTCGCAGACCGCGCAGCTCTACGACAACCTCCGGGCGGCGATCCTGACGCTCGACATCGCCCCGGGCGAGCGCATCTCCGAGCGCGGTCTCGAGGCGCGCTTCCACGCCTCACGCACCCCCGTCCGCGCCGCGCTGTCGCGGCTCGAGCGCGAGGGGCTCATCCTGCACGAGGGGCGCTCGTGGACGGTCACCCCGATCGACCTCGACGAGATCGCCTCGCTCGCGGAACTCCGCGGCGTCCTCGAGCCCGCGGCCGCCAGGCTCGCGGTCGCGCGCGCCTCGATCGAGCAGCTCGACGAGGTCCGGGCGCACCTCGACGACCTCCGCGAGGCACCCGACCAGCGCTCGGGCATCCGGATGGGCTCGACGTTCCACCTCGACCTCGCGTCGCTCGGCGGCAACCGCTTCATCACCGACGCCGTCGCGGACGCGCTCACCCGCCTCGAGCGGACCCGCTGGATCGAGGTGCGGACGCCCGAGGCCCGCGACGCCGCCTGGGACGAGCACAGCGCGATCCTCGACGCCGTCCGTTCGGGCGACGCCGACCGCGCGGCGGAGCTGCTCGCAGCGCACGTCGCCGGTACCAACGACCGGCTGCTCGCGTTCATCGCGCAGGAGCGCCGGCGGCTCCGCGGTGCGGGCATGGCGATCGTCGGGCCGACCGAGCGCTCCGGCGCTCCGACGGAGCGCTGACGGCGCTGGCTCGCGGCGACCGGCGCGTCAGAGCGTCGGTTCTTCGCTCCCGTCGGCCTCACCGAAGATCCAGGCGTTCTGGTTCCCCTGACTGTGGTCGAGCAGTCCGCTCTTCACCTCGTCGATGGCGATCGACTCGGTGATGACGTCACGGCTCTGTCCGCGGGTGTTCTTCGACATCGTCGGCTCCTGTGTGTGTGGGCATCGGATCGGTGGCGCAGGCCCCTGCCTGCGGATGCGCTTCCTCACGGGACGTACTGAGGTCGCTCAAGTGTGACCGTGTTCGTCCGCGAAGCGCAAGGGTCTGCACGCACCTGTGGACGGATCGGCCCGGACGGCGTGCCTAGGATGGTCCGGCCGCACCGGGCGCGGCACCACCAGCGCGACGGCGGACGGGAGGCACGGCTTGGCTGGACAGCGCACCGCACCTCCCACGGTCTACGACGTGGCGTCCGCCGCCGGTGTCTCCATCGCCACCGTCTCGCGCGTGCTCCGGACACCGGACGCCGTCCGCGAGGGCACCCGCGACCGCGTGCAGGCGGCCATCCGGACGCTCGGCTACGTGCCCTCCGGCAACGCGCGCGCCCTCGCCGGCAAGCGCACCGGCGTGGTCGGACTCCTGCTCCCGGGCTTCGACGTCGTGCCCGACGAGCGGCCGGACCTCGTCACGGACGGCGGTGTCCGCGTGGTCGACGACCGCCGGCACGTGACGCAGCCGTTCTCGTCGAACCTCTACTTCGACGAGGTCCTCCGCGGCGCCGAGGTCGAGGCGTGGCAGCGCGGCCTCGCGCTCATGGTCGCGGCCGGTCGGGGTCCGTCGCGGGACGTCATCGTGAACGACGTCGCCGGCCGGGTCGACGGCCTCGCCGTGCTCGCGCAGACCGTCCCGGACGAACTGCTCGAGCACGTCGCCCGGCGCATCCCCGTGGTGGTGCTCGCGGACGACCGGCGCTCGCACGGCTTTGACTCGGTGAGCGTCGACAACGCCGCGGGCATGCGGACCGTCGTGTCGCACGTGGTCGGACGCCTCGGGATCCGCTCGATCGCCTACGTCGCCGGTCCGATCGACTCGCCGGACGACATGGAGCGCGCGGCGGGGTTCCGCGCGGCCCTCGTCGAGCACGGGGTCGACCCGGCCGACGTGCCCGTGGTGCACGGCGACTTCGGCCGCGCCCGCGCCCGGCAGCTCGCGACGTCGCTCTTCGAGGGTGCCGTCCCCCGTGCGGTCGTCTGCTCGAACGACCAGTCGGCGCTCGGCACGCTCGATGCCGCTGCGGCCCTCGGAATCCGCGTGCCGGAGGACGTCGTCGTCACCGGGTTCGACGGCATCGACGCTGGTCGCTTCTCGCAGCCGCGCCTCACGACCGTGCACCAGCCGATGGGTGAGCTCGGGCGTGCCGCCGTGCGGGCGATCGTCGAACGGCTCGCCCACCCCGACGGGCCCCCGCGCGCCGTGCGCCTGCCGGTCGAGGTCCTGCTCCGCGAGAGCTGCCCGCCGGTGCTCGACGCCTGACGGCATCGGACGCCGTGTTCCACCCCGCCAATCAAAACCGATGGTTGCACGCCGTGATGTAAGCGCATACATTGGTGCGGTACCGAATCGACACGGAGGTCGACCGAGCAATGACGCTTCCCCCACAGCGCATGCGCGAGCCAGGCGTGCGCGAACCAGCAGGCCCGCACACGGCCGCTCCGCGCACAGCCCGCGGCGCCCGTGCCACCGGCCCCGCCCGTCCCCGCCGGCACGGCCGTCTCCTCGCCGCCCTGGCCGGGATCGCGGTCGTGGCCCTCGCGGCCAGCGGCTGCAGCATCCAGGTCCGCTCCCAGCCGGACCCGAGCATCGGCAAGGACACGATGCTCATCAACGCCGACCACGGCAACCCGCTGTTCGACCGCAACTTCAACCCGTACATCTCCAACGCCCGCACCGCGAGCAAGTGGATGTACGAGCCGCTGATCGAGGTCAACCCGCTCGACGGCAAGGGCACGCCCTGGCTCGCGAGCAGCTGGACCCAGCCCAACGCGCGCACGATCGACATGACCATCCGGCAGGGTGTCGAGTGGTCGAACGGCGACCCCTTCAGCGCGAAGGACGTCGTCTTCACGTTCGACCTGCTCAAGAAGTTCCCCGCGATGGACATCAAGGGCGCCTGGCAGCACATCGACCGCATCGAGCAGGACGGCGACCACGTCGTCTTCCACCTCAAGAGCGACGACGTGCCGAGCCTCAACATCATCGGCGCGACGTACATCCTCGGCGAGCAGCACTGGGGGAAGGTCAAGGACCCGACCACGTGGCGCGACCCGAACCCCGTCGGCACCGGGCCGTTCGTGCTCGGCAACTACACCGACCAGCAGTACTCGATGGACAAGAACCCCCGGTACTGGCAGGCCGACAAGATCGCCATCAAGCACCTCGTCCTCCCAGCCACGAACACCCAGCTCGACACCGTCACGCGCGGCTACGACTGGGCGTACTCGTTCATCTCGGACGTCAAGGGCACGTGGGGTGCTGCGTCGAAGACCAACACGTGGTGGTTCCCGGCCGGCGGTGTGATCGGCCTCGTGCCGAACCTCACGAAGGCGCCGTACAACGACGTCAACGTCCGCAAGGGCATCTCGTACGCGCTCGACCGAACGGACATCGCCGAGACCGCGACCGAGGGCAACCTGACGGCCGCCGGTCAGACGGGCCTCATCCTGCCCAACCAGGAGCAGTACCTCGACCCGTCCATCCCCGACAAGGGGATGATCACGCAGGACACGAAGCGGTCCCTCCAGGAGTTCGCGAAGTCCGGGTACACGCAGCAGGGCGGCAAGCTCGTGAAGGACGGCAAGCAGCTGACCATCACGATCATGACCGCGAACGGCTACTCCGACTGGCTCCGCGCAGCCCAGCAGGTGCAGCGCGACCTCACCGCCATCGGCATCAAGGTGTCGCTCCAGGCGCCGCAGCCGGCCGGGTACCAGGCCAACCTCAACAACGGCAAGTTCGACATGGCCATGGGCGGCATGGGCAACGGTGACGTCTACCAGGCGTTCAACTCGCTGCTGTCGAGCGACTTCTACCAGCCCGTCGGCAAGTCGACGGTGAACAACTACGAGCGCTACAAGAACGCCGACACCCAGGCGCTCCTCGACGAGTACAAGGCGACGACCGACAAGGTGGAGCAGCTGGAGATCCTGCACCGGCTGCAGAACATCGTCTACGACGACGTCCCGGTGATCGGCATGTACTACGGCGGCCTCTGGGGCCTGTTCAACACGAACAAGTTCGTCGGGTGGCCGAGCGCGGAGGACCCGTACATGGCACCGCAGAACTACGACTCGGCACCGCTGCTGATCTTCTCGAAGCTCCGGCTCCGCGACAGCGCGGCGGGCAAGAAGATCCTGGAAGAGACGAAGGAGGCCGACCAGTGAAGTACCTCCTCCAGAAACTCGTCCTGTTCGTCCTGACCCTGTGGGCCGCGGTCACGCTGAACTTCGTGCTCCCGCGCCTCATGCCGGGCAGTCCGACCGACGCCGCACTCGCGAAGCTCAGCCAGAACGGCCCCGTCACCGACGCCACCAAGAAGGCGATCGAGGCGCAGCTCGGTGTCCCGAGCGGCAACCTCTGGGACCACTACGTGAGCTACCTGCACCAGGTCGTCACGCTCGACTTCGGCACGAGCTACACGTTCTACCCGCAGCCCGTCGGCGACCTCGTGGCTCAGGCCCTGCCGTACACGCTGGTCCTGGTCGGCCTCGTCACGATCATCGCGTTCGTGCTCGGCACCCTCATCGGCGTCGGAGCGGCGTGGAAGCGCGGCACCTGGCTCGACTCGCTCCCGACCCTGTCCGGCAGCTTCATGTCGACGTTCCCGTACTTCTGGACGGCGCTCCTGCTGCTGTTCTTCCTCGGCTACGTCCTGCATTGGTTCCCGACGACCGGGGCCTACTCGGCCACGACCACGCCGGGCTTCAGCGGACAGTTCATCGGGGACGCCCTGCAGCACGCGATGCTCCCGGCGATCACGATCCTCGTGACGAGCCTCGGCGGCTGGATCATCGGCATGCGCAACGCGATGATCAACACGCTCGGCGACGACTACGTCACCTTCGCCGAGGCCAACGGGCTCCGCGGCCGCACGGTCGCCGTCCGGTACGCCGCGCGGAACGCGATCCTGCCGAACCTCACCGGCTTCGGCCTCGCGCTCGGCGGTGTCGTCGGCGGGTCCGTGCTCGTGGAGCAGGTGTTCGGGTACCCGGGCATCGGCTACCTGCTGTTCAACGCCGTTATCGGGCAGGACTACCCGCTCATGCAGGCCCTCTTCCTGATGATCACCGTGTCGGTGCTCATCGCCAACTTCATCGTGGACGTCCTCTACGGCGTCCTGGACCCGAGGACGCGCCGATGACCACTGTCGCAGTACGCACGCAGCACGAACCAGCAGCCCCGTCCAAGTGGCTCGCCGCCGCCCGCCAGTTCGGCGTCGTGTGGAGCAACACCAAGGCCCGCATCGGCATCATCATCCTTGCCGTGTTCGTCGTCGTGGCGATCGCCGCCCCGCTCCTCGCCCCCTACGGTGCGAGCCAGAACGGCTTCGCCCGCAGCGCCGACGCCACGTGGGCGCACTGGATGGGCACCACCGCCGCCGGCGAGGACGTCCTCTCCCAGCTCATCTACGGCGCCCGGGTCTCCGTGCTCGTCGGTGCGGTCGCGGGCTTCCTGTCCACGCTCGTGGCCGTCGCCATCGGCCTGAGCTGGGGCTACATCCGCGGCTGGGTCGCCGAGGTCATCGGGTTCATCGTGAACCTCTTCCTCGTCATCCCCGGCCTGCCGCTCATGATCGTCATCGCCGCGTACCTGCAGAACGGCGGCATCGCGGTGATCATCGCCGTGATCGTGGTCACCGGGTGGGCGTGGGGCGCTCGTGTCCTCCGGAGCCAGACGCAATCGCTCCGCAGCCGCGACTTCGTGACGGCCGCGCAGTTCTCCGGCGACGGCGCCACCCGCATCGTGTTCCGCGAGATCCTCCCGAACATGACGAGCCTCATCGTCGGCTCGTTCTTCGGTGCCGCGACGAGCGCGATCCTCGCCGAGGCGGGCCTCGAGTTCCTCGGGCTCGGTGACTCGTCGATCGTCAGCTGGGGCACGATCCTCTACTGGGCGCAGAACTCGAACGCGCTGCTCACCGGTCAGTGGATCCTGCTGTTCGCCCCCGGTCTCTGCATCGCCCTCCTGGCGATGAGCCTGACCCTGATCAACTTCGGCGTCGACGCCGTGTCCAACCCGCGGCTGCGCGAGGGCGCGCGCCGCAAGCGCAAGGAGGCCACCGCATGAGCGGCGCACCCACGCACGCAGCAGACGGCCGGGAGGCCCGTGGCGGCGCCGCCACGCGCTTCCAGTCCGAAGGTCCCGACGCTGGTGACGTCCTGCTGGACGTCCGCGACCTGTCGGTCGTCTACGAGTCCGCCGGCCAGGAGGCCGTCCAGGCCGTCGACCACGTGTCGTTCTCCCTGCGGAAGGGCGAGTTCGTCGGCCTCGTGGGGGAGTCCGGCTCCGGCAAGTCGACCCTCGGGTACGCGCTGACGCGGCTGCAGAAGCCTCCAGCGCGCACCAACGGCGGCAACATCTTCTTCGCCGGGTCGGACATCCGCGACCTCGACGACGAAGCGCTCCGCCAGCAGCGGCAGGGCGGGTTCGCGATGGTGCTGCAGTCGGGCATGAACGCGCTCAACCCGGTGCGGACGATCCGCAACCACTTCATCGACGTGTTCAAGGCACACGGGCACGTGCCGCGCGAGCGGTGGGACGCCCGGATGCGGGAGCTCATCGAGAAGGTGAAGCTCCCCGCCACGATGCTCGCCCGCTACCCCGGGGAGCTCTCCGGCGGCATGCGGCAGCGCGTGTCGATCGCCCTCGCGCTGTCGCTCGAACCCCGGCTCATGGTGTTCGACGAGCCGACCACGGCGCTCGACGTCCTCGTCCAGCACGCCGTGATGGACACGATCATCGAGTTGCAGCGGTCCGAGGGGTTCACGGCGATCCTCATCAGCCACGACCTCGGCATCGTCCTCGAGGCCACCGAGCGCGTGCTCGTCATGCACGAGGGCCGCATCGTCGAGGACGGTGGTTCGACGGAGATCCTGCGCGACCCACAGGACGAGTACACGAAGATGCTGCTGTCGCACTACGCCGACCCGCGTGCCGAGGTCGTCTCGCTCCCGGGGTTCCCGGACCGGTCGCAGCGCGATCCCTCGGCCACCCGCCAGGAGACGACGTCGTCGTTCAGCACGGTCGGCTCCCGCGAGCGCAGCGCCGCGCGCAACCCGATCGTCGTCGACCACCTCGTCAAGACGTACCCGGCACCCCGACGCGGCGAGCAGCCCGTCCAGGCCGTCCGCGACGTCTCGTTCACGCTCGAGCCAGGGCAGTCGCTCGCTCTCGTCGGCCAGTCCGGCTCCGGCAAGTCCACGATCGCGAAGATGCTGACCGGCGTCGAGAAGCCCACCACCGGCACCGTCCGGTTCGGCGACACGGACGTCGCGAAGCTCGGGCGACGCGGGCTGAAGGACCTCCGCTCCGAGGTGCAGATGGTGTTCCAGGACCCGTACGCGGCGCTCAACCCGCTGCACACGGTGGAGTACATCCTGTCCCGGCCGATCGCAAACTACACCGGACTCCGCGGCCGTGACGCGAGGCGACGGATGCTCGAGCTGCTCGAGACCGTGGGCCTGACGCCCGTCGAGCAGTTCGCGCAGAAGCTCCCGCACCAGCTCTCCGGCGGGCAGCGCCAGCGTGTCGTCATCGCCCGGGCGCTGGCGTCCGACCCGCAGGTCATCATCGCCGACGAGCCCGTCTCGATGCTCGACGTCACGCTGCGTGCCGGGGTGCTCGCGCTCCTCGAGGACCTGCGCGAGCAGTGGGGCGTCTCGCTCCTCTACATCACGCACGACCTGCTGAGCGCGCGGCTCATCACGGACGACATCATGGTGCTGCACGACGGCGCCGTGGTCGAACGGGGCCGCACGGCCGAGGTGCTGCAGGACCCGCAGGACCCGTACACGGTGGCACTGCTCGACGCGGTGCCGAACCCCCGAAGGGCACTGCAGGCATGACCACGCTCCACGACTTCCCGACCGTCCCCGCGTTCGGGCACCTCCCCACCCCGGACGGCGTCGACGTCGTCGGCATCGACCTCCCCGTCGGGCGGCTCACCGCCTACCGCGTCGTGCCCACCGGGCGGTCGAAGGGCGTCGTGTTGATCGTCCCCGGGTACACGGGGTCGAAGGAGGACTGGCGGACGTTCATGCCGCTCCTGGGCGACGCCGGCTGGACCGCGGTCGCGATCACCCGACGTGGGCAGGCCGACTCGGCCCGGGCGGCGTCGCCGTCCGGGTACACGCTGCAGGAGGAAGCCGCCGACGTCGTCCGGGTCGCTCGGCTGCTCGACGACGGCGCTCCCGTGCACCTCATCGGCCACTCGCTCGGCGGTGTCATCGTCCGCGAGGCCGCCATCGCTTCGCCGGACTCGTTCCGTGACGTCGTCCAGTTCTGCTCCGGACCGTACGGCTGGCCCTACCGCAAGGTCGCCGAGCTCACGATCCTGCACGACACCGGCGGGAACCTCCGCCAGCTGTTCGACTCGACGAACCCGCTCTGGGCCTACCGCCCCGACGAGGAGCTCCCCGACGACCCGCGGTTCGTCCGCGACCGCTTCGACGCACACGACCCCGCGAGCGTCGTCGCCGGTGGCCACATCCTCGAGGACCACACCGACGCCTCCGCCGAGCTCCGTGCGACCGGCCTCCCGGTGCTCGTGACCCACGGCGAGTGGGACGGTGCCTGGCCGATCCCGTGGCAGCGGCAGATGGCGGAGGACACCGGTGCCGCCTACGAGGTCATCCCCGAGAGCTACCACGGCCCGCAGGTCGAGAACCCGGCGGCGACGCTCGCCGTCTTCGACCGCTTCCTGAGCACGCACTGACCTGAGCACGCACTGAAAGGCACCATCATCACCACGCTGCAGTTCCCCGACGGCTTCCTCTGGGGCGCCGCCACCGCCGCCCACCAGATCGAGGGCAACAACGTCAACAGCAACTGGTGGGTCCACGAGCACGAGCCCGACACCACCATCGTCGAACCCTCCGGCGACGCCGCGGACAGCTACCACCGCTACCGCGAGGACATCCGGATCGCCGCCGACCTCGGCCTGAACTCCTACCGGTTCAGCATCGAGTGGGCGCGCATCGAGCCGGAGCGCGGCTTCGTCTCCCGCGCGGAGATCGACCACTACCGCCGCATGGTCGAGACCTGCCACGAGTTCGGCATCGAACCCATCGTCACGCTCATGCACTTCACCGTCCCGCGCTGGTTCGAGCGCGACGGCTTCTGGCGCGCACCCGACGCGGCCGACCTGTTCGCCCGCTACACCGAGGCCGCGCTGCCCGTGGTCCAGGACGGCGTGCGCTACGTCTGCACGATCAACGAGCCGAACATCGCCGCGATGCTCGCCGGGGGAGAGGACGCGTCGAACCTCGTCGCGTACGGCCTCCCGAACCCGGACCTCGGCGTCGCCGACGCCCTGCTCGCGTCGCACCAGCGATCCCGCGAGGTCTTGTCACAGGTGTCCGGGCTGCAGTCCGGCTGGACCATCGCGACGCAGGCCTTCCGGTCGAACGGCGAACCCGGTTCGGACGAGATGCTCCGCGAGTACGGGTACCCGCGCGACGACTGGTACCTCGAGCAGGCCGCCGGTGACGACTTCCTCGGCGTGCAGGCGTACACCCGCACCTTCATCGGCCCGGACGGTCCGTTGCCCGTCGCGGACGACGTCGAGACGACCCTGACCGGCTGGGAGTTCTACCCCGAGGCCTCCGCCGACGGCCTCCGCTCGGCGTGGGAGCTCTCCGGGCACGTGCCGCTCATGATCACCGAGAACGGCATCGCCACCGCCGACGACTCCCGCCGGGTCGCGTACACGCAGGGCGCCCTCGAGGGCATCCACCGCTGCATCGAGGACGGCATCGAGGTCCTCGGCTACCAGCACTGGTCCCTGCTCGACAACTACGAGTGGGCGTCGGGCTACCGCCCGACCTTCGGGCTCGTCGCGTGGGACCGCGAGACCTTCGAGCGGACGCCGAAGGACTCGGCGCGCTGGTACGGGCGGGTCGCGCAGGCGAACGCGCTCACGGTCTGAGACGGTCGCGTCTGCCGGACAGGAGGCTCGGTGCCCGCTGGCACCGAGCCTCCTGTTCGTTCTGTGTCTCAGTCCGCCGATTCGTCCGAGGTGGGGTCCTCCGCCGTGAAGTGCAGCCCCGCCGTCTGGTCGTCGAACCAGGCGAGCAGGACCTCCTCCGCCTTCCGCGAGCCGCGCTCGCGGGCGAGATCAAGGGCACTGCGCCCCTCGGCGTCGGGCACGGTCACGTCCGCGCCCCGTTCCAGCAGCGCCTCCGTCGTGCCGCGCCGGTCGAACCAGGCCGCGGCGTGCAGCGGGGCGAAGCCCCAGCGGGGGTCGACCTCGTCGATCCCGACCGTTTCGCCACCGATGCCGTCGAGCGCGAGCGACAGCCCGCCGACGTCACCGTGTGCCGCCGCACGCACCGCCGGCGTCGCCCACTCCACCCAGCCGTCCGGTACCGGGCCGTGCCAACCGTGCTGCCGGCGCTGCTCCAGGCCTGCCCAGTCGTCCTCGTGCACGGACCGGACCTCGATCGCGACGTCACGGAAGTGCACCGCGAGCTCACCGGTGGGGGAGAGCAGGAGCCGGAGCTCCCAGACGTCCGCGTCGACGTGCGCGAGCTCGCCGCGCGTGACGTGGACGTCCCCGGCGAGGAGGTCGAGGGTCTCCGTGTCGACCGGATCGAGGACGGCACGGTCGAACCGCAGGGTCACGCGGGCGTGGTTCCAGCGCTTCCAGAGGCCGTCCGGGGTATCGAGGACCTCGTCGTTCCGGACGACCACGGCTGCGCTCACGGCCGTGCTGCCGTCGTCAGCAGGGGTCTCGGTCTCCCAGCGTTCGACGCGCGCTTCGTTCCAGGTGACCGACGCGAGGGCGGCCACGGTGGGCGGGGCGTCGGTCAGGAGTCGTGCGAGGTGCTCGGGGTAGCCCTCGACGTCCTCGAGGGAGACGTACCCGACCGCGGGCCAGCCCACTCGACTCCATCGCACGGTCCGAGCTTAGTCGTCGACGATCCGTCTTCGTGCATATGACATCTTGATCGCTGGAGTGTGGCGCACGACCTGTCTACGCTCCTGCCCATGCGCCCCCTTCCTCGTGACCCGCTCCGGCTCTTCGCGTCGTACGTGCACATGGCGTCGGCGGCCGTCCGCGCCCGGTTCGGGCGTCATCCGCTGACGGCGCCCGACGGACCCGTGGTCTCGCTGACCACGTACGGTGCCCGTGCCCGTGCGGTCCACCTGACGCTGGCGTCCATCGGGGCCGGCAGCGTGCGGCCGTCGAGGTTGATCGTCTGGATCGATGACGGCGCCCTGCTCGCCGAGCCTCCACGGGGGCTGCGTCGCCTCGTGGCACGTGGGGTCGAACTCCGGCCGTGCGAGGACCTCGGCCCGCACAAGAAGTACTTCCCCTACGTCTGCTCGCTGGCGCAGCACCGCGTCCCGATGGTGACCGCGGACGACGACGTGCTCTACCCGCGAAGGTGGCTCGAGACCCTCGTCGCGGAGCACGTTCGTCGGCCGGATGCTGTGTTCGCGCATCGGGTCAACCGCATCACCGTCGAGGACGATCGCGTCCTGCCCTACGACCGCTGGGAGCGGGCCACGTCTGCCGAGGTGACGCCGCGCAACTACGCGGTCGGGGTGAAGGGGGTGCTGTACCCGCCGGCGTTCCTGGACGCACTGCGCGATGCCGGCGACGGGTTCAGGTCGGTCGCCCCAGGGTCGTCGGACACCTGGCTCCACCACCGGTCGCTCCGGGCGGCGGTCCCCGTGCTTCCGGTCACCGCCCTCGATGGTGTCGTCTTCTGGCCGATCCGGGGGCTGCGGCGCTCGCCCGCGCTCCTCGACCAGAACGTCCGAGCCGGCCGGAACGACCGCGTCCGCGCGTCGCTCTGGTCGCCGACGGACAGCGATCTCGTCGTCCGAGGCGCGTGGACCCCTTGTTGAAATAACACATGTCATGTTCTAATGGAGCGACCCGTTCAGGAGGCTCCTCGTGCTGTTCCTCGTCCAGATCGCTCTGTCCCTCGTGGTCGCCCTCGCGACCGTCCGTCGGCCACAGTGGGGCATCGCGGCTGTGGTCCTCTCCGCCGCCCTCCTGCCGTTCGAGGTCGCCCGGAGCCTCCTCGGGACGAGCTGGCACCCGGCGACCACGATCGGCATCGCGCTCCTCGTGGTGACCTTCGTCCGTGACCCACGCCAAGTCGGCCGTGTCCTCTGTCGCCACGCGGTTGTCACTGCCGTCCTGCTCGTGTTCATCGCCATCGCGATCGCCACGTCGTGGTTCACCGGGCGTGCCGGCGATCTCGGCACGATCGTGCTGCAGCTCATCGCTCCGACGATGGTGTTCCTGGTCGTCCGAGCCCGGTCGACCGACCAGCCCGGACTCCCGAGCGCCGTCGCCCGGATGATCGTCCTCGTCGCCGTCGGCGAGACGCTCCTGATCCTCGGGATCTGGTCGGTCCTCGTGCCGCAGCCGTGGCTGAGCACGCTGGCGGGACTGCGGTGGTGGGCGACGGACTCCGCGCGGATGCTCGGTACCTTCGACCACCCGCTCGTCGCTGCACTGTGGATCTCAGCCGCTGTCCCGATGGCGGCCGCGCTCGGCACGGCCTGGGCACGGACCGCGGTACCCGTCCTGCTCGTCGTGGGGGTGGCGCTGACCGGTTCGCGATCCGCCCTCTTCGCGGCGGTGCTCGCGGTGGTGGTGCTCATCCTCCGGTCGCGCATCGCCGCGGTCGTCAAGGTCGCTGCGCTCGGCGCGGCGACCATCGGCCTGACGACCTTCCTGGGGAGCGCCGCAGGAGCGATCGTCAACGACCGCCTCGAGGACGACGGTGGCTCGTCGTCGGCCCGCTTCAAGACGATCGGTCTCGCCGTCGAGCAATGGCGGGAGACCGCGGTCATCGGCCGCGGCTTCGGTGCGAGCGAGCAGGTCACCCGCAACGCCCTGATCGGGAACACCTTCGAGAACCCGTTCCTGATGTTCTCAGTCGACTTCGGGCTGGTGGCGGCTGTGCTCTTCTTCGCGGCGATCGTCGGACTCGTGTTCGCCCGGCGAGCGGGGGCGGTGCGGACCCCGGGAACGCGCCTCGCGGCGGCGCTCACGTTGCTGACGCTCATGGGCTTCAACTCGCTCAGCACCAACACCCCCATCGGGCTGCTGCTCTTCCTGCTGCTGGCGATCGTCCCGGGGAGCGGGGCCGGCGACGCGGGTGGAGGTCGGGGCGAGATCCCGACCGCGGACCTGCCGGACCGGGCCGACCCGCGCTGCACCGTCAGGGCCGGGCTGTGACCGCCGGGCACCAGAACCGTGTGGGGAACATCCTCGCGGCCCTCGTCGGGAACGCGTTCCCGCCGCTCGCGTCGATCGCGACGGCACCGATCCTCGCACTCGCGCTCGGTGTGGACGGGCGAGGAGCGGTCGCGTCGGCCACGGCCCCGCTCTTCCTCGCGGTGGCCCTCGCGACCTTCGGGGTCCCGGCCTCCGTCACCCGCTCGATCGCTCGGCAACCGTGGCTCGCGGGGCCGTTCGTCTGGCGGGCGGCGGGCGTCCTCGTCCTCGCGGGGGCCGTCGTCACGGTCGCAGTGGTGCTCACGTCGCCCTTCTTCGGCGGTGGGGACGACACCCTGGTGACCCTGGTGAGCGTCGCCGCGGTCGCAGTGGTCCCGACCCTCCTGACCACGCTGCTCCAGGCGGTCGCGAGCGGACGCCACCGATGGCGGCTCGTCACCGTCGAGCGCGCGGTCACGGCTGGTGCACGGCTGACCGCGCTCGCCGCCCTGGCCGCGGCCGGCACGCTCGAGGTGGTGAGCGCGGTGGTCGTCCTCGCGCTCGCCCCCGTGGTCGGTGCCGCCGCGTACCTCGGGCTGCTCCGTACGGACCCGGTCGTGGGGCCTGTCGATTCCGTGGACGCCCGCTCCCGCGACGTCCTGTCATTCGGGATCCGGGTGTGGTTCGGGTCGGTGGCCGGCGTGCTCCTCACGCGGCTCGACCAAGCGCTCATCACGCCGCTGTCCGGGCCGGCCGAGCTCGGACTCTACGTCGTCGCCGTCAACGTCGCGGACCTCCCGCTCGTCATCAGCAACGCCGTCCGGGACGTCTCGTTCGCGGCGGACGCAGCAGAGGCCGATGACCGACGCATGCTCGCGGCCTCGCGCATCTCGTCAGCACTGTCCCTCGTCGTGAGTGCCGTGCTCGCCGCGACTGCCTGGTGGTGGGTGCCCGTCGTGTTCGGGCCCGAGTTCGCAGCCGCGCTGCCCGCGTGCCTCGTCCTGTTGCTGGCCACGGCGGTCGGGGGTCAGGGCGCTCTCGCCGGCGTGACGCTGAGTGCCCGGGGCGCGCCCGGGCGACGGAGTTGGTCGCTCGTCGTCGCAGCGGCGGTCAGCACGACCCTCGTCGTGCTGCTCGTTCCCGGGCTCGGTGCCGTCGGGGCGGCGATCGGCACCCTGGTCGGCTCGTTCGTGTCGAGCTCGCTGAACGTCCTGCAGGTCTGGCAGCGACACGGCATTCCGCCGCGCTCGTTCTACGGCCTCCGCGCGAGTGACCTCCGCGCCTGCGGCCGCGTCGTGCGGCGCGTTCGGGGCCGTCCGACCATGTGACATGTGAACGCTTCGGTCCTCGAATGCCCGCGCCCGTAGGGTCCTCGCGGCGCTGCGGAGTGCGGCGCGGAGAGGAACGACATGCACGACCACAACGAACCGCCGCGCGCCGCGCGGCTGCGCCGACGAACAGTGCTGTCCGGTGGCGCCGCGGGACTGGCCGCGGCAGCGCTGACGGTCTGGACGAGTCCGGCGCGTGCGGCCACCGCGGAGTACTTCGTCGACTCCGCCGCGGGCGACGACACCGCCGACGGCAGTCGGACGCGCCCCTGGGCGACGACTGCGAGGGTGAACCAGGCGATCGCGTCCGGAGTCGTCGCGGCCGGGAGCACCGTGCGCTTCCGGCGCGGTAGACGGTTCCACGGCATCATCCGACCCGGATCGACGCGCGGACTACGGTTCGAGTCCTGGGGCGACGAATCCGAAGCGCCGGTGATCACGACCTACAAGTACGTCCAGGGGGAGCGGTGCTGGGACGCCGTCGGTGACGGTCTCTGGCAGGTCGACCTCAGTGCAGCGAACATCGGACGGACGCATCACGGCCACGTGAGCACCTGGACGACGGAGATCGGGTTCCTCAAGGTCGACGGCACGATGCACGGTGACCGGAAGGCCTCGACCAGCGCGCTCACCGAAGACTGGCAGTTCACGTCGATCGGGCCCGTCGTCACGGTGCGGTGCACAGAGAACCCGAGCACCGACGGCCGGCGTGTGTGGCTGGCGGTGGCGGAACCGATCCTCGAGGGGCGCTCTGGAACGACCGTCCGCGACCTCGCCCTCCTCGGTACGGGGCGCAACGCGGTGCAGACGGCGAGTTCCGCCGTCCGGACGCAGGGGTTCACGCTCGCAAGCTGCATCGTCGGCGAGGCCGGGGGTGGTTTCGCCTCGGACGGCGTCTCCAGGATGGGCAACGGCGTACAGGTGTGGAGCGGTGCCACGGACGTCCTGATCGGCGCCAACACGATCATCGACTGCTGGGACACCGCGATGACGATCCAGGGGCCCGCGGTGGTGTCGGGGCCATCGTGGTCGAACGTCGAGTTCAACGGCAACGTCTCGGACCGGAACATGCAGACCTTCGAGTACTGGTCCTCCGGCGACCCTGATCCGGGCACCGTGTCGACCTGTGCCGTCCGCGGCACCAGAGCGTCGCGGGCCGGGTCGAGCTGGAGCGCGCGTGTCCGACTCGACCGGTCGGGGAAGGGGTCGCACGCGCTGTTCTACTCGGACGCCGTGGAGGCTCGGATCGCCATGCGGGGCAATGAGTTCGCCGGCGCCTCGGACGCCTACCTCTACGCGAAGGTCCGCGTGCCCGTCGGGTTGACGAGCGACGAGAACGCGATCCGGCTCGCGCCGACCACACGTCTGCACTGGCAGCGGTCCGAGCGCATCGATCAGCGAGCGGAGTGGACAGCAGCGACGGGTTTGGAGCGGAACTCGACATTCACCGTGCTCGCCTGAGCGATGGCGAGCTGAAAGGCGCACTGGACCGGTCTGGCCGCCACACGGGCAGGCTCGGCCCCCCCCCCGACCGGCCAAGCCGGCCGGTGCGCCCGGCTCGGCTCGGGTCGGCTCGGCCAGGCCCCCCCGACCCGTCCCGCTCGCCTGGCCCGCCCGGCCGGCCCGGCCGGACCGGCCGGACCGGCCAGGCCGGTCTGCGAGACCGGTCCGGCCGGATCCGTCCAGCCCACCGCCGGGACCGGCCAGCCCCGCCGTGCGCGTCCGTTGCCCAGGCAGACCGGTCCTCAGGTCGCGGAGTCGTCCGCTTGCGACCGGATCGGTACCGCCGGTGCAACCGGAAACGCCCCCGTCTCGGTGTCGCGCAGTCGACGCCCACGCTTCGGTGCGGCGGTTGCCAGGTCGATCGTCGCGGCGCCGCCGTAGTACGCCCCGTACGCCGATCCGTACGCGCCGCCGTACCCCTTGCGCCTACGGAAGGCCACCATGCTGACGACCACGCCGAGGACGGACGCTCCCACCCGCTCGAGGCGGTCGAGTGCGGCACGGAGCTGCGGCGTCCGGCTGCTGCGGGCCGAGGTGACCACGACGGCACCGGAGGTCATCGACGCGAGCACCGCGGCGTCGGTCACCGGGAGGAGCGGCGGAGCATCGAGGAGCACGTGGTCGTACTGCGCCGTCAGGAGCTCCAGCAGCGCCTGCATCGCGGCCGATCCCAGGAGCTCGCTCGGGTTCGGCGGGACGAGTCCGGCGGGGAGCACGTCGAGCTTGGTGCGCCCCCACGGCTGGACGACGTCGTGGACCTCGGCTCGACCGATGAGGAGATCGGTGAGGCCCGCGGCGTTCTCGAGCCCCATCACCTCGGCGACCCGCGGTCGGCGAAGGTCGGCGTCGATGAGCACCACGCGTGCGCCGGTCTCGGCAAGCGCGATGGCGAGGTTCGCGGTCGACGTGGTCTTCCCTTCACTGGGCATCGCGGAGGTCACGACGAAGCTGCCGTTGCCGGACCCGAGGTCGACGAACTGGAGGTTGGTCCGGAGCGCCCGGTACGCCTCGGCGAGCGGGTTGCGCGGGTCCGCGGAGACGATCAGCGGGCGGCGCTTCGCGTCGTGGTCGAAGCCGAGCGTGGCGAGGATCGGCGAGTCGGTGCTGGTGGCGACGTCGCGCGGCCCGTGCACCCTGGTGTCGACAACGCTCCGGAGGAGTGCTGCGCCGAACCCGAGCAGGGCGCCGAGCGCGAGACCGACGGCGAGGTGCAACGGCGTGTTCGGCGAGGAGGGCGCGGACGGGACGACGGCGCCCTGGATGGTCGAGGCCCGGACGAGGCTCGTCGCGTCGGGACTCGGCTTCTCGAGTCCTTCGATGACGCGGATGAAGCTCGTGCCGATGGCGTCCGCGATGCGCGCCGAACGTCGGGCCGACTCGTCGGTGACGGCGATCGTCATCACGACGGTGTTCGTGTTGATCGTCGGCTGCACGCGTCGCGCAAGCGCTGTCGGGGTCGTGTCGAGCCTGAGTTCGTCGATCACCGGCTGCAGGATGCTCTCGGTCAGGATCACGTCCGCGTAGGAGCGGACCTTCTGCTGTGCTGCGGCGTTGCCCTGCGACACGTCGGTCGCGGATGCTGCGTCCGGAGTGCGGACCGCGACGAAGAGCTTGACCGCTGCCGTGTACTCCGGTGTCGCGGCCTCGGCGGCGGTGAGCCCGGCGCCCCCGCCGAGCAAGAGGCCGATCGTGATCAGGAGCCATCCCTTGCGGAAGACCTTCACGAGGTTCGCCGTGTCCATGTCGCGTTCCTGTCTGGGGGGAGCGGTTGTCCAAGTAAATATATCACATGATAGCATTTGGTCACCCGCCCTGAACGGAGATGAGATGACCAGCCCTTCCCCCGCGTTCCGAACGGATGTGCACGGCCTTCGCGGCATCGCGGTCGCGCTCGTCCTCCTCGAGCATGCCGGGCTCACGTTCGGCGGCGGGTTCGTCGGGGTCGACGTCTTCTTCGTGGTCTCCGGCTTCCTCATCACCGGTCACGTCGTCCGCGAGCTCGAGCAGCGGGGCCGTGTCGACCTCGCTGCGTTCTGGGCTCGTCGTGTCCGTCGCATCCTGCCGTCGGCCATCGTCGTCGCCCTCGTGACGGCGGTGGCCGGACTCGGGCTCGTCCCGCCCCTGGCACGTGGCGAACTCGTCGACGCCGCGGTGGCTTCGTTCCTGTCGGTTCCGAACCTGTACTTCGCATCGGAAGGCACCGACTACCTCACCGGGACCGCTCCGTCGCCGTTCCAGCACTACTGGTCCCTCGGGGTCGAGGAGCAGTTCTACCTGCTCTGGCCACTGCTGCTCCTGCTCGTCTGGCGACTCGGACGCCGTTCGTCGGACAGCCAGCGGACGGCCCTGCTCGTCGGCACGATCGTGGCGCTCATCGGACTGTCACTGACCCTCGCCGTGCTGCTGACGGACCGGTCCCAACCGTGGGCCTTCTTCTCCCTGCCGTCCCGTGCCTGGGAACTCGCGGCCGGTGGACTCGTCGCGGTCGCGGTGACCCGGCGGGGGGTCGTGCGGGGTCACGCGGCCGCGTGCATCGGCTGGGCGGGTCTCGCGGGCATCCTCCTCGCGGCGACCGTGTTCGACGAGACCACCGCGTACCCGGGGACGGCCGTCCTCTTGCCGGTCCTCTCTGCGGCGGCGCTCGTGTGGGGTGGAGCCGCTGGCCACCCGTTCGGCCCCGTCGTCCTGCTCGGGGTCCGTCCGTTGCAGTACCTCGGGGGCATCTCGTACGCGCTGTACCTCTGGCACTGGCCGCTGCTCGTCCTGCCCCAGGCCGCGATCGGACTCGCGACGCCCCTTCCGCTCTGGGCGCGCTTCGTCGCGCTGGCCACCGCCGTCGTCCTCGCGCACCTGACGACGCGGT
The DNA here is from genome assembly GCF_044749145.1 of Curtobacterium sp. NPDC089689. Classification (NCBI taxonomy): domain Bacteria; kingdom Bacillati; phylum Actinomycetota; class Actinomycetes; order Micrococcales; family Microbacteriaceae; genus Curtobacterium; species Curtobacterium sp. NPDC089689. Next base: position 703,755 of record NZ_JBIVHJ010000001.1, on the reverse strand, counting down.
ACGTCGAGCAGCCGTTCCGTGGTGTCCGTGCGCCGGACGTCCGGACCGTGCTGCTCGGGGTCTCCGCGAGTGCCCTCGCCGTCGCCGTCGTCCTCGGGGCGGGTACGGCCACCGACCCTCGGACGTCGACGTCGGGCCGCTCCGCCGCTGATGTGACGCCCACTGCACCGCCGACCTTCACGCCGTTCGTCCCGAGCGGACTCGAACCACAGCTCGACCGGGCGACCGAGGCTTCGTCGGACTACCGACGCGAGGGCTGTCACGTGGAGTCGACCTCGGACACGACGGTGAACTCGTGCGTGCTCGGAGACCCCGAGGGTGCCCTGACGGTCGCGCTCGTGGGGGACTCCCACGCTGCGCACTGGATGCCGGCACTCGAGGGCTGGGCGGAACGACGCGGCGGGGTCCGGGTCCTCGGGTACACGAAGAACGCGTGCACGATGGTCGACGTCGAGGTCAGGACGTCGGGCCGCCCCTACCGGGAGTGCGACGTGTGGCGAGCCGCAGTGCTGCAGCGGCTCACGGCCGACGCACCGGACGTCGTGCTCGTCGCCGGTTCCGCGCACCTGCCGCTCGTGGGTGCGCCCGACGAGGCGGACCGGGCCGCCCGGATCGACCTGTGGCGCGAGGGGCTGCGTCGGACGCTGGCCGCGCTGCCCGAGCGGTCACGGGCGAGTGTCCTCGCCGACACCCCGGAGTTCGCGGAGTCGGTCCCGCGGTGCCTCTCGGCGAACCTCGACGACGCCGGCGCCTGTAGCGTCGACCGGCACGTCGGTGTGGACCCTGGTTGGATCGCCTCGGAACGGCGCGTGACCGAGGACGCCGGTCACGGTTACGCCGACCTCACCGACTGGTTCTGCTCGGCCACCCGGTGCGGCGTCGTGTCCGGGAACACCCTGCTGTACCGGGACTACGGACACCTCACCGAGCCGTGGGCACGTGCGCTGTGGAGGCAGATCGGCGGGGCGATCGAGGAGGCACGCTGAGCCGCGTCACGAGACCCGCGACGCCGTCACGGTGAACTTGTCGGTCCGGACCACCTGGCGCGTCGCGCCGACGACACGCTCCAACACCGGCCGGTAACGCAGGTGCGAGTTCCAGACGCACCACAGTTCCCCGCCGGACTGGAGGATCGTGGCCGCGTTCCGGAACATCGCCTCGGCGGCGTCGGTGGTCACCGTGGTGTCCGCGTGGAACGGCGGGTTGCACAGCACGAGCTGGGCGCAGCCGTCCTGGAGCTCGTCGCCCGCGTCCGTCCGCACGACCTGCACGCGGTCCTCCACACCGTTCGCCGCCGCGGTCGCCTTCGTCGACGCCACCGCGGTCTGCGTCACGTCCGTCGCGATGACCTTGATGCCGGGCCGCTGCCGCGCGAGCGACACCGCGATGACGCCGTTCCCGCAGCCGAGGTCGACAGCGGTCCGAGCGGTCGGGACGGCGTCGCGCACCACGTCGAGGAGCACGCGCGTGCCTTGATCGAGCGACGGTCCCGCGAACACCCCGCCGTGCGCGACGAGCGTCAACCCGAGTTCGTCGTTGTGGACCGACCGCGGCCACGGGTTCGACGTGTCCGCGCGGACGGCCGAGGCACGAAGGGGGTCCTGCGCGACGAGGAGCCGCGACTTCCCGCGCCCGCGCGAGGCCGTCACCTCGCCGAAGTACCGACGGAGGACGTCGTTCTGCCCGAGGTTCATGTGCTTCGACACCCCGCCGCAGAGCAGCACCACGTCGGGTGCGGCGTACCGGGCGACCGCGCGGGCGATCTCGTCGAGCCGGTCGTTCGACTTCGAGAGGCGCAGCAGCACGAGCCGTGCGTCGGTGAACGCCCGTTCGAGGGAGTCCGGATGGTGGAAGCCCCGCCGCCCGAAGACGCCGGCGTTGGCCTCGAGCGCGCGGACCCCGACGAGGGAGTCCTGCACGACCCGGACGTCCGACGCGCCGTGCACCGAGATGACCCCGAGCGTGAGCACACCGTTCCGGTCGTCGACGACCGCGACCTCACCCGGCTGCCGGAGCGCATCGCCGTGGACGTGCGGCGCCTCGTCGAGGATGAAGCGGTCGGTGCCGTCGATCGTGATCAGGTCCGGCGCGTCGTCGTCGCGACGGCGGAAGAGGTCGGCGAGGTCCGGTGGCACGGCGCCACCCTACCCAGTGCGCCCTAGTGCGGCGGACGCCAGAGGACGATCTGCGTGTTCCGCTGCGGGCGCATCCCGGCGCGCAACGGCACCGCACCGCCGGTCGCCGAGGCCGCGAACACACGCGCGCCCGGCCGGTTGATGAGCTGGTCGGCGAGGGCCGTCTCGAGTTCCGACACCCGCGAGCGCAGCGCCCGGTTCTCGTTCTCGAGTTCGAGCACCCGACGGATGCCCTCGAGCGAGACGCCCTCGGACCCGAGCCGCGCGATCTCCCGCAGCTGGGCGATGTCGCGCATCGAGTACCGCCGCGACCCGCCGCGGGTGCGGCCGGGCACGACGAGGCCGAGCCGGTCGTACTGCCGGAGCGTCTGCGGGTGCATCTCCGCGAGCTCGGCCGCCATCGCGATGGCGAGGACGGGCGAGTTCTCGTCCATGTCGGTCATCGACCGCCCCTCTCGTCGTATTCGTGGTGCGGACCAGCCTGGAGGCTCGGTGCGGCTTCCTGACGGAGCCGCGCCGAGCCTCTCCCCACCGACACGGCCTGCCCGCCGCTCCGCGACGGGCAGGTACCGGCGGCGTGGGCCCAGGCCGGGTTTCGTGCAGCGCGCTAGCCGCGCGCCTTGGCGAGGAGGTCCTCGCGGGGATCCTCGTCGGACAGCGCAGCTGCCAGGGCCTCGACGGCCTCGCGCTGCTTGTCCGACAGGTGGGAGGGCACCGCGACCTGCACGGTGGCGAGCAGGTCGCCCGTGCCCTTGTTGCTGGCGACGCCGCGACCCTTGACGCGCAGGACGCGACCCGACGGGGTGCCGGGGGCGACCCGCAGCTTGACGGGCTCGCCGCCGAGCGTCGGGACCTGGATCGTCGCGCCGAGCGCCGCCTCGACGAACGTCACGGGGACGTCCACGCGGAGGTTGAGCCCGTCGCGCTCGAAGACCGGGTGCTTCCGGACCGAGACCGTGACCACGAGGTCGCCGGCCTCACCGCCGTCGGGGGACGGCTGCCCGCGCCCGCGGAGACGGATCTTCTGCCCGTCCGCGACCCCGGCCGGGATCCGGACGTTCACCGGACGACCGTTGCCCTGCGAGAGCTTGACGGTGTCGCCGGCGATCGCGGTCGCGAAGTCGAGCGTCGTGGACGCCGTGACGTCCTGACCCTTCGACGGTCCGCCGAAGCCGCGGTAGCCGCCGGTGGACTGGCCGAAGCCGCCGCCGCCGAACATGCCGCCGAGGATGTCCTCGAAGCCGCTGGGGCCTCCGCGTCCGTTGCCCGACTGCCCGAAGCGGACACGCTGACCGCCTCCACCGCCGCCGAACATGCCGCCGAAGACGTCCTCGAATCCGCCCTGGGCACCCGGGCCGCCCGCCGTGAAGCGGGCGCCCGAGCCCATGGCGCGGACCTGGTCGTACTCGGCGCGCTGCTCCTTGTCCGAGAGCACCGAGTAGGCCTCGCTGATCTCCTTGAAGCGGGCCTCGGCGGCGGCGTCACCCGGGTTGGAGTCCGGGTGGTACTGCCGCGCGAGCTTCCGGTAGGTCTTCTTCAGCTCAGCGTCGCTCGCCGTCTTGTCGACGCCGAGGACCTTGTAGAAGTCCTTGTCGAACCAATCCTGACTGGCCATCCGTACCTACCTCCTCCCGCGCTCAGGCCGGGACCGCGACCGCGACCTTGGCCGCACGGAGGACCCGCTCGCCGAGCTTGTAGCCCGGCTCGACGACGTCCGCCACGGTCTGCGCGGTCGCACCCGGCGTCGGGAGCTGCACGATCGCCTCGTGGATGTTCGGGTCGAAGGCTTCACCCTTCTCACCGATCTGCACGAGCTTGAACTTCTCGAAGCCGCCGCGGATCTTCTGACCGATGACCTGCATGGGCCCCTCGGCGAGGTCGCCGTGGGCCTCGGCTCGGGTGAGGTCGTCGAGCGCCGGCAGGAGCGCCCGGACGACCTCGGCGATGGCGACCTCGCGGTTCGCCTCACGGTCACGCTCGACGCGCTTCCGGAAGTTCACCAGCTCGGCCTGCGCACGGAGCATGTCCGCCCGCATCTCGGCGACCAGGTCGCGGTCCTCGGCGCTCAGCTTGTCCTCGGCGATGCCTCGGGCGGCGTCGTCGAGCAGCGCCTGGTCCTCCGGGGAGAGGTCGCTCTGCGGCCCGCCGGCGGCGGGGCCGTCCGTGGAGACCTCCACGTCCGGCCCCTCCGCCTCGATGAGGTCCTCGGGCTCCTGCGCGTTGGTGGCGTCGCCCTCGACCTGGGGCTCTGCATCCTCGGGCACGTTGTCCTTCGGTGCGTTGTCCTCGGGGTTCGGCATCGTTACTTCTTGTCCTTGTCGTCCTCGTCGTCCACGACCTCGGCGTCGACGATGTCCTCGTCGTCCTGCGTCGCCTGGTCACCCGCGGGCTGCTCGCCACCGGCCGCGGCACCCGCGTCCTGCTGGCTGTAGATCGCCTGGCCGAGCTTGCCCTGCGACTCGTTGAGCTTGTCGAACGCGGCCTTCACTGCGTCGTCGTCCTCACCCGCGAGCGCCGACTTCAGGGCGTCGACGTCGGCCTGGACCTCGGACTTGACGTCCGCGGGGAGCTTGTCGTCGTTCTCCTTGATGAGCTTCTCGATCGAGTAGACGAGCTGCTCGGCCTGGTTGCGACGCTCGTTGGCCTCACGGCGGGCCTTGTCCTCGGCCGCGTGCTCCTCGGCCTCGCGGACCATGCGCTCGATGTCCTCCTTCGGCAGCGACGAACCGCCGGAGATGACCATCGACTGCTCCTTGCCGGTGCCCTTGTCCTTCGCGGACACGTGCACGATGCCGTTCGCGTCGATGTCGAACGTGACCTCGACCTGCGGGACGCCACGGGGCGCCGGCGCGATGCCGGTCAGCTCGAAGGTGCCGAGCGGCTTGTTGTCGCGGGTGAACTCGCGCTCGCCCTGGAAGACCTGGATCGCGACCGACGGCTGGTTGTCGTCGGCGGTCGTGAAGGTCTCGCTCCGCTTGGTCGGGATCGCGGTGTTGCGGTCGATGAGCTTCGTCATCAGGCCGCCCTTGGTCTCGATGCCGAGCGACAGCGGCGTCACGTCGATGAGGAGGACGTCCTTGCGCTCGCCCTTCAGGACACCAGCCTGCAGCGCGGCACCGACGGCCACGACCTCGTCCGGGTTGACGCCCTGGTTCGGCTGCTTGCCGCCCGTGAGCGACTTGACGACCTCGGCCACGGCGGGCATGCGGGTCGAGCCACCGACGAGCACCACGTGCGCGATGTCGCTGACCGAGACACCCGCCTCCTTGATGACGTCGTTGAACGGCTTCTTCGTGCGGTCGAGCAGGTCGGAGGTCATCTGCTCGAACTGCGCACGCGAGATGGTCTCGTCGAGGTTGAGCGGACCCTCGGCCGTGAGCGTGAGGTACGGGAGCTGGATGCTCGCCGACATCTGCGACGAGAGCTCCTTCTTGGCCTGCTCAGCGGCTTCCTTGAGGCGCTGCTTCGCGATCTTGTCGGTCGAGAGGTCGACGCCGTGCTCGTCCTTGAACTTCTTGATGAGGAAGTCGACGATTCGCTGGTCCCAGTCGTCGCCGCCGAGGCGGTTGTCACCGGCGGTCGCGCGGACCTGGATCGTGGAGAAGTCGTCGTCCTTGCCCACCTCGAGCAGGGAGACGTCGAAGGTGCCGCCACCGAGGTCGAAGACCAGGATGAGCTCGTCTTCCTTGCCCTTGTCGAGGCCGTACGCGAGCGCAGCGGCCGTCGGCTCGTTGATGATGCGGAGGACGTTGAGACCGGCGATCTCACCGGCGTCCTTCGTGGCCTGGCGCTCGGCGTCGTTGAAGTACGCCGGGACGGTGATGACCGCGTCGGTCACGTCCTCGCCGAGGTACTGCTCGGCGTCGCGCTTGAGCTTGCCGAGGGTTCGAGCCGAGATCTCCTGCGGCGTGTACTGCTTGCCGTCGATGTCGACCTTCCAGTCGGTGCCGATGTGGCGCTTGACGGAGGCGATGGTGCGGTCCACGTTCGTGACCGCCTGGCGCTTGGCGGTCTCGCCGACCAGGACCTCGCCGTCCTTCGTGAAGGCGACGATCGACGGCGTGGTGCGGAGGCCCTCAGCGTTCGCGATGACCGTGGGCTCGCCACCCTCGAGCACGCTGACGACCGAGTTGGTGGTTCCGAGGTCGATGCCTACTGCACGTCCCATGTGTTGGTGCTCCTTCGTTTGGTGCGGAAGTCGTTGGACTTGCGTCCGATGGACTCAACCTTACTCCTGACAGGGGGCACGTCAACTCGAAGGGCTGGAAGTTGCGTCCGAATGACTCAAGTCATTTCGATAGCGAGTGTTGTATTCCTACGCAGAGTTTGATATTTTGAAATGGCAGCGGGGTGTCCCGCGACCACGACGACCGCGAGTCGCGGGTGGACCGATCATTCCCGATGAGCCCTCGCGGCCCGACCCCTCGAAAGGGATCACCAACCATGTCCTACAAGACCAAACGCATCGCGAAAGGCCTCGGCGCATCCGCGCTCGCCGTCGCGACCATCGCGTCCGGCCTCTCCTTCGGTGCTGCCGCCAGCGCGAACCCGAGCTCCGCTCCCCAAGAGGCCAAGGACGGGCGCACGGTGCAGATCATCGCGAAGCTCGATGAATACAACTTCCGCACGCATTCCGCATCGTACGTGCGCCAATTCCCGACCTACGCTGACGCGCAGAAGGCCGCCACGTCGTACCGAGTGCTCCCCACCGGTGACGGTCGCTTCCAGCTGGAGGACACGAAGAACCCGGGCCAGTGCTGGGGGTACGCAAAGCACGCGTCACTTGGCGAATGGTTCCAGGAGCACCCCTGTGGGGGTCCCCAGTCGGAGCTCATGCAGGATGAGCGCGGGAACATCATGGTCCCGGCGTACTCGAAGTACCTCACGACGAACATCAGGTCGATGACCAACCAGTCCTACTTCGCGCCGTCCACATCGGCGCCGAGCACCAACGATTTCGTCGGCATCGAGGGCCTCGGGTTCGGCGGACGAGTCGTTTCGACCGACCTCGACCGACGTTCGGCCGTCGTGTCGGGCGCCGCGATCCCGAACGCGTTCGTCGCTATCGCATGGGGTGATGGCCGGGCCGACGAGATCCGCGCGAACGCGGATGGCGAGTGGTCCTACGAGCTGGAGGGGTTGCAGCTCGGGGAGAACCCCGTTCACATCGAACAGTACGTCGACAAGAAGCAGTACGGGTTCCACGACTTCGACGTCGAGCTGAAGATCGCAGACCTCACGGTCGAGCACGAGTTCGGCGCTGAGCGCGACGATCTCGTGGTGCTCTCCGGAGCGGCGCAGCCGGGCGCGGTCGTGCAGGCACTCGACGAGAACGGCAACATGCTGGTCGCGTCTGACGAGGTGCCGATGTCCGGCGCGTGGTCGATGGAGCTCCCGGCGCCGAACAAGGCCGGTGCCTACGAGATCGACGTCGTCCAGTCCTACGGCGGCGAACAGACCGGCAAGACCGCGGTCTCGATCGACTACGGCGCGCAGCTCGCTGTCACGCGCCCCGAGGACGGCTTCGCGCATGCGGGCGGAAAGCTCAAGCTGCGAGGCACGGGTGAGCCTTCGTCGACGATCACCGTGGCGGAGGACGGCAAGGTCGTCGGGACCGCCAACGTGTTCCAGAGCTCGCAGTGGAACCTCACGACGACCGAGGCCCTGAGCGCATCCGAGCACGAACTGACGGTGACGCAGCAGTCGAAGGGCGGCAACGCCCAGACCGAGACGATCGTCGTGAACCCGGGTGAGGGCACGGTCGAGCTGACTGCTGACGGCCGCTTCGATGCTGCTGACGCGACGAAGCCGGCAACCGCGTTCGGTGCGGCGCCGAACGGTTCGACGGTGGTGCTGCGCAACTCGGTCGGCACCGAGATCGGTCGCACGGTCGCGAAGGGTGACGCGTACGAGATCAAGATCGATCCGACAAAGGCGATCTCGGGCGTGAACTCGTTCAGTGTCATCATCGATGGCGCTCCGGAATCCGAGTCGAAGTCGTTCACGTTGAACTACGGGCAGCCGGCTGCTGCGGTGGTCGTGACGAAGCCGGAGCGCGACGGCACCGTCGCGCCGGGCCGGGTCGAGTTCGCGGGGACCGGTGAGACCGGTTCGAAGATCGTGGTGCGTGGGTCGAGCCGTGAGGTCGCGTCGGCGATGGTCGTGTCGGGTTCGTGGTCGGCGACGTCCACGATGGAACTCGGCAAGGGGAAGTACGACCTGTACTTCGACCAGATCAGCAAGGGCGGGCTGACGTCGACGGTCCGTCACGCGTTCACGATCGGTGAGCTCGCTTCGATCGTGACGCCGCACACCCTGACCAGCCCGGGTGCGGACGCGGTCCTCGACACCCTCACTCCGGAGTTCCGGGGCACGGGGCACGAGGGTGCGACGATCACGGTTCGTGGTTCGTCGCGGGTCGTCGCGAGCGGCACGGTCGTGAACGGTCAGTGGATCGCGAAGACCGACGAGGCGTCGCCGCTGGCGCCGGGCACGTACAACCTCTACGTCGATCAGTCGGTCCGTGGGACCGTCACGGGCACGATCCGTGCGTCCTTCACCGTGTCGAACGAGTCGTTCCGGGAGCTGACCCTGTCGGCGCCGGCACAGAACGAGAACGTCACGACGCTGCGTCCGACGTTCGTCGGGACGGCAACGCCGGGTGCGGAGATCCGGGTCGGCTCGTCGCGGACCACGGTCGCGACTGCCACGGTCGGTGACGACGGCACCTGGCGTGCCACTGCCCTGTTCGACCTCGCTCGCGGGGGCACGTACGCCGGCCTCGAGGTGAAGCAGACCACGAAGTCGGGGAAGACCTCGACGACCTCGTCGTCCTTCACCGTCGACCGCAACGCCCAGTAGCGCTCCCGTAGCTCTGGCTGCATCGGAGGGCCCGGCTCGCGCCGGGCCCTCCCCCTCAACTCACCTCCGGCACACGCCCCACCCCGAATGAAAGGCACCGCCATGCGTCCTCCCCGCATCCTTGCTCCCGCGATCGCCGCTGCTGCGCTCGTTGCCGTGCTCGCCGGCTGCTCCGCGGCCGACGGCACCGAGACCACGTCGAAGCCGTCGACCTCCGCGTCGTCGAAGCCGTCCGTCCTGCCCCAGACCGAGGTGCGGGTACCGGACGGGAAGAAGACCGTCACCTGCAACGACGGGGCGGCGGTCGTGGACCAGTCCGGCGCCGAGATCACTCTGGAAGGCGCTTGCGCGAAGGTGACCGTGTCGGGCAACGACTCGATCGTGCACCTCGGTGACGTCGACGAGCTGATCGTCGAGAGCGCGATCAGCCGCATCACGGTCGGGTCAGCCAAGACCGTCATGCTCAGCGGCAACGCGAACGATGTCCTCTACACCGGCGACAAGCCGACGAGGGTCACCGACAAGGGCGAGCAGAACATCGTTCAGGCTCAGGGCAAGTAGACCGGACAGACGGAACGGGCGGCAACCAGGAGGTTGCCGCCCGTTCGTGCATCCGGCGGATCAGGCCGGGACGTAGTCGAACGTGTCCGGGTCAGGGCCGGTGCGGTGGCCCTTGTCGAGCGACGTGATCGCGGTCATGTCCTCGTCGGAGAGCTCGAAGTCGAAGATCGCGAAGTTCTCCTCGACGCGGGCGCGGGTGACCGACTTCGGGAAGACGATGTCGCCGCGCTGGATGTGCCAGCGGAGGACGACCTGCGCCGGGGTCTTGCCGGTGTTGCCGGCGATGCGGGTGATGGTCTCGTCGTCGAGGACGAGGCCCTGCGCGATGGGGGACCAGGCCTCGGTCGCGATGCCGTGCTCGCGGTCGTACGCGCGGAGTTCCTCCTGCGTGAGGTACGGGTGTACCTCGATCTGGTTCACGGCCGGGGTGATGGTCGTCTCGGCGGCGAGGCGGTTGAGGTGGTGCGCCTGGAAGTTGCTCACGCCGATCGAGCGAGCGGTGCCGGCGCGGTAGAGCTCCTCCATCGCCTTCCACGTCGGCACGAAGTCCGAGACGGTGGGCAGCGGCCAGTGGATGAGGAAGAGGTCGGTGTAGCCGCCGAGGAGGTCTGCCGACTTCTTGCCGTTCTCGAGCGCTGCCTCGGGGTCGTGGAAGCCGTTGTTGAGCTTCGAGGTGACGAAGATCTCCTCACGAGGGATGCCGGACGCCTCGATGGCCTCGCCGACCTCCTTCTCGTTGCCGTACATCTCGGCGGTGTCGATGTGGCGGTAGCCGACCTCGAGCGCTGCGAGCGTCGCCTCCTTGGTGTCGGAGGGGTCGATCTGGAAGACGCCGAAGCCGAGCTGCGGGATGGTCTTGCCGTCGTTCAGGGTGATGTTCGGAACGGTCATGTCGCCATGCAACCAAAGCCCGCCCAGCGTGCATTCCAGCAACTCCCAGCCGGGCGCGTCACCCGGTCCGGGGGCGGTCAGTCCAGCGCAGAACGGATGTAGGCGAGGAGTGCGGCACCGTACGCGTCGGCCGCATCGGGAGCGTCGAAGGTCTGCGGGGCGCCGTCGATGGTCGCGGTGACGGTCAGCGACGAGCCCGAACTCGCGAGCGACACGAAGGCGCTCCCGAGCAAGGACCGCAGCTGGTCCTCCCGCGGCAGCCACAGCGACTCGGCGGCCTCGACCGAGTCGAGCGCCCACTCCGTGGTGCCGTTGAACCCGAGCACGGTGCCGGAGGGGTAGTCGTGCCGCTCGACGGTCATCTCGGAGACGGTGTAGACGTCGTCGTCGACCCCGGGCTTGTCGATGACGAAGCGGTCCCCGGTCGACGGGTGCCAGCGGAGTCCGGCGTCGCGGAGGGCTGCGGCGAGAGCAACTGTGATCACGCGCCCCAGCCTGCCACCCACCCCCGTGCAAGCTCCGCGTACTAGCATCGCCGGGCACCCCCTCGTGTGATCGCCCAGGCGGTCGCGCGCGCGACGTGACGACGCCCGGCTGACCGGTGTCGTGCCTCCAGGCCGGTACCCGGCCGCCTGGCGGACACGCAGCCGGCGTCCCGACCGAGCGGACCACCGGTCCCGCCCGCCCAGAGAAGGACCCGCATGACCCTCGACCGCGAGGAACTCCGCGACGACTGGACCGTGACGATGGCAGGCGGCAGTGGCGCCCCTGACGGCGTCGCCGGTCGGAGCATCCCGGCGACGGTGCCGGGGCAGGTGCACACCGACCTCGAGCGGGAGGGCCTGCTCGCCGACCCCACGTTCGACCGCAACGAGGCGGACGGCAAGTGGGTCGGACGCGCTGACTGGGCCTACCGGCGCGCGGTCGACGTCGATCCGCGGGGGCACGAACGCGTCGACCTGGTGTGCGACGGACTCGACACGGTGTCGACGCTGACGGTCGACGGTGTGACCGTCGGGACCACCCGGAACATGCACCGGCGCTACCGGTTCGACCTGCGCGATGCGACCGGTGGGTCCAACACGCGCACGGAGCGGGAGCTCGAGATCCTGTTCGAGTCGCCCTACCGCGAGGCCGGACGCGTCGCGGCCAGGGCCGGGAGCATGCCGGGCCCGTACGACGAGCCGTTCCCGTACGTGCGGAAGATGGCGTCGAACTTCGGCTGGGACTGGGGGCTGACGGCGGTGACCAGCGGCCCGTGGCGGCCGGTGGCGATCGAGCGCTGGTCGACGGCGCGACTCCGTGAGGTGCGTCCGCTCGTCGACGTCGAGGCGGGGGAGGGCGTGCTCGACGCGCACATCACGGTCGAGCGGTCCGGGATGAACGACCTCGACCAGGATGGCGAGGACGACGACCTCGTGCTGGTCGTGACCGTGAGCGGCCCGGACGCCGAGGGCGGGACGACCCGACAGCGCTCGCGTGCGCAGCTGACCCCGAAGGACGACGAGACCGTCGTGACCGTGCGGGTCCCGGATGCGCAGCGGTGGTGGCCGCGCGGCTACGGCGAGCAGCCGCTCTACGACGTGACCGTCGAGCTGCAGACGGTCGAGGGCGAGGTCCTCGACCGTGACGTGTTCCGGACGGGCTTCCGGTCGACGCGGATCGACACGGCATCGGACACGATCGGCAAGCCGTTCGGTGTGTACGTCAACGGGACGCTCGTGGACGTCCGCGGGGTGAACTGGATCCCCGACGACGTCATCGTCTCGCGTGTGACGCGGGACCGCTACGCGTCCCGACTGAGCACCGCGGCCGCGCTGCGGGCGAACCTCGTGCGCGTCTGGGGCGGCGGCGTGTACGAGTCGCGCGACTTCTACGAGGTGTGCGACGAGCTCGGACTGCTCGTCTGGCAGGACTTCGCGTTCGCGTGCTCCGCCTACCCGGAGACCGAGCCGATCCGGAGCGAGGTCGTCGCGGAGGCCCGGGACAACGTCGCCCGGCTCTCGCGCCACCCGTCCCTCGTGGTGTGGAACGGCAACAACGAGAACATCTGGCTGCACGACGTCGACGGCTGGGCGGAGTCGCTCGGGGACCGCGGCTGGGGCCTGGACTACTACCTCGACCTCCTGCCGACGATCGTCGACGCGGTGGACCCGACGCGCTTCTACACGGTGGGCTCGCCGTGGTCCGGCGACGAGGACCTGCCGGCGAACGACGTCGACCACGAGACGCACCACTCGTGGGAGGCCTGGAACCGCCTGCCCGACAGCGCGTACCGTGCGTCGGTGCCCCGGTTCGTGTCCGAGTTCGGCTGGCAGGCGCCGCCCGCGTGGCGGACGCTGCGTGACGCGGTGTCCGACCCCGAGCTGACCGTGGACGCACCCGGCGTCGTCCACCACCAGAAGGCGGACGACGGGATGGGCAAGTTGGCGCGGGGGATCGCTCCGCGCTTCGGCAGCGTGGACGCTGCGTCCTTCGACGCGTGGCACTACCTGACGCAGCTCCAGCAGGCGCGCGCGATCGCGACGGGCGTCGAGCACTGGCGGACGCACTGGCCACGGAACACCGGGGTCGTCCTGTGGCAGCTCAATGACCTGTGGCCGGTCGCGTCGTGGTCGGCCGTCGACTCGTCGGGGCGCCTCAAGCCGCTCGCGCACGAGCTGCGGCGGCTCTACGATGACGTGCTGCTGACGATCCGGCCCGTCTCGTCGGTCGCCGGCCCGCGGCCGGCGGCTCCGGCCGGCGCGTCGCCGGACGACCAGCCTGGAGGCACGGATCGCCCGTCCTCACCGGCGCACGTCGATGAGGCGGCTGAGCTGGGCGAGCTGGCGGACACGCTGTCGCTCGGGTCCGGGGGCGTCTCGCTCGGGGTGTCGCCCGGAGCCTTCGGTTCGTCGCCCGTCGAGGTCGCGGTCCGGTCGACCCGGTCCGTCGGCGACGGCGTCGTGCGGGTCCGCCGCGTCACGCTCGCCGGTGCGGTGCTCGCCGAGGTGACGCTGCCGGTGCACCTGTCCGCCGGGGTCGCCGTCGTCGCGTTGCCCGAGTCGGTCGGGGTCGTGGACGATCCGCGGAACGAGTTGATCGTCGCCGACCTCGACGAGCACCGCGCCGTGTGGACGCCGGCGCCCGACCGGGAGATGCGGTGGGAGCCCGCGCGGTTCTCCGCGTCGACCGAGGTCGACGGTGCGACGGTCCGTGTGGTGGTGGAGGCCTCGACCGTCGTGCGGGACCTGCTGCTCCAGCCCGACCGGGTGTCGCCGGACGGGGTCGTCGACCGGGGCTTCGTGACGCTGCTCCCTGGCGAGCGGGCGGTGTTCCGCGTGCGCGGGGTCGAGCCGGCGGACGCGGGGGCGCTGCTCGACCGTCCGGTGCTGTGGTCGCTCGCGGATGTCCTCGGTCATTGATATTTCCAACATCTCGGTGATATTCTGGTGGGGCGAACCTTCGTCGTGCTCTGACCGACGAAGGCGCCCGGCCGACCTTCCGTCGGTCGGCGTCCGACCGGAGGCCCCGCGGTGTCACTCACGTTCCGTCGCACCCGTCCGGTGGGAGTCGTCGCCCTGGCCGCGACGCGTGCCGTTCCCACCGCCGCCCCCGCCGGAGCACGGCCCGGGTTCGCGACGGCTGTCGCCGCCCTCGACCTCGCCGTCCTGCTCCTCGCCTTCGTGGCGGCGCACCTCGTGCGGTTCCCGGGCGAGCTCCCGGTGGGTTCTGCTGCCGCGGGCTGGATGGAGTTCGTCGTCGCGCCCGCGATCGTGCTCGTCTGGATGACGCTCCTGTCGACGTTCCGTACCCGCAACGCCCGCATCGCTGGTGTCGGCAACGAGGAGTACCGCCGGCTCGTGCTGGCGAGCCTCGTCGCCGGAGCGAGCGTCGCGATCGTCGCCTACGCAGTCCAGCTCGACCTCGCCCGTGGGTACGTCGCGATCGCGTTCCCGCTCGGGCTCGCCCTGCTCGTCGCGGAGCGCAAGGTCGTGCGGACGGTGCTCGCACGCCGACGGGGCCGTGGCGAGCGGCTGCAGGACGTGCTGCTCGTCGGCGACGCTGAGGACGTGCGCTACGTCGGCCGCAGGATCGCGGCCACCCCCGTCGCCGGGTACCGCGTCGCCGGCGTCGTCACGGACTGCCTCGCGGTCGGCTCGACCGTCGAGTTCGGAGCCGCGCGCGCGTCGGTCGTCGGCGGGATCCAGGACGTCCTCGACCGCGCGGAGGCGAGCGGTGTGCCCGCCGTCGTCGTGGCGGGTGCGATCCGCGGGGGGCACGAGCGTCTCCGTCGCCTGGGCTGGCAGCTGGAGGAGCGCGGCGTCGAGCTCGTGGTCTCGTCGCCGCTCGCCGACATCGCGGCAGGCCGGGTCCACGAGCGTCCGGTCGACGGCCTGCCGCTCATGCACGTCGAGACGCCGGACTACCGTAGGCGCTTCGGCAAGCGGGTGCTCGACGTCGTGGGGGCCGGGCTCGGCCTCGTGCTGCTCGCACCGGTCTTCGCCGCGATCGCGGTCATGATCCGGCTCGATGACCGGGGCCCGGTGTTCTTCCGCCAGACCCGTGTCGGTCGCGCTGGGCAGGACTTCTCGATCCTCAAGTTCCGGACGATGTGCGTCGACGCCGAAGCCCGGATGGCTGCGCTCGAGGCATCGAACGAGGGCGCCGGGCCGCTCTTCAAGATGCGGGACGACCCACGGGTGACCCGCGTCGGGGCGATCCTGCGCAAGACGTCCCTCGATGAGCTTCCGCAGCTCTGGAACGTCCTGACGGGGTCGATGAGCCTCGTCGGGCCGCGTCCGGCGCTGCCGAAGGAGGTCGCCGTCTACGAGGACTTCGCCGACCGACGGCTGCTCGTGACGCCGGGCATCACCGGGCTCTGGCAGGTCAGCGGCCGCTCGGACCTCGACTGGGCCGAGGGGGTCCGGCTCGACCTCCACTACGTCGAGAACTGGTCGTTCCTGCACGACCTCGTCATCCTCGCGCGGACGATCCCGTCCGTGCTGCGGTCCCGCGGCGCGTACTGACCCGGCGGGGGCCGTCGCCGAGCCTGTGCGAACGGTGTCCGTTCGGGCCCCTCGCCTGTGATTCCCGGAGAGACCGAGTTACCATGAACGGACCACGAGCTTCCGCCGCGTGTGTCGAAGAAGACCCGAGCACGGCGACCAGTTCACCATCGAAGGAGTCATGATGTTCGCAGGCCTCACCGGCATCCATCTGCTGATCATCCTCGGGATCGTCATCCTGCTGTTCGGGGCGACCAAGCTCCCGGCGCTCGCGAAGGGTCTCGGCCAGTCGATCAACATCTTCAAGAAGGAGATGGGCACCGAGGACAAGCAGGCGTCCGACGCCACCGCCCAGAACACGACCGCGCAGAACACGGCTGCGCAGCCGGCGGCCCCGGTCGTGAACCCGGGCCCCTCGGTCCAGCCGAACGCCGACTCCAAGCAGTAGGACTCCCAGCCCCGTCCTGTCGGCAGCCCCCGCGACCACTCCGGTCGCGGGGGCTTCGTCGTGCGTGCGGTCGTGTGCGCGACGTCGGCGGTGCGGGGTTGGATGAGCGCATGACGACGCCCGCTGCTCCGCTCCGCGACGACCGCCGCGTGGTGCTCGTCGTCGCGATCCTCGCGTCGTTCGTGGTGGGGTTGGACGCGAGCGTCGTGAACGTCGCGCTCCCGGCGATCCGGCACGAGCTCGGGGGCGGCCTCGTCGTGCAGCAGTGGGTGGTCGACGCCTACATGGTGACGCTCGGGTCGCTCATCCTCGTCGCCGGCTCCCTGTCGGACCTGTTCGGCCGGGTGCGGATCATCACGCTCGGGTTGATCGTCTTCGGGGTGGCCTCCATCGTGTGCGCGGCGGCGCCGACGGGCGAGGTGCTCATCGTCGCGCGGGCACTGCAGGGTGTCGGGGGTGCGCTCGTCACACCGAGCTCGCTCGCGCTCATCATCGCGGCGTACCGCGGTGCGGCGCAGGGCAGGGCGATCGGCTCGTGGACGGCGTGGTCGAGCGCTGCCGTGATCGTCGGCCCGGTCATCGGCGGGGTGATCGTCGACGGGATCGGTTGGCGGTGGATCTTCGTGCTCACCGCGGTGCCGATCGCGGTGACCATCCCGCTCGTGGCCCGGATCTCCGGTGACGTCCGGCCTCCCGGCAGGCCGCGGGTCGACGTGGTCGGGGCGGTGCTCGCGGTGGTCGGCATCGGCGGGGTGGTGCTCGGGCTGATCGAGCAGGAGCGCCTCGGCTGGTCGTCCCCGATCGTGCTCGGCGCGCTCGTGCTCGGAGGGCTGGCGCTGGTGGCGTTCGTGCCGTGGGAACGGCGGACCCCGCAGCCGCTCGTGGACCTCGGGCTGTTCCGGGCGCGGAACTTCGCGGTCGGGAACCTGGCGACACTGTCGATCTACGGTGCGCTCGGCATGGTCGGCTTCGTCGTGACCCTGTTCCTCCAGGAGGTCTGGGCGTTCCCGGCCTGGGTCGCCGGGATCGCCACGCTGCCGCCGACGATCCTGCTCCTGCTGCTCTCGACGACGGTGGGCTCCTTCGCCGGCCGGTACGGGCCGCGGTGGTTCATGGCCGCGGGGCCGGCGATCGCGGCAGTGGGTTCGTTCCTCATGGTGCTCGTCGGCGACGACCCGGCGGCCTACTGGTGGACGGTGCTCCCCGGGCTCGTGCTCGTCGGCGTCGGGATCTCGCTCATGGTGACGCCGCTGACCAGTGCGGTCCTGGGATCCGTACCGGAGTCCGAGGCGGGCATCGGCTCGGCGGTCAACAACGCCGTGGCCCGGATCGCCAGCCTCGTCATGGTGGCGCTCGCGGGTGTCGTGCTCGGCGGCGCGATGAGCACGGTCGGGTTCCACCGTGCGGTCGTGGTCATGGGCGTCCTGCTGCTCGCCGGCGCGATCGTCGGCGCGGTCGGGATCCGGAACCCGGTGCGGGAAGAAACCGTGCCGAACGGAAGTTGAGTGCAGTAGACTCAACCCCAGACCAACGCAACGAAAGGACGGAACGCATGGCGAACCTCCAGGGCGCTCCTGACTCGCAAGAGCGACAGAAGACCGCCCTCGAGCAGTACGGCGTCGACCTCACCGCGATCGCCCGGAGCGGCAAGCTCGACCCGGTGATCGGCCGCGACGCCGAGATCCGGCGCGTGTCACAGGTGTTGACCCGCCGGACGAAGAACAACCCCGTGCTCATCGGCGAGCCCGGGGTCGGCAAGACCGCCGTGGTCGAGGGGCTCGCGCAGCGCATCGTCGCCGGGGACGTCGCCGACTCCCTGAAGGACAAGCGGCTCGTGTCGCTCGACATCTCCGCCCTCATCGCCGGCGCGAAGTACCGCGGCGAGTTCGAGGAGCGGCTCAAGGCCGTGCTCAAGGAGATCAACGACTCCGACGGGCAGGTCATCACCTTCATCGACGAGCTGCACACGCTCATGGGCGCCGGTGGCGGCGAAGGGTCCGTCGCAGCGTCGAACATGCTCAAGCCGATGCTCGCGCGCGGTGAGCTCCGGCTCATCGGTGCCACGACGCTCGACGAGTACCGCCAGTACATCGAGAAGGACGCCGCACTCGAACGACGGTTCCAGCAGGTCTACGTGGGGGAGCCCAGCGTCGAGGACGCCGTGGCCATCCTCCGCGGGCTCAAGGAGCGGTACGAGGCACACCACAAGGTGACGATCAACGACTCCGCGCTCGTCGCCGCTGCGAGCCTGTCGAACCGGTACATCTCCGGTCGTCAGCTGCCCGACAAGGCGATCGACCTCATCGACGAGGCGGCGTCGCGACTCCGGATGGAGATCGACTCGTCGCCGGTCGAGATCGACGAGCTCAAGCGCACGGTGGACCGGCTGCGCGTCGAGGAGTTCGCACTCAAGCAGGAGAAGGACGACGCCTCGAAGGCGCGGCTCGAGACCCTGCGTGCCGAGCTCGCGAGCCGCGAGACGCTGCTCGCCGAACTCGAGCAGCGGTGGCAGGCCGAGCGCGCGTCGCTCAACCGGATCGGTGAGCTGAAGCAGCAGCTCGACGAGCTGGGCATGCGTTCGCAGCGGGCACAGCGAGAGGCCGACTACGAGACCGTCAGCCGGCTCGAGTACGGCGAGAAGCCGCGCATCGAGGCCGAGCTGGCCGCCGCCGAGCAGGCCGAGAGCGCCGAGCGGATGGTGAACGACAGCGTCACCGACGAGGACATCGCGGCCGTCATCGCGCAGTGGACCGGCATCCCGATGGGGCGCCTGCTCCAGGGCGAGACCGAGAAGCTGCTGCACCTCGAGAACGAGCTCGGCCGCCGGATCATCGGGCAGCGCTCGGCGGTGAACACCGTGTCCGAGGCCGTCCGCCGCACCCGTGCGGGCATCTCCGACCCGGACCGCCCGACGGGCTCGTTCCTGTTCCTCGGACCCACCGGCGTCGGCAAGACCGAGCTGGCCAAGGCGCTCGCCGAGTTCCTGTTCGACGACGAGAAGGCCCTCGTCCGGATCGACATGAGCGAGTACGGCGAGAAGCACTCGGTCGCGCGGCTCATCGGTGCCCCGCCCGGCTACGTCGGGTACGAGGCCGGTGGGCAGCTCACCGAGTCCGTCCGGCGTCGGCCCTACTCGGTCGTGCTGCTCGACGAGGTCGAGAAGGCCCACCCGGAGGTCTTCGACGTGCTCCTGCAGGTGCTCGACGACGGCCGGCTGACCGACGGGCAGGGGCGGACGGTCGACTTCCGGAACACGATCCTCATCCTGACGTCGAACCTCGGGTCGCAGTTCCTCACCGACACCTCGTTGACGCCGGAGCAGCGCGAGGAGGGCGTGCGTGAGCTCGTGTCACAGGCCTTCCGGCCGGAGTTCGTCAACCGGCTCGACGACATCGTGGTGTTCCAGGCGCTCACCTCGGAGGACCTCGGGCAGATCGTGTCGCTGTACGTCGACCGCCTCGCGCGCCGGCTGTCCGACCGTCGGCTCGAGCTCGCGGTGACGCCGTCGGCCCGGACGTGGCTCGCCGAGCGCGGGTACGACCCGGTGTACGGCGCGCGTCCGTTGCGGCGGCTCATGCAGCGGCAGATCGACGATCGGCTGGCGCGGGCCATCCTGGCCGGCGACGTCCGCGACGGCGACACCGTGCGGGTGGACGTCGCTGCGGGTGGCGACGAGCTGACCGTCGAGCCGTTCGACCTCGGTGAGGTCGCCGAGGGCGAGATCGTCGAGGAGTAGCGGGCAGCGGCCAGGAGGCCCGGTGCCGGTCCCTGGGACCGGCACCGGGCCTCCTGGCCTACCGTCCGGGGCATGCCTGAGATCCGCGCCATCCGTCGCCTCACCGACGCCGTCGAGCACGCGGACGTGCTCGACAAGGCCGTCGACATCGACCGCAGCGTCGTCCGCGCGCTCGCGCGCCCGAAGGCGCTGCGACAGCTGCTGCACGGCGTGCCCTTCGGGCACCCGCTCCACCCCCTGATGGTGCAGGTGCCGCTCGGGGCGTGGATCTCGGCGGCGGTGCTCGACCTCGTCGGCGGGAAGGGGAACGCGAAGGCCGCGAAGACCCTCGTCGGTGTGGGGCTGGTGTCGTCCGGGAGCGCCTCGGTCGCCGGGTACGTGGACTGGTCCGAGCTCGACCGCGAACAGCTCCGGACCGGGTGGGTGCACCAGGCGGTGAACTGGGTCGGGATCACGCTCTACGGGCTGTCGTGGATGCAGCGGAAGCGCGGGAACCACGGCGCCGGGAAGCTGCTCGGGTTCGCGGGCCTGACGGTCGTCGGCGTCGGTGGGTACCTCGGCGGGCACCTGGCCTACCGGCAGCGTGCGGGTGTCGGGTCGAGCGAGCACGTCCCCTTCGACTGAACGGTCTCTCTGACGGTGTCGCTCCGGCGACGGACGGGAGGCCCGTGGCGGGATCGCCACGGGCCTCCCGTCCGTCGCGTCCAGCGGGCGCAGATCATGCCTGGTCATGACCAGTTCGTCAAGGCCGCACCCCGATCTGTTCGCCATCCGTGATCCCCCGGAAACATGCGGATCGCGACTGTCCACAGGGTTGCGATCCGGTGTTGACATCCCTGCGCGATGGGTCTTTACTCACCATTACGCAACGTCCTTTCATAAAGGTCGGACCAAGGGAGTCAACGTGACACGCACGCGTTTCGCCGCACTCGGTGCGCTCGCCCTCGCAGGCGCGCTCGCCCTCACCGGGTGCTCCGCCGGAAGCAACGGAGCTTCCGACGGCGGCACGAAGTCCATCGGCACACCCGACGGCAAGGGCAAGACCATCACCGTGTGGATCATGAACGGCGACCTCAGCCCGAAGATCCTCGACGTCGCCGAGAAGCAGTTCACCAAGGACACCGGCGCCAAGGTGAAGCTCCAACTGCAGCAGTGGGACGGCATCACGACCAAGCTCACGACGGCGCTCGCGCAGCAGGACGCCCCGGACGTGGTCGACCTCGGCAACACCCAGGTGCCGGTGTACGCCGCGACCGGTGGCCTGATGGACCTGTCGCCCTACAAGAAGGAGCTGCAGGACGGGCAGACGTGGCTGTCCGGGCTCGAGGGCCCGGCGACCGTCGACGGGAAGCTCTACGGCGCCCCGCTGTTCGCCGGCAACCGCGCGGTCATCTACAACAAGAAGACGTGGGCGGACGCCGGGGTCACCGACGTGCCGAAGTCGTACGACGAGCTCACCGCCGACCTCGACAAGGTGAAGGCGAAGAACCCGCAGGCCGACTTCTCCGCGTTCTACATGCCCGGCCAGTACTGGTACGGCGGACTGCAGTGGGTGTGGGACGCCGGCGGACAGATCGCCACCGAGAAGGGCGGCAAGTGGACGGGAGCGCTCGACTCCGCCGCCGCCGTCAAGGGCCTCACGGCGTGGAAGGACTTCCAGAACAGCTACTCGGCGAAGTCCACGCAGGACATCAACACCGACAAGCCCGCCGAGTCCGACGTCTTCGCCCAGGGCAACACCTCGGCGATCCTCGGTTCAGCGTGGGAGATCGGGTCGATCACCACGGCCAAGCCCGAGCTGAAGGACCAGATCGGGACGTTCCCGATGCCCTCCGCGACCGAGGGGAAGACGCAGCCGGTGTTCCTCGGCGGGTCGGACCTCGGCATCCCGTCGAAGTCCCAGAACCAGGACCTCGCGCTCTACTACACCAAGATCCTGACCTCGAAGGAGTTCCAGAAGGACCAGGTCTTCGGCGTCGACGGGTGGGAGCCGAACTCGACGCAGCTGCTCGACGCGGTCGCCGGTGACGTGGACGAGCTCCACAAGCCGTACTTCGAGGCCGCCTCGACGAGCCGTCCGACCCCGGCGACACCGGGCTGGGCCACGATCGAGGGTGACTCGAGCTTCCAGACGATGTTCGCCGACATCGCCACGGGGCGGAAGACACCGCAGCAGGCAGCCGAGGGCTTCTCGGAGCACCTCACGTCCGCGCTCAACGCGCAGCAGTAGTCGATGACCTCCACTGCAGAGCGCGTGTCCGGTCCGGCTTCGGCCGGGCCGGACACCCGGCGTGGCGGTCTGCGCCGGGGCCGTCCGGCCGGGTCGGGTCCGTCGGGGTCCGGTTCGGCGGGCGGTCGTGGTGGCCGTCGGCGGTCGCTGACGGCGTCCCGGGCCCCGCTCGTGCTGCTGGCGCCGGCCGCGGTCCTGTTGCTCGCGCTGGTCGTGTACCCGCTCGTGCGGCTGCTGGTCATCTCCTTCCAGGACTACGGTCTCCGCGCGATCTTCACCGGGCAGGCCGGGTTCGCCGGGATCACGAACTACACGAACGTCCTCACCGACGCGAGCTTCTGGCCGGTCATCCTCCGGACGGTGCTCGTCACGGGGGCGATGGTCGTCGGGACGATCGGCATCGGCATGGCGGTGTCGCAGCTGCTCACCCGGCTCGGCGTCGTCATGCGCACGGTGGTCAGTGTCGTGCTCGTGCTGGCCTGGGCGATGCCGAACGTGGCGTCCAGCCTCGTGTGGCAGTGGCTCTTCCAGCCGTTCTACGGCGTCCTCAACTGGATGATCACGCAGCTCGGCGTGTTCGGGGACCACACGCAGGACAACTGGGCCTCGACCCCGGGGCAGTCACTGGCGATCGTGCTCTCGCTCGTCATCTGGCAGGCGGTGCCGTTCGTGGCGCTCACGCTGTACGCGGCGCAGTCGCAGATCGCGCCGGAGTACTACGAGGCCGGTGCGCTCGACGGCGCCTCGGCGTGGGCCATGTACCGGGCGATCACGCTGCCCGCGCTCGTGCCGACGCTGCTCCTCGTGACGATCCTCTCGGTGATCTGGGACTTCAACGTCTTCAACCAGATCTGGCTGCTCACCAGGGGCGGCCCGGAGGACACGACGCTCACGCTCGGCATCTGGACCTTCGTGAAGTCGTTCGTCTCGAACGCGTACGGGCAGGGTGCCGCGATCGCCGTCATCTCGACGCTGATCCTCGGTGCGCTGACCAGCTACTACATCCGCCGGCTCGTCCGCAGTGGAGAGGAAGACCTGTGACGACGACCACCACCCCCGGGGTGACCGGGGCGACCGCCTCCGAAGCGCAGCCCGACGTGGCGGGGGTGAGGCGTGCCTCCAGGCCGGGTGGGCGTGGTCGGGGCGGCACGCCGGGCGGCGCGCGTCGGCGGAAGCCGCGCATCGTCGCGAACGCCATCGCGGTGGTGTTCTGCCTGGTCTGGGTGTTCCCGATCTACTGGATGGTGAACACGGCGTTCAAGCCCGCGGACGAGGTCACGACGCTGACGCCGATCTGGCTGCCGCTCCGACCGACGCTCGAGAACTTCACCCGGGCGCTGACCCAGGACGGGTTCCTCGTGTACCTGCGCAACTCGGCGATCGTCGTGGTGGCTGCGGTGCTGCTGTCGATCGTGGTCGGGTTCCTGGCCTCGGCGGCGCTGTCGCGGTTCCGGTTCCGCGGGCGGCGCGCGATCCTCGTGGCGATCCTCTTCGTGCAGATGATCCCGTCCGGGGCGCTCCTCATCCCGCTGTTCCTGTCGTTCCAGACCCTCGGACTGCTCAACAGCTACATCGGGCTGATCCTCGCGTACGTCGCGAGCGTCCTCCCGTTCTCGATCTGGGTGATGCGCGGGTTCTTCGTGGCCGTGCCCGTCGAGATCGAGGAGGCCGCGAAGGTCGACGGCGCGGGGACGTTCCGCATCCTCTGGAGCGTCCTGTTCCCGCTCGTGATGCCGGGGGTGATCGCGACGAGCGTCTTCGCGTTCATCGCCGCGTGGAACGACTACCTGACGGCGTACGTGATGCTCAAGGACCAGGGGATGTACACGCTGCCGGTGTGGCTCGCGGGGTTCTCCACGAACAAGGGGACCGACTTCGGCGGGCTCATGGCGGCGTCCGTGCTGTTCTCGATCCCGGTGGTGGTGTTCTTCCTGATCGTGCAGCGGCGGCTCGTCAGCGGGATGACCGCGGGGGCCGTCAAGGGCTGACGCGCCTGCGCCGACGTCCGAGTCCGAACACCCCGTCCTGCTCCGTGCAGGGCGGGGTGTTCTCGTGTGGGCGGGTGCTCGCGTGCGCGTGCGCGTGCGCTTGTCGCGCCGACGCAGGCCGGTCGCAGAACGTGTCGGCCCGCGCAGCCCCGGGCGGCGTGTTGTGGGACCAGTGCGGGTGGCGGGCGGCGCGGGCGCGCGCGCAAGCCTGCGGACGTGTTGGTTTCGCAACGAAACGGTTGCGAACGTGTGACTTTGCGGCGTACAGTGCTCGAAACCCACGGGAACGAAGGAGTTCGGGCATGTACGCAACCGAGCGGCACGACGCCATCGCCGCCTCGCTGCTGTCGGCAGGGCGCGTGTCCGTCGCCGAACTGGCCGAGCACTTCGACGTCACCACCGAGACCGTCCGACGTGACCTCGACGCCCTCGAGTCCGCCGGCGTCCTGCGCCGCGTGCACGGGGGAGCGGTGCCGGTCGGCCGGTCGAGCGTCGTCGAACTGAGCGTCGCCGAACGTGAGGGGCAGCACGGCTCCGCGAAGACCGCGATCGCCCGCGCTGCCATGCGTCTCGTACCGCCGACGTTCACCGGGTCGATCGCCCTCGACGCCGGCACGACCTGCGCCGCCGTCGGCGCCGAACTCGCCCGGTGGGAACCCGCCACGGCCGGGGCGACGATCACCGTCATCACGAACTCGGTCCCGATCGCCGGCGTCCTGCAGCACAGCGAGCACGTCGAACTGCACCTCCTCGGCGGCCGGGTGCGCGGCGTCACCAGCGCCGCGGTCGGCACGGCCACGGTCGAGCAGATCGGCGCGCTGCGGCCGGACATCGCCTTCGTCGGGACGAACGGCCTGTCCGCCGGCTTCGGGCTGAGCACGCCGGACGAGTACGAGGCCGCGGTCAAGGGCGCCTACGTCCTGGCCGCTCGGCGGAGCGTCGTCCTCGCGGACGCGGCCAAGCACGGGGTCGAGGCCCTCATGCGCTTCGCCCGGCTCGACGAGGTCGACACGATCGTCACCGACCAGGAGCCCCCGGCGGACCTCGCCGGTGCGCTCGCCGAAGCGGACGTCGAGGTGGTCGTCGCATGAACCAGAACCCGAGCCACGACGCGCGGACCAGCACGCGCATCGTCACGGTGACGCCGAACCCGAGCCTCGACCGCACGATCGAGCTCGCCGGCGAACTCCAGCGTGGCGCCGTCCAGCGCGCCACGCGGTCCACGGCGGAGCCCGGCGGCAAGGGCGTCAACGTCTCCCGCGTCGTCGTGGCGAGCGGTGGCGACACGATCGCGGTCCTGCCGGGCGACGAGCTCGACCCCGTGCTGCTCGGCCTCGCGACCCGCGGCATCCCGACGGCAGCGATGCCGATCGGCGCGCCGCTCCGCTCGAACGTCACGGTCACCGAGCCCACCGGCACGACCACGAAGCTCAACGAGCCCGGGCCGTCCCTCGCCGGACGCCTCGAGGAGTTCGCCTCGCTCGTCGCCGACGCCGCGGGGCCGACCCCGACCGGACCCGGTGCACGCTGGGTCGTCCTCGCCGGGTCGCTGCCGCCGGGACTCCCGGACGACGCGCTCGCCGAGCTGATCCGGGCCGTCCGCGCCCGCCACGGTGGGGACGTCCGGATCGCCGTCGACTCCTCGGGCGTCCCGTTCACGGCCCTGCTGCAGTCCGGCGAGCGGATCGACCTCGTCAAGCCGAACGCCGAGGAACTCGCCGAGGTCGTCGGCGGCGACCCCGACGAGTACGAGCGGGACCTCGACGCTGCGGCCGCCGCGGCCGAGCGGCTCCGGTCGCGGGGTGTGGACACCGTCCTGCTCACCCTCGGCAGCGCCGGCGCCGTCCTCGTCGGCCCCGACGGAGCGCACGCCGCCGCCGCCCCGAAGATCGTCGCCCGCTCGACCGTCGGGGCGGGGGACTCCTCCCTCGCCGGTTACCTGCTCGCCGAGGTCGCCGGAGCGCGGCCGGAGGAGCGCCTCGCCCAGGCCGTCGCGACCGGAGCGGCAGCAGCCGCGCTCCCGGGCAGCGACGTCCCCGCACTCGACCACACCGATCCCACCGCCATCGCGGTCCGTGCACTGCGGCCCGCGACGACGACGGCAGCGGCACCAGCGGCACCGACGCCGGTCTGAACCGCGACGACCACCCGCACGACCCCCTCACCCACCAGCACGAAGCACGGCCCGCGCCCCCGGCGCCACTGCAAAGGAGCAACCCATGTCCGCAGACACGACGCAGCGCCTCATCAGCGCTGAGCTCGTCGGCCTCGACGAGGACCTCGGAGCGACGTCGAGCGACGTCATCCGCGTCCTCGCCGACCGCGTCGCCGCCACCGGCCGCGCAGCCGACGGAGCCGCCCTCGCCGAGGACGCCATCAAGCGCGAAGCCAGCGTCGGCACGGGCGTGCCCGGCGGCATCGCCATCCCGCACGCCCGGTCGGCCTCGGTGTCGAGCCCGACCCTCGCGTTCTCGCGCCTCGCCCGGAAGGTGCCGTTCGGCGCTCCGGACGGCGACGCCGACGTCGTCTTCATGATCGCCGTGCCCGAGGGGGCCGACAAGGACCACCTCACGGTCCTCTCGACCCTCGCCCGGGCGCTCATCCGCGAGGACTTCACCGCGGCGCTCCGCGCCGCGTCGACCCCGCAGGAGATCGTCGACCTCGTCCAGCGCGAGGTGGGCGGCGAGGTCGCCGCAGCCGGCGTCGGGAACGCGAGCAGCGCCTCCCGGCCGGCCGCAGCGCCGTCGACGCAGGCCGCGTCCGGTGACGCGACCACGAGCGGCGCCGCCGCGGGTGCCCGCAAGGTCATCGTCGGCGTCACCGCCTGCCCGACCGGCATCGCACACACCTACATGGCGGCCGACGCCCTCGTCGCCGCCGCCCAGCGGGCCGGTGCCGAGATGCACGTCGAGACCCAGGGCTCGTCGCAGGTCGAGCCGCTCGACCCGGCACTCATCGCCCGGGCCGACGCCGTCGTGTTCGCGGTGGACGTCGACGTGCGCGACCGCGGCCGGTTCGCGGGCAAGCCCCTCGTGTCCGGACCGGTGAAGCGGGGCGTGGACGAGCCCGACAAGATGATCGCCGAGGCCCTCCGAGCCGCCGACGACCCGAACGCCGCGCGCGTCCAGGGCGGAGCGGCGACCTCCGAGACCACGAAGCCCGACGAGCACTTCGGGCAGGCGCTCAAGCGCTGGCTCCTCACCGGCGTCAGCTACATGATCCCCTTCGTCGCGGGCGGCGGTCTGCTCATCGCGCTCGGCTTCCTGCTCGCCGGCTACGGCATCGCGCTGCAGCACGGCGACTCCGGCCAGAACAACGCCGTCTACACGCTGACGAACTACACGCTCGTGAACCTCCCGCCGGAGGGGCTCGCCTACTACCTCGGCGCGGCCGCGTTCCAGATCGGTGGCGTCTCGCTCGGATTCCTCGTCGCAGCACTCGCCGGGTACATCGCGTACGCCATCGCCGACCGTCCGGGCATCGCGCCGGGCTTCGTCGCCGGTTCGATCGCCGTCTTCATGAACGCCGGCTTCCTCGGCGGACTCGTCGGTGGCCTCATCGCCGGTGGCGCTGCGTACTGGATCGGGCGCATCCCGACCTGGCGCTGGCTGCGCGGCCTCATGCCGGTCGTGATCATCCCGCTGTTCGCGTCGATCATCGCCTCAGGCCTCATGCTCCTCGTGCTCGGCGGTCCGATCGCCTGGGTCATGACGCAGCTCACCGCGTGGCTGAACTCGCTGTCCGGGGCCTCCGCGATCGTGCTCGGCATCATCCTCGGCCTCATGATGGCGTTCGACCTCGGTGGCCCGGTCAACAAGGTGGCGTACGCGTTCGCGGTCGCCGGCCTCGGTGCCGGTTCGGCCACCAACGTCGTGCCGTTCGAGATCATGGCCGCCGTCATGGCCGCGGGCATGGTCCCGCCGCTGGCCCTCGCGCTCGCCTCGACCGTCCTCTACCGTCGCGGCTTCACCAAGCCGGAGCGGGAGAACGGCAAGGCCGCGTGGCTGCTCGGTGCGTCGTTCATCTCCGAGGGCGCGATCCCGTTCGCCGCGGCCGACCCGCTCCGCGTCATCCCGGCGTCGATGATCGGTGCCGCGGTCACCGGGGCGATCTCGATGGCGGCCGGCGTGACCTCGCGGGCACCGCACGGCGGCATCTTCGTCTTCTTCGCGATCGGCAACATCTGGATGTTCATCGTCGCGATCCTCGCCGGCACCGTGGTCTCCGCGCTCGTGCTGGTCGGGCTGAAGAAGTGGGTGCGTCGTCGTCCGGTGGACGAGGCCGCCGCGGGCTCCGAGCCCGCGGTCGCGGCCGAGACGGTGGGGCAGCGCGCGCCGGTCGCGGCGTAGTCGACGTCACCACGTGACGGACGGGAGGCACGGTGCCAGCTGGCACCGTGCCTCCCTCTCCGTCCGTGGGCGCGTCGCGCGCGGGTCGCGAGTCCGCCCCGTACTCGCAGCGCGGAGCGGTCGCGACACCCCGCGGGCCGCAGGTCGAGCGGTCACGGAACGTCGCTCTCGCGAGTGGGGCGCGACGATTCGCGTCCTCTCGGGTGAGCTGAGCGGGGAGTCGTGACCGATCGGCGTCCTCCGCGTCCGGTCGGTCCAGCCCGACCCGCGGCGTCTACTCCGCGATGTTCGCCGTCACCGCGTCGATGTACGCCGCGCGTTCCTCCCGTGAGGCCGGCCGTCCCGGCACCCCCGGCCGCTGCTCCCACGGGAACGGCCCGGCCTCGTGCCGGTACTCGATCCCCATCGCCTCGAGCCGTGCCGTGTGCTCCGCCAGGCGTCCGCGGAACTCCGCGACGTCCCGTGGTCCGGCGACGTCCGCCGACCACAGCGCCTCGGCGAGTGCCGCGACGCGGGGGAAGAGCTGGTAGTCGAGCTTCCGGGCGGTGTCGACGTGCTCGGTCCACATGTTGCCCTGGCCGCCGATGACGTGCGCACGCTCGGCGTCGGTCAGGCCCGAGGGCACCGGGTCGAACGCGAAGACGTCGTCCACGGAGAGCACGATGGACACCGGGATCGGCTCGGTCGGCAGGTCGCTCTGGCGGTAGTCGAGGTACGCCTGGTCGTCCGGGGACGAGATGACGTCGTGGCCCCGCTTCGCCGCCGTCCGCGCACCCGTGAGCCCGCGCCACGACAGCACGGTG
Source organism: Curtobacterium sp. NPDC089689 (assembly GCF_044749145.1). NCBI lineage: Bacteria > Bacillati > Actinomycetota > Actinomycetes > Micrococcales > Microbacteriaceae > Curtobacterium > Curtobacterium sp. NPDC089689. Next base: position 674,765 of record NZ_JBIVHJ010000001.1, on the reverse strand, counting down.
GCCGACGGGGACAGGGTGCCGCCCTCGAGGATCTCGTCCCAGCCGAAGGCACGTCGGCCCCGCGACTCGACGTGTGCCGCGAGTCGGCCGATGATCCACGCCTGGAGCTGCTCTTCGTCCGCCAGTCCGAGCTCCCGCATGCGCTCCTGCGTGCGCGGGTCGTGCTCCCACTGCACCTTCGGGCACTCGTCGCCGCCGATGCCGATGTACGGGCTCGGGAAGAGGTCGATGACCTCGTCGAGGACGTCCTGGAAGAACGCGATCGTGGACTCCTCGGCGTTGAGGACGTCGTCGGCGATGCCCCACTCCGTCCAGACCTCGACCGGGCGGTCCGGGTGGACGCCGAGCTCCGGGTACGCGGCGAGGGCGGCACGGACGTGACCGGGTGTCTCGATCTCGGGCACGACGGTGACGAAGCGGTCGGCTGCGTAGGCGACGATCTCGCGGACGTCGTCCTGCGTGTAGTACCCGCCGTGCGGGCGTCCGTCGAACCCGGCGGGACGGAGCGCCCCGTCGGCGTCCGCCACGTGCGCGCCGACCTGGGACTCGCGCCGCCACGAGCCGACCTCGGTCAGACGCGGGTACTTCCGGATCTCGATCCGCCACCCCTGGTCCTCGGTGAGGTGGAAGTGCAGGCGGTTGATCCGGTGCGCGGCGAGCTGGTCGACGACCCGCATGACCTCGTGCTTCGTGCGGAAGTGGCGGCAGACGTCGAGCATCACACCGCGCCAGGCGAAGGCGGGGGCGTCCTCGACGACCGTCGCGGCGACCGTCCACGGCCCCGTCCCGACGCGTCCGTGCCGGTACACGTCGGCCGGCAGTGACTGCAGCAGGGCCTGCACACCGTAGAAGACACCGGCAGCCGAACCGCCGACCACCTCGATCCGCCCGGGCGTGACCGTGAGCCGGAACGCCTCGCTGCGGTCGCCCGGAGCCGACGCGGGTCCGCTGGCCGCGGTCGCGGGTCCGCTGTCCGCGGTCGCGGGTCCGGCCGGCAGGGTCTCGAGCTCTGCCGGGGAAGCGACCCGCAGCGCGATGACGTCGGCCCCCTCGTGACGTTCCGCGTCGCGCACCGGCAGGCCGGTCGAGCCGCGGAGGGTCTGCTGCAGGTACAGTCGCACCGACGCGGTGTCGTCGTCTGCAGCGATGCGGGTCGATGCGGTGATCTCGAAGGCGCCGGTTCCCGCTTCGGTACGGCGCGGGCGGGGGATGAGCATGTCAGGTCCACCATTCCTCAATGGTCTTTCGTAATATGGAGGCTATGGCCGTGGAAGAGACCGTGTCAACGCTCCCGAGCACCGTTGTGGGGACGACCCCCGGTGTGCTGCGGCTGATCAACTCGCGCGCGATCCTCGACGAGCTCTTCCGCGAGGACGCCTCCCGGACGGTCACGGAGCTGAGCCGGACGGTCGGGCTCTCCCGGCCGACGGTCGAGGCTGCGCTCGCCGACCTCGTGGACGAGGGGTGGGTCGCCGAGGCCGAGGCCATCGCGACCCCGAACAAGGCCGGGCGTCGGGCCAAGCGCTTCGCCGCCGACGCGTCGGCCGGTGCGGTCCTCGGCGTGGACCTCGGGCTGCACGGCATCGTCGGTCTGCGTGCGGACCTCCGGGGCGCGACGACCGTCCGGGTCGAGGAGCGCTACGCCGACCTGACCAGCGCCGAGCAGGCCTGGACGAGCGTGCAGGACGTCGTGCAGCGGCTCACCGAGGGTGTCGCGCCCGACCGGGTGCTCGCCGCTACGTTCGGCGTGCCGGCGGTCGTCGACCGCTCGGGCGCGATCGACTACACGGTCGCGGTGCCCCAGTGGGTGGAGTCGCGGGTGCCCGGCCGCATCCAGGACCTCTTCCCCGGGGCGGCGACCTTCTTCGACAACGACGCCAAGCTCGCGGCGACCGCCGAGGCGATGTGGGGCCGGTTCCGCGGTGTCGACGACGCGCTCTACCTCGTCATGGGGCGGCAGATCGGAGCGTCCTACCTGGTCGACGGATCGCTGGCGCGCGGGGCGCGGGGCGCCGCGGGCGAGATGGGGGGCCTCGCCTCGACCGGGTGGCCGTCCGCGCCGACCCGTCTGGAGGCACGGATCGCCCCCGGCACGGACCTCGAGTCGGTCTTCGCGTCGGCCGGGCACGGCGACCCCGTGGCCGTCGAGGTCGTCCGCGCGTTCGCGGCCGATGTGGCCCCGGGCGTGGTGCAGCTCGTCACGACGCTCGACCCGCAGGTCGTCGTGGTCGGGGGAGAGGTCCTGCCCGCCGCAGACGTCTTCGCCGCAGCGCTGCAGGACCTCGTGACGCCCGAGCTGCGGCACCCCGTCGAGGTCGTGCCGTCGACGGTCGGTCGCGACGCGGTGGCGCGAGGTGCGCTCGCTCGGTCCCTCACCCACGTGCGGACCTCGCACATGGGCCTCGGGTGACGCTCAGGTCCCGCGCCGGAGTCTGACAGGCCGTTCAGGGATGATCGGCGGATGACGACTGCCCTGCCCCGCCCCGTGGCTGCCGCCGATCCCGAGATGGGCGGGCTCTCCGGGCTCGTCCTGCAGCTCATCGACGCCCTCGGGGAGTGGGGCGTCGCGCTCATGCTCTTCGTCGAGACCGTGTTCCCGCCGATCCCGTCCGAGGTCATCCTGCCGCTCGCCGGGTTCCTCGCCGGGGCGGGGCAGATGAACCTCGTGCTGGTGCTCGTCGCGGCGACGCTCGGGTCCTACCTCGGAGCACTGGTGCTCTACTGGCTCGGCGCGGTCATCGGCTTCGAGCGGACCGTGCGCCTGCTCGGTCGGCTGCCGCTCGTCGACGAGGACGACTTCCGCAAGGCCGCGGACTGGTTCCACCGGCACGGCAAGAGCGCGGTGTTCTTCGGCCGCTTCGTGCCGATCGTCCGCAGTCTCATCTCGCTCCCGGCGGGCGCGGACCGCATGCACCTCGGCACGTTCTCGGTCTTCACGATCATCGCGAGCGGGATCTGGAACGGCGCGCTCGTCCTGCTCGGTGCGGCGTTCGGGACGCAGTACGACAAGGTCGAGCAGTACACCGAGTGGATCGACCGGGTACTCTACGTCGCCATCGCGGTCGTCGTGGTCACGTTCGTCGTCCGACGGATCCGACGAGCCCGCGCCGGACAGGGTGCTCGCGGACGGCGCCGCGCCACCCCGGCCGGCGACTGAGCCGCACCGGGACCGGTTCAGGCCTTCGTCAGGGCCGACTCCTTGTGGGCAGCCTTGTTGCCCGACTTCTCCGACTCGACGATCCAGTACGGGTCGTCGTCGGTCGGCTTGAAGTCCTGACCGTCGAACGTGAAGTCCTTGGTCTTCTTCTCGACCAGCTTGCCGGTCGTCTTGCCCTGCGAGGTGTTCCAGTGCACCTCGTCGCCCTTCGACAGCGCCATCGTGTCCTCCTTGCGCGTGAACGCTCATCCGTTTCGCTCCTGCGTACACCGCATGCACCCGCATGAACACAGGGAAGTACGGCCCATCACGATGTCGTAACGAGCCCGCGGGATCGTTCGCGGGCGCGTACCGTACTGGGTGAGTCAACCCGAAGGCAACTGCTGCTCCCGACTCCCGACGGAACGACGTGCACATGACCCTGCTGGACAGCCCTCGGGCGGAGACGGTCCTCGCTGGCCGCTACCGCCTCCTGCGGCTCATCGGCACCGGTGGCATGGGCACCGTCTACGAAGCGCGCGACGAGCACACCTACCGGCTCGTCGCGGTGAAGCTGTTCGCGACGCCGGACACCATGACGACCGCCGACCGGGTCCGCCAGGAGCGCGAGATCCGCCTGCTGAGCATGCTCTCGCACCCCGGACTCATCCCGCTCTACGACGCCGGGACGCACGACTTCGAGGACGGCCCGCACCGCTTCATCGTGATGGAGCTCATCGCCGACACGACGCTGCTCCGGCGGCTGGCCGAGGGCGCCCTGCACAACTACGAGGTGGCCGACCTCGGGGCGCAGCTCGCCGACGCGCTCGCCTACGTGCACTCCCGCGGCATCGTGCACCGTGACGTCAAGCCGGCGAACATCCTCATCAGCGACGAGGGCTCCTCCGGTTTCGCTCGGACGGTCAAGCTCACCGACTTCGGCGTCGCGCACTTCGTCGACGGATCCCGGCTCACCAACGACGGCACGATCATCGGGACCGCCGCGTACCTCAGCCCGGAGCAGGTGGCCGGCGAGCCGATCGGGTTCGCGACGGACGTCTACTCGCTCGGGCTCGTGCTGCTCGAGGCCCTGACCGGCAAGCAGGAGTACTCCGGCACGCTCATCGAGGCCGCCCTCGCCCGGCTCCGGCGCGACCCGGAGGTCCCGGAGGACATCGCGTCGGAGTGGCGCGACCTCCTCGAGCGCATGACGGCCCGGGACCCCGAGCGCCGGCCGACCGCGGTGGCCGTGGCGAACGCACTGCGCGGCGGTTCGACGCAGATCACCGGACCGGTGCCGCTGGGGCCCGACCGCGAGAGGCACCTCCGCGCGCACAAGCTGCACCGTGCCGCACACCGACACGCCAAGCGGGGCACGTTCGACTCCGTGAAGCGGTGGCGCCGGCGGAACGTGCTGCTCGGCGGGTTCGCGATGTTCGGGCTGCTCGCAGCGTGCGGCGCGTCCTACCTGGCGGGCATGCTGCACTGAACCGGGTGCGACCGCGTCTGTGCGCCCTGGCAGGATGGACGGCATGACCGATCAGCGCTGGATCAAGATCTGCGGCCTCTCCACCCCCGAGACGGTGGACGCCGCCGTGGACGCCGGCGCCGACGCGGTCGGGTTCGTCTTCGCCGCGAACAGCCCCCGCACGGTGACGGCCGACCTCGCGAAGGAACTCGTCGAGCGGGTGCCCGAGGGCATCGACGCCGTCGGGGTGTTCCGCGACCAGCAGATCGACGAGGTCGTCGGCATCGCCTCGGCGGTCGGACTGACCACGCTCCAGCTGCACGGCGGCGAATCCGTCTCGGACTTCGCCCGCGCGCGTGACGCCGGCTTCTTCACGATCCGGGCGGTCAGCACCGAGGACTACCTGCGCGAGACGCCCGAGCAGCGTGCCGCGTTCGACCACGACCTCCTGCTGCTCGACGCCGCGGTGCCGGGCAGCGGTCGGCTCGTGGAGCCCTCGACGATCGCGGGCAAGGTGGACGAGGCCTGGATCCTCGCTGGCGGCCTCACACCGGCGAACGTCGTGGCCGCGGTCGAGGCGCTCGACCCGGACGGCGTCGACGTGTCGAGCGGCGTCGAGTCCGAGCGCGGCGTCAAGGACGCCGCGAAGATCCGCGCGTTCGTCGAGGCAGTCCGCAGCATCCCCTGACGCCGCGCCCCGCGCGCGACGCGACCCGCGGGGCGACGAGCCCCCGACCGCGCCCCGCGCGCGACGCGACCAGACGGACGGACGGGAGGCCCGTGGCGGGTCCGCCACGGGCCTCCCGTCCGTACCGGTGCGCGTCAGCGCAGCGTCGGGATCAGCTCCGTCAGGAACGCGTCGGTGTCCTCCCAACCCTCCACGGCGTGGCAGGGGACGCCGAGTGCCTTCACCGGGTAGTCGTTCCCCTCGGGGTCGAGGCGGTCGCCGACGAACAGCATGTCGTCGAGCGCGATGCCCGTGAGCGCGGCGAGCCGACGCATCCCGTAGGCCTTGTCGATGCCCTTGCGGGTGATGTCGATGCTCGTGGAACCGCCGGAGCGGACCTCGAGGTCGGGCAGGTGCTCCTGCACGAGGCGGCGCAGGTGGTCCTTCTTCTCGCCGGTCGGGTCCCACTGCTTCTTCACGTCGACCGGTGCTGCCTGGCCGAGGGCCGAGAACGTGATCTGCGAGCCACGGTCCTCGAGGATGTCACCCCAGGTCCGGGTCTCCCAGTATCCGGCCTGCTTCGCCTGGTCCTCCACGGCGGCGAGGGCGCGGGCCTTCTGCTCGTCGGTGAGGTCCTCGGCGTACTGCAGCGCCCAGTCGTCGTCCTGCCAGCGGTAGTACCGGGTGCCGCAGGTCGGCAGGAGGTGGAGGTCGTCGAGCGTCAGGCCGTCGCGGTGTCGGAGCGGCGTGACGAGCTGCTGCTCGAACTGGTGGAAGTTGCCACCGGAGATCACGGCGACCGGCACGACCTCGAGCAGGGACGCGAAGGTCTCGAGCATGCGGGGGTCGAGCGGCGACTTTGACGGGGCGAGGGTGTCGTCCAGGTCGAAGGCGACGAGGTGGGGCGTGGTCATGAGTCCGATCCTGCCAGAGTCGGGCCGAGCGGACCGTCCGTGCGGGGAGCGGTGCGGATCGGATGCGGACCACCGCGACGTGCGGGCAGCGGCCGGCGGCCGACGGGCGGCGGGCGGCGGCCGGCCGGTCAGGCCCGGTGCGTCGCGGGGACCCGGTCGCGCGCGTAGGTGATGTCCGTGTAGCCGTGCGGCGCCGGGTTGCCGTCCTCGTCGAGGTTCACGAAGACGACCTCGTCGATGGTGAGGATGCTGCGGTGCGTGAAGAGGTTGCGCGCCTCGGCCCGCATCGTGAGCGACGTCCGGCCGAAGCGGGTGGCGACGAGGCCGATCTCGACGATGTCGCCCTCGCGCGCGGACGACACGAAGACGATCTCCGACATGTACTTCGTCACGACCTTGCCGTTGCCGAGCTGGATGATCGCGTAGACCGCGGCCTCCTCGTCGATCCAGCGGAGGAGGCTGCCGCCGAAGAGCGTGCCGTTGGCGTTGAGGTCCTCGGGGCGGACCCACTTGCGGGTGTAGAAGTTCATCGCGTTCTGCATGTCAGTACATACTACGACGGCCGGGCCCGTGCGGACCCGGCCGTCGGTACGACGTGCTGCCGACTACTCCTTGACGAGGACGACCTCGTCGAGCGGCAGGCGGGTGCGGGGCGCGACCTCGCGCTCGGCGGCCTTGTCGTCGAGCTGCGACGGGTCCGCGACCGTGCCGATCGCCGTCACGGTGTAGGGCAGGAATCGCTCCGGCAGGTCGAACGCGGCGCGGAGCCCCTCGGCGTCGATGCCCGCCATCTGGTGCACGTGCAGGCCCTCGGCGTGCGCCTGCACGGTCAGCGCCGCGAGCGACTGGCCGAGGTCGTACTGCGCGAACGGCCGCTCCTCGCCGTCCTCGGTGACGGTCTCGAGCACGCCGACCACGAGCGCGCTGGCACGGAACGCCCACGCGGCGTTGAAGCCGAGCAGGTTCTCGTTGATCTTCCGGAACGTCTCGGTGCCACGGCGACCGGCGATGAAGCGGCGCGGCTGGTGGTTCATCGCCGAAGGAGCCCAGCGTGCAGCCTCGAGGACGGCGTCGAACGCGGCGTCGTCGATGGTCGCGGACTCGTCGTAGGAACGCGGGCTCCACCGCTCCTCGAGGAGGGGCACGAGGGGCTGGCTGGAGTCGGTCGAGCGGGTGAGCGTCTGCGAGGTCATGGTGCCGTCAACGGTATTCGATGCGTTCGCATTTCCCGGCTGTACGACGTCACATGAAGCCGAGGTGCCAGGATGGACGGGATGGGTGGCGTCTTGACCGGGTTCGCGATCATCGGCGCGATCATCGCTGCCGGGTACGTCGTGGGGCGCACCGGCCTGCTCGGCCCGCACGCCCAGTTCGTGATGAGCCGACTCGCGTTCTTCGTGCTCATGCCGTGCCTGCTGTTCCACACCATCGCGACCGCCGACATCGCCGCGCTCCTCTCGCCCGTGCTCTGGGTGTCGCTCGTCAGCGCGCTCGTGGTCGCGCTCGGAGCGGCGGTCGTCTTCCGGGTGGTGCTCCGGCGTCCGCTCACGACGACGACGGTCGGGGCACTCGCGTCGAGCTACGTCAACGCGAACAACATCGGCCTGCCGGTCGCCGTCTACGTCCTCGGGCAGGCCACCGCCGTCGTCCCGGTCATCCTGCTGCAGCTCATCGTCCTCGCGCCGATCGCCCTGACGGTCCTCGACACCGCGACGGCCGGTTCGGGCAGCCTCGGGCGTCGGATCGCCGGGCCGTTCCGGAACCCGATCATCATCGCGTCGCTCGTCGGTCTCGTGTGCAGTGCACTGCACGTGGAGCTGCCGGCGCCCGTCCTCGACCCGTTCTCCCTGGTCGGGGCCGCGGCCGTGCCGGTGGTGCTGCTCTCGTTCGGCATGAGCCTGCACGGCGCGACACCACTGCGGGACCCGGCGATCCGGACCGACGTCGTCGTGGCGTCGGCGATCAAGCTCGTGGTCATGCCCGCCGTGGCGTTCGCGTTCGCGCGGTACGTGTTCGGCTTCGGCGCACAGGACGTCTTCGTGCTCACCACGCTCGGGGCGCTGCCGTCGGCGCAGAACGTCTTCAACTACGCGCAGCGCTACGGCGCCGCCGTGCCGGTGGCGCGGGACGTCGTGCTCGTCTCGACCGTCGGGTCGGTCCCGGTGCTCGTGGCGATCGCGGCCCTGCTGCACCCGTAGCGCGCTGTCCGGAGTGACCCACCGACGGCCTGGAGGCGCGGGTCGGGCCCGCACCGTGCCTCCAGGCCGGCACGGGGTCGCGAACGGGCGGGCACTCGCGACGCGCTCGGTGCGCGCGACGTCGCGAGCGCACGCGACGTCGCGAGCGTCAGAAGATCATCGGCCGGTCGTCGTCGAGCGAGGTGTCGAGGTCGAGGTCGACCGTCACGGGCACGTGGTCGCTCGGGGCGTCGCCCTTCCGCTCGTTGCGGTGGATCGCCGCGTCGGTGACGACGTCCGCGAACGCCTGCGAGCCGAGCACGAAGTCGATGCGCATGCCCTCGTTGCGGGGGAACCGGAGCTGCTTGTAGTCCCAGTAGGTGTAGCCGTCGGGGACGATCGGACGCACCACGTCCTGCAGGCCGCGCTCCTCGAACGCCCGGAACGCCGCGCGCTCCGGCTCACTGACGTGGGTGGCGCCCTCGAACACCGCCATGTCCCAGACGTCCCGGTCGAACGGCGCCACGTTCCAGTCGCCCATCAGCGCGAGGGGGAGGTTCGGGTCCTCGGTGAGCCACTCCGATGTGCGGTCGGCGAGCTGTGCCAGCCAGTCGAGCTTGTACGTCCAGTGCGGGTCGCCGAGCTCGCGGCCGTTCGGCACGTAGAGGCTCCAGAGACGCACACCGTCGACCGTCATGCCGATCGCGCGGGCCTCGACCGGGAGGTCCGGCCCCTCGTGGCCCTTCAGGAAGCCCGGCTGGCCGGGGAAGTCCCGCGTGACGTCCTCCATCGGCAGCCGGCTGGCGAACGCGACCCCGTTCCACTGGTTCAGCCCGTGCGCCTCGACCTGGTAGCCCGCGGCCTCGAACGCCTCGGTCGGGAACTGCTCCGGCTTGCACTTGATCTCCTGCATGCCGAGGACGTCGACGTCCTCGCGCACCAACCAGTCGACGATCCGCCCGACTCGGGTGCGGACGGAGTTCACGTTCCAGGTCGCCACGCGCATGGGTCCGAACCTACCGGTCCCTCCCCGGGGGGATGGTGTTCGCTGGGGTGCACCACCGGATCAGCGGATCAGATCGGAGACCACCCATGGCATCCACCACGGACCGCGTCGACGGGACCACCACCGGGACCACGACGACGCAGGTGACCACCAAGGGCAAGACCCTCATCGACGACGCCGTCGTGGCGAAGGTCGCCGGCATCGCCGCGCGCGACGTGCCCGGCGTGCACGCCCTGGGTGGCAACGCGGCGCGCGCGTTCGGAGCGATCCGGGACGCCATCGGGTCGAGCGACCTCGGGCAGGGCGTCCGCGTCGAGGTCGGCGAGACCCAGGCGGCGGTCGACATCACGATCGTCGTCGAGTACCCCGTGCCGATGATGCAGGTCGCCTCCGCCGTGCGCGAAGCCGTCACCGCCGCGGTCACCGACCTCGTCGGGCTCGAGGTCACCGAGGTCAACGTCGCGATCAACGACGTCGAGATCCCGGGGCTGCCGGCCGCGACCGAGGACTCCGAGGGTCGCGTGCGATGAACGCGGCCGTCGTCGGGGCGGCCGCCGGGGCGGTCCTCGCGATCGTCGCCGTGACGCTCGGGTTCTGGGCGTTCGTCGTCGTCGCCGTGTTCATGCTCGTCGGGGCCCTCGTCGGTCGGATCGTGAGCGGCGACCTCGACGTGCGCCGACTCGTCGACGTGCTCCGCGGACGCCGGAGCTCGTCGTGAGCGCCGCCGTCGTCGCCGGCGGGACCGGTAGCGGCGGCGTCGTGCCCGGGTGGGACCGCATCGGTCCCGCCGCACTCGTCCACACCGCGCAGGCGGTCGCCTCCGAGGCGCTCCGTGCGCCCCTCCGTGAGGTCCGTGCCCGGGTCGCCGACGACGGGCACGGTTCGCTCGCGGTCGAGATCACGGCCCCGCTCGTCGTGCCCGCGCTCGGATCCGGCACCGTCCCGTCCGAGCCGGTGCTGCGGACCGCACACCGCGCCCGCGGGACGATCGCCGAGCGGCTGCACACGATCACCGGGCGGCAGGTCGACCGTGTCGACGTGACCTACGGATCGTCGGTCGTCGACACGCCGAGGAGGGTGCGGTGAGCGAGGCTCCGGACGCCAGCCCCGCCCGCGGACTCGACGCGTCGTCGGCGGGGAACGAGCGCGTGTACCGACGGGTCCTCCGCCGCGAGACCTCCGCGTCGCGCTCGGGCACCGTCGTCGTCGCGATGCTGCTCACCGTGCTGCTCGCCGCTGCGGTGGTCTTCGCCGCCGCCGTCGTCCTGCTCGGCCAACGCGTGGCCGGTGTCGACCTCCGAGCCCTCGTCGACACGGCCGTGCGGGCACCGGACGGCCTCGACACGACCGTGGTGGTGACCGTCGGCGCGATCGTCGCCCTCGTCGGGCTGACCTTCCTGCTCCGCGGACTCCTGCCGCAACGCCGACCCCGTCACACCCTGCCGTCCGACCGGCTCGCGGTGGTCGTCGACGACGAGGTGCTCGCGTCCGCGGCCGCCCGTGCAGCCCGCTCCGCCACACGCCTCGGGCCGGACGCCGCCGTCGGCACCGTCGGACGCCGGACGGTCGACGTGGTGCTGCGGCCCGCCGCCGGGGTGGACGTGCCGGTGCTCGACGCCACCGAGGCCGTCCGGCGGGAGCTCGACGCCGTCGCGGCGCAGCCCACGGTGACGCCGCACGTCCGGGTGCAGCCGACCGGGAGGGTGGACGGGTGAACGCCACGAACCGCGTCGTCGGACGCATCGCCCTCGTCGTCGTCGGGCTCGCCCTGCTCGTCGCGGGAGCCGGAGCCGTCCTCGTGCAGACCGTCCCGGCCGCCGCCGACGTCTGGCACGACCTCGCACGACCGGGCCTGACCGACCTCGGCGCCCGCGCGGCCGAGGAAGCATCGCTCGTGGCGTGGACCGCGGTCCTCGGCGGCGCGGTCGTCGTCGGAGTGCTCGCGCTCGTGGTGCTCAGCACGCTCGGCGGCGGACGGACCGGCACGGTGGTGCAGGACGACGGTGGTGCCGACGGCGTCGCGGGCTCGGTGCGGGTCGATGCCGCGGCCGTGCAGCACGCCCTGTCGTCAGCGATCGGTGCGCTGCCGCAGGTGGCGTCGCTCGCGGTGGACGTCCACCGGGTACGTGGCCGTCGCGCCGTCCGGGTCCGGGTGCGTCCGCGCCGCGGGGCCGGGCCGCGTGAGATCACCGAGCGGGTCGAGGCGATCGTCGCGGACCTCGATGCGCTGCTCGGCGAGCGGCTGCCGGTCCTGCTCGAGATCGCCCGCGGGGGCGTCGGGTCGGGGAAGCCGGACCGCGTGCACTGACGCCGGTGCCGGTGCCGGTGCCGGTGTGGGCGCCGGCGCCGGTGCGGGCGTGGCGCGGTTGCTGGTGCCGGCGTGGGTGCCGGCGCGGTTGACGGTGCAGGTGTGAGTGCGGTGCGGATTGGTGGCACACAACCGAAGGCACCTCGAACCGCGGATGCGCGCGGTTCGAACTGCCTTTGGTTGTGCGAACGCGAGAGCGCGAGAGCGCGAGAGCGCGAGAGCGAGAGCGCGAGAGCGCGAACGTGAGAGCGCGAGCGCGCCGCCGGTGCGCGGCCGCGCAGGTCCGCTAAATGCCGACGCCGCGAGCGCGGAGGAAGGGCACGGGGTCGATCGTGGCGCCGCCCGTGTGGACCTCGATGTGCGAGTGGCACCCGGTCGAGTTCCCCGTGGAGCCCACGAGCGCGATGAGCTGCCCGGCCGAGACGCGCTGCCCGGGCGACACCCGGAAGCCGCCGTTCACGATGTGGCCGTACGCGGTCGTGATCCCGCCGCCATGGGAGATCCGCACGTAGTTGCCGTAGCCGCCGTACCAGCCGACGTACTCGACCGTCCCGGCGGCCGCCGCCACGATGGCCGACGAGCACGGGCTGCCGAGGTCGACGCCGTCGTGGAAGATGACGCCGCCGTGGATCGGGTGCACACGGTAGCCGTACGGGCTCGTGATGCCGCCGCTCGCCGGTCGGACCCAGCCCGTACCCGAGCCGGACCCCACGGAGCCGCCCGAGGACCCGCCGCTCGACCCGCCGGAGGCACCGGAGCCCCCACCCGACGAACCGCCGCTGTTCGCCGCGGCGGCTGCAGCGGCCGCGGCAGCAGCGGCGCGGGCGGCCGCTTCACGTGCAGCCTTCTCCTCCGCCGCCTTGCGGATGGCCTCGCCCTTCGCGAACTCCTTCTCGGACCGGACACGACCCGATGTCAGGGTCGCGAGCTGTGCGTCGAGCCGGGCCTTGTTCGACTGCTGTTCCTCGTACGCTGCCTGGACCTTGTCGGACGCGGCCTGCGCGACGTCCATCCGTTCCTTCGCCTCGTCAGCGAGTTCGTCGAGCTTCTTGGCCGCGCGGTCGGCCTGCGCGGTGAGGGACCGCGCGACGGAGGCATCCGCGGAGGCAGCGGCCTCGACGCGCTCGGCCTGCTCGGAGAGCTTGCTCAGGGCGCCGAGGTTGTAGAGCAGGTCGGAGGCGTCCTCCGAGCTGCCGACGACCGACGCGGTGACGTCCGCGCCGCCGGACCGCGCCATCTGGGCGGCGAGCTGCCCGGCCTGGGCGGCGCTCTGTTCGGCGGTCTCGGCGTGCTCGTCGGCCTCGGCGCGGAGCTTCTGTTCCGTCTCCGCCTGCCGTTGCGCCGCGGACTGCGCCTCCTGGAACTCGTCACCGAGGCGCTGGGCCTCTGCCTGGGCTTCTTCGAGATCGTCGGACAGCCCGTCGATGATGCCGCGGATCTTGGTGATCTGCCCCTGCTTGTCGGATTCCTTGCCACGGGCGGCGAGTACGTCCTCCCACGACGGGTACGTCTTCGCCTGCGCCGCCGGGGCGTCCAGCACGACGGTACCGACGAGTCCCGCGAGCGCCAGACCGGTGACGGCGAGGCGGAGCGGGAGGGTCCGGCGGGGTCGGGGGCTGGTGGCGCGGGTCACAGGGGGAAGCCTATACATCCGTACAGGCAGATCGGGTCGCGGGCGCGCCGCTGTGGATGGAACACCGCGCGACAGGGTGGACCTCAGAAGCCCCGGTCGCGCAGGGTCTGCTCCGCGCTCTGCACGACCCGGTCCCGGAGGACGGCCGCGCCCGCGGTCCCCGCGTAGTCGTAGACGTCGAAGCCCGTGCAGTGCGAGATCGACGCCGGAGCGCCGAGCGAGTCCTCCACGGCCCGGGTCCAGACGTCGCCGGAGCCGATGACCACGAAGGTCGGTCGGGCCCCGCGGTAGGCGCCGAGGTCGACCAACCACGGGTAGGTGTCGAACGTGTCCCGGACCTGCAGCAGCTCGACGTTCGGTGCCGCGTAGGTCGCGAGTGGCCGCACCGTCCAGAACTGCCCGACCCCGGTGACGTCCCGCCCCGCTGCCCAGCGATCGAGGCAGCCGGCGGCGGAGTAGCGGGCGTCCGACACGGTGCGGACGGTCCCAGGGGCGGCAGCCACCCCCGCGACGAGGACGGCCGCCGCACCGATCGCGAGGACCGTCCGGACCGCCCGTGACGGTCGGTGGACCCGGGTCGCGCGGACGGCGGTCCGGGTGAGTTCGGCGACCGCGATGAACGCCAGGAGCGGCGCGGTCACGATCGGTTCGAGGTACCGCGGGGTCTCCGACCCGGCGACCACGACCCCGACGGACACCGCGACCACGGTCACGAGCGGCAGCACCGTGGCGACGAGCACCGTGCGGGAGGTCCGGATCCGCCAGGCCCACACCGTGCCACCAACGGCGAGCAGGACCCCGACGAAGAGCAGGAGCAGTCCGGCGTCGCCCGCCGCGGTGGCCGCCCGGTCGTCGGTGAGCTGCGCGAAGAACGCCAGGGTGTCGAACGCCCGCGAGGGGTGCACGTAGGTGGACGGGTCGAGCGACACGAACGGGCGCAGCGGGATCCGCGCGAGGTACCCGACCACGGAGCCGACGACGAGCACCCCGCCGAGCAGCCCGGTCGGCCGCCACGGCACCCGGCTTGCGAGTGCGAGCAGCCCGAGTGTCACGATGACCGGGCCGGCCGACCACGGCACGTACAGCGGGTTCGACGCGGTCGTCAGCGCCGCGACGAGGCCGAGCGTGACGAGGACCGGGACCGATGCCCGTCCGGTCCGCACTGCCCGGAGCACGAGCACGGCGGTCGCGAGCATCGCCAGCACGGCGCCGTAGTAGTAGGTGGTCGTCAGGAGCAGCGACGCGAGTTCGAGCGAGGTGGCCGTCGCGGTCGACTCGGTCAGGACGAGCGCGGTGACGAACGCGAGCGCCAGCCCGGAGACCGCGATCCGCGCCGGACGTCCGGCCGAGGGCATGAGTTCGTTCGCCGCCGCGCGGAGCAGTGCGTACACGGCGAGCAGCACGAGCACACCGTTGAGCGCGAGCGCCTGCTGCGGGGTCGCCGTCACCACGGAGCAGAGCAGGTAGACCGGCAGCTCGGGGAAGAAGAACAGCGCGGGGGACATCGCCCACTCGAACGGTTGCCCGGCGTCGAGCGAGCGCCGGACGAGCGGCAGGAGCACCGAGTCGCCGTCGTACCAGAGCAGCGCGACCCGCGGTGTGGCGACGACGTGCCGCAACGCGATGACGGACAGGGCCAGCGCGACCAGGGCCCCCAGTGCCTCCCGGCCGATCGCGACCCACCTGCCCGCGGTGGCCGCGCTGCCCGCCTCGACGGCTGGCGGCGGTGCGGAGCGGGGCATGCTCCGGAGCGTACCGAGCGCGCCTCGGCGCGAGCCGCCCAGGTGCACAGGAGCGCCCGATCACCCCGACCGGCTACTCTGGTGCGCTGTGACTGACGTGCGTGACCAGTTGATCGACCACATCAAGGCCGATGCCGTGTTCCACGGCGACTTCACCCTGACCAGCGGCAAGCAGGCGTCGTACTACATCGACCTGCGCAAGGTCAGCCTCGACCACCGTGTGGCCCCCCTCATCGGGCAGGTGATGACCGACCTCATCGCCGAGGTCCCGGACGTCGCCGCCGTCGGCGGACTCACCATGGGAGCCGACCCGATCGCGAGCGCCGTGCTGCACCAGGCCGCCGCCCGTGGCCTCGCGTACGACGCCTTCGTCGTCCGCAAGGAGCCGAAGGACCACGGTCGCGGCCGTCAGGTCGAGGGCCCCGACGTCCGTGGCAAGCGCGTCATCGTGCTGGAGGACACCTCGACCACCGGAGGGTCGCCGCTCAAGGCGGCCGAGGCGCTCGAGCGTGAGGGCGCGATCATCGCCGCGGTCGCCGTCGTGGTCGACCGCGACACCGGCGCCAAGGAGAAGATCGAGGCCGCCGGGTACCCCTACTACGCCGCCATCGGGTTGGCCGACCTGGGGTTGTCCGCGTGACCGGGGAGCGTCCGGACGACGCGCAGGGCCCCGAGGACACCGCCGGACCCGGAGACGGGGACGACGGCCTGGAGGCACGGCGCGCGTCGGACGCGGACGCTCCGTTCCACGGTCTCCGCAGTGCCGCGGACATCTTCGGCGCTCCCCGCTCGGCCGACGAGTGGCCGTCCCGGCGGGAGCGTCGCGAGGCCATCAAGGCCGCGCAGGAGACCGGTGCGCCGCTGCCCGAGCCGTTCACGGCGCCCTCGGAGGAGGACTCCGCCGGCGCGGACACGACCCCGGCCGAGGAAGTCGCGCGTGACGAGGTGGCGGCCGACGCCGGTGCCACGCAGGCGATCTCGATGCCCGAGGAGCTCCGTGCCCCGTCGCAGCAGGCGCACCCGAGCTCGATCCAGCTGCCGACCGCGCAGTCGAACCGGGACGCCCGCGCCGCCGAGGCCCGGGCGCTCGACGAGGAACGCCGGCGGACCGACCCCACCGGGACCGGCCGCGACGACGTCGACTGGCTCGGCCGTGCGACCGGCACCGGCACGGGAGCGGTGACGGTCGGCGAGCCGATGGCCCGCCAGCCGCTCGGGGTCGAGGACGCGTTGCCCTCCGCCGACGAGCCGCCGAGCTTCACCGACCTGCTGCGGGTGCAGTCGTCCTCCGACGACGACGCGGCTGCCGGGTCGGACCGTCCGTTCGACTGGGCCGTGCACGACGACGAGACGGGCGAGGTCCCGACGACGCTGACCTCCGAGGCGTACGACACAGCCGGGTCGTGGACGCTCGCGGACGAGGCGGAGGAC
The DNA here is from genome assembly GCF_044749145.1 of Curtobacterium sp. NPDC089689. Taxonomy (NCBI): domain Bacteria; kingdom Bacillati; phylum Actinomycetota; class Actinomycetes; order Micrococcales; family Microbacteriaceae; genus Curtobacterium; species Curtobacterium sp. NPDC089689. The sequence continues at coordinate 658,283 of NZ_JBIVHJ010000001.1, read as the reverse complement.
GAGGTCGTCACCGGAGCGGTCCCCACCGCGGCGCCCGGGCTGCCGACCGCCGCCGCACTCGGCGCTGCCGGTGCGGTCGCTGCCGGGGCTGCGGCCGCCGCACCGACGGGATCCGAGCCGGACGCCCCGACGACGCGACTCTCCGTGCCGGACGCGGCCACGGGCCTCCCGGTCGAACCGACGCGTCCGTCGACGCCTGCCGAGCCGGCGCCTGCCGACCCGAACCCGGCCGAGCCGGCGCCTGCCGAATCGGCAGTGGACGGGGCCGCCACGACCAGGTGGTCGCTCTCCGACGAGGCCGAGGAGACCCCGACCGTCGCCTTCGAGCCGCCACGCTCCGCGTCCGCGACGCCGTGGTGGGCCGAACCCGACGACGCCGTGCCGCCGACCTCCGCCCCGCCGCTCGTCGAGCCGACACCCGAGTCGTACTCGGCGCACCTCCCGCCCGCGGTCGGGCAGGACTTCGACGGACTGCTCTCCGCTCCGGAGGACCGCCCAGACCCCGAGCCCGCCGCGACGACCGGCACCGCAGCAGCAGCGGTGCGCCCGGAGGACATCGACCAGTCGGAGTGGACCGACCGCGAGACGAGTGACACGAGCGCGATCAAGGACCTCTTCGGGACCGCCGCCGTCGACCAGCTCGGCACGACCGGCTACGACCCGCACGACACCGGCACGGCGATGATGCCCGCGGTCCGGTCGTCCTCGGCCGCCGCTCCCACGAGCCGCGCACCGGAGAACCCGACGCCGCCGCCGTCCCAGCAGGGGCTCATCAACCAGCAGTTCGCGAAGCTGCAGGGCGAGGGGACGCGCGGCAAGCAGCTCCTCATCGGCGGCGCGATCGTCCTCATCGTCGTGCTGCTCGTCCTCGTGTTCCTCTTCGCGAAGTGGATCATGGGCAACACGGTCGCCGACCACCTCGTCCCACCCACGAAGTCACCGACCGCCGCCGCGCAGTCCGCGGCGCCGTCGTCGACGCCCTCCGCCGAGGCCGAGCAGGCGCAGACGCCCGCGACGGGGCTCGAGTTCGCGACAACGCCGGCGTCTCCGGGCGAGCACGCGTGGACGGACCTCGCGGGCGGGGAGTGCCTGTCGCCGTTCACGAACGCCTGGGCGCAGACCTTCACGGTCGTGGACTGCGCGACGCCGCACGCGGCGCAGCTCACCGCACGGCTGCCCGTCCAGGCGGACGTGTACCCGGGGGCGGACGCACTCGCGGCGCAGGCTGCGGAGCAGTGCCAGACGTCGGCGGCGCTGGACACGGCCGCGGCCGGCTCGGTCGGGGACGTCCAGGTCCAGGGGGCCTACGCGCCGGACGAGTCGACGTGGCAGCAGGGCGACACGTTCATCTCGTGCTTCGTCACGCGGTCGTCGGGGCAGGAGCTCACGGGGTCGCTCGCGCCCGCGGCGTAGGCGGCGCGGGCGCTGCTGCACCGCGTCGCGGGTGCGACGAAGTACGTGTCGATCGACGCGTGCTTCGTCGCACCCGCGGGCCGCGGCAGCAGCGTGCGCTGCCGGCGCGGTCAACGAGCGGCGGGGACCTTCGCGGACGCGTCCGACAGGGTGCGCAGCTCCTCCGCGCTGAGCTCGAGCTCCGCCGACGCGAGCAGCGCCGGCAGCTGGTCGGTGTTCCGCGCGCTGGCGATCGGCGCGACGACGTCCGGCTGCGCCTGGAGCCACGCCAGGGCCACGGTCGCGATCTCCACGCCGTGCTCCCGGCCGATCGTGTCGAGGGCGTCGACGACCGCGAGCCCCTCGTCCGAGAAGTAGCCCGACACCTGCCCCTCGCGGTCCTTCCCGGCGAAGTCCTCCTCCGAGCGGTACTTCCCGGTGAGGAAGCCGGCGGCGAGGGCGAAGTACGGCACCACCCCGAGGTGCTCGGCGGCGGCGAGCGGCGCGATGTCCGACTCGTACGGCTCCCGCGTCACGAGGTTGTAGTGCGGCTGGATCGCGACCGGCTTCGCGAGGCCGTGCTCGTCCGCGATGCGGGTCCACTCCTGGGCACGCTCCCGCGAGTAGTTCGAGATCGCCGTGTACCGGACGAGGCCCTCGCGCACGAGCTGGTCGAACGCCCGCACGGTCTCCTCGAGCGGGGTCGACTCGTCGTCGAAGTGCGCGTAGTACAGGTCGATCCGGTCGGTGCCGAGCCGTTCGAGGCTGGCCCGGGCAGCCGCTGCGACGTTCGACGCCGAGAGGCCCTGGAACTCCGGGTGCTGCGACACCTTCGTCGCGATGACGACGTCGTCGCGCTTGCCCGAGGCGCGGAGCCACGAACCGATGACCCGCTCGGACTCGCCGCCGCTGTTGCCCGGCGCCCAGGCGGAGTACACGTCGGCCGAGTCCACGAAGTCGCCGCCAGCGCCCGTGTACGCGTCGAGTACCCGGTGCGAAGTCTGCTCGTCGGCCGTCCAGCCGAAGACGTTGCCGCCGAGGGCGAGGGGGAACACGGTGAGGTCGCTGGTACCGATGCGGGGCATGGTGGTCCTTTCGTGGTCTGGTCGTCGCGGTCACGGTGACGGCGCGACCCTCCCACGGTATGCCCGGCCGCCTGTCGCCCGGCCAGGGGCTTCGCAGTGTTGCATGAGGGGATGAGCACGCTGACCGACCACCTCGCCGACCCCCGTTCCTCCGTGCGCCTCCGCGCCGTGATGGCGGCCGGCACCGCGGCGGACCCGGCCGACCTCGACGTCCTCCTCGAGCAGTGCGCGGTCGACCCCGACCTGCAGGTCCGGGAGGCCCTGACGTGGTCGCTCGTCCGGCTGCCGGCGGAAGTCGTCGTGCCACGGCTCGTCGCCGAGCTCGACCGTCCGGAGGCGCAGGCGCGGTCGCAGGCGCTCCACACGCTGTCGAAGATCCGCGACGGGTCCGTGTACGCCGAGGTCGCGGACCGGATCGGCGACACCGAGCCCGATGTCCGGCGAACGGCCTGGCGTGCCGCCGCGGTCCTCGCCCCCGAGGGGGAACGACCCGCGCTGGCCCGACGGCTCGCCCTGGAACTCGGCGAGGGCGACCGGGACCGCCGACTGGCCCTCAGTCGTGCGCTGGTGTCCCTCGGCGAGGACGTCGTCGCGCCGGTCCTCGCGGACGCCGCCGCTCGACGCGGCGAGTCGGTGCGCGAGCACGTCGCCGACACCGAGCGGCTGCTCCACGACCCGGACGCCGCGTCCTCGCTCGCGCTGGAGCGCGCGCGACGCGAGATGGCGCTGGGACGCAGCAAGCGCGCCTCCGGCTGACGCGACCCGCAGCGAGCGCGACGGCCGCCGACGCGACCGGATGACGGCCGGGAGGCGCGTGGCGGCGCCGCCACGTGCCTCCCGGCCGTCCGCACCAGCGCTGGGTGGGCGCCGGAACCCGCGGATTCGGCGTCTCGAAACCCTCGGATCGGCTTGCGTGTCGGGGACGACACCGGCCAGGGTGGGTGTCGAAGGGGAGTAGCTCCCAGCGCGTGCATCGACACACTGGCCATCACGACGATCGGCCCGGTGCACCACCTGCCGGTCCCACCCGGCGGGCGAGCGAGACCTTCGGCCGTTCTGCCGTGCCGAAGCGCTCCCCACCCGCGCGCGATCGGTGCGGCCCGACCAAGGGACCGCCCTGTGATCGACACCTCACCCGTCCGCGTCGTCGACGCCGACGCACCGCCCGCCCGCATGGGTCGCAGCGCCTGGGGGCGCATCGCGATCTGCGTCGTCCTCGCGCTGCCCGCCGTGGTATTCCGGGTGACCGGCTCCGCCCCGAACCCCGTCGTCGACCTGCTCGTCTTCGGCGGCGCGGTCGTCGCCGCCTCGTTCCTGCTCGCCTGGGCCGCCGAGGCCGCGCAGAAGGACATCGCAGGCGCGCTCGCCATCGCGATCCTCGCGCTCATCGCCGTGCTGCCCGAGTACGCGGTCGACCTGTTCTACGCGTTCCGCTCCGGCTCCGACCCCGCGTTCGAGCAGTTCGCCGCCGCCAACATGACCGGGTCGAACCGGTTGCTGCTCGGGTTCGGCTGGCCGCTCGTCGTCGTCATCTCGCTGCTCGTCGCGCGGCGGTACGTGCGCGCTGGTTCGCTGCCAGCGTCGGCCACGCGGGTGCTGCAGCTCGAGCAGTCGTCACGGCTCGACATCGGGTTCCTCGCGCTCCTGGCGGTCGTGGCGTTCCTCATCCCGCTGTTCGGGTCGATCCCGCTGTGGTTCGGGTTCGTGCTCCTCGCCGCGTTCGTCGCCTACCTGTGGCGCGCGTCGAAGGTGTCCGACGGTGACGACGACGACGAGGAACTCGTCGGCATGGCGGGCAACATCGCCGCGATGCCGACCCGCGCGCGTCGATGGACGATCGTCGCGCTGTTCGTCGTCGCGGCCGCGGTGATCCTGTCGTCCGCGGAGCCCTTCGCCGAGGCCCTCGTGTCCTCCGGCAGCGCGCTCGGTATCGACAGTTACTTCCTCGTGCAGTGGCTCGCACCGCTCGCGACCGAGGCGCCGGAGTTCATCGTCGCCGCGCTCTTCGCCCTGCGCGGGATGGGCGGTGCGGCGATCGGGACGCTCATCGCCTCGAAGGTGAACCAGTGGTCGCTGCTCGTCGGGTCGCTGCCGATCGCGCACGTGCTCGGCGGTGGGACCACGGGCGGGCTGCCGCTCGACGGTCGGCAGGTCGAGGAGTTCATGCTCACCGCCTCGCAGACCGTGCTCGGCGTGGCGATCATCATCGCGCTGCGGTTCCACCGGTGGTCGGCGATCGCGCTCGTGGCGCTCTTCGCGGTCCAGTTCGTCGTGACGGACACGAGCGGGCGGTGGGTGCTCAGCATCGTGCACCTCGTCGCCGCGGTCGTCGTGTTCTGGATCAACCGGCGGGAGATCGCGCCGACCCTGGCCGCGCCGTTCCGGCGGCAGTCGGCGGTGGCGCGCGGCTGACGCCGGGCTGGCGCGGGCGCTGCGGGTGCCGCGGCCGTCACGCCGGGCGCCTGGTCGCAGAACGTGTCGGCTCGGGGGCGCCCGCGCGGCATGTCGTGCGACCAGGGCGGACGTGAGCGGCACGTCGTGCGACCAGCGCGGGGTCGGACGGGAGGCGCGGCGCGGGCGGACACCGTGCCTCCCGTCCGGCGAGGACGTGCGTGGGGTCCAGTGCGTGGTCACCGAACGTGTCGGGTCGCCGGCGCATGGGCGGCCCGTCGTGCGACCAGGGCGGACGTGAGCGGCATGTCGAGCGACCAGCGCGGGGCGGGACCGGACGAAGCGGGGCGGGATCGGACGGGCGGACCGCGCCGGTCAGTCGTCGTCGGGGGCGAGCCAGATGGCGGTCGCGGCGGCGGCTGGCAGGTCGACGAGGGACTCCGAACCGTCGGCGGAGCGGCGCGCCACCGCGATGACGCCCGCGTAGTCCCGGACCTGCTCGACCCGGAGGTGCGTGCCGAGCGCGACTCCGAGCTCGTCGAAGTACCGCAGGAGCGAGGGATCGTCGTCCGACACCCGGTCCACCGTGCCGCACGTGCCCGGTGTCACGGTGCCCAGGAGCGCCCCGGGAGAGTCCGGCACGGAGCCGTCCGCGCGGGGGATCGGGTCGCCGTGGGGGTCGTGCGTCGGGTGCCCCAGGTCGGCGTCGACGCGGTCGAGGAAGGTCTCCGACACCGCGTGCTCGAGTGCCTCGGCCTCGGTGTGCACCTCGTCCCAGCCGTACCCGAGCCGCTGGACCAGGAACGTCTCGATCAGCCGGTGTCGGCGGACCATCGCCACCGCGACCTGCTGCCCGAGCGGCGTGAGGACGACGCCGTAGTACGGGGTGTGCTCGATCAGGCCGTCGCGGTCGAGCTTCCGGAGGTTGCCCGACACCGTGGAGGCCGAGACCCGGAGTGCCGCCGCGATGTCGCGCGTCGCCAGACCGGCACCGCCGCGCTCGCCCGCCTTCCAGATGAGCTTCACGTAGTCCTCGGCCATGGTGCTGAGGGAGGGAAGCCGCATGCGTCAATGGTACAAACGCAAGGGTGACGTCAGCAGCCCCTGCCCGCAGACGGCGCTGGCCGGTTCCCCCCTCGCTGCTGGTCGGCGTCGCGCCCCTCGTCGTCTTCGCCGTGGTGAGCGCGGTCCGAGCCCGCCCGAGCGACGACTACCCGAGTCTCGGGCAGACGGTCGACAGCGTCGTCCGCTCCCTCGTCGTGCCGGAGGGGATCGCGGTCGCGGCGCTCGCCGTCGTCGTCACCGCGCTCGGCTGGTGGCGGATCGCGACCGTCGACCCCACCCGGACGCCCCTGCGCTGGACGATGATCGCGCCGCTCGGGATCCTCCTCGTCTGCCTCGTGCGGCTGCCGCTCGTGGACTGGGGCGCGCTGCCCGTACGGTACTTCCTGCTGCTCACGGTCGGGGTGCTGTTCGTCGGGGTCTTCGAGGAGCTGATGACCCGGGGCGTGCTGCTCGTCGGGCTGCGTCGACGTCTGCCCGAGTTCGCGGTGTGGGCGGTGTCGTGCGTGCTGTTCGGGCTGCTGCACCTGCTGAACATCCTCGCCGGTGCCGGTGTCGGACCCACGCTGCTGCAGGTCGTCTTCGCGGCGTCGTTCGGCTCGACGCTGTACGTCGCGCGGCGGTTGACCGGCTCGTTGCTCGCGCCCGTGCTGCTGCACGCGTTCTGGGACTTCGGGTCGATCGGCTTCTCGGCCACGGCGGACCCGTCCGACCTCTCGACGCTGACGGTCGCCGGGGTGATCGGCCTGTTCTCGTTCGGCCTGCTCGCCTTCGGGATCGTCGCGGGCGGCATGGTGGCGTGGCGGGACGACCGCCCACGTCGTCTGCGTCGCCGGTGGGTCGGGGTGCCCCCGATGGCGGCGTACGTCGTGGGCGGCGACGAGCCGCGCCTCCAGCCGGTCTGACGCGCAGCGGCGCAAGGACGCGTCAGTGCTTGCGACCGACCGCGAACACCCGGCGGAACGGGTACACCGTGCCGTGCGGTCCGGCCGGGTACGCGGTACGCAGCAGGGCGGCGTACCGCTCGGTGAACGCGGTCGTCAGCGCACCCGTCGGGTCCGCGGCGTCGAGGGCGGCGACGGCGGGCCGCAGCCCCGTGCCCCGCACCCACGCGAGCACCGGGTCGTCGCCGGACAGCAGCTGCGCGTACGTCGTCTCCCACGCCCGGGCCTCGAGTCCGGCGTCGAGCATGAGCCCGAGGTAACCCGCCGGGTCGAGGACCGGGTCGGCTCGCAGCACGCCCTCGAGCACGGACGCCCACGGTCCGTCGGCCGCGACCGACCGCATGAGCGCGTGCGACGGGGAGTCGAAGTTGCCCGGCACCTGCATCGCGAACCACCCGCCCGACGGCATCGCGGCGAACCACCGCGGCAGGAGCTCGACGTGCGACGGCACCCACTGGAGCGCGGCGTTCGTCACGACGACGTCGTCCGTCGCGCCCGGCGTCCAGTCCTCGATCGCGCCGAGCTCGAACGCCAGCCCGGGGACGTCCGACGGAGCCGTGGCGAGCATCTCCCCGGAGCTGTCGATCCCGACCACCTGTGCGCCCGGCCAGCGGGCCGCGAGGGTGGCGGTGAGGTTCCCGGGGCCGCAACCGAGGTCGACGACGCGACGCGGTGCCTCCCGGCCGTCGCCCGCCGACCACGCGACCTGCGCGACCAGGTCGTGGAAGGGCCGTGCGCGGTCGTCCGCGAAGGCGGCGTAGCGGTCCGGGTCCCAGCGCACGGTGCTCCTACATCTCGACTTCGAACGGCTCGGTGCGCACGAGCTCGTGCACGCCGGAGATGACCTCGCTCGGGCGGAACGGGTACTTCTCGATCTCGGCCTGGTCGCTGATGCCCGTCATCACGAGCACGGTGTGGAGCCCCGCCTCGATGCCGGCCTGGACGTCCGTGTCCATACGGTCGCCGATCATGCCGGTGTTCTCGGAGTGAGCCCCGATGCGGTTCATCGCGGAGCGGAACATCATCGGGTTCGGCTTGCCGACGACGTACGGCTGCTTGCCGGTGGCCTTCTCGATCATCGCGGCGATGGCACCGGTCGCCGGCAGGACGCCCTCGGCGCTCGGACCGGTCGCGTCGGGGTTGGTGACGATGAACCGCGCGCCGTCGCGGATGAGCCGCACGGCCTTGGTGATCGCCTCGAACGAGTAGTTGCGTGTCTCGCCGACGACCACGTAGTCGGGGGCGGTCTCGGTCATGATGAAGCCGGCCTCGTGCAGTGCCGTGGTCATGCCGGCCTCGCCGATCACGAAGGCGGAGCCGCCGGGCATCTGGGACCGGCAGAAGTCTGCGGTCGCGAGCGCGCTCGTCCAGATGCGCTCCTCGGGCACGTGCAGGCCCGAACCGCGGAGCCGGGCGCTCAGGTCGCGCGGCGTGAAGATCGAGTTGTTCGTCAGGACGAGGAACTCGGTGCCCTCGTCGAGCCACTGCTGGATGAGCTCCGGTGCCCCCGGCAGGGCCTGGTTCTCGTGGACGAGCACGCCGTCCATGTCCGTCAGCCAGCACTCGACCTCGTCGCGGGTTGCCATGGCCTCACCCTAGTGCGAGTGGGTGGTCATGCCGGATGCGCGTGCGGTCGCGCCCGGCGCGTGCTGGGAGCAGGCCGGGAGGCGCGGATCGGCCCTTGCGCGTGGGCGTCGGTTCCCGGGATGGTCGAGTCACCGAACGTCGCTCGCTTTTGCCCTAGGATTTTCGGTACACGTACTGGATCAAGGAGTCCCACCGTGCTCGTCGACCCCCTCGCCCACGCCGCCACCCCCCGACCCGCTGCTGCTGGTGCCGTCTCCGGTGCTGCCGCGAGCGCGGCCGTCGGGGAGGGAAGGGTGGCGCCGCGGCGACGACGCGGTCGCCCGAACGTGCTGTCGCGCGAGCAGGTGATCGACGCCGCGACACGCATCGCGAACGAGGAGGGGCTCGACCGGCTGTCCTTCCGCGCGCTCGGGGCGGCGCTCGGCGTGGCCCCGATGACCGTGCACCGGACGATCGGCGGACTCGACGACCTGCACGCCGAGCTCGTCCGGCGCACCGTGGACGAGTTCGCCTCGACCTTCGTGTGGCCGTCGGACTGGCGCGAGGTCGTCCGGGTCTTCGCCTGCACCTTCCGCGACCTCATGACCACCCACCCGCTCGTCCTCGAGTCGCACAGCCAGCACGCACCGCTCGCCTCGACCGAGTCGGACGGCGTCGTCCGGACCGTCGTCTCGGCGCTGCAGGAGGCCGGCTTGCCGGACCGTGAGGCGATGTACGCGTTCTTCGTGGTCTACGACTTCGTGGTCGGGCACGTCGGCGTCCTCGTCGGCCGGGGCTCGTCCGAGGCCGGCCGGCCGGAGCGGCACGCGCTCGTGGGGGAGATCCTCGGGTCGCACTCGTACGACGACCGCTTCACGCTCGGCGTCGACGTGCTGCTCGCCGGCATCGAGGCGCGGGTCGCAGCGCAACGCGCGTCCTAGTCTGGAGGGCGTGACCGCCGCCCAGCCCGAGCCCTCCCACGAGCGCACGACCAACGGCGTCGGCCCCCACCCCGAGCCGTGGCCCGACGACCCCCGGCTCGACCCGGAGCTCCTCGCGGACGGCGACCCCCGCAACGTCGTCGACCGATTCCGGTACTGGTCGATGGAGGCGATCGTCGCCGACCTCGACACCCGGCGCCACGCGTTCGACGTCGCGATCGAGAACTGGCAGCACGACCTCAACATCGGGTCGATCGTGCGGAGCGCCAACGCGTTCCTCGCCGGCGCCGTGCACATCATCGGGCGCCGCCGCTGGAACAAGCGCGGCGCGATGGTCACTGACCGGTACCAGCACGTCCGGTACCACCCGGACGTCGCGGCGTTCCTCGAGGCCATGCACGCCGAGGGGCGGCCGGTCGTCGCGATCGACAACACCGACGGTGCCGAGCGCATCGAGACCGCGGCGATCCCGGAGCGCTGTGTGTTCCTCTTCGGCCAGGAGGGCCCGGGGCTGACCGCCGAGGCCGTGGCCGGGGCGGACGCGCACCTCGAGATCACCCAGTACGGGTCGACGCGGAGCATCAACGCCTCGGCCGCCGCTGCGATCGTCATGCACAGCTGGATCGTGCAGCACGCGACCGCAGACTGACGTCGCGCGCTGCTGTCGAGGTCGGGTCAGGCGTCGCGGGTCAGCAGCACCACGGTCACGTCGTCCTCCGCACGCTCGGCGGCGCGGAGTCGGACGGTCTCGAGGAACGCGTGGTGGTCCCGCGTGCGCTCGAACGTGCGCGTGAGCGCGGACAGCGTGTCGATCGTGCCGTCGCCGAGGTCGAGCGCGCCGTCGCTCGCCACGAGGAGTGCGTCACCGGGGGCCAGCGTGACGGTCGTGACCGACCGTGCGGCGCCGACCGGGTGCAGGCCGAGCGGCAGGTCGTGCGAGCGGAGCATCCGGTGCCGGCCGTCGGCGCCGAGGTGCACGACGAGTCCGTGTCCGGCGTCGACCGCCTCGACCGCACCCGTGCCGAGGGTGACCCGGGCGTGGAACAGCGTGGCGAACGCGCTCGCGGCGACGAGGTCCTCCGCGACCGCCGGCTCGACGGCCCGCACGGCGTCCTCGGGTGCGCGGTCGCGGTGCTGTCGGAGCGCCGAACGGATCCCGGCAGCGAGGATCGCCGCGGGCTGCTCCTTGCCCATCACGTCGGCGAGCGTCACGGTGAGGTGCTGCCCGTCGGTCGACCAGTCGTGCAGGTCCCCGCTCGTGTCGCCGTACGGTACCGAGGTCGCGGAGACGTGCAGGTCGCCGACCCCGAGCGGAGCGGGCGTCAGTGCGGCCACGACGTCCTGCAACCGGTCGTGGTGGAGGCCCTGGCCGAGGGCGCGTTCCGCCCAGCGGCCGAAGTCGATCAGCGCGGCCTCGTCAGCGAGCGAGAAGTCCCGCGGCCGCGTGTCCATGAGGCAGAGCGTCCCGACGGGCACGCCGCCCGGCATCGTCAGCGGGACCCCGGCGTAGAAGCGGATGCCGCGGTTCGTCACCCCGGGCAGTCCGGCCGTCCGTGGGTCGGCGGTCGTGTCGCAGATGACCGTCGGTTCGACCTGCCGGATCGTCAGCTGACAGAACGACCAGCCGACGGGTCCGGACACGATCTCGTCGGGCACGTTCGGCGTCAGTGTGTGCAGCAGGTCGTCGTCGAGGACGTTGACGTAGGACAACGGGACGTCGAAGACCTCGCGGGCGACGCGGACGATCCGTTCGAACCGCTCGGACGGCGCCGCTCCCACGACGTCGAGCGCCGCCACCAGTGCGGCACGTGCCGACGTCCGGCCCTCGTCCTCCATCGGCACCGCTCCAGATCCTCCGTGACCGGACTCCGCCTCGTTCGGTGGCGGCCGCCGCGTGGTGGGTGCGGTGGACCGGTTCGGCCTGCAACGCTACCCGCTGACCACCGGGGGGAGTCGAACGCCGTCCGGAGGACGCGCCCGGCCGTGCTCGCACCACCGCCGGACCTGAGCGCGGCCACAGGAACCCGGGCACCATGGTCGGCATGGCGACTCATCACCCCACCACGACCCCGCGACTGAAGCGCTGGGTGTTCTGGCCCGCAGCGGTCATCGTCCTGGGCTTCGTGGCGTGGACCCTCGTCGCCCCGGCATCGGCAGAGGGCGCCTTCGACACACTGCAGGACGCGATCGTCCAGAACTTCAGCTGGTACTACGTCCTCGTCGCGGCCTTCTTCGTCGCGTTCAGCATCTTCGTCGGCTTCAGCAAGTTCGGCGACATCAAGCTCGGGAAGGACCGCGACGAACCGGAGTTCTCGACCGGCTCGTGGTTCGCGCTGCTCTTCGCGGCCGGCATGGGGATCGGTCTCGTCTTCTACGGCGTCTCCGAGCCGCTGAGCCACTTCGCGGATCCGCGCCCCGGCGTCACCGGGAACGAGGCGTCGCTCGCCCAGCAGGCGATGACGCAGACCTTCCTGCACTGGGGCCTGCACGCCTGGGCGATCTACGTCGTGCTCGGGCTGGCGCTCGCGTACGCGATCCACCGCCGCGGGCGCCCGGTCTCGATCCGGTGGGCCCTCGAGCCGCTCCTCGGGGCCCGCGTCAAGGGCGGGTGGGGCAACACCATCGACGTCGTCGCCCTGATCGGGACCCTGTTCGGCGTCGCGACCTCACTCGGTCTCGGCGTCCTCCAGATCGGTGCCGGCCTCGAGAGCGCCGGCATCGCCGAGAGCACCACGGTCAGCCAGATCGCCATCATCGCCGTGATCACCGCGCTCACGATCGTCTCGCTGGTCACCGGCGTGACGAAGGGCATGAAGATCCTGTCGAACTTCAACCTGCTCCTCGCGGCCGCGCTGCTGCTGTTCATCCTCGTCGTCGGCCCGACGCAGTACCTCCTCCGTGACTTCGTGCAGTCGATCGGCGCGTACCTGCAGGACCTCGTCGGGCTCTCCTTCACCGTGAGCGCGCAGCAGGGCGCGGCCGGCGAGGCCTGGCAGGCGGCCTGGACCACGTTCTACTGGGGCTGGTGGATGTCCTGGGCGCCGTTCGTGGGCATCTTCATCGCCCGCATCTCGAAGGGCCGCACGGTGCGGCAGTTCGTCTTCGGCGTCCTGCTCGTGCCGACCGCGCTCACGATGCTCTGGTTCGCCGTGCTCGGCGGGGCCGCCGTCCACCAGCAGATGAACGGCGGGGGCCTGGTCGGCAGCGACGGCTCGGTCGACGTCGAGGGGTCGCTGTTCACCCTGCTCGGGGACCTGCCAGCGGGGACCGTCCTGACGTTCGGCGCGATCCTCCTCATCGGCGTCTTCTTCGTGACCTCGTCGGACTCCGGGTCGCTCGTGATGGCCATGCTCGCCTCCGGCGGGGACATCGAGCCGAAGAACTGGCTCCGGGTGTTCTTCGCGGGCGTGACCGCACTGCTCGCCATCGCGCTCCTGCTCACCGGCGGCCTCAACGCCCTGAAGACGGCGGCGATCACGACCGCACTCCCGTTCAGCATCGTGCTCCTGCTCACCTGCTGGTCGACCGTCATCGCGTTCAGCCGCGAACGCCGGGCGTACGACCGGGCGGAACGGGCGCTGCTCCTGGAACGCGTCGGCGAGTACTACGGCCTCGAGGTCGACGCACCCGCGGAGCGCGGCGTCCAGACCGGACTCGGTCGACCGTGGCGGGTCATCCGGCAGCGGCTCCGCCCGACCCGGGGCACGGCACGGCCGGAGGTCGCGCACGAGCCGGACCCGCCGGTGAGCACCGCCGCGGTGTCCCCGGACCCGGCACTCGACCCGCGGCTCGACGTGGCGGTCGCCCGCGACGAGGGCACGACCGCGGACCGCTGAGGCACCGTCGCGGCGGGAGCGACGAGCTGCGCTCCCGTCGCAGCGTCAGCGTCAGCGTCAGCGTCAGCGTCGTGCGGTCGTGCGCCGCGCGACGAGCCGCGGCTCGACGAGGATCTCCCGTGCCGGGGCGTCCGGGTCCGCGATGCGGGCGAGCAACCGCTCACCAGCACCCCGGCCGATCTCGACGCTCCGGTCGTCGATGCTCGTCAGGCCGACGTAGCGGGTGGCGGCGACCGGGGTGTCGTCGTACCCGATGACCGAGACGTCCTCGGGCACCCGCAGGCCCCGCTCGGCGAGGCCCGAGAGCGCCCCGAGGGCCATCACGTCGTTCGCGGCGAACACCGCCGTGACGTCGGGGTGCTCGTCGAGGAGGACCCCGACGGCACGGACACCGGCGTCCTCGGTGGGCTCACCGGGCAGGACCGCACTGACGACGGAGGCGCCGGACCCGGCGGAGGCGACCCGTGCCTCCAGGCCGGTCCGTCGTTCGTCGGAGGCGGCGGAACGCGCCCCGACGAAGCCGATGCGCGTGTGCCCGAGGCCGAGCAGGTGGTCGGCGGCGATCGCGCCGCCGGTGCGGTCGTCGTTCGCGACCGTGTCGGCGCGCGGGATCGCGACGCGCCCACCCGCGATCACCAGCGGCATGGACGCGGGGACCGCCAGGTCCGTCTCGGGCTCGCCGGCGATCACGATGCCCTCGACGCGCATCGAGAGGAAGCCCTCCACGGGCGAGGCGTCCAGACCGGTGTTGAGGAACCGGTCGGCGACGACGAGCCGGTGCCCCTGGTCCTGCAGCGACTCGCGGAGGCCGGTGAGGAGATCGACGAACCACTGGTTCCGGAAGTCGTCGAGCACCACCCCGATCGTGCGGGAGCGTGTCCCCGCGAGGGCGACGGCGGCCGTCGACGGGCGGTAGTCGAGCTCCTGGATGGCCTGCAGCACCGCCGTGCGGCGCTGGTCGCTCACCCGCGGGGAGCGTTGCAGGACGAGCGAGACGAGCGACTTGGAGACGCCGGCACGTGCCGCGACGTCGTAGATGGTCGCCGGCTTGCCGCCGGCTGGCTTGCCGTCGCCCATGATCGGCATCGACCTCCTGGTGTCCTCGTCGATCCTAGCGGTGGCGCACTTGGTGCTGTTGTCAGGACATCAGCCTGGAGGCGCGGTGCGGGTCCGCCGCGTCGTGGCTGCCTGGAGGCGCGGTGCGGGTCCGCCGCGTCACTGGCGGTCCGGTGGTCAGCTCGACCGCCGACCGAGTGGCAGGTCCGCCATACCGCCGCCGAGGAACCGGATGTCCTCGTCCGGCAGGGCCGCACGCTGCTCGGAGTCGAGCACGGCCGAGGCATCGTCCGCGGGGTGGAAGCCGATCGCCTCGCCGGCGGACAGGTCGGCGGGGGACCCGGTGTTCCGCGAGACCGCCCACACGACGTGGTGTCCCGGCTCCTGGAGGTCGACCGTCGCCTGCACGAGCCGCGCCAGGTCGTCCGGCGAACTCCACATCAGCAGCGCCCGCCGGCTGCTCGGGCGCTCGCCGAAGGCGCCGATGCGGGCCGAGACCACCGACATGTCGTACCGGTCGGCGAACAGGCTGCCGAGGAGCTCCATCGCGGCCTTGGTGAACCCGTAGTACAGGTCGGGACGCGGGAGCCGGTCGCCCGGGACGCTCGCCGGGGCGGTGCCCTCCTCGGGGACCCGACCGACCGCGTGGATCGAGCTCGCCTGGACGACACGTCGGACCCGGGCTGCCACGGCGGCCTCGAACAGGTTCTTGGTGCCCGTGACGTTGGCGGCGACGAGGGTGTCCCACTCGTCCTCGGTCGGGATCCCGGCCAGGTGCACGATCGTGTCGACGCCGGGCAGGGCGGCCGCGAGGGCGGAGCGGTCGTTCACGTCCCCCTCGACGAAGCGCTCACGGTCCCCGACCGCCGGGTCCGGGCGGCGGGTGTCGAGCAGGACGAGGTCGTGTCCGGCGGCCGTGAGCCTCGGGCGGAGGGCCGTCCCGATGCGTCCGGCCGCTCCGGTGATGAGCAGCGTCGCCATGTGCGCGACGGTACGCGGGGGTGGGTGTGCGGCGGTGCGGGTGTGCGGCGGAGCGGGTGTGCGGCGGTGCGGATCGCTGGCGCACAACCGAAGGCACCTCGAACCGCGCGATGGCGTGGTGCGAGGCGCCTTTGGTTGTGCAAGGGCAGCGGCCCGCGGCCCGGCGTCAGCCGATGAGGCTCGGCCGGAGGTCCCGCAGCGTGCGACTCCGGGTCTGCCGGGCGGTCACGACGTACGACACGAGCAGCGCCCCGAGCAGCCAGCAGAGCAGCACGCCCGTGTCCGACCACGCCGCCGCCGCGGACCCGCCGTACATCGTCTGCCGGATGGCGTCGACCGAGTACGTCATCGGCAGCGCGAAGTGCAGCGCCGCCAACGGCCCCGGCAGCGTCTGCCACGGGAACGTCCCGCCGGCGGTCACGAGCTGCACGAGCATGAGCACGAGGCCGAGGAACTGCCCGACGGACCCGAGCAGCACGTTGAGCGCCATGATGATCGCCGCGAACGTGGCCGAGGCGAGCACCATGATGCCGATCGTCGGGCCGGCCTGCACCACGTTCAGGTCGAGCGCGAACCGGACGATGAGGAACAGCGCGACCATCTGCACGACCCCGAGGAGCGCGGGGGTGAGCCAGCCGCCGAGCACCACCCGGAGGGGCTTCCGCACCGCGGTGATCGCCCGCTTCGAGATCGGCTTGAGGATGAGGAACAGCGCGTACATGCCGATCCAGGCTGCGAGGGAGATGAAGAACGGGGCGAGACCGGCGCCGTAGTTCCCCGCCGAGGCCACGTTGTCGTCGCCGACCTTCACGGGGTCCGAGATGACGGACGCCTGGTCCTCGCGCGACGACGCGGTCGACGACGGGATCTTGGTGCGGCCGTCGTCGAGCTTGTCCGCGAGCTCCGTCGAGCCGCTCTCGAGCTTCGTCAGCCCGGACGCGAGCGACTTCGCGCCCTCGTCGGCCGAGGCCGCTCCAGAGGCGAGCTGGGACGCGCCGCTCGACAGGGACGGCGCGGCCGCTGCGAGCTTCGAGGTCCCCGCGGCGACCTGCGACGCGCCGCCGGACAGGGTGGACGCGCCGTCGGCCGCGGTGGCGATCCCGTTCGCCAGGGTCGGCGACGCGTCGGCGAGCTGCTGCGTCCCGGCGGCGACCTGGGCCGAGCCGTCACGGAGCTGGTCGATCCCGGTCAGGGCCTTCTCGACCTTCGCGAGCTGCTCCTGGTTGCCGGAGTCCGCGAGCTGCTGCTCGACCGTCTGCTCGATGACCGCCTGCGCCTCAGGCGACAGCTCGACGCCCTGCTTCGCCGCCGCCGCGGTGATCGCCGCGTTCACGGTGTCGGGGGAGAGCGCCTCGAGTGACTCCAGCGCCGGGTCGGTCGAGTCCGACAGTGTCTGCAGACCCTTGGCGACCTGCTGCGCGCCGGAGTTGAGGCGAGCCGTGTCGGACGGCAGTGATGCGGTCTGCTGTTGCGCGTCGGCGAGCCCGGACGCGAGCTGCGACGCGCCCGAGGACACCTGCTGCGCCCCGCTGTCCAACTGCTGCGTCTGCGACGGCAGGTCCGCGGTGCCGGCGGCGAGCTGTGCCGCCCCCGAGGAGAGCTTGCCCGTCCCGTCGGCGAGTCGGTCGGCCCCGTCCTTCGCGGTGGTGGCCCCGGAGGCGAGTTGACCGGCCCCGTCGACGGCGTCGCCGAGGCTGTCGCGTACGTCCGCGAGTCCGACGAGGAGTGTCTTCGCGGCCTGCTTGCCGACCCGCTCGGCGACGGCGGTCCGCATGGTCTTGCCCGCCTGCTCTGCGATGGTCGACGCGAGGTACGAGTTCGTGTCGGCGGTCGTCATCGTGAGCTTGGCCTGTTCGGGGTCGTCCGACTGCGCCGACACGAGCGAGGACGAGAAGTCGTGCGGGATCGTCACGACGAAGTCGTAGGTGCCGTTCCGGACCCCGGAGCGTGCATCGGCCGCGGAGGTCTCCGTCCACGCGAAGTCGTGGCCGTCGATCGCCTCCTTCGTGACGTCGTCGCCGTAGTCCACCCGGTCGCCGTCGAGCGTGGCGCCGGCGTCCTGGTTGACGATCGCGGCGGGGACCTGGTCGAGCTTGGCGTAGGGGTCGCGGTTCGCCCACAGGTAGGCGCCGCCGTAGAGCAGCGGCACGCACATCAGTGCGATGAACGCGAGGCGGGCGAGGGGCGTGGCGGTGAGGCGCGCGAGCTCCGCGCGGACGAGCGAGGTGGTGGTCACGTCAGGACGCTTCCTGGAGGCGCGGGTCGTCTCCGTCGGTGGCGGTCGCGTCGTCGGGGCCGTCGGTCGTGGTCGGGGAGGGGATGGTGTCGAGGAGGGCTACGGCGGTCTGCGCCGCGGCCTTCGACGTCACGAGGAGGACGGTCACGCCACGGAGGGCGACGTCGCGCACGACGGCGAACCAGTCCTCTACGGCGCCGCCGTGCCGCTCGGGCGAGGTGACCACCAGTCCGGTGACACCGTCGCGGAGCAGGGCGAGTTCGACGAGCAGGCGGATGCGGACCTCGGTGGGGACGCGCTGGACGTGGGTGTCGGCGTACTGCGCCATCCCGAGTGACTCGAGCACCGTGTCGACGTGCTCGCGCGACGGTCGCTGACCGGCGTAGGCGAGTTCCTCGCGGACGATGCGTCGGCAGCTCATCACGGGGAAGGGCTCGGCGACGCCGGGGGTGTCGACGAGGGCGAACGAGCCGCGCACGGCTGCCGGGTCCTCGTGCCCGTCGACGAGCACGCGACCCCGGTCGGGTCGCATCCGGCCGCCGGCCACGAGCGACGCGAGCACCGGGGCCTGTTCGGTCTCGACGGCGACGATGCCCGGTCGACCGGGTCCGGCCACCGCGGACACGGTCGGCAGCGCGGCGCCGGGCTCCTCGCCGATGCCGACGTGGTCGAGTTCGAGGGTGCTCATGCGGAGGGCTCCTGGGCGGTGGTGGTCGACGGGCTGGGTTCGGAGAGCAGGGCGGTGCGCCAGTCGATGCCGGTCACGCCGAGCGCCGACAGGACGACCATGCGACGTCCGGCGGCGTCGGAGGTGCCGGAGCGGGTCGCCTCGTCGAGCACGGCGATGCACGCGTCCTCGACGAGCCGGCCGAGCGCGTCCGGGGTGACGTCGTCGCGCATGATGCCGTCCGCGATCCCGAGCGCGCAGGCGTCGCGGACGCGGGCCCGGACCGGTGCGAACTCGGCCGCCACCGACTGGATGAAGGGTTCCCGGACGGCGACGGCCGCCATCGAGCGGACGTGCGAGACCTCGGCCCAGAGCGCCACCGCGATCGCGGCGATCCGAGCGGCGGCCGGCACCTCGACGAGGTCGGCAGCGGTCGGCATCGCGGCGGCGATCCGGGCGGCGCCGATGGTGACGACCTCGCGGACGAGGTCGTCACGGGACGGGAAGTGTCCGTAGACCGCACGGCGCGACAGACCGGCGGCGGCGGCGATCGTCTCGAGGGAGGCGTCCGGGTCGCGCTGGAGTTCCGTCTTCGCGGCCTCGATCAGTGCCGCCCGGTTCTCCGCGGCGTCCCGGCGGGGTGCGCGAGTGGGCGCAGCAGGCGTGGTCATGGCCCCCATCCTAATAAACTGCACATGGGTGTGCAAGTTAAGCATCGTGTACCCCCGAACGAGGGACGGTCCTCCGAAGAGGGGACTAGGCGACCTGAAAGGAAGCAAATAGCTTCACAGGAATTCCACGAGAACCACGGACAGAGCCAGGAGTGCCCTTTGAACCGTGCAACACCGAACCCGAACCCGACACCACGCCGCCTCGCGCGCGTCCTGACCGCCGGCATCGCCGCCGCGGCCCTGACGTGCGCCGGGCTGGCGGTCGGCGGCACCGCCGTCGCCGCTCCCGCAGGCGTGTCCATCCCCGAGCTGAAGCTCGCGCAGCCCCTGCGTGACGCGAAGCCCACGAAGACGGTCAGCGCGTTCGTGCGCACGACCGGGAAGGGTGCGCTCGAGGTCGACGCGCAGGCGAAGGGCGGGGACCTCTCCCGCTCGAAGTCCCCGTCGACGCAGGCGAAGCAGCGTGTCCAGTCGATCCAGTCCACGACGGAGGCCGTCCGCGCCGCCGTCAAGAAGGCCGACCCGCGGTCGACCGAGCTCTACGCCACCGAGTACACCGTCCCCGGGGTCGCGGTCGTCGCCGACGTCGACGCGCTGCAGCAGATCGCGAAGCGCTCCGACGTCGAGAGCATCATCCCGCTCACCCCGAAGAAGATCGTCGAGCCGACCGTCAACGCCGACGCGTCCGCTGCGCCCTCCGGCGTCGACCCGAGCACGGCGAAGGCGGGCGTCGACGGCGTCGCCCCGAAGAACGCCGCGAGCGACGTCTACACCCGGGCACTCAACGCCTGGACCCAGACGGGGCACACCGGCAAGGGCGTCAACGTCGCGGTGCTCGACACGGGCCTCGACTACACGCAGGCCGACTTCGGCGGTCCCGGCACGGCCCAGGCGTACGCCGACGCCCTCGCCTCGACGTCGGCGCCGGCAGCCGGTTCGTACGACCCCGCGAAGTTCCTCGGCGGGTACGACTTCGCGGGTCCGACCTACAACGCGGACCCGACGAGCGACGCCTACCAGCCGGTGCCGGCACCGGACGACAACCCCATCGACGGCAAGGGCGGCGACCACGGGACGCACGTGTCCGGCACGGTCGCGGGCTACGGCCTCACCGCCGACAAGAAGACCTTCGACGGCGACTACACCAAGCTGACCGCCCAGCAGGTCCAGGACATGTGGGTCGGTCCGGGCACCGCGCCGGAAGCTGGTCTCTACGCCCTCAAGGTGTTCGGGGACGGGGGCGGCTCGACCGACCTCACCGGCGCCGCACTCGACTGGGTCGGCCAGGCGCTCACCCAGGGCAAGGACATCAACGTCCTCAACCTCTCGCTCGGCTCCGACTACGGTGCGCCGGACGACCCCGACAACGCGAAGATCGACGCCCTCACCGACCGCGGCGTGCTGCCGGTGATCGCCTCGGGCAACGCCGACGACTTCACCGACATCGGGGGATCCCCCGGGACCGCCGAGGGTGCGCTGACCGTCGCCGCGAGCGCCACGGGCCAGTCCCTCTACGACGGCGTCCAGGCGACCGCGCCGAGCTCGGTCGCGAAGACCTGGCGGGCGCAGTACTCGCAGGACTACTCCGGCACGCTGCCCGTCGAGGGCGACGTCGCCGTGCCGACCACGAACGTCGACGGCTGCACGGCCTTCACCGGTGCGGACAAGGCCGCCATCGCGGGCAAGGTCGCGTGGCTGAAGTGGACCGACGGCGCACTCGAGTGCGGGTCGAAGACCCGCTTCGACAACGTCACGGCCGCCGGCGGCGTCGGCGTGCTCCTCGCGGGCACCGTCAACACCTTCGACTCGGGCATCGCGGGGAACGCGACCATCCCGGGTGCCGAGCTGACCAAGGACAGCGTCACGGGCCTCCAGACAGCCGCGAAGGCGGGGACCCTGCACGTGCGCTTCGCGGACGAGCTCGAGGGCTTCCAGCTGGCGACCGACCCCGAGGCCGTGAACACCCTCGCGTCCTTCACCAGCCGCGGCGTCCACGGCTCCTTCGACGACATCGTCAAGCCGGACATCGCCGGTCCCGGCGTCAACGTCATCTCCGCCGCCAACGGCACCGGTGACGGCCGCATGTCGATGAGCGGCACCTCGATGGCCACGCCGGACGTCGCGGGCATCGCCGCGCTGACGTTCGAGTCGCACCCGACCTGGGGTGCGGACGCCGTCAAGGCAGCGCTCATGAACACCGCGACGCACGACGTGAAGGACGGCAACACGGTCGCGAACCAGCTCCGTCAGGGCACCGGCCGCGTCGACGCCCTGCAGGCCGTGAACGCCGACACCACCGTGGTGAGCGTCGAGAACGGCAAGCTCGTCACCGCGTCCTTCGGCGTCGTCGAGGTCGCGGACAAGAACACCACCGCCGAGCGCTCCCTGCTCATCACGAACAAGGACTCGGTCGCGCACACGTACGACGTGGCCTACCAGTCCCGTGTGACGCAGCCGGGCGTGACCTTCTCGCTCGACAAGCAGCGCGTCACGGTCCGTCCCGGCGGCGGCGCGGTCCTCAAGCTGACCATGCGGGTCGCCGACCCGACGCAGCTCCGTCGGGTGATCGACCCGACGCAGGAGGCCGTGCAGCAGGGCTACCAGCGCGAGTTCGTCGCGGCGGCGACCGGCCTCGTCACCTTCACGCCGACCGACAAGACCGTCGAACCGCTCCGACTCGGCACCTACGCCGCGCCGAAGCCGGTGAGTGCGGTCACGGGGAGCAGTGTGACCTTCACGGGCTCCACGAAGGCGCAGCTCACCCTGACCGGCCGTTCCGTCGACCAGGGCGGCCTGACCACCGGTTACCACGCCGCGGTCGCGCCGTTCGTCCTCGGTGGCACGTCGCCGGCCGAGTCGTTCCCCGCCGGTTCGGCCCAGCAGTCGCTCCGCGCGGCCGACGTCCGCTCCTACGGGGCGAGCTACGACAAGGCATCGGACGTGCTCGCGTTCGGCGTGCAGACCCAGGGCCCCGACGCCAACCCCGGCGCCGTGACCAACGTCGAGGTGTACATCGACGTGGACGGTGACGGCACGGACGACTACCTCGTCTACGACGCCAAGTCGTCGGTGGTCGACGCGACGTTCGTCACGACGGTCGACCTGCACGCGGCCGAGGACGAGGACCCCGTGGTCGACGCGTACCCGCTCAACGCAGGGGCGCCCGGCCAGGACGTCAACACGTTCGACAGCGCGGTGAAGGTCCTGCCGGTGACGGCCAGCCTGATCGGCGCGACCGGCAAGCAGGTCAGCTACCACGTGGAGACCGAGTCGGCCTACGCGACCGGTGTCACGGGCGGCTCCGTGGTCGACACCACCCCGGCGACGACCTTCGACCTCGCCAAGCCGGCGCTGACCTTCGCCCAGTCGGGCGCGGGCGGCACGCTGTTCGCCGACAAGGGGTCGCTGCAGGTGACCCGCGCGAGCGGTGCCACGAGCGAGAAGGTCCTGCTCCTCCACCTCGGCAACGCGGTGGGCAAGCAGGCCCAGACCGTCTCGACCAAGGTCGTCACGAAGCTCGCCCTCAAGCCGGGCAGCTCGGTGTCGATCAGCGGGACCGCCAAGGTCGGCAAGACGCTGACCGCGGCGCACGGCGAGTGGGACGCGGGCAGCGCGAAGGTGACCTACTCGTACCAGTGGTACCGGGACGGGAAGGCCATCGGGAAGGCCACGGCCGCGAAGTACACGGTCAAGACGTCCGACCGCGGCAAGAAGCTGACCGTCAAGGTCGTCGCGAAGGCCCCGGGGTACCTGGACGGCTCCGCCACCTCGAAGCCGACCCCGAAGGTCACGAAGTAGATCCGTCGGGTCCGCCTGGAGTGCGCTGACGGGACAGGTAGTTAGACAAACTAGTTGTTTCGTGGAATGGTGATCACATGCGACAGCAGAGCGACATCAAGCAGCTCCGGGCGAACCCCACGGAGTGGCGTCGACGCGGTCTCACCCCGCCCGACGTGATCCAGGCGATGGTCGAGGAGCGGCTCCGCGAGCCGGGCCACAGCCAGCCGGTCGGGGACCCCGCGTACGCGGACTTCTTCCGCAGCTAGCTGCGAAGGCGGGCGCGGTTCGGGCGCGACCGAGCAACGAACGGGAGGCACGGTGCCAGCTGGCACCGTGCCTCCCGTCCGTCTGTCGGTCGTCCTCGACCGGTCGTCCCGCCTGTGGATCAGGCGTCCGGTCGTTCGTCGGTCGCTTCGCGGCCGCGGTCCGTCTCGGGCATCACGTCCTGCGGAGCGTGCTCGACCGAGCCGATCCCGCCGTCCGTCAGTTCCTCGGCCTGCTCGACGTCCTGCAGGCGCTCCGGGTCGTCGATGGGGTCGCTCATGGTGGTGGTCCTTCCGTCGTGGCATCGGAGTCCCAGCGTGCTCGGTCCGGGGCTCCGTGCACTCAGGAGCCGTCCGGACGGTGGCGTGGAGGTGACCAGCCGATAGACTCGGGTGGACCACCGACCGAGCCGGTCGCGTGCGGTCCTCCGCCAACGTGAGGAGAACCAGATGCCCGCAGCAGTCATCATCGGCGCCCAGTGGGGCGACGAGGGCAAGGGGAAGGCCACCGACCTCCTCGGGTCCCGCATCGACTACGTCGTCAAGTTCAACGGCGGCAACAACGCCGGGCACACGGTCGTCGTCGGCGGCGAGAAGTACGCGCTGCACCTCCTGCCGTCCGGCATCCTCACGCCCGGGGTCACCCCGATCATCGGCAACGGCGTGGTCGTCGACCTCGAGGTCCTCTTCCAGGAGCTCGAC
This sequence comes from Curtobacterium sp. NPDC089689, assembly GCF_044749145.1. Taxonomy (NCBI): domain Bacteria; kingdom Bacillati; phylum Actinomycetota; class Actinomycetes; order Micrococcales; family Microbacteriaceae; genus Curtobacterium; species Curtobacterium sp. NPDC089689. Next base: position 634,710 of record NZ_JBIVHJ010000001.1, on the reverse strand, counting down.
GCGCTGAAGGCCCGCGGCGTCGACGTCTCCCGGCTGCTCGTGTCGGCCAACGCCCACGTCATCACGCACTACCACCGCACCATCGACAAGGTGACCGAGCGGTTCCTCGGCAAGCGGCAGATCGGCACCACCGGCCGGGGCATCGGCCCCACCTACGCCGACAAGATCAACCGCGTCGGCATCCGCATCCAGGACATCTTCGACGAGAACATCCTGCGGCAGAAGGTCGAGGCTGCCCTCGACCAGAAGAACCACCTCCTCGTGAAGGTGTTCAACCGCCGCGCGATCGACGCCGACGAGGTCGTCGAGTCGCTGCTCTCGTTCGCCGACCGACTCCGCCCGATGGTCGCCGACACCGCGCTCGAGATCCACCGGGCACTCGAACGCGGCGACACCGTGCTCTTCGAGGCCGGCCAGGCAACCATGCTCGACGTCGACCACGGGACGTACCCGTTCGTGACGTCCTCCTCCGCGACCGCCGGCGGTGCCGCCACCGGCTCCGGCATCGGCCCGGGCAAGCTCGAGCGCATCATCGGGATCGTCAAGGCGTACACGACCCGCGTCGGCGCCGGGCCGTTCCCGACCGAGCTGTTCGACGAGTCGGGGGAGTTCCTGCGCGCCAACGGCTTCGAGTTCGGCACCACCACCGGACGTCCGCGCCGCTGCGGCTGGTACGACGCCCCGATCGCCCGGTACACGGCGCGCATCAACGGCGTGACGGACTTCGTGCTCACCAAGCTCGACGTCCTCACCGGGCTGGACACCATCCCGGTCTGTGTGGCGTACGAGGTCGACGGCCAGCGCGTCGACGAGGTCCCCGTGAACCAGTCGGACTTCCACCACGCCAAGCCGATCTACGAGGAGTTCCCCGGCTGGACCGAGGACATCACCGGCGCCCGGTCGTTCGAGGACCTGCCGCAGGCCGCGCAGGACTACGTGCTGGCCGTCGAGCGGATGTCCGGCGCCCGGATCTCGGCCATCGGCGTCGGCCCCGGCCGTGACGCGATCGTCGTCCGGCACGACCTCCTCGGCGCCGCACCGACCGCGTCCTGACGATGCGCGTCCTGTTCGTCTGCAGCGGCAACCTCTGCCGGTCTCCGCTCGGCGCACAGGTCCTCACCGCCCGCCTCGGCCGTGACGCCCCTGCGTTCACGGTCGAGTCGGCGGGCACCATCGCGCAGGACGGCGCCCCGATGGACGAGGCCGCTGCCGCGCAGTCGCGTCGGCTCGGCGGTTCGCCGGACGACCACCGTGCGCGGTACCTCACCCCCGCGATCGCCGGTGCCGCGGACCTCGTGCTCACCGCCGAGCGAGCGCACCGGGCCGCGGTGGTCTCCCTCGCTCCCCGTGCCACGAAGCGGGCGTTCACGATCGTGCAGTTCGCACGGGTGCTCGACGCGCTGGAGCCCGCCGACCTCTCCGGTGTGTCGACCGTGCCGGAACTCGTCGAGCGGGTGGCTCGGCTCCGGGGTTCGGTGCCGCCCCCGGTCGACCCCGCGGACGACGACGTCGACGACCCCTACCGTCGGTCGACGGCGACGCACGCCCGGGTGGCGGACGAGATCGGGGCCGCCGTGGCGACGATCGCGGACGCCCTGCGCGCGGTGCGCTGAGCGCTGCCTGCTGGCCGCTGGCGGCTGGCTGCCGCCTGCTGCCTGGGTGCTGCCTGCGGCTGCGTGCTGCCGAGTCTCGAGCTGAGCGACCAGTCTCGCGGCCGCGAGCGCGAACGTCGTCGCCCACCACGAGTCTCGCGGGGGCGTCGCCGAGTCTCGCGGGGGCGTCATCGACGCTGTACCCCGGGATCCGGTTCATCCACGGAGCGAGTACCCCGTCGGGGGACGTGTACCCCGAATTGTCGTCATCAGCCCCCGGAAACCCGGGCCTCGGCGATGGAGAGCATTGACGCAACCCGTGAATGCACGCGGGCGGGTGGCGTGTGGACCGTGCTGTCTCGTAGCGTTCTGGTGTCAGCAGATGTACCCCGGAACGCGAAGGAGCACGACATGAGCACGACCGTCCAGACCGACACGCGAGCCGAGGTCACGCTCGACACCGACACCGTCGACACGATCGCGATCCTCGAGGCCGACGCTGCCGTCCACGGGCGTGCGAGCCGCGCCAAGCTCACCTGGACCCAGGAGGACGAGGACGAGTGGGTCGCCAACTACGGCGGCTACTTCGGGGGCTCGGTCGACAAGCGCGACGGCCGGTACGTCGCGTCGGACACGTTCGGCCTGGTCGTCGGCGACTTCGGGTCGCTCGAGGAAGCCCAGGGCCGACTCGCCGACCAGCTGCACGTCATGCTCCCGGCCGTCATCCGGCCGGTCGCGTAGTGCCGGGCGACCATCCGCGCCCGTCATCGGACGGGGCCACCGACAACAGCACACCGCACAGCACCACGGCGCACCGCGCCACCAGCACCAGGAGCACCACCATGAGCACCCCCGTCGCGTCCGGCCAGCACACCGAGGTGGACGTCGACACGGCGACCATCGAGCTCATCACCGGGATCGGCGACGGGATCGTCTCGCCCGAGGCGCCGGCCCGAGTACACGTGGTGTGGTCCGAGGCGGACGCTGGTCTCTGGGCAGCGAACTACGGCGGGTACTACGGGGGAGTCGTCGACCAGCAGGGCGCGCACTTCTTCGTGTCGGACACCTTCGGTCAGTACGTCGGAGACTTCCGGAGCCTCGAGGAGGCCCAGGACCGCCTCGCCGAACGGCTCCACGTGCTCCTGCCGGACGTCCGGCGGACGCTGGACTGATCTGCGTCCCACCCACCGACACACCACGAGAGACCCCGCCCGCGAGGCGGGGTCTTCGTCGTCGGCCCGACGATCGTCAGCCGACGGGGTCGATCAGGTGCGGTCCCTGGTTCCGGACGCTGTTCACGGTCCGTGCGACCTCGTACTGCTCGAGCCCGGCTGCGACCGCGAGCGACTCGTGGTCGAGCAGGGCGAGCAGGTCGTCCGTCCCGAGCTCGCCGTCGAGCCAGTCGTCGTAGCCGTCGGGCGTGAGGAACGCCGGCATCCGATCGTGTACCTCACCCGGGGCGACGTGGGCGTCCCGCGTGATGATCGCGAGCGACAGCCGCCACTTGTCCGGGTCGTCCTCGGGCTTCGTCGGGTCGGGCCAGGCGCTCACGACGCCCGCCATGGCGAGGGCGCCGCCGGGCTCGTGGACGAAGTGCGGCTCCTTGCCGTCCTCGCGCACGACCCACTCGTAGTAGCCCTGCGCGGGCACGATGCACCGGTTCGTCGCGAACGCCCGCTTGAACATGCCGCTCGTCGCGACGGTCTCGATGCGGGCGTTGATCGGCTTCGGGCGCTGCTTCTGGAAGTCCTTCGCCCAGCTCGGCACGAACCCCCAGCTGATCTGCGGGAGTTCCCGGTGCCCGTGCCGCTGTCGGACGGCGTACACGGGGTCGGTCGGGGCGACGTTCCAGCTCGGGGCCAGGCCAGCGCGGACCTCACCGGTGTCCTCGTCGACGTGTTCGGTGCGCGCGGCGAGCTCACCGACGAGTTCCGGGAGCAGGTCGGCGGTGGTGTCGGAGACGACGAACCTTCCACACATGCCGCCAGTCTGCCCGGGACCGCCGACAGGCGCCCGTGCCCGCGCGCCCACGCCCGCGCGCACCGCCCGCGCCGAGCGTCAGCCTCGCGCGCCCACCGTCTCCCGCGACCCGCCGCCGTCCGGCACACCCGCGAGCATCCGGTCCGCCGTCCGCAGCGACAGCGCCATGATCGTCAGCGCCGGGTTCGCGATCACGGCACTCGGGAACACCGAGTTGTCGCAGACCCAGAGGTTCGGCACGTCCCACGACCGGCCGTCCCGGTCCACGACGGACGACGAGGCGTCGGTCCCCATCCGGGCCGTGCCGATGGTGTGCGCGGTCCGCTCGAGCACGCGGACGTCGCGTCCACCGGCGGCCTCGACGATCGCGGTCATGGTCTTCACGGCGTGCCGCTCGATCGCGTCCTCGTTCTCGCCGGGGCTGAACGTGACCCGTGCCCGAGGCACCCCGTGGGCGTCGAGCTCGTCGGTCAGCTCGAGGCGGTTCCCGTCGTACGGCAGGCACTCGGCGTTGATGCCGACCCCGGCCATCCGCGGGTAGTCCCGCATGGCGTCGACGAGCGCCTTCCCGCGCAGCCCGCCGCCCCGGACGAGCGTCGTCGCGAAGGTCAGCGGCTGCACGCCGAGGCTCTGGATGAGGTAGCCGCCCGCGAAGTCGGCGTCGGTCGGCCGCACGAAGTCCTCGGTGATGATCGACGACGGGTACCCGCGGTAGGACCGCATCGACTCGTCGAACGTCGCCCACACCTGCGTCGCCCCGTGTGCGGTGAAGTTCCGCCCGACCTGACCGCTGGAGTTCGCGAGCTCGGTGTGCAGCAGGAGTCGCGGCGTCTCGACCCCACCCGCTGCGAGGACGAGCGAGCGGCACCGCTGCCGGTGGTCCCGGCCGCCCTGGTGGTAGACGACCGCTTCGACACGGCCGAGTGCGTCGAGCTCGATGCCGTGCACGAACGCCTCCGGGCGGATCTCGGCACCGAACGCCACCGCTGCCGGCAGGTACGTGGTGTCCATCGACACCTTCGACCCGTTCCGGCAGCCCTGGTGACACGACCCGCACGAGACGCAGGCCTGACGGAGGCCGTGGTGTTCCTGGTGCCGGTCCTCGGTGGTGAGGCCGACGGGGGCGTCGGTCGCGGTGATGCCGAGCGCCGCGGTGCCGCGCATCATCATGTCCGAGGACGCGTTCCGCGCCGGCGGGCGCATGCGGTAGCGACGGGACGGGTCCCACGGGTAGTGCTCGGGTCCGGCGACGCCGACGTCGTGCTCGACCTGCTCGATGTACCCGGTCAGCTCGTCGTGGTCGATCGGCCAGTCCTCGCCCTTCCCGGTCTCGGTCCGGAGCTGCAGGTCGTGCCGGCTCGGCCTCGGCGTGAACGCGCCCCAGTGCAGCGTCGACCCGCCGACACCGGTGCCGCTGTTGTTCGGCCCGAACGCGGTCGGGGCGTCACCGCCGCTGATCCGCTCGTCCATCCAGTTGACGTCCGCGGGGGCCAGCACCTCGTCGGGGGTGTGGTCGCCCGGCTCGGTGTTCCGTCCGGCCTCGAGCGCGACGACCGAGAGCCCGCGTCGTGCGAGGGCCGCGGTGAGCGGTGCGCCGCCGGCCCCGGTCCCGACGACGACCACGTCGACGACATCGTCCTCGTCCCAGTGCCGCTGTCCGTCGAGTCTCATCGCGTCGCACCTGCTTCCGTCGTGTCCGTCCGGGGGATCGGAGACGGCGCCCCCGGTTCCCACGCCTCGCGCTGGCCGGCCCCGAGCAGCTGGAAGCCCTGCTTCCGCACCCCGTCGCCGCCGTTCGCGTAGCCGTCGTAGTCGATCGCCGCCATGGTCGCCGGGTGCGCGAGCCACTGCTTCGCCAGGTCGACCGCCACGTCCTCGGCCCAGGCGGACAGCTGCGCGACCGTCATCGGTCCGGCCGGCTCGTAGGAGCCGTCGTCGATCGCGGTGAGGACGGCAGCGAGCACGTCGCCGCCGACGGGCCCGTCGACCGGGCCACGCGAGACCGCCCCGCCGAGCTCGTCGAGCGCCGCCCGGTACGCCTCGACGTCCGTCGGCAAGCCGTCCGGCCGCCATCCGTCGCCGACGCCGTCCGCCAGCTGCGCGTCCACCCGGAGCGCGACGTCGACCGTCCGCTCGCCCGTCTGCGGCACCACCACCGCGGCGACGGCACGGAGGGTGTCGAGTTGCGCGCGGGACAGCGCCAGGGGGTCCGCGTCGGGGTCGTCCGCGAGCGACCGGACCGCCAACGCACCACGGGTGGTCGCGCTCACCCGCGGGGAGGCGATCACCCGGGCGTGCTCCTCCGGCACGACCGGACCGTTGGCGGCGTGCCGCTCCCAGAACGCGCGGATGCGGTCGGCGACGTCGTCGGGCTGCTCCCAGGGCAGCAGGTGCGCGGCACCCGGAACGACCGCGAAGGTCCCGTTCGACCAGTGCGGCAGCACGAGTTCCTGCTGCGCCGTCGGTCCGAGGTCGCCGTCCTCGGCGCCGGCGAGCACGAGCGCGGGTACCGGGTTCGTGGTGTCGTCGGACCAGTCCTCGCGACTGCCCCGTTCGAGCCAGGCGCGCCAGGCCTCGGGGTCCGCGCGCTCGACGTCGTGCACGGCAGACCGCAGCCGGTCGGACGGCAGCGTCGTCGCGGTGTTCGCGTCGACGAACTCGCCCGCGTGGTCGGTGGTGATGTGTCCGGCGGCCGCCCAGTCGAGCATGGCCGCTCGGCGGTCTTCGCCCATCGGCTCGGGGGAGCGCGGCGACGCGGCGAGCAGCACGACACCACGGAGGCCGAACAGTCCGTTCGCGCCCGACACCGTCCGGTCCGCGACGATCGCCGCGACCTTCCCGCCCATCGAGTGCCCGACGAGCGCCCACTCCGTCACGCCGCTGCGGCCGATGGCCCGCTCGACCCGCTCGATCATGTCCTCGACGGTCGTGCCGGAGGACGCCGGGCTCGACCCGAAGCCGGGCAGGTCGATGCCGACGAGGTCGATCGTGTCCTCCAGCCGGTCGTGCAGCAACGCGAACTCCTCGGAACTCGAGCCGAGGGCGTGGAGGCAGAACGCGGTGGCGGGCATGCGTTCGTTCCTACGCGCCGCGCCATGTGGACACCGACCAGCCCTGTACCCCGCCCCTCGAACCGGGTGACATGGGGTAGGACATGAGGAGTGTTCCGACTCGGGTGCTCCGTCTTGCACCGCCACGCCGGCGACGTCTTCGACCGCGCCCGCGTCCGCCGAGCGGCGGGGATCGCGGGAGCGGCGACCGTCGTCAGCGTGGTCGCGCTCTCCGCCCTGGAGGCACGGTTCGGCTGGGCCGGCACCGGTCTCGTCCGCAGCGTGGTCGCGATCGCATTCCTCGCGCTCGGGGTCGGGCTGCTGGTCTTCGGCTGCGTGCCGACCCGCCGCCCGCTCGACCCCGCCGCGACGATCAACGGCCGGCCGGTCCGCGTGGACCTGCGGTTCGCCGCCCGGCCGACGACGAAGCGGTACCTCCGTCGACGCGCCGTGCCCGTCGCGCCCGAGGACCGCGACGCCGTCCTCGCCGACACGATGCTGCTCCGCCGGGGACTCATCGCCCTGATCGGCCGTGCCGGCCCGCTCCTCGGCGGGGGTGTCGCCGCCGCGGTCGCCTGCGTCGTCGCGGGCTGGGCGCAGTGGTTCCCCCTGCTCTGGGTCGCGGGCTACGCGCTCTCGCTCCCCGGGTACCTCGCCGACCTCGGGCGGACCGAACGCGCTCGGCGCGCGGCACTCGACGCGCCGGAGCCCGCGACGACCGACTGACCGGTCACTCCCCGGGCAGCGCGAGCTTGCTGCCGCTCGGGCCTCCCGGACGACCGCGCTTCGGGGGCACCGGGGGCACCGGCGGGAGCGCGGATGCCTCGACGCGCAGCTGCTCCTGCCGCCCGAGCGTGCGGAACCCGATGACCCCGTACCCGCCGGCGATCAGGGGCCAGACCGGTGCGTACAGGAACACGGGGCCGTGCGCCGTCGACCCGGTGAGTCCGAGCACGAGCGCGCCGAGCAGCCCGAACACCCACGATCCGAGCAGGAAGGAGCTCTGCAGCGTCGTGCGGACGACCGGGTCGCGGTGCACCGCGATGCTCTGCAGCACGATGTCCCGGTGCTCCGGTGCGACCGCCGGAGGGTTGCGACCGTAGTAGCGAGCGACCGCCTCCTGCGTGCGCCAGCCGATCGCCGGCACCGGCGGGATCGCCCAGCCCTTCGGTCCGATGCGGCAGAACACCGTCGCGAACCCGCCGGCCGCGACCCCGAACAGCAGCGCCACGACCACGCCGACCACGGTGATCCCCTCGGTCAGCGCGGCGACGACGAGCAGCCCGACCGTCACCACCGGCGCGACGATCGACGCCACCAGCACGAGGCGCCGCCGATCACGGTCGGAGACGAGCTCGGGCAGCCGCGTGCGGAACACCTGCCAGCCCAGTCGGAACACCGCTCCTGCCTACACGCGCTACCGTCGTCCGGTGACCGCCGACACCGACCGCTGCCCCTGCCTGAGCGGCAACCCCTACGGCGAGTGCTGCGGCCCGCTGCACGCCGGCGCTCCCGCGCCCACCGCCGAACGGCTCATGCGCTCCCGGTTCACCGCCTTCGCGCTCGGGCTGCCGGAGTACCTGCTCGCGACCTGGCACCCGAGCACCCGGCCGGCGTCGCTCGACCTCGACGGCTCGCAGCGGTGGACCCGGCTCGACATCGTCGCCTCCCGCGCCGGCGGGCCGTTCGACACTGCGGGCACCGTCGCGTTCCGCGCGTACTGGCGCGCGGACGTCGAACGCGGCGTGCTCGAGGAGACGAGCGACTTCGTCCGCGAGGACGGTCGGTGGCTGTACGTCGACGGCGTGGTCAGCGCGGGCTGATCGACGGTTCCAGGCCGACCGCGGACCGCATCGCCCGACGCACCGCGGCCTCGTCGGGGAGCAGCTGGTCCTGGTCGCCGGTCAGGAAGAACCGGATCTGCCCGATCGCCTGCTCGGTCAGCATGTCGAGGCCGTTGAGCACCCGGCCGCCGGCGTCGGACCACCGGGTGGCGGCAGCGGTCGGCCATGGCTCGTACGCGACGTCGAAGAGCACCGCGTCCGGGTCCGACGGCGTCAGGTCGAGGCCGTCCGCGGCGCCACCGGGGAGCGTCGAGAGGACGAACCCGTGATGCGTCCCCGGGAGGTCCGTCAGCGGGTGCACCTCGAGCGACACACCGAGCCGGACGGCGAGGTCGACGAGCCGCCGCGACTTCGCCGGATCGCGCAGGAACACCCGCACGAGGACGGCGCCGAGCCGGACCGCCGCGGTGACGGCGCTCGCCGCGGTCGCGCCGCCGCCGAGGACGGTGGCCTCGCCCGGCAGGTGACCGAGCGCCTCGACCGGCCGGACCAGCCCCTCCACGTCGGTGTTCGCCCCCAGCCGCTCGACACGGGCACCGACCGTGCGGAAGCGGATCGTGTTGGCGACCCCGAGCTCGTCGACCAGGGGGGTCGTGTGGTCCAGGAGCGGCAGCACCTCGCGCTTGAGCGGCATGGTCAGGCTCAGCCCGCGCCACTCCGGACCCAGCCCCGCGACGAACGCACCGAGCCCGTCGGACGCCACCTCGTGCCTCCCGTACGTGAAGGGCACCCCGAGCACGTCGTAGGCCGCTGCGTGGAGGGTGGGCGAGAGGGAGTGTGCGATGGGGGAGCCGAGCACCGCGAGGTGGGAGCGGGCCGGATCGGAGTACTGCACCCCGTCAGCGTACCCAGGCTCCCTGCCCGGATGACTTAGGGTACCCTTACCTCTGTGACCCGCTCCTCTTCCCGACTCCGCCGCGCGCTCGCAGCCGCGGGCGCCGTCGTCGCAGCATCCCTCGTCCTGGCCGGCTGCGCGTCCGGCTCCGGCACCTCCACCGACGACGCGTCCTCCTCGGCGAAGGCCGACGGACAGTTCCCGGTGTCCATCACCACCGCGCTCGGCACGACCGAGATCAAGAGCGCGCCCGAGCGCGTCGTCGCCCTCGGCTGGGGTGACGCCGAGACGGCCCTCGAGCTCGGGGTGCAGCCCGTCGGCGCGAGCGACTGGCTCGGCTTCGGCGGCGACGGCGTCGGCCCGTGGCTGAAGGGCGCCTACATGAAGTCGCCGAAGATCATCCAGACGCTCGAGCCGAGCTACGAGGACATCATCAAGCTCAAGCCGGACGTCATCCTCGACGTCAAGAGCTCGGGCGACGCCGACCGCTACGCGAAGCTCTCCGCGATCGCGCCGACCGTCGCGGTGCCGAAGGGTGGTGCGAACTACCTCGCGACCACGGAGCAGCAGGTCGACATGATCGCGAAGGCGCTCGGCAAGGAGTCCGAGGGCAAGAAGCTGCTCTCCGGCCTCGACGACGCCTACGCCGCGGCCCGCAAGGCGCACCCGGAGTTCGAGGGGAAGACCGCCGTCGTCGGCTCGTACTCCTCCGAGGGCTTCGGTGCCTACGCCTCGTCGGACAGCCGGTCGCAGTTCATGGAGAACCTCGGCTTCACCATCCCGAAGGCCATCGACCAGCAGGCCGGCAAGCAGTTCGCGGTGAGCCTCTCCGACGAGAACCTCGACCTGCTCGACGCCGACCTGACGCTCATCCTGCCGATCTTCGTCGATGCGTCGGAAGCGACCTCGAACAAGCTGTTCCAGAAGGTGCCGTCGGTCGAGGCCGGTCACGACATCGTGTTCGACGACAAGGACGTGTCCTCCGCGTTCTCGCTCGGCACGACAGCCGCGATCGAGTGGGCGCTCGACAAGCTGCCGTCGCAGTTCGCGGAGAAGCTCGGCTGAGACCTGGCCGCACGCACGACGCCCCCGCCGGATCCCGGCGGGGGCGTCGTGCGTGCGGGTGGGGCGTCATCCTGTGCAGGAGCGTCGTCGCGGCGCCGTCCCTGCGGGGCGCGCCGTCCTGCAGGGGCGGTCAGGCGCCGAACGTCGACCCGAGCAGCGCGGACAGCAGCGCGAGGAACGGCAGCGTGCCCTGCGCCAACGCAGCGCGGAGGTACCGGCGACCGGACCCGAGCAGCACGACCGCGGCCCCGAGCATCGACGCGGTGGCGAAGACCGTGATCGGCCACCCGACCGCGCCGTTGCCCGCCGCGATCAGGATCACGCCGAGGATCGCGCCGATCGCGAGGAAGAGGTTGTAGAAGCCCTGGTTGAACGCCATCGACCGGGTCGCGAGCGCGTCGGACTCGGTCTCGACGCTGAAGATGCGTCGGACGCGCGGGCTCGTCCAGGCGATCGACTCGAGGAAGAAGATGTACACGTGCACGAGTCCGGCGAGGACCGCGCACACGCTCGAGATCACGAGGAGAGCCGTCATGGCTCCCATTCTGGCAGCCTCGTAACCGACGTGGGTGCCGCCAGCCGCGGCCAGTAGGCTCGGTGCATGAGCGACGACCAGACGCCCGCGCACGACCAGGCTGCGGTCGCCGAACTGCAGAGCATCCGGCAGAGCATCGACAACATCGACGCCGCCGTCATCCACATGCTCGCCGAACGCTTCAAGTACACGCAGCGCGTCGGCTACCTCAAGGCCGCCGCCGGCATGCCCGCGGCCGACCCCGCTCGCGAGCAGGTGCAGGTCTCACGCTTGCGCGACCTCGCCGCCGAGTCACACCTCGACCCGGCCTTCGCGGAGAAGTTCCTGAACTTCATCGTCGCCGAGGTCATCCACCACCACGAGCGCATCGCGGGCGGCGGCGAATGAGCGGCGACCTGCCCGACCTGCCCGACCTGCTCGTCGGCTCCTACACGGCGACCGGCGGTGGCACCGCGACCGGGATCTCCCTCGTCCACGACGGCGTCGCCCAGACCGTGGCCGTGATGGACGACCCGTCGTTCCTGGCCGTCTCCGGCGACCGGGTCTACGCCGTCTCCGAGACCGCCGACGGCAGCGTCTCGGCCTTCCGCCGGACCGCCGGTGGTCTGGAACACCTGTGGGACGCCACCGCCGGCGGCGACGCGCCCTGCCACGTCCGGGTGGACCCGTCGGGCGCCCTCGTCGTGGCGAACTACACCTCCGGCACCGTCACGGCCGTGTCCCTCGAGCGCGCCGAGTCGTACGCAGCCTCGGTGCTCGCCAGCGACGGCGTGGTGGGAGCACACGGCACGGCCGACCGCATCGTCGTGCCCGAGTCCGCCGTGGCCACCGCGGTGCTCCCGGACGTCACCGGCCCGGTCGAGGACCGACAGGAGGGACCGCACGCCCACCAGTCGACCGCGACGCCGGACGGCACGGTCCTCGTGGCCGACCTCGGTGGCGACGCGCTGCACGAGTTCCGCGTGACCGCCGGACCCGCCGTCGAGTCGGTTCGGGTGCACCACGTCGCGCCCGGCGTCGGCCCGCGGCACATGGCCTGGCACGACGGCGACCTCATCGTCGCGGGCGAGCTCGACGGTCGGGTGCACCGTCTCCGCCGTGACGACTCCGGTTCGTTCACGGTCGTGGCCTCCGCGCCGACGTTCGACGGTGCGGTCGGGGAGTCGCTGCTCAGTCACCTCGAGGTCGACGATGACGGGCGCGTGGTCGTCGCGGTCCGCGGGCGGGACGTGATCGTGGTGCTCGACGCCTCGGGCGGGGGACTCACCCTGATCGGCTCGGCCCCGGCAGGTGGCACGTGGCCGCGGCACTTCGCCCGCGTGCCGGGGTACCTGCTCGTCGCGAACCAGATGTCGGACGCGATCGCGGTGCTGCCCGTCGGCGCCGACGGGGTCCCGGGCGAGGCAGTGGCGCAGATCGCGGTGGGCACGCCGGCCTGCATCGTCCCGGTCTGATCGCTCGTGTCGGGTCGCGTGCGCTGCGCGGCCGGGAGGCGCGGGTCGTGTCGGCGGGGTCGGCCAGACTGAGCGCATGGATGCGTCCTACACGATCGTCGCCGGTCCGCCACCGCTCGCCGACTACCTGCGGCTGCGCCGCGACTCCGGGCTGACGCCCAGGACGCCCGAGCAGGGGGCCGGCGCCATCGCCGGGAGCTGGACGGCCTGTCACGTCGTCGGTCCCGCGGGGGAGGTCGTCGCGATGGGCCGGGCGATCGGCGACGGCGGCTGGTACTTCCACATCGCGGACATCGCGACCGACCCGGCGCACCAGCGGCACGGGATCGGCCGGGCGGTGGTGGAGTGGCTCGTCGACGACATCCGCTCACGCGCTCCCGAGGGCGCGTACGTCACCCTCGTCGGGGACCCGCCCGGGCAGCGGCTCTACCGGTCGCTCGGCTTCGAGGACGTCGCACCGAGCCTCGGGATGGCGCTGCCCGTCGACTGAGCGGCGCTGGCCGACGGCCGACCCCGTCAGCGTTCGATGACGTTCTCGAACGGACGGTGCTCCACGAGCGCGGCCACCTGACGGCGCACCAGCTCGATCGAGCGCGGGACGCTGAGGTCGGTGTTGCCGCCGACGTGCGGCGTGAGGACGGTGTTCGGCGTCGTCCAGAGCGGGTGCCCGGCCGGGAGCGGCTCGGGATCGGTGACGTCGAGCGCGGCCGAGAGCCGGCCGGAGCGCACCTCGGCGACCAGGGCGTCGGTGTCGACGACCCTGCCGCGTGCGACGTTCACCACGAGGGCCCCGTCCGGCAGCGCCGCGAGGAGGTCGGCGTCCACCAGCCCTTCCGTCTCGTCGGTCAGCGGGGTGATCAACACGAGCACGTCCGTCGACGCCGCGAGTTCCGGGAGCTCGTCGAAGCCGTGCACCTGCCGGCCGTCCTGCTCGCGCGCGGTCCGGGCCACGACGGTGACCTCCGTGCGGAAGGCCTCGAACCGTGTCGCGATGGCGGAACCGATCGCCCCGTAGCCGACGACCGTCACCCGTCGATCGGCGAGGGACCGCGTGGTGCGGGCGTCCCAGACGCCGTTCGCGCGGTCGGCCTGGAACGCCCCGAGCTCCCGGAGGCTCGTCAGCGCCAGGCCGACGGCGAGCTCGGCGGTCTCGTCATCGTGGATCCCACGCCCGTTCGCCAGCAGGGCGTGCTCGGGGACGTGCGGGACGGCGTGCTCGTAGCCGGCGCTCGGGAGCTGCAGCAGCCGGAGGTTCGGCAGGTCGTGCACGAACTGCCAGCGGTGCCGACCGCCGAAGTAGAACGGCAGCAGGGTGATCGCGACCTCGTCCGGGCGTTCGAACGGCTGCTCGACGTCCCACACGGCGAGCTCGACGCCGTCGGGCACCGGGCCGAAGCGGTCGACGAGCTCCTGGAACGGCAGGGTGACGACGGGCATCAGGCGATGCCCGTCGTCACGCCGGCCGACGCGGTCAGGAGTCGGCCCGCGGCGAGAACGACCCGTGGTCGTCGAGCGGACCCCGGCCGACGTAGCCCTCGGTGACGTCCTCGGTGATGACGTCACCGAACCGTGCCGGGAGCGTCGCGGCGTGCGTGCCGCGGAGCTCGTCGATCGTGGCCTCGAACGCGCCCTGGACCTCGAGCGAACCGCTCGTCGCGTCGGTCACGCCGATGCGGAGCACCGGGAACCCGCGACCCTCGCAGAGGCCCTGGAAGCGCACGTCGTCCTCGCGCCGGACGGTCACGATGACGCGGCCGGTCGACTCCGAGAACAGCGCGGTCGCCGTGTCGACGCCGTCACGGTCCTCGAGTTCGTCGAGGACGATCCGGGCGCCGATGCCGAAGCGCAGGACGGACTCGGCGAGGGACTGACCGAGGCCACCGTCCGCGAGGTCGTGCGCGCTCGTCAGGAGCTGCTCGCTCGCTGCCGCGTGCAGGAGGTCCGCCAGGGCCTTCTCCTGCTCCAGGTCGACCGCCGGCGGACGCCCGCCGAGGTGCCCGTGCACGGTGCCGGCCCACGCCGAGCCGTCGAGCTCGAGCGAGGTCGTGCCGAGCAGGTACACGTTGTGGCCGTCGTCCTGCCAGCCGGACGGCACGCGGAGGGCGACGTCGTCGATGATGCCGAGCACACCGACCACCGGCGTCGGGTGGATCGGGGTCGTGCCGGTCTGGTTGTAGAACGACACGTTGCCGCCGGTGACCGGGATGCCGAGCTCCATGCAGCCGTCCGCGAGGCCCTCGACGGCCTCGGAGAACTGCCACATGACCTCGGGGTTCTCCGGCGAGCCGAAGTTGAGGCAGTCGGTGACCGCGGCCGGGACCGCACCGGTGACGGCGACGTTCCGGTACGCCTCGGCCAGGGCCAGACGTGCGCCCTGCTTCGGGTCGAGTTGGCAGTACCGACCGTTGGCGTCGGTGGCGATCGAGACGCCGAGCCCGGTCTCCTCGTCGACGCGGATCATGCCGCCGTCGTCCGGGAAGGACAGCGCGGTGTTGCCGAGGACGTAGGTGTCGTACTGGTTCGTCACCCAGTTCTTCGACGCGAGGTTCGGCGAGCCGAGGAGCTGCAGGAACTGTGCCTTCAGCGCAGGACCGTCGGCCGGCCGGTCGAGCGAGGCAGCCGAGTCGGCCTGCAGCGCGTCGATCCAGGTCGGGTACGCGACCGGGCGGTCGTACACGGGGCCGTCGACCGCGACGGTGCGCGGGTCGACGTTGACGATCTCCTGGCCCTGCCAGTCGATGACGAGGCGGCCGGTGCCGGTGACCTCGCCGAGGACGCTCGTCTCGACCTCCCACTTGCGGACGACGGCGAGGAACTCGTCGAGCTTCTCGGGGCGGACGACCGCCATCATGCGCTCCTGGCTCTCCGACATGAGGATCTCCTCTGCCGTGAGCGTGGGGTCGCGCAGCAGGACGTCGTCGAGCGAGATGTGCATGCCACCGTCGCCGTTCGACGCGAGCTCACTGGTCGCGCACGAGATGCCCGCGGCGCCGAGGTCCTGGATGCCCTCGACGAGCTCCTCCTGGAAGAGCTCGAGGCAGCACTCGATGAGGACCTTCTCGGCGAACGGGTCGCCGACCTGCACGGCCGGACGCTTGGTCGGGCCGCCCTCGGTGAAGGTGTCGGACGCGAGGATCGAGGCGCCGCCGATGCCGTCGCCACCCGTGCGGGCACCGAAGAGCACGACCTTGTTGCCCGCGCCCGAGGCGTTCGCCAGGTGGAGGTCCTCGTGCCGCAGCACACCGACCGCGAGGGCGTTGACGAGCGGGTTGCCCTGGTACACCGGGTCGAAGTAGGTCTCGCCGCCGATGTTCGGCAGGCCGAGGCAGTTGCCGTAGAACGAGATGCCGCCGACGACGCCGTGCACGACGCGCTGCGTGTCCTCGTGCTCGATCGCACCGAAGCGGAGCTGGTCCATCACGGCGACCGGGCGGGCACCCATGGAGATGATGTCGCGGACGATGCCCCCCACGCCCGTCGCGGCACCCTGGTACGGCTCGACGTAGGACGGGTGGTTGTGGGACTCCACCTTGAAGGTGACGGCCCAGCCGTTGCCGATGTCGACCACGCCGGCGTTCTCACCCATGCCGACCATGAGGTTCTTCGTCATCTCCGGCGTGACCTTCTTGCCGAACTGCCGGAGGTAGTTCTTGCTCGACTTGTACGAGCAGTGCTCCGACCACATGACGGAGTACATGGCGAGCTCACCCGAGGTGGGGCGGCGGCCGAGGATCTCCTTGATGCGGGCGTACTCGTCGGCCTTGAGCCCGAGCGCCTCGTACGGCTGCTCCTTGTCGGGCGTCGCGGCGGCGTCCTGCACGGTGTCGGGCTTCGGGCGAACGGTATTCGTCACGGTGGTGTCGTTCCCTGTCACTGAGGTCGTGGGCGCTGGGGTCGTGGGCGCTGGAGTCGTGGCCGTCACTTGACGAGCGTCGACTCGATCACGGAGGTGAAGAAGGTGAGGCCGTCCGTGCCGGAGGCCATCGCCGCGGGGGTGTCCGGGCCGAAGCCGGGCTCCGTCGCGTGCTCGGGGTGCGGCATGAGGCCGACGACGTTGCCGCGCTCGTTCGAGACGCCCGCGATGTCGTCGATCGACCCGTTCGGGTTCACGCCCACGTAGCGGAACACGACCTGGCCGTTGTCCTCGATGCGCTTGATCTCGTCGGCGTCGGCAACGAAGCGTCCGTCGGCGTTCTTCAGCGGGATGGTGATCTCCTGCTGGGCGGTGAACCCGGAGGTCCACGCCGTGGCGCTGGTCTCGACGCGGAGCTTCTGGTCGCGCCGGATGAACTGCTGGTGCGCGTTGCGGGTGTGCGCTCCGGGCACCAGGCGGGCCTCGGCGAGCATCTGGAACCCGTTGCAGATGCCGAGCACGGGCATGCCCTTACCGGCCGCGTCGATGACCTCGGCCATGATCGGGGCCTTCGCGGCGATCGCTCCGGCACGGAGGTAGTCGCCGTAGGAGAACCCGCCGGGGAGCACGATCGCGTCGACACCCTGCAGGTCGTGGTCGCCGTGCCAGAGCGCGACGGGGTCGGCTCCCGCCAGGCGGACCGCGCGCTGGGCGTCGCGGTCGTCGAGCGAGCCCGGGAACGTGATGACGCCGATGCGCATCCGCGTCACGCGTCCTGCACGGTGACGGAGACGACGTCCTCGATCACGGCGTTCGAGAAGACGTCGGCCGCGATCTCGCGGACCTCGGCGAGCTTGGCGTCGTCGACGGGGCCGTCGACGGCCACCTCGAAGCGCTTGCCGATGCGGACGTTGGTCAGGTCGGCCTTGCCGAGACGGGCGAGCGCGTTGCCCACCGCCTTGCCCTGCGGGTCGAGGATCTCGGCCTTGGGCATGACCTCGACGACGATCGTTGGCACGTGTTCACTCCAGCACTTCGGGGATGGGTGGGACGAGAACAGTCTAGGCGGCGGGCGCGGCGCGCCCGACCGGTTGTGGAGAACTCGTCCAAGGCGTATATTCCAAGTCGAATAGTCGTTCTCGAACATCGGACTGGAGGCACGGATGGCGTCGCTCACGCCGCTCGCGTTCGCCGCGCTCGGGCTCCTCGCCGAGGCCCCGATGCACCCGTACGAGATGTTCCAGACGATGCTGCAGCGTCGCGAGGACCAGAACGTCAAGGTCCGGCCGAGCACGCTCTACCACCAGATCGGCCGCCTCGTGGAGCTCGGGTACGCCGAGGCACTCGGGACCGCGCGCGAGGGCAACCGTCCGGAACGGACGACCTACGCGATCACCGACCACGGCCGTGCTGCACTCGAGGACGGCCTCCGACGGATGATCGCCGAGCCGGCCGACGAGTACCCGGAGTTCCAGCTCGCGGTGTCCCACGTCGACAACCTGAGCGCCGAGGACGCGGCGACCGCCCTCCGCGCACGCGCCGAGGCACTCCGCGCGGAACGCGAGGGGTACGACGAGGCCGCCACGGGCCTCCAGGCCAAGCACCTGGCCGATCGCTTCTGGCTGGACGTGTCGTACGTCCGTGCCATGCTCACCGCGCAGATCGAGTGGCTCTCGGCGACCGCCGACCGCATCGAGCGCGGCGACCTCCCCTGGGACGGCCCGGCCGTCCCCACCACAGCAGACGACGAGACGAAGGAACACACTCGATGACCACCACCGGCGCGACGCCGACCACCCGGGACACGGGCACCGAGAAGAAGCCGTGGCCTGCCCTCTGGGCACTGGTCGTCGGCTTCTTCATGATCCTCGTCGACTCGACCATCGTGTCGGTCGCGACCCCGACCATCGCCGCGAAGCTCGACGCCGACATCAACTCGGTGATCTGGGTGACGAGCGCCTACCTGCTCGCGTACGCGGTGCCGCTGCTCATCACGGGGCGGCTCGGTGACCGCTTCGGCCCGAAGGTGCTGTACCAGACCGGCCTCGTGGTGTTCACGCTGTCGAGCCTGTGGTGCGGCCTCGCCGGGTCGATCGAGGTGCTCATCCTCGCCCGCGTCGTCCAGGGCCTCGGTGCCGCGATGATGACCCCGCAGACGATGGCGGTCATCACGCGCATCTTCCCGCCGCAGAACCGCGGCGCGGCGATGGGCCTCTGGGGTGCCGTCGCCGGTGTCGCCTCGCTCGTCGGCCCGATCGTCGGCGGTCTGCTCGTCGACGGCTTCGGCTGGGAGTGGATCTTCTTCGTGAACGTCCCCGTCGGCGTCGTCGCGTTCGTGCTCGCGCAGCGCTTCGTCCCGTCGTTCGAGCGGCACGGGCACCGGTTCGACTACCTCGGCATCGTCCTGAGCGCGGCCGGCATGTTCCTGCTCGTCTTCGGCATCCAGGAGGGCGAGACCTACGACTGGGGCACCATCACCGGTCCGATCTCGGTCTGGTCGCTGATCGTCGCCGGCGTCGTCGTCCTCGCCGCGTTCGTCGTGTGGCAGGGCGTGCAGAAGGGCGAGCCGCTGCTGCCGCTCGGGCTCTTCAAGGACCGCAACTTCACGCTCGCGAACATCGCCATCACCTCGGTGGGCGTCGCGATCTCGTCGTTCGCGCTGCCGATCATGCTGTGGGCCCAGGACGTGCTGACGTTCAGCCCGACCCAGGCGGCGCTCCTGCTCGTCCCGCAGGCCGTCCTCTCCGCGGGCCTCGCGCCGCTCGTCGGCAAGAACCTCAACCGGTGGAGCCTCCGCTGGGTCGCGGCGTTCGGCCTCGCGTGCTTCTCGGGCGCCCTGTTCTGGTTCGGCTCGCTGCTCGCATCGGGCGCGGCCTGGGGCTGGGTGCTCCTGCCCTCGACGCTGCTCGGCCTCGCGAACGCCTGCATGTGGGGTCCGCTGTCCGTCTCGGCGACGCGCAACCTCCCGCCGAAGCTCGCGGGCGCCGGGTCGGGCGTCTACAACACCACGCGCCAGATCGGTGCCGTCCTCGGTTCGGCCGGCATCGCCGCGCTGATCGAGGCCCGAATCACGGCGAACTTCCCGTCCGGCTCGGGCGGCTCGACGGGTGGCGGGGCAGAGCAGCAGGTCGGCACGCTGCCGGACTTCCTGCAGCAGCCGTTCGCGACGGCGATGGGGCAGTCGCTCGCCCTGCCGGCGCTGGTGCTGCTCGTCGGCATCGTCGCGGCACTGTTCCTCGCGAAGCCGAAGCAGACCGTGGCGTGGCACCAGACGGGCTCGGTCGCGACGCAGGACGCCGAGGCGACCGCCGCCGCGCCGTCGTCCGCGACCGCCGCTGCGGGTGCGGAGCGCCACGGTGTGCACGCGGCCGCTCCTGCCCCGGAGACCCCCGAGGCCGAGCTCGCTGCGACCGAGCACCACGGGCGGCACGCCGAGGCGTAGCCCGGTCCGGACCGAGCCCCCGCGAGCGACCGACCCCGACGGACGTCGCCGCTGTCGAGCGACAGCGGCGACGTCGTTCGTCGTTCGTGGTGGGGTCGCCGAGCGCGTCGGTGACCTCGGGCAGCCGTGGTCGTCGGTGGCCGTTCGCCGCGGTGCGGGAGCGACGAAGCACGCGTCGATCGACACGCGCGATGTCGATCAGGTCCCGCGACCGTGACCGCCGCCGTGCCCGCGGCCACGGCACCGGCCGCCGACTACCCGCGCCGCTCGAGGTGCGCCCGGGTGAGCGCCGCCATCTCCTCGTCGGTGAGGTCGTCGACGGCGCGGGCCTCGCGGCGGTCGGTCCGCTGCCACCGGACGAAGAGCGAGATGAGGACCGGGATGTCCGCGACCTCGGCGATGAACCACAGCAGGTCGCCGGCGAGGTGTTGGTCCTGCAACGGCGACGGGTACCAGGCCTTCCCGACGAGCACCGTGGTAGCACCGTCCAGCACGTGGTCCGTGATCCGCAGGACGATGCCCGGGATCGCGTCGAGCATGAGCTCCACGAACGCCAGCAGGAACTCCACGGTCACGAATGTCGACGACCGCAGGATCCCGGGCTCGGACAGTGGGGCGAGCAGTCCGAACCCGAGCACCGGTACGAGCACCGTGATCGC
Source organism: Curtobacterium sp. NPDC089689 (assembly GCF_044749145.1). NCBI lineage: Bacteria > Bacillati > Actinomycetota > Actinomycetes > Micrococcales > Microbacteriaceae > Curtobacterium > Curtobacterium sp. NPDC089689. The sequence continues at coordinate 614,401 of NZ_JBIVHJ010000001.1, read as the reverse complement.
CACCGCCCACACCGGCGACGTCCGGATCGCGGCCGACAGTGGGGTCAGGAGCACGCAGAACATCGCGAGGGCGACCAGTGGCGACACGATCGCGTTGCCGAGGACGCGGACCGGACGTGACCGGAGGGCGGCCGTGGCTGCCTGCGCGAGGCGATCCGGGCCTCCCGTCCGGAGCAACGAGACGGGCGCGGCCAACGCGGCGAAGGTGGGGACCGCGAAGAAGAGCACCGCCAGCCGGAGCACGAAGGCCCACCGGAGCTGCTCGGCGTAGGCGCCGACGATGCCGAACTGGGCGACCCCGAACAGTGCGAGTGCGACGACGAACGCGAGGGTCCGCCACCACGGCCACCGGGCTCCGCGCCGGACGGCGCCGATCAGGCGCCAGCCGTAGGCGACCGCGGCGACGCAGATCATCGCGGCTGCGAGCGGATCGAACCGCCACGTGGACCAGAACTCGGGTGTCGACGGCGTGGGGTGCCTCCTGCGGATCGTGCTGCCCCGGTCATCCTCCGCCCGGCGTGCGCGCCCGAGGCCCCTCCGGGGCTCCCCGGGGGTGAGAACCGGTTCAGATCCGGGTGACGCCCGCCGCCGGGGTGGTCCGCGTCAGCAGCCAGACCCCGAGCGGTACGAGGAGTGCACCCGCCAGGGCGACCGGGAACGAGAGGTGCAGCTGCATGACCGCGAAGGCCGGCCCGACCGTGCAGAGCCCCGCGACGACGAGGACCGGCCAAGCCGGACGGTCGGCACCGGGCACGAGGCGGGGGAGTGGGCGGTCGAACCGCCGGAGGGCCCGGGCGACGGCGATCGCGATCCCGAGCAGCACGACGAGCGCGACGGGGCGGGTCGCCCACCAGACGGTGCCGCCCGGCTCGGGGAAGGGCAGACCGACGAGGAGCGCCACGCCGTTGAGCGCGATGAACAGCGGCAGGTGCCAGAGGTAGATCGCCATGCCGTCCCGCCCGATGAGGAACACCGAGGCCTGCGCCGCACGCGTCCGCATCAGGCGTGTGAGCGGCCCGTGGACGAGGTGCACGAGGCACGCCTGGGCGACCGCGAGGAACGCGAGCGGCAGCATCGGCGGGTTGAGGTCCTGCAGCATGTCCGGTGCCCAGAGCCCCACCGAGGTCATCGGCACGAGGGCCAGGTACGCGGCGGCCGCGACGACGACGAGCAGCACGCGAGACCTCCGGGCGAACCAACCGTCCGCCCAGAGGAACCCGAGCTGCTGCGCGAACAACCACACCGGGCCGAGGTTGAGCAGGCCGACCTCCGCGACGCCGGTCGCGAGACGGACGGCGTCGACCGCTGCCGCGAGCACGAGGAGAGCGGCGAGGGTCCGCCACGGAGCACGTTCGTGCAGTCGGACCATGAACGGCACGCAGCACTGCGTGATGCCGTAGGCGGCGAGGAACCAGAGCGGGGAGCCGATGCCGAACGCGACCTCGGCCAGGAGGTCGGCGGGCGTCCCGGCGACGGTGGCGGCGCCGAGTCCTGAGGCGAGCACGACGAAGAGCGGCACCGCGGGTCGGAAGAGCCGGACGAGCCGGGTGGCCCACCAGTCCCGGGCTCCGCCCCCGCGGGTCACGGTGCTGCGCCAGCCGACGATGCTCGCGAAGCCTCCGACCACGAAGAACAGCGGCATGACCTGACCGATCCAGGTCGCGGCGACGTACCAGTCGAGCTCCTGGAGCGGGCTCGTGACCGCGATTCCGCCGTCCGACGTGCCGACCCCGACCATCGCGACGTGCACGAAGACGACGAGGACGACGCACGCGGTCCTGATGAGGTCGACGACCAGGTCCCGCTGCGCGATGATCCCCCGGACGTCCTGTGCGGTGTGTGCCCGTTCCGGCACGCTCTGCTGCGACGACATGCTCGGACGCTACCGCCGCCGACGGCCTCCACAGCTCCGGCCCAGCTGATCGCCGCCGTTTCGTGACCCGTTGCATGCCGCCATCGGCATGCAACGGGTCACGGCTCCCGACGGTCCGTGGTCGGCAGCTCGTCGCCCGGGGCCTACGCCCGGCGCAGTACCCGGGCGCCGAGCCCGGCGAGGACCGCACCGAGGACGGGGAACACCAGGAACGCCCACCACTGCACGAGCCACTCCGGACCCGCGAACACCGCGGTCGAACGAGCGTGCCGGGTTGAGCGAGGCGTTCGACACCGGGATGAGCGTGAGGAGCAGCACCGTGAGCGTTGCCCCGATGACCAGGGGTGCGGGCACCGCGCTGCCCGCGCTCCCGGTCACCCGCAGGATGACGGTGACGAACAGGGCCGTCGCCAGGGTCTCCGCGACGGCGATGCCGAGCAGCGAGGACCCTGCGGGGCCCTGCGACCCGAAGCCGTTCGAGGCGAAGCCCCCGTCGAGCGTCGCGGCGAGGAAGCCCCCGCTGCTCTGACCCGCGATCAGCGGCAGCGCGCCGGCTCCGATCGTCCCGCCGACGACCTGGGCGATCGCGTACGGCACGACCTCGCTCCAGCGGTGTCGCCCCGCGACCGCGAGGCCGACGGTGACCGCGGGGTTGAAGTGGCCGCCGCTGATCGGGCCGAAGGCGCTCGCCCCGATCATCACGGTGAGCCCGAGCGTCGAGGCGACGCCGAGCAGGCCGACGCCGAGGGTGTTGTGCGCGTCGGGGAAGACGGCCGTGAAGTTCGCCGCGCCGATGAGCGCGAGGACGAGGAGGAACGTGCCCGCGGCCTCCGCGGCGAGGCGCACGAGGAGACGGGGTGGGGCTGATGCGACCCGAGTGGCTGGTGTTGCTTCTGTCATGATCGACCGTTCGATCCCTGGCCGCCGGCGGACTGGTGCTACGCTGGACGAGTTGTCTTGACTGCTGCAAGAGAAGGAGTGCGTGTGGAGGATGCAGAGCTGCTGCGCTCCGCGGGCCTGCGCGTCACCACTCCGCGACTCGCGGTGTTGCGCGCGACAGAGCGGATGCCGCACGCCACCGCGGACGCCATCGTCTCCGCGCTCTCGGCCGAGCTCCCGACGACGAGTCACCAGGCGGTGTACGGCGTGCTCGCCGCACTGACCGGGGTCGGGCTCGTCCGCCGCATCGAGCCCGCCGGCAGTCCCGCTCGCTACGAACGGCGGACCGGCGACAACCACCACCACATCGTCTGCACCGTGTGCGGCGCCATCGAGGACGTCGACTGCGCCGTCGGGCACGCACCGTGCTTGACGCCGTCGGAGACGCACGGCTTCGCGGTCACCACGGCCGAGGTCACCTACTGGGGGATCTGCGAGCGCTGCGCTGCGGCCGAGCGGGACGACGCCCCGGCCGAGGGTGGCCAGGCCGAGGGCGCACCGGCCGACGACGCCCCGGCCTCCGTCGACGCAGGCACCGCGACCAACCGGCCCTGACAGGCGATCCCACCTCCCGGCTCCGAACCGGGACCACGAGCAACCCGAGCACCCTGACCGAACCAACGTTCCGAGGAGGAACCGTGTCCGACCAGAACACGACGACCGGCCAGCCGGCCGGCACCCCCACCACCACGACCAACAGCGGAGCTCCGGTCTCCAGCGACCAGCACTCGATGGGTGTCGGCGCCGACGGCCCCCTCGCGCTGCACGACCACTACCTCGTCGAGAAGCTCGCCCAGTTCAACCGCGAGCGCGTCCCGGAGCGTGTCGTCCACGCCAAGGGCGGCGGCGCGTTCGGGACGTTCACCGTCACGCACGACGTGTCGCAGTACACCCGCGCCGCGTTCCTCCAGCCGGGCGGGCAGACCGAGACGCTCGTGCGCTTCTCGAGCGTCGCCGGCGAGCAGGGCTCCCCGGACACCTGGCGCGACCCCCGCGGCTTCGCGCTGAAGTTCTACACCGAAGAGGGCAACTACGACCTCGTCGGCAACAACACGCCCGTGTTCTTCATCCGCGACGGCATCAAGTTCCCGGACTTCATCCGCTCGCAGAAGCGCCTGCCGGGTTCGCACCTCCGCGACCACGACATGCAGTGGGACTTCTGGACGCTGTCGCCCGAGTCGGCGCACCAGGTGACGTGGCTGATGGGCGACCGCGGCCTCCCCGCCTCGTGGCGTGAGATGGACGGTTTCGGCTCGCACACGTACCAGTGGATCAACGCCGACGGCGAGCGCTTCTGGGTGAAGTACCACTTCATCACGCAGCAGGGCCACAAGACCCTCACGCAGGAGGACGCCGACCGCATCGCCGGTGAGGACGCCGACTTCCACATCCGCGACCTCCACGCCGCGATCGAGCGCGAGGACTTCCCGAAGTGGACCCTCAAGGTGCAGGTCATGCCGTACGCGGACGCCGAGTCCTACCGCTTCAACCCGTTCGACCTGACGAAGGTGTGGCCGCACGCGGACTACCCGCTCATCGAGGTCGGCGAGCTCGAGCTCAACCGCAACCCGGAGAACTACTTCGCGCAGATCGAGCAGGCGACCTTCGCCCCGTCGAACTTCGTGCCCGGCATCGCGGCGAGCCCGGACAAGATGCTCCTCGCGCGCATCTTCAGCTACGCGGACGCGCACCGCTACCGCGTCGGCACCAACCACGCGCAGCTGCCGGTGAACGCCCCGAAGAACGAGGTGCACTCGTACTCGAAGGACGGCGCCATGCGCTTCGACTTCCAGAAGTCGGAGGTGCCGGTGTACGCGCCGAACACGCTCGGTGGCGCCCACGCCGACCCCGCCGCCACCGACGACGTTCCGGGTTGGGAGTCGGACGGTGCGCTCCAGCGCTCCGCGGCGACCCTGCACCCGGAGGACGACGACTTCGGACAGGCCGGCACCCTCTACCGCGAGGTGCTCGACGACGCCGCGCGTGAGCGCCTCGTCGGGAACATCGCCGGTCACGTCTCGAAGGTGACCCGTGACGACCTGCGCGAGCGCGTGTTCGCCTACTGGACGAACGTCGACGCCGACCTCGGGTCGCGCGTGCGCGCCGCCGTCGCGCCGAGCGCTCCGGGATCGAACGAGGACCCGGAGAAGGTCGCGGTCGAGGCGTAGCCCAGTCAGTGCAGGGGCGGAGGCCCGCCCCACCACCTGACGGACGGGAGGCACGGTGCCAGCTGGCACCGTGCCTCCCGTCCGTCGTCTGCCGGGCTGGCCATCACCTCTAGACCTGCTGGGCGTTCAGGTGGACCGGTCCGGCGGGCCAGTCCTCGAGGGGTGCGGCCACGGGGAGGACCATCCAGCCGCCCTGTTCGGTCATCGGCATCCCCGCGCCCTCCGCGGTGAACGCGGTGTAGTCGGTCACGACGTCGTCGAAGACCTGCCAGCCGACCTTCGCGTAGAACGGGACGCGGTCCTCGCCGGTGCCGAGGAAGCCGAACGGGACCGCGAGTCCCTCGAGGACACCTCGCGCGCGTTCCATGAGGTCGCGGCCCATCCCGGTGCCCTGGAGGCGCGGGCTCACCGCGACGAGACCGGTGTCGCCGACGAGGACGTCGCGGCCGCCGACGGTGACGAACATCCGTCGGATCCCGACGTGCGCGAGGACCACTCCGTCGTCGTCCCGGGCGACCACCCGGCGTTCGGGCTGCATGCCGCTCCAACTGCGGCTGCCCACGAACCAGTGCGACCAGTCCGGGAACGCCTGCGCCAGCAGTGCCGTGATCGCCTCGTGGTCGGCGAGCGTCAGTGCGCTCTCCTCGACCACCTCCCACCGGGTGTCGTCAGTCACGGGGCCAGTCTGCCGGACGGGTATTGGCGAGGTTGCGCCCCTGCCAGAGCGTCGATACGTTAACGCTGATACTTCAAACGGGAGGGAAGATCGATGTCGATGAAGAACGTCGTGCTCGGGACCGTGGTGGCAGGGGGCGTCGCAGTCGACACCGTCACCGCGCCTGAGGCGAAAGCAGCGTGCTACGGGTCGGTCTCGCTGATGAAGGGGAAGAACAACTCGTGTTCCAGTGCTCGTCACTGGAACGCGATCAAGAACGCTCCGAGCAAGTACGGAGCATGGGTCGGTAAGGGAAAGTGGTCCCAGCAGAAGCTCTGTTGGGCGAACGTGGTGTCGTACGGCATGACGGCGCGGTAGGTGCGTCGTCTTCGCGGCGGCCTCGCCAGCGCAGCGGTTGTCTGCGCGCTGATGCTCCCGGGGTGCTCCGGTGTCACAACGAACTCGCCGAGTCCGCATCCGGGAAGGTCCGAGCTCAAGGCGTCCGGTCCGTGGGCTGACGACTTCCGAGCAGCGCTCGACGACGACGTCTCAGATTTCGAGTCGAACGTGCTGAGCGATGGTGTCGTCACGCCGGAGGAGCTCGAAGCAACGCACGATCGCGTGCAGCGATGTCTGGCCGACAGTGGTTTCGGGATCGACTACGATGCCGACGGCGGTTTCGCCCTGCGAGCGCTCGACGAACGGTACCCAGACGACTTCTTCGAGCGGTCCGACCCAGTCCTCAGGGCATGTGAGCAGCAGTCTGACGAGTACATCACCTACCTCTTCGGGGAAACACGTCGGAACCCGGATCGCCTGGACGAGGCGAAGATCACCGTGAGTTGCCTCAGGACCGCGGGGTTGGTGGGTGACGACTACAGTGAGCAGCGGTGGCGCAGCGACCAGAGCGCCGGGGCGTTCCCGTTCGACGAGACTGCGGACGCGGCCGTGCAGTGCCGGCTGGACCCGCTCGGGCTGTGGCGGACGCCGTGATCCGGTTGCCCTCGGGCACGATGATCGGCCTGGCCGCCGTCCTCGTTGCCGCGGTCGCTGCCACCGTCACGGTGGTGTCGCTCCCGAGTGACCGTCCGGCGGTTCTCGCGAGTGCCAGCGCCGCGACGTCGGTGCGGGTGACCGAACGCGCCGATGCGGACGAGCGACAGGTGCAGCTCGCGCTGGACACCGGGGGACCGCGGGCCGTCGTGACGGCCCGGACCGGCACGGTCACAGCCTCGGCGTGTTCCGTCGGCACCGTGCTCCGCAGCGGTGACGTGGTGGCGAGTGTCGACGGTGAGCCCGTCATCGCGCTCGCCACCGACGTGCCGCTGTGGCGTGACCTCGAGCCGGACGTTCGTGGCGACGACGTCCGCGGCCTGCAGCGTGCCCTCAACGTGGGCGGAGCCGGGCTCGCCGAGGACGGTGTGTTCGGACGCGGGACGCTCCGTGCCGCACTGCGCTTCCTGGCCGACCGCGGGGTCCGAACGGACATCGCGAGTGAGCAGACGCTTCCCCGCGCCCCGTTCGCATGGGTCCCCTCGGCGGAGAACACGGTCCGATCGTGCTCCGCGGTCACCGGAGCTCCGGTCGCCGACGGTGGGGTGCTCGCGGAACTCCCGGCCGAGCTCCGCAGCGCGCACGTCGACTCCCTGCCGGTCGAACCGGTGGCCGGCGCCCGTGACCTCACGATCGGGTCGACGACCGTCCCGGTCGACGAGGGCGGGGTCGTGTCCTCGGGCAGCTCGCTCGCAGCGATCTCGGCCCTGCCGGAGTACGCCGCGACGGTCGCCTCGTCTGACGGCGAGCCGATGATCGCGGCGACGTGGTCCCTTCGCCGTCCGAGGACGGTGCAGGTGGTCCCGCCGACCGCGCTGTTCGCGATCGACGGCGCGAACGCCTGCGTGCAGCGGACCGATGGTCGGCCCGTTCGTGTCGAGGTGCTCGGCTCGGAGCTCGGACAGTCGTTCGTGCAGCCGCGCGACGGAACGAGGCTCGACAGATTGCGGGCGCTGCCTGATCAGGAACGACCGTGCCGGTGATGCTGGAAGGCGTCGGGCACGAGTGGTCGAGCGGTGTCCGGCTCTTCCACGACGTCGACCGAACGCTCGTCGAGGGGACGGTCACAGCGTTGGTCGGTCCGAGCGGATCCGGCAAGTCCACGCTCCTCGCGATCCTCGCCGGCATGGTCCGTCCCACCGACGGGGCGGTCCGCCGGCCACCGCGTTGCCGTCCGCTCTGGGTGTTCCAGAACCCGCACGGCGTCGCTCGTCGCCGTGCTCTGGACCACGTCGCGCTGCCGTTCATCGCACGCGGTGCTGACCGACGCGAAGCCGATCTGCGTGCCCACGGCGTCCTCGAACGCTTCGGGCTCGGGGACCGAGCTCATGCGAGGTTCGCCGAACTCTCCGGAGGGGAAGCGCAACGACTCATGCTCGCAAGGGGCATGGCGAGCGCTCCGGACCTCATGCTCGTCGATGAACCGACGGCCCAACTCGACCGAGCGACCTCCGCGGAGGTGAACCGTGCGATCGGCGCACTCGCCGAGTCGGGCACCGTCGTGGTGGTCGCGACGCACGACGACGACACCCGTGCGGCGTGCGACGAGGTGCTCGACCTCGGGCGGCACCGATGAGCCGGTACCGGCACGCACGGGCGATGCGTCTTCGAGAGGTCCTGCGGGAGGCATGGCGCGACATCAGTACCGGAGCGTCGTGGGCGTTCACGTGGGCGCTGGTGCTCGGACTGCTCCTGGCAGGTCTCGTAGGGGTGCGAGCCGCCGAGCTCGTGGCGGACGTGCGGGCTGCAACCGACTACGTCGCGAGTGGTGCCGCGACGACCGTCCAGGAGGCGCGCGGACGGATCGACGGCCGCACCTGCGACGCGATCGCAGACTCCGAAGGGGTGGTGGCGGCCGGCGCACTCCGGCGGCTCGAGGACGGAACCGTACCGGCGGCGCTGCCGGGGTCGGCGCTACCGACCTACGAGGTCACTCCTGGGCTGCTCGCCGTCCTCGGGGAACCGCAGCTCACGGGGCATCCCGGTGTCGTGCTCTCACCGACTGTCCGGGAATCACTCGGTCTCGCTGCTGCTCGAGGGACCGCGCTCGAACTCGCCGACGGGGGATCCGTGCCCGTGGCGGGCGCGTACGCCTACCCGGACGACGGACGGGACCCGGACCTCGAGTACGCGGTGCTCGCCCCGTCCGTGGACGACGCACGACCCTACGATGCGTGCTGGGTGACGGTCTGGCCGCAGCGTGACGACACCGTCTCGTTGCTCCGCAGGTCGGTGCTGACCTCGACCGGGGCGGAGGACGAGGACCGGCCGACGGTGGGACAGCTCAACCCTCGGCTGGGAGCCGCGTTCACGCCGTCCGGGGGCACCGGGCAGGCCACCTTGCTCGCAGCTGCTGGCGCCGTCGGTGTCCTGGTCGGGGGAGCAGCGGTGGTGCGCCGGCGGCTCGTGCTGGCGTCCGACCTGCACATCGGGACCCCGCGGTGCGCACAGGTGCTCGGGGTCGTCCTGCAGCACGTGATCTGGGCGTTGACGTCAGCGCTCGCGTCGACTGCCGTGGCTGTGGTGATCGTGCGGATGCTGCCGCCGGAGGACGCGTGGCCGATCCTCCACGCCGCGGGCGGGATCGCCGCTGTCGGGTCGGCCGCTGGTGTGCTCGGCGGCGCAGCCGCGGCCGGATGCGTGCGAGAGCGCGCGCTGCACCGCTACTTCCGGACCCGGTGACGACTGTCCGCTCGAGCGTCGTGAACGGCTGCGGCGGCGTGGCGGACGTGCCACGTGCCTCCAGGCCGTCGCGATCAGCCCCGGCCGGGTGCGGTGACCTCGATGCGGTTCGCCCACGGGTCCTCGAAGGCGACCGTCCGCCCGTCGTCCGCCAGCTCGACGCCGTGGTGCAGCATGCGCTCGGTCAGGGAGCCGAGGTCGTCCGTGCCGGGGACCTCGATGCGGACCAGGCCGAGGCCGAGGGCCAGCTGCCGACGGCCGGCGCCGCGGGAGTTCCACGTGTTCATCGCCATGTGGTGGTGGTAGCCGCCGGCCGACACGAACAGCGCTTCGCCCCACCCGGCGGTCGTCGCGAAGCCGAGCTGGTCGACGTAGAACGCCCTGGCCGTGGCGACGTCGCCGACGGAGAGGTGCACGTGCCCGACGCGCCCGGGCCGTGCGGCGGCGGTGTCGAGGGCGTCCTGGGTGAGGTGCTCGCGGAGGAACGCGTTCGGGTCGAGGAAGATCGTGGCCATGTCGACGGTGCCGTGCGTCCACGACCACTCGGTGCGGTCCCGGTCCCAGTAGAGCTCGACGCCGTTGCCCTCGGGGTCGGTGCAGTAGAACGCGTTGCTGACCAGGTGGTCGGCGCTGCCGGTGAACGACTGCGGGTACCGCGTCGCGACGGAGTACAGCGCAGCGGCGAGGTCGGCGCGGGTGTCGAACAGCACCGCGGTGTGGAAGAGTCCGGCCTCGTGCGCGCCGGCGTGCTGGAGCTCGGGTGCGTGTTCGAGGACGAGGATCGGCACGACTCCGCGCCCGAGGACCGTCCGCCCGTGGTCCGACGACAGGATGCTGAGCCGGACGCCCTCGGTGTAGAAGGCCGTCATGCGGTCGAGGTCGGCCACGCGGAGCGTGACCGCGCCCATGCCGGTGTCGGCGGCGAGGAGGTCCTGGGTCTGCATGGATCAAGTGTCGACCCATTTGGTTGACGCGTCAACCAAATGGGTCGGGACGGCGACGGATCGCATCGCACTCGGCGTCCTGTCGGCGAGGACCGGTGCGGTGAGGCCATGATGGACGGATGCCACGACGTCCGGATCCGCGAGACCTGCCGGTCGAGCACGTCCGCGACCGGATGTCGTCGTACATCTACGGCAACATCACCGTGCTCAGCGCCGCCATCGCCGTCGGTCCGGTCGAGATCGAGCACGGCGCGGCGGTGCTGACGGTGCTCGCGACGGCGGTGCTGACCTACCTGGCACACGTCCTGGCGCACCTCGTCGCACACGGGATCGGCGCGGACCGCGACACCGACGACGACGTCCGACGCGAGAGCGCCGTGGTGATCGCTCGGAACGCCAACCCGATCGCGACCTCCGGCCTCATCCCGGCCGTGCTGTACTCCGCGGCCTGGGTGGGGTGGCTCCCCGCGGAGTGGGCGCAGATCGCCGCGGTCGTCATCCTCGTCGTGCGCATCGGGCTCGTCGGCGTGTTCATGCAGCGGTTCTCGGGGGCGCGTCCGACGTTCCTCGGGCTCTGGGGCGGCATCGTGCTCGCCGCGGTCGCGTTCGTGATCGGACTCGTGAAGGTGGTGCTGACGCATTGAGTGACGCGACGAGTGGTGCGACGACCGAGGGCAACGCGAAGCAGCGGAGCGGCTGGCGCTTCCTCCGCGACCTGGCGATCATCGTCGTCGCGGCGCTGATCGCCTCGTTCCTCGTCAAGACGTTCCTGGTCCGGTCGTTCTACATCCCGTCGGAGTCGATGGAGAACACCCTCCTCGTGGGCGACCGGGTGCTCGTCAACGAACTCGTCCCCGGGCTCGTGCCGTTGCAGCGCGGTGACGTCGTCGTCTTCACGGACCCGGGCGGCTGGCTCGGGACCGGCCAGGGCGACGACCTCATCAAGCGGGTGATCGGGCTGCCGGGCGACCGGGTGTCCTGCTGCGGGTCCGACGGGCGGCTCTCGGTCAACGGGAAGGCCGTGGACGAGCCGTACGTCGTCCGCGAAGCAGGATCCGATCGGGTCTCCGGGACCGACTTCGACATCACGGTGCCGAAGAACCACATCTGGGTCATGGGCGACAACCGGTACGACTCCGCGGACAGCAGGGCGCACGGCTCGGTGCCGGTCGACGACGTGGTGGGCCGCGCGTTCATCACGACGTGGCCGGTGTCCCGGTGGACCGTGCTGTCCCGCTACGGCGACGAGTGGGACCGGGTCCCCGACCGGGCGACGCGCTGACGGGGCAGGGCAGGTAGCGCCGGTCGTGCCTCGTGCGACCGCACTGCGGCGCGTTCGGGGGTGTCGTGGTCGGAGCGCCCACCGGGTAGCGTGCTCCCCATGCCGACGGACGATGCTGCGTTCGAGTACCAGACCGGCGGCGACGACGAACTCTCGGTGCGGCGCATCCGGACGAACGGCCCACAGGCCGGCACCATCGGACCGCGCCCCGACCACGTCGTGTTCTGGCTCGCGGACGGGCACGCCGTCGTCACCGCGGACGACGGCGAACGCTGGGAGGTCCGTCCCGGGCAGCCCGTGGTGCTCTCCGCGTCGGTGGCCTACGCCTTCGAGACGGACGCCACGGCCATGACGCTCCTGCACGTCGCACCGGCGTTGCTCGGCGACGCGGACGAGTCGTTCCGGTTCGTGCAGCCGGACCCCACCGACAACCGGACCGAGCCCCTGCGGACGCTGCTGCGCGACGCCGTCGACCGGGTGCTCGACGACGAGCTCCCGGACGCCGAGCGTCGAGCGCTCAAGCGCCGCGTGGCCAGGGTCGTCCTCTCCACCTACACCCGTGCGCGGTCGGACGTCGAGCAGCGCATGCGCCGCGCGATCGCCTTCGTGCACGAGCACGCGAGCGACCCGATCACGGTCGCGGACATCGCGGACGCCTGCGGGTTGAGCGAGCGGGGCCTGCAGGACCTCTTCCGCCGGCGGCTCGCGATCACGCCGATGCACTACCTGCGCGAGGCCCGGCTGGACCGGGTGCACCTGGAGCTCGCGACGGGCGGCCGCCGGATCGTCACCGTGCGTGAGGTCGCACACCGGTGGCAGTTCGCGCACCTCGGGCGTTTCGCCGCGGCGTACCGGGCACGCTTCGGGGAGAGCCCCCGCGAGACCCTCGCCCGCACGGCCCACCGCCGACCCTGACCGCTCCGCAGCGTGACCGCGGACGGGACGATCGGCTGACAGCGGCTCAGCAGCCCGTCGTCGTCAGCGTGACGGTCGCCACCGATCCGTCCGACACCGTCGCGTGCTGCGTGCAGAGGTCCGCCGCACGGACGGTGACCTCGCCGAGGGGGACCCCGGCGAACGCCGCCGTGCCGCCCGGGAACACCCGCTGGTGCTCGGCGAGCTTGCCCGTCGCGGCGAACACCTTCACCTCGTAGGGGCGCTGCGCGGCGTTCTCCGACACCGTGACCGTGATCTGGCCGGTCGAGTCGTGGGCGCCGCAGCCCGCCAGGGTCAGCGCAGCGGCAGCACCGAGCACGAGCGACGTGGCGACACGGCGGAGCGGACGGCGGACGACGGGGCGGAGCACCGACCCAGGCTACGCCGTCCCGAGGAGCCACCCGTTGTCCGCGGCCACCCGGAGCGCCTCGGTGGCGTTCCGGGCGGTGGTCTTGCCGATGGCGGCGGACAGGTGGTTCCGCACGGTGCCCTCGGACAGGTGCAGTGACGCGGCGACCCCGGCGACCGTGGGGCTCGTGCGGAAGGCGATGAGGACGTCCGTCTCGCGCGGGGTGAGCGGTGAGGGGCCGGCGGCGAGCGACTCGGCCGCGAGCACGGGGTCGACCACGCGGAACCCGCCGGCGACCCGTCGGACGGCGTCGGCGAGCTGTTCGGCTGGTGTGTCCTTCACGACGAAGCCGGCCGCCCCCGACTCGAGGGCACGGCGGAGGTACCCGGGCCGTCCGAAGGTCGTGACGATGAGGGAGCGGCAGCTCGGGAGGTCCCGGGCGAGCGCGGCAGCGGCGGTGAGGCCGTCGGCGCCGGGCATCTCGACGTCGAGCAGGGCGACCGTGGCGCCCGCTGCCCGAGCCGCCTGGACGACCTCGTCACCGCGGGCCACCTGGGCGACGACGTCGATGTCGGGTTCGAGGGAGAGCAGCGAGGCGAGGGCGCCGCGCACGAGCGCCTGGTCGTCGGCGAGCAGCACCCGGATCGTGTCGGTCATCGTCGGCCCTTCCGTTCGACGCGCAGCAGGAAGCCCCCGAGGTCGCTCGTACCGGTGGTGACGGTCGCGCCCACCGCGTCGGCCCGCTCCCGCAGCCCGCGGAGCCCGTTGCCGCCGACACCGGCCACGAGCGACGCCCTGCCGGCCCCGGCGCCGCCGGTCTCGGTGCCGCCGGCTCCGGCGGCCCCGGCCCCGTCGTCCTCGATCGTCAGCGCCGTCCGGGTCAGGGTCACCCGCACCCGGGTCGCCGCCGCGTGCCGGAGGACGTTCGTCACTCCCTCCCGGAGCACCCAGGCGAACAGGCTCCGGACGTCCCGAGCCGCCGCCGTGCCGTCGGCCGGCAGATCGGCCTCGAGCTCGGCGGCCGTCAGCGCGGCGCGGGCGGACACCAGCTCGGCCTCGAGGTCGGCCTCCCGGTACCCGCTGACCGCCTGGCGCAGCCCCTGCAGCGCCTCGCGGGAGAGCCGTTCGACGTCCTGGATCTCCGCCTTGGCCCGCGCGGGGTCGACGTCGACGAGCCGGCCGGCGAGCTCGGACTTCATCGCGACGACGGTGAGCGAGTGGCCGAGCACGTCGTGCAGGTCGCGCGAGAACCGGGTCCGTTCCTCGACGACGGCGAGCCGGGTGAGTTCGTCCTGTGCGACGTCGAGCTTGTCCTCCGCCTCGCGCTGCCGACCGAAGAACAGCATCGACGCCCCGACCGAGACCGTCACGACCGGCGCGAACAGGAGGCCGCTGGCCACCGCGCCGTCCCACCCGAGCGACGCGGCCACGACGACCTGGGCCACGATGACGGTGAGGATCCCCACCCCGGCGACCCAGAAGCGCTCCGCGACGAAGCCGGTCAGCGCGGCGACGAGGAGCCACGTCCAGACCGCGAGCGGCCCGACGACGAGCAGCAGCAGCCCGGCGAGGGCCGCGACCCCGGCGAGCACGATGACCCGGGTGCGCATCCCGCTCCGCCACATCAGCTCGGGTGCGAAGAGGTACGCCGCGTACAGGACGAACAGTGCGAGCGTCGACCAGACGTGCGCCTCGAACGACCGGCCGTCGTTCCAGACGGCGACGAGTTCGAGCACCTGCCACAGCAGCGCGAACACGGCGCCGCCGTACCAGCGGCGCCGGCCGGCGCGGATGACCTCCTCGGTCGCGCCCGGCGGGACGGCCCACGGGAACGAACGGGGCGACGGCCTGGAGGCACGGCGCGCCTCCGCCCCGTCGCTCACGGCGACGGGGTGGGTGCGGGAGTCGGTCATGTCGGTCAGCGTAGGGCCACCGCTCACTGGCGCGCCGCGTCGCGGCGGTAGCGCCACACGATCACGGCGGCCAGGGCGACCGCCCAGCCCGTCAGGACGAGCGCCGGCTCGACCATGCCGGTGCTGCCGGTGGCACCGGCACCCATCTGGCCGATGCGGTTGAGCCAGAACGACGGCAGCAGGTGCGCGACGGAGCCCATCCAGCTCGGCATGATCGACAGCGGGACCCAGAGGCCACCGAGGATGGCGAGTCCCATGAACACGACCATGAAGAGCGGCTGTGCGAACGACGGCTTCGCGAACTGTCCGATGAGGATCGCGATGAGGGCGAACGGGACGACGCCGCACCAGATGCCGAACGCCGCCGCGAGCCAGTGCCCGGGGTCGAGGGACGCGTGCAGGGCCACCACGGACACCGTGATCGTGATGCCGATGGACAGTGCCGCGAACGCCATCGCCGCGATGACCTTGGACACCATGAAGCCCCAGCCGGACAGCGGCGTGACGCGGAGCTGGCGGTTCCAGCCGATCGAGCGCTCGTTGACGATGGCGAAGGCCTGGCTGAGCGCGGCCATCATCGCGCCGTACGACGCCATCTGCAGCGTGGTGACGGTCAGGTAGCGCAGGCCGGTGGACTGGTCGAGTTGCGACCCGTAGGCGGCGCCGAACACCAGGAGCATCACCACCGGGATCGCGAAGGTGAACACCATCGCCCTGACGTTGCGGAGCTGGCGGGCGGTCTCCAGGGCGACGTAGCGGATCGGGAGGCGACCCCGGACGGTGCGGGCGAGGGGACGGACGGCGGGAGCGGCGACGGTGGTCGCGGTCGTGCTGGTCATGCGGAGACCTCCTGCGGGTCGGCGGTGAGGGCCAGGAAGGCGTCGTCCATGGTCGAGGCGACCACCTGGACGTCGTGCGCCTCCGGGAACGAGGTGAGGAGCGCCCGCAGCGTGTCGTCACTGCGGTCGGTGCGGAGCGTGACGGAGTCGTGTCGTGCCTCCAGGCCGGTGACGCCCGGCAGGGCGCGCAGGGCGACGTGTGCGTCGGGGCCGACGCCGGCGAACCGGACCGACCGGCTGGACGCGATGGCCTTGATCTCGGTCGGGGTGCCGTCGGCGACGACGCGACCGGACCGCATGATGACGATGCGGTCGGCGAAGGTGTCGGCCTCGTCGAGGTAGTGGGTGGCGAAGACCACCGTGCGACCCGCGTCGGTGAACTCGTGCATCGACGACCAGAAGGTGTGCCGGGCCTCGACGTCCATCGCCGCGGTCGGTTCGTCGAGCACGAGGAGCTCCGGGTCCGAGACGACCGCGACGGCGAACCGCGCCCGTTGCAGCTGCCCGCCGGAGAGCTTGTTCACCCGTCGTCCGGCGATCTCGGTGCACCGGGCCCGCCGGAGGGCCTCGTCGACGGGCATCGGGTCGCGGTGCGCGGCGCCGACGAGGGCGACCACGTCGCGGACCGTCATGTCGGGCAGCAGCGCGCCGCCCTGCAGCATCGCCCCGACCCGCCCGTCGACCACCGCCGCACGGGGGTCCTCACCGAAGAGACGGACCTCGCCGTCGGTGGGCGTGGAGAGCCCGAGTGCCAGGTCGACCGTCGTGGTCTTGCCGGCGCCGTTCGGACCGAGGAGCGCGACGACCTCGCCGCGGCGGATCGTGAGGTCCACGCCGTCGACGGCGTGGACGGCGCCGAAGCGCTTGTGGAGACCGCGCAGTGCGATGACCGCGTCGTCCGGGAGTCCTGTGCTGTTCATGGGCACCAATCTCGCGCCGATCGGGTCGCTGCACCGCTGCCGTCCGTCACGACGTCACCGTGACAATCGTCACGGCCGGACATCCTGGCCCACGCTCTGGGGGTGCGCGTCCTCCGTTGTGGGGACACGCGGGCGCTCGCGGGCGGCGTTACCGTGGGGGGCATGAGCCTCACCACCTCGACGTCGAACGCCATCGCCCCGGACGCCGTGCGGCGGGCGGCGCTGCTCGCGGCGCTCGACGTGGTCGAGAGCGGTCCCGAGGAGCGGTTCGAGCGCATCACCCGCATCGCCCGGGAGGCCTTCGGGGTCACCGGCTCGTTCCTCAACCTCGCGGGCGACTCCGTGCTGACGATCAAGTCGCAGCAGAGCGACACCCCGTTCGACCCGACGATCCCGCTGCAGGACACCTTCTGCGGCCGGACCCTGGGCGAGGTCGGCCCGGTCGTCGTCGAGGACGCCAAGGCCGACGCCCGCTACGCCGACATGCCGATGGTGGTCGACGACCCGAACGTCCGGTTCTACGCCGGTGTGCCGCTGCGGCTCGGTGACGACGACGTCAAGGTCGGGACGCTCTGCCTCGTGGACCAAGCGCCGCGGACCCTCGGCGACGACGACCTGGCGTTGCTCGAGGAACTCGGGGTGTGGGCGGAGCGTGAACTCGCCGCCGGTGCCGACGAGGACCGCCTCCGGGCCGTCCTGGCCGGGCTCGAGCCGACCGGGGTCACCGTCCCCGGGTACCGGGTCGCCGGCATGAGCGTGCCCCACGGCGTCGTCTCCGGCGACCTGCACGAGTGGCACCGCTCGGGCGACGACCTCGTGGTCACGCTCGCCGACGTGATGGGCAAGGGCATGTCGGCGGGACTCCTCGCGGCGAACATCCGCGGGGCGCTCCTCGCCCGCGGCGACGAACGACCGGACACCGCGGTCGCCGGGCTCGAGGCGCAGGTCGCTCCCGAGCTCAGCCGCGCCGAGTCCTTCGCCACGCTCTTCCACGGCCGGCTCGAGCCGTCGACCGGGCACCTCGAGTTCACGGACGCCGGACACGGGCTCGTGCTGCACCTCCGGGCCGACGGTTCCGAGGCCGTGCTCCGCTCGTTCGACCTCCCGCTCGGCCTGCACCCCGCCGGCCTCACCCGGACGACGGGGTCGCTCGACCTCGGCGTCGGGGACGTGCTCGTCCTGGTGAGCGACGGCGCGCTCGAGCTGTGGGACTCGACGCTCGCGTCGCTGTCACGGCTCGGGGAGCTCTACCGCGGCGCGGCCGACCTCGAGGACTTCCTCGGTCGGGTGCGCGCCCGGTCCGTCGAGCACGACCCGGGCGACGACCTGACGGTCGTGGTCGTGGCGCGCGACGCCTGACGCGGGCTGGTCGCGCCCTGCGACGCCGGCGCCGGTCCGGCTCGTCGTCCCGCTCCGAGGCGCCGCCGCCGATCTGGCTCGTCGTCCTGCGCGACGTCGTCGGTCAGGCGCCGAGTCGCTCGATGAGCTCGCGGTAGCGGGCGGCTGTCCGCTCGACGATCTCGTCGGGGAGCACGGGCGGCGTGCCCTGGCGATCCCAGTTCGCGCTGAGCCAGTCGCGGACGATCTGCTTGTCGAACGACTCGGTCCGGTTCGCGCCGCGGGCGTCCCAGTACCGGCTGGAGTCGCTCGTGAGGACCTCGTCCGCGATCCGCACGACCCCGTCGGCGTCACGACCGAACTCGAACTTCGTGTCGGCGATGACGACCCCGTGCTCGAGCGCGATCGCCGCGGCCTCGGAGTAGACGCGGAGTGACAGGTCGCGGAGCGTCTCGGCGTCCTGCTGCCCCACGAGCTCCACCGTCTGCTCGAACGAGATGTTCTCGTCGTGCTCACCCTGCGGCGCCTTGTACGCGGGCGTGTAGATCGGCTCGGGGAGGCGGTCACCGTTCGACAGCCCGGCCGGGAGCGCCACACCGCAGACACTGCCGGACTCCTGGTACTCCGCCCAGCCGCTGCCCACGAGGTAGCCGCGCACCACGCACTCGACGGGGAACATCGTCAGCGGCACCACGTGCATCGAGCGCGACGCGACCTCGGCCGGCACCGGGGTCCCGCCGGCGGACTCGGGCAGGAGGTGGTTTTGGACGTCGGACAGCCGGTCGAACCAGAAGCGGGACAGCCGCGTCAGCAGCTCGCCCTTGCCCGGGATCGGAGGCTCGAGCGCGAAGTCGTAGGCGCTGACGCGGTCTGACGCCACGAGGAGCAGTTCGGACGCGTCCGCGACCCCGGTGGTGCCGGTCGGGACGTAGAGCTCGCGGACCTTGCCCGAGGCGACGTGCTGCCAGCCGTCGACGACGGGGGCGCTCACCGGGCGACCTTCGCGGCGATGTCCGTGCGGTACTGCGCACCCTCGAGCGTGATGTCGTGCAGACCGGCGTACGCCCGTTCACGGGCCTCGGCGAAGTCGGCGCCGGTCGCGACGACGCTCAGCACGCGACCGCCGGTGGCGACGAGCTCGCCGTCGAGGAGCCCCGTCGCGGCGTGGGCGACCGAGACGCCCGGCCGCGCGTTCGCCGCGTCGATGCCGGTGATCCGACGACCGGTGTGCGGGTTCTCCGGGTAGCCCTCGCTCGCGAGGACCACGGTCACCGCGGACTCGGCGCGGAACTCCGGCGCCGGCACGGAGCCGAGCCGTCCGGTCGCCGCGGCGAGCATGAGGCCGCTCAGCGGGGTCGCCAGGCGGGGGAGCACGACCTGGGTCTCCGGGTCGCCGAAGCGGGCGTTGAACTCGATGACGCGGACACCCTGCTCGGTGACGATGAGCCCGCAGTACAGCAGGCCGACGAACGGCGTGCCCTCGTGCTCGAGACGCCGGACCGTCGGCAGGGCGACCAGGTCGGTGACCTCGGCCACGAAGGCGTCCTCGGATGCCCAGCGGTCCGCGAGCCAGGGGAGGGGCGAGTAGGCGCCCATGCCGCCGGTGTTCGGACCGGTGTCGCCGTCGCCGAGGCGCTTGTAGTCCTGCGCGGGGCTGAGCGGCCGCACGTCGTGCCCGTCGCTCAGGAAGAACAGGGAGACCTCTTCGCCGCCGAGGAACTCCTCGACCACGACGTGCCCGTGCTGGAGCCAGTAGGTGGCGTGGTCGACCGCGGCCTGCCGGTCCTCCGTCACGAGGACGCCCTTGCCGGCCGCGAGCCCGTCGGCCTTGACCACGTACGGTGCCCCGAGCTCGTCGAGCGCGGCCACGGCTTCGTCGACCGTGCCCGCGTACACCGGACGGCCGGTGGGGACGCCCGCCTCGGCCATGATCCGCTTCGCGAACGCCTTGGACCCCTCGAGCTGCGCAGCCGCCTTGCCCGGACCGAAGACCGGGATGCCGCGGGTGCGGACGGGGTCGGCGACACCCGCGATGAGCGGTGCCTCCGGACCGACGACGACCAGCTCGACGTCGTTCTCGATCGCGTACTCGGCGACGAGCGCTCCGTTCGTCGGGTCGAGCGACACGGTCTCGACGTCCGCGGCGATGCCGGCGTTGCCCGGCGCGACCGTGATGACGTGCCCTGCCTGCTCCGCGAGGAGGGCCGTGACGATGGCGTGCTCGCGGGCACCGGAACCGAGGACGAGGATTCGCACCCGGCCAGCCTACCGAGCGCTGGTGCCGCGTTGCGATCGGCGTCGCTAGCCTGTGGACATGCCCCGCAGGACGATCGACGACGAGGACGGACGGCGCGCGCTCGCCGCGGTGGTCGAGGGCGGCACACAGCGCACCGACGTCGCGACGGCGGTCCGGTGGACGCTGCAGCGGCTCGCCGAGGACGTCCCGGGCAACAGCGTCGAGGTCCGCGTCCCGCCGTTCGCGGCCGTGCAGGCGATCCCCGGTCCGCGGCACACCCGCGGCACCCCACCGAACGTGGTGGAGACGGACGCCGCGACCTGGATCGCCCTCGCCACCGGGACGCTGCGCTGGGACGAGGCGGTCGATGCCGCGCGGGTCAGCGCGTCCGGTTCGCGGGCGGACCTGACCGACTTCCTGCCGGTACGCCTGCCGGCCTGACCCGCGGCCCGCGGTGCGACGGGAGATCGCTCGCGAGGCGAAGCGAATTAGGTAGGTCCTACCGATGCGCCCCACGCAACCGGTTGCCTATCGTGGAAGTCGCCGGGATTCGGACCCGACCCGAACGGGTCCGAACCCGGCGACACACCACACGCTACGCGATTTCCGGCCCGCTGTGTCAACCATTCGGCGCGTCGTGCTGCATCCCGCAACGCAGATTGCGGTGATCGGCCGGAGCGGGCAGGTCGACCGGAGGGGCGTCGAGCGGTTCCGGCACCGCTCAGAGCAGGTCGGCGAGCTCGGTCCGCGCGTGCAGTTCCCACTTCTGGAACACGCGCGACAGGTGGGCGTCGATGGTCCGGACGGACAGCCCGAGCGTCTCCGCGATCCGTCGGTTGCTCAGTCCCTCAGCCGCGAGCTTCGCGACCTCGTACTCGCGGTTCGTCAGCGGCGGCTTCGTGTGCCCTGCGGTGACGGACATCCCGTGCGAGGCGAGGACGCCCTGCGCGACGATGACCCGCGGTCGGTCCCGGGCGCGGACGGCGTCCAGGTACTCGACGATCGCCGCGGCGAGGGGCCCGTCCACCCGCTGGGCGGCGACCCGCAGCCGGTCCGCGGACGGTCCGTCGTCCCGACCGGCCTGCAGGTCGTTC
Source organism: Curtobacterium sp. NPDC089689 (assembly GCF_044749145.1). Lineage (NCBI taxonomy): Bacteria > Bacillati > Actinomycetota > Actinomycetes > Micrococcales > Microbacteriaceae > Curtobacterium > Curtobacterium sp. NPDC089689. The sequence continues at coordinate 593,180 of NZ_JBIVHJ010000001.1, read as the reverse complement.
GCGTAGTGGAGCGTCTGCCCGTACATGACGTGCGTCCACGAGCCCGCGGTGGTCGACCGCTCGATGACCTCGTCCATGTGACGCTGTCCCTCGGGGTTGCCGAGGAGCCACTCCGTCCACGCGATCGACACGGCCACCTGTTCGCCCGTGATCCGCATGGCGCGCAGGGGCGTCGTCCGGGCCCGGTCGAGCGCGACGGCGGCCTCCTCGAGCCGACCGGCGTAGGCGTAGGCCATGGCGAGTCGGGCCCACGGGTACGCCGCGAAGCCGCCGTGGTCCGCGACGTCGTAGCGCTCGCACGCCGCCGAGAACGCGGCGATCGCGTCGTCCCACCGCCGCTGCCCGATCGCGAGGTTGCCGTCGCCGATGAGTTCCAGCGTGAAGTCGTACATGAGGTACGGGCTCGACCGTCGGACCGGCACCTCCGTGAGCAGGTCGGCGACGTCCCCGCGCCACACCTGCACCTGGTGGAGGACGGAGACGATCTCCCCGACGCTCCACGGCGCGTCCTCGAGGTTCACCACGGCGGTCTGCAGGGCCTTGCGTGCCAGGGTCACGGCGTCGTCGAGCCGCCCGGCGGTGGCCAGGCCCATCACGGCGCACGGCGCGACGCAGAGGAAGCCGAACGGCACGGTCGGGGCGTGCACGATGCCGGTCGCGTCCACCTCGGCGCGGACGCCGGCGAACCGACCGCCCCACCCCAGGTGCGCCAGGCGCAGGAGCCGGAGCCGCTCGGCGGCCTCCGGACCGACCAGCTCGGTCGCGGAGTCGGTGAGCGCCACCGCGGCGTCGACGTCGTCGTCGTGGAACTGGCGGATGTTCGCGAGCGTCTCGCACGCCTCGATGACCGCCGCGTCGTCCACGTCGTCCGACGTGCGCGCGATCGACCACGCGGCCTCGGCGTCCGCCCGACCGGCCTCGCGACCGGCGCTGTACGAGTGCGCCAGCGACCGCAGCACGAGGGCCGCGATCCGCCCCGTGCACGACAGCGACGTCCGGAGTGCGGCCGAGGTCAGGGCGATCGCGCTCTCCAGCTCCTGCAGCCGGACCGCGACCTGTGCGGCGTCGAGCAGGGCTGCGGTCGGCGGCTGCACGCCGCACTCGAGCGACCACAGCGCCGCTCGGAGCCGGGCTGCCGGGGGAGCGCCCTCCGCGCGGTCGGCGCGGAACGCGTTCGCACGGGCGAAGAGGAGCGTGCGACGGGCGACGGGCACGAGGGCGCGGACGACCTCGCCGACGAGGGGGTGCGACGGCCGCACCACCACGGTCCCGTCCTCGGTCGAGTCCATCCGCACGAGGCCGAGCGCCACGACCCGGTCGATGTCCCCGCCGGCCACGAGTGCGAGCAGCCGGGGGAGCGGGATCGGGTCGGCGAGCGCGACGATGTCGACGACGTCACGGAGGTCCTCGGGCAGCGTGCCGAGCTCCGTGCGGTACATGTCGGCGAGGCTGTTCGACGCCGTGACCCGTCCGCGCCAGTACCACCCCGACGCGGTCTGTTCGAGCGCCCCGGAGGCGAGGGCGGCGCGGACGACCTCGCGGACGTACAGCGGGTTGCCCGCGGTCGCGCGGTGCACGCGTTCCGCCGAAGCGTTCTCCAACGGAGCGCCGAGCGCGGTCGCGATGAGGTCGGTGGTCGCGTGGAGGTCGAGGGGCTGGAGGTCGATGCGTTCGAGCAGGTCGTCCTGCCACAGGGCGCGGAGGGGTTCGGGCAGCGCGGTGAAGTCCCGACAGGTCAGCACGAGCCGGGCGTCCTGGTGGCGGACGAGCCACGCCACGTACCGGGCGGAGATCGCGTCGAGGTGGTCGGCGTCGTCGACACGGAGCAGCACGTCGCGGTCCGCGCCACCGAGCGACCGGAGCCGCTCGGCCGCTTGACGTTCGTCGGCGAGCTCCGCGAACGTGGTCGGCAGTTCGCCGAAGTGTCCGGAAACCGCGTCGAAGGGCATCGACCGGCCAGCCGCGACCGCCGTGATCGGCACGACGAGTGTCCGTCCCGCGGCGTCGCGACCGACGACGCGGTCGGTGATCCGTTCGGCGGCGGTGGTCTTCCCGAGGCCCGGAGCGCCGACGAGCGCGACGCTCCACCGGTGCTCGGCGACGACGGCGACCGCGCGGTCCTCTTCCTCGCGGCGGGCGATCGGCCAGGCGATCCGCGCGGGCGGGCGGCGGTGGGGACCGGACCGGTGACCACGCTCGGTGCGTCCGCGCATGCGTGTCACCTCGTTCCCTCCCCACCCGTCGTCAGGGCGCGACCGGTGGGGACCATCCTGCACCGGATCGCGTTCCGCGCACAGGCCGGAGCACGTCCCACAGTGGGGGACAATGGGCTGGTGAGCACCACCGACGGACCCGAAGAACGACCGGCCCCGAACGCCGTCTCCACCTCCGACGAGGTCACCATCCGACGCGCGCCGAAGTTCGGCGTCTTCATCGTCGGCGGCGCGGTGCTCGGCTTCCTCGTCACCCTCGTCGTCGTGTCCGCGACGATGAACCTCGACCGCGGCGACCACCAGGAGACCGCGAGCTTCGGCTCGCTCGTGGGGTACTTCTCGCTGTGGGGCGTGACCATCGGCGCGTTCGTCGGCGCGGTGGTCGCCGTCGTGCTCGACCGCGTGTTCGCGCGCCGTGCGGCGGCGTTGACCGCCGAGCGCGTGGACGTCGAACCCGCGCCGGAGACGGTCGACGGCGAGGTCGAGGACCACGGCGACGACGTCGCCGGTCGCTGACGCGACCCCTGATCGGACGGGAGGCCCGTGGCGGTGTCGCCACGGGCCTCCCGTCCGTCTGCTGGTCGCCCTGGGCGACCGGACCTAGCTGAGCTGGTTCGCCTCGACCCAGGACAGGTACTCGGGGCTGACGGTGCCCGTGACGTACTCGCCGGTGAAGCAGCTCATCTCGAGGTCGGTGACGTCCGACCCCTCGATGATCGCATCGCGCATGTCGGCGATCTCCTGGTAGATCAGGTGGTCGCTGCCGAGCACCCGGTTGATCTCCGGGATCTTCCGGTCGTGCGCGATGAGCTCCGCGCGCGTGGGCATGTTGATCCCGTAGACGTGCGGGTACCGGACGGGCGGAGCGGCGCTCGTGAACGTGACCTCGTTCGCGCCGGCGGCCCGGGCCATCTCGACGATCTCCTTGCTCGTCGTGCCGCGCACGATCGAGTCGTCGACGATGAGGATGTTCTTGCCCTTGAACTCCGAGGACATGGCGTTGAGCTTCTGGCGGACGGACCGCTTGCGCTCCGCCTGTCCCGGCATGATGAACGTCCGGCCGACGTAGCGGTTCTTGTAGAAGCCCTCGCGGTACTCGATGCCGAGCTTCTGCGCGACCTGCATCGCGGCCGGGCGCGAGGAGTCCGGGATCGGCATGACGACGTCGATGTTCCCCGTCGGCGCGTACTGCTCGATCGTGTCGGCCAGGCGGTTGCCGAGGCGGAGCCGGGCGTCGTACACCGAGATGCCGTTCATGACCGAGTCGGGACGCGCGAGGTAGACGTACTCGAACGAGCAGGGCACGAGCCGCGGGTTCTTCGCGCACTGCCGCGCGTGCATCTGGCCGTTCATCTCGATGAAGACGGCCTCACCCGGGGCGATGTCGCGGACGATCTCGTAGCCGCCGGACTCGAGGACGAGCGACTCCGACGCGACGACCCACTCCGGCTGGCCGGCCTCGTCGAACTTGTGTCCGAGGATGAGCGGGCGGATGCCGAACGGGTCGCGGAACGCGAGCAGGCCGTGTCCGGCGATGGTGGCGATGGCGGCGTAGGAGCCCTCGACGCGCTCGTGCACGCGCTCCACGGCGTCGAACACCTGGCCGGGGTCGAGGTCCTTGCCGCGCACCTGGCCCTGCAGCTCGTGGGCGAGGACGTTCACGAGCAGCTCGGTGTCGGAGCTCGTGTTGAGGTGCCGACGGTCGATGTCGAACAGCTCGCGGGTGAGCTCCCGTGTGTTCGTCAGGTTGCCGTTGTGCACGAGGACGATGCCGTAGGGCGCGTTCACGTAGAACGGCTGCGCCTCTTCCTCGTTGCTCGCGGCGCCCTTCGTGGCGTAGCGCACGTGGCCGAGGCCCATCGTGCCGAGCAGGGACCGCATGTCACGCGTGCGGAAGGCCTCCCGCACGTGCCCACGCGTCTTGTGCATGTGGTGGATGTGACCCTCGACCGTGGCGATGCCGGTCGAGTCCTGTCCTCGGTGCTGCAGGAGGAGCAGAGCGTCGTAGATGGATTGGTTGGCAGGACTCTGGGCGACGAGCCCGACGATGCCGCACATTCGCGGTGTGCTCCAGACCGTAGAATCGGGGGGACCGAACAAGTCTGCCATGCCCCGCGGAGGACGACGCATGACGAACCCCTACGCCGAGGCCGGCGTCGACACAGCAGCCGGAGACCTCGCGGTCGAACTCATGAAGTCGGCGGTGTCGGCCACGCACGACGCGTCGGTGCTCGGCGGCGTCGGAGGCTTCGCCGGTCTGTACGACGTCGCGTTCCTCAAGGAGTACGACCGCCCGCTGCTCGCCACCTCGACCGACGGCGTCGGCACGAAGGTCGCCATCGCGCAGGCCGTCGACAAGCACGACACGATCGGGCAGGACCTCGTCGGCATGGTCGTCGACGACATCGTCGTGGTCGGCGCGAAGCCGCTGTTCATGACGGACTACATCGCGTGCGGCCGGGTCGTGCCGAACCGGATCGCCGACATCGTCGCCGGGATCGCCCGCGGTTGCTCGGCGACGGGGACCTCGCTCGTCGGCGGCGAGACCGCGGAACACCCGGGGCTCCTCGGTCCGGACGACTACGACGTGGCGGGTGCGGCGACCGGTGTCGTCGAGGCCGACCGGCAGCTCGGCGCGCACCTGGTCGAGGACGGCGACGTCGTCGTGGCGATCGCGTCGTCGGGGCTCCACTCGAACGGCTACTCCCTCGTCCGGCACATCCTGTCGACGCGGGGCGTCCAGTACACCGACCAGCTGGCGGAGTTCGGCGCCGGCGTGTCCGTGGGCGAGGCCCTGCTCGAGCCCACGCGTCTCTACACGAGCCCGCTGCTGTCCCTGCTGTCGTCGCACCCCGGCGCGGTGCACTCGCTCTCGCACGTCACCGGTGGGGGCATCGCCGCGAACCTCGCCCGCGTGCTGCCGGTCGGCTCGTGGGTCGAGGTCGACCGTTCGACGTGGTCCCCGCTGCCCGTGTTCCGGGTGCTGGCCTCGATGGCGGGGACGCCGCTCGAGGACACCGAGGGCACGTGGAACCTCGGCATCGGGATGTTCGCCGTGGTGTCGGCGGGTGCTGCGTCGGACGTGATCGCGTCGCTCGGCGCCGCGGGGCTGCCGTCGTGGTCGGTCGGGACGATCTCGACCGCGCCGCGCGAGGACCTCACCGGCTTCGAGCAGGGCGCGAAGGGCGTCGACGGCGGGGCCGTGCGCCTCGTGGGGGCGTACTCCGCCTGACGCGCCCGGCCGGGCGGAGGCGTGCGCGGGCGGGACCCACGACCCGCCGTCCGGCCGCCGGACGCGCCCGAGCGCCTGCCGCGGGTGGTCGCAACACCCCGCGTGCGCACCGCCCGACGGTCACGGATGGTCGCTCTCGGCGAGCCGAAGCGACACGACGTGACCACCGGGCGCCCGGCGTGCGGGGAGTCGTGACCGTGGCCGGACGTTCACGCGTGGTCCGCACCGCACCGCACCTGAGCCGACGGGCGCCGCACACGCGCAAACGCCGCGCACCCGAGGGTGAGCGGCGTGTCGCACGAGGACGGCTCAGGCGGACTTGTTCTGGTCCTCGTGTTGCTCGAGCTCGAGGTCGTCCTCGTCGTCACCGTACTGGTCAGCCCAGCGGTCGACGTAGGAGTTCTCGTCCGAGTGCTGCCCGGCGGAGAGCTCGCGTTCGAGCGCACCGTAGTTCGTCTCCGGGCTGAAGTACTTCAGCTCCCGGGCGACCTTGGTGTGCTTTGCCTTCTGACGGCCGCGCCCCATGCGTGACCCCCTCGTGATCGGCTCTGGTCCGATCCTGGCGGGTGCGATTGGACACCCGGGGAATCGGACGGTTCGTGGTTTGAAATCTGCCGATCACTCTACCATGTACCCCGATCTGGACGTCGCCCCGAGCACGGCGGACACAGCAGAATCGGATGTGATGAGCGACGCCACGAACCCCGCCCCGGACCAGTACGCGCGTGTCGTCGTCATCGGCGCGGGTCAGGCCGGGCTCTCGGTCGCCCACCACCTGCGCCGCCTCGGACTCGCGCCGGGCTCGGACCTCGTGGTCCTCGACCGCGGGCCGGACACCGGCGGCGCGTGGCAGTACCGGTGGGAGGCCCTGCGGCTGGGCGCGGCGCACCGGGTCCACGACCTGCCGGGGATGCGGGCGATGGGCCTCACGTTCGACGACGCCGACCGCGCTCGACCCGCCCGGGACGTCGTCGCCGAGTACTACCGGCGCTTCGAGCAGCACTACGACCTCCGCGTCCGTCGTCCGGTCGCCGTCACCTCGGTCACCCGGGTCGAGGGCTCCGACCGACTCTGTACGACCCTGCAGACTCCGGACGGTCGGACGAGCCGGATCAGCTCCGAGGTCGTCGTCAACGCCTCCGGGACGTGGGGCACCCCGTTCGTGCCGTGGTACCCGGGGCGCGACGTCTTCACCGGCCGGCAGCTCGACACGACGGAGTACCGGAGCGCCACGGAGTTCGCCGGGCAGGCGGTCGTCGTCGTCGGCGGCGGGACGAGCGCGATCGGGTTCCTGCTCGAACTCGACGGGGTCGCGCGGTCCACGCGGTGGTTCACGAGGCGCCCCGTCGTCTGGTCGGACTCGGCCTCGCTCGACCTGGAGTCGGCGGTCGCCGCGGTCGACGAGCAGGACCGTGCCGCACGCGCCGGTCGGGTCCTGCCGAGCATCGTCAGCGGCACCGGCATCCCGGTCACGAGGCGCATCCGAGCGGGCATCGACCGCGGCACGCTGGTGGCCTCGCCGATGTTCGCCCGACTCGACGCGACGGGCGTCGTGACCGCCGAGGGCGAGCACGTGCACGCCGATGCCGTCCTGTGGGCGACGGGCTTCCGTGCCGACCTCCGCCACCTCGCACCGCTGCGGCTCCGCACCGCGCAGGGCGGGATCGTCGTGTCGGACGGCCGCTCGAAGGACGAACCGCGTCTGTTCCTGGCGGGTTACGGCCCGCAGGCATCGACGATCGGTGCGAACCGCGCGGGTCGGCGCATCGCCCGGCAGGTCGTGGACGTGCTCGCCGACGCCGCCTGACTGCGGCCAGCGGCCGGGCCGACGGACGGTCGAGAGAACGAACGGACGGACGGGAGGCGCGGCGCAGGTCGTGCGCCGCGCCTCCCGGCCGTCCGAGGTCGCGCCGGGGTCGTCCGGGTCAGGCGGGCAGCGGCTGGTCCACGCCCCGACGCCGTCGGGCAGCGAGCAGCAGGAGCGCGTCGAGGGAGAACCGCCCGGGACCGGTCAGGGCGACCGCCAGGGATCCGACAGCGAGGACGAGGACGTACTCGAAGCCGCCGTCCTGCGAGAAGAACCCGGCCGAGGAGTGGGCGAGCAGGCCTGCGACCACCATGTCGACCGCGAGGAGCACCCCGACGACGCGGGTCGCGACGCCGAGCACGAGGAACACCCCGCCGACGAGCTCGAGCCCCGCGACCAGTGGTGCGGCGACGTCGGCGAGCGGGACGCCCATGCCCGCGAAGCCCTGGGTGACGTTCGGGATGCCCTGCGCGAACTTCTGCGCGCCGTGAGCGATGAACACCACGCCGAGGACGACGCGGAGCACGGTGAGGCCGATCGAGGTCGATGTCGTTCGCATGCCCGAGAAGCTAGCGGGTGACACGTCATCGAATACCCCCGGACGGGGGTCTCGGCGGACTTCGCCAGGGCTTCGCCAGGACATGCCCAGACAGCGGTCCGCCGTTCGGTGGACCCGGGTTCAGGAAGCGGCGTCGGACCCGCGCCCGGTCTGCGCCTGCAGCCGCTCGATGTGCTCCGACGCCTCGGCCTTCGTGAGGTCGGCGGGGAGTTCCTCGCCGGCCTCACGCGCGAGGGTGTCGAGGTAGCTCCGCTGCGGGCCGGTCATCGGCTCGTCACCGGTGACCCAGTCCTCGGGGTCCTTGCTCGCGGTCGTCGAGGGGTCCGGACGCGGGCCACCCAGCGTCTCGCCCGTGTGGTCGGTCTGGTCTGCATCGGTCATGGTGCGGACGCTACGCCGGGCCACCGACGCGCACCCCAGCGCGGCGTCCCCCGACAGCAGCGGCAGGACGTGCGTCAGGCGGAGGCGGCGTACCGCACGAGGTCGGGGCCGATCCCGCTCAGTGCGATCGGGACCACCGAACCACCGCGCTCGATCCATATCGTCGCCGCCCGCTCGTCGATCCGGTCGACCGGGTGCAGTGCGCCGTCGAGCAGCACCGACGCGGTCACCCGCTCGGTCCCCGTCGACGGGCGCGGCGGCAGCCCGGGGACGTCGGCCGCGTACGCGGCGTACCGACCGGGTGACAGGAACGGTGACACCGGGGTCGTGACGATCTCGAGACCCTCGCCGACCGCGGTCACCGCGACGAGTCGGACGGCCTGGTCCTTCGGCAGCGGGACGTCGACCACCGGAGCGTCGTCGGGGCCGGCCAGTGCACGGAAGGCAGGCCGACCGTCGGGGGCGAGCAGCGCCTCCCGGCCGTCGATCCGCACCCGACCGCGCCCACGCGAGTCGGCGTACAGACCCGGGACGATGCCGGACCGGCGAGCCTCGAGGCGGGTGATCACGACGCGGTCCGGTCGGTACCAGTCGCGGAGTGTGGCGGGGTCGACCCACCCGATGGCCGGCTCGCCGCGCGAGAGCGCTGCCGAGTCGTCGGCGGCACGCTCGTCGACCGCGCCGAGGGGGTGCTCCCCGCGCACGGCGACCAGGCCCTCGAGCGGGCTGCCGGCCGGCGGCTCGTGGTCGAGCACCTCGACGCGCTTGGACACCTTGCCGCCGTGCGCGTCGAACGTGGCGAAGGCGCGGAGATCGGTCGGGGTCATGGCGTCACATCGTACGACCGGGCACCGTCACGCGGTGTCACGACCGATCGGCCCCGGGCGGCGACGCCGGCGTGCGGGCCGCGGGCGGGGACGCGACCAGCGTCCGGAGCTCGCCGGTGCAGCGAGCCGGGTCGACGCCCTCGGCGGGTCCGGCCGGCCGGGTCGCACGCCGTGGTCCGGCCTCACCCCGTGGTCCGGACCCGCCCCGAGGGACCAGGCTGTTGCGCTGGTCGGAGCGGAGCAGCCGGTCCTCCTCGCGGCCCTCGGGGCGGAAGACCCCGTGCGGCGACCGGCGGAGCGGCGGCCGGACGGGCTCGCCGCGTCGCTCCTGGCCCGGCAGTGGACGCGAGCGCCGGCCGTAGAGCAGCTCGGACGAGTCGAGCAACCACGGGACCAGGGCGACCGTGACGCCGTGCACGAGCAGGAGCTTCTTCCGGATGCGGCGGCCGCGGTGGTTGTGGAGCAGGTTCTCCCACCAGTGGCCGACGACGAACACCGGCGTGTACACGGTGACGACCTCGGATCCGTGCTCGGCGCGGTGGGCCTTGATGTACTTGATGAGCGGCATCGAGATGTCGCGGTACGGACTCGGCACGATCGTGAGCGGCACCTCGATGCCGTGGTCGGCCCACTGGCCACGGAGCCGCGCGGCCTCGGCGTCGTCGATCGCGACGTGCACCGCCTCGAAGCTCGCGTGCTTCGCGGCGATGGCGTAGTCGAGCGCCTTGAGCACCGGCTTCTGCAGCTTGTTGACGAGCACGATCGCGTGGTCGCCGGTCGCGCCGAACTCGGTCTCCTCGTCGGCCTCGATCTCGTGCGAGACGTCGCGGTAGTACCGGTTCACGCCGAGCATGAGGACGAACAGCAGGGGCATGATCACGAACACGAGCCAGGCGCCGTGCGTGAACTTCGTGATGGTGACGATGACGAGCACGACGAACGTGAAGCTCGCCCCGACGGTGTTGATGAGCCGCGAGCGCACGACCTGACCGCGGTTCACCGGCTCGGCGGCCGTCCCCGCTCGGTCCTGGCGGAGCAGGCGTGTCCAGTGCACGACCATGCCGGTCTGCCCGAGCGTGAACGAGACGAAGACGCCGATGATGTAGAGCTGGATGAGGCTCGTCACGTTTGCCCGGTACACCACGAGGAGTGCCGCCGCGACGAGCGCCAGGACGATGACGCCGTTCGAGTAGATGAGGCGGTCGCCGCGCGTCGAGAGGGCCTTCGGCGCGTACGAGTCACGCGCGAGGATCGAGCCGAGGAGCGGGAACCCGTTGAACGCCGTGTTCGCCGCGAGGAGCAGGACCGCCGCGGTGGTCGCCTGGACGACGAAGAACAGGACCGAGCCGTCCCCGAAGGTCGCGGCGGCGATCTGGGCGATGAGCGAGCGCTGCGGTGTGGTCGCGCAGTCGGCGAAGCCCTGCAGGTCGCAGGCACGCTCGGCGTAGTGCACGCGGGCGACGAGGGCGAGCGTGATGAGCCCCACGAACAGGACGATCGCGATCCCGCCCATCGCGACGAGGGTCTTCTGGGCGTTCTGGATCTTCGGGCGACGGAAGGCCTGCACGCCGTTCGCGATCGCCTCGACGCCGGTGAGGGCCGAGCAGCCGGACGCGAAGGCACGGAGGAGCAGCAGGACGAACGCGGCCTGGGTCGTGTGTTCGACGTTCTGCACGGTGTACTGCGCCGACTCCGCGACGGGGGCGTCCCCGACGGCGACCCGCACGAGACCGGTGACGACCATGACGAACACCGACGTGACGAACAGGTAGGTCGGGATCGCGAAGGCCTTGCTCGACTCGCGGACCCCGCGGAGGTTCACGGCCGCGAGCAGCACGACGAAGAGCAGCGCGAGCTCGACGCGGAACTCGTTGAGGAACGGCAGCGCCGAGATGATGTTGTCCACGCCGGAGGCCACCGACACGGCCACGGTCATGACGTAGTCGACGAGCAGCGCACTCGCGACGACGAGCCCGGCCTTCTCGCCGAGGTTGCGGTGCGCCACCTCGTAGTCACCGCCACCGGACGGGTACGCCTTGATGAGCTGCCGGTAGGAGGCGACGACCACCACGAGGAGGAGCACGACGAGCGCAGCCACCCACGGCGCGAAGGTCAGGAACGCCATGCCGCCGAGCAGCAGGATCATGAGGAGCTCCTGCGGCGCGTACGCCACGGAGGAGAGCGGGTCGCTCGCGAAGATCGGCAGTGCCAGGTGCTTCGGGAGGAGCTGTCCCTCGAGCTTCTCGGAGGGGAGGGGATCCCCGATCAGTCGCGCCTTCAGCGACCGGATCTCGTTCGTCACGAGCGGCAAACCTACTCATTTCGGACCCGGAGTCAACACGACCCCGCCCGCCCGTATTCCGCGCCTGCGTGGATCCTCGGAACCTGTGCCGTCGAGCAGGGTTGTGGTTGACGCTGCGTCAACGCCTACGGTGTGCAGCATGAGTGATCGGACAGACAGCGCCGCGTCCGCTGCGAAAGCACCCCACGGCATCGCCGCCGTGGCGCGTTCCGCGGGGGTCTCCAGCCGGACGCTGCGCCACTACGACGCGATCGGGTTGCTCCCGGCCACGGCGGTCGGCGAGGGCGGGCTCCGCCGCTACGACGACCGGGCACTCGTCCGGTTGCAGCGCATCCTGCTCCTCCGCGGGCTCGGCCTGGGGCTGGCGGAGATCGCCGAGGTGCTCGACGGCGAGCAGGACGACGTCACGGCACTCCGGGCACACGTCGCGTGGCTCGAACGGGAGCGCGACCGGCTCGCCCGGCAGCTCGCGGCCGTGCGCACCACCATCACGAGGATCGAACGAGGAGACGACATGACCGCACAGGACACCTTCGACGGGTTCGACCAGACCCGGTTCAAGCAGGAGGTCGAGGAGCGTTGGGGCGCCGAGGCCTGGCAGCGCGGACAGGAGTGGTGGACGTCGAAGGACGCCGCCGCGAAGGATGCGTTCCAGGCGGAGCAGCGGGCGATCGCCCGGGACGCGGCGGCGCTGGCGACTTCGGGGGACGGTCCGACGTCGGCCGCCGGGGCCGCACTCGCTCGCCGGCAGCTCGCCTGGCTCGGGCAGGCGCCCGGACCGGCCGTCACCGCCGAGCGGTTCCGCACGCTCGCGGACATGTACGTGCACGACGAGCGGTTCACGCACGCCTACGAGTGGGCCGGCTCGGGCGCCGCACGCGCGCTCCGCGACGCGATGCACGCCCTGGCGGACGCCGGCGGGGTGTGACGACGCGGCGCGCGTGACGGAGGGCGACGGCGCGGGCGGGCCGGCCGGGAGGCGCGGTGTGCGCCCGCCCCGCCGGTCCGGCCTGCCGGTGCTCGCGTCCGCTCCCGTCGCTCCCGTCAGAGGGAGCGGCGCAGCGCCTCGAGGCCGTCACGCAGACGGGTCACCGTGTCCGCGGTGAGGGTGCCCCGCGTCGCCTGACGTCGGAGGTCCGCACGGACCTGCTGCCGGAACGACGACAGGACCATCTCGACCTCGCGGAGGGCACTGGCGCCCGACGTCGGGACGTCGACCGGCTCGTCGGCCGTCTGGCCGCGCGGGGCCTGGGCGCTCGCCGCGAGGTCGGCGCGGAGGGACCGCATGGCCTCGCCCACCGAGGCCCGGACGCCGTCGGCGAGGGACTTCACCGAGTCGGTCACGCCGTCCTCGAGCGCGGCGACCTCGGCGGCCCGGGCGTCGAGCTCGGCACGGCCGGCGTCGGTGATCGCGTAGACGGTCTTGCGGCCGTCGGCGGTCCCCGTCACGAGGCCCTCCTCCTGGAGCTTCGCCAGACGGGGGTAGACGGTACCGGCGCTCGGGACGTACGTGCCGCCGAAGCGGTCGCCGAGGGCGGTGATGACCTCGTACCCGTGCATCGGGTGGTCGGCCAGCAGGACGAGCAGGTAGAGGCGCAGGTGGCCGTGCGCGAAGACCGGGCTCATGCGGGCACCTCGCCGTCGGTGGTCGGGGTGGTGGCGGACCCATCGGCGACCGGCGGGGCGTGGAGCACCGCGATGTCGCCGGAGACCGAGTTCACCTTGAGGTCGAGCCACTGGCCGGAGAGCTCTCCGCCCTGCTTGACGTACGAGCCGCGCACCCCGCGGATCTCGGAGTCGTCGAACTGCAGCTTGCCGGACGCAGTCGAGACGGTGCAACGGTAGGGCACACCGTCCTCGAGCCGGACGCTGACCGAGCCGGACACGGTGTTGACGCGGGCCGAGTCCGGGGTGCCGTGCAGGTCGAGCACGACGTCCGCGCTCACCCCGTCCGCCTGGAAGCGCGGGATCGACCCGGTCGCGACGACGTCGCCCGACACGGTGTGCACGGTGAGGGCGCCGTCGAGGTCCCGCACGGTGGTCGTGCCGGAGACGGCGTTGACGGTGACGTCACCCGCGACCCCGTCCACGACGACGTCGCCCGAGACGGTGTGCAGCGTGGCGCCGCGGTCCGTGCCGGAGAGGAGCGAGCCGGCCGACACGACCCCGAGGGTGACCGGGACGTCCCGCGGCACGAGGATGCTCACGTCCGCCTGGGCCTTGCCGCGGAAGGACTTGAGGAACCCGATCGGGTCGTCCCAGCGGATCTGCGGGTGGTCGACGGTCAGCGTGTCCCCGTCGACCTCGACCATGAGCGGCTTGCCGGAGACGCTGTGCACCTCCACCCGGGCGGTGGGCTCGTCGTGCGCGACGACGTCGACCTGACCGGCGACGAGCCCGACCTTCAGGCGTCGGACGATGCCGGTGTCGATGACCTTGGGCTCCTCCACGAGCCACTTCTCCTGTGCCATGGTGCCTCCTCGAACTCGCGATGTATCGCGTCTGGTGACGACACGATACATCGCGAGTTGCGCGAGTGGCAAGACGACGTTCAGGAGGTGGTCCGTGCCTCCGGGCCGGGTGCGGCCGCCGCGGCGGCGAGTCGCGTGCGGTCCGGACTCCACGGGAACCGACGGAAGAGGGGCATGAGCGGCTGCACCATCGGTCCGATCGCGAACGCGGCGATCACCGTGCCCGCGCCGACGTCCCCGCCGAGGAGCCAGCCGACGATGACGACGGTGACCTCGATGACGGTCCGCGCGACCCAGATCGGCCAGCCGAAGCGCTGCGAGACGCCGACCATCAGGCCGTCCCGGGCGCCCGTGCCGAAACCGGCTCCGATGTAGAACGCCGTCGCGACGGCGAGGAGCAGCAGCCCGGCGACGAAGAGCCCGATGCGGGGGAGGAACCCGTCGGGTGCCGGCACCAGCCAGAGCACGAGGTCCGCCGACGGGCCGATCGCGAGCGCGTTGAGCAGTGTCCCGATGCCCGGCTTCTGGCGCAGCGGGATCCAGAACAGCAGGATCACGCCGCTGGAGACCACCGTGATGACACCGAACGACCACGGCACCACGTGCTCCAGTCCCTCGGTGAGCACCGTCCACGAGGCCACGCCGACGACCGCCCGGACCTGGAGCGCGGTCGACGCCCCGTAGAGGAACAGGCCGACCATGAGCTGCACGAACCGGAGGGTGAGGGCGGGTGTGCGGGGCATGCTCCGATCGTGGGGCAGATTGGCCTGCAGGTCGAGGGCCAATCGCGCTACCGTGGATCCATGACGCCCGTCCTGCTCAGCGCCCGGTCCGCAGCACTCCTCCTCACCGACTGGCGCGACAGCACGGACGCCGCCGCGTACGAGGCGCTCTCCGATGCGCTCCGGGTCCTCGCCATCGACGGGCGCATCCCGCAGGGCGTCCGCCTGCCCGCGGAGCGTGGGCTGGCAGAGGCGCTCGGCGTCTCCCGCACCACGGTCGCGAACGCGTACGCGCGGCTGCGCGAGGACGGGTTCCTCGTCTCGGTCCGCGGGTCCGGCAGCGTCGTCCGGCTGCCGAGGGACCTCGTCGGGCGCCCCGACCCCGAACGGCTCGGCGGCGTCGTCGGCGGAGACGTGCTCGACCTCCGCAAGGCGGCCCTGCACGCGGCACCGGGCATCGCCGAGGCCGTGGAGCGGGCGGTGCGGCACGTGCCGGCGGCGCTCGCCGGGATCGGGTACGACACCGTCGGGGACCCCGGTCTCCGCCGGGCGATCGCCGACCGGTACACCGCGCGCGGCCTGCCCACCGACCCGTCGCAGGTCGTCGTCACCATCGGCGCGCAGCACGCGATCGCCCTGCTCGCCCGCGTGCTCGTCCGGCGCGGGGACGCCGTCCTCGTCGAGTCCCCGACCTACCCGCACGCGCACGAGGCCTTCCGTGAGGTCGGTGGCCGGCTCGTCGGGGTGCCCGTCGACGCGCGCACCGGCTGGGACACCACGGTCCTCGAGCACACGCTCCGCCGCACGGCCCCGTCGGTGGCCTACGTCATGCCGGCGCTCCACAACCCCACGGGCGCCACGATGACCCCCGACGCCCGCGACCTCCTCGTGTCGGTCGCCGCCTCGGTCGGGACGACGGTCGTCGCCGACGAGACGATGGGGGAGCTCCGCATCGACGGACCCGCCGCGACCCCGCTGGCCGCGGCGTCCGACGACGTCGTCATGATCGGCTCGGCCGACAAGGTCTTCTGGGGCGGACTCCGCATCGGCTGGATCCGCGCTCGTCCGGAGCTGCTGCAGCGGCTCCTCCTCGCCCGCCCCACGGGAGACCTCGGCACGCCGGTCCTCGACCAGCTCGTCGCGCGCGAGCTGGTCCCACGGACCGAGACCGTCCTGGAGGAGCGGCGCGCGTACCTGGCACAGGCCCGCGACGACGTCGTGGGCGCCTTGCGCACGCGGCTCCCGGAGTGGGACGTGCCGTCGCCGGCGGGCGGGTTGACGACGTGGGTGGGCCTCGGCCGGCCGGTGTCGAGCGCGCTCGTCCTCGCGGCACGGGCCGAGGGGGTCGTGCTCGCCTCCGGCGGGGTGTTCGGCCCGGACGGCGGGTTCGAGCGCTTCCTTCGGGTGCCGTTCACGATGCCGGCCGCCGACCGCAGCCGGATGGTCGACGTGCTGGAGCGGGCGTGGGCGAGGGTGGGCGGTGAGGCCGTGGGAACCCGCGGGTCACTCGCGGCCGTCGTCTGACCACCGTGGATCATCCCTCCGGCGGAGGTCCTGCGTCCCTCCGGGTGATGCGTGCTCGTCGGCCGAGCGCGATCGTGGAGGGCATGGAAGCGATCAGGGAGTCCCGGACCTCCGGTGACGCCGTGGCGGCCGCGGACGCTCCGGCCGGCGTCGGACCGGTGCCGCCCGCCGTGCGGTTGTCGATCGCCGGGGGGCTCGCGCTCCTCGCGGGCATGCTCACCTCCTACGGACAGGCGGTCCCGGCTCTCGGGACGCTCGCGAACGCCGCCGGACCGTGGTTCGTCGTCGCCGGACTGCTCGTGCTCCTGTCCGGGCGGTACCGACGTCCGGCGCTGCCGATGGTGCTCGGTGTGGTCGTCCTCGAGCTCATGCACGTCGGCTACTGGGCGGCGACGAACCTGCGCGGGTACCCGGACTCCCTCTCCGTCACGAACTCCTGGGTCCTCATGGCGATCCCAGCCGGGTTCCTCGCGGGGGCCGTCGTCTGGGCGATCCGCTCCGGACACCCCCGCTGGCGCGCGGCTGCGCTCGGCGTGACCGGAGCGGTGCTCGTCGGCGAGGGCGTGCGTGCGCTGCTCGAGGTCGCGGCGACGACGGGCACCACGTTCTGGACGGTCGAGATCGTCGCCGGCGTCGTCGTGGTCGCGGCCGGGGTCCTCACCGCCCGGACACCCCTCGCCCGCGTGGTCGCGCTCGGGACCGGGATCCTCGGGGCGCTGGGCGTCCTCGGCGGCTACCTGTTGCTCGGCTGAACCCGGGTCGCGGCGGGCCTGCGAGGATCGGAGGGTGCACCTCCTCTCGGTCTTCAGCATCCGGAACCGTTCGCTCATCGCCCTCGTCACGATCGTCGTCGCGATCTTCGGCGGGATCTCGCTGACGAGCCTCAAGCAGGAGCTGATCCCGAGCGTCGAGTTCCCCCAGGTCGCCATCGTGAGCGCCTACCCCGGCGCCACCCCGGAGGTCGTGTCGAACGACGTCTCGACGAAGATCGAGCAGGCGATCCAGGCCGTGCCGAACCTCGAGTCGACGAGTGCGACCTCGTCCACCGGGCAGAGTGTCGTGTCCGCGTCGTTCGACTACGGCTCGAACCTCGCCAGCGCCGAGGACAAGATCCAGACCGCGGTCAACGCGCTGTCGCTGCCGGACACCGTGCAGACGCAGATCGTCACGGGCTCGTTCGACGACCTGCCGGTGCTGCAGCTCGCGGTGACGGGGGAGGGCAACCAGGAGCAGCTCGTCGACCGCCTGAACGCGACGGCCGTCCCGGACCTCGAGAAGCTCGACGGCGTCCGGCAGGCCGACGTCTTCGGCAACCCCGGCCGTCGGGTCGTGATCACCCCGGACGAGGACGAGCTCGCGGCGAAGGGGCTCACGTCGCAGTCGATCTCGGACGCCCTGAGCGACAACGGCACGCTCATCCCCGGTGGCACGATCACCCAGGACGGGAAGACGCTCTCGGTCCAGACCGGCGAGCGCATCGCGTCCTTGAAGGACATCGAGGCGCTCCCGCTCACCGCCTCCTCGGGCAGCAGCTCGTCCGGATCGGGTGACAGCGGGTCCGGATCGGGCGGCTCCGCATCCGGATCCGCGACCGGCGGGGCGGGCGCAGCCGGGGCCTCGGGCGCGACCAGCACGACGGGCGGGACCGGCGGGGCGGGCGGGAGCAGCGCCTCCAGTCCGACCACCGGTACCGGCACCGGCACCGGCACCGGCACCGGCGCGTCCACCGGTACGGCTGCCCAGCCGACCACGACCACGCCGACGAAGCTCGGCGACGTCGCGAAGGTCGCGATCGAGGAGTCGCCGCGCACCTCGATCAGCCGTGTCGACGGCAAGACCGCGCTCACCATCGCGATCACGAAGACGCAGGAGGCGAACACCGTCGACGTGTCGGAGACGGTGAAGAAGGCCCTTCCGGACATCGAGTCGAAGGTCGCCGGCGACCCGCGGTTCACGGTGGTGTTCGACCAGGCGCCGTACATCCAGCAGTCGATCGACTCCCTCGCCGAGGAGGGCCTGCTCGGCCTCGGGTTCGCGGTGGTCGTGATCCTGGTGTTCCTGCTGTCGGTGCGGTCGACCCTCGTCACGGCGATCTCGATCCCGACGTCGGTGCTCCTCGCAGCGATCGGCATGCGCGCCGCCGGGTACTCCCTCAACATCATCACGCTCGCGGCGCTCACGATCGCCATCGGCCGCGTCGTGGACGACTCCATCGTCGTCATCGAGAACATCAAGCGGCACATGCAGCCCGGGGTCGACCGGGCCCGGGCGGTGCTCGACGCGGTGCGGGAGGTCGCGGGTGCGGTCACGGCCTCGACCCTGACCACCGTGGCGGTGTTCCTGCCGGTGGCGTTCGTCGCGGAGCTGGTCGGCGAGCTGTTCCGGCCGTTCGCGCTCACCGTGACGATGGCCCTCATCGCGTCGCTGCTCGTGTCCCTGACGATCGTGCCCGTGCTCGCGTACTGGTTCCTCCGGCCGCCGAAGACCCACCGGCACGCCGAGGCCGGTGCTGCGGCCGCCGACGGGACCTCCACGGAGGAGTCCGCTGCCGGTGCTGCCACGGGCGCGCCTGCGGGCGGGGCCGCGACCGGCGCACTGGCCTCCGCCGCCGACCTGCACGACGCCGGTCGTCGTGACCGCCTCCAGCGCGGCTACCGCCCGGTCCTCGCCTGGGCGATGCGACGCCCGTGGGTCGTCATCGTCCTCGCGGTCTTCGTGCTCGGCGGCACCCTCGCGGCCGTCCCGCTCGTCAAGACGAACTACCTCGGCGACTCCGGCCAGAACACCTTCACGGTGACGCAGGACCTCGAGCCGGGCACGAGCCTCGACGACCAGTCCGACGCGGCCGCGAAGGTCGAGAAGGTGCTGCGTGGGGTGCGGGGCGTCGAGACCGTGCAGACCACCATCGGGTCGAGCGGCCAGTCGATCCAGGCGGCCTTCGGTGGCGGCGCGTCCGCGTCCGTGCAGTACAACGTCACGACCGACTCGACGGCCGACCAGCCCACGATCCAGTCGACCGCGCGCGACCGCATCGAGCGGATCGACGGCGTCGGCGAGGTGTCGCTGTCCTCGGCCGGCGGCGGCTTCGGCGGCTCGAGCGACATCGAGGTCGACGTCACGGCGCCGACCCAGGCCGAGCTCCGGACCGCGGCGGACGAGGTGCTGCGGAAGATGCGCGGCGTCGACGGCACCACGGAGGCGACGAGCAACCTCTCGGCGGCCGAGCCGTACCTCGCCGTGAAGGTCGACCGGCAGGAGGCCGCCGAGCGCGGCCTCACCGAGCAGCAGGTCGGCGGGCTGGTCGCGGCCGCGGTCTCGCCCCGCGACACCGGCAGCGTCGAGATCGACGACGCCACCCTCGACGTGTACATCGCCGACCCGAACCCGCCGGGGACGATCGCGGCGCTCAAGGAGCTGTCGATCCCGACGTCGACCGGCGAGGTGCCGCTGTCCGACCTCGCGACCGTGGAGCAGTCCGAGGGCCCGACCACGATCACGACGTCGAACGCCGTCCGGACCGCGACGATCACGGTCACCCCGGACGCGACGAACCTCGGTGCCGCCGTGCAGAACGTCACCGCGGCCGTCGATGCCCTCGACCTGCCGAAGGGGGCGTCGGCGTCGATCGGCGGCGTGGCGTCCAGCCAGTCGTCGGCGTTCAGCCAGCTCTTCCTCGCGATCCTCGTCGCGATCCTGATCGTCTACGTGATCATGGTCGCCACGTTCCGGAGCCTGCTGCAGCCCTTGCTGCTCCTCATGTCGGTGCCGTTCGCGGCGACCGGCGCGCTCCTGCTGCAGATCATCACCGGCATCCCGCTCGGCGTCGCGTCGATCATCGGCCTGCTCATGCTCGTCGGCATCGTCGTGACGAACGCGATCGTGCTCGTCGACCTCGTGAACCAGTACCGCCGGCGAGGGCTCCGCGTCGCAGAGGCCCTGGTCGAGGGCGCGACGAGACGACTCCGGCCGATCCTGATGACCGCGCTCGCGACGATCTTCGCCCTGGTGCCGATGGCGCTCGGGCTCACCGGCAAGTCGGGGTTCATCTCGCAGCCGCTCGCGCTCGTCGTGATCGGCGGCCTCGTGTCGTCGACGCTCCTCACCCTCGTGGTGCTGCCGTCGCTCTACTTCGTCGTCGAGCGGGCGCGGGAGCGTCGTGCGGACCGTCGGGAGGCCGGCCTCACCCGCAAGGAGGCCCGGCAGCAGCGTCACGAGGAACGGAGCACCGGCGAGCAGGAGGCGGCACCGACCGACTGACGATCGCCGGGGGCCTGCGGCCGAGACGCGTGACGCGCGGGGCGGGCGCGGCCGTCAGTGCTCGGACGCCTCGACGGCCCGGAACCAGTTGACGAGCACGACGACCAAGGTGGTGACGAACACGATCGCGGCGACCTGCGCCAGCACCTGCACGTGCCCGGTCGCCGCGGCGTAGCCGCCGAAGGCGACCGTCGCGCAGAACGACAGCCCGAGGAGCAGCTCGACCACGGACCGGACAGCGGAGGCGTGCTGCCAGGTGGTCGGGGCGGTCGCGGGGCGCGTCGAGGTGTCGGTCACTCCGGAAGTCTGCGCGGACACGGCGCCGGGCAGCAGTCCCGACTCCGGGTGCCACCCGCGCAGGGGGTGCGGCACGAGCACGACGCAGG
The DNA here is from genome assembly GCF_044749145.1 of Curtobacterium sp. NPDC089689. Classification (NCBI taxonomy): domain Bacteria; kingdom Bacillati; phylum Actinomycetota; class Actinomycetes; order Micrococcales; family Microbacteriaceae; genus Curtobacterium; species Curtobacterium sp. NPDC089689. The sequence continues at coordinate 572,499 of NZ_JBIVHJ010000001.1, read as the reverse complement.
GACGGTGCAACCGGTTCGGCGCGTGGCCGATCCGGTACGCGGGGACCGGGGCTGGAGTACCCGAACGGCCAGACCAGCGATCGACGTGCCTCGCGTGCTCCGCAGTGCCCGGTGGGCCGCGTCGCCGACGGCGGGTCGCGAAGGCGACCCGGTGGCGGACGGGTGGCACGGTGCACGCCCGTCCCGTGCCTCCCGTCCGGTGGTCCGGACGCGACCGAGCTGACCCGTCAGCCGAGCCGATCGCGCAGGAACGCGACCACGCGCTTGCTCATCGCCTCGTCGAGCTGCGCGATCGAGTGCGCCGTGCCCTGCACCTGCACGAACGTCACCGGCACGTCGTGGGACCGCAGCGTCGACACGAACTCCTGCGACTCCCACAGCGGGATGAACTCGTCCGTGGAGTGCCCGATGAAGAACGGCGGGGTGTCCGCCGTGACGTGGTACTCGGGCGACGCCTGCTCGGCCGCCGGGCACTGCGTGTACGTGCGGCACCCGAGGTAGAGCAGCTGCTTCCGCTGGAAGGATGCCGACACCCCGTCGGCCTCGGTCGAGCGGCTCGTCAGGTTCGTCGGGCCGCTGAGGTCGACGACCGCCCGGATCCGGTCGCCGTCCGCGAACGCGGGGGAGTCGTGGTCCGTGACGGCGAGCAGGGCCGCGAGGTTGCCGCCGGCGCTCCCGCCGAACAGCCCGACGCGGTCGCGGTCGACGTCGTACGTCGTGAGGGTGCTCGTCCGGAAGACCCAGTCCAGCGCCCGTCGGACGTCGTCGTAGCCCGCGGGGAACGGGTCCGTCGGGGCGAGGCGGTAGTCGACGTTGAAGGTGACGAACCCCTCCGAGGCGAGGTACCGGCACACCGACCGGTAGGCGGCCGTCGCCTTGTCGCCGTGCGACCAGCTGCCGCCGTGGATCATCATCACCGCGGGTCGAGAGGCGGCCGTCCTCGCGGCGGTGTCCGGGGTGGCAGCGGCCGTCGGCGTCGGCGTGGCGGTCGCGTCCGGCTCGCTGTCGGGCGGCAGGCAGACGTCGAGGCGCTGCAGTGGGTCCGCGCCGTACGGCACGTCCGCGACGACGTCGACGCCGTGGTACCGGAGCGACAGCGGGTAGATCACCGGGTCCGTCGTGACGGTGGCGTTCCGGTCGCCGGTCGGGTCCGGGCCGCACGCGGCCAGGGACACGAGCGCGACGAGCACACCGGCGACGGCGAGCAGCGAGCGGCGAGCGGTTCCCATCGCGACCACGCTAACCCGGCGGGCTGCACGCCCACGTCCACCGGGGGACGGAGAAGCGCCGGACGGGGAAGCGACGGACGGAGAAGCGTACGGGCGGAGTGCGCCGGCCGGTGCCAGGATGGGCGGCAGACCCCGCAGGAGGACCCGTGAGCCGTCGCAAGGCCTGGAACGCCGACCCCGAACCGCTGCTCCGCGTCGAGGAGGGCTTCCGCCTCGACCGCGTGGACCCCGACGGCACACCGGGCTTCCCCGGGCGCAAGATCGACGGGCTCGAAGCGCTCGCCGCCGGGGCCGCACGGCTCTCCGCCCTGCAGGAACGCCTGCACGCCGCGGCCACGGCAGGGGACCAGCGGCGGGTGCTGCTCGTGCTCCAGGCGATGGACACGGCGGGCAAGGGCGGCATCGTGTCGCACGTGGTCGGCGCGGTCGACCCGAACGGCGTGCACTACGCGGGCTTCAAGGCCCCGACGGCCGAGGAGCGCGAGCGCGACTTCCTCTGGCGCATCGAGCGGGAGCTCCCGGGCGCCGGACAGCTCGGCGTGTTCGACCGGTCGCACTACGAGGACGTCCTCATCCAGCGCGTGCGCTCGTTCGCGCCGCCGGAGGAGATCGAGCGGCGGTACGGCGCCATCGTCGAGTTCGAGGACCGCCTCGTCGCCGAGGGCACGACGATCGTCAAGGTCATGCTGCACATCTCGAAGGACGAGCAGCGCGAGCGGCTCGGCGACCGGCTCGACCGCCCCGACAAGCACTGGAAGTTCAACCCCGGCGACATCGACGAGCGCTTGCTCTGGGACGACTACCAGCAGGCGTACCAGATCGTCTTCGACCGCACCTCGACGCCGCAGGCGCCGTGGTACGTCGTGCCCGCGAACCGGAAGTGGTACGCCCGGCTGGCCGTGCAGCAGCTCCTCCTCCGGGCACTCGAGGACATGCAGCTCACGTGGCCGCCCGCGGACTTCGACGTGGCCGAGCAGCGTCGGCGGCTCGCCGAGTCCTGACCCCCGACCGGACCGGCCCGGAGGCTCGACCCGCGTCCGCCGGTCGGCGCACGTCCGCGCCGGGGCTGGTCAGTCGGCGGTGCATCGCGTAGACTCGCTCGGTCGGCCTTCGGCGCCGTGGCACTGTGACCACGGAGTTCTTCGTTTGGGTGTGTGTTGCTCGAGGGCTGGAATCACGTCGATCCGCGACGGGATGAACCCCCTCCACGATCCGCCCCCGCCGATGTCGCTGCCGGGTGTCGTGGCATGTCCGCACCCCGGAAAGAACGATGGCCCCGTACGACAAGGGCGCGCGTCAGCGTGCCGATGACCGAGTCCGCCACCCGAACGGCACCCCCGCCGCTCGCAGCAGCAAGCACCGCGGCTTCCGCGCCGCCGATTCGTCGCAGCCGCGCCAGAAGCAGCGCTGGGACGCCGAGGAGCGTCGCGGCCGCGGTGCGCAGGGCGACCGTCCCGCGCGCCCGAACTGGGAACCCCGCGAGGGCGGCCAGAGCCGCTGGAACCGCGACGCTCCCTCCTCGCACGGCCGTCACGACGCTCCGCAGGCTCCGCGTCGCGCCGGTACCGGCGAGCAGGGGCCCAGCGACCGCGCGCCGCGTCGTGACCAGGGCGACCGCCCGCGTCGGTTCGACGGCGACGACCGGGACCGCGCACCGCGTCGTGACCAGGACGACCGTGCGCCGCGTCGCTTCGGCCGCGACGACCGTGCGCCGCGTCGCTTCGACCGCGACGAGCGTGCGCGGCGTCGCTTCGACCGGGACGACCGTGCGCCCCGTCGCGACCAGGACGACCGCCCGCGTCGTTTCGACCGGGATGACCGTGCGCCCCGTCGCTTCGACCGTGACGACCGTGACCGTGCGCCGCGTCGTGACCACGACGAGCGTGCGCCGCGTCGCTTCGACCGTGACGACCGCGCCCCGCGCCGGTTCGACCGTGACGCTCCCTCCTCGCACGGCCGTCACGACGCTCCGCAGGCTCCGCGTCGCGCCGGTACCGGCGAGCAGGGGCCCAGCGACCGCGGCCCCCGCCGCTCGTTCGACGAGGACCGTCCGCGCCGGGAGCGCTTCGACCGCGACGATCGCGACCGTGCACCCCGTCGCTTCGACGACCGCCCGCGTCGCTCGTTCGACGAGGACCGCCCGCGCCGTGACCGCTCGGACCGCGACGAGACCCGCACCCCGTACGTGCCGGCCGACGACGTCAAGCTCGAGAAGCTCCAGGCCGAGGCCACCGTCGCGGCCGACGTCGAGGGCGTGACCTTCGGCGACCTCGGCATCGGCGGCAACATCTCCCGCACGCTCGCGGAGATGGGCGCGTCGAACCCGTTCCCGATCCAGGCCGCGACGATCCCCGACGTCCTCGCCGGCAAGGACGTGCTCGGCCGTGGCCGCACCGGCTCCGGCAAGACCATCGCGTTCGGTGCGCCCCTCGTCGAGAAGCTCATGGAGCACGGCGGCGGCACGAAGCGGAAGATGGGCCGCGCCCCGCGTGCGCTCATCCTCGCGCCGACGCGAGAGCTCGCGCTGCAGATCGACCGCACCGTGCAGCCGATCGCCCGCTCGGTCGGGCTCTTCACGACGCAGATCTACGGCGGCGTGCCGTACGGCCGTCAGGAGGGCGCCCTCGAACGCGGCGTCGACATCATCGTCGGCACGCCCGGTCGCGTCCAGGACCTCATGAACAAGGGCAAGCTCGACCTCAGCGAGGTCATCGTGTCCGTGCTCGACGAGGCCGACCACATGTGCGACCTCGGGTTCCTCGAGCCGGTGCGCGAAATCCTGTCCGCGACCGCCGAGGTCACGCCGCAGGGCAACCGTGCGCAGAAGCTCCTGTTCAGCGCCACCCTCGACGCACAGGTCGCCTCGCTCGTGTCGGAGTTCCTGCACGAGCCGAGCGTCCACGAGGTCGCGGGGGAGGACCAGGCGTCCTCGACCATCGACCACCGCGTGCTCGTGGTCGAGCAGCGCCAGAAGGACCAGCTGCTCGAGGAACTCGTCGCCGGTGAGGGCAAGACGATCGTGTTCGCCCGCACCCGCGCGTACGCCGAGCGCCTCGCCGACCAGTTCGAGGACGCCGGCATCCGCGCCACCTCGCTCCACGGCGACCTCAACCAGTCGCGGCGGACCCGGAACCTCGGGCTCCTGTCGAGCGGCCGGGTGAACGTGCTCGTCGCGACCGACGTCGCCGCCCGCGGCATCCACGTCGACGACGTGTCGCTCGTCGTGCAGGCGGACGCCCCGGACGACTACAAGGCGTACATGCACCGCTCCGGCCGGACCGGTCGCGCCGGCGCCGAGGGGACCGTCGTGACGATCGTGACCCGGAACCGCCGCCGCAAGATCGAGGGCATCCTCGACAACGCCGAGATCGAGGCCGACCTCGTCGAGGCCGCCCCGGGCGACCGCCTGGTCGCGGAGCTCGCGGCGCGGTGACGCGCGCGGGGCACTGGACGTGCCCCGATGACGGACTGGAGGCCCGTGGCGACACCGCCACGGGCCTCCCGTCCGTCCGTCGGCCGCGTCAGCGGTTGAAGAAGAGCAGACCGCGCACGTAACCGGCCTGGCCGGCGTGCTGGACGCAGTCGTCGAGGATGCTGACGAGCCGGACGCCCGCCGTCACCGGCGGGTCCCACGCGTCGTCGACGACGGCGTCGAGGTCCTCCGGTGCGAGCGTGGCGAGGTACTCGACGGTCCTGGCCGTCACCGCGTCGAGGTAGCCGGTCAACAGCTCCGCCGACGCCCGCACCCGGCCGACGTCGTCGCGGGACATGCCGTAGCCGAGCGCCTCGGCCGGGAAGGGCAGGCCGAACCGGTCGGCCCAGCCGTCCGCGGTCCAGACCTGCTCGGACCCGGCGAGGTCCGCGACCTGGGCGTCCTGGCCGCGTGCGGCGTGCCAGGCGAGCCACGCGAGGGTGTTCGCGCCGGCGGCCGGACGTGCGGCGAGCTGGTCCTCGGAGAGTCCGTCGAGGGCACGGCCGATCGTCTCCGGCACACGGGAGAATGCTTCGGTGAGGAGTTCGGAGGGGGTCATGCCCGCGACGCTACGCGCGTCGCGCGAGGGCGGAACCCACCTCGTCGAGGACCGCGGCGAGGGCGGCGCGCTCACCCGGCGGCACGACCTGCCGGAACGCGTCGACCCAGCGTGCACCGATCGTCTCGGCGACCGCCACCCCGGACGGGGTGAGGTGCAGGAGGATGCTCCGCCGGTCCGTCGGGTTCGGACGCCGTTCGAGGTGTCCGCGGCGCTCGAGCCGGTCGATGAGTGACGTCATCGCGCCCGTCGACAGCTCGAGGTGCGCGCCGGCCTGCTTCGGCGTGATGCCCTCGCCGTCGGCCGCTGCGAGGTGGAAGAGGAAGCGGGCGTCGGTCGGGCCGAGGCCGTTGGCGACGCTCTCGTGGTCGAGGGCCCGCGCGTGCTGTGCCTGGAACAGGCGGAACGCGGTGAGGAGCCGCGTGAGGTCTGCATCGGGCGCGGGAACGACGACGTCGGGGGAGACGGGCGCGGGGGGCAGCGTGTCGGCCCGGCGGGCGGGGAGCACTGGGGCAGGGTCCGTCATCACGGTTCTCTCGGGTGGGGGCGTCGGTGCGGCGTGCACGACGTGGTGCTCATCATCCAGGTATCTCAATGATTGAACCACCCCCGGAACAGGGGGTGTTCCTCGTCTTGTGAGACGCACGACGAGCAAGTATCTTGATGATCGTAACAACGCGATGGTCGCTCACCTCGATCATCACCACGGCACGCAGCGCGACCAACCACCGCGGGTCCGGGCCGACCACCGATCAGATCTCTTCTCCGCTGGAGCACACACATGTCCCGTGTCACCCCTCGCGCTGCCCGTCTCGCCGCCTGGATCGCCGTCCCCGCCGCACTCGTCGCCTCGGGTGTCGTCGTCTCGACCGCCTCGTACTCGGCCTTCTCGGCCACCACCGTCAACCCGACCAGCAACTGGACCGCCGGCACCGTCGCTCTCACCGACGACGACAACAACACCGCACTCTTCACCGCGACCGGCCTCAAGCCGGGGTCGACCGGCACGAACTGCATCGCCGTGACCTCCACCGGCTCGCTGCCCTCGACCGTCAAGCTCTACGGCACGAACGCCGCCACGACGAACGCCCTCGCGACGAACATCAACCTCACCGTCGAGCAGGGCACCGGCGGCGGTTTCGGCTCCTGCACAGGCTTCACCCCGGCGACCACGAGCGGCACGCTCTACTCCGGCACCGTCGCCGGCTTCGGGTCGGCCTCGACGAACTTCGCCACCGGCGTCGGCACCTGGGCCCCGACCGGCACGGCCTCCGAGACCCGTGTCTACCGCTTCTCGTACACGGTGCCGACATCCGCGCCGAACTCGATCCAGGGCGGCACCGCGGCCCTCGGCTTCACCTGGGAGGCCCAGAACAGCTGAGCCGTCCCGCTCCCGTCGTCGCGCTCCCCGTCGGAGGTCCTCGTGGTCAGCATCGCCGTGCCCGGTGGCAGCACACCGCGCAGAGCGTTCCACGACGCCGTCGACTGGGGGCGCGTCGTCGTCGGGACGCTCGCCCGCGGCGTGGTCGCCACCGTGCTCGGTCTCGCGCTCTGGGCCGCCGCCCCTGCACTCATCGGGTGGCAGCCGACCACGGTGATGACCGGGTCGATGGAGCCACGGCTCGTCCCGGGCGACGTCGTGGTCTCGCGCCCGGTGCCGTCCGCCGAGGTCCGACCGGGCAGGATCCTGCTCGCCGACGACCCCGACCAGCCGGGGCACCTGCGGATGCACCGCTACGTCGAGGACGGCCCGCGCGGCACCCTCGTCACGAAGGGCGACGCCAACCCGCAGGCCGACTCCACGCCGCTCGAGCCGGAAGCCGTGCACGGGGTCGCGTTCCTGCGGATCCCGTTCGTCGCGGCGCCGATCACCTGGCTCCGCGAGGGCGAGTGGGTCCGGCTCGTGCTGCTCGGCCTCGGGTTCGCGGCCGTCCTCGCGCTGTGCGCCGTGGACGGGTCGCTCCGCCGCTTCGCGGCCGGTGACGACGCCGACGGAGACGACGCGGACGGCGACGGCGTGGGTGGCGAGCCCACGGACAGCGCTGACGGTCCGGCGCGACCGGGTGACGGCCTGGAGGCACGGGGCGGGCCCGCACCGTCCCTCCCGTCCGGCGGTGGCACGACCGTCACCCGGCGCTCGCTCCGTCGACATCATCGGCGGATCCGGCGGGTACGCCGCCTCGGCGGCGGGACCGCCGTGGTCGTGCTGGCCGTCGGGCTCGGCACACTGCTGTCGCCGCCGGCCGTGGCGGCGCCGTTCTCACGGACGACGAGCGCGGCGTCGACCTACGGGGCGGCGACCGCGGCGAGCGTGCTGACGCTGACCTGCACCCCGGCCACGTCGAACACGGTCACGATCGCGTGGACGTACCCGACAGGCATCGGGACGCCGAACTCGTTCGACCTCCTGAACGGGACCACGCAGGTCGCCACCGCGCCGGGCGCCGCGTCGTCGCTCGTGTACCAGGGGAGCGGGCTGCTCGACCTCGGGACGACGTACACGCTGCACCTCCGCACGAACCTCGGCGGGTCGTGGACCACCGTGAGCACGCCGACGGTCCGCGTGAAGGTGGCATCGCTCCTCGGGATCACCTCCGCCACCTGCGCCTGACCGGACCGTCGTCCACAGGTCGCGCGGGGCGACCGTGGATGTCCGTGGACGGCGCTACCGTGACGGCATGCGGATCCTGCACACCGGCGACTGGCACCTCGGTCGGACCCTCCTGGGCGCAGACCTGCTCGACCACCAGGCCGCCTTCCTCGACCACCTCGCCGACGTCGTCCGCGCGCGGTCGGTCGACCTCGTCGTCGTCGCCGGTGACGTCTACGACCGCGCGATCCCGCCGGTCGAAGCAGTCCGCATGCTCTCCGGTGCGCTCGAACGCCTCGCCGAGCACGCGACCGTCGTGATCACCCCCGGCAACCACGACTCCGCGGCCAGGCTCGGGTTCGGCGCGGGGTTCATGGCCTCCCGCGTCCGCATCCTCGCCGAACCCGCCGGCATCGCGACGCCCGTGCTCGTGGACGACCCGTCGGGTGCCGGTGCCGTCGCCGTGTACGGCATCCCGTACCTCCACCCCGACCTCACCCGGTGGGCGCTCGCCGCGGTCCCGGACGAGCCCCTCGCCCGGTCCCACCAGGCCGTCGTCGGTGCGGCAACCGATCGCATCCGCGCCGACCTCGCCACGCGGCCCGGCACGCGGAGCGTCGTCGTCGCGCACGCGTTCGTGGGCGGCGCCGAACCGAGCGACAGCGAGCAGGACATCCGCGTCGGTGGTGTCGACATGGTCGCGCGGTCGACCTTCGACGGGTTCGACTACGTCGCCCTCGGGCACCTGCACGGCCCGCAGCGCGTCGGTGACGGCGACCGGGTCCGGTACGCCGGCTCACCCCTCGCCTTCTCCTTCGGGGAGCGGCACCAGGCGAAGTCCGTCACCCTGGTGGACCTCGCGGCGGACGGCAGCGTCGCGGTCGAGCTGCTGCCCACGCCCGTGCCACGGCGGCTGGTCGACGTCCGGGCGCCCATCGGCGACATCGAGTCCGGAGCGTTCGCGGACCACGCGGACGCCTGGGTCCGCGTCGCGGTCACCGACACCGTCCACCCCGAACGGATGTACCAGCGCGTCAAGGACCACCTGCCGCACGCCCTCGCCATCACGCACGAGCCGGCCGACGGCGCCGCACGTCCGGCAGCGCGTGCGGTCACGGCGACGTCCGACCCGGTCGAGGTCGCAGCCGACTTCGTCACGTACGCAACCGGAGCCGTCCCGGACGACGACGACCGCGCCGTCCTGACCGAGGCGTACGAGTTCGCCGCGCGGGCACTGCAGACCGAGGGGGACCGCTGATGTACCTGCACCGCCTCGAACTCCGCGCGATCGGGCCGTACCCGGACACGGTGACGATCGACTTCGCCGCGCTCGCCGCGTCCGGGGTGTTCCTGCTCGAGGGCCCGACGGGTTCGGGCAAGTCGACCATCATCGACGCCGTGGTGTTCGCCCTGTACGGCGGGCTCGCCGGTGCGGACGCGAGCAACGACCGACTGCACAGCCAGCACGCCGACCCGTCGGTCGAACCGTACGTCGAGCTCGTCTTCGAGACCGGCGCCGGGGTGTTCCGCGTCCGGCGGACCCCGCAGTACGACCGCCCGAAGCAGCGCGGGACCGGCACGGTGAAGCAGCAGGCCTCGGCACAGCTCCTCCGGCTCGCCGGGCCGTCCGACGCCGCGGGCGAACCCCTGTCGGCCCGCATCCCGGAGGTCGGAGCCGAGATCGCCCGCATCGTCGGGCTCGACCGTGCGCAGTTCCTCCAGACGGTCGTGCTGCCGCAGGGGGAGTTCGCCCGGTTCCTCCGCTCACCGGGTGAGGACCGTCGGAAGCTCCTGCAGTCGCTGTTCGGCACGCAGGTCTACGACCGCACCGCCGAGGAGCTCGCCGCACGCCGTCGGGCCGTCCTGGCCGAGGTCGAGGGTGCGGACGCCCGGGTCCGCGACGCGCTCGCCCGGTTCGCCCAGGCGGCGGACGTCGACACCGCGACCGAGTCCGACCTCCCCGGGACGGTCGACGCGCTCCGGGACGCAGCACAGCGTGCCGAGGGTGTGCGGGCCGATGCCGCCGCTGCTGCCCGGGCCGCCGCCGAGCACGAGGCGCTGCTCCGGGCGCGCGCGACCGCGGTGGTGCGCCGTCGCGACCTCCTCGCGCGACTGGCCGCGCTCGACGCGGGCTCCGGGGAGGTCGAGGCCGCCCGGCAGCAGCTCGAGCGGTCGAGCCGGGCGGCCCGGGTGGTGTCCTTCGCGGACAGCCTCGACGCCGCGCGCGACCGAGCCGCCGCCGCGCGGGCCGACGCGGCCACGCTCCGCGAGCGGCACGGACTCGAGCACGGGGCCGACGTCGGAGCGCTCGCAGAACGACTCCGCGCCTCGGTCGAGGCCGAGCGCCACCTCGTCGACCTCGCCGCCCGGATCGATGCCCGGACGACCGCGCTCGACGCCGCCCGCCGCGACCTCGCGGCGCTCGAGGACGACGTGGCCGAACGCGACCGCGCGCTGCAGGGACGACCCGCGCGTCGCGCCGAGCTCGTCGCCCGGGCAACCGCGGCGGCGGAGACGGCTGCCGGCGGCACGGCTGCCGAACACGAGGTCGAACGGCTCGTGGTCGCTCGCCGTGACCGCGCGGCCCTCGCGGAGGCCACCCGTCGCCTGTCCGGAGCGGAACAGGCCGTCGTCGTCGCCCGGACCGCCGCCGAGTCCGCCCTGGCGACCGAGCGTGACCTGCGGGACCGCCGCATCGCGGGGCTCGCCGGGGAACTCGGAGCCGCCCTCGAAGACGGTTCCCCGTGCCCGGTCTGCGGTGCCGTCGAGCACCCCGTCCCGGCTGCCCCGAAGGACGACCACCCCACCACCGACGCCGTCGACCAGGCGGCCGACCGCGCTCGTGCGGCGGAGGCAGCTCTCGGCGACGCCGCTGCCGACCTCCGCGTCGCGGAGGCCGAGCACCGACGGCTCGCCGACACGGTGGGCGGCCTGGACGACGCCGACCTCGCCGCGGCGTTCGACGACGCCACCGCCGCGGTGACGGCCGCGCAGGACGCCTCCCGAGCGGCTGTCGCCCTGGACCGCGAACTGACCACCTTCGACGAGGCCACGCGCGCGAGCGAACGCGCCCGGAACGACGCAGAGACCCGCCGTGCCGTGCTGGCCACCGCGGTCGAGGCCGACGCCGAGCGGCTGCGTGAGGACGCCGAGGCGATCGGCGGCGCGGTCGCTCGGCTGACCGTCGTGCCCGTCCCGGGTGTCGAGGGCGGCTCGGCACTCGCTCCGGTGGTCCGTGCGATCGAGGCGCACGTCGCGGTGCTCGGCGCCGTGGTCCGTGCCGACGCCGCGGTGGACCAGGACGACCGGGTCGTGGCCGACCGCACCGTCGAGGTCGACGCCGCCCTCGAGGAGCACGGCTTCGACGAGGTCTCCGACGCACGTGCGGCGTTGCTGGACGACGCCGCAGGACGCGAGCTGCGGCAGATGGTCGACGACGCGATCGCCGCCCGAGGCGCCGTCGACGCGGGCCTCGCCGACCCTGCGGTGCAGGCGGCCGCCGCCGACGCCGACGTCGAGTTCGACGTCGCGGGCGCCGCAGCGGAACGGGAGTGGGCCACCGATCTGCTCGACGAGGCGACCCGGGCCGCGGTCACCGCCACCGATCGGTCGACCGCCGTGCAGCGCTGCGCCGCCGAGCTGGCCGTGGCGGTGCGGGCGCGTGACGACACCAGTGCTCGCAGCCGAGCGGTGGTCCGGCTGGCCGACGTCGCGAACGGTGCGACGGCCGCCAACCCGTCCGGCATCACCCTCGGGACCTACGTGCTGATGCGCCGCTTCGAGGACGTCGTCGCGGCGGCGAACGACCGACTCCGCGGCATGCTCGGCGGCCGGTTCACCCTCGAGACCTCCGACGAGCGCGAGTCCGGGTCGCGGGCCCGTCGGACCGGCTTGGCGCTCGCGGTGCACGACCACACGACCGACACCGTCCGCGATCCGCGCAGCCTGTCCGGGGGTGAGACCTTCACGGTGTCGCTGTGCCTCGCGCTCGGGCTCGCCGACGTCGTGCAGGCCGAGGCCGGCGGGGTGTCGCTCGGCACGCTGTTCGTGGACGAGGGCTTCGGCACGCTCGACCCGGAGGCGCTCGACGGCGTGCTCGTGCAGCTGTCACGACTGACCGCCGGCGGTCGTCAGGTGGGGATCGTCAGCCACGTCGAGGAGCTCAAGCAGCGGATCCCCGAGCGCATCGCGGTGCGGCGGACGCCGGACGGAGGGTCGCGCGTGACGACCACGGTCTGACGTCGCCCGCATCTCCGGTGACGCTGACGCCGACGGCTACCGCTACGGCGACGGGGTCGAGTCGATCGTGCCGTCGGGTGGCGGCAGGATGTCCGCCGCGACCCACGGGAAGACCCACGTGAACAGCACGTACACGATCGCCGCGAGCAGCACGACCAGCTCGATCACCTTGAGCGCGGTCGGTCCGGGCAGGAGCCGCCAGACGAGCGGGAAGATCACTTGGCGAGCTCCTTCGGGGTGCCTTCGGACACGGGCATCCAGTAGTCGAGCTTGGCGTGCACGATGTAGCGCTCCGCCGCGGACCACATCGGGTGGCAGGCGGTGAGGGTCAGCCAACGGTCGTCCGCCGTCGGCTCGACGCCGGGCTCGTTCGGCACGGGCGCGATCGTCTCGACCTTGTCCGGCGTGACGATCTGGGAGTCGGTGACCTTGTAGACGTACCAGACGTCGAACTTGGTCGCCTTGTCCGTCACCCGGACGACCACCGCGTCGCCGTCCTTGAGGTCGGCGATCTGGTTGAGCGGCTTGCCGTACGTCACCCGGTGCCCGGCGACGGCGAAGTTGCCTTCGGCGCCGGGCATCGCGGTGTCCTGGTAGTGCCCGAGCCCGATGGTGTTGAGGACCTTCTCACGGTCGGTGCCCTCGCCGATCGGACGGTCGTAGTCGGCGCCGAACCGGGGGATCTGCATCGTGCCGAACACGTCCTCGACGTCCTTCGGCTCGGAGAGGACCGGAGCCGGGCCGCGGTGCTCGGTCCCCGTGCCGGTCGTCGGGTCGGTCTGACCGAGCCCGTCGATGAGCTTCGTCTGGCCCTGGACCGCGACGACGTCCGTCCACCAGGCCGTCCACACGACGTAGAGCCCCGTCCCGGCGCCGGCGATGATGAGCAGTTCGGCGATGAGCGAGACGATCGCGCCGCCGACGCTCTGACGACGACGAGGTGCCCGACGTCGCGGCGCCTGACGGTCGTCGCCGCCCGTGGCGTCGCCGGGTCGCGACGGGAGGGTGTCGTGGGCGGTCACGGTGCTCCTGATCCTGGGGTGGTCGGACAGTTGTACCATCCCATGCCGACGCCCGGGTGACGCCGTTCTCCACAGGACCGTTACCGTGTGGAGATGCAGTACGCGATCCGCGCCTTCGCCCGCTTTGACACCGACGCGGTCGTGGCGCTGTGGGAGGCGTGCGGGCTCGTGCGACCCTGGAACGACCCGCGGCGCGACATCGAGCGCAAGCTGACGGTGCAGCCCGAACTGTTCCTCGTGGCCGTCGACGCGGACGATGCGGTGGTCGGTGCCGGCATGGCCGGGTTCGACGGGCACCGGGGATGGGTGAACTACCTCGCGGTGCGGCCCGACCTGCAGGGCTCCGGGCTCGGTCGGACGTTCATGGGGGAGTTCGAGCAGCGGTTGGCCGCGATCGGCTGCCCGAAGCTCAACCTCCAGGTGCGCGCCGGCAACGAGCAGGTGCTCGGCTTCTACGAGTCGCTCGGGTACGAGCCCGACCACACGGTGTCGCTCGGCAAGCGGCTCATCGCCGACGTCTGACGCCCCTCGGCCCCGGCTGGCGACGGCCGAGACTCGGGTCCGCGGACACCTTGCGCGCCGATCCGCCGCGAAAGTGTCCGCGGGTCCGAGACTGGGGCGCCGCCGGGCACCGCGCGGCACGCCGGGCACCGCCGGGCACCGCGCGGCACGCCGCGCCAGACCCGGCCCAGGACCTCACACCAGCGCGAGCCCCACCGACGCCGTGAACGCGAGCACGATGCCGACCGACTGCAGCACCGTCCGCCGTTCGCGGAGCAGGACCCCGGCGAGCACCACGGTGCCGATCGGGTACAGCGCGTTGAGCACGCTCATCACCGGCAGGGTCAGCGGGTCGCCGCTCGCGTGCAGTCCCGCCTGGATGAACACGTTCGCCAGGGCGTCCAGCACACCGCACGCCACGACGGTCCCGACGAACCGACCGGACCACCGCGTCCGCCCCGAAACGACCGCGGCAGACCCCGCGGTGACCGCAGCGGACCCCGCGACCGCGGCAGACCCCGCGGTGACCGCAGCGGACCCCGCGACCGCGGCAGACCCCGCGGCCGGAGCCGACGGGGTGACGCGATCCGCGCCTCCAGGCCGCACCGCCCGACCGCGGCGGGCACGCCGCAGGACGACCGTCGCAGCCGCTCCCAGCACCACCACCTGCAGCACCCGCGCCACCAGCAGCGGGGCGACCCCGGAGTCGGCCGGGGTCATGTCGTACGCCAGCACGATCCCACCGAATCCGCACCCCGCGACCGCGGCCGCGACCACCCCGCGGACGGTGACCCGCGCGCCCGATCCGTCCCGGACCGACGCGACGAGCACGACGGCGACCACCGCCACCACGAGCATGACGCCGGCGAGCGGGGACAGCGTCGTCCCCCTGGACACCGCGACGAGCACGGGCACGCAAGCCGCGAAGACCGCGGTGAGCGGCGAGAGCACGCTCATCGGGCCGATCGCGAGCGCCGTGTAGAGCAGCAGGACCGCGACCCCGCCGGCGAGCCCGGCGACCGCGCCCCAGAGCACCGCCCGGCCCGAGAACGCCGACGGCACGACCGCCAGCCCGACGAGCAACGGCACGATCCCCACCAGCGCGGCGACGGCGGTGACGACGACCGGCCGGACACGGCGCGAGGCCAGGCCGCCGAGGAAGTCGGCGAACCCGTAGACGAGGGCGCCGGCGAGGCCGAGGACGACGGTGAGCACGGCTCCCATCCTGCCCGCCCTTGTAGCCTGCACCGCGTGAGTGTTCCCTACCAGCGCCTGACCCGCATCGATGCCCGGTGGCGGTGGTGGCGTCCGCTCGTGGCGCTCGCGTTCCTCGCGGGGTGGTACCTCGTGTCGCAGGTGCTCATCGTCATCGCGTACACGATCCCGGTGGGTGCGACGAGCGGCGCCGAGGGGCTGATCGACTTCGAGCAGAAGCTGTCCAGCGGCGCACTCGACCCGACCGATCCGCTGACGCTCTCGGTGTCGCTCGTGTCCCTCGTGGTGCTCCTGCCCGGGATCGTCCTCGCGGTCCGGATCGCGCGGCTCGGCCGGGGCGTGCTGTCGTCGGTCCGCTTCCGGGTGCGCTGGGGCTGGACGGCCTGGTGCCTGCTCCCGACGCTCGTGATCGCCGCGGTCATGTTCTTCATGCAGGCGCTCTTCCCGCTCGGCGACGGGATGATCACCGGCGACGGCTGGAACCACGCCGCGATCGGCCAGTCCACCGTCACGCTGTCGACGCTCGTGCTCACGATCGCCCTCGTGATCGTGCTCGTCCCGTTCCAGGGCGCGGCGGAGGAGTTCGTCTTCCGCGGATTCCTCATGCAGACCGTCGCCTCGTGGATCCCGCGTCGCGCCGGGACGATCACCGCGGTCGCCGTCTCCACCGTGGTCTTCGCCCTGCTGCACATCCCGAACGGCTACAACGTCTGGGGCATCCTCGACGTCGGCTCGTTCGGTCTCATCGCGGCGATCATCGTGCTCCGCACCGGAGGTCTCGAGGCCACGGTCCTCCAGCACGCGTTCAACAACATCATGATCTTCGTGCTGCAGGCGCCGGGGTGGTCGCGGATCGACCTGCAGTCGCAGGACGCGAACGGGACTCCGGGCGGCTGGCTGGTCAGCCTCGGCACGTCCTTGGCGTACTGGGGCATGGTCGAGCTGCTCGCGAAGTGGCGTGGCCTCGACCGACGCTTCGCAGGTCACCAGGCGCCCCGCTTCCGCGGTCCGGTCCCCGCCTGGGCGGGCGACCCACGGTGGACCCAGCCGGGAGGCACAGGTTGGGACGGCACGCCTGCCCACGCGGCGGGGACGGCCGGTTCGGGTCCGGCGGACGACGCCGGTCGCGCGGACGACGCCGGTCGCGCGGGCGGCGCAGGTCCTGTGGACGGCGTCGGTGCTGTGGACACGACCGCGGGTGTCGCCGGCCGCTCGTAGGCTGGGGGCATGAGCACGACGGCCACGACCTCCCCGTCGCGGTCCGCGGCGCTCGACGTCCTGCACCGGGTGTGGGGCTACGACGACTTCCGCGGGCAGCAGGCCGCGATCATCGACCAGGTCGTCTCCGGCGGTGACGCCCTCGTGCTCATGCCGACCGGAGGCGGCAAGTCGCTCTGCTACCAGGTGCCGGCCCTCGTGCGCGACGGCGTCGGGGTCGTCGTGTCGCCGCTCATCGCCCTCATGCAGGACCAGGTCGACGCCCTCGCCGCGAACGGCGTGCGCGCGGCGTTCCTCAACTCGACGCAGGGCCCGGACGAGCGCGCCCGGGTCGAGCGGGCGGTCGTGTCGGGCGAGGTGGACATGCTCTACCTCGCGCCCGAGCGGCTCCGGCTCGAGAGCACGCGGGCCCTGCTCGACCGCGCCCGCATCGCGCTCTTCGCCATCGACGAGGCACACTGCGTCGCCCAGTGGGGCCACGACTTCCGGCCGGACTACCTCGAGCTGAGCGTGCTGCACGAGCGGTGGCCCGCTGTGCCCCGGATCGCGCTGACCGCCACGGCGACGCCGCAGACCCACCGCGAGATCTCGGCACGGCTCGGCCTCGACGACGCCGCGCACTTCGTCGCCGACTTCGACCGGCCGAACATCCAGTACCGCATCGAGCCGAAGACCGGCGCGCTGCAGCAGCTCCTGACCTTCATCCGGACCGAGCACAGCGGCGACGCCGGCATCGTCTACTGCCTGTCCCGCAACTCCGTCGAACGCACCGCGGCCGCCCTCGCCGAACAGGGCATCCCGGCGCTGCCGTACCACGCGGGGCTCGATGCCCGGGTGCGGGAACGCAACCAGTCGACGTTCCTGCGCGAGGACGGCGTCGTCATGGTGGCGACGATCGCCTTCGGCATGGGCATCGACAAGCCCGACGTCCGGTTCGTCGCCCACCTCGACCTCCCGAAGTCGGTCGAGGGCTACTACCAGGAGACCGGGCGTGCCGGCCGTGACGGACTGCCGTCCACCGCGTGGCTCGCGTACGGCCTCAACGACGTCGTGCAGCAGCGTCGGATGATCGACCAGTCAGAGGGCGATGCCGCGCACCGCCGCCAGCTGAGCGCGCACCTCGACGCCATGCTCGCCCTGTGCGAGACGATCGAGTGTCGACGGGTCCGGCTGCTCGCCTACTTCGGCCAGGAGAGCACGGCGTGCGGCAACTGCGACACGTGTATCGCGCCCCCGGAGTCGTGGGACGGCACGGTCCCGGCGCAGAAGCTCCTGTCGACCGTGGTCCGACTGGAGCGCGAGCGCGGCCAGCGGTACGGCGTCGCACACCTCGTGGACATCCTCGTCGGCAAGCAGACGCCGCGCGTGCAGGAGCTCCGGCACGACTCCCTCGCGACGTTCGGCATCGGCAACGACCTCTCCGAGGGGGAGTGGCGCGCCGTCGCCCGGCAGCTGCTCGCACAGGGGTTCATGGCCGTCTCCGGTGACGGCTACGGCACGATCGTGCTGAGTCCCACGAGCGCGGACGTCCTCGCCGGACGGGTCGTCGTCCGCATGCGCCGCGATCCGGTGAAGGCACCGCGGGCGAGCCGGTCGCGGCGCACCGTCGTGACCGACATGCCGCAGGAGGCCCTCGGGCTGTTCGAGTCCCTGCGCGCCTGGCGAGCCGAGCAGGCGCGGGAGCAGGGCGTCCCGGCCTACGTGGTGTTCAACGACGCGACGCTCCGCGGGATAGCCGCAGTGAAACCCGCCGACGTCGACGCGCTCGGTGAGATCTCGGGGGTCGGATCGGCGAAGCTCGAGCGGTACGGCCGGGCCGTGCTCGACGTCGTCGCCACCGCGGTCGACTGACCGATCTCCGCACTCGGCGGGCCGCATGCCGTGTCGGGCATGTGTCCCCGAACGCGCTCACTACACTCGGAACCTCCCGTCACGAGGAGGCCCGGGTGTCCGGTTCGACGAAGTTCGCCACCGCTCTCAGCCGTGCGGTGGTCACGCCGCTCGCCCGGCTGCTGTGGCGTCCGCGGATCGTCGGACGGCGCAACGTGCCCCGGCACGGCGCCGTGATCCTGGCGAGCAACCACCGGTCCTTCATCGACTCCCCGGCGATCACGCTCATGGCGCCGCGGAAGGTGTCGTTCCTCGCGAAGCAGGAGTACTTCACCGGGTCCGGCGTGAAGGGCGCGCTCTCGCGGGCGTTCTTCGGTGGCATCGGTGCGATCGGCGTCGAGCGCGGGGCCGGGTCGGCGGCGCAGCACGCCCTCGACCTCGGTCTGGAGCGTCTCGAGGCGGGGGAGGCCTTCGCGATCTACCCCGAGGGCACGCGCTCGCTCGACGGCCGCCTGTACAAGGGTCGGACGGGTGTCGCCTGGCTGGCCCTGACGAGCGGTGCGCCAGTGGTCCCGGTGGCACTGACCGGCACCGAGAACGTCCAGCCGGTGGGGTCGAGGATCCCCAGGCTCGCGAAGGTGACGATCGAGTTCGGGAAACCCCTCGACCTGTCGTCCTTCGGTGAGGCGTCGTCCGGACGTGCCCGGCGCCACGCGACGGACGCGGTGATGGCCGCGATCCAGGAGCTCAGCGGGCAGCAGCCGGCGAACGCGTACAACAACCCGCCCGCCACCATCGTCGAACGGGTCAAGCAGGCACTCCGACGCGACGACCCGACCGCAGCCGTCGAACCCGAGTGAGTATTGCGCATCTGAAATACTGATGCTTCAATGGAGGCGTGCCGTCGGCACAGCGAGCGGACCGAACCGCTCGTCGCACACCGACCGGAAGGCAGGCAGCATGTCCTCCACGCCCCTCTTCGACTCCGTCGCCCGCTCACGTGAGCAGGCCGCTGTGCCCGTGCCCGAGATCGCCGCGACCCCCGTCCCGACCTCGCCGATGTCCGCGCCGCTCGGTGCCGGCTCCTCGTCCGCAGTCCCCTCGGCACTCGTCGCTGCGATCGACGACATCCCGGAGCGCGTGGCGGCGAGCATCCGGGACGAGCACCGTGTGACGCCCGAGCAGCTCGTGCTCGTCGAGGCCGTCGCCGACGCGATCACCCGCGCGGTCGTCGACGCCGTCGTGGCCGAGGTCGACCGCATCGCCCGCGACGGCGTCGTCTGCGCCTGAGGCCGGTCGTGACCACCACGACCGAGCAGCCCCCGCTCCCCACTCGGCGTCAGCCCCCGCTCCCCACTCGGCGTCAGCTCCGCGCGGCCGAACGCGAGCGGGACTCCCAGACCACCGGGGCGGCGGTGTCCCCTCCTGCCGCCCCGGTGCCGACACCCGACCTCCCGAGCCGCCGCAGTCTCCGTGCCGCGGAGCAGGCCTCCCGAGGGCCCGGCCCCGCCCGCAGCCTCACCGAGGCCGTCACCGGCGCGGTCGCCCTCCCGTTCCGCGCGATCGGCGACGCCGTGTCGGCCACCCGGGCGATTCCCGTCACCGCGACCGCGGTCGCAGCCTGTCTGGTCGTGTCCGTCGCCACGCCGCAGGCCGCCGTGGCGTCGACACCGCAGGTCACCACCGCGTCCGTCGGCGCCCCCGGGCAGCAGTACGTCGCGCCCGGAGCCGTCGCGGCGGCGGTCGAGCGGGACGCCTTCGACGTCGGTGCACGACGGGCTCCCGCCGGCCGTTCCGACCGGTCGCCTGCTCACGCGTCCGGTCCCGACGTCGTCCGACCGGTTGCGGGGACGATCCCGCCCGCCGGTGGCTTCGGGGGTCGGCAGGTCGCCGGCTGCGGAGCTTGCTCGACGAACCACCAGGGGCTCGACTTCGCGGCCCCGCACGGGGCTCCGGTCGTGTCCGTCCTGGCGGGGCAGGTCGTCTCCGCCGGTGTCTTCGGCGGGTACGGCAACCAGGTCCTCGTCCAGCACGGCGACGGCACGCGGACGCGGTACGGTCACCTCTCCCGGATCGACGTCGTCGTGGGGCAGACGGTCGGTGTCGGTCGACCGATCGGCGCGGTGGGCAGCACGGGTGTCTCGACCGGTGCGCACCTCCACTTCGAGGTCATCGTGGGCGGTGTCGCGACCGATCCCGCACCGTGGCTCTCCGCCCGCGGGGTGCTCTGAACCGGTAGGCGTAGCGTCGGGCCGGTCGCGGCAGGGTGCCGCGCAGGACGGAGTCGCTCGTGCGCGTGTCAGTGTTGGGAACGGGTGCGATGGGTGCCGGTGTCGCGGGGTCCCTCGTGCGTGCCGGCCACGAGGTCACGGTCTGGAACCGGACGCGGGAGCGCGCCGAACCCCTCGCGTCGCAAGGTGCGACGGTCGCGAGCGAGCCGGCCGAGGCCGTCGAGCACGCCGAGGTCGTCCTCCTGACGCTCTTCGACACCGATGCCGTGGTGGACGTGCTCGAGCAGGTCGCGGGGGATGCTCCGGAGGGCGCCGTGTGGGTCCAGGCCTCGACGATCGGCGCCGCCGGGACTGACACGGTCGTCCAGCTGGCGGCGAAGTACGGTGTCACGCTCGTCGAGGCGATGATGCTCGGCACGAAGGCGCCGGCGGAGCAGGGGAAGCTCACGCTCCTCGCCGCGGGGCCCTCGGACGTGCTCGACGGACTCGCCCCGGTGTTCGACGCGATCGCGGTGAAGACCGTCCGCGCCGGCGACCAGGTCGGTCAGGGCACAGCGCTCAAGCTCGCGGCGAACGCCTGGATCGCGTCCGTCACCGCGGCGACCGGGCAGTCCCTCGCGATCGCGCGGTCCCTCGGTCTCGACCCGGCGCTGTTCCTCGAGGCGATCGACGGGAGCGCCAGCGACTCGCCGTACGCGCACACGAAGGGCGAGACGATGATCCGGGGCGAGTTCCCGGCGCAGTTCGCGCTCGACGGGTTGCGGAAGGACATCGGTCTCATCGCCGAGGCGGCGCGCGATGCCGGGGTCTCGACGGTGCTCCTCGACGCCCTGGGCCGGGTGTACGCCGACGCGAGCGCGGCCGGGCACGGCGGCGACGACGTCGCGGCGGTCGGTACGGCGTTCTGACCGAGGTGCACCGCCTCCAGGCGGCCCGCGTCCTGCAGTCCGGCCCGACGCGCGCCGCACGGCAGCAGCTCAGTGCCGGCGGAGCCACCGCCGCACCGCGCCCGTGAGCCGTCCGACGGCCTCGTCGTTCATGGTGTTCGCGAGGTCGAACGCTTCGTGCGCAGGATCGGACCCGGCGCGGATCCGCCGGAGCGCGGCGTCCGCACGAGCCCGGGCGTCGAGCTCGGCCAGCGGCATGTCGTCCTCGGGATGGCGCCCCTCGGTGCCGGGGTCCGCGCGTGTCATGCGGTGAGGCTACGCGACGGCGACGTCGTCCGACTGTGCGTCCGCCGGAGCGATGTGGTCGACGACCCGGGTCATGTCCTCGAGGAAGGACACGATGACCCGGAGCTCCGATCCGCTCAGCGAGGAGGCGACTTCAGCGCCGCTCTCGTCCAGCTGGTCGAGCACCCGGAACGCCTGGCGCATCGATTCACCGGACGCGGTCAGGAACACCCCTCGGCGGTCGTGCGGGTCGGGGTGCCGCTCGATGTGACCGCTGCGGACGAGTCGGTCGACGAGAGCGGAGGTCGACGCGGCGGTGATGCCGAGTTCCTCCGCGAGCTGCTTGGAGTTCATGCGCCGTCCGGACTGCTCGGCGTCGATCAGCACCCGGAGTGCGAGGAGCGCGTTCTCCCCGACGCCCAGCGCCTCGCGGGCTCGACGCTGTGCGGCGTTCTCGGCCGTGCGGTAGCGGCGGAGGGCGTTCAGCACGTCGACCGCGTCGACCCTCGAGCGATCGTCGTACCAGTACCCCGCCGAGTTGGTGACTTCCTCGGTGGACATACCACAATGCTAGACGCTCTAGTTAGATTGTCTAGCAAGCGCGCGTCGATCGGCCACGCAACACCGGTGACCCCCGCCCGAAACACCCCGGCAACGACCGCTCAGTAGGTTCGCCGCATGCGGGTGCGGACGTGCTGAGCCATCTCGCCGGGAGCGTCTTCCGCCTCGGCGCCGCCGTCGAGCACACCGATGCCGTGGCCCGGCTCCTGGACGTCTACGTGGCTCGGCGACACCCGTCGGTCGCGCCACCGGTCCAGACGACCTCCGCCGCGCTCCGGGCGGTCGTCGGCGCCGTCGTCCGTCGCGACGCGGACCTCGCGGTCACCCTCGACGCCCTGGCGCTCGACCGCCACGAGCCGGCCTCCATCGCGAGTGCGATCGCGGTCGCCCGGGACAGCGCGCGCCGGGCTCGCGAGGTCGTGTCCACCGAACTCTGGGACTGCCTGGACGTGACCCGTTCCCGAATGCCGCGCAAGGTCGGCGGGGACCGTGCGCACGACTTCCTCACCTGGGCGAAGGAACGCAGCGCCCTCGCCGTCGGGGTCGTCGACGGGGACGCCAGCCGCGACGAGGTGTGGGCGTTCTTCACTCTCGGTCGGTCGCTCACGCGGTGCCGGACGACCGCGGCACTGCTCGGTTCCGAACTGCTCGACCCCGGATCCGCCGAGTCGTGGTCGGACGCGCTGCGCGGCTGCGGTGCCCGCGAGGCGTTCCACCGCGGAGCCCACCACGACGTCGAACCCGCCGAGGCTGCCGCGTTCCTGCTCCTCGACACGAACAGCCCGCGTGCGCTCGGCTTCCTCGCCCACCGAGCGGCCGAGGGGCTCGCGAGCGTGGCTCCGGCGTGCGTGGCCGAGCAGGTCGCGGGGTTCCGACGCGCGGTCGCGGCTCTCGACGCGGTCGCGACCGAGGACGCGCTGACCGCACTGCCCGGTGTGACGACGCACCTCGCGGCCGCCGCTGCGGCGGTCGACAGGGCGCTCGAGGAGCGCGTGTTCCAGGTGGTCGCCCCCGTCACCTGACCCGTGTCCTCAGGCGCACCACGGGACGGACGGGAGGCGCGTGGCGGCGCCGCACCGCGCCTCCAGGCCGACAGGCGGCCGCGTCGGTGACGTGGCGGGTGTCAGACGCCGCTCGACCGGTTCGCGACCGCCTCGTCGCGCGAGAGGTCCTGCCGCAGCGCCGCCCGCGCCGCCCGCGGGCTCACGATCGGCACCGCGTGCGTCACGGCGAGGTGCAGTCGGGAGTCGGCGTCGTACCGGAGCCGGAGGCGCTCGAACCGGACGAGCCAGACCAGCGCGATCGCGAGGGCGACGAAGCCGGAGGCCGCACCGACCCCGATGGCCCACCGCGGTCCGGCGGCGTCGGCGATCGCGCCGACGATGGGGGCGCCGATCGGGGTGCCGCCCGCGAAGATCGCCATGTAGAGCGCCATGACCCGACCGCGCATCGCGGGTGCCGTGGTGGTCTGCACGAGGGCGTTCGCGGTCGTCATGAAGGTCAGCGAGGCGAGCCCGACGAACATGAGGACGACCGCGAAGCTCCAGTACGTGGGGGCGAACGCAGCGGCCGTGCAGGCGATGCCGAAGCCGGCCGACGCGATCACGAGCGTGCGCATCCGGGGGCGGTCCCGTCGTGCCGACAGCAGGGCGCCGAGGACCGAACCGATCGCCATGACCGAGTTGAGCAGGCCGAACTCGCCGGCGCCGCGGTGGAACTCGATGCGGGCCATCGTCGAGGTGAAGATCGGGAAGTTCACGCCGAACGTCCCCACGACGAAGATCATGCACAGCACGACGATGATGTCCGGCCGTGTCCGCACGTACCGGAAACCGGCGACGATCTGGCCCTTGCCGCGCTTGGCCCGCGGGCGGTCGGCGAGCTGTGCCGGGTCGACGAACCGCAGCGCGAGGAGCACGGCCAGGAACGACGCCGCGTTGATGACGAAGACCCAGCCGGAGCCGATCGCCGCGATGAGCACACCGGCGACGGCGGGGCCGATGAGTCGTGCGGCGTTGAACGACGCGGAGTTGAGCGCCACGGCGTTCGACACGTGCTCGCCCTGCACGACGTCGGAGACGAAGGTCTGCCGGATCGGGGTGTCGAACGCGGCGACGACGCCGAGCGCGAGCGCGAAGCCGTACAGCGACAGCAGGGTCGCGGTGTGGGTGAGCACCATCACGCCGAGCCCGAGGCCGAGCGCGCCCATCAGCCCCTGCGTGAGCATGAGCATCTTCCGGCGGTCGAAGCGGTCGGCGACGAGCCCGGTGACGGGCAGGAGGAGCAGCTGCGGCCCGAACTGGAGCGCCATCGTGACACCGACGGCGACCGCGTCGTTGTCGGAGAGCTGCGTGAGGACGATCCAGTCCTGCGCGGTGCGTTGCATCCAGGTGCCGACGTTGGACACCAGGGCACCGGCGAACCAGATGCGGTAGTTGCGTCCCGAGAGGGACCGGAACATGGCCGTCACTGCTGCGCGAGCCTCCTCATGATCTCGGTGGCGTCGGCGAGCGTCTGGCGCTCGGCCGGCGTGAGGGCGGTGAGCCGCGGGCTCAGCCAGCCGTCGCGGCGTCGTCGGGTCTCCTCGACGAAGGCCGCGCCGGCGTCGGTGGTGCCGATGAGCACCTTGCGGCGGTCGTCGCCGTGCAAGCGCTTCGACACGAGTCCGCGCTCGGTCAGGACCGCGACGGTCTTCGTCATCGACGGCGGGGTCACGCCGTCCTGCCGGCTGAGGTCGGCGAGGGTCATCGCTCCGTCGCGGTGCAGTCGGGCGAGGGCGGAGAACTGCGCGTCCGTGACCGTCTGGTCGGCCTTCTGGTTGCGCAGGGTCCGCGAGAGCCGGTTCACCGCGATGCGGAGATCGGTCGCGAGCGACGCACGGGTGGCGGTGGGGGACATTATCGTTAGCCTACCAAATTAGTTCAGTGAACGAACCAGTTGTGCGCAGAGCGGACCCGGAACGGCCGCCGCAGGTGTACCGTTCGGACTGTGGGCAACAGGTGTTGCTCAACTGAACGGAAGAAGGAGCACATGTCCGAGTTCGAGGGCAAGGTCGCCGTCGTCACCGGTGGCGGCAGCGGCATCGGCGAAGCAATCGCGAAGGAGCTCGCTGCGGCGGGCGCGAAGGTCGTCGTCACCGACATCAAGGACGACGCCGCACAGCGGGTCGTGTCGGAGATCGAGGCCGCGGGCGGCACCGCGAGCGCGTTCGAGGCGAACTCCGCGCTGGCCGCCGACAACGAGCGCATGGTGCAGTTCGCCGTCGACACGTACGGAGCGCTGCACCTCGCCGTGAACAACGCCGGCATCGGGGCCGCCCCGCAGCCCATCGGCGAGTACGACGTCGACGCGTGGGACCGCGTGCGTGCGGTCGACCTCGACGGTGTCTTCTACGGGCTCCGCTACGAGATCCCCGCGATGCTCGCCGCCGGCGGTGGCGCGATCGTGAACATGTCGTCGGTGCTCGGCTCGGTCGGCATCGCCCAGAACGCCGCGTACGTCGCCTCGAAGCACGCACTCGTCGGGCTGACCAAGGTCGCCGCGCTCGAGTACACGGCGAAGGGTGTCCGCACGAACGCGGTCGGCCCCGGCTTCATCGACACCCCGCTCGTGCGCTCGTCGCTCTCCGCCGAGGCGCTCTCGGCCCTCGAGCAGGAGCACGCCGCCGGTCGGCTCGGCACCGACGCCGAGGTCGCCGCGCTCGTGCTGTTCCTCCTGAGCGACAAGGCCTCGTTCATCAGCGGCAGCTACCACCTGGTGGACGGCGGCTACAGCGCCCACTGACGTGGGCACGCGGACGGGAGGCCCGGATCACCTGACCGCCCCCGGTCACGTGATCCGGGCCTCCCGTCCGTCTCAGTGGAACTGCGGGATCGTCATCCAGATGCCGAAGAGCACGGCGGCGATGCAGACCGCGAAGCACAGCCCGGCACCCGCCAGGGCGAGCGGGGGCGTGTGGCCGGACCGCGGGGTCTCCTGCGCGTCCTGCGTCCGCTCGCCACCCGCGTTGACCGGCTGGCCGGTCCCGAGCAGCCGCAGGCCCAGCGTGTAGAGCAGCACCACGCCCACCGCCGCGACGAAACCCACCCACGCGACCGTCCCGATCGCACCGAAGTCGATGTCCATCTGGTCCTCCGGTCAGGCCGCGACCGGCTGCCGGGCCGGCTGCTCGTCGTTGACGCTGTCCTGCGTCACCGGCTTGCGGCGCGCGAGGAAGAAGAAGCCGAGGCCCGCCGCCAGGGCGAGGACCGCGACGAGGACGAGCCCGATCGTCGAGGTCGCTGCCACCGCCGTCGCGAGGGCACCGACGACCGCGGCCGCCGGCAGCGTGATCACCCAGGCGACGACGATCCGCCCGACGACGGACCAGTGCACGTCCGCGAGCTTCTTGCCGAGGCCCGACCCGATCACGGAGCCGCTCGTGACGTGGGTGGTCGACAGGGCGAACCCGAGGTGCGACGACACGAGGATCGTGGCGGCCGAGCTGGCCTCCGCCGCGAAGCCCTGCGGCGACTGCACGTCCGAGATGCGCTTGCCGACCGTCCGCATGATCCGCCACCCGCCCATGTAGGTGCCGAGGCCGATCGCGAGTCCGCACGCCAGGATCACCCAGAGCGCCGGTCCGCTGCCCGACGGCTGGTAGTCCGCGGCGATCAGGGTCAGCGTGATGACGCCCATGGTCTTCTGTGCGTCGTTCGTGCCGTGCGCCAGCGAGACGAGCGACGCCGAGATCGTCTGCCCGTGCCGGAACCCGGTCGCGGCGCCGTGCGTCGTGGCGTTCTTCGTCAACGAGTAGGCGAGGTACGTCGCGACGAGGGCGATCACACCCGCGATGACCGGGGAGAGCAGCGCCGGGAGCACGACCTTCGACACGACCGTGGCCCAGTCGACCGAGTTCAGTCCGGCGCCGATGATGGACGCGCCGATGAGCCCGCCGAACAGTGCGTGCGTGGACGACGACGGCAGGCCGAAGTACCACGTGGCGAGGTTCCACAGCACGGCGCCGACGAGTCCCGCGAAGATCATCACGGGGGAGATGTGGATGCCGTCCTGGCCCTCGCGGATGATGCCCTGCGAGACGGTCTTGGCGACCTCGGTGGAGAGGAACGCGCCGACCACGTTGAGGACGGCGGAGATGAGCACGGCGGTCCGGGGCTTCAGGGCACCCGTGGCGACCGAGGTGGCCATGGCGTTCGCGGTGTCGTGGAAGCCGTTCGTGAAGTCGAACACGAGGGCCACCACGATCACCAGCACGACGGTGACGAGGACGTCCATGCGCGGAACGGTAGGCCCGCTCGGAGCCTGCTGCGTGAACGCCGGGTGAACACGCCACCGAACCCGTGCGGCACCGGCGCGTCTGCGAGGATGCAGAGGTGCCGACCTTCTCCGCAGCACGAGGGGACTCCTCGTTCACCGACGCCCACGGCGTCGAGATCGTCTACTCCACCTGGCGAGCCGGCAAGCCGAAGGGCATCGTGCAGATCGCCCACGGTGTCGGTGAGCACTCGCTGCGCTACGAGCCGCTCGCACAGGACCTCGTGCGCGCCGGCTGGACCGTGCACGCCAACGACCACCGCGGGCACGGCCGCACCGGGCTCGCGCAGTGGGACGGCGACCACGCGAAGCTCGGCCGGCTCGGCCCCGGGGGCTTGCGTGCAGTGATCGCGGCGGTCGAGCAGCTCAGCGCCCTCGCCCGCGAGGACACCCCCGGCGTCCCGCTCGTCCTGCTCGGGCACTCGTGGGGCTCGCTCATGGCGCAGCGGATCGTCAACACGTCGAGTGCGCTCTACGACGGCGTCGTGCTCTCCGCGACCGCGTACCGGCTGCCCGGGTGGATGAACAGCGGGGACCTCAACGCCCGGTTCGCCGGGGCCGGACCGACGAAGTACGAGTGGATCAGTCGCGACCGCGCGGTGATCGACGCGATCGGCCTGGATCCACTCGCGGTCGAGGCCGACGTCATCCGGCTCTTCGGCCTCCCGGACACCCTCCGGCTGCTCGGGGTCCCGCGTCGGGGCATCCCGCACGACCTCCCGATGCTCCTGCAGGTCGGCTCCGACGACACCCTCGGCGGGCCGCGGTCCGTCGAGCGCCTGGCGCGGGCGTACCGGTCGCGCGGGAGGCTGTCGGACGTCGAGGTTCGCGTGTACGAGGGGGCGAGGCACGAGGTCTACAACGAGACCAACCGCGACGAGGTCGTGGGCGACCTCGTCGCGTGGCTGGAGCGCGCGGTCGCGCGCTGAGTGCCGGCGTCCGTGACGGGCGCGACCACAGGACGGGCTGGAGGCACGGGGCGGGCCCGCCACGGGCCTCCAGGCCGAGAGACGGGGACGACGATGACCGCACGCGACACCGAGGTGCTGGTGACGCGCCTCGACGAGGCGGCGACGGTGGCGCTCGAGCGGCGGGAGCCGCCCGGTCGGCGCTACGCCCAGTGGGCGGCGGACGCCCAAGCCCGCGGCGAGCTGACCGTCCTCGTCGCCTGGGTCGGCACGGAGCCGTCCGGCGCGCTCCGCATCGGCGTCGCGCAGGACAACCCGGACGCCCGCCGCCTCTACGAGCGGGCCGGGTACGTCGCGACCGGCGAAGTCGAGGAGTACGACTACACCTTCGTGGGCGACGACGGTCGGTGGGTCACCGCGCACGAGGCCTCCGTGTACCTCGCCAAGGACCTCCGTCGCGGGGACTGACGACCGCCCGGCCGAGGCCCGCGGGCGTAGGGTCGTCGTGTGCACGGTGAGTACAAGGTCCCAGGCGGGAAGCTCGTCGTCGTCGACCTCGAGGTCGTCGACGGGTCGATCCAGGAGTTCCGGCTCGCCGGTGACTTCTTCCTCGAACCGGACGACGCGCTGCCGCTGATCGACGCCGCCGTGAACGGCCTGCCGTCGACGACGGACGCCGCCGGGATCGCCGCCGCCGTCCGCGGCGCGCTGCCGGAGGGGGCGCAGCTGCTCGGCTTCACGCCGGAGTCGGTCGGGGTCGCCGTCCGCCGGGCGCTCTCGCGGGCGTCCTCGTGGCAGGACTACGACTGGGAGGTCATCCACGAGGGGCCGATCTCCCCGAACGAGCACCTCGCGCTCGACCAGGTGCTCACCGAGGAGGTCGGGGCAGGCCGTCGTGGTCCGACGCTCCGCCTCTGGGAGTGGGACGAGTCCGCGGTCGTGATCGGCTCGTTCCAGTCCCTCAAGAACGAGGTCGACCCCGAGGGGGCCGCGAAGTACGGCGTGCAGGTCGTGCGGCGGATCTCCGGTGGCGGCGCGATGTTCATGGAGGCGGGCGCGATCATCTCCTACTCGCTCTACGTGCCGGCGGACCTCGTGCAGGGCATGACCTTCGCCGACTCGTACGCCTACCTCGACGAGTGGGTGATCGAGGCGCTGAAGTCGCTCGGGATCGACGCGTACTACCAGCCGCTCAACGACATCACCTCGGCGAAGGGGAAGATCGGCGGCGCCGCGCAGAAGCGCCTCGGCACCGGAGCCGTGCTCCACCACGCCACGATGAGCTACGACATGGACGGCCAGAAGATGGTCGAGGTGCTCCGGATCGGCCGCGAGAAGATGAGCGACAAGGGCACGACCTCGGCGGCGAAGCGCGTCGACCCGCTGCGCTCCCAGACCGGCCTGCCCCGTGCGGAGGTGATCGAGCGGCTGATCGGCACGTTCACGAAGCTCTACGGCGCGCACGAGGGGCACGTCACCGAGGCCGAGCGGCAGCGGGCACAGGAGCTCATCGACACGAAGTTCGCGACGAAGGAGTGGCTCGAGCGCGTCCCGTGAGCTGACGGCGCCGCCGCGGGGCGCTGCGGCGCGGTGCCGCCGCGGAGCGCTGCGGCGCGGTGCCGCCGCGGAGCGCTGTCGCCGCGGCACGGCGTCACCGCGGAGCGCTGCTCAGGGTGCCGTGCTGAGCGCGTGGGCGAGGCCCCGCACCAAGAGCGCACGCGATCGGTCCGTCGAGGCGCCGTCCGGGTCGCTCGCGGACGACCGCGTCAGGCCGTCGACCACGGCGATGACGGCGTCGGCCGCGACCGGCGTGGGCACCGCGAGGACGACGTCGTGCGTCGACGTCCAGTGCCGCAGCGCTGCGTCGACCGCGTCACGCCAGAGTCGGCGCTCCGCCTCGAGCAGCGGACCGTCCCCAGCGGCACCCGGTCCGCCGGCACTCATGGCCTCGAGCAGGCGGAAGCGTTCGGGTTCGGTGCGGACCAGCTCGATCCACGCGGCCACGGCGGCGTCGAGTGCTGCCGTGAGATCGTCGTGGGCGTCGGCCGCACCGAGCACGCGGGGGAGCGACGCGCGGGCCTGGCGCTCGAGCAGGGCGACGACGAGGTGCCTCCGGGCGCCGAAGACGTAGTGGACCACGCCGTGGGCGACCCCGGCGCGGACAGCCACGGCACGGGTCGTCAGTCCGCCGAGCCCCTCGTCGCGGACGACGAGGGCCGCGGCGTCGAGCAGCTCCTCACGCCGGTCGGCACGACTGCGGTACCCGCGCGTCCCCTCGACCTCCGTCATCACAGGAAGCGTACGGCGCGTGCGCAGGGTCGTGCTGGACGATGAATCTGGCCACTTGGCCGAATCAGGGAGGAGCCCCCATGGAGATCGTCGTCCGAGCCGCTGCGGAGCACGAGCTGCACGCCGCCGCCACCGTCCTGGCCGAGGCCTTCGCCGAGGACCCGGTGCTCGCCGAGATCCGGCCTCCGCGTTCCGGCGAGCACCGCGTGGCCGTGCTCGGGCGGCTGTTCGCCGCCCTGATCCGAGCGGTGCCGGAGCGGTCCCGCGCCGTCGACGTCGCGATCGCGCGTGACCGGGTCGTGGGCGCGGCGTTCTGGCAGGCGCCGCTCCCGCACCGAGGCGGGCTCCGGGCGTTCGTGCGGCAGGTGCCGGAACTCGTGCGGGTGCTCGGGACCGCGGGCGGAGTCCGGGCGCTCGCCCACCTGCGCCGGATGGAGCGTGCCCGCCCGGCCGCGCTGCACTGGTACCTCGCCGAGATCGGCGTGTCGGAGGCCGTGCGCGGGCAGGGTGTCGGCGGGCTGCTGCTCGAGCACGCACTCGACCGGGTGGACCGGCGACGGCAGGGGGCGTACCTGGAGTCGTCGACCCCGCACAACCGACGGCTCTACCGGCGGCACGGGTTCGCCGACGGCGCGCCGCTCACCGGGTTCACGTCCGCGGCGCCCGTGTCGATGTGGCGGCCCGCGGTGGACCAGACCGTCGGGCCGCGGCCGGCCTAGGGCTTCGCGCCGTTGCCGTACGAGCCGTGCAACGTGGTGTCCTCGAACGCCGTCCGCTCGATGACCGAGTGCACCTCGTCGAGCACCGCCTGGTCGACCGAGTCCACGCCGATGGTGAGCGAGCCGTAATCGACCCGCATCGTGGACGGGATCGTCGCGTCCAGACCCGCCACGTGCGGGGTCGCGGCGAGTGTGGCGAGCCCCTGCGCGATCGCCGTCGACGTGCTGCGGGGGATCACCTGGTCGAACGTGCCCTCGTAGTGCGTGGTGCTCGCGATGTGCCCGGTACCGGCCGGCACGGTGAGCGTGAGGCCGACGCCGGTCCAGGCGAGTTCCTCGGCCATCGTGCTCGGGACCGCGCCGACCTCGGCGGGGGAGGCCGACACATCGGTGACGACCACGAAGCGCGACGAGAAGTGGTTCGTCGTCACCTCGCGGGTCGGGCAGGAGGGATCGGGAGCGGTGCTCGGTGCGTTCGTGGTCGTCTCGACTGCGCGGTCCACGCCCGGCAGCGCCCGGACGGCTCGGAGGGCGGACGCGACCTCGCGCGCGACGGTCGGGTCGAGCGTCGCCTCGGGGGTGGGGGTCGCCGTCGACGGGTCCGTCGGTCCGGAGCGCTCGGGGGAGTCGCCGACCGCGGGACAGGGAGCCGAGCCGCCGCTGCCGCTGCCGCTGCCGTGGAACGCCTGGCGTGCGATCCCCTCCGCCGTCGAGCAGCCGGTCAGGACGGCCGCGCAGAGCACGACGACGAGGGTTGCTCGGAGACGGCGCATCGCTCCAGTCTGCACGACGGGCGATGCGGTCCCAGCGCCGGAAAGGTGGTCGGCGGCCCGGGAGGGGGGAACCGGGCCGCCGCCCCACCAGTCTCGGTGTCCTCCCCAAGAACGACGTGTGTGGATCAGGAGAATCCCCCGCGCGGCTGATGTCGGCACCCGGAGCCCCACGTAGCGTCGTGCACGTGAACTGGTTGATCCTCCTGGGGGCGGTGGCCGCAGCGGTCGTCGCGATGTGGGTCGCCGATCGCGTGGGGTGGATCGACCTGTCGAACAAGGCCACGCGCTCGGGCGGCTCCGGCGGCGTCGTGTCGATGATGGACGAGGTCTTTGCGCCGACACGGCACGAGGCCCAGGCCGAGTACGAACGGCAGTCGCGTCTGCCGCGAGAGGCCCCGACGCCCGCCGACGACGACCATGACCTGCTCAGCGGGCACGTGCTCATCAAGGTGCCGGGGGTCCGAGCGGGCGGCCGGCACGAGGTCCGCGCCGGGACGCACGACCGCACCTACTGACCGGTCGGAGCCGCCCCGGCGCCGCGACGCGCCGACGCCGCTCAGCGCGCGGTGAGCTCCTGGTAGTCCGGGTGCCGCTCGATCCAGGCCTTGACGTAGCTGCACTGCGGCACGACGGTGCGGGACGAGTTCGCGCGCACGTCGTCGAGCGCCGCCTGCACGAGCATGGATGCGTGGCCGCCGCCGCGGTGCTCGGGGTCCACCTCGGTGTGCACGAAGCGGATCTCGTCGCCCTCGATCTCGTACGCCGCGAGTCCGATCACCTCCCCGTCCTCGACGAGGGAGTACTGCTGCTGCTCGGTGTCGTTCCGGACCTCGGGTGTCGCCATGTCCGCGACGCTACGCCCGGGCGGCCGGTGAGCGCACTGTGAACCGCGCTCCGTACGCGAGGATGGACCCGTGCACGACGACCGCGGACCGGACCGGGTGGTCCACGGGGACGCCCTCGACGTCCTGCCGACCCTCGACGACGGCTCCTTCACGCTCGTCTACCTCGACCCGCCGTTCAACACCGGCCGGAAGCAACGGCGACACGCGAGCACCGCGGTCAGGAGCACGGGTGACACGGCGCCGGGCGCCCCCGGGCGACGCGAGACCGTCACCGGCTTCCGCGGCGGCACGTACGAGCGGGTCCGTGGCGACCTGCTCCGCTTCGACGACCGGTTCGACGACTACTGGTCGTTCCTCGAGCCGCGGCTGCTCGAGGCGTGGCGGGTGCTCGCCGACGACGGGACGCTCTACCTGCACCTCGACTACCGGGAGTCGCACTACGCGAAGGTGCTGCTCGACGCGCTCTTCGGCCGTGAGTCGTTCCTCAACGAGATCGTCTGGGCCTACGACTTCGGGGCGAAGTCGAAGACCCGGTGGCCGACGAAGCACGACACGATCCTCGTCTACGTGAAGGACCCCGCCCGGTACCACTTCGACTCGGCGGCGGTGGACCGCGAGCCGTACATGGCGCCGGGGCTCGTGACGCCCGAGCAGCGGGAGCGCGGCAAGCTGCCGACGGACGTCTGGTGGCACACGATCGTGTCGCCGACCGGCCGTGAGAAGACCGGTTACCCGACGCAGAAGCCCGAGGGCGTCCTCCGCCGCATCGTCCAGGCGTCTTCGCGCGAGGGCGACTGGGTGCTCGACTTCTTCGCCGGCAGCGGCACCACCGGGGCCGTCGCGACCACCCTCGGGCGTCGCTACGTGCTCGTCGACGACAACGCAGCGGCGATCGACGTCATGCGTCGGCGCCTGCCCGGCGCGACGTTCTCCGCCGTCGGCTGACGACGGAGGACGGGCGGCTGGTCGGTCGGTCGACTACTCGGCCGAGTGGCGGCCGTGCGGGTGGTCGCCCTGGTACGGCCGGGAGGCACGACTCGCCTCCGCCGGGTCGGCCTGCGGCGCCGTCGTGGTCGCGTCCGGGGCAGACCCCGCCGATCCGTCGGCCGGTGCGGCGTGCGCCGGACGGGTCCGGATGGTGCCCGTCGTCGTCGGCGGCTCGTCCACCGGCGCGGCAGCCGAGTGCGCGCCGTGGGTCGTGGCGTCGGGCAGCGGGGCACGGGTGTCCGCGGAAGTGGGAGCCGAACGTCCGTCGGACGCGACCGGCGTGGCGGGGGAGGCCGTGCCTCCCGGCCGGTCCTGACGGGGGACCGTCACGTCCGGCGAGGTCGGGACCACGTCCGTCGACCCGGTGTGGGGCGTGACGAGCGAACCCGTGTTCGCAGCGGCCTCCTGCGCGTCGGCGGTGAGGCGGTCCTGCCCGCCCTTCGCGGCGTTCGCCTGCTCCTGCAGTGCCGACACCTTCCGGAGCGGCGGGACCCGGAAGAACCAGGTGAGCACGAACGCGAGCAGGATCACGCCGAGGCCGACGTAGTAGACGGTGACCGCGGAGCTGCTGAAGCCGACGAGGAAGGACCGGGTGAGCCGCGGGTCCGCGCCGTTGAGGAACGACGTGTCGCTCGTCGTCGAGGAACTCGACGAGCTCGTCGTGCCCTTCTCGAGCTGCTTCTTGATCGTCGGAGCGACCTCGTCGACGACGTTCCTGCGCTGCGTCGCGTTCGAGTAGTCGATCTGGACCGTCCCGTCGACGACCTCGGCCTTCGCCTGGGACGCGACCTGCTCGAGCGCCTGCTGCTCGGCGTCGGGCTTGGCTGCCGCGACCTGTTCGGCGATGACGGAGTCGGCGGAGGCTGCCGGGACCTGCCCGGCGGCGACGGCCTGCTGGACCTTCGCGGTGACCTGCTTCGTGACGGCCTCGTCCGCGGCGGCCTTGGCCTTCGCGGCGCCCGCGTTGAGCTGGTCCTGCACGTTCGACTGGATCGGGTCGACGATCTTGTTCCAGACCTGCTCCATGACCGCCTTGTTGTCCGCGGCGTTCGCGACGGACGGGGTCAGCGCGGCGTTGAGACTGCTCTTGAGCGTGGACTCGTTCTGCAGCGCCGTCGTGATGTTCGTCGGCATGAGCGAGAACAGGACGGAGAGCAGGACAGCCGTGCCCATGGTGCCGCCGATCTGGCGGAAGAACGTCGCGGCGCTCGTGGCGACACCGATGTCGCGCGGGGACACCGAGTTCTGCGCGGCGAGGGTCAGGGTCTGCATGAGCTGCCCGAGCCCGAGGCCGATGCCGAACATGCCGAGCATGAGGAACCACAGCGGGCTGTCCGCCGTGAGGAACGTCAGCACCGTGAAGCCGATCGCGGTGAACGCCGTGCCCGTGACCGGGAAGACCTGGTACTTGCCCGTGCGGGAGATGATCTGACCCGAGGCGATCGACGCGATCATCAGGCCGAGGACCATCGGCAGCATCGCGAAGCCGGACTCGGTCGGCGTGACGCCCTTCACGATCTGCAGGTACAGCGGGATGGTGAGCATCGCGCCGAACATGCCGAACCCGACGAGCACGCTGAGGACCGCGGCCATCGAGAAGACGTGCGAGTTGAAGAGCTTCAGCGGCAGGATCGCGTTGTCGCCCATCGCCCGCTCCACGATGACGAACGCGATGAGCCCCAGGAGGCCGATGGCGTAGCAGGCGATCGACCCGGCCGACCACCAGCCCCAGTCGCGGCCCTGCTCGGCGACGAGGAGCAGCGGGACGAGGGTGACGATGACGAGCGCCGCACCCCACCAGTCGATGCGGGGCTTGCCGCGGTCGCCGAACTTCGGCAGGTGCAGGAACGTCGTCACCATGATCAGCGCGATGATGCCGATCGGGACGTTGATGAGGAACACCCAGCGCCAGCCCGCGATGAACACGATCTCGTTCGCGCCGGCGAACAGGCCGCCGACGAGCGGGCCGATCACGGACGAGATGCCGAACACCGCGAGGAAGTAGCCCTGGTACTTGGCGCGCTCACGCGGAGCGAGCATGTCGCCCATGATCGCGAGCGGGAGGGACATGAGACCACCGGCGCCGAGGCCCTGCAGGGCGCGGAAGCCGGCGAGCATGAGCATTGAGGTCGAGAACGACGCGAGCAGCGACCCCACGATGAAGATGCCGATCGCGGTGAGGAACAGCGGGCGGCGACCGAAGATGTCGGAGAGCTTGCCGTAGATCGGCGTGGTGATCGTCGACGCGATCAGGTAGCCGGTCGTCACCCACGCCTGCTGGTCGAGGCCGTGGAGGTCGTCACCGATGGTGCGGATCGCGGTACCGACGATCGTCTGGTCGAGGGCGCCGAGGAACATGCCGGCCATCAGGCCGTAGATCACCAGCAGGATCTGCCGGTGGTTCATCACGGCGTTCGAGGACGTCGTGGGAGCCGCGGGTGCGGTCGCGGTCTGGGTCATGAGCAGGTCTCCCGAAACTTTGCGCTGGGTGCAAAGTTACAACCTCCGCAAGGCGAAGGTCCGCCCGGAGCCCGTTCCTGAGTGGATCGGCAGACCTCCGGCTGCTGCCGACCAGCCGGAGGCTACGCCTGCGTCCCGCTACGCGCCGAGGGCTGCGTCGACGATCTCCTTGGCCTCGCGCTGCACCTGCTCGAGGTGCTCCTGCCCGACGAAGCTCTCGGCGTAGATCTTGTAGACGTCCTCGGTGCCGGACGGCCGAGCTGCGAACCACGCCTTGTCCGTGACCACCTTGACGCCGCCGACCGCCGCGTCGTTGCCCGGCGCCTTCGAGAGCTTGGCGGTGATCGGGTCGCCCGCGAGCGTGTCCGCGGCGATGGCGTCGCCGTCGAGCTTCGACAGGCGGGCCTTCTGCTCCTTGCTCGCCGCGGCGTCCACCCGCTGGTAGACCGGCGCGCCGAACCGCTCGGTCAGCTCGGCGTAGAGCTGCGACGGGGTCTTGCCGGTCACCGCGATGATCTCCGACGCGAGGAGCGCCAGGATGATGCCGTCCTTGTCGGTCGTCCACGCGGTGCCGTCCTTGCGCAGGAAGCTCGCACCGGCGGACTCCTCACCGCCGAACGCCACCGAGCCGTCGATCAGGCCCGGCACGAACCACTTGAACCCGACCGGGACCTCCCACAGCCGTCGTCCGAGGGACTCCGCGACCCGGTCGATGATGCTCGACGAGACGAGGGTCTTGCCGATCGCGGCGTCGTCACGCCACTCGGGCCGGTGGGCGTACAGGTACTCGATCGCGACCGCGAGGTAGTGGTTCGGGTTCATCAGGCCGCCGTCCGGCGTCACGATGCCGTGCCGGTCGGAGTCGGCGTCGTTGCCCGTCAGCACGTCGAACTCGTCCTTGCGTGCGACCACCGAGGCCATCGCGCTCGCGCTCGACGGGTCCATGCGGATCTTGCCGTCCCAGTCGAGGGTCATGAACGCCCAGGTCGGGTCGACCTCGGGGTTCACCACCGTGAGGTCGAGGCCGTAGTGGTCGCGGATGCGCTCCCAGTACGGCAGGGACGCCCCGCCGAGGGGGTCGGCACCGATGCGGACGCCGGCGCGCTTGATCGCGTCCATGTCGATGATGTTCTCGAGATCGGCCACGTAGGAGCCGAGGTAGTCGTAGCCCTCGGCCGCGGTGTCGTCCTGGCGACGCACCTCGGCGTTGCCCCCGGCGATGATGGCGTTCGCGCGGTCGGCGATCCAGCTGGTGGCGTCGCTGTCGGCCGGGCCACCGTGCGGGGGGTTGTACTTGAAGCCACCGTCGCGGGGCGGGTTGTGGCTCGGGGTGATGACGATGCCGTCCGCCGTGTCCGGGTTGCCGGCGCGGTTGTAGGCGATGATCGCGTGGCTGAGGGCCGGGGTCGGGACGAAGCCGTCGGCGCTGTCGGCGAGCACCCGGACGCCGTTCGCCGCGAGGACCTCGAGCGCCGTCCGCTCGGCCGGGGCCGAGAGTGCGTGGGTGTCACGACCGATGAAGAGCGGGCCGTCGGTGCCCTGCTGGGTCCGGTACTCGACGATCGCCTGCGTGATCGCGGCGATGTGGGTGTCGTTGAACGCGGTGTCGAGGGACGAACCGCGGTGCCCGGAGGTACCGAACACGACCTTCTGCTCGGGGACGGAGACGTCCGGGACGCGCTCGTGGTACGCGGCGAGCAGGGCGTCGAGGTCGACGAGGTCGTCGGCGGTCGCAGGGGTTCCGGCGCGGTCGTTCATGTCCCCATCCTGGCACCCGGTGGTGGTGCGCGTGCTGGTCGTCCGTCCCGGCGCGCGCGACGGACCGTGCGGCGTCTGCCGGAACGGAGCGAGCGGCCGCCCGAGCCGGATCGGTGGGGGGACGATCCGGTGGGCGACCGCTCGCGGTCTGTGGGGTGGCGCTGTCCGAGGTGGGGGTCAGGCCGTGCGGAAGGAGCCCGTCGCCGTGCGGAGCGAGCCGGTCGCGGTCCGGAACGAACCCGTCGCCGTCCGGACCGGACCCGTGGCCGTGCCGCGCCCGGACCGTGTGTCGACGAAGCGTCCGAGCGGTCGGGCGACGGCGACGCCCGTGTAGGTGCCGAGTGGACGCTGTGCCGCGGTCGCGGTGTACGCGCCGAGCTCGTCGCGCCGCGTGGTGCCGCTCACGTACGAGCCGCCGAAGGGGAAGTCGCGGTTCTGCATGTGCACGATGGTACCGCCGTGTCTTGCATCATGCAAAACAACCGGTTGCGCGATGGGCCTGGTCAGGCGATGAGCTCGCAGAACGTCCGGCCGTCGGCCGTCCAGCTCTGCCGAGCGAGCAGCCCCGCGTCGGCCGCGTGGCCGTGGAGGGCGTCGAGCCCGGTCTCGGCCCACGGGAACGCGGCGCTCTCGTGGCCGTCGGCGTCGACCACGCGGGCGGTGTACGCCCGGTCGGCGTCACGGTCCGGGTTCGTCTCGACGACCACGCGGCCGCCGACACGCACGATCGCCCGACACCGGGCGAGGAGCGCCGTGGGGTCGCCGCCGATGCCGATGTTCCCGTCGATCACGAGTGCGGTGTCCCAGTGGCCCTCGTCGGGCACCGGGTCGAAGACCGAACCCTGCACCGCCCGACCTCCGGAACGGCGGGCGATCGCGACGGCCTCGGCGGAGACGTCCACGCCGAGCGACGGCAGGCCCACGGCCCGCGCGGCGACGAGCATCCGACCCGGGCCGCAGCCGATGTCGATGACCGGACCGTCGGCATCGTCGAGCAGCGACCGGTCGACACGGTCGGCGGCGGCGCTCCAGCGCCCGACGTCCATCGTCGTGACCGTGCCGGGTCGGCTCGGGTCGGTCAGTCGGAGGCGTCCGTCGGAGCGGAGGGCACGAGCGTACGGCTCGCCGCCGCCGGCGCCGAAGGTCATCGGGGCGTGCATGGTCATCGGGCACCTCCGGAGGTCGTGCGTTCGGACGCCAGGGCGGCGGCGAACGCGGAGTCGGGCGCGAGTTCGGCCACCCGGTCGGCGTCGGCGATCTCGTCCACGTCGAGGAGGGGTGCGAGGTCACCGACGTCGAGTCCGGCGTCCACCAGTCGGGCGCGCTGCACCGCCCCCGTGTCGTCCTTCGACATCGGCACACCGCGGATGAGTGCACCGTCGGGAACGTGCAGGTACAGCGCCCAGAACCCGCCGTCCTCCGCCGGTCCGAACCAGGCGTCGCGCTCCGGCTGCTCGAACACCGCGGCGACGTCCGACGGGCGCACCTGCGGCGTGTCCATGCCGACCAGGAGCAGCGGCCCCTGGACGGCGTCGAAGAGGGTGCCGAGGCGCTCGTCGAGGTCTCCGGTCGGCTGGGGCAGGACGTGGAAGCCCTCGGCCGCAGCCGGGACGACCTCGCCGTCGAAGAACAGGATCCGACGGGCGGCCGGCAGCGCGCGCACCGTCGCCAGCGTGTCGGACAGGCTCGCGGCCGCGACGCGGGCGGCGCCCTCGGGGCCGAGCGCCGGGATGAGGCGGGTCTTCACGCGACCGGGCAGGCACTCCTTGGCGACCACCGCGACCGTCACGGCGGTCACGAGCGCGCCCCCTCGACGGGACCGGCCACGCGCTCGAGGGGAGCGGTGTCGGTGGGGGTGGGGCGTGCCTCCAGGCCGGTCGTGCCCGTCGTGGTGGGGGCTGCCGCGTCGGGGGTGGCGTCGGTGACCGTGCGAGGACGGCGCTCGCCGGAGCGGTAGGCGCGGAGGAGGCGCGACATGTCGCGGACCGCGTTGACCGTGCCGCGGAGCGTGCCGGTCACCTTGCTGTCACCGATGCGTTGCGCGTAGCCGATGTCGCTCTCGTCGACGCGGAGGCCGGCGGCGTGCGCCGCGAGGACCATCTCGAGCGGGTAGCCGCTGCGGCGGTCCTGCAGGTCGAGCGCGACGAGCTGCTCGCGGCGCATCACGCGCATCGGCCCGAGGTCGCGCAGCCGGTAGCCGGTGGCGCGGCGCATGAGGACGGCGAGCACGCGGTTCGCGAAGCGTGCGTGCGGTGCCCACGCACCGCGCGAGGTCGGGACGCGGCGGCCGAGTGCGAGGTCGGTGCGACCCGACGCGACGCGGTCGAGCAGGCCTGGTAGCTCGGCAGGGTCCATCGAGGCGTCCGCGTCGCAGAACGCGACGAAGTCGGCGGTGGCGGCGGCGACGCCCGCGGCGCACGCGGAGCCGAATCCGCGGCGGGGCTCGGTGACGACCGTGGCGCCGTGCGCGCGGGCGACGTCGGCCGAGCCGTCGGTCGAACCGTTGTCGACGACGATCGCCCGGTAGCCCTGCGGCAGCCGCCCGATCACGCGGGGGAGGGCGTCGGCCTCGTCGAGGCACGGCAGGATCACGTCGACGTTCATGCCGTCTGTTCGGTGCGGACGGCCGGATCGACGGGGGTCACCGTGCGGATCGGGGTTCGCGGGACTGGCGGGCGTCGTCGACATGGTCCCCACGGTGCCCGGGCGGCCTGACCGGAACCGGGCCGGGCTGTACCCCGGTGTCCGGATACGGTGTCCCCCGATGTGGGGTGGAGGGGTCGCGGCGCGGGCCGGGCCGTGGCCGGGCCGGGTCGTGGCCGAGTCTCGTGCTGCCGGACACTTCTCGCGCTCCGGAACGCGAGACGTGTCCGCCTGCGCGAGACTCGGGGCGCGCCGCGCGAGACTCGGGGCGCGCCCACACGAGACTCGGGGCGCGCGGCCGCGAGCCACGCCGCGCCTCAGCGCACCGCGGCCCGCAGCGGCGCCGTCGCGAACTCGCGCATGCCCCGCTCGAAGTCGACCTCGGCGCGCCACCCGAGCTCCCGCCCGATGCGCTCCGACGACGCGGTCACGTGCCGGACGTCCCCGAGCCGGTACTCGCCGGTGACGATCGGCTGCGGCCCGTCCGGCCCGGCGATCGCGGCGGCCATCTCGCCGATGGTGTGCACGGTGCCCGAGCCGACGTTGTACGCCCGGAACGAGTCGTCCGGCAGGTCGGCCGTCGCTGCGATCGACGCCGCGTTCGCGCCCGCGACGTCGTCCACGTGCACGAAGTCCCGCCGCTGCCGGCCGTCCTCGAACACCCGGGGGGCTTCACCCCGCGCGAGCGCCGAGCGGAACAGGGACGCGACACCGGCGTACGGCGTGTTGGCGGGCATGCCCGGCCCGTAGACGTTGTGGTACCGGAGCGCGATCGCCCGGCCGCCGGTGGCCCGTGCCCACGAGGACGCCAGGTGCTCCTGCGCCACCTTCGTCTGCGCGTACACGTTGCGCGGGTCGAGCGCGGCGTCCTCGTCGATGAGGCCCGGCACGAGCGGCTCGCCGTCGGCACCGATCGGGTCGAAGCGTCCGGCGTCGAGGTCCTCGCGGCGGCGCGCCGGCGGCCGGGTCGGGTCGCCGGCAGCGGTCGCGTACGCCCCTTCGCCGTAGACGACCATCGAGCTCGCGACGACGAGCCGGCCGATGCCGTGCCGGTCCATCGCGGCGAGGACGTGCGCCGTCCCGGTGTCGTTCGAGGAGACGTAGTCGGGAGCGTCCTGGAAGTCGACGCCGAGCCCGACCTTCGCGGCCTGGTGGCAGACGACGTCGACCCCGTCGAGTGCGGCGTCGAGCACGGCGTCGTCACGGACGTCGCCGCGCACGAAGTCCACGCCCTCGGGCACGGTCGCGGGCCGGCCGGAGGCGCCCGAGCCGGACGCCGCACCCGAGCCGGACGCCGCGCCCGCGCCGGACGCCGCGCCCGCGCCGGGCGCCGCGCCCGCGCCCGCGCCGGCCGCCGCGCCGTCGTCGCCGTGCACGTCGGCCCGGAGCGAATCGAGCACCCGGACCTCGTACCCCTCGGCCAGCGCCCGCCGGACGATCGCGGAGCCGATGAACCCCGCGCCCCCGGTGACGAGCAGCCGGGTCACGCGGACGCCCCCGGCCCGTTCACCGGCAGCGCCAGGACCGACGCGCTCGCGGTCGTCGGCACGAGCTCACGCGGCGTGAAGTCCTCCGGGATCGCTGCGACGATCGACCCGATCGCCCGCACGATGACCTCGTTCGCCCGCTTGAGCCGCTCCATCACCGCCGCGTGCGTGACCGGCTCGTCGTCCGGCCCCGCCGCGAGCTCGAGGCCCGCGTCGGCGTCGGTCACGAACGACAGGTTCACCGTGCCGATGCCGAGCTCGGCCGCGAGCGGGACCTCCGGCGTCATCGTCATGTTGATCGTGTGGCCGCCGGCCTCGCGCATCCAGACCGACTCGGCACGGGTCGAGAACCGCGGGCCCTGGATCACGACGCACGTGCCGGTCGTCCGGTGCGGCACGCCGAGCGCGGCGACGGCCTCGACGGCGGCGCCCCGGAGCACCGGGTCGAAGGGGTCGGCGAACGACAGGTGCTGCACGTCGTCCTCGAAGAAGGTGTCCGCGCGGCCCCAGGTGCGGTCGATGAGCTGGTCGGTCACGACGAAGGTGCCGGGTGCGTAGTCCGGGTGCAGGCCACCGACGGCGCTCGACGAGACGATCGCCCGGACGCCGAGCGAGCGCAGGGCCCAGGTGTTCGCACGGTGGTTGATGCGGTGCGGTGCGACCGAGTGCGACCGGCCGTGCCGGGTGAGGAACGCCACGCGTCGGCCGGACATGGTGCCGATGCTGATCGGGCTGGAGGTCTCGCCGAACGGCGTCGCGACGGTCCGCTCCTCCGCCGTGCCCGGCTCGAACAGCTCGTACAGGCCCGATCCACCGATCACACCGATCGTCACGTCGTTCTCCACAGGTCCTCCGAATCGTCCTCGGCGCGGGTTGCGCGCTGGATACGCTACTGACGCTCCCTGACGGCGGTTCCGCCGGGCAGCTCACGTCCCCTTGCTCCGTCCACGACTTCGGAGGGCCCTGTGCGAACGATCGGTCGACACGCCGAAGCGGTGGCTGCGCTGCTCGCCCCGGTCACCGCGCAGCTCACGCCCGGCACGTCCGACCGTCCCTGCCTGGAGGCCCTGCGCACCGTCGACCTCGCCGCCGACGCCCGCGCCGGGGCACGCCGTCGGCTCGCGACACGCGTCGTCGCACCGGTCGCGCTCCCCGCGTTCGACAACAGCCAGATGGACGGCTTCGCCGTCCGCGCCGCCGACGCCGGCCGGGCCCTCACGGTCGCTGCTCCGATCCCCGCGGGCCGGGTCCCTGCCCCGCTCCCGCCCGGTGCCGCCGCGCCGATCATGACCGGCGCGCGGATCCCCGACGGGGCCGATGCCGTCTTCCCCGTCGAACGCACCGACGTCGGCGCGTTCCCCGCGGCGTTGACGCTCGACCGCGTCCACGTGCCCGACGACGTCACCGCGGGGGACTTCGTCCGCACCACCGGTTCCGACCTGCCCCGGGGCGGGGTCGTGGCCGAGGCCGGGGCGTTCGTCGCCCCGGCGCTCCTCGGTGCGCTCGCCGCAGCCGGCGTGGAACAGGTCGACGTCGTCCGGCCGGTCCGGGTGCTCGTCGTCAGCACCGGCTCCGAACTCGTCGGTGTCGACGTCCACGGTGCGGGCATCGGCGACGCGAACGGCGTGGCGCTGACCGCCGCGCTCGCCGAGGTCGGTGCCGAGGCCCGCACCGTCGTGGTCCCCGACGACGAGACCGCGTTCCTCGCGGGCGTCACCGAGGCCGTCGGCGACTGGGCTGACCTCGTCCTGACGACCGGTGGGATCAGCGCGGGTGCGTACGAGGTCGTGCGGCAGGCGCTCGAGCCGCGCGGGCTCGAGGTGACGCCGGTCGCGATGCAGCCCGGTGGCCCGCAGGCACTCGGCACGGTGACGTTCGGCCACCGAGCCGTCCCCGTGATCGCGTTCCCCGGCAACCCCGTCTCGGCGCTCGTCTCGTTCGAGGTGTTCCTCCGCCCCGTGCTCGCCCCGCTCGTCGGGCTGCCCGCCGACCGC
Organism: Curtobacterium sp. NPDC089689; assembly: GCF_044749145.1. Classification (NCBI taxonomy): domain Bacteria; kingdom Bacillati; phylum Actinomycetota; class Actinomycetes; order Micrococcales; family Microbacteriaceae; genus Curtobacterium; species Curtobacterium sp. NPDC089689. Next base: position 528,484 of record NZ_JBIVHJ010000001.1, on the reverse strand, counting down.
CCCGTGCAGGTGCTGCCCGCAGCCGAGGCCGCCGTCTCGCCCGAGGCCAAGCACCAGGTCCGACGCGGCAGAGTGGAGGACGGCCGTGTCCACCTGGTCGGCGGCCCGAGCTCCCACCTCCTCGCGCACTACGCCGCCGCGACGCACCTCGTCCACGTCCCCGTCGGCACCGCCGCCGTCGAACCGGGTGACCCGCTCACCGTCTGGAGTCTGTAGATGACCGACCTCTCCCACGTCCGCGCCGACGGATCGGCCCACATGGTCGACGTCTCCGACAAGGACGTCACCGACCGCTCGGCCACCGCGACCGCGACCCTCGTGACCCGGCCCGACGTCGTCGCCCGGATCCTCGACGGCTCACTGCCCAAGGGCGAGGTCATCGGCACCGCGCGCATCGCCGCGATCATGGCGGTGAAGAAGACCTCCGACCTCGTCCCGCTCTGCCACCCGCTGCCGATCTCGGGGGTGCAGGTCGACATCACGGGCACCGACGACCGCGTCGTGGTCGAGGTGTCCGTCCGCACCACCTCGCGCACCGGCGTCGAGATGGAGGCTCTTACCGGCGCCAGCGTCGGCGCGCTCACGGTGTACGACATGGTCAAGGCCGTCGACCGAGCAGCGACCATCACCGACGTCCGGGTGCTCGAGAAGCACGGCGGCCGCTCGGGCGACTGGGATGCAGACCGATGACGTCCGAACCGACGAGGGGGCGAGCCGGCGTGCTCGTCGTCTCCACGCAGGCCGCGGCGGACCCCGCACTCGACCGCACCGGGCCCGTGATCGCCGCCTGGCTCCGCGAGCACGGCTTCACGGTGGCGGAACCGACGATAGTGCCCGACGGTGGTCCGATCGCGGAGACGATCACGGGCGAGGTCCTCGCCGGCGCCCGGGTCGTCATCACCACCGGCGGTACCGGTGTCACCCCCACCGACCGCACGCCCGAGGCCGTCGCACCCCTGCTCGACCTCGAACTCCCCGGGATCGTGGAGGAGATCCGGCGCCGGGGCCTCGCCGGGGCCGGACCGACCGCACTCCTCAGCCGCGGAGTCGCCGGGATCGCCGCCGGCGGAACGTTCATCGTCACGCTTCCGGGGTCCCGAGGCGGCGTGGCCGACGGGCTCGACGTCCTCGACGGGCTGCTCGACCACGTGCTCGCCCAGCTCCACGGTGACGGGCACGCCCCGCGGAGCGCCTCGTGACCGGGGCGCAGGCTTCCGGGCGGGTCCTGCTCGCGGACGTCGTCGACCGCGACGTGACCGTCGAGGAGACGAGCACCGCCGTGGCCTCCGACCGTGACGGCGCCGTCGTGACGTTCGCCGGGGTCGTCCGCGACCACGACGGCGGCAGGGGCGTCACCGCGCTCGACTACGAGGGGCACCCGACCGCGTCCGCCGTGCTCCGCGAGGTCGCCGAGACGATCGCAGCGGACCACCCCGGCGTCCGGATCGCCGTGCTGCACCGGGTCGGAGCCCTCGTGGTGGGGGACGTCGCGCTCGCCGCCGCCGTCGCCTCGCCGCACCGGGCGCAGGCCTTCGCTGCCTGTGCGGCCCTCATCGACCTCGTGAAGGAACGTACCCCGATCTGGAAGCACCAGCGCTTCCTCGACGGCTCCGACGAGTGGGTCGCCGCCCTCTGACGGATCCCCAGGCCACCTGGTTGGCTGGAGGCCGCGGCGAGCAGCGATGAGGGGCACGATGACCGACACCGTCGAACGGGCTGAGCAGCGGTGGGCAGCGGCCGAGGCCCGAGCGCTGGACGTGCTCGCGTTGCCGGCCCCACGCCGGTTCTCCGTCGCTCGCGCGACCGCGCTGCTCGTGCTCCCCGCGGCGCTCGTCCTCGTCGTCGGCCTCGTGTTCCCGCCCGACTCGACCGGCCGGTGGGCCATTGCGTGGACCGGCCTGGTCGCGTACACGGCCGTCCTCGTCGCGTCCCTGGTCCTGGCGGCGCGGGACCGCCGACGCGGCCGCGTGTCGCCCCCGGTGACGGACGTCCTGCTCCCGCGGGAGCAGGACGCGCTCCGCCGCGTGATCCGCGAGCGCGAGCGGGCACCCGAGGACCGGCTCGACGTCGTCCGCGCCACGGCGCTCCAGCGGGTCCGGACAGCGTCCACCGTGCTGCCCGCGGCGATCGTCACGATCGGCGCCGCCGCTGCGCTCGTCGCCGGTGACCTCTGGGCGCTGAACGCCGGATGGGCCGTGGTGGGGCTCGGGTCCGGGGCGATCTCGATCCGCTCGGCGTCCACGGCGCAGCGGTACCTCGCCCACGAGGCCGAGTGACCCACGCGCGACCGGTCGCACCCTGGCGACGAGCCTGTACGCCGTCGCAGGAGACCGTTGCCCGATCGCAACCGCGGCACGCGTTCGGGGCGTAGCCGGGCTCTCGGCCGGTCCATAGAATTCGACCTCATGAGCGTGCTGCTGTACGGGGCGGGGACCCTCCTGCTCGTCTTCGCCCTGATCGACATCCTGACGAAGACCGACGCCGAGATCCGCGGGCTGCCGAAGCTCGCCTGGGTCCTCATCTGCATCTTCGTCCCCGTCGTCGGCCCGATCGTGTGGTTCGCCGTCGGTCACGACTGGGCACCCGGCGAGCGGAACCACGGCCGCTACCTCGATCCGGTCCGCCACGAGGACCGGTACGCCACCCTCGGGGAGGCCCGGTCGGCCCACGGCGACAAACGCGTCAGCGGCACCGAACAGGAACTCGCCGACCTCGAGCGCGAGATCGAGTACTGGGAGGCGCAGGCGCGCCTGAAGCGCGCGAAGGAAGCAGCCGGCGAAGGCGACCCGACCCCGTCGAGCTGAGCCGCGCCTCCAGGCCGACCCTACGGATCGACCGCAACGCGATCGCGACCGCGCCCGCCGCGCGCCCCCGTACCCTTGTCGGGTGGCTCATCTCCTCGGCGCCGAGAACCTGCATCTCGAGTTCCCCACCCGTGTCGTCTTCGACAGCGTCACCCTCGGCATCGACGAGGGCGACCGCATCGGCGTGGTCGGCCGGAACGGCGACGGCAAGTCGACGCTCCTCGCGCTCCTCTCGAAGCGGATCGAGCCGGACGACGGCCGGGTCACACACCGCCGCGGTCTGACGGTCGGGTACCTCGACCAGCGCGACGTCCTGCCGGCGGGCGCGACCGTCGGCGCGACCGTCGTCGGCGACCGAGCCGAGCACGAGTGGGCCGGCGACCCGACGATCCGCGACATCATCGGCGGCCTCGTGTCGGACATCCCGTGGGAGGCGAACGTCGACGACCTCTCGGGAGGTCAGCGGCGACGCATCGCCCTCGCGAAGCTCCTCGTCGGCGACTGGGACGTGCTGTTCCTCGACGAGCCGACGAACCACCTCGACGTCGAGGGCATCCAGTGGCTCGCCGACCACATCAAGCGGCGGTGGTCCGCGAACCAGGGCGGTCTCGTCGTCGTGACACACGACCGGTGGTTCCTCGACGCCGTGTCGACCGACACGTGGGAGGTCCACGACGGCATCGTCGACCCCTTCGAGGGCGGCTACGCGGCGTACATCCTCCAGCGCGTCGAACGTGACCGGCAGGCGGCGGCGTCCGAGCAGCGCCGGCAGAACCTCGCCCGCAAGGAGCTCGCGTGGCTCCGTCGAGGCGCCCCCGCCCGGACCAGCAAGCCGAAGTTCCGCATCGACGCGGCGAACGCCCTCATCGACGACGTCCCGCCGATCCGCGACACCGTCGCGCTCTCGCAGATGGCGACCGCGCGCCTCGGCAAGGACGTCGTCGACCTGCTCGACGCCGGTGTCACGTTCGGCGACGACGTCATCCTCCGGGACGTCGAGTGGCGGATCGCGCCGGGGGAGCGGACCGGCATCCTCGGGCCGAACGGCGCGGGCAAGTCGACGCTGCTCAACCTGGTGTCCGGCAAGCTCCAGCCCACCACGGGCCGCGTGAAGACCGGCAAGACCGTCCAGGTCGCGGTGCTCGACCAGCAGCTCGCCGACCTGCAGCAGTTCGCGGACGACCGTGTCCGCGAGGTCGTCGCCCGCAAGAAGACGAGTTACGTCGCAGACGGCAAGGAGATGACGCCGTCGCAGCTGCTCGAGCGCCTCGGCTTCACCTCCGCGCAGCTCTCGACACCGGTCAAGGACCTCAGCGGTGGGCAGAAGCGACGGCTCCAGCTCATGCTCATCCTGCTCGACGAACCGAACGTGCTCATCCTCGACGAGCCCACGAACGACCTCGACACGGACATGCTCGCCGCGATGGAGGACCTGCTCGACACCTGGCCGGGCACGCTCCTCGTGGTCTCGCACGACCGCTACCTGCTCGAACGCGTCACCGACCAGCAGTACGCCGTGCTCGGCGGGCACCTCCGGCACCTCCCCGGCGGGGTCGACGAGTACATGCGGCTGCGTGCGTCGGGCTCGGTTCCCGCGACCGCGTCGGCGGCTGCCGCCGCTGCTGCCGGGAGGCCCGACACGGCAGGTGGGACCGGCTCGGCCGGCAGCGTGGCCGGGCCGGCGGGCGGGGCCGGGGCCGGAGGCGCTGCTGCTGCGTCCGGCATGCCGGCCGCTGCGGCCGCGGCCGCCGCTCCAGCGCTCTCGGGTGCGGAGCGTCGGGCGGCGGAGAAGGAGATGTCGGCGCTCGACCGACGGATCGCCCGTGTCGGCGCCGACCGGCAGGAGGTCCTCGACGCGTTCGCGGCGCACGACCAGTCCGACTACGCGGGCCTCGGTGCGCTGCAGGCGAAGCTCGGGGCGCTCGAGGCCGAGGTCGAGTCGCTCGAGGAGCGCTGGCTCGAGGTCGCGGAGCAGCTCGGGGTGTAGTCGTCCGGGCTACGCGTCGTCGATGAGGAACGACGAGCCGCAGCCGATGGCCGGCCCCGAGTTCCCGTCACCCACGCCGATGGCGAAGGACTGGTCGAGCGTGGCCGTGTGCGTCGTCCAGAGCGGTCCGGCCGACGTGGCGGTGAACCCGTCGACGCGTCCGACGCTCGCGCCCGGGTGCACGACCAGGCGCCCGACGAGGTCGAGCCTGCCGTGCGCCGGAACGGTCCAGCCCGCACCGATCGCCACCGTCCGGCCGAACTCGTGCGGCATCACCGGAGCGTCCGTGACCCACAGCCCGGCTGGTGTTCCGTCGTCGTGCACGACCACCTGCAGCGGTGTCACGTCGGCCCCCTCGACACTGACCGGACCGACGTCGGCGACGTGGACGCTCCGCCCGGTCGGGTTCTCGAACTCGACCATGAACCATGCGGCAGCGGTGGTCGTGCCGTCTGGGTACGACCCGCACGCGATGCCCCGACCGGGTGTCACGGAGAGGGTGTTCCCCGGCGCCGTGACGATGCCCAGCCCGATGGCGAGCACCACCGCCCCGACCGCACTCGCCCCGACCACTGCCCGCCCGATGTCCACCACGCAACCGTAGGGCAGCGGGCGCGGTGGAGCGTTCCCCCGTTCGGGCCTCGCGAGCCAGCCCGTCGCTACGCGGCAGGCGACGCATCCGCCGGGTCGCCGCCGCCCGGGTTCGCCACGACCTCCCAGAGGTGGCCGTCCGGGTCCTGGAAGAAGCCGGAGTACATGCCCCACGGACGTGTGTACGGCGCCGCGAGCATCGTCGCGCCCGCGGCCCGCGCACGGTCGAGGAACGCGTCTGTATCGGACTGCGAGCCGACGAAGTGCCCGATGGTCGAGGTCGGACCGTGCGGGAGTTCGACGCCGGAGTCGAGCGCCATGTCCTCGCGGGCGTACACGCTCACGATCAGACCGTCGTCGAGCGTGAACATCGCCGTCGTCCCGCCCGCTTGCGAGTCCGTTCGCGGGTACTCGGTGCCGATGACGCCGCTGCCCTCGATGCCGAGCAGGTCGCGGTAGAACGCGGCCGAACGCTCGACGTCCGCCACAGCCAGGGTGATCGCGTGCATGGCCGCAGGCTAGTCCGGCCGGTCGCGCCCGGTTGCTCTCAGTCGCCCAGGCCGAGGATCAGCCGTCGCAGCAGGGCGGACAGCTGCGCCTGCTCCGGCCCGGACACCTCGTCGAGGATCCCGCGTTCGGCGTCGAGCAGGTCGGCGATCGCGGCGTCCACCGCCTGCCGTCCGGACACCGTCAGCGCCACGAGGATCCCGCGCCCGTCGCGCGGGTCCGTCCGGCGGCTCACCAAACCCCTCGCCGCCAACCGGTCGACGCGGTTCGTCATCGTGCCGCTCGACACCAGCGTCTGCTGCAGCAGGGTCTTCGGGCTCAGCTCGTACGGCTCGCCCGCCCGCCGGAGCGCCGACAGGACGTCGAACTCCCACGGCTCGACCCCGCTCGCGTCGAACGCTGCGCGGCGTGCCCGGTCGAGGTGTCGCGCCAACCGGTCCACCCGCGAGAACACCTCGAGCGGAGCGAAGTCGAGGTCGTCACGCTCCCGGCCCCACGCCGCGACGATCCGGTCGACCTCGTCCTCCTGCGGCATCCCCCCATCTTGGCCGAACCGGGAGCGCACGGCCACCGACCGGGGCATGGGAGGATGGTCGGGCACTCGGTGGGCTCCACCCCGCCGGGTGTGTTCCGCCTTGGTGTAACGGCAGCACGACGGCCTTTGGTGCCGTTAGGTCCGGGTTCGAATCCTGGAGGCGGAGCGGGGACGAGTTCCCCCCCTCCCGCCCTGAGGAGCAGATCAGTAGACGAGCCACTGCTGCCCCGACTGCGCACTCTTGGGGTGATGGGTGGCGCCTGTGTCAGGAACATGCCAGACACAGGACAGTGGCGAGCCCGCCCTGGCAACATCGCGCGTCGGCAGCGGCCGACGCGCATCGCTTCCCAGCCGTCCGGTAGTGACGCGGAAGGACCCTGTCGTCGCTCTCGCACCCGTCCGTATGACGTCCCGCTGACGCAATCCGAAACGGACCACTCATCTGCGACACCTCAACGAAGTCAGTTGCGCGCACGCCCTCCGCGCGCCAGTTCACTCGCTTCACGACCGCCTATTGAGACGGGTCGACTGTTCGTTGCCCTCGACTCTTACCGGGTGTAGTTCATGCTCATAATGCTTCGGACTTCGTCGAGGGTTGTGTCTGCGATGGTGTTCGCGCGTTCGATCCCGGCTTGCAGCACGTCTGTGACTGTGGACCTGTCTTGGGCGAGTTCTGCTCGTCGACGTCGGTGTGTAGTGAAGCGGTCGTTGACGGCGTCTGTCGTTACGCGTTTCAGCTCGGCGGCACCCTTCGAGCCGATGCGCTCAGCGATGATCTCGGGAGTCGTGCCAGCGCAGAGCGCTGCCGTTGTGAGGAGTGCTGCGACGCCCGGGCGGCCTTCCGGATCGAAGGTGATGTGCCGCTCACTGTCGGTCGTCGCGCGGCGGATGACCGCAGCGGTTTCGTCCTCGGTCATGCCGAGTGCGATCGCGTTGCCGTAGCTCTTGGACATCTTCCGGCCATCCACGCCTGGCACCTCGGGTGCGGCGGTGATGAGCGGTTCCGGTTCTGGAAACAGGTCGCCGTAGCGGTCATTGAAGCGGCGGGCGACGGTCCTGGTCAGTTCGACGTGGGGCAGGTTGTCCTTCCCGACCGGAACGAGGTTGCCCTTGCAGAAGAGGATGTCCGCTGCTTGGTGGACTGGGTAGGTCAGCATCAGGCCGCTGAGCGCGCGTCCCGATGCAGCGAGCTCGGCCTTGACCGTGGGGTTTCGGTGGAGTTCGGCTTCGGTGACGAGGCTGAGGAACGGCAGGAGGAGCTGGTTGAGCGCCGGCACGGACGAGTGGGTGAAGATCGTCGTCGATGTCGGGTCGAGGCCGGCGGCGAGGTAGTCGAGCACCGCGTCATGGACGTTCGTGGCCACGTTCTCAGCGGTGTCGCGGTCCGTGATGACTTGGTAGTCCGCCAGGACGAGGAACGTTTCGACGCCTTGACCCTGCAGCGTGACCCGTTCAAGGATCGTGCCGAAGTAATGGCCGAGGTGGAGCCGGCCCGTTGGTCGTTCTCCGGTGAGGACGCGGAATTGGTCGGGGTGTGCTGCGATGCGGGCATCGAGCGCTGCCATGCGGTCTTGCGTTGCAGTGAAGGTGTCCACCGGTGTTGCCCTTTCGAAAGAGAGAAGGGCTGCGCGGCGGTGTCGTGGTTTGCGAGCTGCCGTGCAGCCCGCGACCATGCGTTAAGAGGCTGCTAGTGCAGCCACCACCACGAGGAACGAAGCGAACGCATGGGCACAGGGTAGCGGGTCGGCCCCCGTCCGGTGAAGTACCGGCTATCGGACACGGACAGCAGCGCTCGTGCAGTCTCTCGATCCGGGGTCGTGCTGGGACGCATGATGCGACCAGCCTGCTGGCGAAGCGACGCGGCTGGGGGATTCCTTGGTGGGTTGCCGCCATGGTGTGCGTGGAGGTGATCCTGTGGTGCTGATCGTGGTTGCTGTGGCCGTCGTGCTGCTCCTGGTGGTCGTCGGGGCCGCCGGGGCTGCGCTGCTGGCGGTCGCGTCCGAAGCGAGGAGGAAGGTCTCTTGGACGACTAGGTCCTTCTCCCCTGCTTGAGGGTTCGTGATCCGCGTTCACGCGGGTGTGCCGAGGCGGTAGCCGATGCCGCGGATGGTGCTGATGAGGTCGCGGTCGGTTTTCCGGCGGATGTAGTGGACGTAGGTGTCGACGGTGCCGAGCTGCTCGCCGTTGTCGAACACTGCGGAGAGCAGGTGTTGTCGGGTGAAGGCGCGGGATGGTTCGCCGGCGAGGAGCCGGAGCAGGGCGGTCTCCTTCTCGGTCAGCATGACCCGGCCGGTGTAGGGGGAGGTGATGCTGTGGTCGTCGGGGTGGAATGCCCACCCGCCGATCTCGATGGTGGCGCCAGTGCCGGTGTAGTCGCGGGTGAGGGCGCGGAGCCGTGCGGTGAGCTCGTCGAAGTCGAAGGGTTTGACCAGGTAGTCGTTCGCGCCGGCGTCGAGCCCGGAGACGCGGTCGTGGACTTCACCGAGTGCGGTGAGCATGAGCACAGGGGTGCTGACGCGCCGCTGCCGAAGGGTCGCGACCACCGTGGTGCCATCGATCCCGGGCAGCCGGCGATCGATCACCATGACGTCGAAGTACTCCTTCGCAGCCGTTTCGAGCGCGGATTCTCCGTCCACGCAGAGCGTGACGGTCCACTGCTCGTCGAGCTCGTCGGCGACGAGTGGACCGAGCCTGGGGTCGTCCTCGATGAGGAGGAGTCGGGGCATCATGCGCGGTCCTTCCGGTCGTGTTCCGAGCCGCTGTCCGGAGCGGTCGGTAGGTAGAGCGCGAAGATCGTTCCGCTGCTGTCCGTGCGTTCGATGACTGCGTCGCCGCCAGCTCGGACGGCGATGTCGCGGACCAGAGCCAGGCCGATGCCGTACCCGGTGCGGGTGCTCGTTGCTATCGCGTCGGCGGGTGCGCCGTGGGCGAAGCGGTCGAAGACTCGAGTTGGTTCGATGCCGACAACACCGGGACCGTCGTCCGCAACGCGGATCGTCACCCGGGTCGCGGTGGTCGTCGCGGTGATCCGGACGTGCCCACCCTGTGGGGTGTGACCGATCGCGTTGTCGGTCAGCGCGACCAGGCATCGGCGCAGCTGCGTCTCCGATACCCCCGCACGGGCGTCGATCGGTTCAACGTCGAGCGTCACACCTCGCTCCGCGGCGAGGACGTTCATGTCGCGGTGCACCGAGTCCATCGCGGCCCGGAGGTCGGCGCTCCCGTCGGGGTCGGCGGTGCCGGCGGCGGCTTCAAGGAGGTCGTTGACGATGTTGATCAGGATCTGGGTGTCTTCGCGCAGATCGTCGACGACGGGACGCCGTCGGTCTTCGTCCGGGGTCATCCGTTGCAGCCGTTGCACGCGGGCGTTGAGCACCGTCAGCGGGGTGCGGAGTTCGTGGCTGGCGTCGGCGACGAAGGTGCGTTGCATGCGTGCTGCTTCGGCGATCGGCCGGACTGCGCGGCGGGCGATGAGCCACGCGGCGATGCCGGCGAGGATGATCGCAAGACCACCGACGCCGATGACCGCGACGCTGAGGTCGATGGTGTCGAGGTAGATGTGGATGTCGGTCGGGCCGGGTTGTTCGTGGAGCTGGTTCGGGGTCAGCTGCCACAGCACGTAGGCGACGACGAGGACAATGATCGCGATCACCAGCGCCGCCGAGACGACCGCAACACGCAGTGCGATCCCGATCACGGACCGGCGGTACGCCAACCGGTCCGGATCGGTCTCCACACCAGACCGGAACGACCAGCGTGCCAGTCCGTCCGCGATCGCTGACCGCCATCCAGCAGACATGTGGCCCCTTCCGTACTGGTGACGCCGGAACGCGAGGGGGGAAGCGTTCCGGCGTCACCGCGTCGGCTCGATCCTGCCTCACTCAGAGCAGCACCGGCCCCCCCAGCCTCAGCGACACCAGCCAAGGAACAGCCAAGAAACGTCGAACGGGCGGCCGGTCCAATTCTTGGTGGAGTCTTGCGCGCCGTTTTCTACCGTCGGAGCATCGCCGACCCCGCACATCGCGGTACGGCCCATCCTGACGAGGAGAACGCTATGTCCCACTCGCCCGCAGCGCCTGCGCCGACCCGGACCCGCTCGAACAAGGTGCCCGACCCGACCGCGTCGTTCTGGATCATCAAGGTCCTCGCAACCACGGTCGGTGAGACCGCCGCTGACCTCCTCAGTGACACCGTCGGACTCGGACTGCCGCTGACGACGCTGATCATGGCGGTCGCGTTGGCGGTGTTCCTGGTCCTGCAGTTCCGGTCCCGCAGCTACCGGCCGCCGGTGTACTGGATCACCGTGGTCCTGATCAGCATCGTCGGGACCTGCGTCACCGACAACCTCACCGACGGACTGGGCGTCCCCCTCGCCGTCAGCACCACCGTGTTCGGCGTCGCGCTCCTGGCGGTGTTCGCGATCTGGTACCGGACCGAGGGGACCCTCTCGATCCACAGCATCGACACGCTCCGCCGGGAAGCGTTCTACTGGCTGGCGATCCTGTTCACCTTCGCCCTCGGCACCGCCGCCGGCGACCTCATCGCGGAACAGACCGGCCTGGGGTACTTCCCGTCACTGCTCCTCTTCGCCGGTGCCATCGCCCTGACCGCCGCCGTCTGGTTCATCGGCCGACGCGGCCCGGTGCTCTGCTTCTGGATCGCGTACATCCTCACCCGCCCCCTCGGCGCGTCCACCGGCGACCTGCTGTCCGCGTCAACGAAGGACGGCGGCCTGGGTGTCGGGACGATCACGACGAGCATTGTGTTCTTCGTCATCATCGCCGCGATCATCAGCTACCTCGTGATCCGCATCCGCCGCGACGAACCCGCGCAGCGCAGCCGACTCACTGTCTGACCCGTCCACTGGTCCCACCGCCGACTTGAACGCCGGTGGCACCAGGCCCTCCGCTCGTGAAAGGCCCTCGTGCTCCACGCCGTTCCGCTCGCCGTGAGCCTGTTCGACGCAGCATCCGTCCTGCACGCCTTCGGCCCCTACGTCCTCGCCGGGATCGCGCTGCTGATCTTCATCGAGTCCGGAGTGCTGTTCCCGTTCCTGCCCGGCGACTCCCTCCTGGTCACCGCCGCGATCATCAGCAGCACCCTCGGCGTGACTCCGTGGCAGGTCGCCGTCGTGGCGTCCATCGCAGCGGTCGCCGGGGACCAGGTCGGTTACTGGATCGGGAAACGCTACGGCCGGCGCCTGTTCAAGGACGGCGCCCGCATCCTCACCACCGCCCGCCTCGATGAAGCAGAAGCGTTCTTCACGAAGTGGGGCGGCCTCAGCCTGGTCCTCGGCAGGTTCGTCCCGATCGTCCGGACCTACGTGCCGCTCGCGGCCGGGACCGCGCAGATGCACTACCGGCGGTTCCTGCTGTTCAATCTCATCGGCGCCATCTCCTGGGCCTGCGGCCTGACAGCAGTGGGGGTCCTGCTCGGAGGCATCCCGCTCGTCGCCCACAACATCGACGCACTCATGATCGTGATCGTCGTCGTGTCGGTCCTGCCGATCGTCATCGGCGCCCTGCGCCGCCGTCACGTCGCCCGGAAGCGCACGTCACCGGCGGCACGACCCGCGGAGCGGACGGTGGGGGACCGGTGACGGGTGGGACCGGAACGGTGAACCGTGTCCCGGGACCGACCGCGTCGTTCTGGCTGATCAAGGTGCTCACGACCGGGATGGGTGAGGCGCTCTCCGACTTCCTGGTCACCCGCCTCGACCCCGTCCCCACGGTCCTGGTCACTGCGGCCGTGTTCGCCGTCGTGCTCGTGGCGCAGCTCCGCGCCGACCGGTACCGGCCGTGGCTGTACTGGGGTGCTGTGTCGATGGTCGGGGTGTTCGGCACGATGGTCGCCGACGTCACCCACGTCGCACTCGGCGTTCCGTACGCGGTGTCCACCCCGGTCTTCTTCGCCGCCCTGGTCGTCGTCTTCGTCCTGTGGCGACGGGTCGAGGGCACCGTCGACGTGCACACGATCACCAGCACCCGGCGGCAGCTGTTCTACTGGGCCGCCGTGATTGCCACGTTCGCGATGGGCACCGCGGCTGGTGACCTCGCCGCGAGCACGTTCCACCTCGGCTACCTCGGTGGCGGCCTCGTCTTCGTCGCCGCGATGATCATCGTCGTCCTCGCACGCCTGACGGCGCTGCTCGGACCGGTCACGGCGTTCTGGGCCGCCTACGTCCTCACCCGCCCGGTCGGCGCATCCTTCGCCGACTTCGTCGCGGTCCCGCACGCCCGAGGCGGCCTCGACGTCGGCACCGGCCTCGTCAGCGCGGTCCTCGTCATCGCCATCGCTTTCGCCGTGGCCGTGCAGGAGAAGGTACGGCGAATCCCTTCCACAGAAGCAGCCTCGAGCGTCCGCTGACCCACCGGCTACCGGACGGTGTGGAGGACTTCGAGCCTCATCGAGTGCTTCGACGCCCGATAGCGTGCGAGTGCGACGGTGGCTTCCGCCATGTTGCCGAACCGCGTGTGCCTGTGTTGCTGGACGTGGTCGGCTGCCGATGTCTCGGGTACTGCCTGCCGGTGGACGCTTATGGAGATGTGTGCGGTGTCTCGCACGAACGCCATCGGCGGCGCCACGCCGTCGTGCAGGTCCGCCGCGGTCTCGCGCATCTGTCGCCGGATCGGTACCAGCGTGTCGTCGTCGAAGCCCTGCACGAACACGCCGGAAGGCGAGCCGCCAGGCCCGACCAGCCGAACGTTGACGTGCAGCAGATCGCGGACGCGCTCGACCGCGTCGACGTAATGCTCGATCGTTGTTCGCGGGATCTCGTCGCGATAGGGCTCCAGGCTCGTGACTGTCAGGTGCAGGTCAGCGGCGTTGTAGACGTGGTGCGTCCCGCCGTAGAGGCTGCCGAGTTCAGCGGCGGCTGCGCTCACCGATGCAGCAAGGTCCGCGGGTGGAAGCAGGACGAGGCTGAGGCCCCAGCGCGGGTCACCGTCGACCGGAGCGTGATCGACGCGGAGGGTGCCCTCATACAGAGAACGGCGCGCTTCGTCCCAGAGAACGTCGTACTTCCCACCGGTTGCCACCTCATGAAGCTATCGGCCCGTCGCGACGAGAAGGATCGGAACCGATAGCCGATCGGCTAAAGGACAGCCTCCAACATCTTTGAGGACTGTGTGCGGCACCTTCCAGAGGAAGATCGCATCCGGCACCATGGGCCCATGGCTGTCGATCCCCGAGAGACGATGTCGCTGCGTGACTGACTCTGACCAGTCTCACGAGAGCTGGGAACAGCGTGTGACGCGAATGGCTGAAACGACAGATGGATGGTCGGTTCGGACGAACGATGCGCCTTCGATCGTGCCGGACAGCGCGCTTGGAGGCGACGACCGCCCTGGCTTGAACGTCTCCGGCATCGCGCGGTACGCCATCGTCGTCGCAGTGGAGTATCTCGAGTTCACGTTCTCTGCGATGCGAGCGACGGGCACCTTGTACCCGATTGCGCAGATGACTGCGCTGCGAACTGCCCTCCTGACAGGCCGTGTTCGAGCGGACACCTGCAGGCTTGAACGGACATCGGGTCGCCGTGTGGTGGCCGGACGGGAACGGTCATGACGTGTCCGGCCGGGTCGGTTCTGCCTAGTGACGTGTCGGCTGGTCGTGGGACGCTGAAGTCATGACGACCATGGTGTCTCTGGCGCGGGACGTGGCTACCCGTGCGCACGAGGGGCAGACCGACAAGGTCGGCCGACCGTACATTGAGCATCCCGCTGCGGTCGCGGCCCGGCTGACCACTCCGGATGAGCAGGTCGTCGGATGGCTGCATGATGTCGTCGAGGACACAGACATGACCCTCGCTGAGCTTCGGGTGATGGGGTTCACGACAGAGCAGGTACTCGCGGTTGACGCGATGACGAAGAGGCGCGGGGAACCGCTGACCGACTCGATGGCGCGGGTCATGGCTGACACGCTCGCCCCACGGGTGAAGCGCGCCGATGTCAGCCACAACGCCGACCCCGCCCGACTCGCGCTGGTGTCCGACTACGCAACCCGCACCAGGCTGCAAGCGAAATACGAACGGACCGCCGTCCTGCTCGGGACGACCTTGGACGACATCCTCGCCGAGTTCGGAGTCCAGCCGTGACTGACGACGAGTGGCTGCAACCGCCGGTCATCCGTCCTGCTCGCGGGGACGACACGTTCATCGGGGTGCCGGCAACGGTGGCGGACTTCTGGCAATTCGCGCTCGGGGACCTGCGGATGAACAACGCCCGCGGCTACTTGGCGGAGTTCCTCGTCGCGAAAGCCCTCGGCATGACTGAGGTGCACCGGGTGGAGTGGGACGCGTACGACCTCCTCCTCGATGACCGAATCAGGGTGGAGGTTAAGTCGTCCGCGTACCTTCAAGCGTGGGAGCAACCGCGGCTATCCCGCATCGAGTTCCGCGGCTTGCGCGGCACCCGATATCACCCGCGTCATGGTGATGACCCGGCCGGGAAGCAACTCAACGCGCACGTGTACGTGTTCTGCGTGCAGATGGCGACGACTCACGCTGAGTACCAGCCGCTCGACATGTCGCAGTGGGACTTCTACGTCGCGGCGAAAAGCACCCTCGAGAACGCCGGTGTCGGACACAGCCTTGGCCTGGCAACTGTCACCCGCATCGCCACCAAGGCAGGCGTGTCCAACCTCCGCGATGTCGTGGTCGATGCCGCGGACGGGGAGCAGGTCAACGACGCACCGTGGTGGTCCTGATCACGCACCGTGATCGCTGCCAAATGTTGACGGCTCTTTGCGATTTGTTGACGATGGAACCGTGGTCAAGCTGCGACCGATCAGGGGCCCGCAGCTGACCGCCGGGTGGGGACCCGGCCTCACAACCGGCGCGGCCCCACCCGCCTCTCACCTTCAAGACGCCGTACCGCTTCGAGAAGTGGATAGTGTCCGCGACGCGCGCCGTTGCGCATTCGCGTTCGTTCGGTAGCCGATCCCCATCCGAGACAACGGCAGGGCGCCGCCCGGTCGAGCGCACGACCGTTCACTGAGACGGTCTCCCCCTTTCCCGCACCCAGCGTTCTTCGTAGAGCCCGGTCCCTGAATCGATCTGTCGATCTCCTTGGCGCTCGAAGCCGTGCTTGGCGTAGAAGCGCTGAGCCCGCTTGTTGAACGAAAACACGAGGAGGTGAGCATCCTCTTCGTTGAGCGCAGCATTCAGGAGGCTTGAGGCAACTCCCGTGCCCTGGGCCTCTCGATCTACGTACAACGTCGACAGCTCCAAGCTCGGCAAGCTGCTCGAGTCACCGGAACTGCGGCTCGTGCTCGCGACACCGATGACTTGTTCCTCGGGTGACTCCGCAACGAACACGCGTCGACTGCCGGTGCCGATGCGCTCTGTCCAGTGATCCGTCGCTGGACGGAGGGACCGGGCATCCAAGAAGGAGTCTGGGACGATGCCACGGTAGGTCTGCTCCCACGTCAGCGTCTGGAACAGCCCGACCCTTTCGGCGTCATCGACACGTGCCCGCCGGATGCTCACCACCAGACCATCCTGGAGTACACCGCCGCGGCATCACAACGTCTCACTCGCCGATCGGCTACCGGTCGTCTGAGCCGGTGAGCGCCCGGGGTCAGTGGAGCGTGGCCTTCCATGCCGCGAGCCAGGGGATGACGTCGCGCAAGTCCTCTGTGTCAACGGCAGCGGACGCGGCCGCCCGCGCCGCGGCGCTGGCGTTCAGAGCAAGCGATGCCGGCAGGGCCTCGAACAGGGGGAGGTCGGACCGACTATCACCGATGGCACAGCAGTGATTGATCGAGACACCGCGCCCCGCCGCTAACCGGAGAGCGCGATCGCGCTTGTCGTACTCATCGAAGTGCTCCGCCACGGTGCCGTCATAGTCAGTCCCGACGACGTGCACTCGCGGGCCGCCGTTTGCGGTGAGCCCGTGACGTTTCGCGATCGCTTCCGCAACGGGTTGCCAAGCCAGAGACGCAAGGACCGGCTCGACATCGTGCTCGACGCACCAGGCAACGACCTCGTCGATCCCGGCGATCAGTGGAAGCTCCTCGAGCCACGAGGCAACGGTCGGCGTTGGAGTTCCGCGCCATCCCTCGGCGTCGATGATGCTGACTTCCTCGTTCGTCAGCTCACCCTCGGCGTAGCGCTGCTCAGCGGCGTCGAGCGCACGTGCATGTCCAAAGCGCTTGGCGAGGAAGCTGCTGCTCGACATGGATGGGATTAACGTGCCATCGATATCGAAGAAGACGATCCCCCGCGTACTCATGCTCGGATCGTAGTCAGGGGAACACCGCTTCCGCCGTCCCGATAGCCGATCGGTTTCGAGACGACCCGAAGCTGACGCAGTAGAGCGATCCTCGCGGCATGAACGCTCTACTCATCGGGTGCGCCCGCGTCTCAACCTACGAACAAGATCTGACCGCTCAACGCGTCGCTCTCGAACGGCTCGGAGTCCTTCCGTCCAACATCCACACCGACCACGGCTTGACCGGCACGAATCGGTCACGGCCCGGTCTGCGCGAAGCGCTCGCTTCCTGCCGTGACGGCGACACCCTGGTGATCGCGAAGCTGGACCGGTTGGCCAGGAGCCTTCGCGATGCGAAGGACATCGTCGACGAACTGACCGCCAAGAACGTCAAGCTCAACATCGGTGGTTCCGTCCATGATCCGAACGACCCCGTCGGCCGGCTGCTGTTCAACGTCCTCGCGATGGTGGCCGAGTTTGAATCTGATCTCATCCGGGCCCGGACGCGCGAAGGGATGCAGATCGCTGAGGCAAAGGGTCATCTCCGTGGGCGGCAGCCCAAGCCCAGCACCGCGCAGCAGCGGCACCTCCTCGAAGTGCACGAAGCCGGCACGCACTCGGTCGCCGAGCTCGCCGAACTCTTTGGTGTTGGACGAGCAACCGTCTACCGATGTATCGACCGCCAAGGTCACCACGGCCGTTGACCGGGCGATCCGCTCTCGGGCCCACGTGCCTGGGAGCGGATCGGCCAGGGGCACGTCAGCGACGAAGGAGAGGAATGTCGACGACGACGATGAGCGCGATGAGCGCGACGAGCGCAACGACGAGTCACACCGGCACGAACTGCCGTGGCACGGCTGGTCGAGCCGGGCACCGAGGCGGCCTGCCAGCGGGCCGTCCTGGCCATGCACACAACCTGCGGGCCCGCGGTGCCGGTCGGCCCGGATCCGGACTGCTGCGGCGACGATCCGGCGACGTTCTCCGAGCCCGAGCCCGAGCCCGAGTCCGAGCCGCATCGCCTCGTCAGGGACTCGGCGGCAGTGGACCCGGTACGTACAGCTGCCCGCCGGTCACGACGAGCGCCGCCGCGGCACCGAGGCCGACAGCGAGGAGGAGCGCGACGAGTGCCAGGCCCGCCCCGAGCCACCTTGGCCGGACCGGTCGCGTCACGCCGCCGAGGACGACCGCGCCCGCCACCACCGCGACGACCGACGGCGCGAGCATCAGCGTCAGCGAAGGCCCCTGGGTGGCGCCGCCCGCTGTCCCTCGGGTCGCCTCCTCGGACACACCCCACACCCAGAGCAGTGCGGCGCCGACCACGGGGACCCCCAGGGCGGCCAGGCCCCACAGGAGCGCGTGCCGCTTCGGAGACATCAGGCGTCCGCCGACCCGACGTCCGCCGCCAGCAGGGCCGCCGCTGCCCGCAACGCCCCCACCTCCTCGCGCACGAGCGGCCCGAGCGCCGCTCCCGCCCCCGCGACCGTCCACCGCTCGAACCCGTCCCAGTACCCCCGCACGGCCGTCCCGGCGAGCACCGTCGCACGGTGCGCGGGCACACCGCGCTCCTGCAGTGCCGCCGCGAACGCCTCGGTGATGACGTACCGCTTGTAGACGTACCGCTCCCGGAGTGCCTCGTGCGCCACCGTCAGCGCCGTGATGGCCGCGCCGATCGCCTGTTGCTCGGGCACGTGCGCGGCCACGAGGGCGTCGAGCACGTCGTCGACCACGTCCACGTCCGTGCGGTCGGCAGGGGCGTCCCGCACGACGCGCGAGACGGTCTCGACCGTGGCCGCCTGCCCCTGGAAGAGGATCTCCCGCTTGTCGAGGAACTGCCGGAAGAGCGTCGCCTTCGTGAGCCCGGCCCGCTCGGCGATCTGCGCAGCGGTCGTGTCGTCGTAGCCCTGCTCGGCGAACAGGTCGAGCGCCGCACGCAGGAGTCGTCCGCGGGGATCGGGTTGCCATCGTGCCACCGGCTCATGCTATCCGATGCGACTCGGTCTCATCGGGTGTACCGTGACGATACCAAGTCTCATCACAAGGAGTCAGCACATGCAGGTCTTCATCACGGGAGCGTCCGGCTGGATCGGCAGCGCCCTCACCCGCGACCTCGTCGGTCAGGGCCACGAGGTCACGGGGCTCGCCCGCTCCGACGCCTCCGCCGAGCGCATCCGGTCGGCGGGTGCCCGTCCGGTCCGGGGCGACGTGTCCGACCACGCCCTGATCGTCGAGCAGGCCCGGCGTGCGGACGCGACGGCCCACCTGGCGTTCACGCTCGACTTCGACGCCTTCGACGAGACGATCGACAACGAGGTCGCCATGCTCGCCACCCTCGCCGATGCACTCGCGGACAGCGGCAAGGCCTTCTTCGCCGCGTCCGGCACACCGACGAACCCGACCGGGGTCGCCACGGAGGACGACGCGCTCGACCCCGACGGTCCCGCCGGGGCACGGTCGCGGACCGCCACAGCCGTCCTCGCGCTCGCGGACCGCGGCATCCGGTCCGGACTCGTCCGGATGCCGCGGACGGTGCACGGCGCGGGGGACCGCAACGGCCTCATCGCCTCGCTCGTGCAGCTCGACCGGCAGCTCGGCGTCGCCGCGTTCGTCGGTGACGGCGCGAACCGGTGGCCGGCCGTCCACGTCGAGGACGCGGCGCGACTCTTCCGGCTCGCCCTCGAGTCAGCGCCGCCGCGGTCGGTGCTGCACGCCGTCGCCGAGGAGGGGGTGCCGATGCGCGCCGTCGCCGAGTCCGTCAGCCGGCAGACCGGCCTGCCCGCGCAAGCGGTCGACCCCGCGACGCTCGGCGTCTTCGGCGCGCTCCTCGGCGGCGACCAGCCGGCATCGAGCGCGCGCACGCGCGCGCTCCTCGGCTGGGAGCCGACGGGCCCGACGCTCCTCGAGGACCTGGACGCCGGGTACTACACGACGTCGGCCGACTGACCGACGCGGGTGCGGGGGCACAGCCTGGAGGCCCGGATCACCGCAGCAGGTCTGCGTGCGGTGATCCGGGCCTCCCGGCCGGCAGCGCCGCGCGGGGGCCCCGGCGCGGGGCGCGGGGTCCGGCGCCACGAGGGGGGGGTCCCCCCCGGGCGGGGCCCCCCCCCGGGGGGGGGGGGGGGGCCCCCGGGGGGCCCCCCCCCCCCCCCCCCGCGGGGGGGGGGGGGGCCCCCGGGCCCTCCCGTCCGTCAGCGCCGCTCGGCGGCCGCTGCGCGGAGCTCGTGCTCCGGCTCGACGATGGTGCGGACCGCCTCGGTCGAGATGCGCTCGGTCGGTGCCGACGCTGCCGGGGCGGCGCCGTGGTCGTCCGCGGACATCGTGCGCTCGTCGAAGGGCGCCGCGCCGGACAGCACCCGCTCGACCTGCTGCTTGTCGATCTGCCGGGTCCAGGTGCCCACGAGCACGGTGGCGACGGCGTTGCCGGTGAAGTTCGTCAGCGCGCGTGCCTCGGACATGAACCGGTCGATGCCGACGATGAGCCCGACGCCGTTCACGAGGTCCGGCCGGTGCGCCTGCAGGCCGCCCGCGAGCGTCGCGAGTCCGGCGCCGGTGACGCCGGCGGCACCCTTCGAGGCGATGATCATGAAGACCAGGAGCGAGATCTGCTCCGGGATGTTCAGCGGGGTGCCGAGCGCGTTCGCGATGAAGAGCGACGACATGGTCAGGTAGATCGCGGTGCCGTCGAGGTTGAACGAGTACCCGGTCGGGACCGTCACGCCGACGACCGGCTTCGAGACGCCGAGGTGCTCCATCTTCGCGATGAGGCGCGGCAGGCTGACCTCGCTCGACGACGTCGAGACGATGAGCAGGTACTCGCGGCCGAGGTACTTCATGAGCCGGAAGATGTTCACGCCGGTGACGATGCGGAGCAGGACGCCGAGCACCCCGACGACGAACACGATGCACGTGGTGTAGAAGGCGACCATGAGCGTGCCGAGGGCCACGAGTGCAGCGACGCCGGTCGCGCCGACGACCGCGGCGATCGCACCGAAGGCGCCGACCGGGGCGACCCACATCACCATCGCGAGGATGCGGAACACGAGTGCCTGCAGGTGCCGGATGCCGGTCAGGATCGGCGCCCCCTTCTCGCCCATGGCCTGCAGGGCGAAGCCGACGAGCAGCGCGACGAACAGTGTCTGCAGGATGCTGCCGCTCGTGAGCGAGGACACCAGGGTGGCGGGGATGATGCCGAGCAGGAAGCCCGACGTCGACGACGCGCTCTCCTCCGAGCCGGCCGGCAGCTCGTACGTCGCCTTCGACATGTCGAGGTGGTCGCCCGGGTGGATGAGGTTGCCGACGACGAGGCCGATCGCGAGCGCGAACGTGGACATCGCGACGAAGTAGCCGAGGGCGAGCCCGCCGACCTTGCCGACCGTCGCGGCCTTGGCGATGGACCCCACACCGAGGACGATCGTGCAGAAGATCACCGGCGCGATCATCATCTTGATGAGGGCGATGAAGCCGTCGCCGATCGGCTTGAGGCCGACCGCGAACGCCGGGGCCGCGAGGCCGACCACGATGCCGGCGACCACCGCCGCGATGACGGCGATGTACAGCCAGTGCGAGCGGTCCAGGCCGCGACGCCGCGTGGGGCGCGTGCTGGACGGGTGCGTCGATGCCATGAGACTTCCTTGTCGTCGGGACCGGTGCGTCGTCGCGCCGGTCGGCTCGTCCTCTCGGGAGTGGGGACACCCTCGCCCTTCCGGACAGCGCACGTCGACTTGTGTTCATTGCGTTCACGGCCGTGCTGCGCGATCGGCCCGCGGTGCGCGAGGATGGGTCTTCCCGCAACGAGGCGAGGAGGGCAGGACAGTGGCACCGAGACGGTGGAGCATCGCAACCCGGTTGTTCGCGCTGCAGCTCGTGTTCGTGGTCGTGGGGGTGGTGGTCGGCGGGGCGTGGAGCTGGTCGTCGGCACGGGCCGACCTCGAGACCGACGCCGCGGAGAGGTCCGAGGCCGTCGCGGTCTCGATCGCCCGCAACCCGTTCGTCGTCGAACAGGCCACCACCGCCGACCCGTCCGAGCGACTCGAGCCGTACGCCCTCGACCTCATGCGCCGCACCCACACCGACTTCATCACGATCATGGCGCCCGACCGCACCCGGTGGACCCACCCCGACCGTGCCGAGATCGGGCAGCCGTTCCGGGGCACGATCGCGCCCGCCCTCGCCGGGAACACCTTCACGGAGACGTTCACCGGGACCCTCGGCCCGTCGGTGCGTGCCGTCACGCCGATCACCGACGGAGACGGTCGGGTCATCGGGCTCGTGGCCGCGGGGGTGACCGTCGCCAACATCTCGACGGCGCTGCTGCCGCGGCTGGTGTCCGTCGTGCTGCTGGCGCTCGCCGTCGTCGCGGTGTCGGCTCTGTTCTCGTGGTTGCTCAGCCGGTACCTCGGCCGGGTCACCGCTGGGCGCGGGCCCGAGGAGCTCGCGCGGGTGTTCGCGTCGTACGAGGGCGTCCTGCACTCGGTCCACGAGGGGCTCGTCGTCATCGACCGCTCGGGCGACGTCGTGCTGCACAACGACCGCGCCGCCGAGCTGCTGCACCTGCCGACCCCGGTGGACGGCCAGCGTCCGGTCCCGCTGGCGTCGCTCGACGTGCCCGAGGAGCTGCGGACCCTGCTCGCCTCGGGCGACCGTGCCGTCGACGAGACGTACGCGACCGCCGACCGGGTGCTCGTCGTCAACCAGGAGATGGCGTTCTCCCGCGGGTCCTCCCGCCCGCTCGGGACCGTCGCCACGATCCGGGACCAGACCGAGCTGCTGCACCTGTCAGGCGAGCTCGCGGCGACCCGGACCCTCACCGACGCACTGCGCTCGCAGACGCACGAGTTCGCGAACCGGATGCACGCCGTGGTCGCGCTCCTCGAGCTCGGGCGGGTGGACGAGGCGATCCGGTTCGCGTCCGACGAGCTCGACCGGCACGCGGATGCGCGCGGCGGTGCGGACCTGCGCGCGCCCGGCGGTGCCGCCGCCGAGGTGGGCGCGGACGTGGGCGCGCCCGGCGGTGCCGCCGCCGAGGCGGAGACCCCTGCCGACGTCATCGCGGCGGTGCTCGACGGCAAGCGAGCGCAGGCCCACGAACGCGGGGTGACCCTGACAACCGACATGAGCGGGCTCACGGCACCCGTGGCGGCCGCACCCGGCGACGTCATCACCGTCCTCGGCAACCTCGTCGACAACGCCGTCGACGCGACCGCCGAGCGCCGCGGCACCGTGACCGTCACGGTGACCACCACCGGCGGCCACAGCCGGTTCGTCGTCGAGGACGACGGCCCCGGCATCCCCGACCTCGACGCGGCCTACGGACGCGGATGGTCCACCAAGTCCGCGGGTCCGGAGGGGCGCGGCTTCGGCCTCGACCTGGTCCGGTCCGCCGTGGCGCGCATCGGCGGAGAGGTCACCGTCAGCACGGGGCCCGACGGCAGCAGGTTCGTGGTCGACCTCACACCGGGGCGGGTGCCCGCGTGACCGACACCGTCCGGGTCCTCATCGTCGAGGACGAACCCCTGACCGCCGAGGCGCACGCCGCGTACCTGGCGCGGCTCGACGGCTTCACGGTCGTCGGGTCGGCGGCGACCGGGCGCGCGATGCTGGCCGCCGTCGCCGCCGAGCAGCCGGACCTCGTCCTGCTCGACCTCAACCTGCCCGACGCCCACGGCCTGCAGCTCGTCCGTGCACTCCGCACCGCCGGGTCCGCCGTCGACGTCATCGCCGTGACCGCCGCCCACGACGCCCGCGGGGTGAAGAACGCGATCGCGCTCGGCGTCGTGCAGTACCTCGTCAAGCCCTTCAGCTACCGCACGTTCGCCGAGCGCCTGACCACCTACCGCGAGTTCCGGCGCGGGTTCGAGGACCGACGGTCCCTCACCCAGGCGGACATCGACCAGAGCCTCGGCTCGCTGCGTCCGACCGCGCCGCCGGACCACGAGAAGGGGATCGCCCGGGAGACGCTCGACGCGGTCCGGGCGCACCTGACCCACACGGACCAGGCTGCCTCGGCGTCCGAGGTCGCCGACGCGCTCGGGATCTCGCGGGTGACCGCACGCCGCTACCTGGAGCACCTCATCGGTGCGGGGCAGGCCGGCAAGGACGTCCGGCACAGCGGCCCCGGCCGACCGGAGTACGCGTACCGCTGGCTCCGCTGACGGCCGGCAGGTGACCGGCTGACGCCGGGACCGGCCACGGCCTGGAGGCACGACACGCGTCGGACACGTGTCGTGCCTCCAGGCCGTGGTGGCGGGAGCAACGGTCAGCGCTCGGCCGCGCTCTGCTCCGGACGGGGGATCAGGTCCGGGGCGACCACCCGAGTGCCGGGCCGAGGTGTTCGGCGATGTCGGTCACGATCTGGGCGTAGTCGTCGGCCTCGAAGGAGAACGGCAACGCGAAGGCGACCTCGGTCGCGACCTGGAAGCCGGCGTCCGCGCGCAGACGGTCCGCGATCTCCGCCGACGACCCGACGAGGTCGGCGGCGAACAGCAGCCCTGCCGGACCCTGGGGGACGCCGACGCGTGCGGACCGTGCCTCGGCGTACGCGCGGTAGCGGGCCTCCTGCTCGGGTGTGGCGCTGTCGGTCGGGACGACGACGAGGCCCTGCGACACGCGTGCGGCGGCGGGGTCCGGGTGGGCGTCGAGGTACGCCTCCACCTGGGCGCGCTGGTTCGTGGCGAAGTCGGTGCCGACCTCGCTCCGGGTCACGCTGGAGGTGAGCAGGTGGAAGCCGTTCCGGGCCGCCCAGACCGCGGACCGTGTGCTGCCGGTGCCGTACCAGAGCCGATCGACGAGGCCGGGGCTGTGCGGCTGGACGGTCGTGGCGAACTCCTCGATGCCCCGGCGCTCGGCGTGGTCGACGACCGCGTCGCCACGGACGAGGTCGCGGAAGCGCAGGAGTCGGGCGTCGCCGAAGTCCTCCAGCTCCGCCGTGTCCGGGTGGATCGCGTCGCGGTACAGGTCGTAGTTCATGGGGGTGCCCGACGAGAACCCGGGGTTGAGCCGCCCGCCGAGGAGCACGTCGACGGTGCCGAGGTCCTCGGCGAGCCGGAACGGGTTCTCGGCGCCGATCGGTGTGACGGCCGTGCCGAGGTGGATGCGCGAGGTGCGCTGCGAAGCGGCGGCGAGGAGCGCGACGGGGGAGGAGATGCCGTGCTGCAGGTGGCGGTGCCGCAGCCACGCACTGTCGTAGCCGAGGGACTCCGCGCGCTCGATGACGCGGAGGGTCTCCTCGTGCCCGCGTCGCGGGTGGGCGGGATCGAAGGTGCCGATCGTGAGGAAGCCGAGTCGTGCGAGGGGCTGACCGTCGTGGGGCATGGTTCGATCGTCGCAGACACCGCGCCACTGCACCGGGCGGACGGTGTGGCCCCCGTTCTGGGTAGACAGATCGGTTTGTCCGCCGTTCGGTGGACCGCTAGAGTCGTGACCAGACGAACCGCACCCGACCGGTCCGACCCGAACGCACCGGGGTTCGTCATCGCGATGCCGTCCCGGCCCTCGAGCCACCCTGCTCGGGCCGGGACGCCGCTCGCTCCGTCCCGACCGGACCTGAACGATCGCACGGGTAAGATCGCGGGGTGCCGGACGGCCCACCGCACGGGTGGCGCAGCTCGTCGGCCACGGAAGGATCGTCGCGTGCCGGACCTGCCCATCGCGTTCGAGATCGGGTCGATGGTCGTCGTCGTCGCGATCCTGCTCGCCGACCTCGTGATCGTCTCGCGTCGTTCACACGAACCGACCATGCGGGAGTCCGGACTCTGGGTCGGGTTCTACGTCGGCCTGGCGCTCCTGTTCGCCCTCGCGATGCTGGTGTTCGCCGGCGGGGACGCCTCGGGGCAGTTCCTCGCGGGCTGGCTGACCGAGTACAGCCTGAGCATCGACAACCTGTTCGTCTTCGTCATCATCATGGCGCGGTTCGCGGTGCCGAAGCCGATCCAGCAGGCGGTGCTCATGATGGGCATCATCATCGCGCTCGTGCTGCGCGGCGTCTTCATCCTGCTCGGCGCGCGGCTCATCGAGGACTTCTCCTGGATCTTCTACCTCTTCGGCGCGTGGCTGATCTGGACCGCGATCCAGCAGGTGCGCGAGGACCACGACGGCGAGGAGCAGGAGGACAGCTTCATCGTGCGGCTGCTCCGGCGTCGCGTCCGCGTCACCGACACGTACGACGGGATCCGGCTCCGGACGCACGTCGACGGGCAGCGGCACTTCACGCCGATGCTCGTCGTGCTCGTCGCGATCGGCACCACCGACCTGCTGTTCGCGCTCGACTCGATCCCCGCGATCTTCGGCATCACGGAGAGTGCCTTCATCGTGTTCACCGCGAACGTGTTCGCGCTCATGGGGCTGCGGCAGCTGTACTTCCTGCTCGGTGGGCTGCTCGAGCGTCTCATCTACCTCAAGTACGGGATCGCCCTGATCCTGGCGTTCATCGGCGTGAAGCTCGTGCTGCACGCCCTGCACGAGAACGAGCTGCCCTTCCTGAACGGCGGGCAGCACGTCGAGTGGGCGCCGGAGATCGGGACGTGGACGTCACTCGCGGTGATCATCGTCGCGATCGGCGGTGCGACCCTCGCGAGCCTCGTGCGGATGCGGCACGACGACGCCCGGCGCCGTCCCGTCGAGCGCTGACGCGGCCGCCGGTCCGGTCGGCACGGTCGTTCGCCGGAGCCCGAGCGTCACGACGGCGACGAGGTTGACCGCGCTGCCGACCAGGAATCCGGTGCTGCCCGCGGCGACACCGGTCGCGGGGGCGAGGGCGGCCATGAGCACCACGCCGACGACGAAGCCGCTGACCGACGCGAGCGCCACCTGCCGTGACCGTCCGGCGGCGAGCAGCAGGGCCGCGGGGACGAGCGACATCGTGAACACCCACACGCCGAGCACGAGGTACCGGAGGTCGGCGACCGCGGCCACGCCCTCGTCCGGGTAGAACAGCGGCAGGAACCAGTCCGCGAGCAGCGCCACCAGGCCGAAGACCACGGCTGTCCCGGCGGCGAAGCCCGTGACGAACCGCAGCGTCCCCGGCGTCCGGAGGGACGACGCCTCGCTGCGGTGTGCGAACGCCGGGACGACGACCTGCGCCACCGCCTGACCGACCATCGACGCGGGCGTCGCGAGCGAGAAGGCCGCCGCGTACACCCCGGCGTCGTGCGCCGAGGCAGTCACCTGCGCGCTGATCATGGCGAGCTGCAGCAGCCCGTTCGTGGTGAGGCCGGCGAGCACGTTCCAGGCCGCGAACCCCAGGACCCCGTGGGTCGGTTCGGGTGCGGTCGCGTCGCCGCCCGTGCCCCGTGGCCAGCACGCCACCGCGAACACCGTGTACCCGATGCCGAGCGGCAGGAGCACGAACGGTTCCGCTCGGGTGACGCACGCCAGCACCAGCAGGCCCAGTGTGAGCACGCTCGTCAGGCCGTCCCACACGGCGACCCGTCGGGCTCGGTCGTACCCGAGCTGCGCCCCGCGGGTGTAGGCGTAGAGGCCGTAGCCCACGACGACCGAGACGCCGCCGAGGACCGTCCACGGGCCGTTGCCCCACGCGACGGCAACCGGGACCGTGAGCGCGGCGAGCACCACCGACGAGACGAGCATCGACGCACCGACACGGCGGTTCACCGCGGCGTCGGACCGACCGGCGCGCATCGCGATCGCCAGGGAACGGGCCGCCGTGTTGCCGGCGGCGGACGGCCAGAGCAAGGCCGCGAACACCCCGAGCGACAGGAGCGCCGACGACTGGCCGAGGACCTCGGTGCCGAACACCCGGCCGATCACGACGGTGACGAGCAGCTTCGTCGCGCCCTGGACGCCGATGCCGACGGTGGACAGGAGCGCCGACGACGCGACGCCGGCCCGCGGACCCGCTGCCGCCGTGGTCGGTTCGCTGCTCACGAGTACTGGAGCGTACCGCCCGCTCCCCGTGCGTCAGTGTCGACGACGACTGGACAGCAGCCCGCCGATCACGACGGCCGCAGCCACGCAGAAGATGATGAGCGTCGGGACGTCGAAGCCGTCCAGGTTCATGGTGTGTCCTCCAGGTCGAACCCGACGGTAGGCCGACGATGCTGTGGTTGTCGGGTGCTCCTGGTGTCGAGCCTGAGCACCCACCGAGGGTCGCGGGCCGGCGGTCAGTCGTCCGTGTCGACCGTGTTCGTGACGACGGCACCCGATCCGGCGTCGATCCGGACGCTGTGCTTCGTGCCGTCGCTGCCTCGGACGTCGGCTTCCCAGACGACCGCGCCCCGGTGGTCGTCCAGCCCGAGCTCCGTGACGGTGCCCGGCACGACGTCGACCGTCTTCGCCGCGGCCTGCGTGACGTCGAGGTCGGCGGCGTCCACGAACCGACGGTTCTCGGCGACGTCGTCGGCATCGGTCGCATCGGCCGTCGGGCCGGCCGTGACGCGCGAACCGGCGGCGTCGGTGTGCACCGCGTGCTCGCCGCCGTCGCGGTCGACGACCGTGACCTCCCACGACGAGCCGCCGGCCTCCTGCTCGACCGCGATCACCGTGCCCGAGGCGACCGCGTCGCGAGCGGTCGACACGGCGGCGCGCAGAGCCGACCCGTCAGCGGTCGCCGACCCCGACGGTGCCGACGAGCGCTCGGCGGTCGCCGAGGACCCGGTGCCGGACCCGTCGGAGCTGCTCGACGAACCCGAGCCCGAACCCGAGCCCGAGCCGGTGTCCGAGGAACCGGTGGAACCGGTGGAGCACCCGGCGAGCCCGAGGACGAGCGCGAGGGGGACCGCGGCGACGAGAGCGGTGCGGCGTGCGGTGGCGGGGAAGCGTGTCGTGTCCATGCCGAGAGTGTGTCGAGCGGGTGCTGAAACCACCCTGAAGCGGCCTGGGACCGGCCCGGCGGACCGGCCGACGGGTCCGGCACGACCCGGCACCGCGTCGTCAGTCCGACGCCGGCAACCGGACGGTGAACCGCGCGCCACCGACCGGCGCGTCCGACACGGCCACGCTCCCGCCGTGCGCCCGCACGACGTCGCGCACGATCGCCAGCCCGAGCCCCGATCCACCGGCGTCCCGCGCGCGACCTTCGTCGAGTCGGACGAACCGTTCGAACACCCGCTCGCGCTGGTCGACGGGCACGCCCGCGCCGTCGTCGTCCACGGTCAGCACGGCCTCGGCTGCGCCGGTCCCGGTCCCGGTCCCGGTCCCGAGTCCGAGGACGACGCATGACCGCGCGTGCCGAGCGGCGTTGTCCACGAGGTTCCGCACCACCCGTCCGAGCAGCACCGGGTCGCCGGACGCCCGCGCCGCCCCCACCGCACCCGCGTCGACCGCGACGCCGAGGCCACGGAGCCGTGCTGCCTCGGCGAGCACGACGTCGTCGAGGTCCACGGCCGTGTCCCGTTCCACCCCGCGCTCGTCCACCCGGGTGAGCAGCAGGAGCGAGGTGACGAGGTCCTCCAGACGGGCGCCCTCGTCGAGCACGACGCCGGCGAGCTCGTCGGTGTCCGTCACCTCCGGGTGCGCACGGGCGAGCTCGGCGTGCTGCCGGATCGTCGCGAGCGGGGACCGCAGTTCGTGCGAGGCATCGGCGACGAACCGGCGCTGGACCTCCTGCGAGCGCTCGAGCCGGCCGAGCATGCGGTTCATCGTGGCGGCGAGCCGGTCGACCTCGTCGCCGCTGCCGGGTTCGGCGACCCGGGCGTCGAGGGTGGCTGCCGCGATCGAGTCCACCTCGCGGCGCATCCGGTCGACGGGGCGCAGGGCACGCCCGACCACGACCCAGGTCACCCCGGCCATGAGGAGCACCGCGACGGGCACGGCGACGGCGAGCAGCACTGAGACCTCCGCGGTCGCGGCGTCGGCGTCGGCGAGTGGCGCCCCGACGACGAGGGTCGCCTCTCCGCCGCCCGGCAGGTCGACGTCGTCGGTGCTGAGGAGCCAGGACTCGCCGTCGTGCCGGTACCGCACCCCGTCGGTCGTGGGGAGCGTCGGGCCGTCCGCGTCGTCGCCGTGGGCGAGCACCCGCCCGTCGGCGACGACCTGCACGAGCAGGTCGTCGTCCTGGTCGGCCACGACGGACGGTCCGTCGGCCTCGATCCGGGCGGCGAGGGTGTCGAGGGTCTGTTCCGCGGTCGTCTGCACGCCGCCGACGAGCGAGGACCGGAGCACCCAGACGAACGCCACGGCGCCGACGACCAGGGCGACCGCGATCACCGCCGCGGCACCCGCCGTCGCACGGGCCCTGATGCTCGCAGGACGGCGACGTCGACGAGCGGGAGCAGCCAGCCCGCCGGAGCGCTCAGCCACCGTCGGCGTCGAGGCGGTACCCGGCCCCGCGGACGGTCTCGATCGCGGCCCGTCCGAACGGCCGGTCGACCTTCCGGCGGAGGTGTCCGACGTACACCTCGACGATGTTCGGGTCACCCTCGAACGCCTCGTCCCAGACACCCGCGATGACGTCCGACTTCGAGCGGACCTGCCCCGCGTGCCGCATGAGGTACTCGAGCACGGTGAACTCCCGACTCGTCAGGTCGAGCAGTTGCTCGCCGCGCCAGGCCCGTCGCTCGGCGGGGTCGAGCCGGAGGTCGCCGGCGGACAACACCGTCGGTCGCTCCCGCGAGCCGCGCCGGACCAGTGCGCGCAGCCGGGCGACGAGCACCGGGTAGGAGAACGGCTTCGTCACGTAGTCGTCGGCGCCGCCGTCGAGCGCGTCGACCTGGTCCCACTCGCCGTCCTTCGCGGTGAGCATGAGCACGGGCGTCCAGTTCCCCTCGGCCCGAAGGGTTTCGCAGACCTTCCACCCGCTCATCTCCGGCATCATGAGGTCGAGCAGGATCGCGTCGTAGGGGTGCTCCCGGGCGTACCAGAGGCCGTCGACCCCGTCGTGGGCGACGTCCACCGCGAAGCCCTCGGCCTCGAGCCCTCGGCGGATGCCGTCGGCGAGCCGGACCTCGTCGTCGACCACGAGTACACGCACGCCGTCAGCCTGTCGGAGCCGCCTGAAGCGGCGCTGAAGCGCGCCGGGTCGCGTCGCGACCACGGAACGGACGGGAGGCACGGTGCCAGCTGGCACCGTGCCTCCAGGCCGTCATCCGGGAACGGATCAGGGCAGGTAGTACGTCGGGTTCGGCAGCTTGACGCTCCGGTCGGCGGAGCCGCCGATCAGGTCGCTGTACTGGTCACCGAAGTTCGCCACGATGTCGTAGTGCCCGCCGGACCGGGACTCGATGTGCGCCCGGGTCTGCGACTTGTACTCGATCGTGGTGCACTTCGCGGTCGCGCACGTGATGTACGACGGCTGCTGCGACGTGCCCGTGCCGGTCCACTTCGTGTAGTACGTGCGGTTGCCGTCCTGCTCGGCGGCGAACTGCGGGTAGCCGACCTTCTGGAGGTTCTCGATCGTGGCGGTCTGCTGCGCCTCGTTGCGGCCGGTGAGCCCGATGATCGTGCAGCCCGAGCGCTCGGCGACCGACACGAGCGAGGTCATCGACGGGGTGGCCGGGAAACGCTCGTCCTGCACCCACTCGTCCTGGAGTGCCGGGTCGAACACGAAGTGCATGTCCGCGACCTCCATGTCGTACGTCCACAGCGTGGTGTCGTCGGCGTCGAGGACGATTGCCGGGTTGCGGTGCTGCTTCGACGCGACGAAGCACTGTGCGGCGACGAGCGGCGCCTGCTTCCGCACGATCGACCGCATCTCGCGGATGTACGGGCTGTCGGTCTTGTCCGCGATCCCGGTGCCGGGGTCGCCGTAGTACGTGGCGATCGTCTTCTTGACCGAGTCGATGTTCGGGATGCCCTCGCCGCCCTGCGTCGCACCGGACGAGCCGTCGGCCGCCATCCGGAAGTGCGTGCGCGGGGAGAGCCACGGCTCACGGACGCCGGGCAGGTCCGCGGACGGCAGGTAGTAGGTCGGGTTCGGCAGCTTGACCTGCTCCTGGGCGTAGCCGCCCTGCAGGTCGGACCACTGGTCGCCGAGATTGTCGACGATCGTGTAGCCGAGGTCGCGCTCGATGTGCTTCCGGGTCAGCGCCTTGTACTCGACCGTCGTGCACGCGGCCGCGGCGCACTGCACGTAGGACGGCTGCTGCGAGGCGCCCTTGCCGGTCCACTTCGTGAAGTAGTGGTCGGACGTGAAGCCCCGGTACCCGACCTTCTCGAGGTTGGCGAGCGTCGCGGCCTTCTGGTCGTCGTTCCGCCCGGTGAGCCCGAAGATCGTGAAGCCCATCGCCTTCGCGGCGTTCACGTAGGAGACCATCGCGGGCACGGCCGGGAACCGCTGGTCCTGGACCCAGACGTCCTGCTCGGCCGGGGTGAACACGAAGTGCATGTCCCCGACCTCCATGTCGTACGTCCACAGCGTGGTGTCGTCGGCGTCGAGGACGATCGCGGGCTTCTGGTGGTGCGCGACGGCTCGGCGGTACTCCCCGCGGAGCTCCTTCGTCTGCTTCGCCATGATCGACCGCATCTCGCGGATGTACGGGCTGTCGGTTTTGTCCGCGATCCCGGTGCCGGGGTCGCCGTAGTACGTGGCGATCGTCTTCTTGACGGAGTCGATGTTCGGGATGCCCTCGCCGCCCTGCGTCGCACCGGACGAGCCGTCGGCCGCCATGGTGAACGAGGTACGAGGGGTGAGCTGGCCGTCGTGGTGGCCGGGGTCGTGCGCGGGGTGCGCGCTGGCGGAGAACGAGCCGGTCAGGACGGAACCGGCGACGAGCGCTGCCGTGGTCGTGGTGACGAGCACGGCGCGGCGGATCGGGAAGGGCATCGGTGTCGCTTTCGATCGGAGTGTGGCCCTCGAAGGGGGCACGGTGACGCTAGCTGGGAATCCGCCCAGAAGCCAGAACCAATTTCATCGGCGTACTGTTCACGTGGTGACCGAGTCCGACCTCACCGCCCCGTTCGCCGGGCAGGGCTGGGTGCAGATCGGCGAGCTGCTCCTCGCCTTCGCGCTGGCGTCCCTGATCGGCCTCGAGCGGCAGCTCCGGTCGAAGAGCGCGGGGCTGCGCACCCAAGCGATCGTCGGCACGGCGTCCGCGCTCATGCTGCTCGTGTCGAAGTACGGGTTCGGGGACGTCCTCGTGGCTGGTCACGTCGTGCTCGATCCGTCCCGCATCGCGGCGCAGATCGTGTCCGGGGTCGGGTTCCTCGGAGCCGGCCTGATCCTGACGCGCCGAGGGGCGGTCCGTGGGCTCACCACGGCGGCCTCCGTCTGGGAGACCGCGGCGATCGGCATGGCGGCGGGAGCCGGCCTGTGGTTGCTCGCGCTGGTCGTCACCGCCGTGCACTTCGTCATCGTCTTCGGGTACACCGCCGTGATCCGACGAACGGCCCGCGGGCGCGAGACCGCCACCGTGCTCGACGTCGTCTACGCCAGCGGTCGCGCCGTCCTGCCGCAGGTGCTCGCCCAGGCCACCGGCGCAGGCTGGACCCTCGCGTCACTGAAGCAGCAGGACGGTGGCGGTGAGGGGTGGTCCGGGGTCCGACTCGAGCTCACCGGACCGAGCGGCGACGGCGTGCTCCTCGGGCGCATCGGGGCCGTCGACGGTGTGCACT
Source organism: Curtobacterium sp. NPDC089689 (assembly GCF_044749145.1). Taxonomy (NCBI): domain Bacteria; kingdom Bacillati; phylum Actinomycetota; class Actinomycetes; order Micrococcales; family Microbacteriaceae; genus Curtobacterium; species Curtobacterium sp. NPDC089689. Next base: position 495,349 of record NZ_JBIVHJ010000001.1, on the reverse strand, counting down.
CGGTGACCGTCATCGGCGACGACGACCTGGAGTGACCGCCGATCGACTGCACGGTTTCCGGCCCGCTCCGGACAAGCCCGCACTTCGTCTGTACGTTGTCGGGAAGGTCGCTGAACGCGACCGATGCAGAGGGAGCAATCATGGCCAACACCACGTCGGGTCGTCCGACCACCGTCACCGTCTCGTTCATCATCTGGCTGATCGTGGTCCTGGCGAACATCATCCAGGGCATCATCGGGCTCGTCTCCGGTGGGAGCGCGGCCGCAGCGCAGGGCGTCGGCACCGGCCCGCTCGTCGGTACGGCGATCTTCGCCTTCATCCTCGCGGTGATCGAGCTGATCATCGTCTTCAAGATGCGCGACGGTCGCAACTGGGCCCGCATCGTGCTGCTCGTCCTCGCGATCCTGCAGCTCATCGGCGTCGGCGTCGGTGCGGCCTCGGGCGGCAACGCCTTCGGCTTCGTCGGCGGTCTCGCGGTGCTCGTCGCCACGATCCTGATGTTCGTCGGTGGCGCGAACGGTTACTTCCGCCGTCGCTGACGCGACGACCCGTCGCCGACGCGACGACCGTCGCTGCGGCGACGAACCGCCTGACTGGAGGCGCGGTGCCGGCTGGCACCGCGCCTCCGGTCCGTCTCGGGGTCGCGACGGGGGCGAGAGGCGCGCCATCCGGCCGTCCATGTGCGCACGCTGCGAACGGCGCAGGCCGCACGGTGCGAGGATGATCCGCGGCCGTCGCCCGGACGACCAGTGACGGAAGAGACGACGGTGACCGAGACCCGCGCTCACACACCCGCGACCGACACCGGCGAGGACGGCGGACACGGCCCAGCGAAGGGCATCGCCGCGCTCGCCCTCGCCGCGCTCGGCGTGGTGTTCGGAGACATCGGCACCAGTCCGCTCTACGCGCTCCGGACCGTCTTCACGATCGACGGCGGGATCGTCAAGGCGAACCAGGAGGACGTCTACGGCGTCATCTCGATGATGTTCTGGAGCGTCACGGTCATCGTGTCGATCAAGTACGTCCTCGTCCTCATGCGCGCGGACAACAACGGCGAGGGCGGCGTCATGGCCCTCGCGGCGCTGGCCCGTCGTCTCTACGCCAAGCGGCGGGGTGGCGCGACGATCTTCCTCGTCATCGGCATCGTCGGGGTCTCCCTGTTCTACGGCGACTCGGTGATCACCCCGGCGGTCTCGGTCCTCTCGGCGGTCGAGGGCCTGCAGACGGCGGCCCCGAGCATCGAGCACCTCATCGTGCCGATCGCGGCCGTCATCCTCATCGTGCTGTTCGCGGTGCAGCGGTTCGGCACCGGCAAGGTGGGCAACCTGTTCGGGCCGGTCATGCTCCTGTGGTTCGTCGTCATCGCGGCGGCCGGCGTGCCGCACATCCTCGCGCACCCCGGTGTGCTGCAGGGGCTCTCGCCGACGTGGGCGATCTCCTTCCTCATCGCGCACCCGTACATCACGTTCGTGGCCATGGGTGCCGTGGTCCTCGTCATCACCGGTGCCGAGGCGCTCTACGCCGACATGGGGCACTTCGGCCGGAAGCCGATCCTCCGCGCCTGGTTCTTCGTCGTGTTCCCCGCGCTCGTCCTCAACTACCTCGGTCAGGCGTCCCTCGTCCTCCGCGACCCGTCCGCCGCGAAGGACCCGTTCTTCCTGCTCTTCCCGAGCGGCCTCCAGCTGCCGGTGGTGATCCTCGCGACCGCCGCCACCGTCATCGCCAGCCAGGCCGTCATCTCCGGGGCGTTCTCCCTCAGCCGGCAGGCCGTGCAACTCGGCCTCCTGCCCCCGCTGACGATCCGCCAGACCTCCCGCGAGGAGGGCGGCCAGATCTACCTGCCTGCCGTGAACCTCCTGCTGTTCATCGGCGTGCTCGCGGTGATGCTGACGTTCCGGTCGTCGGCGAGCCTCGCGACCGCGTACGGCGTGTCCGTCACGGGTGCGCTCGTCGTCGACACGCTCCTGCTGCTCCTCGTCGTGAAGCCGCTCTGGCAGTGGGCGACGTGGAAGCTCGTCCTCGCCGCGGTCGTGTTCGGTGGCCTCGAGCTGACGTTCCTCGCCGGCAACCTCTCGAAGATCGTGCACGGCGGGTGGGTCCCGCTCCTCATCGCGCTCGCCGTGATCACGCTCATGACGACGTGGCGACGGGGACGCCAGCTCGTGCAGGAGGAACGCAAGGAGCGTGAGGGCTCGCTCGCGGACTTCATCGAGAAGATCAACACGAAGGGGATCCCGCGGGTCCAGGGCATCGCGATCTTCCCGCACCCGAACAAGGAGACGACGCCGCTCGCCCTCCGAGCCAACGTCGAGCACAACCACGTGGTGCACCGGACCGTGATCATCGTGTCCGTCATCACCGCGAACGTGCCGCACGTGCCGCACGCGAAGGCGTTCTTCCGTGACGACCTCGGCTACGAGGACGACGGCATCGACCACATCACGATCAAGTTCGGGTTCTCCGACGACCAAGACCTCCCGCGCGCCCTGCACGCCGCGTGCCTGGCCGAGGTGCTGGAGCTCGATCCGGACGAGATGGAGAAGGCGTCGTACTTCATCTCCCGCGGCGCACTGCGGCCGCAGCCGGGGAACCGTGGCATGGTCAGCTGGCGGAAGAAGCTCTTCGTCGGTCTCGCGCACAACGCGGCGGACCCGGCGGCGCGCTTCGGCCTGCCGGCGCAGCGCACCGTGACGATGGGCAGCGACGTCGAGCTCTGACGCCCCGGCCGATCAGTGGGAACGGCCGCTCAGTGCGTGCGGCCGCGCAGCCGCCCGATGCCGAGGACGACCCCGACGACGACCATACCGAGCGCGAGCCCGAACACGGCCGAGATCGCGGTGTCGACGATCCACGTGACGACCGGCCCGGCCGCCTCGATGCCGTGCTCGACGGCGTGCAGCAGGTCGTACGGGCCGTGCCAGAACGTCTCGGCGAGGTTCTGCACGACCAGGTGCCCACCGACCCAGAGCATCGCCACGGTGCCGACGACCCCGATCACCCGGAACACGGTCGGCATCGCGCGGACCACCCGGGCCCCGGCGCGGCGCGTCGACCGGGACGGGTTCTTCATCATCTGCAGGCCGATGTCGTCGATCTTCACCAGGAGCGCGACGGCCCCGTAGACCGCGATCGTCATCACCAGGCCGATGACGATGAGCGCGCCGACGGTCGGCCAGAACCCGAGGTCGGGGTCCAGGCCCGCGAGGGCGATGAGCATGATCTCGGTGCTGAGGATGAGGTCCGTCCGGATCGCACCGAACACGAGCTTCGGCTCGGTGGTCGGGGCCTCGGCGTCGGCCGCGTGGTGGGTGCCGAACCACTCGGTGACCTTCTCGGCCCCCTCGAAGCACAGGTAGGTCCCGCCGATGAGGAGCAGCCACGGCAGCACCCACGGCGCGAACGCGGACAGCAGGAGCGCGAGCGGGATGATGATGACGAACTTGTTGAACAGGCTGCCGAGCGCGATCCGCCCGACGACGGGCAGTTCGCGCGCGGGCGCGATGCCCTGCACGTACTGCGGGGTGACGGCAGCGTCGTCGATGACCACACCGGCGGTCTTCGCGCTCGCCTTGAGTGCGGCGGACAGGATGTCGTCGACGACCGCGAGCAACCCCACTGACATGCTGATCTCCTCGTGCTGGACCAGCCGGTTGCTGTCCGACCGCTCAGCCTAGCGGCCGGTGCTGGCGCAGAACCGCCTGGAGGCGCGGTGCCGGCTGGCACCGCGCCTCCAGGCGGTCGGGTGGTCGCGTCAGCGGCCGGTACCTGGTCGCGTCAGCGGCCCTCGTTGATGAGTCCGAGCCAGCGGCCGAAGCGCTGTTCCGGCGCGTCGTGGAGCGACGGGACGGGGCGGCAGCGCTTCTCGTCGCGGTCGGTCGGCTGGGGGTCGGTCTGGATCATGGCTCGCTCCTCGTGAGATCGGTGTTCATGTGTACGCCGGAGCGGCTGGGTCCATTCCCGGGTCGGCCGGACCGGTCACTCGACGTGGTCGGACGGTTCCTCGGCCTCGACGCCGGTCTCGGCGGCACGGTCGCGGAGATGGTCGGCCATGGCGCCGGCACCCTCGTGTCCGTGGTCGTGCTCGACCTGCTCGACGAGGCCGTGCAGCTTCTCCTCGTTCGTCGCTTCCTCGGCACCGTCCATGACCGGGTGGTGCTGTTCTCCGGGTTCTCCGTGGTGTTCGCTCATGCGCGGGACCGTACGCCTCCCGACCCTGATGCCGGGGTACAAGCCGCTCCGTATGCTCGCGACATGGCTGACTTCACCGCTGACCAGGCCGCTGTCGTCCGGATCACGCGCTCCGAGGAGGGGCGGTGGGACCTCGCCGTCGTGAGCGACAGCGGCGTCGTGATGGGCCACGGTGTGTACCTCTTCGACGCCGCGCACGACGACGAGGAGGACGAGGTCGCCGCCGCACGCGAGTTCGTCGGCCAGTACGGCTTCGACTTCAGCGCGGACAGCGTGCAGGAGGAAGCTCCCGACGTCTTCTGGGCGCCGCTCGTCGCCGCGGGCTGACGCGGGCGCCAGGCGCCGGGCTCCGCTCCGGTCTCGGCGTCAGTCGAGGCAGAACTCGTTGCCCTCGACGTCCTGCATCACGATGCACGACTCGTTGATGCCGTCCGCCGTCATGCGCCGGACCTGGGTCGCGCCGAGTGCCACCAGTCGCGTGCTCTCGGCGTCGAGGGCGGCGAGACGCTCCTCCCCGACGAGGCCCGTCCCGACCCGGACGTCGAGGTGGACCCGGTTCTTCACGACCTTGTCCTCCGGGACGCGCTGGAAGAACAGGCGTGGCCCGACGCCGTCCGGGTCCTGGCAGGCGAACGCCGAACCCTGGTGCTCCGTCGGCAGCGATGCGTCGAACGCCGCCCAGTCCGCGAAGCCCGGCGGCGGTGGCGGCACCACGTAGCCGAGGACCGCGCACCAGAACCGTGCGACGCGCTCCGGCTCGGCGCAGTCGAACGTCACCTGGACCTGCCGGACGGCGCTCACCGCTCCTGCTCCTGCTCGTGCCCCGGCAGCGCCTAGGCCTCGTAGCCGATCAGCCAGGTCACGCCGAACGCGTCGCGCACCTGACCGTCCCAGTCGCCCCACGGCCGCCGCTGCAGCGGATCGAGGACGGTGCCGTCGACCGACAGCGCCTCGAACCAACGGGTCAGCGTTGCGGGGTCGGACGCACCGAGCAGCGAGAAGAGCAGTCCGGTCGCCGCGAACGCGGTCTCGCCCTCGGCCGCATCGGCCGCGAACAGCTCCAGGTCGCCCGCCAGTTGCCCGTGCGCGACCGCGTCGGAGGGGCCGTCCGTGCGACGGAAGTCCGCGTAGGTCGCGATCCGCACCTCACCGCCGAACACCTCCGACCAGCGCCGCAGGGCCGCCCGGGCGGTACCGGGGAACTGGAAGTACGGCGACGCACCCTTGGCTCGCATGCAGGGAGGGTACTGCGTTCGACGTCCGGCGTCGAGGACCGCCGATCCGGTTCGCTCTCCTCGGGATCCGTGTACCGGATCGGCCACGCGTCAGGACAGCGGACGCCCGAGGTCGGTGCGCAGCAGGCCGAGGGCCCGATCGACGACGTCCTCGGGCGCTGCGTCGCCACCGTGGAGCGCCCACCACGTCAGGGCGGCGCTCGCGGCGGCGGTGACGGCGTTCGCCCGGACCGTCGTCGCGAGGTCGTCGGCCGGGGTGCCGGACCGGTCGGCGACGAAGGCCACGATCGTGTCGGTGAGCGCCGCGACCGTCGGGGCTCCGAGCTGGTCGAGCGACGGGTTCTCCCGGATGACGCGCAGCCGGTGCCGGGTGACCTCGACCACGCTCGGCGGGAACGCCGCCCCGGCGCGGTACGCGGCATGGAGTGCCACCCAGGCGTCCTCGTCGGCGGGACGGTCGGCGAGGGCACGGGTGAACCGGTCCGCGAACTCGTCGAGGCCGCCCCACACGAGGGCCGCCTTGGTCGGGAACAGACGGAACAGCGAGCGGCGACTCACCTCGGCCGCGCTCGCGACGTCGTCCATCGACACCGCATCGAACCCGCGGTCGTCGAACAACCGCAGCGCCACCAGGGACACCCGGTCGGGATCGATCGTGCGTGGACGCCCGGTGGGGCGCTCTCCCGTGGAGCTCATGGACACCTTTCGGCACTGAGTGCTACAACTGCATCGGCGCACCGTGCGCCTCTCGACGAGGAGACACCATGACCGACACCACCGCCGGACGATTCGCCGGCAGGACCATCATCGTGACCGGCGCCGGATCCGGCATCGGACGCGCCACGGCGACGCGGATCGCCCACGAGGGCGGCCGGGTCGTCGCGACCGACGTGGTCGCGGAGCGGCTCGACGCCCTGCGGGCCGGACTGAGCGGGACGGAGGTGGAGGCGGTCGTCGGCGACGTGGCCGCTGCCGAGACGATCGACCTGCTCCTCGCAGCTGCGGGCGACCGGGTCGACGGGCTCGCGAACGTGGCCGGCATCATGGACGGGTTCCTGCCGCCGGACGAGGTGGACGACGCCACGTGGGACCGGGTCTTCAGCGTCAACGTCACGGGGCCCATGCGGCTCACCCGAGCCGTCCTGCCCCGGATGATCGCCGCCGGTCACGGCGCCGTCGTGAACGTCGCCTCGGAGGCGGCGCTCCGCGGGTCGACGGCAGGGGCGGCGTACACCGCCTCGAAGCACGCCATCGCGGGCTTCACCAAGAGCGTCGCGTTCTTCCACGGCCCGCAGGGCGTCCGCGCGAACGCCGTCGCGCCCGGCGCGGTCGCGACGAACATCGAGGCACCGATGCGGAGCGAGTACGCGGCCGGACGGGTGGGGCCGCTCATGCAGGTCGCGGTCCCGCCCGTGGCGCAGGCCGATCAGCTCGCCGCGGCCATCACCTGGCTGCTGAGCGACGACTCCGCCAACGTGAACGGCGTGGTGCTGCCGAGCGACGGCGGCTGGTCCGTCGTCTGACGCGACCCCTGACGGCTCAGGCGGTCGCGAGAGCGGCCATCTCCGCGACCACCGCGCGCAACCGGTCGCCGAGCTCGACGGTGCTCGACACGGTTTCGCGGTGCGCGACCTCGGAGAGCGCGGACATCACCAGGGTCACGACCGTCCGAGCCGTCTGCTCGTCCGTGCGCGTGGTGACCACCGCGAGCATCGCCTGCCGTGACTCGGCCATCCACCGCATCACCATCGGCGTCATCTCGGGTCGGTGGACGAGCAGTTCCTTGGTGCGGCTACGGTCCGACGGCAGCGGTACGCTCCGGGCGACGAGGGTGCAGACGTCGTCCACGAGCCGCCCGCTGCCGTCGCGGAACGCCTCGGCGACGCGGTCGGGCGTGACGACGGTGTCGAGCCCGAGGGCGGCGTGCGCCTTCGACGTGAAGTAGTTGAAGAACGTCCGCGGGGAGACGTCGGCGTCCGCGCAGATCTGCTCGACGGTCACCCCGTCGAGTCCGTGCGCGATGACGCGGTCGAGCGCCGCCCCGTGGATCGCCTGTCGGGTCTGCTGCTTCTTGCGCTCGCGGAGGGTGCAGGGCTCGGGGTCGACGGCGGTGTCGCGTTCGAGCGCCGGGGTGGTCACGAGGGCCTCCTGGGGTGGTCGTGGCGGGGGAGTGGAGGGTGAGGTGTCCGTCCGCGCGGGGGGAGCGGACGGACACCCCGGTCGGTCACCGACGGGTGGGGGTGGACCCCGTCGTCGGTGCGGACTGGACCGGCACGGAGCCCGTCATCGGTCCGGTGAAGGAACCCGCGGCGGCCGCTGCCGTGCCCGCCTCGGTCTCGAGCTGCGCCTCGGCGGACAGGTCGTGCTGCTCCTGCAGGGCCGAGCGCTGGCGCAGCGGCGGGACCCGGAAGAACCAGGTGAGCACGAACGCGAGCAGGATCACGCCGAGTCCGACCCAGTAGATCGTCACGGACGAGGCGTTGAAGCCCGCCATGAACGGCCGGGTGAGGCGGCTGTCGGCGCCGGTCAGGAACGAGGTGTCGTTCGCACTCGAGGCGTTCTCGCTCGAGCCGGAGCCGTCGTCGATCTGCTTCGCGAGCGTCGGGGTGAGCTGATCGACCCAGTACGAGCGCTCGGAGGCGTCCGCCCAGTCGACGGAGACCGTGCCGTCCTGGACGCTGGCGTGCGCCTCGTCCGCGACGGCGGCGAGGGCCTGCTGTTCGGCCGCGGGGGTGGCGGCGGCGACCTGCTGGTCGATCACCTGCTGGGCGGCGGCCTCGGGGACCGCACCGGCGGCGACCTGCTGCTGGACCGCTGCGCTGACCTGCTCCGTGACCGCAGTCCGAGCAGCGGTCTTCGCCTGTGCGGCGGCGTCGTCGAGCTTCGACTGCACGCCGTCCTCGAGCGGGGTCACGATCGGCGTCCAGATCTTGTCCATCACGCCGCGGTTCTCGCTCGCGGTGGCCACGGTCGGGTTCGTCGCGGCACCGAGTGCGGCGGACAGGTCCTTCTCGTTCGCGGTCGCGTGCAGGATGTTCGCCGGCATCACGGAGAACAGCACGGAGAGCAGCACGGCCGTGCCGAGCGTGCCACCGATCTGGCGGAAGAACGTCGCCGACGAGGTCGCGACACCCATGTCCCGCGCCTCGACCGAGCCCTGCGACGCGAGGGTCAGCGACTGCATGACCGAGCCGAGGCCGAGCCCGATGAGGAACATGCCGATCATGAGGAACCAGAGCGGCTTGTCGATCGTCATGAACGTGAGGACGACGTATCCGGTCGACACCAGGAACGTGCCGATGACCGGGAAGATCCGGTAGCGGCCGACCCGGGCGACGATCTGGCCGGACGTGATCGACGCGATCATCAGGCCGCCCACGAGGGGCAGGGTCGCGAAGCCGGACTCGGTCGGGGTGAGGCCGACGACGATCTGCAGGTACAGCGGGATGGTCAGCATCGCGCCGAACATCGCGAACCCGACGAGGAACCCGATGACCGTGGCCATCGAGAACGTGCCGGAGCGGAAGAGCTTCAGCGGGATGATCGCCGCGTCGCCCATCTTCGACTCGATGACGAGCAGGGCGACCAGGCCGACGGCACCGATCACGTAGCAGGCGATCGCGGCCGGCGAACCCCAGCCCCACGTGCGGCCCTGCTCGGCGACGAGCAGCAGCGGCACGAGCGTGACGATCACGGCGGTCGCACCCCACCAGTCGACGACGGGCTTGTCGCCGGCGCGGTGCACCTTCGGCAGGTGCAGGAAGACGATCACCATGATGAGCGCCGCGATGCCGATCGGCACGTTGATGAGGAGCACCCAGCGCCAGCCGGTGATCCACAGGATCTCCGAGGAACCGGCGAGCAGACCGCCGATGAGCGGGCCGATCACCGACGAGATGCCGAACACCGCGAGGAAGTAGCCCTGGTACTTGGCGCGCTCGCGCGGGGCGAGGATGTCACCCATGATCGCGAGCGGCAGCGACATGAGCGCACCGGCACCGATGCCCTGCACGGCGCGGAAGCCGGCGAGCATGATCATCGAGGTCGCCATCGACGACAGCACGGCGCCGAGGATGAACACGACGATGCCGAAGATGTAGAGCGGCCGGCGGCCGAAGATGTCGGAGAGCTTGCCGTAGATCGGTGTCGCGATCGTCGACGTGATGAGGTACGCGGTCGTGACCCAGGCCTGCTGGTCGAGGCCGTGCAGGTCGTCACCGATCGTGCGGATCGCGGTCCCGAAGACGGTCTGGCCGAGGGACGACAGGAACATGCCCGCCATCAGGCCGTAGATGACGAGGAGGATCTGGCGGTGGGTCATCAGCGGCTGCTGACCGGCCCCACCTGCGGCCGCGGGGGCCTGCACCGAGACGGGTGCGGTGGCTGTCATCGAGCTCCTTGGATCAAGCTGCGCGAACCGGAGTTTCGCGCTGTGAAAGTTTGCAGACCGCGCAACGATACATCCGTTGCGTTCTGAAAGCAACTAAATCCGGCCGGTACGCTGACCCCGTGAACGAGGACCGGACCGCCGCCGAGCGACTCCTCCGATCGCAGCTCGACCGGCTGTGGGTGCGGCAGACCATCCGCGCCTCGCTCATCGAGTCGCGCGGGGGACTCGACCCGACCGCTCGCGTGATCCTCCGCGCCGTCGAGCACTTCGGCGCCGTACGGTCCACGGCGATCGCGGACGCCACCGGTCTCTCGCGTCCGGTCATCAGCCGACGGGTCGCCTCGCTCGTGGACGCAGGTTTCCTCAGCACTGCTCCCGATCCGGCGGACGGCCGTGCGGCCCTCCTCTCCCTCGCGCCGCTCGGTGTCGAGGTCCTCGACCAGTTGGACCTCGCCGGCGCCGAGGTCTTCGACGACCTCACGGGCGTCTTCGCCGCCGACGAGCTCCGGCAGCTCGCGGCGCTCCTCGAGCGGCTCAACGACCGGGCCGACGTCCTGTTCGGGGTGGGCGCGGCCGCGCGCGACGCGACTTCCTGACCGCGCGTCGCGTCAGCGCCGGGTCACCAAGGGCCGGCCTGGAGGCGCGGGGGGGGGCCCCCCCCCGCCCCCCCCCCCGCCCCCCGGCCCCCCCCCCGCCCCCCCCCCCGCCCCCCCCCGCCCCCCCCCCCCCCCAGCCCCCCCGCCCCCCCCCCCGCCCCCACCCACGCCCC
>NZ_JBIVHJ010000001.1:292623-484757 GCF_044749145.1 Curtobacterium sp. NPDC089689 | reverse complement strand
GGAGGGGGGTGGGGGGGGGGGGCGGGCGGCGGGCGCCGGCCAGCCGCCCCGGGGGGGCCGGCCGCGGGGGGGGCGGCCGGGGGGGCGGGGGGGGGGGGGGGGGCCCCCCCCCGGGCCCCCCCGCCCGGCGCAGGGTACGCCTCGCATTCACCCTCCGTGCCACATCCGGGATACCGTTCTCCCCATGAGCACCGAGAACACCAGCACTGCCGAGACCGTCGACGAGGGGCCCGTGGTGACCTTCGCCGACCTCGGCCTGAGTGACCAGGTGCTCAAGGCCGTCAAGGACATCGGCTACGAGACCCCGTCCGCCATCCAGGAAGCCACCATCCCGACGCTGCTCGAGGGACGCGACGTCGTCGGCCTCGCGCAGACCGGTACCGGCAAGACCGCCGCGTTCGCGCTGCCGATCCTGTCCCGCATGGAGTCGGGCAGCAAGGTGCCGCAGGCGCTCGTGCTGTCCCCGACCCGCGAGCTCGCACTCCAGGTCTGCGAGGCGTTCGAGCAGTTCGCGTCGCACATGAAGCACGTGCACGTCCTGCCCGTGTACGGCGGTCAGGCGTACGGCGTGCAGCTCTCCGCCCTCCGTCGCGGCGTCGACATCGTGGTCGGTACCCCCGGCCGCATCATGGACCACATCGCGAAGGGCACGCTCGACCTGTCCGAGCTGAGGTACCTCGTGCTCGACGAGGCCGACGAGATGCTCAAGATGGGCTTCGCCGAGGACGTCGAGACCATCCTCGCGGAGACCCCGGACGACAAGCAGGTCGCGCTGTTCTCGGCGACGATGCCCGCGCAGATCCGCCGCATCTCGCAGCAGTACCTCACGGACCCGGCCGAGATCACCGTCAAGACGAAGACGAAGACCGCGGCGAACATCACGCAGCGGTACCTCATGGTGTCCTACCCGCAGAAGGTCGACGCCCTCACCCGCATCCTCGAGGTCGAGGACTTCGAGGGCATGATCATCTTCGTCCGCACGAAGAGCGAGACCGAGACGCTCGCCGAGAAGCTCCGCGCCCGCGGGTACGCCGCCGCGGCCATCAGCGGCGACGTCGCCCAGGCGCAGCGCGAGCGGACCGTGAACCAGCTGAAGTCCGGCAAGCTCGACATCCTCGTCGCCACCGACGTCGCCGCCCGTGGCCTCGACGTCGACCGCATCACCCACGTGGTGAACTTCGACATCCCCGTGGACATCGAGTCCTACGTCCACCGCATCGGCCGCACCGGTCGCGCCGGCCGCAAGGGTGACTCGATCAGCTTCGTCACCCCGCGCGAGCGCCGACTGCTCTCCGCGATCGAGCGCCACACCAAGCAGCCGCTCACGCAGATGCAGCTCCCGACGATCGAGGACGTCAACGAGACGCGCCTGACCCGCTTCGACGACGCCATCACCGCGGCGCTCGAGCAGCAGGACCGCATCTCGGCGTTCCGCGACGTCATCGCCCACTACGTCCGCAACCACGACGTGCCCGCCGAGGACGTCTCCGCGGCGCTCGCGGTCGTGGCCCAGGGCGAGGACCCGCTGCTCCTCGACCCGGAGTCGGACGAGCTCAGCGCACGGGTCGGTCGCGACGGTGCCTCGGGTGCCCGCCGTGACCGGGACGACCGAGGCGACCGTGACGACCGCGGCCCGCGTCGGTCGCAGCCGATGACGGCGTACCGCATCGAGGTCGGCCGTCGCCACCGTGTCGAGCCGCGCCAGATCGTCGGTGCGCTCGCGAACGAGGGTGGCCTCCGCCGCGACGACTTCGGGGCCATCCAGATCCGGCCGGACTTCTCCATCGTGGAGCTCCCGACCGACATGGACGCCGGCGTGCTCGACCGTCTGTCCGACACCCGGATCAGCGGCAAGCTCATCGAGATCAAGCCCGACCGCCGGGGTGGCGCCGGTGGCCGTCGCTTCGACCGCGACGACCGCGGGCCGCGCGGCGGTGGCCGGTACGACCGTGACCGCGACGACCGCGGGGGTCGTGACCGCGACGACCGCGGGCCGCGCGGCGGTGGCCGGTACGACCGTGACCGCGACGACCGCGGGGCGCGCAAGCCGCGCCACTGACGCGTCGCACGGGGCGGGCGGCGCCGGTGCGCCGGTGTGCGCCGGTGTGCGCCCCGCGACGAGACTCGGGCTGAGCGACGTCCCTCGTGCTCCTGAGTGCGTGGGACGTCGCCCAGCGCGAGACTCGGCCGCGCCCATGCGAGACTCGGCCGCGCCAGCCCGAGACTCGGCTGTTGCGGGGTCCCGCCAACCCGGAGCCGACCCCGCACGATCGATCACTGCGTCCCCGGGGCGTCCCCTCGTGGTGCTTCGATGACCTTCAGTCGTGGCCACCCGAAGGCCACGCAGACCAGTAGGGGATCGATCGTGTACAGAGCAGTGCTCACCGCCGCGGCCGCCGCGGCGCTGGTGATCGGTGGAGTGTCGCCCGCGATGGCGGCCACTCCCGCGTCGAGGCTCCCCGGGGCCCCGACGTCCGTCCACGTCAGCGGTGCCGGTGACGCCGCCACGCTGACTTGGAGTGCCCCGCGCTCCGGAGCCGCCGTGCAGCGCTGGCGCGTCTCGATCCGACCGACCGCCGGCCAACCGGGCAGCGGGACCGACGTGGTCGCCGCGAACGTCCGCTCCGAGCGCTACGGCTGGATCCGCGCGGGCGTGCACTACACGTTCTCCGTCCGGGCGGTCGGCGCGAAGGGCGACGGCCGCAGCGTCTCCGTCCGGTACACCGCCCCGGCAAGCACCGCGGTCGTGCAGTCGCTCTACGGCCTCGACGCAGCAGGAGCGGTCGTCCGCTTCCCGACCACGGGCACCGGCGCACCGAAGACCGTCGCGGCGAAGGGCACCGGCTACGCAGCGGACGACGTCGGCAACGTGTTCGTCCCCTCGAGCGACGGCACGAAGCTGCTCCAGTACCCGGCCGGCGGGGGTGCGGCGCGGGTCCTCGCGACCGGGCTCCACCTGACCAAGGATCTCCGTACCGACGTCGCCGGCAACGTGTACTGGGTCGACTCCGTGTCCGGCGGCGTCGTGAAGCTGCCGATCGGCGCCGGTGTCCCGAAGACGATCCTCCCGTCGAGCGGCACGGCCTGGACCGTCGGGCGTGACGGCACCGTGTCCACGTTCACGCCCGCGTCGGGATCCTCGACCGGTCCGTCAGTCGGAACCGTGGTGAGCCGTACGGTTCACGGCACGGTGACCACCCGGAAGGTGGGCCAGGCGAACGGCCAGTCGATCGGGTACTTCGGAACCGTCGTCGCCGACGGCAGCGGCACGCTGTACTTCGACTACCGTGCCTTCGGCGGCAGCGGGTACAACGGCTTCTGGTCGCTGGCCGCAGGGTCGTCGACGCTCGTGCAGGTGCCCGCGAAGGTGAAGTTCCAGTTCAGTGCGACGAACGACGACTCGCTCCTGCTCGGTCAGTCCGCGGGGTGGTGCGCCGCGATCTCCCCGACGTGCACGACGGACCGCTCGCTCGCGGACCTGTTCACGCAGGACGCCTCCGGCGTGACGCTCGACCACGCGGTCACCGGTGGCCCGGACGTCCCGTCGAACGGGTACTACCCGGGTGCGGCCGACTCCGCCGGTGACCTCTTCGTCGACGCCGACTCCGGTCTCTGGCGGATCCCCGCCACGGGCGGGGCGGCGCAGCAGCTCTCGACGGCGCAGTTCAGCCGGCTCACGTCCATCTGACGCGGCCCACGACGGACTGGAGGTGCGGTGCCAGCGGGCACCGCGCCTCCAGTCCGGGTGGCGGTTGCGTCGACTACGCGCGGTGACCGCGCCGACGGCGCGCCACCACGATCCCGATCCCGGCGAGCAGCGCGAGGAGCGCTGCGATCGCTGCCGGGACGAGCCCCTCGGCGCCGGTGAACGCGAGCTCGCCGTCCGAGCCCGCTGCGTCCGCGACGACGGTCACCGTGGTCGACCCGACGGTCACGCCGTCGACGACCACGACGACCGTGTGGGTCCCTGCGGGCAGCCCGGCTGGGACGGTCGCCGCGAGGGTGAACGCGCCGGAGTCGTCGGTCCGCACGGTGCCGAGCAGCACGGGGTCGGAGTGGATCTCGACGCGGGCATCGGCGTCGGCCGCGAAGCCCGTGCCGCGGACGGTCACGGCGCCGCCGGCCACGAGGTCACCCGTGACCGTGACCGAGCCGCGGACGGTGGCCGGGTCGGTAGGGTCGGCGTTGCCGGGGTCTGCGGGCGTGGTGCCCGGGTCGGTGGGCGTGGTGCCCGGGTCGGTGGGCGTGGTGCCCGGGTCGGTGGGCGTGGTGCCCGGGTCGGTGGGTGTGGTCCCCGGGTCGGTGGGCGTCGTGCCGGGGTCGGTCGGGTCGGTGCCGGGGTCGCCGGGCTCGGTCGGGTCGGTGCCGGGGTCGCCCGGCTCGGCGGCCAGGGTCTTCCGGTACTCCGTCATGTACGCGAGCTTGCCGGGCTTCTCCGACGAGTACGGTGCGGAGAGCTTCGCCCACTCGCCCTTCGTCACGGCCTTGCCGTCGTTCCAGTCGGTCAGCGTGCTGAGGTCCGCGGCGGTGTACCCGCTCTCGGCGTCGACGACCTCGTCGCGGGGGAGCGCCACCTGCGCCTTCGTGATGCGCTCGACGAGCGACAGCGAGCCCGCGAAGTCGTCTTGGTCCCAGTCGGCGAGCCCGAGCTCCGGGTGGGCACGGAGCCACGAGCCCCAGTAGAACTCCTGGAACGGCACGGCGCCGTCGGCGGTGTAGCCGACGTCGCGGCCGAAGTACATGATGCTCCGGGCGCTGTCGTCCTGGAACTCCGCCAGCCCGACGTTCTGCGGCAGCTGGGCGGGCGTGATGGCCTTCCCGGCGGTGTCCCGGAGCCACACCCACCGGTTGTCCTGCATCGTCTGCCAGAACGCGGACTCGGTCATGCCGGAGAGGTTGCCGAGGACCCGGAGCCGGACGTGCACGTCCGGCCCGCTGTCCTCGTCGAAGGACGTGAGCGTGTGGTGCCCGTCGGTGAGGTACAGGGTGCCGCCGGGGCCGATCACGACGGTCTTCATCGGGGCGATGGTGTCCGCCGTCTCCGACCCGACCGGCACCGTGCAGGTGAACGACGACGGGTCGGTGAGGGTCGAGGTCGCCGTGGTGGTCTCGGCTTCCTCCTGGCCGTTCGCCTCGCACCAGTCGTCGAACTTCTTGTTGACGGAGTCCTTGCTCAGCGCGGTCGAGTAGCGGCCGAGCTTGTAGTACACCTCGTCGTAGCCGAGCGACGGTTGCGTCGGGTGCACGTCGCCGATGCGGACGTCGAGCAGGGTGTCGGGCGCGGCGCAGAGGTCGGCGGTGCTGCCCGTCGTGCAGCTCGCGGCGCGGTCGTCGGTGATCGGGGTCGGGGCGGCGGTCGCGGTCTCGGTCGAGACGGCCGCGGCGCCGAGGGTGGCGGTCAGCGCGGTGGTGAGCGCGATGATCCGCATGGTCCGGGGTGCGGGCACGGGGTTCCTGTCGGGAGGGGGCGGGCGGGGCTGAGTGTCCTCGCATGTTCGCGACCCCGGTTGACGGGGCGGTGGCCGACGGGTGAACGACAGGTGTTGCGCCACGCGCGCCCGCGTGGCCCGCCGCGCCCTCGCGCCTACAGCCCCTCCACCGTGCGGCGGCAGACCTCTTCCCACGGCGTCGGCTCGATCCCGAAGTGCGCCCGGGCCGCCGAGTCGTCGAGGACGTACGGCCGGGTCCACTGGTAGGACATGTCCGCCATCTCGCGGAGGAACGGCACCACGAGTCCGCCGGCGCGGATGACCCCCGCGGGCAGGCGCCGCACCGGCACCGGCGGCTTCCCCGTCACCGCGAGCATGTCGGTCACGGCCTGCTCCTGCGTGCGCGGCGGGTTCGAGGGCACGTTCCACGTCCGGCCGTGCGCAGACTCGTCGAGGGCTGCCGCGACGAGGGTCCGTGCGACGTCGAGCACGTCCGTGAAGGCGTGCGGGAGGTCGGTCCGGCAGAGCATCGTCACGGCCTTCCCCTGCAGTGCCGCGGGGAGGACGCGGGTCACGTGCCCGTTCCCGCCGACGCCCGGCCCGACGTAGTCCGAGCCACGGACCTCGACCGCACGCACGCGTCCGGCCCGGTGCGCCGCGAGGGCGTCGGCCCACAGCTTCGCCCGGAGGACGCCCTTGTGGTCGGTGGCCGCGTCCGGCAGTCCCTCGTGCATCGGGCCGTCGACCGGGCCGTACGGGTAGAGGTTGCCCGTGATCGCGTAGACCGCCCCGGTCCGCTCGGCAGCGGTGAGCATCGCGGTCATGAGCGGCGGCCACGTGCGCTCCCACTGCGTGTAGTCGCCGGGGTTCGCGCAGTTGTAGAGGACGGCCGCGCCGTCCGCTGCCCGGGTGAGCGCGTCGGTGTCGGAGGCGTCGAGGGCGAGGTGCCCAACGCCCTCCAGGCCGGTGTCGCGACCCGAGCGGGTGGCGACGGTGACGTCCTCGCCGCGCTCCGCGAGGACGGCGGCGACGTGCCGGCCCACCGGGCCGGCTCCGATGACGAGGTGACGAGCGGACATGGGTTCCTCCTGGGGTGATCGGGAGAGCGGCGCTCTCGCAAGAGGAGTCTGCACCGGTCGCAGTCGAATTGCAAGAGCAGTGCTCTCGTTTGTGTGCAGTGCTCTCGCGTGCCAGGGTGGAGGGATGGACACGAAGCCGCCGACCGCCCGCGCCCTGGCGCGCGAAGCCGTGTACGCGAGCATCCTCGCCGCGGCCCGCGCACGGCTCACGCAGGAGGGGCCGAGTCAGCTCGCCCTCCGCGCCGTCGCACGGGACGTCGGGATGGTCTCGTCGGCCGTGTACCGCTACTTCGCGAGCCGCGACGACCTGCTCACCGCGCTCCTCGTGCTCGACTACGACGAGCTCGGGGCGGCCGTCGAGGCGGCGGACGCCGCGGTCGACCGCGCCGACGTCGGCGGACGCTGGCGTGCCGTCTGTCGTGCGATCCGGTCGTGGGCCGTGGCCCACCCCGGCGACTTCGCCCTGCTCTACGGGTCGCCGGTCCCCGGGTACGTCGCCCCGCCGTCGACGATCGAGCCCGCGTCGCGCACGACCCACGTGCTCATCCGGGTGGTCGCGGACGCGTGGACCGCCGGGAGGCACGGTGCCCGTCCGGCGCCGGCGTCACCTCCCGACGGGCTCCCGGCCGCCATCGGTGACGCCGTTGCGTACATGCGCGAGCGGGGGATCGCCCCGGACCTGCCGGACGAGCTCGTGCTCCGGATCCTGATGGCGTGGACCACGGTGTTCGGGGTCGTCTCGTTCGAGCTCTTCGGGCACACGGTCGGGGCGGTCTCCGACGACGCGGTGTACTTCGACCACGTCGTGGCGCGCCTCGCGGACGACCTCGGGATCGGCGATCGCCGCTCCACGGGTGTCGGCTGACAGCGGACCCCTCCCTGCGGTAGACAGTCCTGTACGTGACCACTCACCAGGTCGCGCCAGCAGGGGTGGACCCTCCCGAGGGAAGGACGTGGATGAGCGCGCTCGACGTCAGCCGGCAGGACCGGCGCCGACTCACCACCGGCACCCCGCGCCGCCGCATGGTCGCGGTGCGCACCGTCGCCCTGCTCGCGTCGATCGCCGGCGTGAACTACATCGTCTGGCGGTGGGCGGCGTCGGTGAACTGGCACTCGTGGTGGATCGCGGTGCCGCTCATCCTCGCCGAGACCTACAGCGTCATCGACTCGCTCCTCTTCGCCTTCGGCGCCTGGCGGCTCCGCGAGCGGGGTGAGCCGCCGAGGTCGCCGGGCGACCACGTCACCGTCGACGTCTTCATCACGACCTACAACGAGCCGGTCGACCTCGTCCTCCGCACCGCCCGTGCCGCGAAGGCCATCCGGCACCCGCACTCCACGTGGATCCTCGACGACGGCAACCGCCCCGAGATGCGCGAGGCCGCCGAGTCGCTCGGCATCGGGATCATCACCCGCGGAGCCGACTGGGTCGACCGTCCCCGCCACGCCAAGGCCGGCAACCTCAACAACGCCCTGCTCGCGACGCAGGGCGAGTTCCTCCTCATCCTCGACGCCGACCAGGTGCCGGACCCGGCGATCCTCGACCGCACGCTCGGGTACTTCAAGGACGACCGGATGGCGCTCGTGCAGACGCCGCAGTGGTTCGAGAACGTGCCGAAGGAAGACCTCCTCGGCAGCCAGGCCCCGCTCTTCTACGGCCCGATCCAGCAGTCGAAGGACGGCTGGAACGCCGCGTTCTTCTGCGGGTCGAACGCGATCCTCCGGCGCGAGGCGCTCATGCAGCTCGGCGTCACCCGGTACGTCCGCGAGGTCGAGGCGTCGGTGCAGCGGACGATCAAGACCTCCCGGACGCTGCTCGCCCGCGCCCGTGAGACCGAGACCGACCCGCGCGTCCTCGGAGCCCTCGACGAAGCCGAGGCCGTGGTCGAACGTGCCCGTGACCAGGTGTCCCGTGGTGAACCGCTCGGTGACGTCACCTACGACTTCCAGCGCGGGATCGACGCGATCTCGTTCCGGTTCGCCGCCGCCGACCTCGAGTCCGTGCGGAACGACCTGCAGGAACTCGCGGCCATGTCGACCGAGGCCGACACGTTCGCCGGTCTCGACGACGCCGCGCTCGACGTGCTCGGGCAGCGCGAGGCCTCCCCGGTCGCCGCGATCGAGTCCATCGCCGTGCTCGCCCGCGCGCTCGACGTGAACCGTGACGACGAGGCGCAGCCGATCATGCCGTTGGCGACGATCTCGGTCACCGAGGACATGGCCACCGCGATGCGCCTGCACGGCCTCGGGTGGAAGTCCGCGTACCACGACGAGATCCTCGCCACCGGCCTCGCGCCGGACGACCTCCCCACGATGCTCGTCCAGCGCCTCCGCTGGGCGCAGGGCACGATGCAGGTGTTCTTCCGTGAGAACCCGCTCGTCCAGAAGGGCCTCTCGTGGGGCCAGCGGCTCATGTACTTCTCCACGATGTGGAGCTACCTGTCGGGCTTCGCCGCGATCGTCTACATCGCCGCCCCGGTGCTCTGCCTGTCGTTCGGGGTGGTCCCCGTCCAGGCGTACAGCGTCGACTTCTTCGTCCGGCTCATCCCGTTCCTCGTGCTCAACCAACTCCTGTTCTGGGTCGTCGCGGCCGGGCGACCGACGTGGCGCGGGCAGCAGTACTCGCTCGCGCTGTTCCCGGTGTGGATCGAGTCGGTGACGAGTGCCTTCGAGAACGTGTTCCGCGGCAAGCCCCTCGGGTTCCGGGTGACGCCGAAGGTCCGCGACGAGTCCGACCAGAAGCCGCGGTGGGACCTCGTCAAGCCGCAGCTGTACGCGATGGGGGCGCTCGTCGCCGCGCTCGTCATGATCGGGATCCGTTACGCCACCGGCCAGGCCGACGGCATCGCACCGCTCGTCAACACCGCGTGGGTGGTCTTCGACCTCTTCATCTTCAGCATCGTGATCCGCGCCGTGCTCTACCGCGCGCCGGTGTTCACGCCGCCCGTCGAGCACGAGTCGAGCACCGTGGGAGGACCCCTGTGACGAGCACGACGTTCGAGGTCCCCGCGACCGCAGAGTCCCTCGACGAGGTCCAGGACCGCTTCGGTTCGTGGTGGGACGGCCTCGGCATCGACGACGTCGCGCAGCGCTTCAAGCTCGAGACCGCGCTGGCCGAGATCGCGGCGAACATCGTCGAGCACACCCGACGGAACGACCAGGAAGCAGGTAGGCGCTACACCGTGCACCTCGAGGCCACCGACCACGAACTCACCGCCGTCCTCACCGACAACGGCCGCCCGGCCGACGTCGACCTCGCGGCGGTCACGATGGCGGACGTCGACGAGGAGAGCGGCCGCGGGCTCGCGCTCGCCATCGCCGCGCTCGACCGGCTGGAGCACCGACACGAGCACGGACGGAACGTGTGGACCCTGGTGTGCGACCGGTGAGGCGGTTCCTCGCACTCCTCGTCGTCGTCGCCACGCTCGTCCTCGGTGGCGCGTTGCCCGCGTCCGCGACGACCGCCGCGAAGGACACCCCGTCCGGTCCGGCTGCGGGCGAGCGCTGGTTCGGTCCGGACCTCGATTGGGGCGACGACGCGCCGGACGGCTACGCGGGCCGCCTCGGTGCCGTGCCGTCGATGTACGGCGTCGAGATCGACTACCCGATCGACCGCGCGGCCGAACGCGAGCTGCTCCGCTCGACCCGGGCCGCGGCCGCGCAGGGCGCCGTCCTCGTGGTCAGCCTCGAACCCGACCACGAGCTCTCGACCTTGACGACCGCGGACGCCCGGAAGGCGAACCGACTCCTCGAACAGGTCCACGAGCAGTACGGCACGAAGGTCCTCGTCCGCTACGCGCCGCAGATGAACGGCACGTGGGTGTCGTGGGGGCAGCAGCCGACCGACTTCACGCGCACCTTCCGGGCACTCGCGAAGCAGGTCCACGCCGGCACGTCCGACGCCGCGATGGTCTGGGCGCCGTCGTACGGCGCCGGGTACCCGTTCGGCGAGTCCGCCGGCCGCCTCCGTGACCTGTCCTCGACCGACGTCGACGCGCTCGACACGAACGGCGACGGCGAGTTCACCGCGGCGGACGACCCCTACGCCCCGTACTGGCCCGGGGCGTCGAGCGTCGACTGGGTCGGGCTGTCGATGTTCTCGTTCGGCAAGGGCAAGGCGACCGAGGCGGCCGGCCGCGACGTCCCGCTCACCCGGAACGACGCGCCGGAGTCCGGCGAGGTCCAGGCCCGCTTCGACGAGACCTGGGGCTACGAGCAGCCCGTGACCGAGGGCACCTTCTACGACCGGTTCGCGAAGGGTCGCGACCTGCCGATGCTCCTCGACACCGGCGCCCTCTACGACCACTCCCTGAAGGGCGCCGCGGAGCTCACCGTCAAGCAGGGCTGGTGGCGGCAGGTCATCGCGGCGGTGCAGGACAAGCCGCTCGTCGAGGGGGTCACGTTCCTCGAGACGAACCGTCGTGAGCCCGAGGCGGGGAACCGGGTCGCCGACTGGCGCGACACCGCCGTCCCCGGCATCGCCGGGTCGTTCCGCACCGACCTCGAGCGCGCGGGCGACTTCGTGTTCGGCCCCGTCACCGAGCGGGTCACGCCGCAGGACGGCGCCGCGGCGACGAACCAGCAGTACGACACCGGCGGCGACCAGATGGCCTGGATCGTGTGGCTGGCGGTCGGCCTCGCCGCGGTGTTCCTGCTCAGCGGGCTGTTCGGTCGGCTCGTCCCGAGTTGGCGGTACCCCGACGACGGCAAGCCCGGGCGCGACCTCCGGCTCGACCTGTTCCGCGGGTTCATCATCCTCGCCGTCGTCATCACCCACATCGAGATCGGCGGACCGTACTCGTACATCACGCTGCACGCGGTGGGCGCCATCACCGGCGCCGAGATGTTCGTGTTCCTGTCCGGCATGGTCCTCGGCATGACCTACCCGTTCGCCATCAAGAAGTTCGGCGAGTGGGCGGCGGCCGTCGGCGCGTGGAAGCGGGCGCGCAAGCAGTACCTCGTGACGCTCGTGGTGATCCTCGTGGTCTTCGCGCTGAGCTTCGTGCCGTTCCTCGACACGGACGCGATCACGACCTTCACGGACCGGGGCACCGGCACCGGGGGCGTCGGGGCCGAGGGCCGCGTGTACGACCTCTACCCGAACGCGATGCAGCTGCTGGCCTACCCGCCGCCGTGGTTCGCGATCCGGCAGTTCCTGCTGCTCGAGATGGGTCCGTGGCCGTTCAACATCATGGGCCTCTTCGTGGTGCTCAGCCTGTTCATCCCGGTCTTCATGTGGGTGATCCGGCGCGGGTTCTGGTGGGCGCTCCTCCTCGTCAGCTGGGCGCTGTACGTCTACCAGGCGCTCAACCCGGACTTCCGCCCGCTGAACTCGCAGTTCGAGGCGGTGTTCCCCCTGCTCACCTGGCAGGTCGTGTTCACCCACGGACTCGTCCTCGGCACCTACCGGCGGCAGATCATCGGCGCACTCACCGGGCGGCTCGGCAAGGTGCTGATCGGCGTCGGGATCGTCGGCTACGCGCTGTTCCTGGTGTACGTGTGGGCGGGCAACCACTTCGGGTTCACGCCGACGCCGTTCCCCGCGACGATGTACGACGAGCTCTACAACACCGCGTACCAGCGCGTGGACCTGCAGTGGGGGCGCCTGGTCGACATCGCGTTCTTCGCCATCGTGTCGTACGCGATCCTCACGGTGTTCTGGAAGCCGATCGCGAAGACCATCGGTTGGCTGTGGATCCCGCTCGGCCAGGCGAGCCTCTACGTGTTCGTGTGGCAGGTGTTCTTCGCACTCGCCATCGCGTCGATCCCCGGCGTCGACTGGTTCAACGGCTGGATCGGCTTCGCCGCGCACACCCTGCTCATCCTGCTCGCTTGGTACATGGTCCGGAAGAAGTTCCTGTTCTCGGTCATCCCTCGCTGACGCCGCTGCCCGGGTCTCGGCTCCGCGGACACCTTCGCGGGCACGGGGACCGCGAACGTGTCCGCCGGGCCGAGTCCCGGGCTACCGGTCGCCCTGGTACGGTTCGACCACCGGAGGGGGACGACATGCGGGGAACCGGGACGACGATCGTGGCGGCGACGGTGGTGGCACTGGCGCTCGCCGGGTGCACCCAGCACGGCGGTCGGGCCGACAGCGACGCGCACACCGGCACGAGCCGGGCCGCGGGATCGACGAAGACCGCGATCGCTGTGGTGCCCGCCGCCGCTCGGTTCCACGTGCTGGACCGCGCGTTCGCGTCGAGTGACGCGCTGCCCGACGGGGCGGCCAGCCCGGAGGACCTCGAGACCGACAGTCAGCGTCGTCTCGGCGAGGCGGACGGCACGACGTACTGGGTCGCCACGACCACGCACGACGCGGTGTGCCTCATCGGGAGCAACCCCGCAGCGGACAGCACCCGCAACTTCTCGGTCTGCGGCGACGTCCCCGTGGAGAGCGACTCCGTCGTCACGTCCATGTCGGACGACCACGGCGACCAGACCGCCCTCGTCACCGACGGCTTCGAGGACCACGGCACCGACGCCCTGCGCGAGCTGGTGCCGAACGTCTGGGTGCGCTGACGCGCACCGCGCCCACGGCGTGGACGGGACGGACGGGAGGCCCGGTGCCAGCTGGCACCGGGCCTCCCGTCCGTCCCGTGGCTGCGCTCAGCCGAGGGCGGCTGCGTCGGGTGACCCCGTCGACAACGCGCCGCGGACGGACCCCCACGCGGTGAGCCGCTCGCGGATCGCGGGGTCCTGCTCGTGCTCGATCGCCGTGGCGTGCGCCTGCTCGAGCACCTCGTCGATGACGATGCGCCGTCCCGACCGGGCCGAGGCGATCGCCGCGTCGACCATGGTGAGGCTCATCACGTTGCCGTGCACCTCGCCGTCCGGGACCTCGCCGGTACGGACCGCCCGCACGAAGGACGCGAGCGAGCCGGCGATCTCGTTGCCGACGCTCGGGGCCGCCGCGGGTGTGCCCGGCGTGCCGTCGAGGTCGCTCCACGGGTCGTGGTCGCCGTCCCAGAGGGCGGTGCCCGCCGCGCCGGAGGCCCGCCAGTCGCCGTTCCACGAGGTCTCGGCACCCGGTGCGCACCACGAGCCGTCGTACACGTACCGGACGTCGTCCTCGAAGGTGAAGACGGCGGCCGCGGCGGCGTCCCCGCGGTACCAGGACCACGACGGGTTCCACGACTCGCAGTAGACCGACACCGGGTCGCGCTCGAGCACGTACCGGGCCGAGTCGAACGCGTGGATCGCCATGTCGAGGAGGAGCACGTCGTCCATCTCCTCGCGGAAGCCCCCGAAGTGCGGGGCCTTCGCGAACCGGGTGTCGAGGCCGCCGATGGCCCCGAGCCCCCGGACGTGCTGCCGGAACGCCACGAGCTGGTCGTTGTAGCGGCGGGACTGCGACACCATGAACAGCTTGCCGGTGGCCTCGGCGGCGGCCGCGAGGGCGAGGGCCTCCGCGACCGTCTGCGCGGCGGGCTTCTCGCCGAGCACGGGCAGGCCGGCCCGGAGCGCCTCGAGCGTCACCGGGTGGTGTGCGACGGGGACGGTGATGTCGAGCACCGCCTCCGCACCCGTCTCGGCGATGAGCGCGCTGAGGTCGGTGCCGACGGGGATCGTCGGGTCGCCCGCGACGCCGGCGCCGGCCCGCGCGGCGTCGAGGTCGAGGTCGACGATGCCGACGAGCTCGACGTCCGGGTCCGCTGCGGCGGTCTTGAGCCAGGCACGGCCCATGCCACCGGCGCCGACCTGGACGACACGCAAGGGGGCGGTCACGCCGGCACCTCCTCGTCGACGGGAGCGTCGTCGAACGGGCCGCGGTAGTGCTGCCCGTCGAAGTACTCGCCGAGGTCGTACCGGCGGAGCGTGGGAAGCTCGCGCTCCCGCTCCGGTCGGGCCCACTCGGCGGCGTTCGCGATCACGCGGCGGACGTCCTTGTGGTGGTACACGGGGAAGTCCTGGTCGCCGGGGGAGAAGTAGAAGATCTTCCCGGCGCCGCGGCGGTAGGTCATGCCGCTCCGGAAGACCTCGCCGCCGGTGAACCCGGAGATGAAGACGAGCTCGTCCGGGGTGGGGACGTCGAAGTACTCGCCGTACATCTCCTGCTCGGGGATGACGATCGGGTTGGGGACGCCGCGGGTGATGGGGTGCTGCGGGTTCACGGTCCAGACGAGTTCCTGGTCGTGCTCGCTGCGCCACCGGAGCGTGCACGTGGTGCCCATGAGCTTGCCGAAGATCTTCGACCAGTGGCCGGAGTGCAGGACGACGAGGCCCATGCCGGACAGGACGTGCTTGTGGACCCGCTCGACCACGGCGTCGTCGACGTCGGCGTGCGCGGCGTGGCCCCACCAGGTGAGGACGTCGGTCTCGGCGAGGACCTCGTCGGTGAGGCCGTGCTCGGGCTCCTGCATCGTCGCGGTCCGGACGACGGCGTCCGGCAGGTTCTCGCGGATGCCGTCCGCGATCGCGCCGTGCATGCCGTCGGGGTACCGCTCGGCGACGTGCTGCTCGACCTGCTCGTGGACGTTCTCGCCCCACACGGTGATGCGCAAGGGAGTGGAGGTCATGGTGTGCCTTTCTGGGCTGGGTTCGGGGAGCTCGTGCCGGCCGTCACTTGACGGCGCCACCGAGGGCACCCGCGGAGATGTACCGCTGCGCGACGATGAGCAGCACGGCGGCGGGCAGCGACGCCAGGACGGAGGTGGCCATGACGGGCCCCCAGTCGGTGACGTTCGAGCCGATGTAGTTGTAGATGCCGAGCGTGATCGGGCGCACGGCCGGTGTGGAGGTCAGGGTCAGCGCGATGAGGAAGTCGCCCCAGGCCCCGAGGAAGGTGAAGAGCGCCGCGGTGACGATCGCGTTGCGGCTGATCGGCAGGACGATCGACACGAACGCACGGAAGTCGTTCGCGCCGTCGACGAGCGCCGCCTCGACGAGGCTCGGCGGGATCGACTCCATGAACGCCCGCATGAGCAGCACGGCGAACGGGACCTGGACGGCGCTGTCCGCGAGGATGAGCCCGACGTAGCTGTTGAGCAGACCGATGTTGTTGAACAGCGTGTAGAGCGCGTTCGCGATGACGATCGCCGGGATCATCTGCGTGATGAGCAGCACGAGCAGGAACACCCGCGTGCCGCGCATCCGGAACCGGGCGAGTCCGTACGCGGCGGGGGTCGCGACCGCGAGGGTGAGCACGACCGTGCCGAGGCCGATGATCATGCTCGACAGGAAGTTCTGCCCCTGCTGCTGGAGCGCGGCCTCGTAGCCGGCGAACGTCGGGGACCACGGGAACCAGGTGGCGGTCGCGGCTCCGGACGTCGCCTGCAGGCTGGTGTTCACCATCCAGTAGACGGGGAACACCATGATCGCGAGGAACACGATGCCGAGGATCGTGAGCGGGATGCCCTTGACGCCGCGCTTCGGCCGGGGGAGTCGTGCCGTGCGCCTCGTGGTGAGGGCTCGGGTCGCGGTGACGGTCTGGTTCGCGAGTCCGACGCTCATTCGTCGACCGCCTTCCGGGAGATCGCGATGTAGACCATCGCGAAGACGAACGAGACGACGATGAGGACGTTGCTCACCGCGGCTCCGATGCCGAACTGGAAGTTGACGAACGACTGGTGGTAGGCGTTCGTGGCGAGGGTCTGCGTCGAGTTCGCGGGTCCGCCGCCGGTCAGGCCGAGGATGATGTCCACGACCTTGAGCGTGTAGACCACCCCGAGGACGATGACGATGCTCACCACGCTCCGGATGCTCGGCCACGTGATGTACCAGAACGCCTTGAACCCGGTCGCGCCGTCGAGCGCTCCGGCTTCGTAGAGCTCCGGCGGCACCGACTGCAGGCCGCTGTAGAGGATCGTCGTGTTGAACGGGATGCCGAGCCACACGTTGACGCCGATCACGGCGATGAGTGCGAGGCTCGGGCTGACCAGCCACGGCACCGGCGCGATCCCGACGAGACCGAGCAGCTGGTTGAGCGCGCCGCTGTCCTGGTCGAGCAGCCACTTCCACACCGCGCTCGAGGCGATGAGGGGGAGCAGCCAGGGCAGGAGGAGCAGCCCGCGCAGGAAGCCGGACAGCGGGAAGTGCCGGCGGAAGAACAGGGCGAGCCCGAGGCCGATCACGAACTGCAGGACGATCGAACCGGCCGTGAAGAGCGCCGTGTTCACCACGCTCGTCGTGAAGACCGAGCTGGAGAACACGGAGACGTAGTTCGCGAGTCCCACCCAGGGGGCCTCGCCGGTGAAGAACGTGGCGGTCGTGTAGTCCTGGAACGACATCAGGATGTTCTTGACGACCGGGTAGCCGAAGAACACCGCGACGAAGAGCGCGGCCGGGATGACGAACAGCCAGCGGGTGATGCCGGTCCGGAGGCGCGCGCGGCGCTGACCGGGGCGGACGGGCGGGGCGACGGTGGTCCGTGTCGCCGGGCGGGACGGAGTGCGTGCGGGTGCCTGCGTCGAGGCGCTCATGCGGGTTCCTCTCCTGGAGTGGGGGAGGGAGCCGACCGGTCCGGCCGGCTCCCTCGTGCACTACTGGTTCTGGGACTGCGCCTGCTCGAGCGCTGCCTCGGGGCTGGCCTTGCCGGTGAGGGCGAGCTGGACGGCGGTGTAGATCTTCGTCGCGGCCTTGGGCCAGTCGGGGCCGAGCTCACCGGTGCGGGCACGGGCGGTCTTGACCGTGGTGACGAACGAGGCGACCTGCGGGTGGCTCTCGGCCCACTTCGCGCCGGCCTCGAGGTTCGTCGGGACGTTGCCACTGAGCTTCGCGAGGGCCTCCTGGCCCTTCACGGAGTGGAGGCAGCCGACGAACTTGCCGGCGAGCTGCATCTTCGCCTTGTCGCCGGTCTGCGGGACGGTGAACGCCTCGCCGCCGAGCGGGGCGACGGGAGCGTCACCGGTGCGGGTCGGGATCGGGACGCTGTCGAACTCGAGGCCCTTCTTGGCGTTGAGCGCCGGGAGCTGCCACGGGCCGTTGATCATCATCGCGGCCTTGCCGGCGAGGAACTGGTTGTTGACGTCGGCCTGGGCCCAGTTGATCGAGCTCTTCGACATCGAGCCGTCGTTCTGCAGGTCCTCGACGAACTGCAGGGCCTGCGCTGCCTGCGGCGTCGCGATGTCCTTCTCGTCACCGCCGTTCGACCAGAAGAACGGCAGGAACTGCCAGGTGCCCTCGTAGGTGTTGATGTTGCTCATCGCGAAGCCGTAGGTCGACCCCTTGGTGAGCTTCTTCGCGGCGGCCTTGAGCTCGTCCCACGTCTTCGGTGGCTGGACACCGGCCTCGGAGAGCAGCTTCTTGTTGTAGTACAGCGCGATCGAGTTCGTGTTCGACTGCACGCCGTAGAGCTTGCCCTTGTAGGTGCTCGCGGCCTTGACGCCGGGGACGTCGCCGGAGGCGCTGAGGCCGTAGGCGCTGAGGTCGGAGAGGGCTCCCGACGATGCGATCTGCTGCACGTCCGGGTTGTCGAGCATGAGCACGTCGGGGAGGGTCTTCGACGACGCCTGCTGCAGCACCTTCGAGATCAGGCCGGCACCGGCGACGTGGTTGATGGTGACGGTGGCGCCGACGTCCTTCGCGCACTGCTTGTAGACGGGGTTGTAGCTCGCGTCGTAGTAGTCCTCGATGGCGAGGGCCTTGCTCCCGCCGGAGGAGGCGGACCCGGAGCCGGAGCAGCCGGTGAGCACCAGGGGGACCGTCACGAGGACCGCCGCCGCGCCGAGAAGGGCACGCATCCGGCGGGGCGACGAGGGGAACTTCTGCTTCATTGCACAGCTCTTCTCTTGGTGGAGTCATGGACTTCGGGAGCACGACCACGACTCGCTGACGTCGTCGTCCCTGCGTTCCTTGGGGCGAGACGCTAACAGATAAGCGCTTCACTCGTAAAGCGCTTTTTTCGAAACCTGGGAGCTATGCTGAGCGAGTCCGGAACGAGCGGTTCCGGGACGAGCGGGACCGGACCGAGCGGGAGTGGCAGTGGCAACGATGCAGCAGGTCGCCGACCGCGCCGGGGTCTCGATCGCCACGGTGTCGTTCGTCGTGAACGGCACGAAGTACGTCACCCCCGCGACGACCGCCCGTGTCCGGACCGCGATGCGCGAGCTGAAGTTCCGCGGCAACGTCGTCGCCCGCGCGCTCGCGAGCCGCCGGACCCGCATCATCGCGCTGCTCTTCCCGACCACGGGCAACCGGTTCAGCCCGACGACCTCGGAGTTCTTCATGAGCGCGGCCGAGCGTGCCTCCGAGCGCGGGTACCACCTCGTGCTGTGGCCGGTCGACCCCGCGGGGGACGACCTCGACGACCTCGTGTCCGGTGGGCTCGTCGACGGCGTGATCCTCATGGAGGTGCGGATGGACGACCCGCGCGTGGCTGTCCTCACCGACCTCGACGTCCCGTTCACGCTCATCGGCCGAACCCGGGACAGCACGGGCCTGCCGTTCGTCGACATCGACTTCGAGACGACGATCGTGGACAGCATCGGCCACCTCGAGTCGCTCGGGCACCGCCGCTTCGGCATCGTCCTGGAGAACCTCGAGGGCACGCCGATGGCCGGGTACGCCCCGCACCTCCGCGCCGAGTCCACGTTCCGGGCGATGATCGCCGACCGCGGACTCACCGGGACCGTCGTCTACGCCGGGTCCGGCAGCGAGGGCGGCCGTGCGGCCGTGGGTGAACTCCTCTCGGCCGACCCGGACTGCACCGCGGTGCTCCTGATGAAGGACGACAGCGCCGGCGGACTGCTCGTCGGGCTCTTCGACGCCGGCCGCCGCGTCCCGGAGGACGTCTCGGTGCTGAGCATCGCGTCCTCCGCGGCGAACGCCGACCAGCACTACCCGCGTCTGTCGACCATGCTCGCGCCGGGTCGCGAGCTCGGCACCCGCGCCGCCGACGCCCTCATCGACCAGCTCGACGGCACCTCGGCGGACCTGCCGCACTTCCTGCTGCCCTGCACGCTCCGCACCGCGGAGTCCACCGCGCCCGCGCGGCGCTGACGCGCCCACCCGCCGGCCTGGCGCGCCCCGCTCAGCGGCGACGCGGAGCGTTGCGCGGGGCGCGCCGACCGGGCCTGCGAGGGAGGTCGGGTCGGGACCGCGCCGTGCCTCCCGTCCGCTGCTCGGCGACGCGAGTCTCGTGCTGAGCGACAGTTCTCGCGCCCGGGAGCGCGGAGACTGTCGCTCAGCCCGAGTTTCGCGTGACGAGCACACGACCCTGGCGCGCTGCGCGCGCTCCCAGCGTCCGTTGGTTGAGTGGATGCACAGGTTCGGCAGCACCACGAGCACCACCACCCGTCGAGGAGGACGCGATGGCGATCGACCGCAGACTGTTCCTGCTCGGGGGAGCGGGGGCGCTGCTCCTCGCCGGGTGCTCCACCCGACCCGAGCGGACCACCGTCGAGGAGTGGCCCACCGACCCGCCCGAGGGCGACGTCACGATCAGCTGGTGGGCCGGGCAGGTGGCCTCGAAGGACGGCGGGGACCTCCGGCGACGCCTCATCGCGGAGTTCCAGAAGGAGCACCCGAACATCCGGGTCCGGATCGTCAGCGCGCCGAGCGACACCGACACGAACCGGACGAGCCTCACGACCCAGATCGCTGCGGGCAGCCCGACGCCGGACGTGTACCTCGGGGACGTCGCGTGGCCCGGGCAGTTCTCGAAGAACAAGCTCGCGACCCCGGTGAACCGGCTCGTCGGGGAGGACTTCTTCGACCAGTTCCCCGAGGGCCTCCGTGCCGCGGCGAGCGTCGACGGCACGTACTACATGTTCCCCCTCTACATCGACGAGTCGTTCTTCCTGTACCGCAAGGACCTCCTCGACAAGCACGGCTTCCAGGTCCCGCGCTCGTGGGAGGAAGTCCGCGAGACCGCCGCGAAGCTCGTCGACACCGGCGACGTCAGCTACGGGTTCGCGTTCCAGGGCGACGTCTACGAGGGCCTCACGTGCAACGTCACCGAGTTCGTCGCGGACGCCGGCGGCTCGTTGCTGAACGACGACCTGTCGAAGCCGGAGACGACCAGCTCGGAGACGAAGCGCGCGTTCGAGTTCATGCGCTCGCTCATCACCGACGGCGCCAGCCCCCGGGCGACCCTGACGTACCAGGAACAGGACACGAACGACGCCTTCTCGGGTGGCCGCGCGGCGTTCCTCCGAAACTGGTCGTACGCGTGGGGCATCGCGAACGGCCCGGACTCCGCCGTCGCGGGCAAGGTCGGGCTCGCCGCACGCCCGACGTTCGACGGACAGGACGAGCACCACTCGACGATCGGCGGGTGGGGGAACTACATCAACCCGCACACGCAGCAGCCCGCCGCGGCACTGACGTTCGCGGAGTGGATGTCGAGCGAGACCGCGCAGCAGTTCCTCACCCGTGAGGGCGGCGTGCTCCCGGCCCGGTCGGCGTCCCTCACGAGCCAGGACGCGAAGCGGCAGAACCGTCCGACCTACGACACCGCCGCGGGCATCACGCTGGTGCCCCGCCCGACCTCGACGGCGTACTACCCGAAGGTCTCGCAGGGCGTCTACCAGAACGGCAACAGCATCCTCGGCGGCCAGGCGTCCGTCGACGGCGGCACGCGCTCGATGGCCTCGGCCATCTCGCTCGCCCTGGCCGGTGAGGCGCTGTGAGCGCCGGCACCGCGACGCGGGGCGGCTCCCGCGGACCGGCCGGCGGTCCGGCGCTCCGGCCTGGAGGCACGGGTCGTCGTGACGGGTACCGCCCGACGAGCGCGCGGTCACGCATGGAGCGTGTGCGCGCGCGGGGCGCGTGGGGCTTCGCGGCGCCGGCGCTCCTGGTCGTCGCCGCGGTCACGATCTTCCCGGTGGTGTACTCGATCGTCCTGAGCTTCGCGGACGTCGAGGTCGGCTACGAGGGCTTCTCGATCCAGTCCTTCGGGCTCGGCAACTACGCGGCCCTGCTCCAGAGCGCCGACTGGTACCGGGCGCTCGGGTTCACGGTGCTCTACACGGTCGTGACGGTCTTCGTGGAGCTCGTCCTCGGCATGCTCGTGGCCCTCGTGCTCGAACGGCTCGGGGCGACCCGCGGCTGGATGCTCGCGCTCATGCTGATCCCGTGGTCGCTCGTCACGATCGTGAACGCGCAGCTCTGGAAGTACGTCTACGACTCCACCTACGGCGTCGCGACGTGGTTCTTCGGGCTGTTCGGGGACGCCCCGGTGATCCTCGGCGAACCGGTCCCCGCGATCACGGGCCTCATGGTCGCGGACATCTGGAAGACGACACCGTTCGTGGCGATCATCCTGCTCGCGGGCCTCGTGCAGATCTCGGAGGACCACTACGAGGCCGCCGAGCTCGACGGCGCGAACACGTGGCAGACGTTCTGGCGCGTGGTGCTCCCGCAGCTCACCCCGACGCTGACGATCGCCGTCCTCTTCCGCATCCTGCAGGCGTTCGGCGTCTTCGACCTGCCGTTCGTGCTGACGAACGGCGGACCGGGCACCGCCACGCAGTCCCTCGCGATCATGGGCTACAAGGTGCTCTTCCAGGACATCAACATCGGCCCCGGCGCCGCGATCGCCACGAGTACGGCGGTCATCGTCGCGGCGGGCTGTCTGCTGTTCCTCCGGGCCTTCCGGAACCAGGCGAAGGGAGGGGACTGATGCCCCGCACACGTGTCCGCAAGGGCTGGCGCAAGTGGGTCAACACCGTCAACGTCAGCGGTGTCGTCATCGCGGTGCTCACCGCGCTGCCGCTGTACTGGCTCGTCACGACGGCGCTCAAGCCCGCGTCCGAGATCTCCCGGAACCCGCCGACCGCGTTCCCGCAGTCGATCACGTTCGACAACTTCGTGGTGGCGTTCCGCGACAACGCCCTCGGACAGTACATGGTGAACAGCGTCATCGTGTCGGTGTCGACGACCGTGATCGTGCTCGCGCTGTCGTTCCTCGCCGGCTACGCGCTCGCCGGCCGGTGGATCAAGGGTCGCACCGCGATCATGACGTCCCTGCTCATGCTGTCGGTGTTCCCGGCGATCGCGGTCCTCACGCCGCTCTACCTGCTCGAGCGGAACCTCGGCCTGCTCAACTCCTACCCGGGGCTCATCGTGCCGTACGTGGCGTTCAACCTGCCGTTCGCCATCTGGATCATGCGGAACTACCTGCAGGGCATCCCCTCCACGATCGAGGAGGCCTCCGAGATCGACGGGGCGGGCGCCTGGCGCACCGTGCTCAGCGTGATCCTGCCGATGGCGAAGCCCGGGTTGTTCACGGTCGGGGTCTTCACCTTCACGGCGTCGTGGAGCGAGTTCCTCATGGCGCTGACGTTCAACAGCGAGAACTCGTTCCGGACCATCCCGGTCGGGATCGCGCTGTTCGGCACGCAGTTCACCGTGCCGTTCGCGCAGATCTTCGCGGCGAGCGTCGCGGCCACCGTGCCGATCGTCATCCTCGTCCTGGTGTTCCGGCGATCGATCGTGTCCGGCCTCACCTCCGGCGCGGTGAAGGGCTGAGGTCGCGGGGCGACCACCTGACGGACTGGAGGCCCGGGTCGGATCCGACCCGGGCCTCCAGTCCGTCAGTTGGTGCCGCTGGTCAGCGGCGACGCGCGTCGCGCGCCGTGTCGCGGAAGAAGTCGTCCGGGGTCGACGGCGCCTCGCGGAGTTCGCCGTGCTTCCAGCGACGACGCATGCCGCGGATCGTCTCGATGCGCACCGGTTCGATGCCGGGCTCGGTCTCGTACGCGCCCATGGGGAGCTCCTCGATCGTCGGCGGTGCCGAGGCGGTCGCCCCGACCGTGCCGACGGTACGTGCCCGTGACGGTGGCCGACCGGTCAACTAGGTAGCAAAGTTACCTTGTTGCGTATGCTGGACAAACGGTCTGGGAGTGTCTGCAGACGCCCGTACTCTGCCGTCAGGCGCCCGGGGACCCGAGGTCGATCGCCGCGACGACGCGGTCGACGATCCGCACGAACCTGGCGCGCTCCCGTTCCGAGAAGGAGGCCATGAGGTCGTGCAGGTGCTGGTTCGTGCCGTCCATCGCAGCGGCGTACGCCCCGCGTGTGGCCTCGGTCAGTTCGATGCGGCGACTGCGTCCGTCGTCCGGGTTGGGGACCCGGCACAGGTGACCGGAGCGCT
The DNA here is from genome assembly GCF_044749145.1 of Curtobacterium sp. NPDC089689. NCBI lineage: Bacteria > Bacillati > Actinomycetota > Actinomycetes > Micrococcales > Microbacteriaceae > Curtobacterium > Curtobacterium sp. NPDC089689. The sequence goes on along the minus strand of NZ_JBIVHJ010000001.1, from coordinate 461,220 downwards.
CCAGGCGATCGACGAGTCCCGTGACCGCCGGTCCGGTCAGGCCGAGGTGCGTCGCGAGGTCCTTGACCCGGACCGTCCGCTCCGCGGTCTCGGCGCGGGCCACGAACTGGATCACCGTGAGGTCGCCCTGCGAGACCTCGAGTCGCTCGCGCAGTCGTGCGCGGAGCGCGGCCACCGCGCCCTCGAGGCGGGTGAGCGCGCCGAGCAGGTCGAGGTCGCTCATGCGGAGACCCCCTCACTGCGGATCGACTCCGCGCAACTGTACGCTGCGGTCACTCGACCACCGTATCCGGATAGCGCGAGTCGGTGCGCATCCGGGACAGATCGTGTCCCGGGGGTGACCCGGTGAGCGAGGCGTTCCTCGAGGACCAGCCCGTCGAGGCCGTGCGGTTCGAGCTCGCCGGGGACGAGCCGGCCGCGGCCGTCCGCGACCTCGGTGGCGTCTACGGCGGTGATGCCTGGGTCGCGCGTGGTGGTGAACGCGGGTTCTCGTACCGGTACACCGTGGTCGGCGACTCCGAGGTCTCCGTCCGGCGCTCGCAGTTGACCGGCGCGATCCGCGGGCCGATGGTGCCGTCGGACGAGTACGTCGTGGGGTGGCTCACGGAGGGCCGCACCGAGCTCGACCTCGCCGGTGACGCCGTCGAGATGCGTCCGGACGTGCCGGTGCTGTACCCGACCGACAAGACCTACACGTTCGCCGCGTCCGACTACGACCAGCGTCTGGTGCACTTCGACCGGGCGTTCGTCGAGCGGGTGGCGGCCCAGCACCTCGACCTCGGCGACCGGCCACTGCGGTTCGACCACCTCGCCGAGCCGGTGCCCGAGGCCGTCCGGTCCTGGCGTGTCGCGATCACCGGGCTCACCCGGGCGTTGCGGGCCGCCGGACCCGACAGTGACGCCTGGCGCACCGCGAAGGAGTCCGCAGCCCGGGTCTTCCTCGAGATGTTCCCGCCGCACCTCGACCGGCTGCCCGCCGTCCTCGGGCTGCCGAAGAACGCCCGGCTCCGTGCCGCGGTCGAGCACATCCACGCGCACGCCGCCGAGGACGTCACCGTGGCCGAGCTGTCGGCGGTCGCCGGGCTCAGCGTGCGGTCGGTGCAGGAGTCCTTCCGTCGGGTGTTCGACGTCTCCCCACTGACGTACCTCCGCCAGGTCCGGCTCGACCGCGTGCACGAGGAACTCCTCGCGCTCGATCCGCAGGTCGGAGCGGTCGGCGACGTCGCCCGGCGGTGGGGCTTCGCGCACCTCGGTCGGTTCTCGGCGTCGTACGCGGAGCGGTTCGGCGAGTACCCGAAGCAGACGCTGCGGCGCTGATCGGAGGCGTCCCGTAGCGTTCGCTGCATGACCACCACCGTGCTCGTCGCCGGCGCCACGGGCGACCTCGGCCGCCGCATCGTCCGCGAGCTCATGGGCCTCGACGTCCGCGTCCGCGCCCTCACCCGCGGCGGAGCGGCCGCCGACCGTGTACCCGCCGACGAGCGCGTCGAGGTCGTCACCGCCGACTACGCCGACCACGCCGCGCTCGTCGAGGCCCTGCGCGGCGTCGACGTCGTCGTGTCCGTGCTGAGCGGCACCCGGAAGGTCGTCGTGGACGCGCAGCGCGCCCTGCTCGACGCCGCGGTCGAGGCCGGCGTGCCGCGGTTCGTGCCGTCGGACTACTCCGCCGACTACCGGAGCGTCACGCCGGGCACGAACCGGAACTTCGAGCTCCGACGCGAGTTCGCCGCGGTCCTCGACGCCGCGCCGATCCGGGCGACCTCGGTGCTGAACGGGGCGTTCGCGGACATGCTCACCGGGCAGGCGCCGCTGGTCCTGTTCGACCGACGGCGGGTTCTGGCGTGGTCGAGCGCCGACCAGCCGCTGGACTTCACCACGAAGGACGACGTCGCGCACGTGGTCGCCCGGGTCGCCCTCGACCCCGATGCGCCGCGGTTCGTCGAGGTCGCGGGGGACCGGGTGACCTCGCGGAGCCTCGCGGACACGATGTCCCGGCTCACCGGACTCCGCCACCGCGTGCTCTGGGCGGGGACGACGGGGTCGCTGTCCGCGATGGCGAGGGTCGGGCGGCGGCTGTCCCGTGACGACGACGAGCCGTTCCCCGCGTGGCAGGGCATGCAGTACTTCGTCACGATGTTCAGCGGCGAGGGCGAGCTCCGCAACCTCGGCGGCGAGCGGTACCGGCCGGAGCGCTGGACGAGCGTCGAGGACGTCCTCGCGGAGCACCTCGGGGTCTGACGCCGGGTCGGTCAGCGACCGGCGAGCCGCTGGTTCGCCGCGCTCGCCGCGGCAGTCATCCGGACGAGGAACGCACGGACGGTGCGGAGCTCGGCGGCGTCGGTGTCGCGGACGGTCGCGGCGAACTCCGCGCCCGCCGCGGCCAGGAACCGCCGGGTCTCCTCGCGGGCGTGCTCGGTCGGGCGGAGGGTCACCCGGCGACGGTCCGACCCCTCGCGGTGACGACCGACGTGCCCGGCGGCGACGAGCCGGTCGACGAGGATCGACGTCGCCCCGGTCGTCATGCCGATCCGGCGGGCGAGTTCGGCAGGGGAGAGCGGGTGTCCGCCCTGCTCGGCCCAGACCACCTGTCCGAGGGCGTTCGCGTCCGATCCCGGCAGCCCCGTCCACGTCGCGAGGTGCCGGTTCAGCTCCTCGAACGCGACGGCCCAGTCGCGGAGCGCGTGCATGGCGCCGACCTCGTCGTCGGACCAGTCGACGGACAGCGGGTCGAGCGGGGACACAGGCACCTCCAGGCGGTGATCGCTTTACTGTAAAGCGATCACCGTAGACGATCAGCGCAGACGATCCGCGCTCCGACGAACAGGGAAGCACATGCAGCAGCACGCACTCGTCTCCGGGGCCAGCATCGCAGGCCTCTCCGCCGCCTGGTGGCTCGCCCGGACGGGGTGGCGGGTGACCGTCGTCGAGCGAGCGCCCGCGTTCCGTGACGGCGGGCAGAACGTCGACGTCCGCGGCGTCGCGAAGGAGGTCCTCGACGGGATGGGCCTGGTCGAGGCGGTCCGCGCCCGCAACACCACCGAGACCGGCACGGTCCTCGTGGACGCCGACGGCTCCGTCCGGGCGGAGTTGCCCGACGGCGGCGGGGACGGCGCGACCGCGGAGCTCGAGGTGCTCCGTGGGGACCTCGCGCACGTGCTCCTCGACGCGCTGCCGTCCGACGTCACGATCCGGTACGGCGAGACGATCGCCGACGTCACGGACGACGGCGCGTCGGTCACCGTGCACACCGACGCCGGGACGGCGCTCGTGGCCGACCTGCTCGTCGTGGCCGAGGGCGTCCGGTCGAGCACCCGGGCGCTCGTGTTCGCGGACGACGAGGTCGAGGCGCGGGACCTCGGCGTCGCGATGGTCTTCGGGACGATCCCGCGCGAGCCGTCGGACGACGACCGCTGGCGCTGGTACAACGCCGTCGAGGGACGGCAGGTCCACCTCCGGCCCGATCCCCACGGCACGACCCGAGCGATCCTGGCCTGCACGAACGACGACGACCTCGCTGCGCTCCCGCGCGACGGGGCCCTGGCCCGGATGCGCGAGCGGTACCGAGGTGCGGGGTGGCAGACCGAGCGCGTACTCGACGGGTTCGACGCCTCCGACGACGTCTACGTCGACCAGCTCACGCAGATCCGGATGCCGCGCTGGGCCCGCGGCAGGGTGTGGCTCGTCGGGGACGCCGCGTGGTGCGTGACGCCGATGGGCGGCGGGGGAGCCTCCCTCGCGCTGACCTCCGGGTACGTCCTCGCCGCGTCGCTCAGCACGCACGACGACACCGCCGCGGCCGCCACGGCGTTCGACGAGTGGATGCGTCCGCTCGTGTCCGACGTGCAGGACATCCCGAAGGGCATCGTGCGGTTCGCCTACCCGCAGACGCGCCTCGGGCTGGCGCTCCGGCACGTGGTGGACCGCGCGATCACCCTTCCGGTGTTCGCACCGGTCACGGCACGGCTGACGCGGGTCGCCGAGACCGAGCGGCCGTTGCCGCCGCTGCGGACGACCGCTCAGGGGTGACGGCCCGGGCCCGACGGCTCAGGCACGCGGCGGGTCGGTCCGGAGGCGCTTGGCCTCGGGCTCCTCGGAGTGCGAGGACGCGGCGTCCACGAACCGACCGCCGCCGACCGCCGCCGTCCGCCGCACGAGCTCGTTGACGAGGTCCTCGTCCTCCGGCTCGAGCTCGTCGTCGGGAGCGGTCTCGACCATGACCTGCGACGCCGGTCCGAGCAGCAGCTCCGCGTTCACCGCGGTGCCGCTGTCGTCCGCCGTCGGTATCTCGACGATGTCGGTCGTCCCGTTCTCGCCGAGGGCCGCGGCGTACGCGAGCACCGCGTCCGCGATCGCGTCGCCGGTCATCACCTTGTTGTCCCCGTACACCACGTACTTCACCCGACCGAGCCAACTCCTCGGCGCCGGGATTGTCCGGAGTGCGCAGTCGGAGCGGGGTGTCGGGCGGTGCCGACAGAATGAGCGGTGCATGACGACGGACGCCGAACCCCTGATCCACGTCGACCGCCACGGACTCGACATCGACGAGGCGGTCGCGTTCTACGAGCGCGTGTACTCGAGCGAGGACATCAGCGTCGGGCGGTCGCGTGACGAACGGTTCACCTGGCGCTTCCGTGCGGTCGGTGACGACGAGGTCGTCGTGGGGACGAGTTCGGTCGATGCGCCGCGGTGGGGGACCATCGGGCAGGCGCCGAGCTACGTCCTCGCCTGGACGACCCGCCCGGGCCTCGCCGTCGACACCGCCGGCCGCGATCCGATCGTGATGGAGCCGGGCGTCCCCGTGATGTGGCCGTCCGGTCGCGACGTGGCCTTCGACGGGGCGCCGACCACCCTGCACACCGTGCGCTTCGACGCCCCGTTCCTCGAGTCGGTGGCCGCGGCGCAGCGGCACTCCGTGCCGGGTCCGCTCCGGTTCTCGGTGACGGCCGACCCCGGCGAACTCGACCACCTGCGGGACGTCATCGCCTCGGCGGCACCGGAGCTCCTGCGAGCCGACACCGCCCGCGGTCGACGTGCCGCCGTGAACATGCTCGTCGCCGAGGCGGTGGTCGACGCGTACGAGGTGACGCCCCAGCTCGACCTGGAGCTGCACGAGGGGCCGGCCACCATGCGGCTCGCGCAGGAGTGGATGGTGGCGAACGCCCACCGACCGATCACCAGCACGGACGTCAGCCGGGTCGCGGGCGTCAACGCGCGGAGCCTGCAGGCCACGTTCCAGCGGCACACGGGCACGAGTCCCATGGCGTTCCTCCGGCAGGTGCGGCTCCACCGGGTCCGGGCTCAGCTCGTCGCGGGCGACCCCGCCGAGACCACCGTCGCTGCGATCGCGGGCACCTGGGGCTTCGGGCACCTGGGCCGGTTCGCGGGGTACTACGCGGACACGTTCGGCGAGCTCCCGTCCGAGACCCTCCGGCGCCGGACCCGCTGACGCTCGGCGCCGGAGCGACCTGCGCGGGCGCCGCGGCCGGCGCGACCTGCACGCGCACCGCGGCCGGCGCGACTTGCACGCGCGCCGCGGCCGGTTTCAGTGGGTCGGGGCGGGCCCGGTGCTCTGCCGCACCCGGAGCGTCGTCGGGAGCCGCACGTGGTCGGAGGTCTGCTCGCCGCGGAGCATCGCGAGCAGCATCTCGACCGCACGCGACCCGAGCTCGACCAGCGGCTGCGCGACCGTCGTCAACGGCGGCGTCGTCGTCGCGGCCTGCGGGACGTCGTCGAACCCGACCACCGAGAGGTCCTCGGGCACCCGGAGCCCGAGCGCCGCGGCCGACCGCAGGACGCCGACGGCCGACGAGTCGTTCGCCGCGAACACCGCGGTCGGACGATCGGGGTCGGACAGCAGCCCGAGGGCGACCTCGGCGGACCGGTCCTCCTGGTAGCCGCCGTCGCGCACGAGTGACTCGTCCACCGTCAGTCCCGCGGCGACGAGTGCCCGTCGGTACCCGGCCTCGCGGAGCTGGGCGGACGCCAGGTCCGGACGCCCGCGGAGGTGTGCGATCCGCGTGTGCCCGAGTGACACGAGGTGCTCGACGGCCTGCGCGGCCCCGCCCTCGTTGTCGGAGTCGACCGTGGCGTGGCCCTCGGGCCCGGTGTGCGGGTCGATGGCGACGACGGGGATGGACGAGGCCGACAACGCGGTGCTCGGCGTGACGACGATCGCCCCGTCGATGAGCGTGCCGGACAGGCGGGAGAGCGAGCGACGTTCCCAGCCCTTCTGCTCCGCCCCGGTCACGAGTCCGGCGTAGGCGAGGAGCTCGTAGCCCGTGCCCGTCGTGGCACCGGACACCCCGCGCAGCAGCTCGGTGGAGAACGGCTCGAACTCGGTCACGAGGATGCCGACCACGCCGGTGCGCGAGCTCCGGAGGCTCCGTGCGACGAGCGAGGTCTCGTAGCCGAGCTGCTCGACGACCTCCTGCACGCGGAGGATCGTGCCCTGGGCGACGCCGTCCCGCTGGTTGATGACCTTCGACACGGTCGGGATCGAGACGCCGGCCGCCCGCGCGACGTCCGCGATGGTGACCCGGCCGGCGCCGGGGCGTGCGCCGATCGCCGTGTCCATCTGCACACCGTACCGCCGCTGGAGCCGTCGATCGGTAAAGAAAACGTTATCGATAACGATTGACAAGCTGCGGGACGCCCTGGCACGCTCTCCGCAGAGGCGGCAGTCGATGTCGCTGCGAGTCAACGACGACACAACAGGAGTTCCACGATGACGAGGAAGATCCGTGCCGCGGCAGCCATCGCGCTGATCGGGGCGACAGCACTGACCGCCGCTGGCTGTTCGGCAGGCAGCGACGCGTCGAGCGACGGCGGGAAGGTCACGATGACCTTCTGGCACAACTCGACCACCGGCCCGGGCAAGGCGTTCTGGGACACGACGGTGAAGGACTTCGAGGCGAAGAACCCGAACGTCACCATCAAGATCCAGGCGATCCAGAACGAGGACCTGGACGGCAAGCTCCAGACCGCCCTCAACTCGAACTCCGCCCCGGACGTCTTCATGCAGCGCGGCGGCGGCAAGATGGCCGCGATGGTCAACGCCGGCCAGGTCATGGACATCTCCGACTCGATCGGCTCGAACGCCGAGAGCGAGATCAGCAAGGGGTCGTTCAAGGCCTTCGAGCTCAACGGCAAGACCTGGGCGATGCCCACCAACGTCGACCCCGAGGGCATCTGGTACAGCAAGGACCTCTTCGAGAAGGCGGGCATCTCCGGGACGCCCACGACGATGGACGAGCTGAACGCGGACATCCAGAAGCTCAAGGACAAGGGCATCGCGCCCGTGGCCGTCGGAGCCAAGGACGCCTGGCCGGCCGCGCACTGGTACTACAACTTCGCGCTCCGCGCCTGCTCGTCGAGCGTCCTCACGAAGACCGCGCAGGACCTCAAGTTCGACAACGCGTGCTGGAAGCAGGCGGGCGAGGACACGAAGGCGTTCTTCGACACGGAGCCCTTCAACGACGGCTACCTCACCACCTCGGCGCAGCAGGGCGCCGGCAGCTCCGCCGGCCTCATCGCGAACCACAAGGCCGCGATGGAGCTCATGGGAGCCTGGGACCCGGGCGTGATCTCCTCGCTCACCCCAGACGGCAAGCCGCTGTCCGACCTCGGCTTCTTCCCGTTCCCGGCGGTCTCCGGCGGCAAGGGTGAAGCGGGCTCGATGATGGGCGCCGTCGGCGGACTCTCCTGCTCGGCACAGGCTCCGAAGAAGGCGTGCACCGACTTCCTCAACTTCGTGACCCAGAAGAGCGTCCAGGAGAACTACTACAAGGCGTTCAACTCGATCCCGGCGAACCAGTCGGCCCAGTCGGTCGTCACCGAGCCGTACCTGAAGACCGTGCTGAAGGCGTACAACGACGCCCCGTTCGTGTCGAACTACCTCGACACCCTCTACGGCCAGAACGTCGGCAACGCGCTCAACACCAGCGTCGTCAACCTCCTCGCCGGCAAGGGGTCCGTCTCGGACATCGTGTCGACCGTCAACCAGGCCGCAGCGAAGGGCTGACGCATGACCACCTCCGTCGCACCGCGCTCGAACGAGGCGCGGTCCGGGACGGGGCGTCGCACGGGCGGGGCCGACGGTACGCCGTCGGCCCCGGCCCGCCGGGTCCGCAAGGGCACCGACGTCCGAACCCGGGTCGAGATCGCCGTCCTCGCGGGCCCCGCGGTCATCATGTTCGTCGGGTTCGTCATCCTGCCCGTCGTGCTCGCCGCCTACTACGGCTTCTACAAGTGGCAGGGCTACGGCGCCCCCGTCGACTTCGTGGGCCTGCAGAACTACAAGGTCATCTTCACCGACCCGGACTTCCGGGCCGTCCTCTGGCACAACCTCTTCATCGTCATCGGCTCGCTCCTCGTGCAGGGGCCGATCGCGATCATCCTCGCGCTGCTGCTCAACCAGCGCATCCGCGGCCGCGGACTCATCCGCGTCCTCATCTTCCTGCCCTACGTCATCTCCGAGGTCATCGTCGGCACCGGGTGGAGCCTCATGCTCCAGTCGAGCGGCGCGGTGAACGACCTGCTGCAGTCGCTCGGCCTCGGGTTCCTGCGCAACGACTGGCTCTCGAACCCCGACATCGCGATTTGGACCCTCCTCGGGATCATCTCGTGGAAGTACATCGGCTTCGCGGTGATCCTGTTCCTCGCCGGCCTGCAGAGCATCCCCGAGGAACTGTTCGAGGCCGCGCAGCTCGACGGCGCGAGCTACTGGCAGATCCAGCGGCGCATCACGCTCCCGCTCCTCGGCCCGACACTCCGCATCTGGGCGTTCCTGTCGATCATCGGGTCGCTCCAGCTGTTCGACCTCGTCTACATCATCTGGGGCCAGTACATCGCCTCGACCGCCGGCACCTCGACGATGGCGACCTACATGGTCGGCAACGGGCGGCTCTCCGGCAACTACGGGTACGGCAACGCCGTCGCCGTGGTCATCTTCCTCATCTCGCTGGTCGTCGCCCTCGTCTACCAGCGGTTCGTCCTGCGTCGCGACACCGCCGGCGCCCTTACCGAGAAGGGCGACCGATGACCGCCACCGCCTCCATCGTCGCGCCGAAGCGGCGGCCGCACGACAGCCGCCCCGTCAAGCGCGAGCGCAACCTCGGCACGTACTTCATCGCACTGCTGTTCATCGCCGTGTGCGTCGGTCCGGTCGCGTACATCGTGCTCGGCGGGTTCCGCACGAACTCGCAGATCACCGCGAGCCCCGCCGGCCTGCCGAACCCGTGGCAGATCGGCAACTACGTCAACGTCCTGACCAGCGGGGTGTTCTGGCAGCAGCTCGGCAACTCCGTCGTCGCGGGCGTCACCACGACCGTCGGCGTCGTGGTGCTCGGGCTCATGGTGAGCTTCGTCCTCGCCCGGTACCGGTTCCGCGGCCGGGAGGCGCTCTACTCCCTCTTCGCCGCCGGCCTCATGTTCCCGATCACGGTCGCGATCACGCCGCTCTACATCCTGGTGAAGGACCTCGGGCTGACGAACAACCTCGCCGGCGTGATCCTGCCCCAGATCGCCTTCGCGCTGCCGACGACGGTCATCATCCTCGTGCCGTTCCTCCGGGCGATCCCGGACGAGCTCGAGGAGGCCGCCGCCATCGACGGGGCGAGCCGCATCGGGTTCTTCTTCCGCATGGTCGTCCCACTGTCCCTGCCCGGCGTCGTGACGGTCGGCATCCTCGCCTTCATCGGCAGCTGGAACAGCTACCTCCTACCGCTGTTCATCCTCAACGACGCGTCGACCTACACGCTCCCGCTCGGCGTCCAGGCGTTCGCGTCGCAGTACTCCGTCGACACGGCCCGGGTGCTCGCGTTCACGTCGCTCTCGATGATCCCGGCCCTGGTGTTCTTCGCGATCTTCCAGAAGCGCATCGTCGGCGGTCTCACCGGGGCGGTGAAGGGGTGAGCACGCTGGGCCCGATGACGGAAACGACGGACGGCTCGACAGCGGAGGACGGCACGGTGACCACGGACGGCCAGGAGGCGCGCCCCGCGTCGACGACGCCCGTCGCCACCGCGACCGGTGACGGACGCCAGGCGCGTGGCGGGCCCGCACCGCGCCTCCAGTCCGAGGCCACCCACCTGACGGACGCGACCGCGTCCGACCGCGTCACCACCCTGCTGGCCGCGATGACGCTCGAGGAGAAGACGGCGCAGCTCGTCGGCTACTGGCTCGACCAGAACGGCGTCGTCGCCCCGATGCAGGGCGAGATGGCCGCTGCGCAGGACGGCACCACGCTCGCCGAGATCACGCGGCACGGCATCGGCCAGTTCACCCGTGTCTACGGCACACGGCCCGTCGAACCCGACGAGCGTGCGGCGTGGCTGTGGGCCGAGCAGCGTCGCCTCAAGCGTGAGACCCGTCTCGGCATCCCGGCGCTCGTGCACGAGGAGTGCCTCACCGGGCTGGCCGCGTGGAAGGCCGCGACCTTCCCGACCCCGCTCGCGTGGGGTGCGGCGTTCGACCCGGAGCTCGTCGAGCAGGTCGGCACCGCGATCGGTGACTCGATGCGCGAGCTCGGCGTGCACCAGGGTCTCGCGCCCGTCCTCGACGTCGTCCGCGACCCGCGCTGGGGGCGGGTCGACGAGTGCATCGGCGAGGACCCGTACCTCGTCGGCACGGTCGGCACGGCCTACGTCCGCGGGCTCCAGGCGGCGGGGGTCGACGCGACCCTGAAGCACTTCCTCGGGTACTCGGCGTCGCAGGCGGGACGGAACCACGCGCCCGTGCACGCCGGACCGCGCGAGGTCGCGGACGTGTCGCTGCCGCCGTTCGAGATGGCGCTCCGCGACGGCGGCGCCCGGTCGGTCATGAACTCCTACGCCGAGGTCGACGGGGTGCCGGTCGCCTCCGACCCGGCGCTCCTCACCGACCTGCTGCGGGACCGGCTCGGCTTCGACGGGACGGTCGTCGCCGACTACTTCTCGGTCGCGTTCCTCGAGGTCATGCACGGCGTCGCGGCCGATCGTGGCGAGGCCGCCGCGCTCGCCCTCACCGCCGGGATCGACGTCGAGCTGCCGACCGGAGACGCCTACCTCGGGCCGCTCGTCGAGCGCGTCCGGTCGGGTGCGGTGGACGAGGCACGCGTCGACCGGGCCGTGCTCCGGGTCCTGCGGCAGAAGGAACGGCTGGGGCTGCTCGACCCCGACGCGTTCGAGGACGACGCCCCCGCCGGCGTCGACCTGGACACGCCGCGACACCGGTCGCTCGCGCGGTCGCTCGCCGCGCGGTCGCTCGTCCTGCTGTCGAACGAGCGCGTGGGCGGAGCCGCTGGCGGAGCCGCCGACGGCGCGGCCGCTGCTGGCGGCGCGGCGCCCGTCCTCCCGCTCCCCGCAGGCGCCTCGGTGGCGGTCATCGGCCCGAACGCCGACCGAGCCGAGGCCCTGCAGGGCTGCTACTCCTTCGCGAACCACGTGCTCGCCGCACACCCGGACCTGCCCCTCGGGTTCGCGATCCCCACCGTCCGCGAGGCCCTCGCCGACGCCCTCGGCACCGCTGCCGTGCGGTTCGCCACCGGCTGCTCGGTGACGGGCGAGGACCGCTCCGGCATCGCCGACGCGGTCGCCGTGGCACGGGCCTCGGACGTGGCGGTCGTCGTGGTCGGCGACCAGGCCGGACTCTTCGGGCGCGGCACCGTGGGGGAGGGCAACGACACCGAGTCGCTCGACCTGCCCGGCGTGCAGCGCGAGCTCGTGGAGGCCGTCGTCGCCACCGGCACCCCGACCGTCATGGTGCTCCTGACCGGCCGACCGTACGCGATCGGATGGGCGCTCGACGGACCTGGCCCCCGACCGGCCGCGGTCGTCCAGGCGTTCTTCCCCGGTGAGGCCGGCGGCACCGCGATCGCCGACCTGCTGACGGGGGTGGCATCCCCGTCCGGCCGGCTGCCGGTCACCCTGCCCCGATCCGCGGGCGCGCAGCCGTACACCTACCTGCACCCGCGGCTCGGCGGGCCGTCCGACGTCACGGCGGCGGACTCGACGCCCGTGCGACCGTTCGGCTTCGGCCTCGGGTACACGTCGTTCACGTACGAGGACCTCGTCGTGGACGGGTCCGTCGCGACCTCGGGCGCGTTCTCCGTCGAGGTCACCGTCCGCAACACCGGCGACCGTGACGGTGAGGACGTCGTGCAGCTCTACGGCCACGACGTCGCCGCGTCGGTCACCCGGCCGCTCGTGCAGCTGCTCGGCTACACGCGGGTCGCGGTGCCCGCAGGGGGAGCGGTGCGGGTCCGCTTCGACGTGCCCGTGCAGCGGTTCGGGTTCACCGACCGCGCGATGCGCCGGGTCGTCGAGCCGGGTGACGTCGAGGTGTGGGTCGCGTCGCACGCGGCGGCGTCCCGGCCGGGAGGCACGGTGCACGCCGACGGGATCGTCGCGGTCGGGCGCGGTGCGGGTCCGGCCCCCGTGCCCGGGTCCGCCACGGACCGCGCGGTGGTGCACGTCACCGGCCCGGTGCGCGAGGTGCTGCCGACCGACCGGCGGATCGTGACCGCTGCGGCGGGCTGACGCGCGCGGCTTCGTGGCAGCCCGGCCCACGCCGTCACGGCGTCCGCACGACCGCAGGCACCCCGAACCACGCTGCCTCGTGGTTCGGGTTGCCTCCGGTCGTGCAGCCGTGCGGTGCGGGTCAGGCGGAACGGCGGAGCGTCTCGCGCGGGTACTCGCCGTGCTGCTGGTGGTACGAGGCCGAGAACCGTCCGGCGTGGCCGAAGCCCCAGTGCTTGGCCACGTCGGCGATGCTCGTGGTCACCGGGTCGCCTCGGAGCAGGTCGTCCCGGACGCGGTCGAGGCGCACGCGGCGGATGTAGGCGTTCGGTGAGCAGTCGAAGGTGCGCTGGAACGCGTGCTGCAGCGCGCGGAGGCTCAGCGACGCCACCTGGGCCAGGTCGGTGCTCGTGATCGGCAGGTGGCAGTGCTCGTGGACGTACTCGACCGCCCGTCGCAGGTGCGCGTTGCGGGGGAGCAGCAGCTCGTTCGGCAGCGTCGCCGACACCACCGGGTAGAGCTCGAGCAGGGCCAGCGCACCGAGCCGTCCCATCTCCGCCTGGAGCAGCGGCGAGGCCTTGCCGTCGAGCACCGTGTGCGAGATGAGCTGTACCGCGTTCCGCCAGACCTGCAGCGCCCGGTCGTCCGGACGCACCCGGTGGTCGAGCTGCAGCGACTCCGGGTCGGACCCGCGCTCGCCGGCGACCTCGCGGAGCGCCGAACGGTCCACCTGGACGAGCCGCTGGTCGTAGTCCCGGTAGTCGAACCCCGCACCGCTCTGCGGCCACAGCTGCGGTCGGCCGGGTTCCATGACGATCGGTTCTTCGCCCGGCGGGGTGATCGTCGCCCGGCCGCGTGTCGTCCACTGCACGATGTGGTCATCGGACCGGGACATGGTGCCGGACAGGTGGCCGTCGAACCGGATCGTCCGCAGGGTCATCGCAGCGTCGCCGACGGCCCGGAACCGGAAGCCGAACGGTTCGTCCGTCCGTTCCGCCCGCCACTCGCTGCCGGCGTACTCCTCCGCCAGGAGGTCGCGCGCGACGTCGAGGTCGTCGCTCTGCGAATCGACCTGGACTCGGGTGGGGGTGGGGTGGGTCATGGGGCTACCGGTGCAGCCTGCCCGTCCGCCCGACTTCTGTCCGCGGAGCGCCGAAAGCGGCCAGTGGACTGCACACCCCAGTCCGGGGGCAGGACGACGGTCTGCCGCCGGGCCAGGTGCGCCGTCGTCCGTTGACCGCCGGAGTGCCCGCGTCCCATGATGGGGTCGTCCGAACCGAGGGGAGTCGCCCGTGCCGGAACGATCAGATGCACTGTCCGCCGAGGAGCGGAAGGCGATCCGCGTCCGCGCGGCCGAGCTGAAGAAGCGCGAGGACGGCGACGCTGCCGTCCGCGCGATCATCGGTGACATGACCCCGGACGAGCAGGAGATCGCGCTCCGCATCCACGACGCGATCCTCGAACGGGTGCCCCAGCTGCAGCCCAAGCCGCGCTACGGGCAACCCGCGTACTACCGGGACGGCAAGGTCGTCTGCTTCTTCATGGCCGCGTCGAAGTACGGGACCACGTCGTGCACCTTCGGCTTCGACGACGCCACGCTCGTCCAGGACGGCGGCGTGTGGCCGAGCGCCTACGGGATCACGACCCTCGACGACGAGGACGAAGCGCGGCTGCTCGCGCTCGTCGAACGCGCCGTGGGGTGACGCCTGATCGGCCCGGCTGAGCGGTCGCGGGCCTCCCGATCGGCGGTCACGGCCGCTGCGTGGCCCCGCTCCCGCTGAACGCCTGCTCGTCGGGCGCCACGTCCTTCTGCACCGCGAACTGGGTGCGGTGCAGTTCCTCGTAGCGGCCGCCGACGGCGAGGAGCTCCTCGTGCGTCCCCCGTTCGACGATCGTGCCGTCCTCGACGACGAGGATCTGGTCGGCGCTCCGGATGGTCGAGAGCCGGTGTGCGATGACGAGCGCCGTCCGGGCCTCGAGCGCTTCGCCGAGCGCGGCTTGCACCGCCGCCTCGGACGTCGAGTCGAGAGCGGCGGTGGCCTCGTCGAGGATCACGACCCGGGGTTGCGCGAGCAGGAGTCGGGCGATGGTCATCCGCTGGCGCTCGCCGCCGGAGAGCCGGTACCCGCGCTCACCGACCATGGTGTCGAGCTGGTCCGGCAGCGACCGGACGAGCGGCTCGAGGCGGGCACGACGGACGGCGTCCCAGACCTCGTCGTCGGTCGCGTCCGGTCGTGCGAGGCGGAGGTTCGACCCGATCGTCTCGTGGAACAGGTGGCCGTCCTGCGTGACCATGCCCATGGTGGACCGCAGGGACGCGAACGACACGTCACGGACGTCCGCACCCGCCAGACGGACCGCGCCGGAGTCGACGTCGTACAGGCGCGACAGCAGCTGCGCGATCGTGGACTTCCCGGCACCCGACGTGCCGACGAGCGCGACGGTCTGCCCGGGCTCGATCCGGAAGGAGACGCCGTGCAGCACCTCGTCGCCGCCGCGCGTGTCGAGCGTCGAGACCTCCTCCAGCGAGGCGAGGGAGACCTTGTCCGCCGACGGGTAGGCGAACCGCACGTCGTCGAACTCCACCGCGACCGGTCCGTCCGGCACGGCGACCGCATCGGACTTCTCCTGGATGAGCGGCACGATGTCGAGCACCTCGAACACGCGCTCGAAGCTCACCACCGCGCTCATGATCTCGACCCGGGCGTTCGCGAGACTCGTCAGCGGCACGTAGAGACGGGTGAGGAGGAGTGCCAGCGTCACGACGTCACCCGTGTTGAGCTGCCCGCCGAGCGCCAGTGCCCCGCCGAGGCCGTACACGAGCGCGAGCGCGAGCGCGGCGACGAGCGTCAGCGCCGTGACGAACACGAACTGCAGCATCGCGGTGCGGACCCCGATGTCGCGGACGCGTGCGGCACGGACCCGGAACTCCTCGGACTCCTCGTCCGGCCGCCCGAACAGCTTCACGAGCGTGGCGCCCGGCGCCGAGAAGCGCTCCGTCATCTGGGTGCTCATCGCCGAGTTGTGGTCGGCGGCCTCGCGGCGGAGCGCGGCCAGGCGGGTGCCCATGCGCCGCGCCGGGACGAGGAACAGCGGCAGCATGACCACCGCGATGACCGTGACGAGCCACGAGGTGCTGAGCATCACGATCAGCGTCAGCACGAGCGCCACGAGGTTCGTGACGACGCCGGACAGCGTGCCGCTGAAGGCCTGCTGGGCGCCGATGACGTCGTTGTTGAGGCGGCTGACGAGCGCACCGGTCCGGGTGCGGGTGAAGAACGCGATCGGCATCTTCTGGACGTGGTCGAACACGGCCGTGCGGAGGTCGAGGATCACGCCCTCACCGATCCGTGCCGAGTACCAGCGGGTCAGGAGCGAGGCGCCCGCGTCGGCGACGGCGACGAGGGCGATCACGACGGCGAGCCGGACGATCGTGCCGACCTCGCCGCGAGCGGCGATGACGTCGACCACCTGCCCGGCGAGCACCGGTGTCGCGACCGCGAGGAACGCCCCCACGACCGACAGGGCGATGAAGACGACGAGCTTCCACCGGTACGGCACGGCGAACGTCATGATCCGCCGCAGTGAGGCGCGGGAGAGCCCGTGCTTCCCGTCCTTCGCGGTGGAGATCTTGTAGAGCGAGCTCCAGGCGGCGCCTTCCATGCTCATGGTCGTTCCTCCCTCGGCCGGCGCTCCGTCCGGGCAGCACCGGGGTCCGGGCAAGGATACGGCTCGGCACCGACGTCGCCGGCCGGATCGAGTCGTCCACGGCGGCCCGCGACGGCCCCCTCGACGACGTCGTGCACCGTCCGCTCGACGGACTGCTCCGCGGTGTCGATCCACCAACCGCGGTCACCGAACCCGGAGCGCATCGAGCGCCGAAGCCCCTCGTGGTCGTCGAAGTCGAAACGGTCCGCCGCAGGCCGCTGGGCGTTCCTCGCGCGACAGACCGATCCACCGGGGTCGAGCACCACCAACGACACCGGTACCGCGGGCAGGTGTCCCAGCAGCCGGTCAAGGTGGTCGGCGTCCGGCACGACGCAGTCGATCACCGTCGAGAACCCGGCCCGAGCGAAGTTCGCGCTCAGTGCGCCGACGTTGCGGTAGCAGAGGTCCACCTGACGAGCGGCCTCGTCGGCCGGTTCGCCCAGCGCCCAGACCGCACCGGACACCAGCATCGCCTGCAGGTCGTCCGCCGCGACGCGTGCAGCGTCGTGCAGTGCGCCGGCGAGTCCCCGGCTGACGGTCGATTTCCCCGAACCCGGCGAGCCGGTGACGATCCAGATGCTCGCAGCCGTGTCGACGCCCATGCCTCGAGTGTGCACCGGTCGACCGGCACCCGAGGCGGACCTGCGACGCCGGATGTCCAGGGAACGGCACCGCAGCCCGCCCGGACATCCACCTTTCGACGACGTCGCCCGGACCGCGTGCGTGACGATCGATGCGTTCGTACCGTCATGGTCGAGAGAGCCTCCGGAACAGCCGGGGCCGACCACCGAGGAAGACCCGAGGAACCCGCCGTGACCACGATCGCCGACGCCGACCTGCTGGTCGGACCGAAGAGCGCACACCAGTCCGTGTCCGTCTCCGGACGTCACCACCGGAGCCCGTTCAGCGAGGTCCGTGCAGCACGCCGACAGCGCGCGCTCGCCGTGGTCTCGGTCTGCACGGGGATCGTGTCGGTGTCGGTCGCGGCGTCGGCCGCCGTCGTCCTCGGACTGGGAGCGTGAACCGCATGCCCGGACCGTCGCTCGAGGAACTCCGCCGCGACCCGCGAGAGTGGCACCGCCGCGGCCTCACCCACCCCGCCGTGCTGCGTGCCATGGTGGTGGCGCGGGTGAACGGCCACGACGGTCCCGTGCAGGAGCCGTCCTACGCCGACTTCTTCGCCGGCTGATCCGAAGGACACATGACCTCCACGACCCTCACCTCCACGCGGAGCCCGACCGACGCGCAACGCGCCGTGGTCGACGCCGCCGACGCCCTGTTCTCCGAGCACGGCATCGGGCCGGTGTCGACCGAGGACGTCGCTCGGCGGGCCGGACTCGACCCGTCCGCCGTGGTCGCGGCCTACCCGACGCAGCACGACCTCGTCGTCGCCGTGCTCCAGCGGTGGCACGCGGCGTGGACCGCAGCACTCGAACGGATCGCCGCCGAGGCCGAGGACCCGCGGGACGAGGTCCTCGCCGTGTTCGACCACCTCGAGCGGTGCTTCGCCGCGGACGACTGGCGCGGCTGCGCGTTCATCAACCTCCACGCCGAGCTCGGACGGCAGGACCCCGAGATCGCCGAACTCGCGCGGGAGCACGTGCGGCAGGTCGAGCAGCACCTGACGCAGGTCTGCTCCCGTGCCGGGCTCCCCGCCCACGTCGCGCAGACGATCGTGCTGCTGGTGGAGGGTGCCCGGGTCGACTCGGCCGTGCAGCGCTCTCCGCAGGCGGCGCGGACCGCCCGGCTCGGGGCCGCGATGCTCATGGCCGTCTACGAGGCCGACCACTCCGCCTGACCCGACGCCCGCCGACCTCCACGCCCGCCAGCCCCGACGCCCGCCAGCCCGGACGGCTGTCGGGCGTGTCAGCATGGAGCGTGCTGACGGTCGCGGTCCTCGTCCTCGCCGGCGTCGTGGCCGGCATCATCGGCACGGCCGGCGGCATCACGTCGCTCGTGGCGTACCCGGCGCTCCTGGCGGTCGGACTCCCGCCGTTCGCCGCGAACGTCACGAACTCCGTGGCCCTGCTCGGCAGCGGCGCGAGTTCTGCGTTCCGCGCGCGGGAACAGCTCCGCGACCACCCCACCACGATCCGGCGGTGGCTGCCCCTGACCGTCGGCGCCTCGACGGCGGGTGCCGTGCTGCTCGTCGTCACCCCGGCGCACCTCTTCGACCGGATCGTCCCGTTCCTGGTGCTCGCGGGCGGCGCCCTGCTCCTGCTCCAGCCGGTCCTCGACCGACGTCGCCGCCGCGCGCCGACCGGAGCAACAGCGCCGACCGGAGCAGCAGCGCCGACCGGAGCAGCAGCACCGACCGGGACCGGGGCGGCCGTGCCGAGCATCGCCGGGGTCGGCCTCTACAACGGGTACTTCGGAGCCGGTGCGGGCGTGCTGATGATCGCCGTGCTGCTCCTCACGGGCGAGCCGGACCTGCCCCGCGCCAACGCCGTGAAGAACGTCCTCCTCCTGGCGGCCGACCTCGTCCCCGCCGTGGTGTTCGCCGTGTCCGGGCACGTCGTGTGGTCCGCGGCGCTGGCACTCGGGGCGGGCGCGGTCGTCGGCGGCCTGATCGGACCGACGGTGGCGGGGCGCGTGCCGCACGGGGTGCTGCGCATCGCGATCGCGGGCTGCTCGGTCGCGCTCGCCGTGTACCTGTTCGTCACCGTCGGCTGACCCGGGGACGACCACCGCCCCGCCCCGGCGGACCGGGGCGGGGCGGTGGTGCAGGACCGTCAGGCAGCCGCCGAACGGTACCGCTCGAGGACCTCGGGGCGCGGGTCCGCCGCGATCGTCGTCGTCGCGATGCTCCACGACGGCAGGGAGCCCGTGAGCACCCACGCCGCCTGCCGGGCAGCACCGGCGGCGACGTACTCTCCCGGCTCCGGCAGTTCGACGTCGCGGCCGAACACCTGCGCCGCGACGACGCGGACGGCCTCGTTCCGTGCGGCACCGCCGATGAGCAGCAGACGGGACACCTCGACGCCGGTGCCCTCGACGGCGGCCAGACCGTCGGCGAGGGCGCAGAGCATCCCCTCGACGGCGGCGCGGGCGAGGTGCGCCCGGTCGGTGGTCGCCGGGGTCATGCCGAGCAGGGACGCGGTCGCGTCCGGTCGGTTCGGGGTGCGTTCGCCGACGAAGTACGGCACCAGGACGAGTCCGTCGGCACCGGCGGGCGCCTGCAGCGCCAGCTCGCCGAGGGCGTCGTGGTCGACGCCGAGGAGACCGCCGACCACCTCGAGCACGCGGGCCGCGTTGAGCGTCGTGACGATCGGGAGGCGCGACCCGGTCCCGTCGGCGAAACCCGCCACGGTCCCGCTCGGGTCCGTCACCTCGGTGTCGGTCACGCCGAAGACGGTGCCGCTCGTGCCGAGGGACACCGCGACGTCACCCGGGCCCAGCCCGAGGCCGAGCGCTGCCCCGGCGTTGTCGCCGAGTCCCGCGCCGACGACCAGCCCGGCGCGAGCTACCGCTCCGCCGGGCAGCTCGACGTCGCCGTCGAGCGCGCCCATCGCGTCGTCCGGCGCGACCACCCGCGGCACCACCACGGCCTCCGCAGCGCCGCCGGCACCAGCGGCGACCCGCAGACCACGGCCGAGCGCGGCCTCGAACAGCTCCCCGTCGTACTCGCGGCGCACCGGGTCCCAGTACGCCGTGCCGCTGGCGTCCGAGCCGTCGGTCGCGAGCGCGTCGAGGTCGGGGCCGAGCGGGCTCTCGTCCGCCGGACCGTACCCGCGCAGCCGCCACGACAGCCAGTCGTGGGGGAGTGCGACGGCCGCGACGCGCGCCGCGTTCTCCGGCTCCGCCTCGCGGAGCCACCGCAGCTTCGTGCCGGTGAACGAGGCCACCGGGACCAGCCCCGAGCGGGCGACCCATGCCTCCCGGCCGAGTTCGCCGACCATCTGCGCGGCCGCGTCCGCACTGCGCACGTCGTTCCAGAGGAGCGCGTCGCGCACCACGCGACCGTCCGCGTCGAGCGCCACCATGCCGTGCTGCTGCCCCGCGACCGCGACGGCCGCGATGTCGTCGAACCCGCCGGCGTCCGCGATCGCGGCGCCGAGCGCGTCCCACCAGTGGCGGGGGTCGACGGACGTGCCGTCCGGGTGGGCCGCTCGGCCCTCCCGGACGACCGCGCCGGTGTCGGCGTCGCGGATCGTGACCTTGCAGGACTGGGTCGACGAGTCGACCCCGGCGACGAGGGTCACCGAGCGCCCATGAGGTGCTCGATCGCGAGCTGCTGGAGGCGCACGAAGCCGAAGCCCTTGCCGCCGAAGTAGGCGTCGGTGTCGAAGTCCTCGAAGGCGGAGCGGTCGGCGAGGAAGTCGTCGTACGACTCGCCGCTGTTCAGCGTCGGGGTGCTCAGCTCGTCGACCTTCGCGGCGGACAGGGCCTCCTGGACCTCGGGGTCGGCGCGGAACGCCTGCGCACGCTCCTTGAGGAGGAGGTACATGCGCATGTTCGCCTTCGCCGAGTCCCAGACGCCCGTGATGTCCTCGGTGCGCGACGGCTTGTAGTCGAAGTGGCGGGGGCCGTCGTAGGCCTGGCCGCCCTGCGGTGCGCCGTGCTCGAGCAGGTCGACGAGCGAGAACGCGTTCTGCAGGTCGCCGTGGCCGAACACGAGGTCCTGGTCGTACTTGATGCCGCGCTGCCCGTTGAGGTCGATGTGGAAGAGCTTGCCCTGGTAGAGCGCCTGGGCGATGCCAGCCGTGAAGTTCAGCCCGGCCATCTGCTCGTGGCCGACCTCGGGGTTGATGCCGAAGAGCTCCGGGCGCTCGAGCGTCTCGGTGAAGGCGATCGCGTGGCCGAGGGTGGGCAGGAGGATGTCACCGCGGGGCTCGTTCGGCTTCGGCTCGATCGCGAAGCGGATGTCGTAGCCCTTGTCGGTGACGTACTGGGCGAGGAGGTTGACGGCCTCGCGGTAGCGCTCGAGCGCCGCCTGGACGTCCTTGGCGGAGTCGTACTCCGAGCCCTCACGGCCACCCCACATGACGAACGTCTTCGCACCGAGCTCGGCGGCCAGGTCGAGGTTGCGGAGCACCTTGCGGAGGGCGAAGCGACGGACGTTCCGGTCGTTCGAGGTGAAGCCGCCGTCCTTGAAGACGGGCGCCGAGAACAGGTTCGTCGTGACCATCGGCACGATGATGCCGGTCGACTCGAGGGCGCCCTTCAGGCGGTCGATCTGTGCCTGACGCTCGGCGTCGGTCGAGCCGAACGCGAACAGGTCGTCGTCGTGGAAGGTCAGGCCGTAGGCGCCGATCTCGTCGAGCTTCTCGACCGCCTCGACCACGTCGAGCGCGGGCCGGGTCGGGCCGCCGAACGGGTCGGAGCCGTTGTAGCCGATGGTCCAGAGACCGAAGGAGAACTTGTCGTCACGGGTGGGCGTCGTTGCCATGGTGGATCACCGTTCGTCGTCGAAACAAAATGTTGCCGCGCCCAACATAAGCGGTAGTGTTGACTCTGGCAAGCGTGATCGCAAAGGAGCGAACGAATGGCATCGGACCGACAGGCGCAGGATCGACTGCGTGTGGCGATGGTGGGCCACGGCTTCATGGGAGCCGCCCACTCGCAGGGGTGGCGGACCGCCCCCAGGTTCTTCGACCTCGGGGTCGAACCGGAGATGGCGGTGATCGTCGGCCGTGACCCGGAGCGGACCGAGGCGGCCCGACGGCAGTACGGCTGGCAGACCGCGTCGACCGACTGGCGCGCTGCCGTCACGGACCCGGACATCGACGTGGTGGACATCTGCTCGCCCGGCTCGTCGCACGTCGAGGTGGCCGTCGCCGCGCTCGAGGCCGGCAAGCACGTGCTCTGCGAGAAGCCCCTCGCGAACTCGGTCGCCGAGGCCGAGGCGATGACCGCGGCCGCCGCCGCTGCGCGGGCGTCGGGCGTCCGCTCGATGGTCGGCTTCAGCTACCGTCGGGTGCCCGCCATCGCCTTCGCGAAGCGGCTGGTGGAGGCCGGGAGGCTCGGCACCGTCCGACAGGTCCGCGCGCTCTACCTGCAGGACTGGTTGGCAGATCCCGACGGCCCGATGACCTGGCGACTCGACAAGTCGCTCGCGGGCTCCGGCTCGCTCGGCGACATCGGCGCGCATGCGATCGACCTCGTGGAGCACGTCACGGGGGCGTCGCTCGCCACGGTCTCGGGCACGCTCGAGACCTTCGTGACCGAGCGGCCGCTCATGGCGGAGGGCGTCGGGCTGTCCGGCACCGCCTCCGAGGAGCGTGGCCAGGTGACGGTCGATGACGCCGCGTTCTTCACCGCACGGCTCGCGGGCGGCGCTGCCGACGGTGCGATCGGCACGTTCGAGGCCACGCGGTACGCGACCGGCCGGAAGAACGGTCTCACGCTGGAGATCAGCGGGTCGGCCGGCGCGATCCAGTTCGACCTCGAGTCGATGAACGAGCTGCGCTTCTACGACGCCACCGCCCCGGCGGGCGAGCAGGGCTTCCAACGGATCATCGTGACCGAGCCCGAGCACCCCTACATGGCGGCGTGGTGGCCGACCGGACACCTCATCGGGTACGAGCACACCTTCAGCCACGAGGTGAAGGACTTCGTGCAGGCGATCGTGGCGGGCGAAGACCCGTCCCCGTCGTTCGAGGAGGGGCTGCACGTGCAGCGGGTCCTCGACGCGGTCGAGCGCAGCGCGGCCGACGGCAGCGCCTGGACGGTGATCTGAATGGCGGACACCAGGAAGGCCCTCGTCGTCCGCGGCGGGTGGGACGGCCACATGCCGGTCGAGACCACCGACCTGTTCGTCCCGTTCCTCCGGGACAACGGCTTCGACGTCCGTGTCGAGGACGGCACCGCGGTGTACGCCGACGAGTCCGTCATGGGCTCCGTCGACCTCATCGTTCAGGTCGTGACGATGTCGACCATCGCCGACGACGAGTTTGCCGGACTCCAGCAGGCGGTCCTCGGCGGTGCGGGCCTCGCGGGGTGGCACGGCGGGATCGCGGACGCGTTCCGGAACACCGCCGACTACCTGCACATGGTCGGCGGGCAGTTCGCGCACCACGCGGCGAAGCCTCCGGCGGAGCGCACCGGCGAGCAGTCCGACAACTACATCCCCTACACGGTGCACATCACCGAGGCGGGGCACGAGCACCCGATCACGCAGGGCATCGAGGACTTCGACCTCGTGACCGAGCAGTACTGGGTGCTCTCCGACGAGTACAACGACGTGCTGGCGACGACCACGCAGGAGGCCCGGGACTTCGACGCCTGGAACCGCCCGGTCACCGCCCCCGCGATCTGGACCCGGCAGTGGGGGCAGGGGCGCGTGTTCGTCTCGGCTCCCGGGCACCGGCTCGAGGTCGTCGAGTCGCAGCCGCTCCGCACCATCATCGAGAGGGGACTCCTGTGGGCAGCCCGGTGAACGACCGACCGTTGCGGGTGGGGGTCGTCGGCGTCGGCGTCATCAGCCAGCAGTACTTCGAGCACTTCCCGGCGCTGCCCGGGCTCGAGCTCACCGCCGTCGCGGACATCGACGTCGCCCGGGCGCGGTCGGTCGGCGAGGCCCAGGGCGTCCGGGGGTCCTCGGTCGACGACCTCCTCGGAGCGGACGACGTCGACGTCGTGCTCAACCTGACGATCCCCGCCGCGCACGCCGAGGTCGCCACGCGGGCGCTGGAGTCCGGCAAGCACGTGTACGGCGAGAAGCCGCTCGCGATGTCCACCGCGGAGGCGCAGCCCGTGCTCGACCTCGCCCGACGCGCAGGCCTGCGGGTCGGCAGCGCACCGGACACCGTGCTCGGCACCGGGATCCAGACCGCCCGCGCGGCGCTCGACGACGGGCTGATCGGCACGCCGGTCGGCGCCGCGGTGTCGTGGTCCGCCCCCGGACACGAGCTCTGGCACCCGGCGCCCGCGTTCTACTACCAGCCCGGCGGCGGCCCGCTGCTCGACATGGGGCCGTACTACCTCACGAGCCTCGTGCAGTTCTTCGGCCCGGTGGTCCGCGTGAGCGGCGCCTCCACACGGTCGGACCGCGAGCGCACGATCGCGACCGGACCCGCTGCGGGCACCCCGCTCCGGGTCGACATCGACACGCACGTCGTCGCGGTCCTGGAACACGCGGACGGGGTCGTCTCCACGGTCACGGTGTCGTTCGAGGTCTGGGCCACGCGGGCACCGCTGTTCGAGGTGTACGGCACGTCCGGCACCCTCGGCGTGCCGGACCCGAACCGGTTCTCCGACCCGGTGTCCATCGCGACCGCCGACGACCGCGAGTGGCGTGAGCTGCCCGTGACCGCCGGCTACGCGGACGCCGGGCGGGGCTACGGGCTCGCCGACATGGCGCACGCGATCGCGACCGACCGGCCGCACCGGGCGAGCGGCGACCTCGCGTTCCACGTGCTCGAGGTGATGGAGGCCGTCGCGACCGCCGCCCGCGAGCACACCGTGGTCGAGGTGCGCTCGCACGTCGACCGCCCCGACACGGTGCCCGCGGGCGCCACCCCCGGGTCCTGGTGACCCGCTCGACAGGCGAGGAAGGACGACGACGATGACGACGACGGACGGAACCGACGAGACGGGGACGACCCGCGCCTCCAGGCCGGTCACCCTGTTCACCGGCCAGTGGGCCGACCTGCCCTTCGAGGAGGTGGCGCGCCTCGCCGGCGAGTGGGGCTACGACGGACTGGAGATCGCCTGCTGGGGTGACCACCTCGACGTCCGGCGCGCAGCGACGGACCCCGAGTACGTGGCGGACCGCAAGGCGATCCTGGAGCGCAACGGCCTCGAGGTCTGGACGATCGCGAACCACCTGGTCGGGCAGGCCGTGTGCGACGACCCGATCGACCAGCGGCACCAGGACATCGTGCCGGAGCACGTGTGGGGCGACGGCGACCCCGAGGGCGTCCGGCAGCGGGCCGCCGAGGAGCTGCAGTGGACGGCCCGCGCCGCCGCTGCCCTCGGGGTCCGCACGGTCACCGGGTTCTCGGGCTCGTCGATCTGGAAGACCGTCGCCGGGTTCCCGCCCGTGCCGCCGGGCATGATCGACGCCGGCTACCAGGACTTCCACGACCGCTGGTCGCCGATCCTCGACGTGTTCGAGGAGGTCGGCGTGCGGTTCGCCCTCGAGGTGCACCCGTCCGAGATCGCCTACGACTACTGGACGGCTCGTCGGACCCTCGACGTCTTCGCGGACCGGCGGGCGTTCGGGTTCAACTTCGACCCGTCGCACTTCGTGTGGCAGGACCTCGACCCCGCCGCGTTCCTGCTCGACTTCGCCGACCGCGTGTACCACGTGCACTGCAAGGAGTCGGTGAAGCAGCTCGACGGGCGGAACGGACGCCTGTCGTCGCACCTGCCGTGGGGCGACCCCCGGCGGGGCTGGGACTTCGTCACCGCCGGCCACGGGGACGTGCCGTGGGAGCGGGTGTTCCGCGTGCTGAACCACATCGGGTACGACGGGCCGACCAGCGTCGAGTGGGAGGACGCCGGCATGGACCGGCTCGTCGGCGGCCCCGAGGCGCTCGCGTTCGTGCGCCAGCTCGGGACGATCGCCCCGCCGGACGCCGCGTTCGACGCCGCGTTCTCGCGCTCGCGCTGAGCGGCGGTCGCGGTCTTGCTGCCGAGTCTCGTGCACAGCGACGTCTCTCGCGCGGATCGGCGCGAGAGACGTCGCTGACCGCGAGACTCGGGCCGACGGAGAACCGCCCGCCCACCACCCCCCACCACGAAGGAGGACCGCATGGCACCGCAGACCGCGCCCGGCAACGCCGCGCGCGTCCTCCGACTCGTGCACGAGGAGGGCCCGATCAGCCGCGCCGAACTCACCCGGCGCACGGGGCTGAACCGCTCGACGACCCTCGCGCTCGTCGGCGAGCTCGTCGACCTCGGCCTCGTGCACGAGGAGGCACCGCCCGCAGGACTCCGCGGCACCGGGGTCGGTCGACCGAGTCCGGTGGTGCGGGCCTCGGCGGACGTCGTGGCCGCGGCGGCGGTGGTCGAGATCGACGCCGTCACGGTCGCACTCGTCGGCCTCGACGGCTCCGTCCGCCACCACCGCACCGCCCCGCAGGACCGCCCGCCGACCGGGTCGGAGGCCGTCGACACGATCGCGGCGCTGCTCGAGGAACTGACGGCCGGAGCGGGCGAGCGCGCGGCCGGAGCGGGCGACCGCGTGCCCACGGTCCGCGTCGTCGGCATCGGTGTCGCCGTCCCGGGCACCGTCCGGGTCGAGGACGGCACCGTCCAGTACGCCCCGCACCTCGGCTGGCGCGACGAACCCGTCGCCGGACCCCTGGCCGAGCGCACCGACCTCCCGGTGGCCGTCGCGAACGACGCCAACCTCGGCGCGTGGGCGGAACGACTCGCCGGGAGCGGTCGCGGCGTCGACGACCTCGTGTACCTCAACGGTGGCGCGAGCGGCATCGGTGGCGGCGTCATCGCCGCCGCCCGGCCCCTGAGCGGCGCCGACGGGTACGCCGGCGAGCTCGGCCACACCTTCGTCGCGGCGAACGGCATCCGCTGCCACTGCGGCGCGGTCGGGTGCCTCGAGACCGAGGCCTCCCGCGAAGCCCTCACGACCGCGGCCGGCACGGCACCGGACGACCTCCGTGGCCTCGCCGCGGCGCTCGCCGAGGGACGACCGGAGCTCGAGGCCGTCGTCGACCGCCAGGTGTCCGCGCTCGCCACCGCCCTGCGCAACGCGATCCACACCGTCAACCCCGAGGTCGTCGTGCTCGGCGGCTTCCTCGGAGTGCTCCTCGTGCACGTCGGCGACCGGATCCTCGACGCCGTCCGGGCGCAGTCGATGCCCGGCACCGCCGATCGGCTGCGCATCGTCCCCGCGGCCCTCGGTGACGACGTCCTGACCCGCGGGGCGGCCGAGGTCGGCTTCCGGGACCTCCTGCGCGACCCGGCCGCGGTGGCGCGGAACCGCCCGGCCGCGGTGGCGCGGAACCGCCCCGCCGCGGTCGTCCGCGCGAGCCCCGCCCCCAGCACGCACGACCCCCGGACCGACCGCGACGCAGCGGTCGAGGAAGCGAGACCCGCATGACCACGCAGCTCCCGGAGCACCAGCGCACGAGCGTGCTCCTCGGCACCCAGGACCTCACGGTCGAGGAGCGCCCCGTCCCGACACCGGAGCCCGGCGACGTGCTCGTCCGTGTCGCGGCGGTCGGTGTCTGCGGCTCGGACGTCCACTACTACCGGCACGGGCGGATCGGCGACTTCGTGGTCGAGGAGCCCCTCGTCCTCGGTCACGAGCTGTCCGGCACGATCGTCGCCGTGGGCGAGGGCGTCGACGCCTCCCGTGTCGGCGAGCGCGTCGCGGTCGAACCGCAGCGGCCGTGCCACCGGTGCGCGCAGTGCCTCGCCGGGCGGTACAACCTCTGCCCGAACATGCGGTTCTACGCGACGCCGCCGGTCGACGGCGCCTTCACGGAGTACGTCACGATCGAGTCGGTGTTCGCACACACCCTGCCGGACACGGTCTCGTTCGAGGCCGGTGCGCTCCTGGAGCCCCTGTCGGTCGGGATCGCGGCGGCCCGCAAGGCCGGCATCGTCCCCGGCTCGTCGGTGCTCATCGCCGGTGCGGGTCCGATCGGCGTGATCTGCGCGCAGGTCGCCCGGGCCTTCGGCGCGACGCGCATCCTCGTGAGCGACCTCGTCGCCGAGCGTCGGGAGCGCGCGCTGTCGTTCGGCGCGACGGAGGTCGTCGACCCGACCGCGGTCGACGTCACCGCGGACATCGTGCCGGTCGACGCCTTCATCGACGCGAGCGGTGCGCCCCGCGCGGTCTCCGACGGCATCAAGGCGGTCGGACCCGCCGGCGCCGCGGTCCTCGTCGGGCTCGGCAACTCCGAGATGACGCTGCCCGTCGAGCACATCCAGAACCTCGAGGTCACCGTGACGGGGATCTTCCGGTACACGAACACCTGGCCGGTGGCGATCGGGCTGGTGGCGTCCGGGCAGGTCGACCTCGACGCGCTCGTCACGGGGCGCTACGGCCTCGACGACGTCCGGGAAGCCCTGGAGAGCGACACCGACCCGGCCTCGCTCAAGTCGGTCGTCCACCCGGGCGGCGTGCCCGCCTGACCACCGCGCTCGACTAGGTTCGTCGGGTGCCATCACGAGTGCTCGCCCTCGCCGACGACGTCCGCGTCCGCCTCGGTGTCCTCGCCGCCGTCGGGCTCTGGGCGCTCTTCCAGTGCTTCTGGAACGTCGGTGGCCCGAACATCACGGGCGACGAGGACATCTACGTCCGGGCCGGTTGGCAGTACGTGCACGGCGACTTCACCGGGAACCGCGAGCACCCGCCGACGGCGAAGTACCTGTTCGGCCTCGCGCAGTTCGTCGCCGGGCAGGGACCGACCGGCCCGCGCGTCCTCGTCGGAGTGCTGACCCTCGCGGTCGGCGTCGTGCTCTTCGTGTGGCTCCGCCGTGAGGTCGGGTGGTGGTGCGGCCTGCTCGCCGCGGCGATGTGGTGGCTCACACCCCGTGGTGCCGCGGGCCCACGCGTCGACCGCCTGGCGCTCCTCGACCCCGTGATGACGGCGTTCGCGGTCTTCGCGATCGTCGCCGCGTGGTGGTGGATCCGCAGCGAACGGGCGTGGTGGCTGGCTCCGGTCTCCGGGGTGCTCATGGCCGTCTCGGTCACGTCGAAGGTTTCGACGGTCGTCCTGCTGCCGGCGTTCCTGCTGCTGCCGTTCCTGTTCCGGGCCGTGCGGAAGGGGATCGTCGGCGGGGCGCTCTGGGCCGCGGCGTTCGCGGTCACGTTCGTGGCGCTCTACGTGCCGATGGGCATCCGGTCCGCGATCACCTACATGATCACGTTCCAGGAGGGCCAGAACACCAACGGGCACCCCATCACGATCGACGGGAAGATCTACACCTTCGCACCGTGGTGGGCGAGCCTGCAGTTCATGGCGAACGGCACCGGCGAGGTCCTGCTCCTCGTGATCGCCGTCGGGGTCCTCGCCGCCCTCATCGTCCGGTTCGACCGGCTCGTGGCGTACGTCGGCGTCGCGTTCCTGCTCATCGCCGGGTTCTACGTCGTCGTCGCGAAGATCGCGCTCCCCACGTACTACACGGCCTGGATGCCCTTCCTCCTGGTGCTCGCCGCGATCGGTCTCGCACGCCTCGCCACCGTCCCGCCGCGGTGGCTGACGGTGCCCGTGGTCCTCGTGCTCGTCGTCGCCCTCGTGGTGCCGTCGGTCCGGCTCAGCCAGGCGGTGGTCCGTGCGCACCCGACCGGGATCGCCCTGCTGCCCGGGTACCTCGACCGCGAGGGCGTGCCGGACGGGCCGATCCTCTTCGTGGCCGCGACGCCGACGCTCTTCCGCCCGTACGTCGGGGACCTCGGCTCGAACCGCCTCGACCGCGGTCCGTACGTCGCGATCGTGGTCGGCAACGACCAGCGACTGCCCGCGCCCGGCGCCGTGACGCGGCTCCTCCGCGAGGACCGCTCGGCCTTCACGACGACGTCGCTCGACGGGCTCCGGGTGTACGTGCCGAAGGACGGCCGCGTGCGGGAGTCCGGCGGGTCGCTCTCCGTCGGCTGAGACGGGGTCGCGCGGAGCGCGCGTGCGTCCGGCGGGCCGACGGTCGGCGTCGCGCCCCGCGCCCGGCGCGACCCGGTGACGGCCTGGAGGCGGGTGGCGGCGCCGCCACGCGCCTCCAGGCCGTCCCTCCGCACCAGGGGGCGACCGGCGGTGCCCCCTCGTCGGGGACCACCCGCGCGACACCGGGACGCGCTACGGTTCGGCCATGACCGTGTCGCCCACCGCCGTGCCACCGCAGCGCACCGACCGCCGCGCGCTCGTCTCGTGGGCGCTCTGGGACTGGGGGTCCGCGGCGTTCAACGCGGTCGTGACCACCTTCGTCTTCAGCACGTACCTCGCGAGTCGGGCGTTCGTCGACCCGGCGCTGGTGGCCGACACCTCGGCTGCCGGGAAGGCAGCCGTGGAGCGCGAGCTGGCGCACAACGCGGCCGTGGTCTCGACGACGCTCGCGATCGCCGGGCTCGTCGTCGCCCTCGTCGCGCCCGCGGTCGGCCGGCTCGCGGACAGCACCGGACACCGTCGACGGTCCGTCCTCATCGCGACGATCGGCATCGCGCTGTCCATCGGCGGCATGGTGTTCGTCGCCCCGAGCCAGCCCTACCTGTACCTCGGCGCCGCACTGCTCGGCATCGGCACCGTCGCGTACGAGATCGCCAGCGTCGGCTACAACGCGATGCTCGGACAGGTCGCACCCGCGGACCGTACGGGTCGGGTGTCGGCGATCGGCTGGGCCGCTGGCTACTTCGGCGGCATCGTGCTCCTGGTCGTCCTGCTCGTCCTCTGCATCCAGGACTTCGGGCGGGGCGACGTCGCAGGGCTCCTGCAGCTGCCCGCCACCGTCGCGACCGGGCAGTGGGACGTCCGCGTCGCGATCGGGATCGCCGCCGTGTGGCTCGCCGTGAGTTCAGTGCCGCTCTTCCTCGTCGTGCCCGAGGCGGCCGCCGACCGGTCCCGTGGCGGCAACGTGCTCGGGGCCTACCGCGACCTCGCACGCGACGTCGCGCGGCTGTGGCGGGAGCGCCGCAACGTCCTCGGGTTCCTCGTCGCGAGCGCCGTGTTCCGGGACGGCGTCGGCGCGGTGTTCACCTTCGGCGGGATCATCGCCGCGCAGGTGTTCGGCTTCACGCCGTCGCAGGTGATCCTGTTCGCGATCGCCGCCAACGTCGTCGCGGGGGTCGCGACGTTCGCCTCCGGGCGGCTCGACGACCGGTTCGGCTCCCGGGCGCTCATCATGGTCTCGCTGGTGGGCCTCGCGCTCTGCGGGCTCGGGGTGCTCGCCGCCGGCACCTCGTCCGCGCTGTTCTGGGTGCTCGGCCTCACCCTGGCGCTCTTCGTCGGGCCGGTGCAGGCGTCCTCGCGGGCGTACCTCGCGCGGCTCGCGACCCCCGGGCGCGAGGGCGAGCTCTTCGGGCTGTACGCCACCACCGGGCGCGCGGCGACGTTCCTCGCCCCGACGCTGTTCGCGCTCGCGGTGACGATCGGGGGATCGACGCGGTACGGGATCCTCGGCATCGTGGTGGTGCTCGTGGCGGGGTTGGTGTGCATGGCCTTCGTGCGGGCGGAGCCCGCCGGCCGTTGATCGCGTGGTGCGGTACCGCCGGCCGCTGATCGCGTGCTGCGGTACGGCGCACGGTTCGCTCGACACAGCGGTCCGGACCACCCGCCGAGCCGACGTGCGCCAGGATGGGGGCATGACCGACCAGCGCATCGCCGTCGTCGTCCTCGCCGCAGGCCAGGGCACCCGCATGAAGTCCGCCACGCCGAAGGTGCTGCACCGCCTCGCCGGACTGCCGCTCATCGCGCACGTGCTCCGCACCGCGTCGTCGCTCGAGCCCGAGCACGTCGCCGTCGTGGTCCGTCACGAGCGGGACCGCGTCGCCGCCGAGGTCGTCGAGCGTGCGCCGGGCGCCCTCGTGGTCGACCAGGACGACGTCCCCGGCACCGGCCGCGCCGTGGAGGTCGCGGTGCAGGCGCTCCCCGACGACTTCGACGGTGCCGTCGTGGTGCTCTCGGGCGACGTGCCCCTGCTCGACGCCGTGTCCCTCCGGTCCCTCGTCGACGCCCACGTCGGCGGCGGCAACGGCGCCACCTTCGTGAGCGCGATCGCCCCGGACCCCACCGGACTCGGCCGCATCGTCCGTGACGCCGACGGCGCGTTCGTCGGGGTCGTCGAGCACAAGGACGCGACGGCCGAGCAGCTGACGATCACCGAGGCGAACGCGGGCATCTACGCGTTCGACGTCACCCACCTCCGCGCGGTCCTGCCCGCGCTCACCACGGCGAACGCGCAGGGCGAGAAGTACATCACCGACGCGCCCGCGCTCATCGGCGAGCGGGGCGGGCGCATCGACGTCGTCACGCTCACCGACCCGTGGCTCGTCGCCGGCATCAACGACCGCGCGCAGCTGTCCGACGCCGCCCGCGAGCTGAACGCCCGGATCGTCCGTCGTCACCAGGTCGCCGGTGTCACCGTGCAGGACCCGGCGACGACGTGGATCGACCTCGACGTCACGATCGAGCCGGACGCCGAGGTCCTGCCGGGCACGCAGCTCGTGGGGGCCACCGCCGTCGCGTCCGGAGCCGTCGTCGGACCGGACACCACGCTCCGTGACACCGAGGTCGGCGCGGGCGCGACCGTGAACCGGGTCGACGCGACGCTCGCCGTGATCGGTGCGGGAGCCTCCGTCGGACCGTTCGCGTACCTGCGTCCGGGGACGATCCTCGGCGACCAGGGCAAGATCGGCACCTTCGTCGAGACGAAGAACGCGGTCATCGGCCGGGGCAGCAAGGTCCCGCACCTGTCGTACATCGGCGACGCCGAGGTGGGCGAGGACTCGAACATCGGCGCGAACACGATCACCGCGAACTACGACGGCGTCGCGAAGCACCGGACCGAGGTCGGGTCGAACGTCCGCACCGGGTCGCACAACGTGTTCGTCGCCCCGGTTAGGATTGGTGACGGAGCGTACACCGGCGCCGGGACCACCGTCCGCAAGGACGTCCCTGCCGGGTCGCTGGCGATCAGCTACGCCCCACAGCGCAACACCGACGGCTGGGTCGAGGAACACCGACCCGGAACGCCGGCGGCCGACGCGGCTCGGCGCGCGCGCGGCGAACAGATCTGACGGCCCCCGGGTCGATCGACACGGCCCCTCGGGGGTCAGGGAGTGAGCACGGCACTTGTCCGGAATCAAAGCCACTGGTCAGAAGCGACTCGTCCTCGTCTCGGGCCGGGCACACCCCACGCTGTCGGCGGAGATCGCGGAGGAGCTCGGTGTCGACCTCGTCCCGACCGACGCCCGCACGTTCGCGAACGGTGAGCTCTACGCGCGGTTCGACGAGTCGGTGCGCGGCTGCGACGCGTTCGTGATCCAGTCGCACACGGCGCCGATCAACGAGTGGCTCATGGAGCAGCTCATCATCGTCGACGCCCTGAAGCGTGCCTCCGCGAAGCGCATCACCGTCGTCGCGCCGTTCTACCCGTACGCCCGCCAGGACAAGAAGGGCCGTGGTCGCGAGCCGATCTCGGCCCGACTCGTCGCCGACCTCTTCAAGGCCGCGGGCGCGCACCGGATCATGAGCGTCGACCTGCACGCCGCGCAGATCCAGGGCTTCTTCGACGGCCCGGTCGACCACCTCTTCGCGATGCCCGTGCTGCTCGAGCGCTTCCAGGAGATCCTCGACCCGTCGACGCTCACCGTCGTGTCGCCGGACATGGGCCGCGTGCGGGTGGCCGACATCTGGTCGGAGAAGCTCGGCGCACCGCTGGCGATCATCCACAAGCGTCGCGACCCGCTGGTGCCGAACCAGGTGTCCGTGCACGAGATCGTCGGCGACGTGAAGGGGCGCGTCTGCCTGCTCGTCGACGACCTCATCGACACCGGCCGCACGATCGCCAAGGCCGCCGAGGCGCTCAAGGCGAACGGCGCCACCGGTGTCGTCGTCGCCGCGACGCACGCCGTGTTCTCCGACCCGGCCACCGAACTCCTGCAGAGCGAGTTCATCGACCGGGTCGTCGTCACCGACACGCTCCCGCTGCCGGAGGAGAAGCGCTGGGACCGTCTCGAGGTCCTGCCGATCGCCCCGCTCATCGCCCGCGCCATCCACGAGGTCTTCGACGACGGCTCCGTGACGTCGATGTTCGACGGCGCGGCCTGACCTGCACCGCACTCCGGTGAGTTCGGCAGCCCGGGACGCCCTCGCTGCCCGCCTCCGCGGCGGCGGCAGCGTCTACGCGGAGGACGAAGCAGACCTGCTCCTCGCTGCCGGGGACGGTGACCCCGTCCGGCTCCGCGGTCTCGTGCAGCGGCGGCTCGGCGGCGAACCGCTCGAGTACGTCCTCGGGTGGGCGGCGTTCGACGGGCACCGTGTGCGCGTGACGAGCGGCGTGTTCGTGCCCCGTGCCCGGACCGCCGCCGTCGTGGCCGAGGCGGCTCGACGACTGCACCGGTACGACCGGGTCGTCGACCTCTGCTGCGGGGCGGGTGCGATCGCCGTCGCACTGCTCGAGCGGGTCGGTGCGCTCGACCTCGTGGCGTCCGACATCGACCCCGACGCGGTCGACGTGGCGGCGGAGAACATCGGCGATCGCGGCATCGTCGTCGTGGGGGACCTGTTCGACGCCCTGCCCGAGCGCCTCCGCGGAACCGTCGACGTCATCGCGGTGAACGCGCCCTACGTCCCGACCGACGCCGTCGCGACGATGCCGACCGAGGCTCGCGACCACGAGCACCGGGTGGCCCTCGACGGCGGTCCGGACGGGCTCGATCTCCACCGACGGATCGCCGCGGGTGCGGGAGCGTGGCTCCGACCGGGCGGTGCCGTCGTCATCGAGGTGTCGGAGTCGCAGGCATCCGCGTCCGCGCGGACGTTCGATGCCAACGGGTTCGCGGCCGAGGTCGTCCACGACGACACGGTCGACGGGACGTGTGTGGTCGCGACGCTGCGACAGGACTGAGGCGGCAGCGACCGCCCGCGCTCAGGACGCGGTGACCGTCACCTCGTGCCACCCCGTCGCCCCGTTCGGTGCCGGCGGCCGCTCGACGCTCGTCTGCACCTCGCCGTCCGCACTCGTCGCGCGGACCTGCAGGCGGTGCGTGCCCTTCGTCGGCGTCCACCTCCAGAGCCACTGGCGCCACGTGTCCGCCGAGATCGAGTCGGCGAGCGTCGCGTCCTGCCACCCGCCGTCGTCCACCCGGACCTGCACGCGCTCCACCCCGGTGTGCGGGTGCCAGGCGACCCCTGCCACCGCGACCGTCGAGCCGGACCGCACGGTGCTGCCGCCGCGAGGGACGTCGATCCGCGACTCGAGCTTGACCGGCCCACGCTCCGACCAGCCCCGAGGGGTCCAGTAGCCCTGCGCGTCGGCGAACCGGGTGACCTCGAGGTCGGTCACCCACTTGGTCGCGGAGACGTACCCGAACAGCCCGGGCACGACCATGCGCACCGGGAAGCCGTGCTCGGGCGGCAGCGGCTCACCGTTCATCCCGACGGCCAGGAGCGCCGCCGTCCCGCGGTCCTGGAGGACGTCGAGCGGGGTCCCCGCGGTGAAACCGTCGGTGCTCGTGGAGAGCACCATGTCCGCGGACTCGTGCGGCCCCGCCTTCGCGAGCAGCTCGCGGATCGGGTACCCGAGCCACCGCGCGGTCCCGATGAGGTCGCCGCCGACCTCGTTCGACACGCAGCTCATGGTCGCGACGTGCTCTTCGAGCGGGAGCGCGAGCAGTTCGTCCCAGGTGACCTCGACCTCGCGGTCGACCGCGCCGTGGATCCGGAGCTTCCACGTCGCCGGGTCGACCTGGGGCACGCTCAGCGCGGTGTCGATCCGGTAGAATGCGTCGTTCGGGGTGATGACGGGCGTGATGCCCTCGACGTCGATGGACGCTCCGGCCGGCACGGCCGGGGCCGGTGTCGCGGGACTCGGCAGGCGGATCGCCCGGCGTGCGGCGACCGCTGCCTGCATGGTCGCCGTCCCCAGCCGGGAGGCACCGCCCACCACGACCGCGAGCGCCGCGGTCGCGACGCCCCAGACCAGGAACGCTCGACGCTCCGGCCCCGCGACCCGCCCCTCGGGTCCTGCAGCGCGCCCGCCGGGCTCCGCGGCACGACCGGCCGGCTCCGCGGTGACCGCTGCTGGCGCCTGTGCGGTCGGGACGCCCGCGGTTGCCTCCCACCGGCGGAGCCGGGCGAGCAGCACCCGGAGCACGATGATCGCCGCGGCCACGCCGACCACGGTGGGGGCCCCGTCGAGCGAGCCGCTCCCGGACCGGGTCGTGACGGCGAGGAGCGACAGGACACCGCCGATCGCGAACACCACCGCACCACCCGGGGGACGTCGACGTTCGAGCACACCGGCTCCGGCGCTGATCGCCACGACGAGGACGAACATCAGCACGAAGAGCGCGACCTTGTCCCCGGTGCCGAAGAGCGTGACCATCAGGTCCTTCGCGCCCCGCGGCGCGAGGTCGATCACGGCCCCGCCCACCCCGACGAGCGGGCTGCCCGCACCGCCGAGGAACACCGCCACGAGCTCGGCCGCAGCGAGGAACACGACGGCGGCGATCACGCCGACGACTGCTGCCCACGTCTTCCACACACCGCAGATCGTAGGTCGTCCCGCCCACGCGCTCGCTGGACGCTGTGCATCCGTGGAGAACGGCCGACCGCCCACGTTCACGACACGGCCAGCACACGCACCGCGATCCGTGCGACGATCAGGGGGTGCTGAGGCGACCCGACCGCGTTCCCCGGTCCGGTCGTGTGCGACGGGGCGAGCGCGCGCCGTGGTCGACGGCGCGCAAGTTCGCGGCCCTGCGCTGGACCATCGTCGGGGTCTGGGCGGCGCTGCTCGCGGTCCGCATCGTCGTGGTCACCACCTCGCCGGACACCGATCTCGTGTGGTTCGGCATCACCGAGGCCGTCGCCATCGCGGTCGGTGTGGCCCTCATCCTGTTCGCCCTCGTGCGTGCTCGCGGCGTGCGGCTCCGTCGTGAGGACGAGGCGCTCGCGCTCGCGATCCGCCGCATCGACCCGACGGTGTGGCTCGTCCCGGCGGCGCCGACGGAGGAACTGCGGCGCTCCGTGGCCGACCTCCGCCCGGGCCTCGCGCTCGGCGACCGGGTGACGTGGGCGTTCGGCGCGACCGAGGCATCGCTCTGGGAGCTCGACGAGCGTCGGGCGACCCGGATGCTCGTGATCCGGTGGTCGCGGATGGTGCACGTCGGGCTCGAGGACGAACGGACGCCGACCGGCGCGCGCGGTACCGCGGTCGTGCTGCACCACGTCCGGATGGACGACACCCCGGCCGTCGCGACGTTCTTCGTCCGTTCCGGCCCGGGCTCCCGGCGCATGGTCGGTCGGGGTCCACGGCTCGAGCGGCTCGTCGCCGATCTCGCTCGCGAACGCATCGTCGCGTAGCGAGCACCGCATGCCACGTCGCGCCGATCAGACAGGACGAGGGCCCCGCCGGTCCGGCGGGGCCCTCGTGTCGGTGCGGTCTCGTGCCGCGGTTCGGTCAGCGGCGGGCGCTCAGTGCGTCGACGGCTCCTGTTCGACCTCGCGGCGGTCGTCGTCGGACCACAGCGTGTGGAACGTGCCGTCCTTGTCGACCCGCTGGTAGGTGTGCGCGCCGAAGAAGTCCCGCTGCCCCTGGATGAGCGAGGCCGGCAGCCGGTCGGACGCGAGCGAGTCGAAGTACGCCAGCGCCGACGAGAACCCGGGCGCCGGGATCCCCGACGCTGCCGCGATCCCGACGATGCGACGCCAGGCCGCTTCACCCTCGGCGACGGCGTCCGCGAAGTACGGGTCGACCAGCAGGCTCTCGAGCGAGGGGTTCTTGTCGTACGCCTCGACGATGCGGTTGAGGAACTGTGCCCGGATGATGCAGCCACCGCGCCAGATCTTCGCGACGTTGCCGAGGTCGATGTCCCAGTCGTACTCCTTCGCCCCGGCGATGATGAGGTCGAACCCCTGCGCGTAGGCGACGACCTTCGAGGCGTAGAGCGCGGCGCGCACGTCGTCGGCGAAGGTGTCCGGGACCTCCGCGATCGACGGCCGGCTCTTCACGGACTGCTGCACGGCGGCACGCTGCGTCGGCTTCGACGACACCGCCCGGGCGAACACCGCCTCACCGATGCCGGACACGGGGATGCCGAGCCCGACCGCGTTCTGCACGGTCCAGACACCGGTGCCCTTCGACCCGGCCTCGTCGCGGATGACGTCCACGAGCGGCTTGCCCGTGTCGGCGTCCCGCTGCTTCAGGACCTCGCCGGTGATCTCGATGAGGTACGACTCGAGGTCGCCCCCGTTCCACTCGTCGAAGACCTCCACGAGCTGCTCGACGGAGAGCCCGCCGGCCCGGCGGAGCAGGTCGTACGACTCGGCGATGAGCTGCATGTCGGCGTACTCGATGCCGTTGTGCACCATCTTCACGAAGTGCCCGGCGCCGTCGGTGCCGATGTGGGTCACGCACGGCTCACCCTCGGCGACCGCGGCGATCGACTTCAGGATCGGACCGAGGGTCTCCCAGGCCTCTTTCGAGCCACCGGGCATGATCGACGGGCCCTTGAGGGCGCCCTCTTCACCACCGGAGATGCCGGTGCCGACGAAATTGAGGCCCTTCTCGCGCAGGTCGTGCTCGCGCCGGATGGTGTCGTGGAAGTTCGCGTTGCCGCCATCGACGATGATGTCGCCCTCCTCGAACCGCTCCGCGAGC
This sequence comes from Curtobacterium sp. NPDC089689, assembly GCF_044749145.1. NCBI lineage: Bacteria > Bacillati > Actinomycetota > Actinomycetes > Micrococcales > Microbacteriaceae > Curtobacterium > Curtobacterium sp. NPDC089689. The sequence goes on along the minus strand of NZ_JBIVHJ010000001.1, from coordinate 422,791 downwards.
TGCTCGATGACGGCGTCGGTGCCCTTGCCGGCCTGCACCATGATGATCGCGGTGCGCGGCTTCGACAGCGACGCGACGAACCCGTCGATGTCCTCCGACGCGATGAACCCGGCGTCGCCGTGCTCCTGCAGCAGCTCCTCGGTGCGGGCGTAGGTGCGGTTGTACACCGCCACCGTGTTGCCCTCGCGCGATGCGAGGTTCCGTGCGAGGTTCGAACCCATCACGGCGAGCCCGATCACGCCGATGTTCGCCTGTCCGTCGTTGTCTGCCACGAGGTCTCCTTCGTCCTGTCGTACCGGCCACCAACCTACGGCGCGCGCCCTGGGTCCGGGTGGGTGTTACGGCAACTTGGGGAGCACGTCGCCCGCCGTCAATACTGTGGAGGGATGACCGACACCGCAGTCCTCCCGCCCGTCCTCGTCATGGGGGTGTCCGGTTCGGGCAAGTCCACCATCGGAGCCGCGGTGGCGGCGGCGCTCGCGGACCGCGGGGAGCCCGCCGAGTTCGTCGACGCCGACGACCTGCACCCGGCGGCGAACAAGGAGAAGATGCGCGCCGGCACCCCGCTCACCGACGAGGACCGCTGGCCCTGGCTCGACGCGTGCGCGGCCCGCATCGCGGCGATCGAGGCGTCCGGGCACCGCGCGGTGATGGCGAACTCGGCACTCAAGCGCGCCTACCGCGACCGTCTCCGCGTCTCCGCTCCGGGGCTCGTCATCGCGTTCCTCGACGGCTCGCGCGAGCTCATCGCCGAGCGGCAGTCGCACCGGCACCACGAGTACATGCCGACCTCGCTGCTCGACTCCCAGTTCGCGACGCTGGAACGGCCGCAGCCCGACGAAGCCGCCCTCGCCGTGCCGATCGACGGGTCCGTCGACGACACGGTGCGGACGATCCTCGCGGGCCTTGCGGTCACTTCCGGCTGAGCTCGGACAGCCGAGCGCGGTACTCCTCGGCGCTGATGTCGCCCCGGGCGAACCGGTCGGCGAGGACTGCCCGCGCGTCCGACACGGCCCGCCACGACCCGCGTCGGAAGACCCCGAAAACGAGGAACACGACGAGGAACGCGAGGGAGAAGAACGCCGGGAAGACGAAGAACGGGAATCCGCCGCCGTGCCAGTACGGCCCGGTCGCGGCGGCTGCGGCGGCTGCGGTGGTGAGTGCGGTGGTGATCATGGCTGCTCCTGTGGTCGGTTCGGTCCGCCTGGTCGGCGACCGTTCCAGCGTCCGGCCTGGAGGCCCGTCACGCGTCCGCCCCGCAGCCCCACTTCCGCCTGCTCCCGCGGTCGTACGACGGGCCTTCCTGCACAGGCTCGTACTCCCGGGGGAGTAGTCCACAGGTCCCGCTCGCGCCCGATGCCGCAGTGGGCCGCCGACCCTAGGCTCGACGCATGACCGACACGACCACCGCACCCGGCATCCGGCCGGGCGGCCGAGCCCGCTTCGCGCGGGTCGGTCGGGTCGTGCCCGTCGCGATCCTCCAGGTGGTCGGCACCGTCGTCGCGTCGGGGTGGTCCGGCGGCGGTCGTGTCGGGCCACCGTGGCTCGCACACGGCGTCGCGACGGCGGCCGCGCCGGTCGAGCTCGGCCCGTCGGCGCTGGCGCTCCTCGTCGCCGGCGTCGTCGCCCTGCCGTTCCGCTGGTGGCGTCCGCGGGGCGTGCTCTGGTTCGTCCTGGCGACCACGCTCGGGTTCGCCACGGTCGTCAGCCCACGGGGGCCCTTCGTCGCCGCCGTGACCATGGCACTCGCGAACGCCTGGTTCCGCGGACGTCGGGTCGAGGTCGTCGTCGCCGCCGTGCTCGCGGTCCTCTGGCTGCCCTCCGCCGACGTCGTGCTGGGCCGCTCGCCCGCCATCGACCCAGCGGCCGTGCTGCTGGCGCTCGCGTGGGCGGTCGTGACCATCGTCGTGACCGAGCTGGTCCGGGTGCGCGTCGAACGCGCGGCCGAGCGTCGCCGTGCCCGGGCGGACGCCGAACGTCGCCGCGCGGGGGAGGAACGCGTGCGGATCGCCCGGGAGCTCCACGACTCGGTCGCACACAGCATGTCGCTGATCAACCTGCAGTCCGGGGTCGCCCTGCACCTCGGTGCAGACCTGCCGGAGTCGACGCAGCAGGCCCTCGGGAACATCCGCGACACCAGCCGCGAGGCCCTGGTGGAGCTGCGGACGATCCTCGGCGTGCTGCGGAGCGTCGACGGCGAGCCCGGGTCCGCGCGGAACCCGACGCCGGGCCTCGATCGTCTCCCGGACCTCGTCGAGCGTGCGCGGGCCGCCGGTGTCGCGGTCGACGCGGACGTCAGCGGGGACCCCGCCGCCATCGACGGCACCGTGGACCGGAGCGCCTTCCGCATCGTGCAGGAGGCCCTCACGAACGTCATGAAGCACGCTCCCGCGAACCGTGCCGAGATCTCCGTGACGATCGGGGTCGAGACGGTCGACGTCGCGGTCACCGACCAGCCCCTCGACCCGGGATCCCGAGCCTCGTCCCGCACCGCCCCGATGGGTGACTCGGGGAACGGCCTGATCGGCATGCGCGAGCGTGCGACGGCCGTCGGCGGGACGTTCCGCGCCGGACCACGCCCGGACGGCGGGTGGTCGGTCGAGGCACGCCTGCCGTCGACGACCGCACGACCGGAGGCCCCCGATGACCACTGAACCGCTGCGCGTCGCGCTCGTGGACGACCAGGTCCTCGTTCGCGCCGGGCTCCGCGCGCTCGTCGAGGCCGAGCCCGGCATGACCGTCGTCGGAGAGGCCGGGGACGGGGACGAGGCCGTCGCACTGGCGCGCCGCGAGCGACCGGACGTCGTGCTCATGGACATCCGCATGCCCGGGACCGACGGCCTCGCCGCGACCCGACGCATCTCGGCCGACCAGGACCTCGCCGCCGTGCACGTCGTCGTGCTGACCACCTTCGAGGAGGACGACTACGTCTTCGAGGCCATCCGCGGCGGCGCTGCCGGGTTCCTGGTCAAGGACACCGAGCCCGCCGAACTGCTCCGCGCCGTGCGGACGGTCGCTCTGGGGGAGTCCCTGCTGTCACCGCGTGCGACCCGCTCCCTCGTCGAGGCGTACGCGACGCACGCGAAGCCGTCCTCGCTCTCGCCGGAGCTCGATGTCCTCACCGTCCGGGAACGCGAGGTGATGCGACTCGTCGCCGCCGGGCTCTCGAACGCCGAGATCGCCGAGCGGCTCTTCGTCAGTCCGATGACCACGAAGACCCACGTCTCGCGGGCGATGATCAAGCTCGGCGCCCGCGACCGTGCGCAGCTGGTGGTCTTCGCCTACGAGACCGGACTCGTCACACCCGGCTGGACACCCTGACCATGGCCGTCGAGGTGCGTCCCGCGACGTCGTTCGACGACGTCCGGACCATGGTCGGCCCGAAGCGCCCGGACGCGAACGTCTGCTGGTGCCTGAGCTACCGCCTTCCCGGCTCGGAGAACCGGGCGCTGGCGGGGCGGGCACGCGGCGACCGCGTCCGGCGGCTGGTCGGCGAGGACCCACCGCCGGGCGTCCTCGCGTACGACGGGGACGACGTCGTCGGCTGGGCCGGCGTGCACCCACGACCCGACACGTCGTTCGCGACGAACCGCCGCATCCCCCACCTCGACGACCCGCACGACACGAGCGTCTGGTCGGTGTGGTGCCTCCGCGTCCGACCGGGGCACCGCCGGCAGGGCATCGCGCACGTCCTGCTCGCCGGCGCGGTCGACTTCGCTCGTGACCACGGTGCGCGGGTCCTCGAGGGCTACCCGGTCGACAACGGCGGCGAACGCGTGGACCTGACGATGGCCTACGTCGGCACCCGCTCGTTGTTCGAGGCCGCGGGCTTCACGGTGGCCGCCGAGACGACGTCCGTGCTCGCCGGGTTCCCCCGCGTGCTCGTACGGCACCCGCTCACAGCTTGAACGTCGCCCGCGGGATGTCCGAGACGATCCGGTGCGCCGTGCGGACCGCATCCTCCTCGGACAGCTGGTGCGTGACGACGAGCGAGGCCAGGTACGCCGCGTCCGCCCGTCGCGCCATGTCGTGCCGCGCCGGGATCGAGCAGTACGCGCGGGTGTCGTCGATGAACCCGGAGGTCTTCGTGAACGACGCCGAATCGGTGACTGCCGCCCGGTACCGCCCGATCGCCGCCGGGGTGTCGATGAACCACCAGGGCGCCCCGGCGTACACCGCGGGGTAGAACCCGGCGAGCGGGCCGATCTCGCGGGAGAACACCGTCTCGTCGACGGTGAAGAGCACGAGGTGGAACCCCGGCGCCGTCCCGAAGTCGTTGAGGAGGGGCCGGAGCGGCTCGGTGAAGGACCCGACCGCGGGCAGGTCGTGACCGGTGTCCGGCCCGAAGCGGTCGAGCGTCGGCCGGTGGTGGTTGCGCAGCACGCCGGGGTGCAACTGCATGACGAGTCCGTCGTCGACGCTCATCTCGGCCCAGCGGTAGAGCATGTCGTGTCGGTAGGCGGTGGCCTCGGCGGCGGTGACGGCGTCCGGCCCGCGCACCGCCGCGGTGTGGATGCGCTCACGCTCGGCGGCGGGCAGGGGTGCGGACCCGGCGTCGAGCACCCCGGTGTCGGTGGCCGTCGCGCCGTGCTCGATGAAGTACTGCCGCCGGGCGCGCAGCGCCGCGAGCAGGCCGTCGTGGGTGCCGGTGTCGATGCCCGCGGCCTCACCGACCGACGTCACCACGTGCCTCCAGTCCGATCGCGACGGGTCGAACACGGCGTCCGCGCGGAAGGTGGGCAGCACCCGACCGCGGAACGTGGGGTCCGCGGCGAGCCGCGCGTGCGCGGCGAGGTCGGCGTCCGGTGCGTCGGTGGTGGCGAGGACCTCGATGCCGAAGGCGTCGAAGAGGGCACGGGGCCGGAACTCGGGGGAGCGCAGGAGCGCGGCGAGGTGGTCGTACTGCTCGTCGGCGTTCTCGGCGGACGGCGCCGAGCGCAGGCCGAAGACGTCGTGGAGCTCGGTCTCGAACCAGTACCGGACGGGGGTGCCGAGGAAGTCGTCCCAGTGCGCGGCGAGGTGCCGCCAGACCTCGCGTCCGTCGACCTGCGTCCCGGAGCCCCGTCCGAGCTGGCCGAGCGGGACCCCGTTGGCGTGCAGGAGCCGGAGGACGTAGTGGTCGGGGGTGATGAGGAGCGCCGCCGGGTCCGGGAACGGTTCGTCGCCGGCGATGAGTGCCGCGTCGACGTGCCCGTGCGGGGAGATGATCGGCGCATCGGCCACCGCTTCGTACACCGACCGGGCGATGTCCCGGGCCGCCGGGTCGGCTGGCAGGAGCCGGTCGGGGTGCGGTGCCAGGGGTGTCGTGGTCGTGCTGTTCCGGGTCATCGTCGACTCCTTCAGGACGGTGGGGCGGGTTCAGGACGGACGGTGGGGCGAGGTCGGCGCCGGGCCGGTGGACTCGCGGACGGTGAGGTGGGTGGGCAGGGCGACGGCCCCGGCGGCGTGCCCGTCGGGCAGATCGTCGCCGGACGCCGAGGGCGCGGCGCCGAGCCGGCCGAGGAGCATGCGGATCGCCACCCGTCCCGCGCGCTCGATCGGCGACGTCATCGTGGTGAGCGGTGGGTTGCAGAAGTCGGCGCCGAAGATGTCGTCGCACCCCACGACCGACATGTCCTCCGGCACACGGACACCACGCTCGCGGAGTCGCGTCAGCATCCCGATCGCGATGAGGTCGTTGAACGCGATGCACGCCGTCGCCCCCGCGTTCACCGCGGCGTCGGCTGCTGCGGCGCCCGAGTCGACGAACGGGGCGTGCGGTCCGATCCGCGCGACCCGCACGCCGAGCCGCTTCGCGACCCGGACGAGCGCCCGCCACCGGCGTTCGTTCGACCAGGAGCTGTCCGGACCGGCGACGTAGAGGACGTCACGGTGCCCGAGGCTCACGAGGTGCTGCACGGCCTGCTCGACGCCGCCCGGGGTGTCGATGAGGACGGAGGGCACGCCCGCGGGCCTGCGGTTCACGACGACGAGCGGGGTGCGTTCGGCGAACCGGGCGATCTGCGCGTCGGACAGTCGGGAGGCCGTGAGCACCGCGCCGTCCGCCTTCGTGGCGATCGCGCTGAGGGCTGCGAGCTCGGCGTCGGCGGACTCCTCGGTGTCGACGAGCAGCTGCGTCCACCCCGCGGCGGAGAGCTGGTGCTGCGTCCCACGGATGACGTCGAAGTAGAAGGGGTTCGTGATGTCCGAGACGAGGACGGCGACTGCGCGGGTCCGACCGGACGTCAACGCCCGCGCCTGCGAGTTCGCGACGTAACCGAGCTCCCGGGCGGCCTGCTGGATCCGCTGCTGCGTGACGTGGTTCACGCGGTCCGGGAGTGAGAGGGCGCGGGACACCGTGGACGGTGCCACGCCGGTCGCGTCGGCGATGTCCCGGATCGTCACCCGACGGCCGACACCCGCCTCGGCATCGTCGGCGACGACGCCGGTGCTGCTGTCTGTCCTGCTCACCTGGCCGAAGCTAGGCGCTCGTGGCAACAAGTGGCAACCGGTTGCCGGATGTTGCCACGAGCGGGACAGTGGTCGGACCCGGGCAGCGCCGCCGACGGTCGGTCGTCCAGCGCAGCCCTCGGAGGTCTCGAGGAGGAAACCCCCGCATGAGGACACGAAGACTGAAGGCCCGCTCCGTGGTCGGAGCCGCCGCCGTCGTCGCGCTCGCAGCACTGTCGCTGCAGGGCTGCGCGATCGTCAACGGCAGCGGCGACGACCCGAACACGCTCCGCGTCATGATGGGCGCGGACACCACCTACCCCAAGGAACGCAAGCAGTGGCAGCAGGACGTCGCCGCCGAGTTCCAACGGACGACCGGCGCGAAGGTGCAGTGGGAGACGTACTCCTCGGCGCAGGAGGAACTCACCGCCATCCAGACGAGCGTCATCTCCGGGCAGGGCCCCGACGTGTACGCGATCGGCACCACGTTCACCCCCACCGCCTACGCCACGGGCGCGTTCGTCGAGATGGGGAAGGAGCAGTGGGACGCCGTCGGCGGCAAGGACCAGTTCGACCCGGCGTCGTTCGGCATCTCCGGCCCGAGCTCGTCGAAGCAGATCGGCATCCCGCTCGCCAGCCGGCCGTTCGTGATGGCCGTCAACAAGGACCTGCTCGCGAAGGCCGGCATCACCGAGATGCCGACCACGTGGGACCAGTTGACCGCTGACGCGGAGAAGACGACCAGCGGCGACGTGCACGGCATGGCGATCGCCTACGCCGACGGCTTCGACCCGTGGAAGTTCATCTGGGGCATGGCCCAGAACGCCGGCAACACGATCGTGTCGAAGGACGGCAAGGCCGAGATCGACGCGAAGGCCGTCGAGAACGCCTACCGCACTTACTTCGACTGGGTCACGAAGGACGGCGTCGTCGACAAGGCCGCCATCGGGTGGAACAACGCACAGGCCCTTGCGCAGTTCACCGACGGCAAGGCCGCGTTCTTCCCGATGACCACCACCACCGCGATCAACTCGTTCAAGGACACGAAGGTCGACGGCAAGTACGAGTTCGCGCTCCTGCCGACCGTCCCGCCCGGTGCGACGTCGCGCCCGAGCGACGGGATCGAGGCCGCGAGCATCCTGTCCGGCGACAACTGGGTCGTCGCCGACTACGGCAAGAAGCAGGACCTGTCGTTCGACTTCATCAAGCAGCTCAGCACGCCGAAGGCCCAGCTCGAGTACTACCGGCTGTTCGGCAACCTGCCCACGAACGCCGACGCGGCCGCGCAGCTCGCCGCCGACAACCCGCAGCTCGCGCCGATCATCCAGGCCGGCAAGCTCTCGAAGCCCACCGCCTTCACCGGCGCCTGGTCGGACATCCAGCTCGCGCTCGTCGACGTCGTCGTGCAGTCCATCCCGCAGCTCAAGAGCGGCGAGGTCAGCGACGAGCAACTCCGGTCGCGCCTCGAGGCCGCGCAACGGGACGCCCAGTCCACCCTGAACCGCCAGAAGAACGGAGGGCTGTGATGACCGCCACGCAGACCCGGCCGGAGACCGAGCGCGTCCCACGCCGAGAGATCCGGCCACACGGCAAGACGCCGCTGTACAAACGCGAGCGTCCCCTCTGGATGCTCCTCCCGGGCGGCGTCCTCATGCTCGCCGTCATCGTGGTGCCGCTCCTCGTCGGCGTGTACATCGCGATGCTCGACCTCGACCAGTACACGCTGCGGCAGTGGTTCAGCGCTCCCTTCATCGGGCTCGCGAACTTCGCGGAGGCCTTCACCGCCTCCCCACTGCTGCACTCGATCTGGATCTCGGTGTCGCTGTCGGTGCTCGTCACCGCCGTCACGGTGCCGATCGGGGTCGCCGCCGCGATCTCGACCCAGAACCGGTTCCCCGGCCGCGGGCTCGTCCGCTCGGTCTACCTCATCCCGTACGTGCTCCCCGCGTTCGTCGTCGGCACCTTCTTCCGCACCATGCTCCAGCCGCAGGGCGTCGTGAACTCGGTCCTGCACACGGACGTGCTCTGGCTGAACGGCTCGGCGTCGTACTGGGCGCTCGCCGGCGTCATGGTGTGGACGAGCTGGCCGTTCGTGTACCTGCTGTCCCTCGCCGGACTGCAGGCCGTCGACAACGAGGTCCACGAGGCAGCGGCGCTCGACGGCGTGACCTGGTGGGCGAAGCTCCGGTACATCATCTTCCCGTACCTCCGCGGGCCGCTCTCGCTCGCGGTGATCATCTCGATCCTCCACAACATCAACAACTTCACGCTCCCGTTCGTCCTGTTCGGCATCCCGCTGCCGTCGAGCGTCGAGGTGATGCCCGTACTGACCTACATCGCGAGCTTCCAGTCGTTCCGCTTCGGTCTGTCCGCGGCCATGGCGATCTGCTCGCTCGTGATCGTCGCCATCCCGCTGTTCGTCTACCTCCGGGCCGTCAAGCTCGACACCGGCGACGACGCGGGCCCCACCCGCAAGCAGCGACGGGCCGACCGGGCCACGCTCGCGGCAGCGGACCCGACCACGCTCGCGGCAGCCACCCCGGCCGCAGCGGCCGACATCGACGGAGCCCGCGCATGAGCACCCAGAGCACCTTCCGCACCCGCACCCGTCCGACCGCGACGCTGACCGAGAGCATCACGGCCCGGAGCGGCCGACCCGCGAAGCGGCCCTACGACACCGACGTCACCCGGCTCCTGCCGCGCTGGCTGCTCATCGTCGTCATCGCCGTGATCGTCGCGTTCATCGCCGTCCCGGTGTTGTACATCCTGTTCGGCTCCGTCAACTCCGACGTCGCGGTCGCCCGCGGCGAGTACTTCCCCTCCGAGTTCACGCTGGCGAACTACGTGAACATCTGGTCGACGGTCGCGCTCGGCCAGGGGCTCGTGAACTCGATCCTCACGGCCGGGGCCGTCGCCGTCGCGAGTGCGGCGCTCGCCGTGTCGACCGCGTACGTCCTCGTCCGTTTCCGGTTCCTCGGCCGCCTCACGATCCTCCGCGGGCTCCTCGCCCTGCAGTCGATCCCGGGCACGCTCCTGCTCCTGCCCGTGTTCGTCGTGTTCTCGAACATCGCGAGCGCGACCGGCGTGCAGATCATCGGCACACGCTGGGGCCTCTTCGTCACCTACCTCACCTTCGCCCTGCCGTTCTCGACCTGGGTCATGGTGACGTACCTCCGCGGCCTGCCGAAGGAGCTCGAGGAGGCCGCCCGCATCGACGGCGCCTCGAGCGGACGCATCCTCCGCAGCGTGGTCCTGCCCCTGTCGTGGCCCGGGATCGTCGTGTCCGCGATCTTCGCGTTCCTGCTCGGCTGGAACGACGTCCTGTTCTCCACGATCATGACGACCCCGAACACGCGCACCGTCGCGGTGGTGCTCCAGGTGCTCGGCACGACCCAGGAGGGCGGCGCCGTCCCGATCTACGGCCAGATGATGGCCGCGTCGATCGTCTGCGCCGTGCCGGTCGTCGCGCTCTACCTCATCTTCCAGCGCTACCTGGTCGGCGGCCTCACGGCCGGCTCGGTGAAGTAGCGACAGTTCTCCACAGACTGCCTGGAGGCGCGGTGCCAGCCCGCCCCGCGCCACCAGGCTGGTCTTCCGGTCACCATGAAGGGAACGCAATGACCCAGCCCAGTTGGGAACTCTCCGGGTTCGGCGACGAGATCGACGCCGACCCGGCGATCCAGGTCGCCGTGCTGCAGGCGCTCGGCGCCAGCGCCATCGAGGTGCGGAGCGCCTGGGGGGTGAACGTCGTCGACCTCGACGACGACCAGCTCGCCGGACTCCACCGCCTCTTCGAGGAGCGCGGGCAGACCGTGTCCGCCATCGCCTCGCCGATCGGCAAGGTGTCCGTCGACGAACCCGTCGAGCACGAGGTCGGCCGGCTCGGTCGAGCGATCGCCGCGGCGCACGCCCTCGGCACCACGAACATCCGGATCTTCTCGTTCTACTTCGAGGGCCGGGCGCACGAAGCCGTCCGCGACGACGTCCTCGTCCGGATGCAGGCGCTCGCCGACCTTGCTTCGCGGGAAGGGGTGACGCTGCTCCACGAGAACGAGAAGGACATCTACGGCGACGTCCCCGCTCGCGTGCTGGACATCGTCGAGAGCGTCGGCTCGTCGTCGCTGCGGCTCGCCTGGGACAACGCGAACTACGTCCAGTGCGGCGTCCGCCCCTTCACCGACGGCTGGCAACGCCTCGCCCCCTACGTCGACTACCTGCAGGTCAAGGACGCCCTCGCGGTCGACTCGTCCGTCGTGCCGGCGGGCGAGGGTGACGGCGAACTCCTGGAGACCCTGACCGCGCTCCGCGACGCCGGGTACTCCGGGTACGCGTCCCTCGAACCGCACCTCAGCGACTTCACCTCCCTCGGCGGGTTCTCCGGTCCCGCGGCCTTCGGTCGCGCCGGACGCGCCTTCCGCTCCCTCACCGACCAGATCGGAGTCACCCTGCGATGACCACCCCACTGAAGTTGGCAGTCGTCGGCGCCGGCGTCATCGGACGCCACCACGCCCGCGTCGCCGTGCAGCACCCGGACCTCGAGGTCGTCGCCCTCATCGACGCGATCCCCGCCGCGGCCACGAGCGCCGCGGACGAGCTCGAGTCGATGGGCGTCACGCGACCGATCACGACGTCCACCATCGAGGACGCGATCGAACAGGCCGACATCGACGTCGTCGCGATCTGTTCGCCGTCCGGCATGCACGTCCAGCTCGCCGAGGCAGCACTCGCCGCCGGCAAGCACGTCGTCATCGAGAAGCCCCTCGACACCACGATGCCGCGGGCCCGGCAGATCGCCGCGCTCGCCGCGGACGCCCGCTCGCGTGGGTTGGTGACGAGTGTGATCAGCCAGCACCGCTTCGACCCGGCCTCGGTCGCCGTCGCCGGGGCCGCGCACGACGGCTCGTTCGGCACGGTCACCTCGGGCGTCGCGAGCGTCGCCTGGTACCGCTCGCAGGGGTACTACGACTCGGGCGACTGGCGGGGCACGTGGGACCTCGACGGCGGCGGCGCGGTGATGAACCAGGGCGTGCACACCGTCGACCTGCTCGTCTGGGCGCTCGGTCGTCCGGAGGAGATCTCGGCGCAGACCGGGCTCCTCGCCCACGACCGGATCGAGGTCGAGGACACCGCGGTCGCCACCGTCCGGTTCCGGAACGGCGCCCTCGGGGTCATCCACTGCACGACCGCCGCCTACCCGGGCCTCTCCGCCCGGTACGCGGTCTACGGCACGCACGGTTCGGCGATCGTCGACGACGACCGGCTCGCCTACTTCCACGTCGCGCCCGACTCCGCGACGCTCGAGTCCGCGTCCACCACCGCGAACGCCACCGCCGTCGCGGACGCCGTCGACCAGAAGTCCGACGTCGTCCCGCCCGAGCACGTCGTCGGCGGCCCGACCGAGCCCGACCACTTCGCCGCCGGCCACGCACGGCAGTACACCGACATCGCGGCCGCGATCCGCGAGGGCCGCGAGCCCGGCGTGACCGTCGACGCCGCCCTCGTGTCCCTCGCGACCGTCCGCGGGCTCTACGTCAGCGCGACGCTCGGCAAGCCGGTCCGGATCGACGACGTCATCGACGGCACGTACGACGACGTGGTGCCGGTCGTCGGCGCCGGAGCCCACACCGAAGGAGCAGTCTCGTGAAGTTCTCCGTGTTCACCGCCTCCACCCCGGACTGGACGCCCACAGAGGCGGCGCAGACCCTCGCCGGACAGGGGTGGGACGGCATCGAGTGGCGTGTCGTCGACGACCGCCCCGCCGACGGCGCAGAGGTGCCCCCCGGCCGGTCGTTCTGGGCCGGCAACAAGTCGACGTGGCAGTTCACCGGCATCGCCGACCGGGTCGGCGAGATCGCCAGCACCACCGACGCAGCTGGGCTCGAGTACTCCGGCATCGGCGGCTACCAGCAGGTGTCCGACCGAGAGGGCGTCGAGACGATGCTCCGCGTCACCGCCGAACTCGGTGCCCGGCAGGTCCGCGTGACGATGCCGATGTACCGCGCCGAGAAGGAGCGCACCGGCGAGACCTACACCGCGATGTTCGACCGCACCCGGGCCGACCTCGAGTGGGCGACCGCGCGTGCTGCCGAACTCGGCGTCAAGGCGCTCGTCGAGCTGCACCACATGACGATCACCCCGTCGGCGTCGGCGGCCCTCCGGCTCGTCGACGGCCTCGACCCGGAGCACGTCGGCGTCATCCACGACCTCGGCAACCTCGTCATCGAGGGGCAGGAGGACCACCTCGCCGCGTTCGAGCTCCTCGGCCCGTACCTGGCACACGCCCACGTGAAGAACGCGCGCTGGGTCGACACCGGCGACACCCGGGCCGACGGCAGCCGGGTCTGGCAGAACGAGTGGGCACCCCTGCGTGACGGTCAGGCCTCGGTCGCCGATTACCTGGACGCCCTGCGGCAGCACGGGTACGACGGCTGGGTCACGATCGAGGACTTCTCCACCGACCTCCCGCTCACGGAGCGCACGGCCGATAACCTCGCGTACCTCCGGTCCCTCGTCCCGGTGACCGCATGACCGACCGCCGCGCCGGCATCGTCCACCTCGGCATCGGTGCGTTCGCGCGCGCCCACCTCGCCTGGTACACGGGTCGCACGGACGGCGAGCGGTGGGGGATCACCGCCTTCACCGGGCGCTCACCCGAGGTCGCCGAGGCGCTCGACGCACAGGACTGCCGCTACACCCTCGTGACCCGCGGCGCGGACGGCGACACCGCCGAGGTGGTCGACACGGTCATGGCGGCCCACCCCGGCAGTGACGACACGGCCTGGAGGCACGTGGTCGCGTCCCCGGAGACCACCGTCGTCACGCTGACGGTTACCGAACAGGGCTACCGGTCCGGCTCCGACGTCCCGGCGCGGCTCGTCGCGGGGCTCGACGCCCGGCGTGCCGCCGGCGCCGGGCGGATCGCCCTCGTGTCGCTCGACAACCTGACGCGGGGCGGCGAGGTGCTGCGGAACGCCGTCACGTCAGCCGTGTCCGACGCCGAGCTGCTGGCGTGGATCGAGGCGAACGTCGCGTTCCCGTCGTCGATGGTCGACCGGATCACGCCGGCCACGACCGCGGCCGACGTGGACGACCTCGCCGGGCTCCCGGGAGCGCTCGAGGGCGACCGGGTGCCCGTGGTCACCGAGCCCTTCGCCGAGTGGGTGCTCGAGGACCGCTTCGACGGCATCGACCGGCCCGCGTGGGAGACCGCGGGTGTGCGGCTCGTCGACGACGTCACCCCGTACGAGCAGCGGAAGCTCTGGCTGCTCAACGGGTCCCACTCCCTGCTCGCGTACCTCGGTCTCCTGCTCGGGCACGAGACCGTGGCGCAGGCGATGGACGACCCCCGGTGCCGTGCGGCCGTCGAACAGCTCTGGGACGAAGCCGCCGCCGAGCTCCCGCTGCCGGACGCCGAGGTCGACGCCGTCCGCGCCGCCCTCGTCGAGCGGTTCGCGAACCCGCGCATCCGGCACACCCTCCGGCAGATCGCGTCCGGGGGCTCGCAGAAGCTCCCGGTCCGGGTGGGCGACGTGCTGCGGCACCGACTCGCCCGCGATCCCGACGCCGGCATCGGTCCCGGCGCGGCCACGGCCCTCGCGGCGTGGTGGCTGCACCTGACCGAGCAGCCCGAGTTCGTGGACGACGCCGGAGCCCCCGGGCCAGACTCGGACGTGCACGACGTCCTGGGGGTCGTCGCGCCCGACCTCGACACCACCCCCGTGGTGGCCGCCGTCACCGCGGCCGCCAAACGCATCCGCACCGCCGCGGCTCCCACGCGCGGCACCGTCGACGAAGGAGTCCACGCATGACCGACACCGGCACCACGAACCCCGCCGCACCCGTCCCCGGTGCGACCGACGCCGGCGCCGCGACGGACCCGACCGCCGGGCGTCCGGACACGTGGGCGTCGACCGACCGCGGGCAGCTCATCGACCGCGCCGAGGTCATCGTCACGAGCCCGAACCGCAACTTCGTCACACTGAAGATCACCACCGCGGACGGGGTCACCGGGCTGGGCGACGCGACCCTCAACGGCCGCGAGCTCGCCGTCGCGGCGTACCTGTCCGAGCACGTCGTCCCGCTGCTCGTCGGTCGCGACGCCAGCCGGATCGAGGACGCCTGGCAGTTCCTCTACCGCTCGTCGTACTGGCGCCGGGGACCGGTCACGATGGCCGCGATCGCCGCCGTCGACATGGCCCTCTGGGACATCAAGGGCAAGGTCGCCGGGATGCCCCTCTACCAGCTGCTCGGCGGTGCCTCCCGCACCGGGCTCATGGCCTACGGGCACGCATCCGGCAAGGAGCTCCCGGAGCTGTTCGACTCCATCCGCGAGCACCAGGAAGAGGGCTACCGCTCGATCCGCGTCCAGACCGGCGTCCCCGGGCTGGAGAGCATCTACGGCATCGCCTCGAACACGACCACCGAGGGCAACGCGGGTGTCCGGTACGACTTCGAGCCGGCGCAGCGCGGGGCCTTCCCGGCGATGGAGGACTGGGACACCCGCGCCTACCTCCGCCACGTGCCCACCGTGTTCGAAGCCGTGCGGAACGAGTTCGGCCCCGAGCTCCCGCTGCTGCACGACGGGCACCACCGGATGACCCCGCTGCAGGCCGCGAAGCTCGGCAAGAGCCTCGAGCCGTACGACCTGTTCTGGCTCGAGGACTGCACCCCCGCCGAGAACCAGGAGGCCCTCAAGCTCGTCCGGCAGCACACCACGACGCCGCTCGCGATCGGTGAGGTGTTCAACACGATCTGGGACTTCAAGGACATCATCCGCGACCAGCTCATCGACTACGTCCGCGGTGCCGTCACGCACATGGGCGGCATCT
This sequence comes from Curtobacterium sp. NPDC089689, assembly GCF_044749145.1. Lineage (NCBI taxonomy): Bacteria > Bacillati > Actinomycetota > Actinomycetes > Micrococcales > Microbacteriaceae > Curtobacterium > Curtobacterium sp. NPDC089689. Next base: position 407,534 of record NZ_JBIVHJ010000001.1, on the reverse strand, counting down.
CCCCGCTGCGCAAGACGATGGACTACGCCGCGATGTACCAGATCAAGTCCGGGTTCCACGGGCCGACCGACATCTCCCCGGTCGGTCTCGCCGCCCAGATGCACCTCGGGCTCGCGATCCACAACTTCGGCATCCAGGAGTACATGCAGCACGGCCCGAAGACGAACCAGGTGTTCCGGCAGACGTTCACCTTCACCGACGGCTACCTCCACCCGGGCGACGAACCGGGTCTCGGTGTCTCGCTCGACGTCGACGAGGCCGGCAAGTACCCGTACGAGCAGGCGTACCTGCCGTTCAACCGTCTCGCCGACGGCACCGTCCACGACTGGTGACCCACCGGCGGAACGCGGGCATGCTGGACTGATGGAGTTCAGCGAGGTCGTCGGGGAGCTGCTGCTCGTGGCCCCCGGCGACTTCGTGCGTGCCCGGACGGAACGGCAGCGCGCCGTGCGGAAGGACGACCGGGCCCTGGCCACCCGTATCGGCGGGCTCCGGAAGCCGGCACCGGCCGCGTGGGTCGTCGACCTCCTCGTGCACGACGCGGCGCTCGACGAGGCGATCGACCTCGGGCCGGCTCTCCGCGACGCCCAGGCGAGCGCGGACCCTGGCGAGATCGCCACGCTCCGGAAGCAGCGCGCACGACTCGTCCGCGGCCTGACCGATCGGGGCGCAGCACTCGCTGCCGAAGCCGGGCACGACGTCACCCGAGCCGTCCTCGACCAGGTGGCGGCCACGATCGAGGCAGCCATGATGGACCCGCACGCCGCCGCGGCCGTGCGGTCGGGGCTGCTCGTCCGCCCACTCGAGAGCGTCGGCTTCGACGGCGTGGACCTCGACGGCGCGCTGGCGGACCCCGACGCCGTACCCGACGCGTGGTCCGGGTCCGACGCGGAGCCGATCCCGATCGACCACGCCCCGAGTCGCCAGCGCTCGCGCCGTGGTGGCGACCACGGGGACGACGGGCGCGGCGCGACGGGGTCGACCCGTGCCTCCAGGCAGACGGCGCGGCGACGAGCAGCCGAACCGGCGACGGGACCGGACGACGACGTGCCGGTGCCGGACCGCGGGGCCCTGCGCCGCGCGGAGGCGGACGCACGCCGGGCGTCCCGCGAGGCGGATGCGGCGCTCGACGCGGCCGAGGAGGCGCTCGACGCAGCCGACACGCGGCGGCGGGACCTCGAGGAGCGGCGCGAGGGGCTCGCGGCCGAACTGGAGCGGCTGGACCGCGACCTCGCCGACCTCGCCGACGAGGTCGAGCGGCTGCGTGGCACCCGGGACGACGCCGAGGCCGCGAGCGACCGTGCCCGCGCCGAACTCGACGCCGCACGCGACCGCCGGCGGACCTGAACGTGCGACACGCCCGGTCAGCGCCTGGTAGGCTTGGCGACTGACTTCGGCGAGGGCCGCGTACGCGCGGCCGTGATCGACGCAGTGGGAGACCCGGCCCAGTCCTGGGAGCGTTCCTCACGCGTGCACGCGTTCGAGTTGCAACACCACAGACCCCCCCGATGCCGGCACCCCGGCGTCGACCACGACACCAGGAGGCAACCATGGCCGACAACACGAAGCTCGCGGCGGAAGTCCGTACCAAGTTCGGCAAGGGCGCGGCCCGCAAGATCCGTGCGAACGACAAGATCCCCGCGGTCGTCTACGGCCACGGCACCGAGCCGAAGCACATCACCCTCCCGGGCCACGAGACGATGCTCATCGTCCGTACCGCCAACGCGATCATCGACCTCGACATCGAGGGCACCGCGCAGCTCGCCCTCGTGAAGGACGTCCAGCGTGACCCGGTGCGCCAGATCATCGAGCACATCGACCTCGTCGTCGTGCGCCGTGGCGAGAAGGTCACCGTCGACGTCCCCGTCGTCGTCGAGGGCGAGTCGTTCTCCGGCACCATCCACGTCCAGGACCTCAGCTCGGTCTCCCTCCTCGTCGAGGCGACGAAGATCCCCGAGCACGTCGTGGTGGACGTCGAGGGTCTCGAGGACGGCAAGCAGGTCCTCGCGTCCGACATCGAGCTCCCGTCGGGCGCCGAGCTCGAGACCGACGCCGACGCGCTCGTCGTCCAGATCGTCACCCCGCGTGCGACCGCCGACGACATCGCTGCCGACGAAGAGGCCGCCGAGGCCGGTGCCGAGGCCGGCGCCGAGGGCGAGGCATCTGCCGCCGACGAGTCCGCATCGGACTCCGAGTAACACCTCTCCGCGGACCTCTGGTCGACGCTGATGGCTGACAACGTGTTCGTCGTGGTCGGGCTCGGGAACCCCGGGCCCGGCTACGCGGGCAACCGCCACAACGTCGGCCAGATGGTCCTCGACGAACTCGCTGCCCGGATGGGCGCGACGTTCAAGAAGCACAAGACGCCGAACCAGGTCGCCGAGGGGCGCCTGGTCCCCGGCGGGCCGAAGCTCGTGCTCGCGAAGCCCGGCTCGTTCATGAACACCTCCGGCGGCCCCGTCTCGTCGGTCCTCGGGTTCTACGGACTCGACGCCCGGTCGCTCGTGGTCGTGCACGACGAGCTCGACCTGCCCTACGACACCGTGCGGCTCAAGGGCAACGGTGGGCACGGCGGCCACAACGGGCTCCGCGACATCATCAAGGCGACCGGCACGAACGAGTTCGCCCGGGTGCGGATCGGCATCGGCCGTCCCCCGGGCCGACAAGACCCCGCCGACTACGTGCTGCGCGACTTCTCGCCCGCCGAGAAGAAGACGCTCCCGAACCTCGTCGCCGACGGCGCCGACGCCGTCGAGGCGATCGCCGAGCTCGGCCTGCTCGCCGCCCAGCAGCGGATCCACGCCCCCTCCTGACCGCGCCACCGATCCGGACGGTCTGATCCCAGCGGTCCCCGAACTGGGGGACCGCTCCGTCCCCCATGCTCGGTAGGTTCTGGCCGGGGGCGCCCGACCCCCGTGATGAACGAGGGGGTCCTCCCGTGGCGCTGCACCGATCCCGGCCGTCCGCCCGACGAGCCGCGCTCCCGGCCGTCGTCACCGCTGCAGCCCTGCTCGCGGTGGCCGGACTCGGCGCTGCGACGGTCGGGGCCGCGTCCGCAGCCCCTGCGACCTGGACCCCGAGCGCGGCGACGACGGACGCACCCGGTGCCGCGGCGGCGTTCTCGGCGCCGAACGACGTCCGGTACACGCACTCCGGGGCACTCCTCGTCGCCGACTTCGCCGGGAACGGCGTGCTGCGCCGGGACACCGACGGCACGTGGTCGGTCGTCGCCCCGTTCGGCACCGACGACCGGTCGATGTGGAACCCGTCCGCGTTGGCCGAGTCCGACGACGGGCGGCTCATCGTGGCCGAGGCCGGTCGGCGTCCGACGCCGGGCGGGCCCGGGACCATCGCCGTGCTCGACGGGCACGACGTCGAACGTCGCTTCGCAGCCCCGTCCGATCGCGCCGTGTCGGAACTCGCCGTCGACGGCACCCGACTCGTCGCCGCGGTCGCCGGGAGCGGGTCGCTGTGGGAGACGGACACGGCGGCGGACATCCCCGTGTGGCGCGCCGTCGACGGCCCGTGGGTGGACCCCGCGGGCGTCGCGGTGTCCCCGGACGGCTCGGTCCTGATCGTGGCGGACGGGGCGACCGACGTCGTGTGGCGACTCGACCGGTCCACCGGCGTCACCTCGTCGCTCGGGACCGTCCAGGACGACCAGGGGCGGGTCCGACTCCGCGGTGTCGCATTGCTCGGGGAAGGGTCGGTCGTGGTGGCCGACAACGGTGGTGGCCGGGTCTTCGTGCGGCAGGACGGCGAGTGGACGGTCGCGTTCGCGGGGGCGCCGGACGGGACGACGCTGGCGAACCCGACGGGGGTGTCCGTCGGACCCGGGGACCGGATCGCCGTGGCGGACTACAACCGGCGGCGCGTCGTGGAGGCCGAGCGGACGCCGACGGGGACTCCGACGCCGGACGTGACCTCGGCGCCGACGCCGGACGTGACCTCGGCGCCGACGCCCGACGTCACGCCGGCGCCGACGCCGGTCGTGACCTCGGCGCCGGCGCCCGACGTGACGCCGGCGCCGACGCCGACGCCGGTCGTGACCTCGGGGCCGACGCCGGACGCGACCTCGACGCCGACGCCGTCGCCTGGTGCGGGGCAGCCGAGCGCCACCCCGACAGCCGGTGCGACTCCGACACCGTCCGCGCCCGCGACCACCACCCCGACCGCCACCCCGAGCCCGAGCGCACCCTCGACCTCGCCGCCGGCGGTGACACCGACCCCGACCTGGACCCCGACCCCGACCCCGAGCGCGTCCACGTCCCAGGGTCCCCTCGACCCCGGAAGCACCACGTCCGCGGGGAACGGTGGCAACAGTGGTGGCACCGGCGGGCACACACGCCCCCGCGCCGGGACCGACGCCTCGACGGCACCGCCGCGCTCGGCCACGAACGCCCGGACGCTCGCCAGCACGGGCGCGGGCCCGGTCGGTGCCCTCGCCCTGGCGGCCGCCACGGCCGTCCTGGCCGGCATCCTGCTGCGATCGACCACTCGCCGGCACCGGCACCGCCGCTGAGGCCGGCGCGCTCGACCCGGCGCTGGGTGTTCGCCGCTCGCGCACGCCCGCCCGTCTGTCGGAGGCCGCCGGTACCATGTCCTGAGTGACGATCTCGGGCATCATCCCTGCGCTCTCGCGCGCCTCCGCGTTCGATCGCGTCCTCCGCGCCGCCCCACGTGACGCCGACTTCTCGGTCGTCGACGGCCTGCGCGTCCCGCTCCTCGCCGCCCTGCTCGCCGAGCGGAACGGACCCCAGTGCGTCTTCGTCATCACCGCCACCGGGCGTGAGGCCGAGGCCGTGCGTGAGGCGGTCGGCAGCTACGTCCCCGACGCCGACGTCCTGGAGTTCCCAGCGTGGGAGACCCTGCCGCACGAGCGCCTCAGCCCGAGCGCGCAGACCGTCGGCACCCGGATCGCGACGCTGCGCAAGCTCGCCGCGTGGCAGGACGCGTCCGCCGCCGACCGCCGTACGACCGTGGTCGTCGCGAGCGTCCGCGCGGCGCTCCAGCCGATCGCGGGCAACCTCGTCGCCCTCGCGCCGGTCGTCCTCCGCACCGACTCCCGCGGCAACGACCTCGGCGCGATCGCCTCCCAGCTCGTCGACCTCGCGTACGCCCGGGTCGACCTCGTCACCCGCCGCGGTGAGTTCGCCGTGCGCGGTGGCATCCTCGACGTCTTCCCGCCCACCGCCGACCACCCGGTGCGCGTCGACTTCTTCGGCGACGAGATCGAGGCGATCAAGGCCTTCTCCGTCGCGGACCAGCGCACGACGGACGACGACCTCGGCCAGGTCGAGCTGACGGCGTCACGTGAACTCCTGCTGTCCGACGACGTCCGGCAGCGGGCGCGCGAGATGCTGCACGAGTTCCCGAACCTGTCGCAGATGCTCGCGAAGATCGCCGAGGGCATCCCGGTCGAGGGCATGGAGTCGCTCGCGCCCGCGCTCGTGCAGGACCTCGTGCCGGTGACGAGTTACCTCCCCGAGGACGCCACCATCGCGGTGTTCTCGCCCGAGCGGGTCAGCGGCCGCGCGCACAGCCTGGCCGAGACGAACACGGAGTTCCTCCAGGCCGCGTGGAGCGCCGCCGTCGCGGGGGCCCAGGCGCCGATCGACCTCGACGCCGGCAACTTCCTGACCGTGCAGCAGCTCAAGAGCGGCCGCGGGCAGCGCACGTGGTGGACGGTCTCGCCGTTCGACTCCGGCCTCGACGAGGGCGACCGTGACCGGGTGCTCACCGACGCCGAGGCAGCCGCCGAGGCGGGCGAGTACATCCGCGTCCGCGCGGAGGCGATCCCGGCGTTCGCCGGCAGCGCCGACGGCGCGATCGCGCACGTCAAGCAGCTGACCGACGACGGTTGGGCCGTCGTCGTGACCGCCCAGGGCAAGGGGCTGGTCGAACGGGCGGTGCAGGTCCTCGCCGACGCCGGGGTCGCAGCCCGTGCCGAAGCCCTCACCGCGCCTCCCGAGCCGGGGGTCGCCATCGTGACCACCGCGAGCGTCGAGCACGGTTTCGCCACCCCGGATCCGCGCATCGCGGTCCTCAGCGAGGCCGAGTTCTACGGCCGCAGCGTCCAGCAGGGCGCCCGCACGGTGAAGAAGCTCGCGGGGCGGCGCAAGAACGTCGTCGACCCGCTGCAGCTCAAGGCGGGTGACGTCGTCGTGCACGCCACGCACGGCATCGGCAAGTTCGTGGAGCTCGTCTCGCGCGAGGTGAGCTCCGGTGGCCGGAACGCCGTGAAGACCCAGCGCGAGTACCTCGTCCTCGAGTACGCGCCGTCGAAGCGCGGGTACCCGGGCGACAAGCTGTTCGTCCCGACCGACCAGCTCGACCAGCTCTCCCGGTACGTCGGCGGCGAGAGCCCCACCCTGTCGAAGATGGGCGGCTCGGACTGGGCGGCCGCGAAGTCGAAGGCGCGCAAGGCCGTCCGTGACATCGCCGTCGACCTCGTGAAGCTGTACTCGGCGCGCATGGCGTCGAAGGGCCATGCGTTCGGCCCGGACACCCCGTGGCAGCGCGAGCTGGAAGAGGCGTTCCCGTTCGCGGAGACCGCCGACCAGCTCACCACCATCGACGAGATCAAGCGCGACATGGAGCGTCCGATCCCGATGGACCGCCTGCTCTCCGGCGACGTCGGCTACGGCAAGACCGAGGTCGCGATCCGTGCCGCGTTCAAGGCCGTGCAGGACGGCAAGCAGGTCGCGGTGCTCGTCCCGACGACCCTGCTCGTCCGCCAGCACATGGAGACGTTCCAGGAGCGCTTCGCGGGCTTCCCCGTCCACCTCCGGGCACTCAGCCGGTTCCAGTCCGAGAAGGAGTCGAAGGAGACGATCGCGGGCCTCGCCGACGGAACCGTCGACATCGTCATCGGCACGCACCGGATCCTGTCGCAAGCCATCCAGTTCAAGGACGTCGGCCTGGTCATCATCGACGAGGAGCAGCGGTTCGGCGTCGAGCACAAGGACCAGCTGAAGAAGCTCAAGACGAACGTCGACGTCCTCGCGATGTCGGCGACGCCGATCCCGCGCTCGCTCGAGATGGCCGTGACCGGCATCCGGGAGATGTCGACGCTCGCGACACCTCCGGAGGACCGTCACCCGATCCTCACCTTCGTCGGCCCGCAGTCCGACCTGCAGGTCGCGGCGGCGATCCGGCGCGAGCTCCTGCGCGAAGGCCAGGTGTTCTACGTGCACAACCGCGTGAAGGACATCCAGTCGGTCGCGGCGCACCTTGCCGAGATCGTGCCGGACGCCCGCATCGCCGTTGCGCACGGGCAGATGTCCGAGGGCACGCTCGAGCAGGTGATGGTCGACTTCTGGGAGCGTCGCTTCGACGTCCTCGTGTCCACCACCATCGTCGAGACCGGGCTCGACATCGCGAACGCGAACACGCTCATCATCGACAAGGCGGACAAGTACGGGCTGTCACAGCTGCACCAGCTCCGTGGCCGCGTCGGTCGTGGTCGGGAGCGCGGCTACGCGTACTTCCTCTACGACGCCGACAAGCCGCTGTCCGAGACCGCCCAGGACCGCCTTGAGACCATCGCGGCGAACAACGAACTCGGCGCGGGCATGCAGGTCGCGATGAAGGACCTCGAGATCCGCGGCGCCGGCAACCTGCTCGGCGGGGAACAGTCGGGGCACATCGCGGGCGTCGGCTTCGACCTCTACCTGCGCATGATCGGCGAGGCGGTGTCGCAGTTCCGTGGCGACGTCGCCGAGGGGCAGACCGAGCTCCGGCTCGAGATCCCGGTCGATGCGCACATCCCGGAGGACTACGTCGAGTCCGAGCGCCTCCGACTCGAGGCCTACCAGAAGCTCTCCGCGGCCTCCGCCCCGACGGCGCAGCCCGAGGCGATCGACATGGTCCTCGACGAACTCACCGACCGCTACGGGCAGCCTCCGCAGGCGGTGCTCACGCTGGTCGAGGTGTCCCGGCTCCGGCGCATGGCGCAGCAGGTCGGCCTGTCCGACGTCGTCGTCATGGGTTCGAACCTCCGTGTCGCGGGCAAGGAGCTCGCGGACTCGGCGCAGGTGCGGCTGAAGCGGATGTTCCCGGGCGCGCGGTGGTTCCCGCAGCAGAACGCGACGAGCATCCCGATGCCGCGACCGCACGGCGAGGCCCTGCCCGACGGCGCGCTCATCGAGTGGGTGGAGAGCATCCTCACCGCGGTGTACGGCGCGTCGAAGGCGCCGGCCGAGACGGCCGCGTAGCGAGCCGTCGGCCGGGAGGCCCGTGGCGGGCTGGCGCCGTGCCGCCCGTCGGTCGCGCTGTCGGCCGGGAGGCGCCTGGCGGGCTGGCGCCGTGCCTCCCGTCCGGTCCGTGGTCACGTCGTCCGTTGCGCCGTCTGGTACCCGGCGTGCGCTACGACCGACCGGCTCGCTGTCGGACGACAGCGGTCGCGTCGTCCAGCAGCGACGCCCGGTGGCCGAGACCTACTCCGTCGACTCGGCTTCGGAGAGCTCGCGGCGCGCCCGGTACCGGCGCGCACGCCACGACACCACGACGGCGGAGGCGAGCATCGCGATCCCCGATCCGACGAGCACCGCGAGGACGCCCTCGTCGAGGATCTCTTCGTTGCGGGCGAAGGCCAGCTCGTTCATGAGGAGCGACACCGTGAAGCCGATGCCACCGAGCACGCTCACGGTCATGATCGATCCGAACGACAGCGTCGAGCGGCCGGGCGCCCGGAAGATCCGCGTCGCGATCGACCCGAAGACCGTGATGCCGACCACCTTGCCCACCGGCAGCGCGAGCACCACCGCCCAGAACGTCGGGGAGAGCTCCCCGAGGCCGACGTCCGGGACGACCACGGCGGCGGACGCGAACGCGAAGACCGGCAGCACCAGTCCGTTCGACCACGGCTCGACACGCTCGTACACGGTGTGCCCGGGGGGTCGGGGGAGCAGGAGCCCGAGCGCGACCCCGGCGATGGTCGCGTGGACGCCCGAGTGGTACACGAGCCACCACGCGAGGAGGCCGAGCACGACCATCGCGACGATCAACAGCCCTCGGCGTCCGTCCGCCCGGCCCAGTCGTCGACCGAGCAGCCAGAAGAGCGCGAGCACGACCACCGCGCCGGCGAGCGAGACGAAGTCGGTGTCGTGCGCGAACACGACCGCGAGGATCACGATGGCGATGAGGTCGTCGAGCACGGCGAGGGCGAGCAGGAAGACGCGGATCGTCGAGGGTAGGCCACGGCCGAACATCGCGAGGAGCCCGAGGGCGAACGCGATGTCCGTCGCGGTCGGGATCGGCCACCCGTGCTGGTACTGCGTCCCCGCCGTGACCGCGAGGTAGATCCCCGCCGGGACGACCACCCCGCCGACCGCTGCGATCGCTGGGATCACCGCCGTCTTCGGGTTCGAGAGCTCCCCGGCGACGAGCTCCTGCTTCAGCTCGATCGCGACCAGCAGGAAGAACACCGCGAGCAGACCGTCGCTGATCCAGTGCGCGACCGAGAGGTCGAGACCGACAGCACCCCACGGGGAGTGCGCGTCGAGCGCACGCTCGAGTCCCGGCCCGAGGGGTGAGTTCGCGACGAGCAGGCCGAGGACGGCAGCGGTGAGCAGCGCGATGGCGCTGAACCGCGGGGAACGGAGGAGTGCAGACATGGAGCTCCGGTTCGAGGGGTCGGTGATCGGTCCGTCGACCAGACTTCCCGACACGCCTCGACCAGCGTACCGGAGGGGGCTGACACGCCGGACCCGGCGGCCCGGCTCGTGCGAGCATGACGCCATGAGTGCCCTCACCGACCTCGAGGCCGTCGTCGACCGCTTGCTCGCCCCCGAGGGCGGCTGCGTGTGGAACCGGGAGCAGACGCACGCCTCCCTCGCGCGCTACGCCGTCGAGGAGGTCTACGAACTGGTCGACGCGATCGACGACGGCGACGAGGGCGATCTGTGCGAGGAACTCGGCGACGTGCTCTACCAGGTGGTGTTGCACGCCGGGCTCGCAGCGACGTTCGACCTCGAGGACGTCGCCGCCGGGGTGCGGGACAAGATGGTCCGGCGGCACCCGCACGTCTTCGGGGACGAGCGAGCGGACACGGTGGCCGAGGTCGAACGGGTCTGGCGCGCGGCGAAGGCGGCCGAGAAGGCCTCCCGGCGGAGCGCACTCGACGGGGTCCCGCAGGCGATGCCGCCGCTCGAGCGTGCGGTGAAGCTGCTGGAACGCCTGGAGGCGCGGGTCGACATCGGCGCGCTCGTCGCGTCCCTGGGTGCGAGGCCGAGCGCCGGGGGCGAAGACGGCGCCGGGGGTGCAGACGACGCCGGGGCGTCCGGTCCGACGGGCGCTGGCGCATCGACGATGACCGGGGCGATCGCGGGCGCCGGACGAATCGACCTCGAGTGGGGGACCGGTGCGCTGCGCACGGTGGCGGCGGCTCGGGCGGACGGGATCGACCCGGTCGCCAGCCTCCGCGCTGCCGTCGCCGCGCTCGAGGCGGAGGGGCGTGCCGCGGGGGCGTGAGGTGTGTTGCGGGGCCGTGAGCGGTGCCGCGGGGCGTGAGGCGTACTGCGGGCGTGAGGTGTGCCGCGGGGCCGTCAGACGTGGCGCGAGGCGACTCGACGTCGCGTGATCGGTCACGTGATCGGTCGCGAGACCGGTCACGCCGGTGCGTAGCGGGACCGAGGAGAGCGGGCGTCCTCCCAACCCGAAAAAAGGAGGACGCCCGCGAGCGGGCCGTCCGTACCGACAGGGATACCGGTGTGGACGGGGGACCCCGCTCACCGCGGGGCACACTGCAGCACGTTGCCCTCGCGATCGGCCCGCGGGTGGATCAGGCACCTGCGGACCGAAGTTGTGTGTCCACAATATCAGCGGACACCAGGCCGCGCAAGCCGGGGTGGACGTTCTGGCAGGATTGCCGCATGGCGACGACCGTGACGGCACCCCGTGGCATGCGCGACTTCCTCCCGGCGGACAAGGCCCGTCGGGAGCACGTGCTGGGGGTCGTCCGTGGCGTGTACGCGCGGCACGGGTTCGACGAGATCGAGACGCCCGTGGTGGAGGACGCGGCGCGGCTCCACTCCGGACTCGGCGGTGACAACGAGAAGCTCGCGTTCGCGGTGATGAAGCGGGGACTGACCGTCGAGGACCTCCGCGCGGCCGACGCGCCGCTCGACCTCGCCGACCTGGGCCTCCGCTTCGACCTGACGGTGCCGCTCGCCCGCTTCTACGCCTCGCACCGCGCCGAGCTGCCGACGGTCTTCCGCTCCGTGCAGATCGCGCCCGTCTGGCGGGCCGAGCGTCCGCAGAAGGGGCGGTACCGGCAGTTCGTGCAGTGCGACATCGACATCCTCGGCGAACCCGGGCAGCTCGCCGAGATCGAGCTCATCCGTGCGACGACGGACGCACTCGACGCGCTCGGCGTCTCCGGGACGTCGATCCGCATCAACGACCGGCGCATCCTGCTCGGGCTCCTCGCGTCGTGGGGGATCACCGACGCCGCCGAGGCTGACCGTGCGCTCATCACGATCGACAAGCTCGACAAGATCGGGCCGGACGGCGTCGCAGCGGAGCTCCGTGAGACCACCGGATCGGACCTGCCCGGGCTCGAGGACACCATCCGTGCGCTCGAGTCCGCCGACTGGGACTCGGTCGGGGGAGCACCGTGGCTCGACGAGGGTGCGTTCGGTGAGCTGCTCGGTCTCCGTGGAGCGCTCGACGGCGTGGACCTCCGGTTCGACCCGACCCTCGTGCGCGGCATGGGCTACTACACCGGCACGATCTTCGAGGTCGCGCACCCCGACTTCGGGTACAGCCTCGGCGGTGGTGGTCGGTACGACGGGATGATCGGGCGCTTCCTCGGCCAGGACGTCCCGGCGGTGGGCTTCTCGCTCGGGTTCGAGCGGCTCGTCGACCTCGTCACGCTGCCGGACGCCGAGTCCGCGGACGCCGTCGTGCTGCTCTACGACAAGGACGTCGAACCGGGCCGACTCGCCGCGCTCAAGACCGAGGCGCTCGCGACGCACCAGCGCGTCCGGCTCGAGAAGCGCACGAAGAACACGAAGAACCAGCTCGCCGCGCTCGAGGCGCAGGGCTTCGGCGCGTTCGCGTCGGTCCGCGCCGACACGACCTCGCTCGACGGGGTCGAGTTCCGTCCGCTCGGCTGATCGGTCGGACCGACCGGTCGGGGCCTGTGCGTCACGGGCCGTTCTCCACAGTGAGCGTCACGCGGAGTGTCCTGTCCACCGGGCCTCGGTAGGATCGGACCCGCAATCACCACAACCGAACTCGTAGGGAGTACCCCGTGGCCCAGATCGATGCCGTAGGCGCACGCGAAGTCCTCGATTCCCGAGGCAACCCGACGGTCGAGGTCGAGGTCCTCCTCGACGACGGCGTCGTCTCGCGCGCGCTCGTCCCGTCCGGTGCCTCCACCGGCGCGTTCGAGGCGTACGAGCTCCGTGACGGAGACAAGTCGCGCTACGGCGGCAAGGGTGTCCTCAAGGCCGTCGACGCCGTCCTCGACGAGATCGGCCCGGCGCTCGAGGGCTTCGACGCCACCGACCAGCGCCTCGTCGACGCCGCGCTCATCGAGCTCGACGGTACCGAGAACAAGTCCCGCCTCGGCGCGAACGCGATCCTCGGCGCCTCGCTCGCCGTCGCCCGCGCCGCCGCCGACTCGGCGGACCTGCCGCTGTTCCGCTACCTCGGTGGCCCGAACGCGCACACGCTGCCCGTCCCGCTGATGAACGTCGTCAACGGTGGCGCGCACGCCGACACCAACGTCGACATCCAGGAGTTCTTCCTCGTGCCCTACGGCGCCGAGTCGTTCTCCGAGGCGCTCCGCTGGGGTGTCGAGACCTACCACGCCCTCAAGGGTGAGCTGAAGAAGCAGGGCCTCGCGACCGGCCTCGGCGACGAGGGCGGCTTCGCGCCCGAGCTCGCGTCGAACCGCGCGGCGCTCGACTTCCTGCTCGCCGCGATCGAGAAGGCCGGCTTCACCCCGGGCAAGGACATCGCGCTCGGCCTCGACGTCGCCGCGACCGAGTTCTTCCAGGACGGCAAGTACGCGTTCGAGGGCAAGCAGCTCTCGAGCGAGGAGTTCACGGGCTACTTCGCCGACCTCGTCGCGAACTACCCCCTCGTCACCATCGAGGACGCCCTGGCCGAGGACGACTGGGAGGGCTGGAAGCACCTCACCGCGGAGCTCGGCTCGAAGCTCCAGCTCGTGGGCGACGACCTGTACGTCACGAACCCGAAGCGTCTGCAGCGGGGCATCGACGAGCAGGCCGGCAACTCGATCCTGGTGAAGGTGAACCAGATCGGCACGCTCACCGAGACGCTGGACGCCGTGTCGCTCGCGCACCGTCACGGCATGACCGCGATCCTGTCGCACCGCTCGGGCGAGACCGAGGACACCACCATCGCCGACATCGCCGTGGCGGTCGACGGCGGCCAGATCAAGACCGGCGCACCGGCTCGTTCGGACCGTGTCGCGAAGTACAACCAGCTGCTCCGCATCGAGGAGGAGCTCGGCGACGCCGCGGTGTACGCCGGTCGCTCGGCCTTCCCGCGCGCGGCGGCCCTGTAACACTCCAGCGCCACCACGAGACGCCGTCCTCCGTCCGGAGGGCGGCGTCTCGCCGTTCCCCGACGTCGATCAGCCGTCCGCGACGTCGCGCCGGTGCGGCGTGCCGCCGCACAACCGAAGCCCGTCGGAACCACGCGGAACCGCGGTTCAGTGTGACTTTGGTCGTGCGGTGGCGAGCGGTGGATACAGCCGGCGGGGGTGGCGGGTGGCGGGGGTGCGGGGCGCGACGGGGCCGAGCCGTGCCTCCAGGCCGACGCTGGGAGGCTGCCCGACACCCGCGTGCCGGGGCCGACCCCCTGCCCACCGCGGGTTATCGTCAGCGTCGTGCCCAGCCAGAAGCCCCGCGTCCGCCGCGTCCCCGTGGCGATGCCGCACGCCGGCGCGGCCGCGCACCAGCCCTGGTACCGCTCGATCCGGTTCTCCGGGTTCAGCCTGCTCATGCTCGCGATCATCGTGCTGTTCGTGGTCGTGCTCGCGCCGTCGCTCCGCACGCTCATCCAGCAGCAGGAGCAGATCGCGCAGCAGCAGCAGCAGGTCGCTGCGCAGAAGGACGACGTGTCGCAGAAGAAGCAGGACGTCGCGCGGTGGGACGACCCGGCCTACATCGAGGCACAGGCCCGTGACCGGCTGCTCTACGTGTACCCGGGCGAGGAGAGCTACCTCGTGATGGGGAGCGAGGACGCGAAGAGCTCTGGGCGTCCGGAGACCGACTCGGGCACGCCGGTGAGCTCGACCGTGCAGACGCCGAAGGTCGACTGGGTGCAGGCGATGCTCTCGTCGGTGTTGAAGTCCGGGCTCAGCGACGAGAGCACCGAGAAGCTCGTGGCACCCGACGTCTCGGGTACCGGCGACACGAAGTAGGACGACGCTCCGGACTCGGGTAGGCTCACGTACCCGTGACGACCCCTCCCTTCGACCCGCCCACCGAGCACGACGTCCGCGTCGTGTCGGCGCAGCTCGGGCGACCGGCTCGCGACGTCATCGGGATCGCGGCACGCTGCGTCTGTGGCAACCCCACGGTCGTGTCCACCAAGCCCCGGCTGTCGAACGGCACCCCGTTCCCGACGCTGTACTACCTGTGCCACCCCGCGGCCACCGCCGCGATCAGCACCCTCGAGGCCAACCAGGTCATGCCGGAGCTGGCCGCCCTGCTCGAGGACCCGGACGTCGCACAGCAGTACCGCGCCGCCCACGAGTCCTACCTGGCCGATCGTGAGTCGATCGAGCACGTCGACGAGATCCACGGCATCAGCGCCGGTGGCATGCCCACCCGCGTGAAGTGCCTGCACGCTCTCGTCGGCCACGCCCTCGCCGCCGGACCCGGCGTCAACCCCATCGGTGACCTCGCGCTGGAACGCGTCGACTGGTCGCCCTCCCGGTGTGAGTGCCGGGCGTATGATGAGGCTGCAGACGCCGGAGTCGGGGCGGGTGGCGGCGAGTTCTGACCAGCCTCCCGGCAAACCACCCCACTCCAAGGAGATCATCCCCCGTGCCCAAGATCCTCGTCGTCGGCGGCGGTTACGCCGGTTTCTACACCGCCTGGAAGCTCGAGAAGCACCTGCGTCAGGGCGAAGCCGAGGTCGTCATGGTCGACCCGCTGCCGTACATGACCTACCAGCCGTTCCTGCCCGAGGTCGCCGCCGGGTCGATCGAGCCGCGTCACGCGGTCGTCTCCCACCGCCGTCACCTCAAGAAGACCCGGGTCGTCACGGCCAAGGTCACGAAGGTCGACCACGCCACGAAGACCGCGACGATCACGCCGACCGAGGGTGAGTCGTGGGAAGAGACCTACGACCAGATCGTCATGACCGCCGGTGCCGTCTCGCGCACGTTCCCGATCCCGGGTGTCGCGGACGAGGCGATCGGCCTCAAGACGATCGAGGAAGCCGCGGCCATCCGCGACAAGATCCTCGTCAACTTCCACAAGGCGGCGAACCTGCCGGCCGGTCCCGAGCGCGACCGCCTGCTGACCGTCGTCGTGGTCGGCGGTGGCTTCGCCGGCATCGAGGTGTTCGCAGAGCTCCGCTCGTTCGTCTCCGACCTGCTCAAGAGCTACCCGCAGCTGTCGTTCGACGACACCCACTTCCACCTCGTCGAGGCGATGGGGCGCATCATGCCCGAGGTGTCGCTCGAGACCTCGCACTGGGTGCTCGAGAACCTCGCCCAGCGCGGCGCGACCGTCCACCTCGAGACGCAGCTCGCGTCGGCCGAGGGCGGCGTCTGCCAGCTCAAGGCGAAGGACGAGTCGATCCAGACGATCCCGTCCGACCTCATCATCTGGACCGCCGGCGTCATGGCGAACCCGATGGTCAAGGGCACCGACTTCCCGCTCGAGCAGCGCGGCCGCATCCGCGTGCAGCCCGACCTCCGCGTGGTCGACGACAACGGCGTGATCGCCGACGCGTGGGCGTGCGGTGACGTCGCGGCCGTGCCGGACCTCACGGGCGGCGGCGTCGGTGGGTTCTGCGTGCCGAACGCCCAGCACGCGGTCCGTCAGGCGAAGCAGCTCGCGAAGAACCTCGTCGCGGTCATCCGCGGCGAGGCCACGACCGACTACAAGCACGAGAACCTCGGCGCCGTCGCGGGCCTCGGTCTCGGCATCGGTGTGTTCCAGTCCGGCAAGTTCGCGATGAAGGGCTTCCTCGCCTGGGGTGCGCACCGTGGCTACCACGGCCTCGCGATGCCGTCGTGGGAGCGCAAGTGGCGCGTCATCGGCGACTGGGTGGGTGGCTTCTTCCTCGGCCGCGACATCGCGTCGCTCGACGACCGCGAGACCCCGCGCGCTGCGTTCGAGGCGTTCGCGTCGCGTCCGAAGCCGGCCGTCGAGGCGTCCGCCCCGGCCGCTGCCGCCGCTCCGGCTCCGGAGGAGGGCAAGCCTGCCGACGCTGCGGGCCCCGCGTACGCGACGCCCGCCGAGGACGTCTCCAAGGAGGCCGAGCCGGTGAAGGCCGAGGCCTCGGCCGACGCGAAGTAGGCACCCGCCCGACGCGAGAGGCGGTCACCCCCGGTGGGTGGCCGCCTCTCGGCGTCGGTAGGCTGTTGCGGCCCGCCCCCGTGGCCCAACCGGTAGAGGCATGCGACTTAAAATCGCCGAGTTGTGGGTTCGAGTCCCACCGGGGGTACGTGGTGCCGCCTGAGCCTCGGCGGTGCCGCCGCGAGTCTCGGGGTGAGCGACACTTCTCGCGAACCGACCCGCGAGAACTGTCGCTGAGCACGAGTCTCGGTACGCCCGCGCCCCCGCGCCAGCTACGATCGACACTCGTGGTCGGACTCGGAAGCGCCATCGCCCAACTGCGCAACACCCTCCGCCGCCCCGAACCGCACGTCGAGGTGATCGACGGCGAAGCGGTCCCGGTCGGCATGCTCCTCGGCACCCTCGGAGCCCTCCTCCTCGACGCCGGCAGCTCGGTCACCGACGTCCGCTCGGCACTGGAGAAGGCCCGCGACGCCGCCGGCATCGGCCCCGAGCTCGCGGTGGGCGTCCTCCCCGCACTGGTCATCGTCAGCGAGACCGCCACCGGTGCCGCGACCATCGTCAACGCCGAGGGCGTCGAGCTCTCCGCACGGCAGTCGGCCCGGGCGAACCGGATCGTCCTCGGCCTCGAGAGCGGATCGATCGGCCTCGCCGAGATCCCCGCCCGCGTCCGTGCCATCCGCGCGAGCACCCGGCTGCCGGCCCCGCTGCCGTGGATCCTCGGCAACGCCCTGACCTCGGCGGGCCTCGCGGTCGTGTTCCGCTGCCCGTGGTGGGCGATCCTGCTGGCGCTCGGCGTCGGCGCGCTCGTCGGCGTGATCGGCATCGTGCTGCGGCGCTTCCGCGAGGCCCTCGCGATCGTCCCGTTCCTCGCGGCCTTCGTGTCGACGTCGATCGTCGGGCTCGTCGCCGCGGGGACGGGGTTCGGCCACGTGCCGCTCTTCGCGGTGTGCGCCCCGGTCGCGGTGTTCGTGCCGGGCGCGCTGATCACGAACGCCCTGCTCGAACTCACGGCCGCCGACATCGTCACGGGGTCGTCACGGCTCATGCAGGGCATCATCATGCTCGGCTTCATGGCCGCGGGCATCGCCGCCGGGAGCGCCCTCACCGGCCTGCACGTCGACCCGTCGTCGGCAGCGCTCGTCGGCGAGGTCGCCGGGGTCGGCACCGACCGCGGCGGGTGGGAGGCCGTACCGCCCTACTGGGTCTCGTGGGTCGCGGTGGTGTTCCTCGCGGTCGGCCTCGGGCTCGTGTTCCAGTCCGGCTGGCGGCTCACCCTCGTGTCCGTGGTCGTGATGACGTCGGCCTACGGCCTCCTCACCGGCATCACCCCGCTCGGTGGCAGCGTGGTCGCGACGGGCGCGACGGCAGCGCTCCTGTTCGTCGCCACCCGCATCCTCGAACGCATCGTCCCGGTGATCCCCGCGAACGTGTCGTTCTTCCCCGCGTTCCTCCTGCTCGTCCCCGGCACGGTCGGTCTGGTCGCGGTCGCGACGCTGTCCCCGGTGGCGCTCGCGACCCCGCTCGCGACCTTCGTCAGCCTCTGCGTCGGCACGAAGATCGGCGGACTGCTGCCCGGTCTGTTCCGGCGCAACGCGCCGCACCGCGGCCAGGTCTGAACCCGTCTCTGCCTGGAGGCGCGGTGCGGGCCCGCACCGTGCCTCCCGGCCGTCATGCGGCGCGTCTGCGCCGGGGGCGACCGTCAGGGCGCGATGAGGCGGCCCGCCGCCTGGTCCTCCGCCGCCGTCGCCTTCGCGAGGTAGTGCACCTTCTTGCCGGTGGCGTTGTAGGGAAGCTCGCTGACGAAGCGGTAGCGGCGCGGTCGCTTGTACCGGGCGAGGCCCGGGTGGCCGGCGGTCCACTCCTCGAGGACGGCCGCAGCCTCGGTGTCGTCCTCCGGCAGCCGGCCGGCAGCACGGACCACGAACGCGGTGACGATCTCGCCCCACTGCTCGTCCGGGACGCCGACCACGATCGAGTCCGCGACGCCGGGGTGTTCCTGCAGCGCCGCCTCGACCTGCACCGGGTGGACGTTCTCGCCGCCGGAGATGATCATGTCGTCCTTGCGTCCGACGATCGTCACGCGCTCGTGCTCGTCCCACGTCGCGAGGTCACCCGGGTAGAACCAACCGTTCGCGAACTTCTCCGCCTCGAGCCCCGGGTTCCGGTACGAGTAGCCGGACTTCACGGTGCGGACCGCGAACTCGCCGATCTCGGTGCCGTCCTTCGCGACCGTGTCGGACGGGTCGGCGAGCCGGTCCTCGTGGACGCGCACGACCGCGACGTCGTCGTCGGTGCTCGCGCGGCCGGTGGAGCCCGCGCCGTCGGGGAAGTCCTCGGGACGGAGGAACGTGTTCCAGAACGTCTCGGTCGTGCCGTAGCCGTTGAAGATCCGCGGGGACAGCAACTCCTGGTAGCGCAGCGCGGCAGCACGGTCGAGCGGAGCGCCCATCGTCACGATGCCGTGCAGGCTCGACAGGTCGCGGGGCCGGGTCTCCTGGGCGTTCGCGAGGCCGACGAGGTTCGGCGGAGCGCCGATGAGGAACGTCAGCCGCTCGGACTCCACGAGGTCGAGGACGCGGTCAGGGTCGAAGTGCCGGAGCGTGGTGAGCTCGGCGCCGACGTAGAACACCGGGTTCGGGCCACCCGAGTACAGGCCGCCCCGGTGGAACAGCGGCGACATGTTGAGCGTCTTGTCGAACGGGCTCAGCGGGAAGTGCATGACGACGTCGTGCGCGCTGAGCACCTCGACGAGGCTCGGCAGCGGGACCGGCTTCGGGCGACCGGTCGTGCCGCTCGTGTAGAGCCGTGTCGTCTCCGCGTAGGTGTTCCGCGGCTCGGTGGCGGCGAGCTCCTCGGCCGTGACGGGAGCCGCGGCCAGGAGTTCCGCGAACTGGTCGTCCTCGCCACCGACGGTCACGACGTGGGCCGGTCGGTGGTCGGAGGTCTCGAGTGCCTGGGCGATCTCGGCGGTGCGTGCGGCGTCGTGGAGGAGGACGACGGGCGCGGAGTCCTCGACGATGAAGGCCACCTCGTCGGGTGCGAGCCGGAAGTTGGTCGGCGAGAACACCGCGCCGATCCGGTGGCACGCGAGGTAGGCGATGGCGAACTCCGGGCCGTTGAAGAGCTCCACCATCACGACCGACCCCGGGCCGGCACCGTGCCGGACGAGCCATCCGCCGACCCGATCGACCTCGTCGCCGAGCTCGGCGTACGTCCATGAGCGTCCGGTGTCCGGGTCGCGGAGGGCCGGGCGGCCGGCGAAGCGGTGGGTGTTCCGGGCGAAGCCGTTCGCGTACGTGTAGCTGCCCTCGAACACCTCGCGGAAGCGTGTGGCGTCGTAGTCGGATCGGGTGTCGGTCATCGTCGCTCCATCGTGGCGTCCACCCACGGGGCGCTCACCGATCGTCAGCGTAGCGACGGCCCCGGCACCGCGCTCGCTGCTGTTGCGGCTGGTGCGGGGACTGCGGCTGCGACGGTCAGTCTCACCCGTCGGCCGTGGCCGCGGACCGTGCCCAGAGACGAGCGACCAGGCCGGCGGCGACGCACAGCATGACGGCGACCGCCCACGTGATCGGGGCGACGTGCGTGCCCGCGGCGCCGGAGTACACGGCGGCGGTGAGCGCAGCGGCGACGGACGCGAGGACGGCGTACCGTGCTCGGGCCTCGGCGAGGAGGACGGCCCCGACCGAACCGGTGAAGGGCAGCAGCGAGGCGACCGCCGCCCCGAGGCCGCCGACGCACAGCGTGATCGCGACGTCCGACACGAACGACGTCCAGACCCCGCCACGCGTCGCGACGCTGTGCACGCCCCACCCGGCGACCGCGAGGACGAGGAACGCCGCCGACCGCCACGTGGCACCGCGGACACGACCGACGACCTCCGACCCGAGCCGCATCGGACCCGTGCCGAGGTCCGCGCGTCCGGTCGGGACGAGGACGACCCCGACGACGAGCGCGGGGGACAGGTCGCCCGCGCGGGTCAGTGCACACGCGACCAGCGCGGCCAGGACGAGCACGGGGGAGACACGGTGGCCGACGAGGTGCCGGTCGCTGCCGGCCGCCCACCGGGTGGCGAGCACCGTCGCCGTCGTCAGGAGCGAGGAGCCGAGCGCGATCGCGAGCGCGAGTCGGACGTACCGGGCCTCCAGCGAGACCCCGGTGCCGAGCAGGGTGCAGAGCGTCGCGATCGTCACCGACGACACGATCGACACCCACGTCGGCAGGGCATCGTCTGCGCGCGACCGGGTCCGCGGCAGGTTGCGGCCGAGCAGCGCGGAGAAGGGCGACCGGATCCGCCCGCGGACCACACCGGCGACCATCGCGAGCGGCACGAGGACGAGGACCAGGAACCCGGCGGCGACGGCGGTCGCGACGAGCACGGTCCGCCACGAGAACACGGACTGGATCGTCGGGACGGCCTGGTCGTACGCGGTCCGGGCACTCCAGTCGCCGGCCGGGCCGGACCAGTCGAGTCCGCCGGGACCCGCGCCGGGACCGCCAGCGTGCGTCCCGCTGCTCGTCGTGCCGGGGGCTCCGCCGGGGCCGGAGCCGTCCGCCGACGACCCGGTGCCGGACCCGCTCCCGGTCGGGGTGCCCGCTGCGGAGGAACCGGTGTCGCCCGGACCGGTCCCCGCTGAGCCGGACGGACCCGAGGTGCCCGTCGCGCTGCCCGTGCTGCTCGGGTCGGACGAGCCGGAGCCCGACGGCGTCGCCGACGACGTGGTGACGAGCACCCGGACCCCGGACGAGGACCGCGAGGTGTTGCCCGCCGCGTCGCGCTGCACGGCCGAGAGGATCCGTGACCCGGGGGCGATCGTCGTGCCGGACGTCGAGCACGCCCAGCCCCCGTCGGTGTCCACCGTGGCGATGCAGACCGGGGAACGGCCGACCGAGACGCTGACGACCGCCCGTGGTTCACCCGTGCCGGTGACCCGGAGCGGCTGCGCCCGGACGCTGTCGGCGGCGCGGGGCTCGAGGATGCGGGGCGCAGCGGGGGCGCTCCGGTCGAGGGTGATCGTCCGTGGGGACGACGCGGCGCTCCGGAGGTCCGACCGGTAGCCGGTCGCCGTGCTGCCGGTCTGGGTCGCGACGAGGGTGAGCGTGCCGTCCCGGACGTCCCGGGGGAGCGACACGACCCAGCGGCCGTCCCGTCCGACGGTCGCGTCCCACTCGGCAGCGGACCCCGAGGCGCTCAGGTTCACGGTCGCGCCGGGGTGCCCGTCCCCGGCGACGGTGCCGGTCGAGGTGCTCCGGGTCGCGAGCGTCGGCGGCGTCACCACGTCCGACGACGGCGTGGCGGCGGACCCGAGCGACGGTGCCGTGCGGTCGGACACCGTGAAGACCTGCGCCGGGCCGGACACGACGCTCCCCAGGCACGACCAGGACCCGTCCCGCTGCACCGTGGTCGAGCAGGTCGCAGCCGAGCCCGAGGCCACCCGGAGCGCGTGGCCGGGAGTGCCCCGCCCGTGGAAGCGTGCGGTGCCGGTGGTGATGTCGCCCGGGTCGGCGATGGTCGGGGCGACCGGCGGCGTCGTGGTCGGCGGGGTCGTCGGGGTGGGATGGCCGAACACCGGGCCGGTCGGGCTGTCGGACGGGTCCGGGGTCGCGCCGGGCAGGAACCCGCCGGACGAGCCGTCGTCGCCGTCGCCGTCGTCGTTCGGCGCTGCAGCACGCAGCACCTCGCCGGCGCTCGTGTCGGAAGCGGCCGGGCTGTCGGAAGCGGCCGGGCTGTCGGACGCGGCCGGGCTGTCGGACGCGGCCGGGCTGTCGGACGCGGTCGGGGCGTCGGTGGCGGTCGGCGCTCCAGCGGCGGTGGTGACCGCGCTCGCCGCCGGGACCGGTCCGAGGCCGACCGCGCCGAACCCGACCGCTGCCCCGGCGAGGACGACGGCCGCGAGCACCGTCGCGCCCGCCAGTCGGAGCGGCGCCGGACGGGTCGGCTGCGTGCGGGGTCGACAACCCGGACCGTCGCCCCCGACGGCCCAGTCGTCCACGTGCTCCCCGGGCGTGTTCACCGTGTCCATCCCACGCGATCTCGGCGCTCGCGTCAATCCGCCGCGCGGACGATCCGCCCCGCGCGCCCGCACCCCGAGCGTCCGGTGTGTACGACTCGGGAATCGCCCGTGAACCAGCAAGCGGGACAAGAGCACGTCCTGTGCGTCGGTAGACTCTGCGATGGTCCGCGCGGCCGCTGCACGACCGTCCCCGGCCGTCCCCGCCGCCGGACCAGCCGACCGCGGTCACCGCGCGGTTCCCGACGCGCAAAGGAGTACGCCCGCATGGACACCGGACTCGTCACGACGTTGATCGTCGTCGGAGTGGTCGTCGTCGTCCTCGTGGTCGTCGGGATCTACCTCTGGGTGACGTACAACTCGCTCGTGACGCTGAAGGTCCGCGTCGACGAGGCGTGGAGCGACATCTCGGTGCAGCTCAAGCGCCGGGCAGACCTCATCCCGACGATCGTCGACACCGTGAAGGGCTACGCCGCGCACGAGAAGTCGGTGTTCACCGACGTGACCCAGGCCCGGGCGGAGACGCTCAGTGCGGGGGACGCCAGCGCGGCCTCGGCAGCCGAGGGACACATGCAGAAAGCCCTCAAGAGCGTGTTCGCCGTCGCGGAGGGCTACCCGCAGCTCCAGTCGAGCCAGAACTTCCTGCAGCTGCAGACCGAGCTGGTCGACACCGAGGACAAGATCCAGTCCGCCCGACGCTTCTACAACGGTGGCGTCCGCGAGCTGAACACGAAGATCCGCGTCTTCCCGAACTCGGCGTTCGCGAAGAACCGCGGCTTCACCGAGGCGTCGTTCTTCGAGACCGCGGAGCCGGCGGCCATCGCCGAGCCGCCGCGCGTCCAGTTCTGACGCGCCCGCTCGACCGCAGCGTCCGGCCGTGTACCGCGCGATCGCGCAGAACAAGCGCAACACCGTCCTGATCGTCCTCGCGTTCCTGCTGCTCGTGGGTGCGCTCGGCTTCCTCGGCGGGTACCTCGCGGGCAACGTCTCGATCGGCGTCATCGTCCTCGTGGTCGCGATCGGGTACGCCGTGCTGCAGTACTTCACGGCGGCCCGGCAGGCCACCGCGATCGCCGGGGCCGTCGAGATCGACCGCACCACGGAGCCACGGCTCTGGCGGACGGTCGAGAACCTCGCCATCTCCACCGGGATGCCCATGCCCCGCGTCTACGTCATCGACGACCCGTCGCCGAACGCGTTCGCTACCGGACGGGACCCCGAGCACGCGATCGTCGCGGCGACCACCGGCCTGCTCGCGATCATGGACGACCAGGAGCTCCAGGGCGTCATGGCCCACGAACTCGGGCACGTCCGGAACTACGACATCCGGGTGTCCACGATGGTGTTCGGCCTGGTGGTCGCCGTAGGGCTCATCGCGGACGTGCTGCTCCGGATCTCGATCTTCAGCGGCCTGAGCGGGCGGAACCGCAACGACAACAACGGCGGGAACAACCCGATCCTGCTCATCGCGGGGCTCGTGGCGGTCATCGTCGCGCCCATCGCGGCCGTGGCCGTGCAGGCGGCGGTGTCCCGGCAGCGCGAGTACCTCGCGGACGCCACCGGTGCGATGACGACCCGGCACCCCGAGGGCCTCGCCCGAGCGCTCGAGAAGCTCGGCGCGTACGGGCGGCCGATGCGCACGCAGAACTCGTCGATGGCGCACCTGTGGATCGCGGACCCGATGCGCCCGGGCGTGATGGACCGGCTGTTCTCGACGCACCCGCCGCTGCCCGACCGCATCGCACGTCTGCGCGGCAGCCTCGACCGGTTCTGACAGCGCGGCGCGACGAGCGCGGCGCGGTGCGCACCGGGTGCGTCGAGTGCGCCGAGCGCGCCCCGCGCCCGACGGCGTGCCCACCCGCGCGCCCCGCGCCCGACGGCGTGGCCACCGACCGGGAGGCTCGTGGCGGCGTCCGCACGGGCCTCCCGGCCGGTCAGGCGGTCGCGTCCACGGCGGGGGCCGGCTCCGCCGCGTCCGCGTCGTCCGCCGCCTCGTGCGGGACCAGACCCACGCCGAGAGCACCGGCCAGTGCGGCCGCGGCCGTCCCGCGGTCCGTGACCTCGATGCCGTCGAGGCCCTGCCACGCCGCCGTCCGCCGGAGCACGTCGGCCAGCCGCTCGGCGTCGAGGTGCTCGCCCGGCTCCTGCCACGCCGTCCGGACGCGGAGCACCCCCCGTTGCCGGTCGCTCTTCAGGTCGATGCGCCCGGTGAGCCGGTCGTCCTGCAGCACGGGCAGCACGTAGTACCCGAACACCCGCTTCGGCGCCGGCGTGTAGATCTCGATCCGGTAGTGGAAGCCGTACATCCGCTCGGCCCGGCGTCGGAACCACACGACCGGGTCGAAGGGGCTGAGCACCGCGTCGGCCGTCAGCGCCCGGGGCACCCGTGCGTCGGGGTGCAGCCATGCCCGGTCCGCCCAGCCCTCGATGCGCACGGGCGCGAGCTCGCCCGCGTCGGTCAGCTCGCTGAGGGCGCGGCCGGTGTCGTCCGACCGCAACCGGTAGTAGTCCGCGATGTCGGCCCGGGTCCCGACCCCGAGCGCCCGCGACGCCCGGCGCACGAGTTCCCGCACGGCGTCGGCGCGGTCCGGTGCGTCGTCGAGGAAGCGCTCGGGCAGGACCTGCTCGGGCAGGGCGTAGACCCGCTCGAAGCCGGACCGACCGGCGCTGACGACCTCGCCCCAGCGGAACATCTGCTCGAGGCCGATCTTGACGTCGCTCCATCCCCACCACGGACCGCGGCGCACGTTCGACTCGTGTTCGACGTCGCTCGCCCGCATCGGCCCCTCGGCACGGAGCAGGGCCCGGAGCTCCCGCCGGACGCCTTCGGTCCGGACGACGGACTCCACGCGGTTCGGGCGGGCGTCCCGAGCCCGGAAGGCGTCCATGCGCCACCGGAAGAGGCGGAGGTCGTCACGCGGGACGAACGCGGCCTCGTGCGCCCAGTACTCGAGGTACGGACCGCGCCGCGTGGTGGTGAGCCGGTCGAGCGTCGCCCGGTCGTAGGCGCCGAGGCGGGCGAACAGCGGCAGGTAGTGACTCCGCTCGAAGACGTTCACCGAGTCGATCTGCAGCAGCCCGAGCCGGGCAAACCCGGCCTTCAGCGCACGGGTCGACACCATCGGGGAGGGGGCGGCGCCGAACCCCTGCGCCGCGAGGGCGACCCGGCGTGCCTCGGCGGCGGAGAGCGTCGTCCTGACCATGCCCCGACGCTACCGATCCGCACCGACATGCCCGGCCGCCGACCCGTATGCCTGATCCGGAACCTGTCAGGTTGCACATCGGTACACTCGCGGGCATGGCCTGGGGCAAGAAGACTCATCCGGATCCCGTCGTGGAGGACTCGGTGCCCACGGGCATGCGGATCGCGGGGGCGTGGTCGTGGCGCGTGCTCGTGGTGCTCGGCGTGGTGGCGGTGTTCATCTACCTCGTCACGCTTTTCAGCGAGGTGCTCATCCCGTTCCTCATCGGCATCGTGGTGGCGTCGCTGCTCGTGCCGCTCTCGAACTGGATGCAGCGGCACCACGTCCCGAAGTGGGTCGCCGTCGTCGTGAGCCTGGTCGGCGGTCTCGCGGCCGTCGGTGGACTGATCTGGCTCGTCATCGACCAGATCGCCGCCGCGTGGCCGTCGCTCCGCGATCGCGCACTGCAGCAGTACGACTCGGTGCAGCAGCTCCTGCAGAACTCCGGGCTCGACATCAGCGAGAAGGACTTCAACAACTACCTGAACCAGGCGACGAACTGGCTGCAGGACAACTCCGGGTCGATCCTGTCCGGGGCCGCGAGCGTCGGCTCGTCCCTCACCCACGTGCTGACCGGGCTGTTCGTCGTCATCTTCACGGTGATCTTCCTGCTCATCGACGGCAAGAACGTCTGGCGTTGGGTCGTACGGATCTTCCCGAAGAAGGCCCGCTCGGCGATCGACGGCGCGGGCGTCGCCGGCTGGACGACCCTCACGAGCTTCGTGAAGGTGCAGATCTTCGTGGCGTTCGTCGACGCGGTCGGCATCGGCATCGGAGCAGCGGCACTGCAGCTCCCGCTCGTGGTCCCGATCGCCGTGTTCGTGTTCCTCGGGGCGTTCATCCCCGTCGTCGGTGCGATCGTGACCGGCATCCTCGCCGTCATCGTGGCGCTGCTCTTCAACGGGTGGGTCGCGGCCCTGATCATGCTGGGCGTCGTCCTCGCGGTGCAGCAGATCGAGGGACACATCCTCCAGCCGCTCGTCATGGGCAACGCCGTGAAGGTGCACCCGCTGGCCGTCGTCCTCGGTGTCACCGCGGCGTCGGGTCTCGCGGGCATCGCGGGTGCGTTCTTCGCCGTCCCGCTCATCGCGACCGTGAACTCGATGGTGACGACGATCGCCAGTGGCAAGTGGCGGGACATGGACTCCGACCACGTGCTCGAGGCGCAACGGCGGAACCACGACGCGAACGCGAAGGAGAAGCGCGAGCGGAAGTGGCGGAAGCGGCACCGGAACGACGTCCCGGAGCCGGGCAGTGACGAGCAGCCGACGGCTGCGAAGGGCACGGCCGGCTGACCCCGATCGATCCGAGCGGACGTCACGAGTTCGCGGCGACGACCGCGAGCGACGATGATGAGCGGGTGACCGACACCACCGCGCCCCAGATCCCGACCGCAGCGATCCCCACGCTCGCGGACATCGAGGCCGCTCGCACCACCATCGCCGGGGTCGCCCGTGTCACCCCGATGGAGTCGTCGCAGTACCTCGCGGAACTGCTCGGCTCGCCGGTGCACCTGAAGTGCGAGAACCTCCAGCGCACCGGCGCGTACAAGGTCCGCGGTGCCTACAACCGGCTCTCCGCCCTCACACCGGAGCAGCGCGCGAAGGGCGTGGTCGCCGCGAGCGCCGGCAATCACGCGCAGGGCGTCGCCTTCGCCGCACGCGCGCTCGGCATCCCCGCGACGATCTTCACCCCCGTGGGCGTGGCCCTGCCGAAGCTCCAGGCCACCCGCCACTACGGCGCCGAGGTCGTCCTCCGCGGACACTCCGTGGAAGAGGCCCTCAGCGCCGCGAAGGACTTCGCCCACCGCACCGGTGCCGTCTTCATCCCCCCGTTCGACCACCCCGCGGTGATCGCCGGCCAGGGCACCCTCGGCCTCGAGATCCTCGACCAGGTCCCCGACGCTGACACCGTCGTCGTGCCGATCGGCGGCGGCGGGGTCATCGCCGGCATCGCCCTCGCGGTGAAGGGCATCGCCGAGCAGCAGGGCCGAACCATCCGCGTCATCGGCGTGCAGGCCGCGAACGCCGCCGCCTACCCGAGCTCGCTCCGGGCGGGCGAGCCGGTGACCGTGCAGACAACCCCGACGATCGCGGACGGCATCGCGGTGGCCCGCCCCGGCGACATGAACTTCCCGATCATCCGCGACCTCGTCGACGAGATCGTCACCGTGACCGAGGACGACGTGGCCCGAGCGCTCCTCGTGCTGCTCGAGCGCGCGAAGCTCGTGGTCGAGGCCGCCGGTGCGGTCGGGGTCGCGGCGATCATGGCCGGGTCGGTCCGCGACACCGGCAAGACCGTGGTCCTGCTCAGCGGCGGCAACATCGACCCGCTCATGATGGAGCGGATCATCACCCGCGGTCTCGTCGCCGCGTCGCGCTACATCGGTGTCCGGATCATGCTGCCGGACCGTCCGGGGCAGCTCGCGCGGGTCGCGCAGGTCATCTCCGACGCCGGCGCGAACGTCGTCGAGGTGCTCCACACGCGGCACGGCCAGGGGCTCGTCATCAACGAGGTCGCGCTCGACCTGTCGGTCGAGGCGCGTGGTCCCGAGCACGCGCAGGAGGTCCTCGGACGCCTGCAGGAGGCCGGCTTCCGCCCGGAGATGATCGAGCGCTGACGCCGCGCTCCCCGCGGGCCCGTCAGGGGACCGCACGGGAGCGGCCGCGCACCGTCAGGGTTCCGTTCGCGACGGCGGCACCGGCCTGGAGGCGCGTGAGGCTGCCGTCATGACCCTCACGTCGATCCTCCCCACCCTCCGCGCCTCGCTGCCCGATCCGCTCGACCCGACGCTGTGGCCCGCCGTCACCGTGGCGACCGTCGACGACGTCACGGTCCGCGCGGTCTCGATGCAGCGGCTCGCCGACATGGTGGGGACGCCGTGCGTGCACACCGCCGAGGAGGCCCCGCCCCGGTTCCGTCCCCGCGACTGGCGGCCCCGCGAGGTCTGCGTCACCGTCGCCGCCGTAACCCGCGTCCGTCGGCCGTGGGGCGTGCTCCTCGTCGAGCTCGACGCCGTGCTGCCGGACTGCGCCGTGCTGACTGAGGCGCGGATCATCGGCCGTTCCTCGGTCGCCCCCGCCGCCGTCGTGACGCTCACGACGAACCCGGCCGGTACCGCTGGCGTCGACGCGGTGCTGCCCGCGGACGTGGCGGTCGGCGACCTCGTGTGCTTCCCGTGCCGTCGGGCGGTCACCCACCGCGACCTCGCCGTGCACTGAGCAGCGGCGCGCCACGGCGGTGCCCCGCGCCACGCCGCGCTGCACCACACTGCAGAACGGACACAGCACCGCGGAGTCCCGCGGTGCTGTGTCCGTTGCGTGGTGCTGCGCGAGGCCCTACGGCTCGTAGCGCTCGACCTTCGTGACCTCGACGGCGATCTCCTTGCCGTTCGGCGCCGTGTACGTGGTCTTCTCGCCGGCACGGAGGCCGAGGATGGCGGCGCCGACCGGGCTGACCGGGCTGTAGACGGTGAGGTCCGAGCCCTCGCCGACGATCTCGCGGTTGCCGACGAGGAACGTCGACTCGTCGCCCGCGATCACGGCCGTGACGACCGTGCCGGGCTCGGCGGTGCCGTCGAAGTCGGCCTCGCCCACCGTGGCGTGCTTGAGCAGCTCGGTGAGCTGGCGGATGCGGGCCTCGATCTTGCCCTGCTCGTCCTTGGCAGCGTGGTAGCCGCCGTTCTCCTTGAGGTCGCCCTCTTCACGCGCCGCCTCGATGCGGTCCGCGATCTCCTTGCGCGCCGGGCCGGAGAGCTGCTCGAGCTCCGCCTGGAGGCGGTCGTGTGCCTCCTGGGTCAACCAGGTGCCCTGGGTGTCGTTGCTCATCGTGATCCCTTCGACAAAGAGCGAGACCGGCCGGTGTGGCCGGTCTCGCTCTGCGGATCACAGCAGTCTAGGGAACCCAGCAGTCGTGGATCAAGCCGGTCACGCCGCGCGTCGTCGTGCGGACCTCGGTCGAGATGGTCCGTGATCGCTGGTCGCTCGCCGGGATCGTCACGACCTTCCAGCCGACGATCGTGAACGACTTGTCGAGCACCTGCACGGCGCACTCGGCCTCGGTGCCGGGGTCCAGCGACACCTGTGAGTGGACCACCGTCGCGTGGTCGGAGAGGACCTCGTACCCGACGTCGTCCGTGTCGAGTCCGTGGCTCGTCTGCCCCGGACCGGCCCAGATCGCCCACACCGCGAACACGACCACGACCGCGATGGCCGCGGCGATCGCCAGTGCACGTGCACGGCGGTTCCGCGACGGCGTGCGGCCGTAGCGGTCGTCGAGCGCGGCGGCGGTGGTGGCCGCGGCGGGCGCCGGCGCGGCGGGGTGCTGCTGATCGGACAGTTCGGGGCTCCCGGGGTGATTATCCTGATGACCAGGGTAGTTCACGCCTGGCTGTGCGCCGCCCGCGTCCGCGACCGTCCCCGACCGCGAGGAACCCCCGTGCCGTACCGTCTGCTCGCCGTCCACGCCCACCCCGACGACGAGTCGAGCAAGGGAGCGGCGACGGCGGCGAAGTACGTGTCCGAGGGCAACCAGGTCCTCGTCGTGTCCTGCACGGGCGGCGAGGCCGGCGACATCCTCAACGACCAGCTCGGCGAGCCCGCGACCACGCGCGCGCACCGTGACATGGCCGGGTACCGCCGCACCGAGATGGCCGCCGCGCAGCAGGCCCTCGGCATCGACCACGTCTGGCTCGGCTACCACGACTCCGGGCTCCCGGAAGAGGGCGAGTCGGTCCGCCCCGGCACGTTCGCGACCGTGCCGCTCGAGTACTCGACCGAGGCCCTCGTCCGCGTCGTGCGCCGCTTCCGTCCGCACGTGCTCGTCACGTACGACGAGAACGGCGGCTACCCGCACCCCGACCACATCCGCACGCACGAGGTCTCCGTGGCCGCCTGGCGCGACGCCGCCGACCCCGCGAAGTACCCGGAGGCGGGCGAGCCGTGGGCGGTCGCGAAGCTGTACTACGAGCGGACGATGAACCCCCGGCGCTTCACCGCCATCTACGACGCGATGCGCGAGCGGGAGCCGGACAGCGCCGCCGTCGAGCAGCTCCGCGAGTGGGTCGAGCGGTTCGCCGACCGGCCGGACCTCGCGACGACGCACGTCGACGTCCGCGACTGGTTCGACGCGCGTGACGCCGCCCTCCACGCGCACGCGAGCCAGGTGCCGCCGGACAGCTTCTTCTTCTCCTGGCCGAACGACCTCCTCGCGACGGTGTGGCCGACCGAGGACTACCAGCTCGTCGAGGCCCGTGTGCCCACGTCGACGCCGGAGTCCGACCTCTTCGCGGGGATCCCGGCAGACGAGGACACCACTGCGTGAGCACCACCTGGGCGGCAGTCGCCGCCGCCACCCCCAGCCCGAGCCCGACCTCGGTCGTCCCGGACGTCGACGTCACCCCGGGAGTCGCCGGGTTCATCGCGATCGCGGTCGTCGCGGTCGTGACGATCCTGCTGGTCATCGACATGACCCGGCGCATCCGTCGGACCCGCTACCGCGCCGAGATCCGGGAGCGGCTCGAGGCCGAGGCCGGCGCCGAGGGCGCCGCGACGGACGAGCCGGAGCGGCGTGCCGCCGAGGACGGCCGGGCCGACGTCGGCGACGACACCGAACGCGGGTAGACGCGACCAACGACGGCCTGGAGGTTCGTGGCAGGCCCGCACCGCTGAGACGCGCACGTCAGTGCGTGGCGCGCACCTGCGTGCGCAGGCTCAGCGCACCGGGTCGAGCGCCACGATGAGCACGCCGACCCACTGCGCGGCGAAGGCGACCACAGTGAAGGCGTGGAAGATCTCGTGGAAGCCGAAGACCGTCGGCGACGGGTCGGGACGCTTGAAGCCGTAGACGAGCGCGCCGAGGATGTACGCCAGGCCGCCGGACAGCACGAGCACGGTCATCGGCACGCTCGCGGCGAAGAACTGGGGCAGCAGGCCCAGCGCGGCGCACCCGAGGACGAGGTAGATCGGCACGTAGAGCCAACGCGGCGCACCGATCCACAGCACGCGGAAGGCGATGCCGAGCGCGGCACCCGACCACATCACCCAGAGCACCACGACCATGAGCGTGTGCGGCAGGGCGCAGATCGCGATCGGCGTGTACGTGCCCGCGATGAGCAGCAGGATGTTCGTGTGGTCGATCCGCTTGAGGACCTTCTTCACCGTCGGGCCCCACGGGAACCGGTGGTACGTCGCCGAGACGCCGAACAGCAGGAGCGAACTCGCCATGAACACGGCGCTGCCCGCCTTCGCCGCGGGTGACGCCGCGAGGCACACGAGCACGACGCCCATCGCGATGGCGAACGGGAACGTGCCGAGGTGGATCCAGCCGCGCCAGGCAGGGCGGGGCGGTTCGGTCGCGGTCGACGCCTCTTCGGTGAAGGGGACGTGCGGGAGGGTCCCGGTGTCGTTCGTGGCCTGCATGGGGCGACAGTAGGGCCCCAGTCCGAACGTCCGCCGAACACGCTCCCGTCCTGCGGGTTCGCGGGTGCGGTGCACTACAGTCGTCCCGTGGCGAGCAGGGTGGGACCGACGGGGCGGGGACTCCTCTACCGCGCCTACCAACGCCGCATCCGGAAGCAGATCGACGGCGCCCCGATGCCGAAGCACGTCGCCATGATCGTCGACGGCAACCGTCGCTGGGCGAAGCAGCTCGGGCTCGAGACCGCAGCGCACGGACACCGTGCCGGCGCCGCGAAGATCCCCGAGTTCCTCGACTGGTGCGACGACCTCGGCATCGAGGTCGTGACGCTCTACCTGTTGTCTGCGGACAACCTCACCGGCCGCGGTGGCGAGGAGCTGGAGGACCTCGTCGGCATCATCGGCGAGCTCGCCGGGGTGCTCGCGGACCACCGGGACTGGCGGGTGCAGCACGTCGGCGCCGACGAGGGGCTGCCGGCCTCCCTCGTCGAGGCACTCTCCGCCGCCGAGCACCGCACGGCCGCCCACACCGGTCTGCACGTGAACCTCGCCGTCGGGTACGGCGGACGGCGGGAGATCGCCGACGCCATGCGCAGCATCGTGCGGGCACACGGCGAGGGCGGCGGGACGCTCGACACCCTGGCCGAGGTCCTCACGCCCGAACTCATCGGCGACCACCTCTACACGCAGGGGCAGCCCGACCCGGACCTCGTGATCCGGACCTCGGGGGAGCAGCGGCTGTCCGACTTCATGCTGTGGCAGAGCGCGCACAGCGAGTTCTACTTCGTCGAGGCGTTCTACCCGGACCTCCGCGAGGTCGACTTCCTCCGCGCGGTCCGTGACTTCGGGCTGCGGTCCCGGCGGTTCGGCGGCTGATCGCGCGGTCCCCTTCGTTCGGCCGCTCGCGCGGTGCCGCTCGTGCGCACAGTGGACCGGGTTCGGCCACCTGACTGCCGTCCCAGTAGACTCACAGGGTTTTTCGTCCCACGGAAGGTTGCACCTGTGAACACCGACGAGTACGCCGCCGGCTTCGCCGAGGAGCCCGGCTACCTCGACCACGCCGCGTTCGGTCCGGTCCAGACGGCGGTGCTCGAGGAGCAGCGGGTGCTCGGCACGATCCAGGAGCACATGCGCTTCGGAGCGATGGAGACCCTGGACGAACAGGACGCGCGCGTCCGCACCGTGGCCGCGCGGCTCGTCGGACGCCGCGAGGACCAGGTCGTGTCGCAGACCGCGACGACCCCCGGCCTCGTGCACACCGCGTTCGGGCTGACCGGCGGCGTGCTCGTGTCGGCCGACGACTACCCGTCGATGCCGCTCGCCCTCGCATCGGCCGCGTCGTCCACCGGTGGCCGCGTGCACCCCGTGGTGATCGAGTCCGGCGCCGGGTGGACCACGCCGTCGCTCATCGCGGAACGGCTCACCGACGACGTCACTGCCGTCGCGGTCTCGCTCGTCGACTGGCGCACCGGCTACCTGGTCGACCTCGCCGCCGTCCGCGAGGTCATCGGCGACCGCCTGCTCATCGTCGACGCGATCCAGGGCTTCGGTGTCGTGGACGTCCCCTACGAGGTCGCCGACGTCGTCGCCACGGGCGGCCAGAAGTGGCTGCACGCCGGCTGGGGGACCGGCTTCGTGGCCTTCAGCGACCGCGCGTTGAACCGTCTGCGTCCGGCGCTGTCCGGCCCTGCGGGGACCACCGGGTGGCCGGACGAGGTGCCCTCGGTCCGCCCTGGGGCCGCCGGCTTCCGCTCGACGCGGATCGACCCCGTCGCCCAGGCACGGCTCGCGGTGTCGCTCGAGCGGCTCGCCGCCGTCGGGGTGTCCGCCGTGCAGGAGCGGGTGTCGGACCGGGTCGAGCGGGTGTTCGACATCGCCGACGAGTTCGGCCTCGTCGTGGAGTCCAGCCGCGACCCGCGCGAGCGCGCCGGCATCGTCGTGCTGCGCCCGCCGCAGGGGCGGTTGACGGCGCTCTCCGCAGCGATGCACAACCACGGGGTGACGGTGACGACGCGCTCCGGGACCGCCCGGGTGTCGCCGTTCGCCTCCACGACGGACGAGACGCTCGACATGTTCCGCGACGCCTGCCTGTCGTACGCCACGATGCCGTAGCGCGCCGCGCGCGGCGCGAGGTCCGCGGCGCGAGGCTCGGCAAAGCGACAGATTCCGCTCCACGCGCCAGCGGATCCTGTCGCTTTCGCGAAAGCCGCAGGTCACCGGACGGGAGGCACGCGGTGCGGGGCGCGCGGCGAGCGGAGCGGTTCGCGAAAGCGACAGATGCGACGGTGAGCACCAGCGGATCCTGTCTCCTTCGCGGAATCGACCGTTCTGACTGGACGCACCGACGCACACTGTCGCTCTCGCGGAAGCGGCAGGCCGCCGGACGGGAGACCCGTGGCGGGCCCGCACCGCGCCTCCAGGCCGGTGGGTCCGCGTGTCGGGCGCGGGGCGCACCGCTCAGGTCGCGTTCACGCGACCGTAACCCGCCGCGCCGCGTGTCGCGTGCGCCGTGTCAGGGGTCGGACGTAGTTTGACGGCATCGGGCACCGCGCCCGATCGAAGCGGCCGCAGCAGGTGCTTCGAGACCCGCTCCAGTGGCCGCGTCGAGGACAAGGACCGGGTCCTTCGCGGCCCGGGGATGGAGTGGTCGTGACCTCTCAGAACGTCTCTCGCGGAACGCAGCAGCAGCCCACCGCGGACTCGTCCACACCGGTCGTCCAGCGCACGTACGTGCTCGACACCTCGGTGCTCCTCAGCGATCCGCGGGCGCTGTTCCGCTTCGCCGAGCACGCGGTCGTCCTGCCCGTGGTGGTCGTCAGCGAGCTGGAGTCGAAGCGGAACGACCCGGAGATCGGGTACTTCGCCCGGCAGGCACTCCGGATCCTCGACGACCTCCGGGTCGAGCACGAACGACTCGACTTCCCGATCGCGATCGGTGAAGGCGGCTCGCTGCGGGTCGAGCTGAACCACTCCAACCAGGCGGTGCTGCCGTCCGGGCTGCAGCTCGGCGACAACGACTCGCGGATCCTCGCGGTCGCGATGAACCTCGCGAACGACGGCCTCGACGTCGTCGTGGTGTCGAAGGACCTCCCGCTGCGGGTCAAGGCGTCGTCGATCGGCATGGCCGCCGAGGAGTACCGCGCCGAACTCGCGGTCGACAGCGGCTACACGGGCCTCACCGACCTCCAGGTCTCCGGCGAGCAGATGGCCGACCTCTACGAGCACGAGGAGATCCGCTCCGGTGCGCTCGCCGACGTGCCGGTGAACACCGGGGTCGTCATCCACTCCGAGCGCGGCTCCGCCCTCGGCCGCGTGCACACCGCGGGCTCGGTGGCGCTCGTGCGGGGCGACCGCGAGGTGTTCGGCCTCCGCGGACGGTCCGCGGAGCAGCGGCTCGCGATCGACGCGCTCCTCGACCCGGAGATCGGCATCGTGTCCCTCGGCGGCGCGGCGGGCACGGGCAAGTCGGCGCTCGCGCTCTGCGCCGGCCTCGAGGCGGTCCTCGAGCGCCAGCAGCACAAGAAGATCATGGTCTTCCGGCCGCTCTACGCGGTGGGCGGCCAGGAGCTCGGGTACCTGCCGGGCGACGCCGCGGAGAAGATGAACCCGTGGGCGCAGGCGGTCTACGACACCCTCGGCTCGGTGGTGTCGGACAACGTGCTCGACGAGGTGGTCGAGCGGGGGATGCTCGAGGTCCTGCCGCTCACCCACATCCGCGGTCGGTCCCTCCACGACGCGTTCGTCATCGTCGACGAGGCCCAGTCGCTCGAACGGAACGTCCTCCTCACGATGCTGTCCCGGATCGGGCAGAACTCGCGGGTCGTCCTCACCCACGACGTCGCGCAGCGGGACAACCTGCGGGTCGGCCGGCACGACGGCATCGCGTCCGTGATCGAGCGGCTGAAGGGCCACCCGCTGTTCGCGCACGTGACGCTGACGCGCTCGGAGCGGTCAGCGATCGCGGCACTCGTGACGGAGATGCTCGACTCGCCCGACCTCGTGTAGCGGGGCGCGGTCGGCTGCGGGCGCGCCGCCGCGGGCGCGCCGCCCCGTCTGGCTGCGCCCGGCACAACCAAAGTCACCTCGAACCACGTGAGTACGTGGTTCGAGGTGACTTTGGTTGTGCGGCGGTGGCTCGCGCCGGACGACCGTCGCCGGAGACGGACGGGAGGCGCGGTGCCAGCTGGCACCGCGCCTCCGTCCGTCCGGTGGTCGCGTCGCGCGCGGCGCGGGTCAGTTCGGGCGCGTCAGTTCGGGTGGGTCATCGAGAGCACGTTGAGGGCGCTGTCGAGCTGCTCCTCCGTGACCTCGCCCCGCTCGACGTAACCGAGGGCGACGACGGCCTCACGCACGGTGATGCCCTCCGCGACGGCGTGCTTCGCGACCTTGGCGGCGGCTTCGTACCCGATCACGCGGTTGAGCGGCGTCACGATCGACGGGGAGGACTCCGCGAAGGCGCGAGCACGGTCGAGGTTGGCCTCGAGCCCGTCGACCGTCTTGTCGGCGAGGACGCGCGAGCTGTTCGCCAGCAGACGGATCGACTCGAGCAGCGCCGTGCCCATCACCGGGATCGCGACGTTCAGCTCGAACGCGCCCGACGCACCGGCCCACGCCACGGTCGCGTCGTTCCCGATGACCCGGGCCGCGACCATCAGGGTGGCCTCGGGGATGACCGGGTTCACCTTGCCGGGCATGATCGACGATCCGGGCTGGAGGTCCGGGATGTGGAGCTCGCCGAGGCCGGTGTTCGGCCCCGAACCCATCCAGCGGAGGTCGTTGTTGATCTTCGTGAGGCTGACCGCGATGACCTTCAGCGCGCCGGAGGCCTCGACGAGTGCGTCGCGCGCCCCCTGCGCCTCGAAGTGGTCGAGTGCCTCGGTGATCGGCAGCCCGGTGTCCTCGGCGAGCTGTGCGATGACCTCTTGCGGGAAGCCCTTCGGGGTGTTGATCCCGGTGCCGACCGCGGTCCCGCCCAGGGGCACCTCGGCGACGCGGGGGAGGGTCGCCTCCACGCGCTCGATGCCGAGCCGGATCTGTCGCGCGTACCCGCCGAACTCCTGCCCGAGGGTCACCGGGGTGGCGTCCATGAGGTGGGTGCGCCCGGACTTCACGGCGTCGGCCCAGAGCGTCGCCTTCCGCTCGAACGCTTCGGCGAGGTGCTCGAGCGCGGGGACGAGCGTGCGGATCAGGGCCTCGGTCACGGCGACGTGCACGGACGTGGGGAAGACGTCGTTCGAGGACTGCGACGCGTTCACGTGGTCGTTCGGGTGCACGGGCGTGCCGGCGACGTCGGAGGCCAGCGTCGCGAGGACCTCGTTCATGTTCATGTTCGACGAGGTGCCGCTGCCGGTCTGGTAGACGTCGACCGGGAACTGGTCGTGGTGCTGCCCGCCGATGATCGCGTCCGCGGCCGCGACGATCGCCCCCGCCACCGACTCGTCGACGATCCCGCGGGCCCCGTTCACGATCGCGGCGGCACGCTTCACCCGTGCGAGGGCGACGATCTGCGACGGCTCGAGGCCGCTGCCGGAGATCGGGAAGTTCTCGACGGCCCGCTGCGTCTGGGCGCGGTAGAGCGCCGACTTCGGCACCCGGACCTCGCCCATGGTGTCGTGCTCGATGCGGAACCCGTCATCGGTCGTCGCTGCGGTCTCGGTGGTGTCGGTCACGTCGTCGTGGTCCTTCCTGGGTGTGCTCCGGCGCGGTCGCGTCGGTCGGTGCTGCGACGGTGCTGGTCCGTCGCGCCGGTCGTGGGGCTGGTCGCCGTCGTGCCGGTGGTGTTCGGGGCTGATCGTGCCCTGGTCAGGCCTCGCCCACGACGGTGTCGATCGTGACCTCGCCCGAGGCCAGGTCGTAGGTCGCCCCCACGACCGCCAACCTACCCTCGGCGACGGCGTCCGAGACGGCGCCCGACCGCTCGAGGACCTGCGCGAGGGTGTTCTCGAGGTGCGCAGCACCGATCGACTCCTGCGACAGGTCGGCGTCGGTGGCACGGACCTTCTCGACGCTCGGGGCGATGGCGTCGACGAGCGACTGGAGGTGGGGGGCCGGCACCGGCTCGCCCGAACGGGCGGCGGCGACCGCACCACAGCGGGTGTGACGGAGGACGACGACGAGCGGCGTGCCGAGCGCGACGACCGCGAACTCGATCGAGCCGAGGACCACGTCGTCGACGATCTGACCGGCGTTGCGGATCGCGAAGAGGTCGCCGATGCCCGCGTCGAACACGTGCTCGAACGGCACGCGGGAGTCGGAGCAGCCGAGGACCGTCGCGAAGGGCGCCTGCGAACCGGTGAGCTCCGAGCGACGGTCGGGATCGATCCGGCCCGTCCGACGCTTGTCGGCGGCGAACCGGGCGTTGCCCTCGACGAGCAGTCGGAGGGCGTCGGACGGGGTGGAGGCGGCGCGGTCGGGCATGGGGTTCCTCGGGGTGCTGCGGTCGGTCAGGGGTGGACGGTGGCGGTCACCGGTCCGCGAACTGCTCGGACACGGCGGTCGCGAGCGTGCGGAACGAGGCGTCGTCGGCGGTGCCGGCGAGGACGAAGGTGTACTTGCCGGTGGTGCGGACGAGCGCGTAGGCGTTGTTGCCCGCGTCCTTGCCCTCGTCGCGTCGGTCGTAGACGGTCCACTTCGTGCCGTCGATCGTCGTCGAACCCGTGGCGGGCTTCTGGTCGAGCTGGTTCGCGACCCACGACGCGTTCGCGGAGACGCCCTGCTGCAACCCGATGTACTGCTTGTCCGGCGTCAGGAAGCCGACCGTCCAGACGTCGACGCCGTCGCCGGACTTGTCCGTCCAGTCGGCGCGGTTCGCGGAGAAGCCCTTCGGCAGCGTCGGAGCGGCGAGCTCGACGCCCCGGACGTTCGCGTCGGCAGCGACCTGCTGGTAGTCCACCGTGCGGTCCACGATCTGGGTGTCCGGTCGGACGACGACCGCCACGAGGAAGAGGACGATCCCGAGCGACGCGATCAGCGCGATGACGAGGTTGAACGCCGTCTGGTGCTGCCGGCGAGCCGTGCGCGCGGCGTCCTTGCGCGCCCAGGTCTCCTCCGGGGTCTCGGCGCGACCGAGCTCCGCGACGATGGGCCGTCCGTCGGCGTCGGTCATCGGGCGTCACCGCCGTCCGTCGCGGTGCCGCGCTCGTCAGACGCCGCGCGGGCCGCGTCGAGCCGTGCGCGGGCGCCGACCAGCCACTCCTCGCACCGGGCGGCCAGGGCCTCGCCCCGCTCCCACAGCCCGAGGGAGCGCTCGAGCGTCGCGGAGCCCTGCTCGAGCTCGGCGACGACGCGCACGAGTTCGTCGCGCGCGGCCTCGTAGCTCAGCGTGGCGACGTCGACGACCTGCTCGGGTTCCTGCTGGGATGACACACCACGATCCTACCGAGCAGCCACCGACGCGGCGTCGCCGACCCGAGCCTGTGGAGGCCCCTCGCGGAACCGGCCCTGTGCAGGACCGGTGCTGCGAGTCGGAGGTGCCCTGTGCCTCCTGGTCGTCACACCGCGCCGTCCGGACCCGGCCCGTCCGGCTCGAGCGTCCCGGTGGCCGTGCCGGCCCCGAGCGTGACGTGGACCGGAGTCGCGCCGTCGAGGTCCTCCGACGCGCGCACCACCCCGCCGTCCGCCGTCTGCACGATCGCGTACCCGCGACGGAGCGTGTCCCGCGGTGACAGTGCACGGAGCCTTGCCGTCAGGTGTCCGACGTCGGAGTGGGACCGTTCGAGCCGGCGGTCGAGGAGTTCGCGCGCGCGGGAGAGGTCGCGTGCCACCTCCTCCGCGCGGGTGTCGACGAGCCACGCGGTCGAGGCGAGCGCCGGACGCGAGCGGAGCGCCGCGATCCGGTCCGCTTCGACCGAGAGCGTGTGCGAGAGCCGGAGGCCGAGCCGGGCACGGGCCTGCCGGACGTTCGCGAGCTCCTCGGCGACGTCGGGCACGACCCGCTTCGCCGCGTCGGTCGGTGTCGAGGCGCGGAGGTCGGCGACCTCGTCGAGGATCGGGCGGTCGGCCTCGTGCCCGATCGCCGACACGATCGGTGTGGAGGCCGCCGCTGCTGCGCGCACGAGCGTCTCGTCGCTGAAGCCGAGGAGGTTCTGGAAGTCACCACCGCCGCGTGCGATGACGATCACGTCGACGGTCGGGTCCGCGTCGAGCTCGAGGATGGCGGCCGTGACCTCGCCCACGGTCCGTTCTCCCTGCACCGCGGTGTGCACCGTGCGGAACTCGACCTGCGGCCACCGCAGCTGCGCGTTGCGCTTGACGTCCTTCTCGGCGTCGGAGTCCTTGCCGGTGATGAGGCCGATCCGGTGCGGGAGGAAGGGCAGCCGCTTCTTCCGCGACGGGTCGAACAGGCCCTCGGCCGCGAGGGTGCGACGGAGCCGTTCGAGCCGTTCGAGGAGGTCGCCGAGCCCGACGTGCTTC
This sequence comes from Curtobacterium sp. NPDC089689, assembly GCF_044749145.1. NCBI lineage: Bacteria > Bacillati > Actinomycetota > Actinomycetes > Micrococcales > Microbacteriaceae > Curtobacterium > Curtobacterium sp. NPDC089689. The sequence goes on along the minus strand of NZ_JBIVHJ010000001.1, from coordinate 366,936 downwards.
ATCTCGACGACCTGCATCGTGAGCGAGCCGCCCTTGACCCAGTAGTTCGGCTTGACGGCCGCGACGACCCGGTCGCCCTGCTTGAGGTCGGCCGGCACGCGCGAGCGCACGCTCGACCAGATCGAGAACGACACGGTCGCGTCGACCTCGACGTCCTTGAGCTTGCCGTAGACGTTGCCGCCGGCGACGTTCCACTGCGTGATCTCGCCCTCGACCCACGCGGTGCCGAGACGGTCGATCCAGTCGCGGAGCTTGGCGCCGAGCAGCGCGACGGGCCAGGGGTTGTCGGCCGTCGGCGGGCCCTGTTCGATCGCCATGTCGCTCCTTCCGAACGCGGGACACCCATGCTGCCGCAGACCGGTGACACGGCCGGTCGCACCGCGCCGCGCGTGAGTTCTCCACAGGGGTGGTCGCGCCCAGGTCGTGCGGGTGCCGCTCACCTATCATCGGGGACGTGACGATCACCAACGGCCACACGGTCCCCCTCGCCCCGCCGCGGGTGCACGCGGCGCGCGGGCGGCTGCGGGACGAACCGGTCGCCGGGACGAAGAAGGTGCTGCTCGCCGCGCCGCGCGGGTACTGCGCCGGCGTCGACCGGGCGGTGGTCGCCGTCGAGCAGGCGCTCGAGCAGTACGGCGAGCCCGTCTACGTCCGGAAGCAGATCGTCCACAACGTCCACGTCGTGTCGACGCTCGAACAGCGCGGGGCGGTGTTCGTCGACGACGTCGTCGAGGTCCCCCGCGGAGCCCACGTGGTGTTCAGCGCGCACGGGGTGTCCCCGGCGGTCGTCGCCGGCGCCGCCGACCGCGACCTGCACGCGATCGACGCCACGTGCCCGCTCGTCACGAAGGTCCACCGCGAGGCCACGCGCTTCGCCAAGGCCGACCGCACGATCGTCCTCATCGGGCACGAGGGGCACGAAGAGGTCGAGGGGACGATGGGCCATGCGCCCGACCGCACGATCCTGGTGAACGGTCCGGAGGACGTCGCCGCGCTCGAGGTGTCCGACCCCGACAACCTCGTCTGGCTGTCGCAGACCACGCTGAGCGTCGACGAGACCATGGAGACGGTGCGGCTGCTCCGCGAGCGGTTCCCCACCATCCAGGACCCCCCGTCGGACGACATCTGCTACGCCACGCAGAACCGTCAGGTCGCGATCAAGAAGGTCGCCCCGGCGGCCGACCTCGTCATCGTCGTCGGGTCCGCGAACTCGTCGAACAGCGTCCGCCTCGTCGAGGTCGCGCTCGAGCACGGCGCCGCAGCCGCGCACCGCATCGACTACGCCGAGGAGATCCGGCAGGACTGGCTCGACGGCGTCGCCACCGTCGGTGTGACGAGCGGCGCGTCCGTGCCTGAGGAACTCGTCACCGAGGTGCTCGAACAGCTCGCCGACGCCGGCTACAGCGCCGTCGAAGAGGTCGTCACCGCCCACGAGGACCTCATGTTCTCGCTGCCGAAGGAACTCCGGACCGATGCGGCCGGCCAGCCGACCCGCGCGCTCGGCGGACGGCGCGCATGAGCGGCGACTGGTCCTCGACACCGGCCCACGACCCGGCCGCCGGGCGGTCGGCGGCGGGCGGGCCGGCGGCCGGCAGTCCCAGGGACGGCCTGGAGGCACGGCGCGGCCCCGTCACGTCGGCCGCCGCCCCGGCAACGGGTCGCGCCCACGGCACACCGGCTCCGCAGTACGGCGAGTACGCGCCGGAGGGCTGGGTGAACCCGGTCCTCGTCGAGCAGGAACGTCAGGAGCGCGAGGCGGCGTCCCGTGCGCTCCGCGAGCAGGCGGCGCGCGAGGCCACCGCGGGCCCCGGACGGACCACTGATGGGCGTCCCCGTACCGGGCGTCCGGCCGGCACGCCCGCGGGCACCCGGGGAGCGACCGACGTCGTGCCGACCAGCCGGTTCGGCGCGTCGCCGCTCGACTTCGGCCTCACCGTGGGGCTCCTCGTCCTCGGGTTGTGGAACGTGCTCGGGTCCCTGCGGGTCGGCACCACGGCGTCGCAGGTCCGGCAGACGTTCGAGCGGCAGTACACGACCTTCTCGGACCCCTCGGCGCTCACCACCGCGGCCGTCGTCATCGCGGTCGCCGCGGTCGTGCTCTTCGCACTGACGGTGTGGTGGTCCGTCCGCCGCCTCCGCGCGCGCCGGCGGACGTTCTGGGTGCCCCTGCTCGGCGGGGTGGTCTGGACCGCCGTCAGCGTCACCGCGTTCTTCGTGGTGCTGATGCAGGACCCACGGATGGTCGACGCGATGCTGCGGCAGGCGAGCGGCGGCTGACCCGGCCAGGCTCTCCTGCACAGCCCGCGAGGAAGGCGGCGACCGCGCTCAGCCCGCGAGGAAGGCGGCGACCGCCCCGTGCAGCGCGGCGAGGTCGTCGACGTGCACGAGCTCGCGCACCGAGTGCATCGACAGCAGCCCGACGCCGATGTCGATCGTCGGGATCCCGAGTCGGGTCGCCGCGATCGGCCCGATGGTCGAGCCACCCGGGATCGTGTTGACGTTGACGAACGGCTGGTACTCCACACCGGCCTGGTCGCACGCCGCCGCGAACACCGCCTCGCCCTTCGCCTCCGTCATGTAGCGCTGGTTCGCGCTGATCTTCAGGAGCGGGCCCCCGCCCGGCCGCGGTCGGTTCGTCGGGTCGTGCTTCTCCGGCTGGTTCGGGTGCACGAGGTGTCCGGCGTCGCTCGAGAGCAGCCACGAAGCACGGAACGCCCGCGCGGCTTCGGACCGGGTCGCCCCGAGGCCCTCCTGGACGCGGCCGAGGACGTCCTCGAGGAACGGCCCACCGGCACCCGACGGCGTCGAGGAACCGATCTCCTCGTGGTCGAACGCGGCGAACACCGGGATGTGCTCGGCGTCGGACGGAGCAGCGATGACGCCGAGCAGTCCGGCGTGCACGCTGGTGAGGTTGTCCATCCGGCCGGACGCCAGGAACTCCTGATCGATGCCGATCCGGGCGGGCGCCTGCGTGTCCGCGAGGAAGAGGTCCCACGACACGGCTTCGTCGCCGACCTGGTCACGCAGCCACGCGAGGACGTCGGTCCCGCCGACGTCGCCGCCGACGCCGACCACCGGGATCGTGTGCCGCTGCCGGTCGATCTCCTTGCCGTCGTTCACACCTCGGTCGAGGTGGATCGCGAGGTTCGGGATGCGGGCGACGGCGCCGGTCGCGACGAGCCGTACGGTGCCGTCGGCGTCGACCACCCGGCCGGCGATCGCGAGGTCGCGGTCGAACCACGTGGAGAGCAGGGCGCCGCCGTAGACCTCGACGTTCAGCTGCTCCCAGCCGAGCGTCCGCACCGCGGGGTTCGGCTTCACCCGGAACGTCGGCGAGTCGGTGTGCGCGCCCAGGATCCGGAACGGCGTCGTCGCGGTCGCGCCCTCCGGCAGCCGCCAGGCGATCACCGCGCCGTCGCGGACGACGACGTACGCGCCGGGAGCGGTCGGCCAGGCGTCGAGCTCGGACAGCTCGGTGAAGCCGGCCTCCACGAGTCGGTCCCGCGCCACGGCCGCCGCGTGGAACGCGGTGGGGGACTCGGTGACGTACTGGGCGAACTCGGAGGCGATGGCGTCGGCGGTCACGCTCCCCATCGTGGCACGCGGCGTCGCCCACCGCGGTCAGGGGCGACCGGACGCAGCACGGGGCGCGTCCGTCGGACGCGCCCCGTGCCTCCCGGCTGCAGCCTGCCGGATCAGCCCTTGGTGTGGCCGGCCGAGCCGAGGACCTTCGCGGCCTCGCCCACGCGGGCGGCCATGGCGGTCTCGGCGACCTTGCCCCAGGCGCGCGGGTCGTACTGCTTCTTGTTGCCGACCTCGCCGTCGATCTTCAGGACACCGTCGTAGTTGCGGAACATCGAGTCGGCGATCGAGCGCGTGAACGCGTACTGCGTGTCCGTGTCGATGTTCATCTTGATGACGCCGTTGCGGACGGCCTCGTGGATCTCGTCGTCGGTCGAGCCCGAGCCGCCGTGGAAGACGAGGTCGAGCGGGTTCTCGCCGGTACCGTGCTTCTCCGCGACGGAGGCCTGGATCTCGCCGAGGAGTTCCGGACGGAGCTTGACGTTGCCGGGCTTGTAGACACCGTGCACGTTCCCGAACGTGAGCGCGGCGATCCAGCGACCCTGGTCGCCGAGGCCGAGCGCGTCGACGACCTTCTCGACGTCGTTCGGGGTCGTGTAGAGCGCGTCGTTCGTGCCCTCGTGCTGGACGCCGTCCTCCTCGCCGCCGACGACGCCGATCTCGACCTCGAGGATGGCGTTGATGTTCCGCGTCTTCGCGATCATCGTCTTCGCGATCTCGATGTTCTCGTCGAGCGGCACCGCGGAGCCGTCCCACATGTGCGACTGGAAGATCGGGTTGCGGCCCTGACGCACCTCTTCCTCGCTCGCGGCGATGAGCGGGAGGACGAATCCGTCGAGGGCGTCCTTCGGGCAGTGGTCGGTGTGGAGGGCGACCGTGATGTCGTAGTTCTTCGCGACCTCGTGGGCGAACTTCGCCATCGCGAGGGCTCCGGCGGCACGGTTCTTGACCGTGTGGCCCGCGAAGTAGTCCGCACCACCGGTGGTGACCTGGAGGATGCCGTCGGAGCCGGCCTCCTGGAGCCCCTGGAGGACCGCGTTGATCGTCTGGGACGACGAGACGTTGACCGCGGGGTAGGCGAACTTGCCGGCCTTCGCTCGTTCGAGCATCTCGGCGTACTGTTCCGGCGTTGCGATGGGCACTGCGATCTCCTTCGACGTGGTGGTGTCCTCGCTGAGCCTAGTCAGCCGGACTGGGCCCCGCCGGCCGGTTCCGGAGCGACGCGCCAGCGGCGGTCCGGCTGTGTCTGGTGGGAGAGGCGCGGTGCGGGTCACGCGCGCCGCTTTCGTCGGTGCTGCACATGCGTTCACGGCGCTCGCGACCGGCCCGCCTCGCGACTGGCCGTCGGTACGCTGGGGCCGTGACTCCCAGAGCGAGCAGAGCACCGGCTCCCTGCTCCTCGTCGGTACGCTGGGCGTCGTGACTCCCACGACTGAGACCGGTTCCCTGTTCCTCCAGCCCGACCGCAACCTGGCGCTCGAGCTCGTGCGTGCGACGGAGGCCGCCGCGATCCGTGCGCAGCCGTGGGTCGGCCGTGGGGAGAAGAACCTCGCGGACGGTGCCGCGGTGGACGCGATGCGGAAGTTCCTCGGCACGGTGAACTTCGACGGTGTCGTCGTGATCGGTGAGGGCGAGAAGGACAACGCCCCGATGCTCTACAACGGCGAGCACGTCGGCAACGGGCACGGCCCGGCGTGCGACATCGCGGTCGATCCGATCGACGGCACGTCACTGACCGCCGCGGGCCGGCAGAACGCGATCAGCGTGATGGCCGTCTCGGACCGCGGGTCGATGTACGACCCCAGCGCCGTGTTCTACATGGACAAGATCGCTGCCGGGCCCGAGGGGCGCGGCGTCCTCGACCTGGAGAAGCCGATCGGGGAGAACATCCGGGCGCTCGCGAAGGCGAAGCACAAGGACATCGAGGACATGCAGATCGCGGTCCTCGACCGTCCCCGCCACGACGAGCTCATCCGCGCGATCCGCGCGACGGGTGCCGGCACGCGCCTGCTGCTGGACGGTGACGTCGCCGGTGGGATCTCGGCGGCGCTGCCGGGGTCGAAGATCGACATGTGCGTCGGTGTCGGCGGCACCCCGGAGGGCATCATCACCGCGTGCGCGATCAAGGCGCTCGGCGGGGTGATCCTCGGCAAGCTCCAGCCGAAGGACGACGAGGAGCGTGAGCAGGCGATCGCTGCCGGGCACGACCTCGACAAGGTGCTCGACCAGGACGACCTCGTCACGGGCGACAACACGTTCTTCGTCGCCACCGGTGTCACCGACGGTGTCCTCGTCGACGGGGTCCGCCGTTCGCGTGGCGTCATCCACACGGACTCGCTCGTGCTCCGCAGCCGCTCGAACACGATCCGCCGCATCCAAGCCGACCACCGCGCCGAGAAGTGGTTCTGATCCGCTGAAGCCGCGGACGCGCCGTGCGGTGCGGTGCGGTGCGGTGCGATGCGATTCACGTTCGCACAACCACAGTCCGTCCGAACCACGTTCCCGCGTGGTTCGGACGGATTCTGGTTGCGCGGCGTGCGGGTCAGTCCTCGTCGAGGGCGCCGACCAGCTCCGGCGCCGTGAGCAACCGCGGCTCGTCGTCGATCGAGGCGGGGTCGGCGATGACCTTCGACTCGTCGAGCAGGGACAACCGTCGGGCACTCGGCAGCACCTGCCGTTCGAGCGACCCCACGAAGCGGTTGTAGTCGACCACGGTGCCGCGGATGGCCCGACCGAGCTTGTCCACGTGGCCGGCGAGCGTCGACAGGCGTCCGTAGAGCTCCCGCGAGACCCGGAAGAGCTCGCGGGCCTCGGCGGTGACGACGTCTTGCTGCCACGAGAACGCCACGGTCTTGAGGACCGACCACAGCGTCACGGGGGAGGCCAGCGCGACCCGCTTCCGGAAGGCGTGGTCGAGCAGCCCCGGGTCCGCCGCGAGCGCACTGGCGATGAGCGACTCCGACGGGATGAACGCCACGGTCAGCTCGGGTGAGGCGTCGTACCCGGACCAGTACTCCCGCGCCGCGAGGGCGTCCACGTGCGCCCGCAGTGCCCGCACGTGCTGCTGCAGGAGCTGGTCGCGCCGGGCGCCCTCCGCCCCGGTGGCGGTCGCGGGGATCTCGGCTGCCTGCAGGTAGGCGCTGAACGGCACCTTCGCGTCGACGGCGATGGTCTTGCCGCCGGGCAGGTGCACGACCATGTCCGGTCGCGCGGACCCGGCGGACGTCGTCACGGAGGACTGCACGTCGAAGTCGACCCGTTCGAGGAGCCCGGCGGCTTCGACCACGTTGCGGAGCTGCGTTTCGCCCCAGACACCGCGCGTGCTGTTCGAGGACAGTGCGCTCGCGAGCGTGTCCGCGGTGGCGCGCAGACGTTCCTCGGACTCCGCTGCTGACCGCAGCTGCGCGGAGAGCATGCCGTACTGCTCGCTCCGCGACTGTTCGAGCTCGGCGATCTTGGCGCGCATGACGTCGAGTGTCTGAGCGACCGGGCTCAGCGCGGAGAGGACCTTCGACTCGTTCTGGTTCCGTGCCGCATCGGCCCCGTGCATCCGCTGTACGAGGTGCTCGAGCTCCGCCGCCCGACGCTCGAGCGAGTCGACCTGCCGGCGGTACTGCGCGTCCTGCGCGTCGAGGCGTTCCTCGGCGTCCGCGCGGACGGTGTCGAGCTGCGCGCGCAGCGCGTCCGCCGTGGCGTGCGCGGCGGCGGCGTCGACACCGGCACGCGAGCGGGCGAGCGCCCAGGCGAGGACGGCACCGACGGCCAGGCCGATGACGAGGCCGATGACCAGGGCGAGGATCTGCATGACGTGACCCTGGCAGGAGCCACCGACACCGCGCCTCCAGGCCGCGTCACACCCCGATGCGGCGTCGAGGAAACCATGTAATGACATTAGGGCAAACGAGGTGTACAGTCGTGATCGTCCGCCGATGAAGCCGCACGGAAGGTCCATCCCGTCGCATGACGAACGAAGCACCGCACGCCTACGACGTGATCACGATGGGACGCGTGAGCGTCGACGTCTACCCGCAGCAGACCGGTCCGCTCGAGGACGTCACCACCTTCTCGAAGTCCGTCGGCGGGAGCGCGACGAACGTCGCGATCGCCGCGGCCCGACACGGCGCTGACACCGCCGTGATCACCCGCACGGGCAACGACCCGTTCGGCCGCTACATCGCCCGCACCCTGCCGGAGTTCGGCGTCGCGAACGACTTCGTCGAGACCGTGGACGGGCTGAACACCCCCGTCGCGTTCTGCGAGATCTTCCCGCCGGACGACTTCCCGCTGTACTTCTACCGGGCGCCCAAGGCACCGGACCTCATGATCACCGCGAAGTCGCTGCCCCTGCACGAGATCGAGCGGGCCCGGATCTTCTGGACGACCGTCACGGGTCTCAGCGAGGAGCCGAGCCGGCACGCCCACCACGTCGCGCTCGCGGCGCGGAGCGCGTCCGAGAGCGGGACGAAGCAGCACACCGTGCTCGACCTCGACTACCGGCCGATGTTCTGGTCGTCGCCCGAAGCCGCCACGCGCGAGGTCGCCGTCGCCCTCGAACACGCGACCGTCGCGGTCGGCAACCGCGAGGAGTGCGAGGTCGCGGTCGGGGAGACCGACCCGGTCCGCGCCGCCGATGCCCTGCTCGAGCGGGGCGTGGAGATCGCCATCGTGAAGCAGGGCCCGAAGGGCGTCCTCGCGAAGACCCGCGACGAGTTCGTCGAGTTCCGCCCGCACACGATCGACGTCGTCAACGGCCTCGGCTCCGGCGACGGCTTCGGCGGCGCGCTCACCCACGGCCTGCTCGAGGGCTGGGACCTCGGGCGGATCCTCGCGTTCGCGAACGCCGCCGGTGCGATCGTCGCCACCCGGTTCGAGTGCTCGACCGCGATGCCGACGAGTGACGAGATCGAGCAGTTCATCGCGTCCAACCCGGCCGAGAGCACCACGCACACCACCGCATCGCAGACCACCGCGTCGCACACCGAGGAGACGGCCGATGCCTGAGCTCACCACCGCTGACTTCCAGCGCCTGCGCGACGTCCGCGCCGCACAGCCCGACGTCGTCCAGCAGACGTTGCACGCCCGTCGGAAGCGCGACCTGCTCGCCGAGGACGGCAAGCTGTTCATCGTCGCCGCCGACCACCCCGCGCGCGGTGCCCTCGCCGTCCGCGACGACGCCTCCGCGATGGCCGACCGGTACGACCTCCTCGAACGACTCGTCGTCGCACTCGGTCGACCCGGTGTCGACGGGGTGCTCGGGACGCCCGACATCATCGAGGACCTCGCGCTGCTCGGCGCGCTCGACGACAAGGTCGTGGTCGGGTCCATGAACCGCGGCGGCCTGCGCGGGGCGACGTTCGAGATGGACGACCGCTACACCGCCTACTCGGCACGCGCCATCAAGGACGACGGGCTCGACTTCGCGAAGCTCCTCGTCCGGATCGCCCTCGAGGACGCCGGCACCGCCCCGACCCTCGAGGCCACCGCCCGGGCAGTGAGCGAGGCCGCCGCGCTCCGGCTGCCGATCATGCTCGAGCCGTTCATGTCCTCGTGGCGGGACGGGAAGGTCGTCAACGACCTCACGGCCGACGCCGTCATCACGTCGATGGCGATCGCGGCCGGCCTCGGTGCGTCCAGCGCCTACAGCTGGCTGAAGATCCCCGTCGTCGACGACATGGAACGGGTCATGGCCGCCACGACCCTCCCGACGCTGCTGCTCGGCGGTGACCCGTCGGGCAGCCCCGAAGCGACCTACCGCACGTGGGCCGACGCCCTCGCCCTGCCGGGCGTGCGTGGACTCGTCGTCGGACGGACCCTGCTCTACCCGCCGGACGGCGACGTGGCCGCCGCCGTCGACGTGGCCGCCGGACTCGTCCACAGCGCGGACGCGACGACAGGCGTCGCCTCGCCGTCCGTCCACAGCCTGGAGGCCCGGGTCGGGTCGTCCACAGATCCTCGCGACCGCGACACGCGGCTCGCCGACGCCACCACCATGGACTCGTCCATCCCGGAAGGAAGCAACGCATGACCACCACGGAGCAGACCACCACCACGGTCGGGCACTGGATCGACGGCGCGCACGTCGTCTCCGCGTCCGGCAACACCGCTCCCGTGTTCGACCCGGCGCTGGGTGTCGCGACCAAGCAGGTCGCCCTGGCCGACGAGTCCGAGATCCAGGCCGCGATCGCGAGCGCGAAGGCTGCGTTCCCCGCGTGGAGCAACCTGTCCCTGTCGAAGCGGCAGCAGATCCTGTTCGCCTTCCGCGAGGTGCTGAACCGCGACAAGGCCGAGCTCGCCGAGATCATCACGAGCGAGCACGGCAAGGTCATCGACGACGCGCTCGGTGAGATCGCGCGCGGGCAAGAGGTCGTCGAGCTCGCCACGAACATCCCGAGCCTGATGAAGGGCGAGTTCTCCGACCAGGTGTCGACGGGCATCGACGTGTACTCGATCCGCCAGCCGCTCGGTGTCGTGGGCATCATCTCGCCGTTCAACTTCCCGGCGATGGTGCCGCTGTGGTTCCTGCCGATCGCGATCGCGGCCGGCAACACCGTGGTGCTGAAGCCGTCCGAGAAGGACCCGTCGGCCGCGATCTGGCTGGCGTCGAAGTTCAAGGAGGCGGGCCTGCCCGACGGCGTGTTCAACGTGCTGAACGGCGACAAGCTCTCCGTCGACGGGCTGCTGACGAGCCCGGACGTCGAGTCGATCTCGTTCGTCGGGTCGACGCCGATCGCCCAGTACGTCTACGAGACCGGCACGAAGCACGGCAAGCGGGTGCAGGCCCTCGGCGGTGCGAAGAACCACATGCTGGTGCTGCCGGACGCCGACCTCGACCTCGTCGCGGACAACGCGATCAACGCGGGCTTCGGTTCCGCGGGTGAGCGCTGCATGGCGATCTCGGTCGTCGTCGCCGTCGAGCCGGTGGCGGACGAGCTCATCGAGAAGATCACGGAACGCGCGGCGACGCTGCGGATCGGAGACGGGCGTCGCGGCTGCGACATGGGCCCGCTCGTGACGGAGCAGCACCGCGACAAGGTCGCCTCGTACATCGAGGTCGCAGAGCAGGACGGTGCGGTGGTCGTGGTGGACGGCCGCACCGTCCGACCCGACGGCGACGAGAACGGCTTCTGGCTCGGCCCGACGCTCATCGACCGGGTGCCGACGACGAGCCGCGTCTACACCGAGGAGATCTTCGGCCCGGTGCTGAGCGTGGTCCGCGTCGCTTCGTACGAAGAGGGCCTGGAGCTCATCAACTCCGGAGCGTTCGGCAACGGCACGGCGATCTTCACCAACGACGGCGGCGCCGCTCGTCGGTTCCAGCGCGACGTGCAGGTCGGCATGATCGGCATCAACGTGCCGATCCCGGTGCCGGTGGCGTACTACTCGTTCGGCGGCTGGAAGAACTCGCTGTTCGGGGACCACAAGGCGTACGGCGCCGACGGCGTGAGCTTCTTCACCCGCCAGAAGGCCATCACCTCACGGTGGCTCGACCCGTCGCACGGCGGCATCAACCTCGGCTTCCCGTCGAACGGCTGACGCACCCGATGACGAACGACAACTGGTTCATCGCCGCCGGCTCCCGCCCCGAGGCGGGCTGGACGGACGTGGTGGACGGACGTGTCGCGGGGTGGGCGCACACCGGTCTCCGGACCGGCACCCTCCGTGACGGGGGCGAGCTGCGCCTCCCGGCCGACGCGGTGGAACGCCTGGTCGTCCCGCTCGCCGGCAGCTTCACCGTGGTGTACGACGACACGACGCAGGTCCTCGAGGGACGCGCCAGCGTCTTCGAGGGGCCGACGGACGTCCTGTACCTCGGGTCCGGGACCGCAGCGACGATCACCGGCACCGGCCGTGTCGCCGTGGCCGAGGCACCGACCGAGACGGTCGGGCCGAGCACGTACATCGCCCGTCGGGACGTCCCGGTGGAGCTCCGCGGTGCCGGCCGGTCGAGTCGACAGGTGCACAACTTCGGCACGCCGGCGGCGCTCGACGCGGTGAAGTTCATCGTGTGTGAGGTCATCACCCCGGCCGGGAACTGGTCGTCGTACCCGCCCCACAAGCACGACACCACCGTGCCCGGCGCGGAGTCGAACCTCGAGGAGATCTACTACTACGAGGCCGCGGTGTCCCGCGGGGTAGCGGACATCGCCCCGGAGGCCGCGGACCCCTTCGCGCTGCACCGGACGTACGCCTCGGACGACCGCGCGATCGACGAGTTCCGGCAGGTCCGCACGGGCGACATCGCCCTCGTGCCCTACGGGTGGCACGGCCCCGCCGTCGCCGCCCCCGGCTACGACATGTACTACCTCAACGTGATGGCCGGGCCCGACCCGGAGCGCGTCTGGAACATCACCGACGACCCGGCCCACGGCTGGGTCCGTCAAGCGTGGGCGAGCGAGCAGCTCGACCCCCGCCTGCCCTACGAGAAGGAGTCCTCCCGATGAGCCAGCACACCGGCCCGGCGCAGACCCGTCGGATGACCGTCGGCCAGGCACTCGTCGAGTTCCTGGCGAACCAGTGGACCGTCGACGGCGACCACCGCGAACGCACCATCCTGGGGATCTTCGGCATCTTCGGGCACGGCAACGTCGCCGGGCTCGGGCAGGCGATCAAGCAGCTCCACGTCGAGCAGCCGGGTCTGCTGCCCTACCACCAGGCCCGCAACGAGCAGGCGATGGTGCACGAGGCCGTCGGCTTCGCGCGCATGCACCGCCGCCGTGCGACCTTCGCGTCGACGGCGTCCGTCGGCCCGGGCGCCGCGAACATGCTGACCGCAGCCGCCCTCGCGACGACGAACCGGCTCCCGGCGCTGCTGCTGCCGTCCGACACCTTCGCGACACGGACCACCGACCCGGTCCTGCAGCAGATCGAGATGCCGCACGACACCTCGTTGCAGGTGACCGACGCGTTCCGGCCCCTGTCGCGCTTCTTCGACCGCGTCGAGCGGCCCGAGCAGCTGTTCTCGATCGCCCTCGCCGCGATGCGCGTCCTGACCGACCCGGCCGAGACCGGCGCCGTGACGATCGCCCTGCCGGAGGACGTGCAGGCCGAGGCCCTCGACGTCCCGGTGTCGTTCCTGCAGCCGCGCGAGTGGCACATCCGTCGACCGCTGCCGGAGCACGGTCCGTTGGCTCGTGCGGTGTCGGCGATCCGTGCGGCGAAGCGTCCGGTCATCGTCGCCGGTGGCGGCGTGCTGTACTCCGACGCGTCGGAGCAGCTCGCCGCCTTCGTCGAGGCGACCGGGATCCCCGTCGGGACCTCGCAGGCCGGCGGCGGCTCCCTGGTCTGGGACCACCCGCAGTACCTCGGCGGGGTCGGTGCGACGGGCACCGCGGCCGCGAACGCCATCGCCGCACAGGCCGACGTGGTGATCGGCATCGGTACGCGGTACAGCGACTTCACGACGGCGTCGCGGACGGCGTTCCAGAACCCCGACGTGACCTTCGTCAACGTCAACGTCGCTGCGTTCGACGCCTACAAGCACGGCACGCAGCTGCCGCTGATCGCGGACGCCCGGGAGGCACTGGTCGCCTTGACCGCGTCGCTCACGACCGACTCGTCGTACGCCGTCGACGCCGGCTACGCCGCCGAGATCGCGCAGCGGAAGCAGGAGTGGGACGCCGTGGTCGACGCCGCCTTCGCGCCGTCCGGGCTCGCGCTGCCCGGGCAGTCGGAGATCATCGGCGCCGTGCAGGCCGCGACCGACCCCCGCGACGTCGTCATCCAGGCCGCCGGTTCGCTGCCGGGCGACCTCCACAAGCTCTGGCGGGTGCGGGACGCCCTCGGCTACCACGTCGAGTACGCGTTCTCGTGCATGGGTTACGAGATCGCCGGCGGCATCGGCGTGCGCCGTGGTGCCCCGGACCGCGACGCCATCGTCATGGTCGGCGACGGCTCGTACCTCATGCTCCACACCGAACTCGTCACCGCGGTCGCCGAGGGCATCAAGATCGTCGTCGTCCTCATCCAGAACAACGGGTACGCGTCGATCGGGCACCTGTCCGAGACCGTGGGGTCCGAGCGGTACGGCACGAAGTACCGCTACCTGGACGAGACCGGCTCGTTCGAGAACGACGCGGTGCTGCCCGTCGACCTCGCGGCGAACGCCCGCTCGTACGGCGTCGACGTGATCGAGGTCCAGCCCGGGCCGGACGTGGTCGCCGACCTCACGGCAGCGGTCCGCCAGGCGAAGGCGAACGACCACACCACGCTCGTGCACGTGCACTCCGACCCGCTCGTCTACGCCCCCGAGGGCGACGGCTGGTGGGACGTCCCGGTCGCCCAGACCTCGACCCTCCCGAGCACGCAGCAGGCCCGCACCGAGTACGAGCAGCAGGTCGCTGCCCAGCGGCCGCTCCTCGGCTGAACCACCCTCCACCCACGAAGGACGACGACGTCATGACCGACACCGCCACCGCCACCGACGCCATCCGCATCGGCACCGCTCCGGACTCCTGGGGCGTCTGGTTCCCCGATGACCCGAAGCAGGTGCCGTGGCAGCGCTTCCTCGACGAGGCCGCCGCCGCCGGGTACGAGTGGATCGAGCTCGGCCCCTACGGGTACCTGCCGACCGATCCGTCGCAGCTGTCCGACGAGCTCGAGTCCCGAGGGCTCAAGCTCTCGGCGGGCACGGTCTTCACCGGCTTCCACAAGGGCGACGACCAGTTCCAGCGGGCGTGGGACCAGGCGGTCGCGGTCGCGGGCCTCGCGTCGAAGCTCGGTGCCGAGCACCTCGTCACGATCCCGGACCTCTGGCGTTCCGACGCCACCGAGGAGGTCCTCGAGTCCCGCACGCTGACCGACGAGCAGTGGGAGCGCCTCGGCAAGGGGCACGACCAGCTCGGCAAGGCGCTGCTCGAGGAGTACGGCGTCCACCAGCAGTTCCACACCCACGCGGACAGCCACGTCGGCACCTACCGCGAGACCGTCCGCTTCCTCGAGGTCACCGACCCGCGGTACACGAACCTCTGCCTCGACACCGGGCACTTCGCCTACTACGGCGGCGACAACCTCCGCATGATCGCCGAGCACCCGGAGCGGATCGGCTACCTGCACCTCAAGCAGGTCGACACCGAGCTGCTGTTCGACGTGCTCAAGAACGACGTCCCGTTCGCCACCGCGGTCGCGCAGGGGATCATGACCGAGCCGCCGCACGGCACACCCGAGCTCGCGCCGATCATCGAGGCCGTCGCGAAGATCAACCCCGACGTCTTCGGGATCGTCGAGCAGGACATGTACGGCTGCTCGGTCGACGCCCCGGGCCCCATCGCCGAGCGGACCTTCCAGCACATCTTCGGGTCGACCTCGGCCGCCCGGGTCTCGTAGCAGCGCCGTCCACCACCAGTCGTCCAACCAGGAGAACCCCATGAGCACCACCGAGAACCTCCGCGTCGCCGTCGTCGGTGCCGGCGCGATGGGCAGCGACCACGTCCGTCGCATCACGTCCACGATCGCCGGCGCCGACGTCGTCGCCATCGTCGACCCGGACACGGCGCGCGCCACGGCCGCTGCCGAGAAGGCACCCGGCGCGATCACCGCCGCGTCGTTCGAGGACGCCCTCGACGCCACGCCGATCGACGCGGTCATCGTCGCGACGCCGGGCTTCCTGCACGAGCCGGTCCTCGTCCCGGCGATCGAGCGCGGGCTCGCCGTGCTGTGCGAGAAGCCCCTCACCACGAGCGCCGAGGACTCCCTCCGCATCGTCGAGCTCGAGCAGGCGCGGTCCGACCGTCCGCGGATCCAGGTCGGGTTCATGCGTCGGTTCGACAAGGGCTACCAGGAGCTCAAGGCCCTCCGCGAGTCCGGTGCGAACGGCGCCCTGCTCGCCCTGCACCACGCACACCGGAACCCGACGACGCCGCCGCACTTCAGTGAGTCGATGCTCATCCACGACTCCGTGATCCACGAGATCGACATCATCCCGTTCCTCACCGGCGAGCCGATCGTGTCCGTCGAGGTGAAGAAGCCGCGGAAGAACTCACTCGCTCCGGCGGACCTGCCCGAGCCGCAATTCGTGCTGTTCACCACGGAGTCGGGCACGATGGCGATCGTCGAGATCAACGTCAACGCGCAGTTCGGCTACCAGGTCACGACCGACGCCGTGTTCGAGTCGGGCGTCGCGTACATCGGCCGCGAGACCGCGATGAACGTCGTGTCCGCCGGCGTCTCCGGCCAGGGCGTCACGCCGTCGTTCGTCGAGCGGTTCGGCGCCGCGTACGACGAGGAGGTCCAGCGTTGGGTCGACGCCGCGCGCACCGGTGGGATCGACGGCCCGAGCGCCTGGGACGGCTACACGGCGTCCGTCGTGGCCGAGGTCGCGGTCCGCGCCCAGCAGTCGGGTGCGCTCGAGCAGGTCACGTACGCCACCGCGAAGCCCGCCTTCTACGCGACGGACACGGCGACGGCGGACGGCGTCGTCGACGCGCTCGCCGGAGCCTGACGCATGCCGAAGATCGCCCTCGACCCGACGCCGTTCCACCACGACCTGTCGCTGCTCGAGTTCCCGCGGAAGGTTGCGGACCTCGGGTACGAGTACCTCCAGCTCACCCCGCACCGGGACTTCATCCCGTTCTACCGGCACCCCAAGGCGGACGACGACCTCGTCGACGCGTTCGCCGCCGCGTGCCGTGACGCCGGGGTCCAGGTGGCGAGTGTGCTCCCGGTGCTCCGCTGGTCCGGCCCCGACCGGGACGCCCGCGAGGCGGCGGTGACGAAGTGGAAGCGCGTCATCGAGATCACGAAACGACTCGGGGTCGACACCATCAACACCGAGTTCTCCGGCCGTCCCGAACGCGCCGAGGAGTCCGAGGACGCCTTCTACCGCTCGATGGAGGAGCTCCTGCCGATCATCGAGTCCTCGGACCTGCGTGTCCTCATCGACCCGCACCCCGATGACTTCGTCGAGGACGGGCTCGAGGCGCTCCGGGTGATCCGCGGCCTCAACTCGAAGCACGTCGGGTTCGTCTACGTCGCCTGTCACACGTTCCACTACGGCGGGAACATGGACGCGATCATGGACGCCGCCGGTGACTCGCTGCAGCTCGTCCACGTGGCCGATGCGTTCGACCACACCCGGTCGCACGGCCTCCGTTACATCTCGAACCCGCCCGGCAACACCGCGCGCGTGCACCAGCACCTGCCGGTCGGTCAGGCCGACGTCGACTTCGACGCGTTCTGGGCCGGCCTCGCCCGCATCGGGTTCACCGACCGCGACGACACGGTCGCGGTGTCCAGCGTCTTCGCCGAGGACGAGAACGCCGATGCGGTGTCCCGCTTCCAGCTGGACGCGATCACGAAGGGACTGACCCGATGACCACCACGCTCGAGACGTCGACCGACCGGACCGGGACGGACACCCGTCCGGTGACCCTGCAGGCCGCGGAACGGACCCCGACCGCGCTCTGGAACGACTCCGCCGACCCGCGCGAGCTGTCGACCGCGATCCACGAGTACGGCGCGGTCGGAGCGACGTGCAACCCGGTGATCGCCTTCACCTGCATCCAGCAGGACCCGGAGCGGTGGGTGCCGCGGATCCGCGAGATCGCCGCCGAGCACCCGACCGCGGGGGAGACCTGGATCGGGTGGAAGGCGGTCGAGGAGCTCTCGATCGCCGCCGCGGAGCAGCTGCTGCCCGCGTTCGAGGCGTCGGGCGGGCGCAACGGCCGACTGTCGATGCAGACCGACCCGCGGCTGCACCGGGACGCCGACGCACTCGTCGACCAGGCCGTGCGGTTCTCGCGGCTCGCGCCGAACATCATCGTGAAGATCCCCGCGATGAAGACCGGGATCGCCGCGATCGAGGAGGCCGCGTACCGCGGTGTCTCGATCAACGCCACCGTGTCGTTCACGGTGCCGCAGGTCGTCGCGGTGGGTGAGGCCATCGAGCGTGCCCTCGACCGACGCGCCGCCGACGGACTGCCCGAGCAGGAGTTCGGTCACGTCGTCACGCTCATGGCCGGCCGGTTCGACGACTGGCTGAAGACCGTCGTCAAGCGTGACCACGTCATGGTCGACCCGGGGATCCTCGAGTGGGCCGGGGTGGCCGCGGTGAAGAACGCCTACCGGGTGTTCCAGGAGCGCGGCTTCCGCTCACGGGTGCTCGTGGCGGCGTTCCGGAACCCGCTGCAGTGGTCGGAGTTCCAGGGCGGGGACCTCGTCGTGTCGCCGCCGTTCCAGTGGTCGAAGGACATCAACGACAACGCGTTCCCGTGGCGCCCGGACGCGATCGACGACGAGGTCCCGGCCGAGGTCATCGCGGCGCTGCGTGCGGCGACGCCCGAGTTCGCCCGCGGCTACGACGTCGACGGGATGACGATCGACGAGTTCGACCGCTTCGGCGCGACCGTGACGACGCTCCGGCAGTTCCTCGACGCCGACGCGAAGCTCGACGCCCTCGTCCGCGACATCATCGTCCCGGCCGCGTGAGCACCGCCACGGACACGCTCGGCGTCGGGCTGGTCTCGGTCGGTTGGATGGGCCGACTGCACTCCCGCGCGTACCGGGCCCTCCCGGACCACTTCCCGGAACTCGGCGTCCACCCGCGGCTCGTCGTCGCGGCCGACCCGATCGACGCCGCACGCGAACAGGCCACGACCCGGCTCGGCTACGAACGCGCCGTCGCCGAGTACCGGGAGGTCCTCACCGACCCCGAGGTGGACGTCGTGTCGATCTGCGCGCCGAACTTCCTGCACCGCGAGGTCGCCGTCGCCGCGGCCGAGGCCGGGAAACCGTTCTGGATCGAGAAGCCGATGGGCCGGTACGCGAGCGACTCCCGCGCGATCCACGACGCCGTTCGGGCGGCTGGGGTCGTCACGAGCGTCGGCTTCAACTACCGGCACGCCCCAGCGATCCAGCGGGCACGCGAGCTCGTCCGGAGCGGGCGGCTCGGCCGGATCACGAACGTCCGAGGGGCGCTCCTCGCCGACTACTCGTCCGACCCGGACGCCCCGCTGACCTGGCGGTTCGAACGCGAACGAGCAGGGTCCGGCGTCCTCGGCGACCTGCTCTCGCACGGGCTCGACCTCGCGCAGTACGTCGTCGGTCGGATCGCGAGCGTGACCGCCCTCGCCGAGACCTTCATCGAGACGAGGCCCCGACCGGGGCAGGGGATCGTCGACCGCTCGGCCGCTGCGAGGGGTGAACACGGCCCGGTGGAGAACGAGGACTACGCCGCGCTCCTGTTCCGCTTCGAGGACGGCGCGGTCGGCACCATGGACTCGAGCCGGGTGATGCGCGGCCCGCACGCCGAGTACGCGCTCGAGGTCTACGGGACGAAGGGCTCGGTCCGGTGGGACTTCCAGCGGCTGAACGAGCTCGAGGTGTACCTCGACGGCCAGGAGGTCGACGGGTACGCCACCCACTACGTCGCCCCCGGTGACGGCGAGTTCGGCCGGTTCCAGCCCGGAGCCGGCACGGCCATGGGCTACGACGACCTCAAGACGATCGAGGCTGCCCAGTTCGTCGCGAGCGTGCGACGCGGGGAGCAGCTCGCGCCGTCCGTCGCCGACGGACTGGCGACCGCGAGCATCGTCGAAGCGGCCGAGGCGTCGCTCCGCGACGGCGCCTGGCACGACGTCGCGCAGGTCGACGGGGCGCTGACGTACTCCGCGGCGACCCCGGTGCTCTAGAACGCACCACCGACGGCCTGGAGGCACGGTGCACGCTGGCACCGTGCCTCCAGGCCGTTCCGTGGTTGCTTCAGTGACGCACCTTTGTTAGATTGTCCTTACAAAGTTCGACCGTTGGAGGAACCATGCCGCTCGTTCGAATCGACCTCGCCGCCGGTCGCACCCCCGAAGCCGTCCGTGCGATCGCCGACGCGATCCACACCGCCGTCGTCGACGAGTACGGCATCCCGGAGCGCGACCGCTTCCAGATCGTCACGGAGCACCCGGCGCAGCAGATCATCGCCGAGGACGCCGGGCTCGGGTTCGAGCGCACCGAGGGTGTCGTCATGATCCAGGTGTTCACCCAACGCGGACGCTCCGACGAGGCGAAGCAGGCGCTGTACGCCGCGGTCCACGACCGTCTCGCCGAGGTCGGCGTCGCGAGCGAGGACGTCTTCATCGGCTACGTCGAGAACGGGCCGCAGGACTGGTCCTTCGGGTTCGGCCGCGCGCAGTACGTCACGGGCGAGCTCGGCGTCCCGTCCCTGGCCTGACGGGGTGGTGCCGCGTCGTCTACTTGTCGACGAGCGTGACCTCGAACGAGTAGCGGTCCGGCCGGTAGCAGTGCACCCCGTACTCCACCGCGCGCCCCGACGCGTCGTACGCCGTCCGGCTCATCGTCAGCACGGGGTCGCCGTCCTCGATCTCGAGCAGCGAGGCCTCGTCGTCGGTGACCGCCCGGGCGCCGATCCGCTGCTTCGCGACCCGCATCGTCACCCCGCGTCCGCGGAGCAGTTGGTAGAGGCCGTGCGCCGCGAGGTCCTCGTCGGTGATGTCGCTGAACTCCGGCGGGAGGAAGTTCTCGAGGATGGCCATCGGCACGTCCTCGGCGAACCGGACCCGGCGGATGTGCGGGATCACCGTGCCGGGCTCGACCCCGAGCGCCTCGGCCACCGCGTCCGTCGCGGGTACGTCGTCGCGGACGAGGAGCTTCGTCGTCGGCGCCTGCGACCCCTGTGCGAGGTCGTCGTAGAGGCTCGTCAGCTCGACCTTGCGGGTGACCGGACCGTGCACGACCTGCGTGCCGATGCCGCGACGGCGCACGAGCAGACCCTTGTCGACGAGGTCCTGGATGGCGCGCCGGATCGTCGGCCGGGACAGCCCGAGCCGTTCACCGAGTGCGATCTCGTTCTCCAGTCGAGCGCCGGGGGGCATCGCGCCGGAGCGGATGGCCTCCTCGATGCGCGACGCGACCTGGAAGTACAGGGGCATCGGACCCGACCGGTCCAGGTCCATGAACAGGTCGGACGGCAGCTGGCCTTCGTTGGTCATCGGCGTCCTTCGGGGAGATCGAGCGCGGCACCGCTGCCGCCAGGGATTGTCGTGACAATACCACCGGGGCTGCCCGGGACCGGGGAAGCCGACTCGCCGTCAGTCCGAGAAGACCATCGGCCGACGGGAGAGCCTCGGCTGCGGAGCGGCTGCCCGGGGCTTGTCCTCACGCGGCCGCACCGGGGAGAGGTGCACGCGGGTGGCGGCGCCGAGAGCCTCGACCGTGTCGGCGCGGTGCAGCTCGGCGGCGTGCACGACGATGGCGGCGCAGGCTTCCGCGTCGGCCGCGGCGTCGTGGTGAGCGAAGCCGACGTGCCCCGCGGCCCGAGCGGCCATCGGCAGCCGGTACGAGTCGAGGGTGTAGGTCTTCCGCGCCACCTGCAGAGAGCACAGCGAGTGGTGCTCGCTGAGGGGGGTCCCGGTGGCGGCGCAGCCGCCGGCGATCACCCCCATGTCGAAGCGGGCGTTGTGCGCGACCAGGACGTCGCCGTCGGCGAAGGCGACGATGTCGGCGTACTGCTCCGCCCAGCCCTTGGCGCCGACGACGTCCGACGCGACGATGCCGTGGATGCGGGTGTTCCACTCGAGGAAGGTGTCGTGCCCGTTCGGCGGCTGGATGAACCACGAGGCGCGCTCGACCACTCGGCCTGCGCGGATCTTCACGAGCCCGACGGAGCACGCGCTCGCGGGGGAGCTGTTCGCGGTCTCGAAGTCGATCGCGGTGAAGTTCAACGGCACGGGTCCGATCGTCGCACGGGGCTCCGACATCGGCTGCGCAGGACCTCGGCGTTGCGGCTGCCGGCTCCGACCCGGCCGCAGCCAGGGCCCGGCGTGGCCTCAGCCCCGCCGCAGCCCCTCGTCGATCCGCTGCAGCAGTGCGAGCGCCTCCGTCGTGCCGTGCTCGTCGCCGCCGAGTGCGTTCCGGATCGTCGTTGCCCAGTGCTCGTGCAGGCGTTCGATGCTCTCCGCCGCGACCTCCGTCGGGAGCAGCTGCACCGTGCGGGCGTCGGACGGGTGCTGCCGCCGCTCGACCATGCCCTTGGCGACGAGCGAGCGGAGGGCGGCACTGAGGTTGCTGCGCTGCAGGGCCGTCGCGTCCGCGGTGGCACTCGGAGAGGTCCCCGGGTTGCGCGCCACCCAGCGCATGACGATCGCCTCCGTCCCGGTGAGCGGCACGATGTCGAGCGGGTGCGGGCCGTGCGGGTCGATCTCGCGGGAGATCCGCAGCACGACGTCCGCGAGCTCGGCGAGCTGCCGGTCGGTCACCTGGGAGGGCATGGCCGTACTGTACCGAGCGTCTCAATCAGTTATGCTTTCATAACAATGATCACGGACACCGGAACCATCCGCGCGCACGCCGCGACACCCACGACCGCTCAGCAGGGCATCACCGCCGCTCTGCTCCTCGTGCTCGGCCTGCTCAGCGCAGTCGCGCCCTTCGCCACCGACCTGTACCTGCCGGCGTTCCCGAGGATGACCATCGAGCTCGGTGCGAGTGCGACCGCCGTGCAGCTCACCCTGACCGCCTTCCTCGTCGGGGTCACCGCGGGGCAGCTCGTCTTCGGCCCGCTCTCGGACCGGTTCGGCCGCGTGCCCCCGCTCGTCGCCGGCGCCGCGCTGTGCGTGGTCGCGAGCCTCGCCGCGGTGTTCGCACCGAACATCGGTGTCCTCATCGCCGCCCGCCTCTTGCAGGGCCTCGGCGGAGCGGCCGGCATGGTGATCAGCCGCGCCGTGATCTCCGACCTCGCGACCGGGAAGGCCGCGGCGCGCGCGTTCTCCCTCATGATGATCGTCGGCGGTGTGGCGCCGGTCGTCGCACCGCTGCTCGGTGGCCTCCTCACCGGACCGATCGGCTGGCGCGGGTTGCTCACGATCGTCCTCGGACTGTCGGTCGTGATGCTCGTCGCCGTGCTCGCCGTCGTGCGCGAGACCCACGTGCAGGAGCGCCGCGACGCGCTCCGAGCGGAACGCCGGGGGTCCGGTTCGGGCCTGCGGGCGCTGCGTTCCCGTGCCTTCCTCGCCAACACCGCCGTGTTCGGGTTCGCGTTCGCCGCCATGATGGCGTACATCTCCGCGTCACCGTTCCTGTACCAGGACATGATCGGCTTCGGGACCGTCGGCTACGGCCTCGCGTTCGGGCTGAACGCCCTCGCCCTCATGGGCGTCAGCATCCTGTCCGCGAAGCTCACCGCGACGCGATCGGTCGCGGGTGTCCTCGGCCTCGGGATCCTGCTCGTGCTGGCGTCGACCGTCGCCTTCGCGCTCCTCGTGGCGACCGGCGCCCCGGCCATCTGGCTCGCCGTGCCGCTGTTCACCGCCGTCGGCTCGCTCGGCCTGGTGCTCGGCAACGCCACCGCGCTCGCCCTCGGTGCCGTGCCCGCCGCTGCCGGCAGTGCATCGGCCGTGCTCGGCGCGCTCCAGTTCGGCCTCGCGGCACTCGTGTCCCCGCTCGTGAGCATCGGCGGATCGGCCACGGCCGCCCCGCTCGCCGTCGTCATGCTCGCGTCGGCCGTGGTCGCCCTCGGTGCGCTGCTGGTCGCGCGGGGTCGCCGGGCCTGACCGGCCCGGCCGCGCCGCGGCAGACCCGGCCACCCTGGTGGGTGACACGACGGTCGGGCGCGTGGCGCGCCTCCAGGCCGGGTCGCGTGGTCGTGACGGCCACATGA
Source organism: Curtobacterium sp. NPDC089689 (assembly GCF_044749145.1). Classification (NCBI taxonomy): domain Bacteria; kingdom Bacillati; phylum Actinomycetota; class Actinomycetes; order Micrococcales; family Microbacteriaceae; genus Curtobacterium; species Curtobacterium sp. NPDC089689. The sequence goes on along the minus strand of NZ_JBIVHJ010000001.1, from coordinate 343,754 downwards.
CCATCCGGACTGGAGGCCCAGGGTCGGCCCCGGCGGGCCGCCGCCGGTAGGCTGTCCTCCCGTGGCTCTCACCATCGGAATCGTCGGTCTCCCGAACGTCGGCAAGTCGACCCTGTTCAACGCCCTGACCAAGAACCAGGTCCTCGCCGCGAACTACCCGTTCGCGACGATCGAGCCGAACGTCGGCGTGGTGAACCTGCCCGACCCGCGGCTCGACCAGCTCGCGACGCTCTTCAACTCCGAGAAGACCGTGCCCGCGCCGGTGTCCTTCGTCGACATCGCCGGCATCGTGAAGGGTGCGAGCGAGGGTGAGGGGCTCGGCAACAAGTTCCTCGCCAACATCCGAGAGGCCGACGCCATCGCGCAGGTCGTCCGCGGCTTCGCCGACGACGACGTCGTGCACGTGGCGAACAAGGTCTCCCCGAAGGACGACCTCGAGGTCATCAACACCGAGCTGATCCTCGCCGACCTCGAGACCATCGAGAAGGCACTGCCCCGGTACGAGAAGACCGTGAAGCTCAAGCAGGCCGAGCCGATCGTGCTCGACACCGCCCGTGAGGCGAAGGCCGCGCTCGAGCAGGGGACGCTGCTGTCCGCGACCTCGATCGACCTGACGCCGATCGCCGAACTCGGGCTGCTCTCCGCGAAGCCCTTCATCTTCGTGTTCAACGTCGACGAGTCGATCCTCACCGACGAGTCGCGCAAGGCCGAGCTGTCCGCGCTCGTCGCCCCCGCGCAGGCCGTGTTCCTCGACGCGAAGATCGAGTCGGAGCTCATCGACCTCGACCCCGAGGACGCCGCCGAGCTCCTCGAGTCGACCGGGCAGACCGAGTCCGGGCTCGACCAGCTTGCACGCATCGGGTTCGACACCCTCGGGCTGCAGACCTACCTCACGGCCGGTCCGAAGGAGTCGCGGGCGTGGACGATCGGCAAGGGCTGGAAGGCGCCCCAGGCTGCCGGGGTCATCCACACCGACTTCGAGAAGGGCTTCATCAAGGCCGAGGTCATCTCGTTCGAGGACCTCATGGAGGCCGGCTCGATCGCCGAAGCTCGTGCGCACGGCAAGGCCCGGATCGAGGGCAAGGACTACGTCATGCAGGACGGCGACGTGGTGGAGTTCCGCTTCAACAACTGATCGCGCGGGATCGTTACTCGGCGACCTCGTGCATGTTCTGTGCCTGCCAGCCCTCGGGTACGGTGCTCCGGTACGCGGCCAGCGCGGCGTCGTAGTTCGCCCCCGTCGCCTCGTGGGGCCGGAGCGCGGTCGAGCGGGCGATCGCCTTCACAGTGGACTCGCCCGTCGCCTTGCTCGTCACGGTGTTGACCTGGAGCAGCTGGAACCCGTCGAGGTCGAGCGCCGCGATCGCAGCCTCTCGTGCATCGCCGATGGTGTCGCCGCTGCCCTCGGCCTCGCGGGTGTCGGTCGAACGCAGGGTGCCTCGCAGTGTCGTCACCCCTCCAGTATGGATCGGTCGGACCCCCGTTCTGGACGGTGCGGGGCGTCGCCGGGCTCGGCCAGGATGAGCGCATGACGAACACGCAGGCGGGTTGGTACGACGACGGGTCCGGCACCATGCGGTGGTGGGACGGCACAGCGTGGACGGAGCAGGTGCAGCCCCCGGCCGCACCCGCACCGGGGATCGGCGGGATGATCGGACGCATCCAGGCCGAGGCGTCCGCCGGTGGGCAGGCACGCCCGGCGCCGACGGGGATGAGCTACGTCGTGCTGCAGGTCGTGCTCAAGGAGAAGTTCTTCGGGACCGGGTCGGGCAACCTCACGGAACTCGAGCGGTCGATCAACGCACAGGCCGCACTCGGTTACCGCCTCCACACGATCACGACGTCGTCCTCGGGCAGCACCGGGTTCGGCGGGGGTGACCGCATCCAGGCGACGATGGTGTTCGAGAAGTTGGTCTGACGGGTGGCGGTCCACGAGCACTTCGGCGTGTACGGCGCATGGCTGCAGCACGGCCAGCTCGTGACGGTCGAGAAGGCTCGAGGTCCGTACACGGGCTGGCTCGACCTGCCCGGAGGGTCGCCCGAGCCCGGGGAGACGGACGTCGACACGCTTCGCCGTGAGCTGGACGAGGAGTGCGGCGTGTCGGTGTCCGAAGTACTCGGATGGTCAGACTTCGACGTCCGCGTCGACCGCGCGAGCGACGGCACACCGATCGACTTCCGGCACCGGGGGCGGATCGCCGTCGTGTCGGTCAGCGGGCCGGTCGCGGCGGTCGAGGGTGTCGAGGACGTCGCACGGGTCGTGCTCTTGCCACCTGGCGATCCCCGTCCGGTGACGCCGACGGTCTCGTCGGCGTGGCGCTCGCTTGCGCAGCAGCGCTAGGTTGACGCTGATCACCGAACAGCCAGGAGGCGCCATGTCGTACGTCGTCGACTTCGTCAACGTGTCCACCGTCGGGTTGGAGTCGTCCCCCGTGGCGGACGCGCTCGCCGGCCTCCGGGCGAACGAGGCGAGGTACTTCAAGAACAAGTACGACCTCGAGTTCACGACCGAGCGGGCGGTCGATGTCCCGGACCTCGTCGAGTACGTCGCCCGGGTGCTCCGGGAGCGGGACATCGAGATCGCGTCGACGCCGCTCGAGGCCACCGAGTTCGAGGTCGAGGGCGTCCGGTGGACCTACGTCTTCTACGCGTCCGGTCTGTCGATCAACGTCCTCTACACGCTCGAACCGGGCGGGAAACGTGCGGTCGGCTTCAAGCTGTCCGACGGCATGGAGGTGCCGGAGGAACTCGCCGAGAAGTTCAGGTTCGTGCGGCAGCGGTCGAAGCTGGCGGGGACGATCCGCGGCTCGTACTTCGTGATCAAGGGCGAGTACTGAGCGCGGAGGCCGAAGCTCAGTCGAGGACCGCGAGGATGACGCCGGGGATGCGGTGCTCGATCACGTCCCAGACGATGTCCTTCTTCGCCTTCCGGTAGTCGTGCGACAGGATGTTCCGGGTCCGGCGGACCGCTGCGAGCGACAACCCCTCGGGCAGCCGAGCAGCTCGATCGTCGGGGAGTCTGCCGACGAGGTCGTCGAAGTGGATCACCACGGCCTCTGCAGCTCGGTACGTCAGGCTGCGCGGAGCGTCAAAAGCGGGCCGGCCGTGCTCGACGATGTCGGAGCACTCGGCGAGGAGGTCGAGGAAGGCTTCTTGCAGCGCTGACCAGCGCTCGTGTCGTTGCTCGGGTTCGGATCGAGGAGCGGGGCGGAACCGATCGGTCACAGCGGCACGGCTTCGGTCAGGACGTGTGCGAAGTGCGGGTCCTCGTCGATGTCGTCCGTCAACAGGTCCACGTCGAAGCCGGTCATCTCCTCGACGGCGTGGGCGAAGCCTCCGAGGTCGAACAGTGACGCCTCCGGCGTGAGCCCGACGAGGAGGTCGATGTCGCTGGCCGGAGTGTCGTGACCGCGGACTGCCGAGCCGAAGACTCGAACGTTGACGAGGTGGTGTTCGGCGGCCACAGCGATGATCTCGTCCGCGTACACGCTGAGCGGGATGCTCGGCCTGGTCTGAGCGGCGCGGAGGATGCGTTCGAGCGATTCTGCGCGGGGCTGTTGCCGCCCGCTCTCGTACGCGGAGATCGTGGGCTGCTGCATGCCCGCTGCAGCAGCGAGCGCTGTTTGCGACATCCCAACGTCGCGGCGGGCGGACCGGATCAGCTCGGCCGCTCGCTCAGTGCGCATGTGTCCCTCCCATAGCGAGGGACTATACCGCGACAGTCCGCCAGGTCAGCCGGGGGATGTTCCTAGCGCCCGCTCCAACGCACCCACGCCTGCACTTGCGCGCGGGCACCTTCGAGCGACGAGTGTGCACCGCGGATCGAGCGGTCGGGCGATGAGACGACGTACTGCCGCGCACGGGTGACCTCGCACAACGGGTCAGCGCCGAACGACACCTTCCAGTGGTCCTCGGCGTCCCTGACCCACTCCAGACGGTTCGGCATCTCGGCTCCCTGTTCCGCCGCGTAGGTGCCGCGGTCGTGAAACGGACAGTAGACCCGGACCCCGTGAGGTCGGGGTACACCCTGGCCCGCATGCGCGGATCTCCCTTGCAGTTCTGGGTCCCGTCCGTACCGTCACGGGCAACGGAGGGGGACAGCGTGAAGTACATCAGCTACGAAGGCGTCGACATCATGACGGGTGACCTCATCGCGGATGCGGTGATGGACTACGCGGCAGTGCTCGGCGCGAACGCTCGGACGGACTCGGTCGCGGTGCCGTCGGTGGGCTTCGACGGTGCTCGGATCCGGACGACACTCCTCATCGGACCGGCCTCCGAGTTCGTCGTGACTCCGGCTCCGGACGACGTGCTCGAGCCGGAAGACCCGGACTTCATCCGTCGCCTGCGTGACGCCGCAGGCCGGGCTGGCGTTGCGCGCCCCCTCGACGCGGATGGCCGCCCTCGGTTCGTCGGCGCGGACGGGCCTTCCGGCCGCTGAGGCCGCACACGACGAAGCGCGCCGCCGGCGGACCGGCGACGCGCTTCGAGGAGTGGGCGATCAGGCGGCGAGCAGGAGCTCACCGGCCGCGACGTCCTGCGCCTGCAGGATGGTCCGGCTGGCCTCGCCGCGCCAGGACCGCCCGGGGATGGTCCAGCCCGCCTCGCCGCGCACCTCGATGCGGGCACCGGCGGTGACGAAGAGCCCGAGGTCGTCGGCGTCGATCCGGACGAGGTACTCACGGCCGGTCCAGACGTCGCGGACGGGGAACTCGGCGATGTTGTCAGGCGTGGTGACGGGCGCCGCGAGTGCGGTCCCGATGATGCTGAGTCGGTCGTTGCCGACGGTGGTGTTCGTGTTCATGGTGCTGGTCTTTCTCAGTCGTTCGGCGCCGTCGCGGTGTCCGCCGGCCGCGCCCGGACATCGTGGTCCGGGTCGTCCGCGGTTGCCCGCTGGCGCGCACGTCGTGTGTCGACGTGCGACTCGTCCGTCTGGACGAGGGTGGTCTCGGAGGAATGCGATCCCGGTTGGATCGGTGTCGAGACGGTCGGTGTGCGCGAGTCAGATGGGTTCGCTGCAGTGCACCAACGAGACACTATACGGCGGACTCGGGGAGAAGTCCAGGTTCAGGCCAGGAACGCGTCCCAGCGTGCTCCACCGACGGCGACGTTCCCCGAGCCGTCGAGTCGTGCGGCCGCGGATGACGGCTTGCGCTCCGCCTGCTCGTGGACGAGCCCGTCGAAGGCGCTGGAGAAGTCGAGACGGGGGACCGCGGCGGTCACTGCGCGGAGCACGGCGTCGGGCACGAGGTCGAACCCCGCGCCGGACACGTCGAGCGACGTCGCGACCTCGAGCAGGTGCCCCTCGACGTCGACGTCCGGGTCCACCGAGGTCCACATGTGCCGCTCGATGACCTCGCCGACACGGCGGGCCCGAGCCGCGTCCCACCCCGCGCCGAGGGCGAACACCGAGCCGACAGCGCCGCCGGCGTCCTCGAACGGCACCGCGTGCGCGTCGAACGACGGCGTGACGCCGAGATCGTGCAGCATCGCCGACACGAACAGCAGCTCGCGGTCCGGCTCGAGCCCGGAGGCGTCGGCGATGACCGTCGCCCACGCCCAGGAGCGGAGGCAGTGGTTGGCGAGTGCGGGCGCCGACCATGCGCGCACGACGTCGAGCGCGCGAGCGGCGACGGCGGACGGCGGGGCCAACAGGGCGTCGACGTCGGTGGTCACGGCACGACGGTAGCGCAGACGGCGAGGCGGCCGGGAGGCGCGGTGCGGGCCCGCACCGCGCCTCCCGGCCGTCAGCCGGTTCAGTTGAGGGCCGGGGTGTCCTCCGGCACGACGCCACCGCCGTACAGGTCGGTCGCGAGGTCGCGCAGCGCGCGGAGCGCGACGCGCTGCGTCAGCGGGCCGTAGGAGATGCGGGCGACGCCGAGCTCCTCGTACTCGGCTGCGGGGAGGGCACCCGGCAGGCCGATCACGGAGAGCTTGCCCCGACCGAGGCCGTCCACGAGCCGCTCGACGACGTCGCGCTGGATCGCTCCCGGGACGAACACGAGGGCGGCACCGTTGTCGAGGAACGCCTTCCCGCGGGCGATGGCGTCCTCGATGCTCTCGTCGATCGGACGGTCACCGCCGCGGGCGATGGCGTCGGTGCGGGCATTGAGCTGGAAGGCGATGCCCTCGGCCTCGGCTGCGGCGGTGATCGCCGCGACCCGCGCGACGGCCTCGTCGAAGGGTCGCAGGCGGTCCTCGACGTTCGCGCCGACGATGCCGGCGCCGATCGCGCGGCGGATCGTCTCGGCGGGGTCCTCGTAGCCGTCGTCGAGGTCGGCGGTGACGGGCAGGTCAGTGGCGGCTGCGACGGTCGCGGCGCCGGCGAGGGCGAGGTCGAGGGGCATGCCGCCGTCGTCGTAGCCGTGACTCGCGGCGATCGAGTGTCCGGCGGTGGCGATCGCCCGCGTCTCCGGCAGATCGCTCACCACCTTCGCGCTGATCGCGTCCCACACGTTGACGACGCGGAGGATCTCGGGGGCTTCGTGCAGCTGCTTGAGGGTGGACGCCTTGTCGGCGGTGCTCGTGCTCATGCCGCCGACAGTAGGCGGCGACCGTTGCGGGGGCCCAGGGTGCGTGCCCACGCGACGCAGGATGACGTCGGGAGTCGCGCCGCGCCTCCAGCCCGGTGCATCCTGGGACGCATGGCGCACGACGAGCAGGACCCGGTCGGGGACCTCCGCGGGGTCCGCACGAGCATCAAGTGGACGCGGTACGCACCCGACGTGCTGCCGCTGTTCGTCGCCGAGATGGACCACGAGGTGGCGCCGGAGATCCGGCAGGCACTCATCGAGCGGGTGCAGCAGTCCGACCTCGGGTACCTCGACGGGCCCGGGCCGCTCGCGCCGGCGTTCGCCGGGTTCGCGCGCGACCGCTGGGGCTGGGACGTCGACCCGGGGCGGGTGTACCTCGCGACGGACGTGAGCGTGGGCATCGTCGAGTCGCTGCGGCTGGCGCTGCCAGACGGTGGCAGGGTCGCGATCACGCCGCCGGTCTACCCGCCGTTCTTCGAGCTGGTGGAGGAGGCTCGATGTCAGGTCGAGGAGGTGCCGCTCCTCGAGCAGTGGGGCGACTACCGGCTCGACCTCGCCGGTCTCGAGCGGGCCTTCGCCGACGGCGTCGAGGTGTTCCTGCTCTGCAACCCGCACAACCCGGTCGGCCTCGTGCACGACCGCGCCGACCTCGTGGCGCTCGCCGAACTGGCCGCGCGGTACGACGTGCTCGTCATCAGCGACGAGATCCACGCGCCGCTCACCCACCCGGGCGTGCGGTTCACCCCGTTCGCGATGGTCGCGGAGCCGCTCGGTGCCCGGAGCGTGTGCGTGACGAGTGCGAGCAAGGGGTGGAACCTCGCGGGTGTGAAGTGCTCGGTCATCGTCGCCGGGGACGATCGGACCGCGGCGCTCCTCGACACCCTGTGGGAGGAGGTCGCCTGCCGGACGAGCATCCTCGGGCTGCACGCGAACACGGCGGCATTCACCCTCGCGACCGGGTGGCTCGACGACGTCGTCGCGCGGATCGTCGCGAACGAACGGCTGCTCGGGTCGCTGCTCGCCGAGCACCTGCCCGGGGTGGTGTACACCCGTCCGCGTGCCGGCTACCTGGCGTGGCTCGACTTCCGGGGCATCGGGCTCGGGGACGACCCGGCGGTGCCGCTGCGGGAGCACGCGTACGTCGCCCTGAACTCGGGGCTGGGGTTCGGGTCGCAGGGGCGGGGGTTCGCACGGCTCAACCTCGCGTGCTCACCGGAGACCCTGCGCGAGGCGGTGTTCCGGATCGCGGCGGCGTACCCGTCGAGCACGCAGGAGGGGCTCGTCTGGCACGTGGCGTGAGTCGCGGCCGGCCGGCGGCGGGCCGGGCCGGCCGAGCCGTGGTGGGGGTTCGAGACTCGCGGTGAGCGACGCGTCTCGTGCTCCGGAGCGCGAGCGACGTCGCTCACGCCGAGTCTCGTGGGCCGTGCCCCGAGTCTCGTGGGCGGGGCCCCGAGTCTCGTGGGCGGCGCGGCGCCTCAGGCCTCGCCGGGGTCGTCGTCGATGTACTGGTTGCGACCGACCACGCGGATCTTCAGGTCGTCGTCGCGGTCCATCGCGAGGAACTCACGCGCCACGGGACCGACCGACGGCCAGCGGGTGACCTCGGTGACGAGCAGCCCGTCGATGAACACCTGCCACACGCCGCGCTCACGGACGGCCTGGACCTCGTACGTCGCCATGCCGTGAGCGTACCGAACGACCGGCACGCCGGACGGCCCGCTCAGCCGATGCGCTTCGCGTAGAAGCGGAGGGTGGGGACCTCGCCCGACGGCGTGCACCAGTCCGCCGGTCCGCGGCCCGTCAGGCACCAGCCGCGCCGTTCGTAGAGCCGCCAGGCGCCGGTGGCGTCCTCGGTCACGTCGAGCCGGAGGTGCGAGCCGGGCACCGACTGCTCCGCGGCGTCGAGCAGCGCGTCGGCGATGCCCCGAGCGCGGTGGTCCGGGTCGACGAAGAGCCGTGTGACCTCGGGCATGCGGCCCGGTGCCGGGACGGCGATGCCGACGTGCCCGACCACCCGGTCGTCGACGACGGCGACCCAGGCGGCGCGGAGCCCCGTCGGCGCCAGCCAGCGGGCAGGATCGTCCGGCCAGACGGCGGGGTAGCCGAAGACGTGGGCGCGCCAGAGGACCTCGACCAGGGCGTCCTGGTCGGCCTCGGCCCGTTCGTGGATGCGCATCTCCGCCGACGCTATCGGCCGGTGGTGAGGCGTCGTCAGGTGGACGGCGGGTTCGTCCCCCGAGGGGGACCGCGGGGTCAGGCGAGGTCGAGTCGCATGTGGACGTCGGCGCGGGCGTACGGACTCGGCGCGACCTCGTGCGGTTCGAGGTGCCGGAAGCCGAACGACTCGTACAGGTGCACGGCGCTCGCGAGCCCGGAGTTGCTCTCGAGGACGACCCGGCGGGCGCCGAGCCCCCGCGCCCGGTCCAACGCCGCGGCGATGAGGCGACGACCCGTGCCGTGCCCCTGGTGGTCCGGGGAGACGGCCATCTTCACGAGCTCGTACTCGCCGGGTGCGGTGGGGGCGAGGCCGACGCAGCCGATCACGGTCTCGGCGCCGTCCGAGCGGAGCCGCGCCACGAGCACCGCGCCGCCAGGTTCGACGATGTGGCCGAGCGGGTCCCCGAGGTACCGGCGGTCCTCGTCCTCCAGTGCGAAGAACCGGGTGATCCACGCTTCGTTGAGGGTGCGGAACGCCTCGGCGTCGACCTGCGTGGCGAGGTCGGCGATCGTGACCGTGGCGGGAGCGGTGGTGTCGGGCATGCATCCATGATCGGCACCCGGTCCGGTCAGGTCCAATACTCGTTCTCGCAGATCGATACGCTGCGTGCATGGATGTCGACCTCCGCCAACTCCGCGCGTTCCTCGCGGTCGCGGACGAACTGCACTTCGGACGCGCGGCGGCCGTCCTGCACATGGCCCAGCCCGCGCTGTCGCAGCAGATCCGGCGGACGGAGCGGGAGCTCGGCATCGACCTGTTCGTCCGGACCTCGCGGAGCGTCGCGCTCACCCCTGCCGGCCGCGTGCTGCAGGGTCGCGCGCGGTCGCTGCTCGAGCAGGCGGCGCGGGACCTGGACGAAGCGGTGCGGGTCGGCCGTGGAGAAGTCGGGCGACTCGACGTCGGCTTCGTCGTGTCCGCGCTGCCCCTCGGCCCGATCGAGCGGGTGCAGGCGTTCCGGGAGCGTTTCCCGCTCGTCCGGGTCGAGCTGACCGAGGGCTACACGTCGCACCTCGTCGCACGGATCCTCCGGGGGGAGCTCGACCTCGCCGTGGTCCGCGACCCCGACCCGGATCCGGGCGTCCGGCTGCTGCCGTTCCGGAGCGAGCGGTTCGTGGCCGCCGTCCCCACCACGCACCGGTTCGCGGGCCGGTCGGAGGTCGAGGGGCCCGAGCTCGTCGACGACCCGTTCGTGTTCTTCCCGGCCGAGGCCGGCGCGCTCGCGACCGAACGGAACCTCGCGCCGGTGACGGCTGGCGGCCGTCGCCCCACCGTCGTGCAGGAGGCCACGACGTGGGCGACGGTGCTGCACCTGGTCGGCGCGGGGCTCGGGGTCACGGTCGTCCCGGAGAGCGCCGCGCTCGCCGCACCGTCGACCGTGTCCCTCCTGCCGCTCGCGGGCAGCGAGCACCGCAGCGAGCTGTCCTGGGCGACGCGGGCGGACGACGATCGCGAGATCCTGCGGAACTTCGTCGCGGCGACCGAGTAGCCGCGCGCGGCGACCGAGGAGCCGCGCGCGGTGTCCGCGTCGGCTCGGCGTCGGTCGCTCCCGTCAGGCGAGCGGCAGCACCGGCGCCCGGTGGTGACCGAGCTCGTCGTCGTGCCAGGGCCGCGACCCGGCGAGCTCGAGACCGAGCTGCACCAGCACGAACCGCACGTGCGGTTCGACGTCGGGTTCCCAGGAACCCTCGACGCCCAGCCCGATCGTGCCGAGCTCGTCGTCGGCCTCGTCGGTGACGGTCAGCCGCCAGCGGCCGTCGCCGTCGTCGGACACGACGGCCCATCGTGCGGCGGTGAATCGGGACGGCATGCCGTCACCGTACCGGCGACCCCCGACCGTCCGGGGGCCCGGCTCGTCCCCGTGACGCGGGTGCGTATCGCCCGACGTCGGTACCGGTCGCGCGAGGCGGGCAGGAGCCGGGAGAATCGGACCGTGGAGACCTCTCGCGGACAGCACGAGCAGAGCGCCCTCGCGAGCTTCCTCCGTGCGCGTCGTGCGGCGCTCGCGCCGGACGACGTCGGGTTGCCCGTCGATCCGCGGCGACGCGTCACCGGGCTCCGGCGCGAGGAGGTCGCCCGCCTCGCGGGCATCAGCGTCGAGTACTACCGCCGACTGGAGCAGGGCAGCGGGCACCAGATGTCCCTGCAGGTGTGCGCGTCGCTCGCCCGGGCGCTGCGCCTCGACCGGTCGGGCGTGGCCTACCTGCAGCGGCTGGCGCTCCCCGGCGCCGAGGCCGTGTACGACGTCCACCGGGGCGAGGCGCCTCCGCCGGACCTCGTCGAGATGATCACGCTCTGGGACCACACCGCGGCGTACATCATCGACCGCAACCAGGACGTCCTCGTCCTCAACGACCTGATGCGTGCCGTCGCTCCCGGGTACATGGAGATCGGCAACAACCTCGGTCTCATGCAGTTCGAGGCGCCGCCCGAGGTCCGGGCGCTGCCCTCGTGGGTCGAGGGGGCGCGGACGACCGTCTCCCGCCTGCGCTACTACGGCAACCCCTCCGACCCGCGCTGGCAGGAGATCATCGCGCTGCTCCTCGACGACGAGGACTTCGCCGACCTGTGGCGTCGGCACGAGGCGCACCCGATGACGTCCGGTCGTGCTCCGAACTTCTTCCCCGACCACGGCTGGGTCGACCTGCGGTGGCAGGTGCTCGAGGCGCACCCCGGGCTGTACACGCTCGTCTGCTACGGCGCGCCGGGGAGCCTCGGGGAACGGGCGCTCGCCGAGCTGCGAGCCGGTCGCGGAGCCAGCCGACGCGCCGACAGCGGCGAGGGCCGACGCGCCGACAGCGGCGAGGGCCGACGCGCCGACAGCGGCGAGGGCCGCGGCGCCGACCGCGACACCGACCGCAGCGACGGCCTCGCCGAACGGCCGCGCGACGGCGTGACGACGCCCACCGACGGCAGCCGACTCGCGCGGTACCGAGCCGGGTACTCGCAGGGGCACGACAGCCCGGCACAGCACCCCTAGCGTCACTCGCATCCGCACCGACGAGAGGATGCACCACCATGACGTCGCCCACCATCGTGCTCGTCCACGGAGCCTTCGCCGACTCCGCGAGCTTCGCGCCCGTGACCCGCCTCCTGCTCGACCGGGGCTTCACCGTCCGCGTCCCGGCCGTGCCGAACCGGAGCCTGTCGGGTGACGCGGCCGCGATCCGAGCCGTCGTCGAGCAGATCGACGGACCCGTGCTCCTCGTCGGCCACAGCTACGGCGGCGCCGTCATCACCGTCGCCGGGGTCGCCGAGAACGTCGTGGGCCTCGTCTACGTCGCGGGCTACGCGCTCGAGGAGGGGGAGAGCCTGGCGCAGCTGCAGGGCGGCTTCCCGGACTCGGACCTCGCGCAGAACCTCGTGTACGCGCCGTACCCGGTCGAGGGCGGCGAGCCCGGCACCGACGTGTCGGTCGTCGTCCAGGCGTTCCCGGACGTGTTCGCCGCCGGCATCGACCGGGCGACCGCGGAGGTCCTCGCGGTGTCGCAGCGACCGCTCTCGGCGGTGGCGTTCGGCGAGCCCGCGTCCGTGACGGCCTGGCGGACCAAGCCGGCTTGGGGCATCGTCTCCGCCGCGGACCACACCATCAACCCGGACGTCGAGCGCTTCGGGTACGAACGCGCCGGCCTGCGCTCCGTCGTCGAGCTCGACGCCCCGCACCTCGTGATGCACTCGCACCCCGCCGAGGTGACCGAGGTCATCACGACGGCGATCGCCGAGCTCGGCTGACCCACCGACCACCACCGAACGAGAGACCGGAGACGAACGCATGGCCTTCATCACCACCGACGACGGCGCCGAGATCTACTACAAGGACTGGGGCAGCCACGACGCCCAGCCGATCGTGTTCCACCACGGATGGCCGCTGTCGTCCGACGACTGGGACGCGCAGATGCTCTTCTTCCTGTCCCAGGGCTTCCGCGTCGTCGCGAGCGACCGCCGCGGGCACGGGCGCTCCTCGCAGATCGACACCGGCCACGACATGGACCACTACGCGAGCGACGTCTCGGCCGTGGTCGAGCACCTCGACCTGCACGACGCGGTCCACGTCGGCCACTCCACCGGCGGCGGCCAGGTCGCCCGCTACGTCGCGCAGTACGGCCAGCCCCAGGGCCGGGTGGCGAAGGCCGTGCTCGTCGCCGCGGTGCCGCCCCTCATGCTCAAGACCGAGGACAACCCCGAGGGCACGGACATCTCGGTGTTCGACGGCTTCCGCGAGGCCCTCGCGGCCAACCGCGCCGAGTTCTTCCAGGCAGTCGCGTCCGGCCCGTTCTACGGGTACAACCGCCCCGGGGTCGAGCTGTCCGAGCCGGTCGTCGCGAACTGGTGGCGGCAGGGCATGACCGGCAGCGCGCTCGCCCACCTCGAGGGGATCAAGGCGTTCTCGGAGACCGACCAGACCGAGGACCTCCGGGCGATCACCGTGCCCGTGCTCGTCCTGCAGGGCGACGACGACCAGGTGGTGCCGTACCGGGCGGCTTCCGTCAAGCAGGCCGAGCTGCTGCAGGACGCGACGCTGAAGATCTACGAGGGGTACCCGCACGGCCTGCTCACGACGCACGCCGACGTCCTCAACCGGGACATCCTCGCGTTCATCCAGCAGTGAACGTGCCGACCGCGTGGTCGGTGCAGCCCAGCGCTGTGCCGACTACGCGGTCTTCGCGACGTCCTCGGTGAAGCTGCGGACCCGACGCAGCAGCGCCTCGCCGCGCATCGCGATCGTCGCCGGCGGGTTGAGGTGCGGCGGCGCCGTGCGGATGAGCATGGAGCAGCCGAGGTCCTCGCAGATGTACGACCCGATGGTGTTGCCGTTCCGACCGGACTCCCCACCGCGGGCCGCGGAGAAGAGACGCACCTGCGTCGCCGGCTGCGGGGAGTGGCAGAACGAGCACATCGCCGCGATGCCCGGACGCAGCGAGCCGCCGGCGGACCGGACGACGATGCCGACGGGACGGTCGTCGATCCAGGACACGATGTACCCGCGACGCGCGGCCTGCGGGTCGCGCCACCCGAGGAACTCGCGCTCGTCCCAGAGCATCTCGTGCAGCCCCGGGATGGGCAGCTGTTCGAGCTCCTCCGGGGTGGCGTTGACGAACGACGAGCGGATGTCTGCTTCGGTCAGTGGCTTCACGGTGCCGCCACCCTAACCCTCCAGCCTGGAGGCGCGGATCACCCCGAGCGCGCTCGTCCCGTCCGCCACGAGCACCGCCCGGCGCACTGCGTCGCGGCCGAGCCGCCGGGCGGCGGCGTCGTCCGCGGCGAACTCGACGAGGACGCGCGTCGAGCGCGCCATGGCGCGCGCACCGGGCACCCACGGGACCGCACGCTCGATCGACTCGGCGACCGCGACCGCGACCGCGTGGTGCTGGGACAGGTGGGCACGCTCGTGGGCGACCACGGCCTCCAGTTCGTCCGTGCGGAGCTGGTCCGCGAGCCCGGTGCTCACGAGCACCCCGCCGGCGCGGCCGGGGACCGCGCACGCGAGTGCGTGGTCGGCCTCGACCAGCGCGACCGGGACACCCGCGATCTCGCGGTGCGGGGCGGAGCCGGAGCGCATCGCCTCGCGCACGGCGTCGTGCTCCGGACCGGGCCGCACGCGGACCGCGACGACGAACGCGAGTACCGCGACGAGGGCGACCCCGACGTTGAGGCCGTGCGACGGCGACGCCGCCAGGCCGAACGGATCGGTGAGCGGACGGTTCGCGAGCACGACGAGCGCGATGCCCGCGACGAAGCCCGCGACGCCGAGCAGCACCGCGACGGACCACGACACGAGCGCGGTGCGGGGGTGGTCGATCGTCCAGGCCGAACGGGTCAGGACGCGCGGCGCGAGGACGACGACCGCGAGGGCGAGCACGATCAGGACGACACCGGCGACGACCACGGACGCTCCCGATCAGCCCCGGGACCGGGCGTCGAGGGCGCGGCGGAGGACGTCGAGGTCGTCCGAGGCGAGCGAGCCGGTGAACTGCAGGAGCGCGGCCTCGCGGTCGGTGGCGGCGGCGAGGGCGTTCGACATGAGGGAGGCCGTCTGTTCCTCCCGGCTGTTCGTCGCGCGGAAGGTCAGCGGGGCGTCGTCGTGCTGCTCGCGCTCGACCTGGCCCTTGCGTCCGAGGCGGTCGAGCACGGTCAGGACGGTCGTGAGCGCCGGCCGGGGCTCGGGGAACACGTCGAGCACCTGCCGTGCGCTCAGGCCGGCGGGTGCTGACCAGAGGGCGTCGAGCACCGCCTGTTCGAGCTGCCCGCGGGGGCGCGATCGCTGTCCTGCCACCCGAGGATCCTACGACGGAGCTTCTACGAGATGTCGAACCGGCGGCGACACCTCCCGGAAACACGGCGGCGGTATGCTCGACGGCGACAACTGAAGCACGGCCGATCACCCGTCGCGGGAGACGCCGGACCCCGGTTCGCCGGTGTCCTGCACCGAAGGAGCAACGTCCCCGCCAATCTCTCAGGTCCAACACCGCGACGGACAGGCCACTCTGAAAAGCAGGCGCTCCCGACCCATCGGTCGGTCCGGTTCCTCGCCCACGGTGAAAGCCGACGGACCTCACGGGCCGCGGTGAAACTCTCAGGCCCATGACAGAGGGGGAGTTCCCACCCGACGACGGTCGTCGGGTGTCGTCGAGGACGAGAGAACTCCGCCATGCGTTCATCACCGCTCGAGGCCGCGCACGAGGCCGCCGGCGCCACCTTCACCGACTTCGCCGGGTACCGGATGCCCGTCCGCTACTCGTCCGACCTCGCCGAGCACCACGCGGTCCGCAATGCCGCCGGGGTCTTCGACCTGTCGCACATGGCCGAGATCGGCGTGACCGGCCCCGACGCCGTCGCGTTCCTCGACCACGCGCTCGCCGGGTCCTTCGGCGCGATGACCGTGGGCCGGGCGAAGTACTCGCTGCTGCTCGGGGAGGACGGCGGGATCCTCGACGACCTCGTCGTGTACCGCACCGAGGAGCACGTCTTCCTCGTGGTCGCCAACGCCGCGAACCGGTCCGTCGCCGTCGACGCCCTGACCTCCCGGGCCGACGGCTTCGACGTCCGGGTCTCCGACGACTCCGACACGACCGCCCTCGTCGCGATCCAGGGCCCCGCCGCCGCAGGCACGCTCGACGCCCTCGTGGTGGCCGACCGACTGCAGCCCGAGACCCCCCTCGACGAGCTCCGCTACTACCGCGTGCTGCACGCCCTGTTCGACGGCGCCGAGGTGCTGGTCGCCCGCACCGGGTACACGGGCGAGGACGGGTTCGAGATCTACTCCGACCCGTCGGTCGCGACGACGATCTGGGACGCCCTGCTCGAGACCGGCGCCGACCGCGGCGTCGTCCCCGCCGGGCTCGCCGCCCGTGACACCCTGCGACTCGAGGCCGGCATGCCCCTCTACGGGCACGAGCTCGGCACCGACGTCCGACCCGCACAGGCCGGACTCGGCCGGGTCGTCGCGACCGAGGGCGACTTCGTCGGTGCCGCCGGCGTCTCGCCGGCCGAGGGCGCCCGCGTGCTCGTCGGACTCGTCACCGAGGGGCGCCGTGCTCCGCGTGCCGGCTACGACGTGGTGCTCGACGGCGAGGTCGTCGGCACCGTCACCTCCGGCGCACTCTCGCCCACCCTCGGCCACCCGGTCGCGATGGCCTTCGTCGACCCGGCTGCGCTCGACGCGGTGTCCTCCGGTGACCGAGTCCTGCACATCGACGTCCGTGGCACGACCATCCCCAGCACCGTGACCCCGTTCCCCTTCTACCGCCGTTCCCCGAGAGGCTGAACCTGTGACCGACCAGACCGCACTCCAGTACACCGCCGACCACGAGTGGCTGCTCGTCGAGGGTGACACCGTCACCGTCGGCATCACCGACCACGCCGCCGACCAGCTCGGTGACGTCGTCTTCGTCGAGCTCCCCGCCGTCGGCACCGCCACCACCGCGGGCGAGCAGATCGGGGAGATCGAGTCGACCAAGAGCGTCGGTGAGCTCTTCGCCCCGATCGAGGGTGAGGTCGTCGAGGTCAACGACGCCGTCGTCGACGCCCCCGACACCGTCAACCAGGACCCCTTCGGTGCCGGCTGGCTCGTCAAGATCAAGGTGGAGGGGACCTCCTTCCCCGAGGACCTCATGGACCACGACGCGTACCGGGCCTCCCTCGCATGAGCGGCGCACAGCAGGACCGCACCGCCTCGCAGAACCTCCAGACGTCCTTCGCCGACCGCCACATCGGCACGACGGACGCCGACCAGCAGGTCATGCTCGACGTGGTCGGCCAGCCGACCCTGGACGCCCTCGTCCGCACCGCCATCCCCGAGTCGATCCACGCCGCACCGGTCACCGCGTCCGTCATCCCCGCGGCCGTCGGCGAGACCGAGGCGCTGGCTGAGCTCCGCGCGAAGGCGGGCCGCAACACCGTCCGGCGCGCGATGATCGGCCTCGGCTACCACGGCACCCACACCCCCGCGGTGATCCAGCGGAACGTCCTGGAGAACCCGAGCTGGTACACGGCGTACACGCCGTACCAGCCGGAGATCTCGCAGGGTCGCCTCGAGGCACTCATCAACTTCCAGACGATGGTGTCCGACCTCACCGGCATGGCCACGGCCGGCGCGTCCATGCTCGACGAGGGCACCGCCGTCGTCGAGGGCATGCTCCTCGCCCGCCGCGCCTCGAAGGTCAAGGGCGACGCGTTCCTGGTCGACGCCGACCTCCTGCCGCAGACCCGCGCGCTCCTCGACCACCGCGCCGACGCCGTGGGCATCACGCTCCGCGCGTTCGACGCCGCCGACGGCCCGACCGACGAGCAGCTCGACGGTGCGTTCGGCGTCGTCCTGCAGTACCCGGGCGCCTCCGGACGCATCGTCGACCCGAGCCGCACCATCGAGCGCGTCCACGCGGGCGGGGGCATCGCCGTCGTCGCCGCGGACCTCCTCGCGATGACGCTCCTCGCCAGCCCGGGTGACCTCGGCGCCGACGTCGCCGTGGGGACCAGCCAGCGCTTCGGCGTCCCGCTCGGCTTCGGCGGTCCGCACGCCGGGTACCTCGCCGTCCGTGCCGGTCTCGAGCGTCAGCTGCCCGGCCGCCTCGTCGGGGTCTCCTTCGACGCCGACGGGCAGATGGCCTACCGCCTCAGCCTGCAGACCCGCGAGCAGCACATCCGCCGCGAGAAGGCGACGAGCAACATCTGCACCGCCCAGGTGCTCCTCGCGGTCATGGCGTCGATGTACGCCGTGTACCACGGACCCGAGGGCCTGCGCTTCATCGCCGACCGGGTCGCCCGCACGACGTCTGCGCTCGCCGAAGCCGCACGCGCGGCAGGGCTCGACGTCGTGCACGACGCGTGGTTCGACACCCTGACGCTCCGCGCACCCGGTCGTGCCGCCGCCCTCGTCGACGCCGCGCGTGAGCGGGACTACCTGCTGCACCTCGTCGACGCCGACACCCTCCAGGTGTCGGTGGACGAGACGACGACGCCCGACGCCGTGACGGCGCTCGCCGGCGTGTTCGGCGCGGTGGACCAGACCGTCCCGGCGACCGAGACCGCCGTGCGGGACGCGGCCACGGGCCTCCCGGCCGGTCTGCTGCGCAGCAGCGAGTACCTCACGCACCCGGTCTTCAGCGCGCACCGCAGCGAGACCCGGATGATGCGGTACCTCAAGCACCTGTCCGACAAGGACTACGCGCTCGACCGTGGCATGATCCCGCTCGGCAGCTGCACGATGAAGCTCAACGCGGCGACCGAGATGGCCGCGGTGACGTGGCCGGAGTTCGCGAACGTGCACCCGTTCGCGCCGGCCGAGGACGTCGCCGGCTACCTCGACATGATCGGCGACCTCGAGTCGTGGCTCGCCGAGGTCACCGGGTACGACACCGTGTCACTGCAGCCGAACGCCGGCAGCCAGGGCGAGCTCGCGGGCCTCCTCGCGATCCGCGGCTACCACCTCGCGAACGGCGACACCGAGCGCACGGTCTGCCTCATCCCGTCCAGCGCACACGGCACGAACGCCGCCTCGGCGGTCCTCGCGGGCATGCGGGTCGTCGTCGTGGCGTGCGACGAGGACGGCAACGTCGACCTCGACGACCTCCGGGCGAAGACCGCACAGCACGGCGACCAGCTCGCCGCGCTGATGATCACGTACCCGTCCACGCACGGCGTCTACGAGCACGACATCACCGACATCACCGCCGCCGTCCACGACGCGGGCGGTCAGGTGTACGTCGACGGCGCGAACCTCAACGCGCTGCTCGGGCACGCCCGGTTCGGCGACTTCGGCGGCGACGTCTCGCACCTGAACCTCCACAAGACGTTCTGCATCCCGCACGGCGGCGGCGGCCCCGGCGTCGGGCCCGTCGCGGCGAAGGCGCACCTCGCGCCGTACCTGCCCGGCCACCCGATGGCGCAGCAGGCCGACCGCCGCTCCGGCGCCACCGCGGCGGACGCCGACGGACGCCTCGCGCACGCCGGTGGCCCGGTGTCGAGCGCGCCGTACGGCAGCCCGAGCATCCTGCCGATCACGTGGACGTACGTCCGGATGATGGGGCTCGAGGGGCTCACCCGTGCGACCGAGGTCGCGGTGCTCGGGGCGAACTACATCGCCGCACGGCTCCGCGACGCCTACCCGGTCCTCTACACGGGGCAGGACGGGCTCGTCGCGCACGAGTGCATCCTCGACCTCCGGCCGCTCCGCGACAGCACGGGCATCACCGTGGACGACGTGGCCAAGCGTCTCGTCGACTACGGGTTCCACGCGCCGACGATGTCGTTCCCGGTGGCCGGCACCCTGATGGTCGAGCCGACCGAGAGCGAGGACCTCGCGGAACTCGACCGCTTCGTCGACGCCATGCTCGCGATCCGTGCCGAGGCCGCCGCCGTCGAGCGGGGCGAGTGGAGCGCGGACGACAACCCGCTCGTGCACGCGCCGCACACCGCCTCGTCGGTGATCTCGGGGGAGTGGACGCACGCCTACACCCGCGAGCAGGCCGTGTACCCGCTGACGGGCATCAGCACCCGGAAGTACTGGCCGCCGGTGCGCCGCATCGACCAGGCGTACGGCGACCGCAACCTGGTGTGCGCCTGCCCGCCGGTGGAGGCGTTCGCGTAGCCGCGACAGGGCGGACCCGGTCGACCCGCTGACGGTGGCGACCGGACGGACACGCGGGGCGGTCCGTGGCACGATGGCCACGGACCGCCCCGCTGCCGTTCCGGGCCGCCGCAGTCCCGATGCTGTGGGCGCGCTCCAACGACGATCGGCTTGCACAACCTGCACGCCGGTGCAAGAGGATCGTTGCACGTGCAACAAATCGGCGAACGTTGCGCAGCAGCGCCCGAAACTTGCATCCTCTCGCAACGATCCTGCAAGTTGGTTTCCGATTTGTAACCGATGTCCCCTGGACTTGGAGACGGCTCCTGACACTGCATACAGTGCAGAGGTCAAACGTTCCGGGAGCACTCGTGTGCCCGGCGCGTCCCATGCACCAGGAGGAATCTTGATCAAGAAGCGCGCTGGGCTTGCAGCTCTCGCCGTGCTCGGGGCCACAGCAATCGCCCTGACCGGCTGCTCTGGCTCCGGGAGCTCCGGCAACGACGCCACCAAGTACGTCACCGCCAACGGGTCCGAACCGCAGAACCCCCTCATCCCGTCGAACACCACCGAGACCGGTGGCGGCAAGATCATCGACGCGATGTTCGCCGGCCTGAAGACCTACAAGCCGGACGGCACCGTCGTCAACGACCTCGCCAAGAGCGTCGAGTCGACCGACTCCAAGACGTACGACATCGTGCTCAAGTCGGGCCAGGAGTTCTCCAACGGCGAGAAGATCACCTCCGAGTCGTTCACCAAGGCGTGGAACTGGGCGTCGCAGCTCAGCAACGCCCAGGGCGCGCGTGACTTCTTCAACAACATCGAGGGCTTCGACGAGAAGAAGGACTCCGAGCTCACCGGCCTCAAGGTCAAGAGCGACACGGAGTTCTCCGTCACGCTGACCGGCCCGGACGCCGACTGGCCCGCGCGCCTCGGCTACTCGGCCTTCGTGCCGCTGCCCTCGGAGTTCTACAAGGACACCAAGGCCTTCGGTGAGAACCCGATCGGCAACGGTCCGTACAAGTTCGCCAGCAAGGACGCCTGGAAGCACAACCAGAAGATCGACCTGGCGGTGAACAAGGACTACGACGGCTACCGCAAGGCGAAGAACGACGGCGTCGAGTTCGTGTTCTACACGAGCCTCGACACCGCGTACTCCGACGCGCAGGCCGGCAACCTCGACATCCTCGACACCGTCCCGGCGGCGAACTTCAAGACGTACAAGTCGGACTTCCCCGACCGGAACGTCAACCAGGCCGCGGCGATCTTCCAGGGCTTCTACGTGCCCTACTACCTCGACCACTGGAAGGGCGAGGAAGGCAAGCTCCGTCGTGCGGCGCTGTCCGAGGCGATCAACCGCGACGAGATCACCAAGAAGATCTTCGACGGCACCCGCAAGCCCGCGACGGACTTCACCTCGCCGACGATCCCGGGTTACGACGACTCGCTCACGGGCGACGACGTCACGAAGTACAACCCGTCGGACGCGAAGAAGAAGTGGGCCGAGGCCGACAAGATCTCGCCGTGGAAGTCGAGCGACACCTTCACGCTCAGCTACAACGCCGACGGTGGGCACGAGGACTGGGTGACCGCGGTCGCCAACAGCATCTCGAACTCGCTCGGCATCAAGGCCGAGGGCAAGGCGTACGCGACCTTCCAGGAGTCCCTGGCGGCGCAGACGGACAACAAGCTCACCGGCGGCTCGCGCACCGGTTGGCAGGCCGACTACCCGTCGCTGTACAACTTCCTGCAGCCCAACTACGAGACCGGCGCCGGCAACAACTACGCCCGCTACACGTCCTCGGAGTTCGACAAGTCCCTGTCCGCCGCGCAGGCGCAGACCGACGAGAAGTCCGCTGACGAGGGCTTCGCCAAGTCGCAGGAGATCCTGCTCCAGGACCTCCCGACCATCCCGCTCTGGTACGCGAACGAGGTCGGCGTCTGGTCCGACACCGTCTCGAACGTCCAGTTCGGCTGGAACACCGTGCCGGCCATCTACGCGGTGACCAAGAAGTAGTCCACCGGACTCTTCACGAGCGGGGGCTCGAGGCGTTCACACGCTCTCGAGCCCCCGTCTCCGCGGGCGCAGCAGCACGGCGCCCGCACCAGCGCACCAGCGCGACGAGTGCTCCTCGCGGTCGGGGACTGCGACGAGGCTCGTGAAAAGCAGGACCCACCGGTCCGACAACCCCCACGAAAAGACAATGATCGACATGCCAGCACCGAACCGGGCGATGATCTGATGCTCTGGTACCTCGGCAAACGCCTCCTGCAACTGATCCCCGTGTTCTTCGGGGCGACGTTCCTCATCTACTTCATGGTGTTCTCCCTGCCCGGAGACCCGATCCGCGCGCTCTACGGAGACCACCAGCCGTCCGCCGCGGTCATCGACCAGATCCGCGCCCAGTACAACCTGGACAAGCCGTTCATCATCCAGTACCTGCTCTGGATCGGCGGTCTCTTCCGGGGCGACCTCGGTCAGACGTACAGCGGTGTCTCCGTGAGCAGCCAGCTCGCCCAGGCGTTCCCGATCACCGCCCGCCTCGCGATCCTGTCGCTCGTCTTCGAGGCCGTCGCCGGTGTCGTCGTCGGTGTCGTCGCCGGTCTCCGCAAGGGCAAGCTCTTCGACGCGACCGCACTCGTGGTGAGCCTGCTGCTCATCTCGGTCCCGACGTTCGTCATCGGCTTCGTCCTGCAGTACGTGTTCGGCATCAAGCTCGCGCTGTTCCGGGCCACGGTGAGCAGCGAGGCACCGTGGTCGGAGCTCATCCTGCCCGCGATCGTGCTGGCGTCCGTGTCGTTCGCGTACATCGTGCGTCTGACCCGTGCGAGCGTCGCGGAGAACTCGACCGCGGACTTCGTGCGCACCGCGACGGCCAAGGGCCTCCCGCGGCGCCGCGTCGTGACGGTGCACATCTTCCGGAACTCGCTCATCCCGGTCGTGACCTACCTCGGCGTCGACATCGGCAACCTGATGGTGGGTGCGATCGTCACCGAGGGCATCTTCAACATCAACGGCGTCGGCGGGACGGTCTTCCGGGCCGTGTCGTTGAGCCAGGGGCCGACGGTCGTCTCGTTCGTCGCCGTGATGGTCATCATCTTCATGCTCGCCAACCTCCTGGTCGACCTGCTCTACGCCGTCCTGGACCCGAGGATCCGCTATGCCAAGTAACGCCACGACGCACTACGTCGCACCGCTCGAGGAGACGCCGCTCCAGGCCGTCGACCAGGTCAACGAGGACGAGAAGACCCGTTCCGTCTGGACCGACGCCTGGCAGGCCATGCGGCGTCGCCCGACGTTCTGGGTGTCCGGCGTCCTCATCGTCATCATCGCGCTCGTCGCGATCGCGCCCGGCCTGTTCGCGCACGTCGACCCGCGGTCCTGCACGCTCGACAACGCCGCCGCCGGTCCGCGGGCGGGACACATCCTCGGCTTCACCCGCCAGGGCTGCGACGTCTACTCGCGCGTCATCTACGGCACGCAGAACTCGCTCATCGTCGGCATCGTCGCGACCGTGCTCGTCGTCCTCATCGGTGTCATCATCGGCGCCCTCGCCGGGTTCTACGGCGGATGGCTCGACGCGGTCGTCTCCCGCATCGGCGACATCTTCTTCTCGATCCCGACCGTCCTCGGCGCGATCGTGATCATGTCGGTGCTCCCGGCACGCAACGCCATCTCGGTCGCGTTCATCCTCGCGATCTTCGCCTGGCCACAGATCGCCCGCATCATGCGCGGCGCGGTGCTGAGCGCTCGGAACGCGGACTACGTGACCGCGTCGGCAGCGCTCGGCGTCAGCCGGTTCCGCACGCTCGTCCGGCACATCGTCCCGAACGCCATCACCCCGGTGATCGTCGTCGCGACCGTCTCGCTCGGCACGTTCATCGTGGCGGAGTCGACACTGACGTTCCTCGGCATCGGTCTCCCGCCGTCGGCGCTCAGCTGGGGCTACGACATCAACGCCGCCCGTCCCGGGCTGCGGACCAACCCGTCGATCATCTTCTGGCCGTCCGCCGCCCTGTCCATCACCGTGCTCGCGTTCCTCCTCCTCGGTGACGTGGTCCGCGACGCGCTCGACCCGAAGGCGAGGGCGCGCCGATGAGCGAGACCCTGACCCAGCCCGGCGCCCGCAGCGCGGACTCCACGGGCGCACCGCTGCTCGAGATCCGTGACCTCCAGGTCGGCTTCCGGACGCAGAACGGCTTCGTCGAGGCCGTCCGCAACACCACGTTCACCCTCGAGCAGGGCGAGCGGCTGGCGATCGTCGGCGAGTCCGGCTCGGGCAAGTCGACGAGCGCCCAGGCCATCATCAAGCTCCTGCCCGGCACCGGCCAGGTGACCGGCGGGTCGATCAAGTTCAACGGGCGCGAGCTCGTCGGGTTGAGCGACAAGGAGATGGCGGAGATCCGCGGCCGGGACATCGGCTACGTCCCGCAGGACCCGATGTCGAACCTCAACCCGCTCTGGACCATCGGGTTCCAGGTGGAGGAGGCCATCCGTGCGAACGGCATGGCGACCGGACGCAAGGCCGTGCGCGAGCGGGCGATCGAGGTACTCAAGGAGGCCGGCCTCGGCGACGCCGCGAACCGCCTCAAGCAGTACCCGCACGAGTTCTCCGGCGGCATGCGGCAGCGCGTGCTCATCGGCATCGGCCTGTCGAGCCGCCCCAAGCTGCTCATCGCCGACGAGCCGACGAGCGCGCTCGATGTGACCGTGCAGCGGGTCATCCTCGACCACCTCGAGACCCTGACCCGCGACTTCGGCACCTCCGTCCTGTTCATCACGCACGACCTCGGCCTCGCCGCCGAGCGCGCCGAGAAGCTCGTCGTGATGTACAAGGGCCAGGTCGTCGAGGCCGGGCCGTCGAAGGAGATCCTGGCGAACCCGCAGCACCCGTACACGCAGCGCCTCGTCGCCGCGGCGCCCTCGCTCGCGAGTCGTCGCATCCAGTCGAAGGTGCAGCACGAGCGGGTCGACATCGCGGACACCGGCAGCGACGACGCCGAGCTGCTCGCCCGCGCCCAGGAGCGCGAGCAGACGCCCACGAAGGACCTCATCGTGGTGCAGAACCTCGAGAAGGTCTACAAGCTCCGCGGCAAGGGTCTCGCGTCGCGCGAGCTGAAGGCCGTGGACGACGTGTCGTTCTCGATCCCGAAGGGCACCACCACGGCGCTCGTGGGCGAGTCCGGCTCGGGCAAGTCGACCGTTGCGAAGCTCGTGCTCCAGCTCGAGTCGATCACGAGCGGTTCGGTGCAGTTCGACGGCATCGACGTGGGTGCGTTGAAGGGCAAGGAGCTCTTCGACTTCCGTCGTCGCGTGCAGCCGGTGTTCCAGGACCCGTACGGGTCGCTCGACCCGATGTACAACGTCGGCAACACGATCGCGGAGCCGCTGCAGACCCACAAGGTCGGCGACAAGGCGTCGCGCCGCGCCCGTGTGCTCGAGCTGCTCGACCAGGTCGCGCTGCCGAAGTCGATGGTGAACCGGTACCCGAACGAGCTGTCCGGCGGCCAGCGGCAGCGCATCGCCGTCGCGCGTGCGCTGGCGCTCAAGCCCGAGGTCATCGTCCTCGACGAGGCGGTCTCGGCACTCGACGTCCTCGTGCAGGGCCAGATCCTCGACCTGCTCACCGAGCTGCAGTCCGAGCTCGGTCTGACGTACCTCTTCATCACGCACGACCTCGCGGTCGTCCGCCTCGTCGCGGACAACGTGTGCGTCATGCGGAAGGGTCAGATCGTCGAGAAGGCGACGACCGACGAGGTCTTCGCCGACCCGCGGGAGCAGTACACCCAGGACCTGCTCGCCGCCATCCCCGGCGCCGGGTTCGAGTTCGGACGCTGATCCCCCTGGGCACGAACGAGGCCGGACGCCCGATCGTCCTCCGCGCTGGGCGCGGCGGGGCGGTGGCGTCCGGCCTCGTCGCCGTCCTGGCGCTCTTCCTGCTCGGCGACGCCGCGGTCCGGGGCAGCTGGGACGTCGTGCTCCGCTCGGTGGGACCGCTGGGCGCGCTCGTCTGGGTGCTCTGGGTCCTCACGTTCCGCCCGCACATCCGCATCGACGCCGACACGGTCACCGTCGTCAACCCGCTCCGACGCACCGAGGTGCCGTGGGGTGCGGTCGAGGACGTGCGGATGCGCTTCCAGATCGTGCTCGACCTCGTCGGTGGCCGGCGGCTCACGTGCTGGGGCGGGCCCTCGCTGCCGCGCCCGAAACCCGCCCGCCGCGGCGAACCGCGGGTCCTGCGGCAGCCGGACGAGTTCGTGGTGCTGCGCGACCGCTGGTCCGAGCGACGCGAGGGCTCCCCGGACGGCCCGGTGACGCGTGGCTGGGACGTCCCGGCACTCGCCTCGGGAGTCGTGGTGGTCGTCCTCTGCGTGGTCGCCGTCATCGTCTGACGTCGCTTCCGACGCACCCGGCAAGCAGTCCGACGTCGCGTCCGCGTCGCATCCACGAGACGGACTGGAGGCGCGGTGCCAGCCGGCACTCCTCCCTCGCAGGCTCGGTCGGCGCGCCCCGCGCAACGCTTCGCGTCGCCGCTGAGCGGGGCGCGCTCCCGTCCGTCTTGTGGTGGCGACCAGGTCGTCTACGCGGCCGCCTCCGCGCGCTCCGTGAGCAGGTGGTTCTGGTCGGTCTGGACGCACGCGACCCCGCGGCCGTGCACGTCCTGCAGCCGCGGGTCCACGGAGCGGCACTGCTGCTGTCGGCCCTCGTCGAGGAGCTGGTACAGCGGGCAGCGGGTCCGGAAGCGGCAGCCCTCGATCTTCTCCGTGGGGGAAGGGAGGTCGCCGTCGAGCAGGATCCGGCCGCGTGCCGCCTCGGCCGAGGGGTCCGGCACCGGCACGGCCGACAGCAGGGCGCGCGTGTACGGGTGCTGCGGGTCGTCGAACACGAGGTCGCCCTCGCCGTACTCGACGATCCGACCGAGGTACATCACCGCGACGTCGTCCGCGATGTGCCGCACCACCGAGAGGTCGTGCGCCACGAAGAGGTACGAGAGGCCGAGGCGGTGCTTGAGGTCCTCGAGCAGGTTGATCACGCCGGCCTGCACGGACACGTCGAGCGCGGATACCGGCTCGTCGAGCACCAGGATCTTCGGTTCGACGATGAGCGCGCGGGCGATGCCGATCCGCTGCCGCTGGCCACCGGAGAACTCGTGCGGGTACCGGTCGATGTAGCTCGGCTCGAGCCCGACGAGTTCGAGTGACTCGCGGACCCGGCGACGGATCTCGTCCTTCGGGACGCCGTGCACCGTCAGGGGCTCGCCGATGACGGAGCCGATGTCGAGGCGCGGGTCGATCGAGGCCATCGGGTCCTGGAAGACGACCTGGATGTCGCTCCGCAGTGCCCTGCGGTCCTGCTTCGTCAGCGCGCTCGTGTCGACGCCGTTCACCTTGATCGTTCCCTGCTGCGCGCCGGCGAGCTCGAGGATCTCCATGATCGTCGTCGTCTTGCCGCAGCCGGACTCGCCGACCAGGCCCAGGACCTGCCCGCGCTTCAGGGTCAGGGAGATCCCGTCGACCGCGTGCACCTCGCCGATGCGGCGGCGGAAGAGCGCGCCCTTGGTCAGGGGGAAGGTCTTCACGACGTCGTCGAGCTGGAGCACCACGTCGTCGCCGTGGTCGATCGATGCCTCGGGGATGTCCTCGGGGCGGGGGAAGATCTCGGAGCGCGCGAGCGTGCCGGCGGCGATCTCGTCGCGCCGGATGCAGGCGGCGGTGTGCTCGTCGTCGAACGCGCCGTTCGTGATGGTCGGCGTCGTCCCGGTCAGGACGGGGTTGTCGGCGCTCGGCGCCACCGTGGGCGCGAGCAGTGCCGGCTCGCCCTCGCGGCAGGCGTCGAGCACGGCCGGGCAGCGGTCGGCGAACGGGCAGCCGGTCGGCTTCTGCGTGAGCAGCGGCGGGCGG
Source organism: Curtobacterium sp. NPDC089689 (assembly GCF_044749145.1). Classification (NCBI taxonomy): domain Bacteria; kingdom Bacillati; phylum Actinomycetota; class Actinomycetes; order Micrococcales; family Microbacteriaceae; genus Curtobacterium; species Curtobacterium sp. NPDC089689. Next base: position 316,039 of record NZ_JBIVHJ010000001.1, on the reverse strand, counting down.
CCCTCGAGCGGCACGAGCCGTTCCGACCGCGACGAGGTCATGTTCGGCATCGAGCGGAGCAGTCCGATCGTGTACGGCATGACCGGCTCGCGGAACAGCGGCTCGACCGGGGCGGTCTCCACGATCCGACCGGCGTACATCACGGCGACCCGGTCCGCGTTGCCCGCGACGACCCCGAGGTCGTGGGTGATGAGGACGACGGCGGCGCCGGTCATGTCCTTCGCGGTCTGCAGGACGTCGAGGATCTGTGCCTGGATCGTCACGTCGAGGGCAGTGGTCGGCTCGTCCGCGATGATCAGCTTCGGGTCGTTGGCGATCGCGATCGCGATCATCGCGCGCTGGCGCATGCCGCCGGAGAACTCGTGCGGGAAGGCGTCGAGCCGTCGTGCCGGGTTCGGGATGCCGACGGCGCGGAGGAGCTCCTCGGCGCGGGTCCGGGCGGCGTGCGGGGTCAGCGCTCGGTCGTGGAGCCGGAGCCCCTCGATGATCTGCTGGCCGATCGTGTACACCGGCGTCAGGGCGGACAAGGGGTCCTGGAACACCATCGCGATGTCGCCGCCGCGGAGCTTGGACAGCTCGCGGTCGTTCAGTCCGAGGAGCTCACGGCCGTCGAACCTGATGCTCCCCTCGACCTTCGCCGACGACGGGAGCAGACCCATCACGGCCATCGAGGACACCGACTTGCCCGAACCGGACTCGCCGACGATCCCGAGGAACTCGCCCTGGTTCACCGTGTAGTCGACGCCGCGGACGGCGTAGACGGGCTTGGTCGACGGGTTGAACGTGACGGAGAGGTCGGAGACGGTGAGCAGCGGCTCAGTCACGGTTGGCTCCAGAGGTGGGGTCGATGGCGTCGCGCAGGGCGTCGCCGAGCAGGCTGGTGGAGAGGACGGTGGCGACGAGCGTCGCGGCCGGCAGGACGAACAGCCACGGACGGGTGACCGCGGACTGGCTGCCGGCGGCGAGCAGCGTGCCGAGGGACACGTCCGGGACCTGGATGCCGAAGCCGAAGAAGCTCAGGGCGCTCTCCGACAGGATCATCGCGCCGACGCCGAGCGTGGCGTCGATGATCAGCAGCGACGCGACGTTCGGCAGGATGTGCCGACGGATGATCGTGAACGAGGGCACGCCCATGAACCGTGCGGCCTTGACGTAGTCGCGCTCGCGCAGCGACATCGTCTGACCGCGGATCACGCGCGCCATGATCATCCAGCCGAAGATCGCCAGACCGATGATGAGCGCCAACCAGCTGAGGTTCTTGAACAGCGGGCTCAGGAGCACGAGCGCGTAGAACGACGGGATGACGAGCAGCAGGTCGATGCCCCACACCAGGGCGCGGTCGACGAAGCCGCCGAAGTAGCCCGCGACGGCGCCGACGATCCCCGCGATGAGGGTCGCTGCCGGACCCGCGATGAGGCCGATGAGGAGCGACTTCTGCAGACCGACGAGCGTCTGGGCGTAGATGTCCTGGCCGATGTCGTTCGTGCCGAACCAGTGGGAAGCGCTCGGCGGCATGCCGAAGGCCAGACCGTCCGAGTCCACCGAGTTCCAGTGGTAGAGGTACGGACCGACGAAGGCCCAGAGGATGATGAGCAGGAGGGCGCCACCACCGATGCGGGCGCGCCAGGTGCCGAACACCTTGCGCCACAGCGGCGTGCGGCCACCCTTCACCTCGACGACGTGTGGCGGTTCTCCGGCCTTGCCGTCACCGGGGTCACCGGCGGTGGTCGTGGTCGTGGGGTCGAGTACGGACACGGGTCACACCCTCACTCGCGGGTCGAGCGCGGCGTAGAGCAGGTCCGCGAGGGTGCCTGCGATGAGCACGAGGATCGCCGTGAAAAGGATCGTGCCCGATGCCGCGTTGATGTCGTTGTTGCTGATGCTCTGGACGAAGTACTCACCCATGCCGTGCCAGCTGAAGACCAGCTCGGTGATGCTCGCGCCGGTCAGGATGAGGCCGAACGAGTAGGCGAAGAAGGTCGACATCGGGATGAGCGCCACGCGCACGCCGTGCCGCATGATCGCCGAGCCGCGCGTCCGGCCCTTCGACCGGGCCGTCCGGATGAAGTCGTTCGAGAGCACGTCGAGCATGGCCGAGCGCTGGTACCGGGAGTACGACGCCACCGCGCCCACCGTCAGTGAGATCGTCGGCAACAACAGGTGGACGAGCCGGTCGCCGAGGACCGGGAAGAACCCGGTCACCCCCGGGGTGTACTCACCCGTGAAGCTGATGACCTGCGACCCGACGGAGTTGTTGAGCGTCGTCGCGAGGATCATCAGGACGACCGCGATGACGAACGGCGGGGTCGCCAGCACCGCGAACGACAGGTACGTCGAGACCTGGTCGGAGGCCTTGTACTGCCGGACCGCGTTCCAGACGCCGAGCAGGACGCCGAGGATCGCGCCGAGCAGGGTGCCGATCACGAGCAGCCGGAGGCTGGTTCCCGAGCGGGCGATGATGTCGGCCGTGACCTCGGTGCCGCGTGAGCTGATGCCCAGCGAGCCGTGCGTGACGAGGTTCACCCACCAGTTCCACGTGCGCACCAGGAGCGGCACGTTCGGGTCGGCGCCGAGCTTCTGGAGCGAGGCGTCGATCGTGCCCTGGGGAACCGCGGGGTTCCGACCCAGGAAGCGTGCTGCGGGGTTGAGCGTGGAGCTGGCGAGGAGGTAGCCGAGGGTCGTCGCGACGATCGTCAGGATCACGTAGTTGACGATCCGCTTCGCGAGGAAAGCAAGCATGTACTGGGACCTCAGGGGTGCGGCCGTCCGTCCGGACGGCGTTGTTCGGTGTCGACAGGTTAGCCGGTCCCGAACCGTGGTGGGTGATCACCCCCGACGCTAGGCTGAAGACGTTACGAGCATGTTTCGATCTGTCCCGACCTCTCTTGTGCGGACTTCGGATGTGACTAGGGTTCTTCTCCAACAGGCGTGTCAGCCGGGGGCTGCCGCGCGTCTGCGCTCCGGCGCGAACCACAACGAAAGGGAATCCTCGCCATGCGAATGAGGATCAAGACGACGGCCGTGCTCGCCACAGCAGCCGCCGCGGCACTCGTGCTCGCGGGCTGCTCGGGCGGCGGGAACGCCGGAGGAAGCAGCTCGGCAGTCGCTCAGTCGACGCTGAAGTCGACGGGCTGGACCACCGCTGACCGCAGCGACATCAAGGACGGCGGCTCCCTGACGCTGCCGATCGACACGGCACCGGCGAACTTCCAGATCAACAACCTCGACTCCGGCACCGTCGACGACCAGACCATCGCTGGCGTCTACCTGCCGTCGTTCATCCAGTTCAAGGAGAACGGCGAGTGGGAGGTCAACAAGGACTTCGCCGAGTCGGTCGAGCTGACGAAGGACTCCCCGCAGACGGTGGAGATCAAGATCAACCCGAAGGCCACCTGGTCCGACGGCACCCCGATCACCGAGAAGGACGTCGAGGCCAACTGGAAGGCCCTCAACGGCACCAACAAGGCCTTCGCGCCCCTCGCCACCAACGTGTGGGAGGACGTCGACTCGGTCAAGCAGGGCTCCGACGAGCGTGACGTCGTCATGACGTTCTCGAAGACGAACGCGGACTGGCCGAGCGTCCTCGGGACGATCTACCCCTCCTGGGCGATGGAGACCCCGGACGCCTTCAACAAGTCGTGGGCGAAGGGCCCGTACGCGGCCGACGGCAAGACCTACGTCTCCGGTGGTCCGTACATCGTCAAGTCGTTCGACGCCAACGGCGGCGTCCTCACGTTCGAGAAGAACCCCAAGTGGTGGGGTGACGCACCGAAGCTCGACACGATCGTCTTCAAGACGGTGTCGCGTGACGGTGTCGCCCAGGCGTACGCGAACAAGGAGTTCGACGCGTTCAACCTGAACGGTTCCGCCGACAACTTCAAGACCGCGAACAGCCGCAGCGACTCGAAGATCGAGCGCTCGCTCGGCACGACGCAGCGTCAGATCACGCTCAACGGCACCTCCGACGTCTTCAAGGACAAGGAGGTCCGCCAGGCCTTCGCGCAGGCGATCAACCGCCAGACCGTCGCCCAGGCGATCCTGTCGCCGGTCAAGAGCCCGGTCACGGTGCTCAACAACCTCATCTACCTGCCGGGTCAGAAGGGCTACACCGACCACGCCTCCAGCGTGTACGGCTACAGCGTCGACAAGGCCAAGCAGAAGCTCGAGGACGCCGGCTGGAAGATCGGCTCGGACGGCTACGCAGCCAAGGGCGGCAAGACGCTCTCGGTCCGCTTCGTGATCCCCTCGGACAACCAGAACTCGGCGAACGTCGCGCAGCTCGTGCAGCAGCAGACGAAGCTCGCCGGCTTCAAGGTGACGATCGACACCGTGCCGTCCGACGACTTCTTCACGAAGTACATCACCACGACGACGCGTGACTTCGACGCGACGTACTTCGCCTGGCAGGGCACGCCCTTCCCGGTGTCGTCGACGAAGTCGATCTACTACCCGGCCGACGCTGGGCAGAACTACACCGGTGTCACCGACGACTCCCTCGGCAAGCTCTGGGACACGGCGAACGGTGAGCTCGACCCGAGCGCCCGCATCAAGGACGCGAACGAGATCGACAAGGTGATCACGTCGCTCGCCGGCACGCTGCCGCTGTTCCCGGAGCCCTACGCGTGGGGTGTCCGCAAGGACCTCGTGAACTACGGTCCGGCGCAGTTCCAGCAGTACTCGGTGAAGTGGCAGGACGTGGGCTACAAGAAGTAGTCCACAGCACGCACCGCGAACGACGACACCCCCGGCGCCTCGGCGTCGGGGGTGTCGTCGTGTGCGGAGCGTCGAACGCGCTCAGAGCTGCGCGGCCGCCATCGCCCCGACGAGCCCGAGCACGATCAGCGCGAGGACCGACCAGCCGTGGGCCCGGTGCACGATCGGTGCGGCGGTGACGCTCGCCGGGGGCGGGCCGTCCTGTTCGTGGACCACGGGGACCATCGCGCGCACCTCGTCGGCCGCGGCGTCGACGGTGAGCCGCACCGTGCCTCCCGGTCGGTGCGACGCGAGGCGGGCCGTCGGCCGTGTCGCGATCCAGGTGCGGCGGACGCCCTCGCTGGTGACGACCTCGAGGCCGTACTTCGTCCGGACCTCGGTGACGCGCTTCCAGGCGTAGGTGCTGGTGCGGCGGACGTCGACGACGCGGAGTGCGTCGGGCGTGAGTTCGATGCGGGGGCGCCAGAGCACGGCCCAGGCGAGGAACGCGATGAAGACGCTCGGGATCGGGGCGAGCCAGGGCGATCCGTCCCCGACGAGGGCGAGGGGGACGAGCGCGACGGAGGCGGCCCAGAGCACGAGGGCGAGCACGCGCATCCCGGGCGCGACGATGACGGTCACGCACACAGCGTAGGAGAGTCTTCCGAGGGTGCCGACCCGCGGTGACCATCTGTGGCATCCGGGGAGCGACGGTGTTCCGAGAGTGCCTCCCCGGAGACATCCGGGGAGCGGGTGTGACACACCGGCGCGTATCTCCGGATGACCCGATTCTCCGGGGAGGCAAGTCCTACGTGGACCTCTCGTTCCACCAATGGTCCCCGGACCCCCGTTCGGGTGTCAATACCCCAGGCTGGGAGATTCCGGGGATCGACACGCCGTCACGAGACGAGTTGCTCGATCTGCTCGCGGATGACCTCGGCCTTCGGGAACCGCAGGCCGACGAGGCCGATGTGCCGCCAGCGCACGATGCCGTCCGGTCCGATGACGAACACCGATCGTCGGAGGCCGATCCCGGGCGCGCGGATGCCGTAGGACCGGACGACCGAGCCGGACGGGTCGCTGAGGAGCGGGAAGGTCAGCGAGGAGCCGCGGGCGAAGGCCTCGTGCGAGTCGAGCGCCTGCGGGCTGATGCCCCACACGACCGCGCCGAGGTCGTCGAAGTCGTCGAGCTCCTCCTGGTAGCTGCACAACTGCGCACTGCACACCGGGGTGGCGTCGCCCGGGTAGAACGCGAGCACCACGGTGCGGCCGATCTGCGCGGACAGGTCGTAGACGCCGTCCGTGCGCGTGCCGTCGCGGACGACGGTGCCGGCCAGGCTGAACGCCGGTGCGGGTTCGCCGACCTCGGGGATGCTCATGTGCTCACGGTAGGGCCGCGACGCCCCGACCGGTGACCGTGGGGCTGTGGGTTCCCTGTGGGATCCTCATGGACGGGGTGGGCGGTGTCGGTAGGAACGCTGACGCTCGAACGGGGGTAGTCACCCGGTGCGACGGCCCGCCCGGCGCCCGGTCACCGGAACAGCTGGGGGAACGCGGCCGCCACCCACGGGTAGCCGACGAACACGACGGCGTCGAGCAGGCAGTGCGTGATCACGAGCGGGAGGAGCCGGCCCCACTTCGTGTAGATCCACCCGAACACGATGCCCATCACGGCGTTCCCGACGAAGGCGCCGAAGCCCTGGTAGAGGTGGTAGCTCCCGCGGAGGACCGCGGTGGAGAGGATGACCTGCCACCGGCCCCACCCGAGGCCGCCGAGCCGCTCGTAGAGGTAGCCGATGACGATGACCTCCTCCTGCAGTCCCGACCGGACCGCCGAGAGCAGCAGGACCGGGATCGTCCACCAGTAGGAGTCGAGTGCCGCGGGGTCGACGTTCACCGTGAACCCGAGCGCCCGGCCCGTGAAGTACAGCGCGAGCCCGGGGACACCGATGCACAGCGCGATGAGGGCGGCGCCGCCGAGGTCCGGGCGCATCCGGAACCGGTCGATGCCGAGCCGGGACAGGTGCGGGCGCGTGGTGCTCCAGAGGAGGTAGCAGACGAGCGCGACCGGGGCGAGGTCCACGGCGATGCCGACGAGCTGGCGCGCGAGGTCCACGTACTGCACGGTCGTCGTCGACTGGTTGAGCGCGGTGGACTGCTGCCCGAGCGGCGTCGTCTGGGACAGGTCGTCGATGATCTGGAGGATCGAGTACAGCGCGCTGCCGCCGAGCGACAGCAGCAGGACGATCGTGATCTCGGTCCACGTTCGCCGTCGGCTCATGGTCTGTACTCCTGCTGGTTGCGAACTACCGGTAGACTGGCGTGTCGGGCGTTCTGCCCACGGGTGCCATGTGTCCACGACGACCGGCTGCCCGATCTTCTCCGAACACTTGAAGGATGTCCTGTATGGCGCTCGCCACCCGGTCCGACCTGCGCAACGTCGCCATCGTGGCACACGTCGACCACGGCAAGACCACCCTCGTCGACGCGATGCTCACGCAGACCAACTCGTTCGACGCCCACTTCGAGGGCGAGGACCGGATGATGGACTCGAACGACCTCGAGCGCGAGAAGGGCATCACCATCCTCGCGAAGAACACCTCGGTGCTCTACAACGGGAAGCACGCCGAGGAGTTCAACCCGGGCGGTCGCATCACGATCAACGTGATCGACACCCCCGGCCACGCCGACTTCGGCGGTGAGGTCGAGCGCGGCCTCTCCATGGTCGACGGTGTCGTGCTGCTCGTCGACGCGTCCGAGGGTCCGCTGCCCCAGACCCGCTTCGTGCTCCGCAAGGCCCTCGCCGCGAAGCTCCCGGTGATCCTGCTCGTCAACAAGACGGACCGCCCGGACTCCCGCATCGACGAGGTCGTCTCCGAGTCGCAGGACCTGCTGCTCGGCCTGGCCTCCGACCTCTCGGACGAGGTCGACGACCTCGACCTCGACGCCATCCTCGACGTCCCCGTGGTGTACGCCTCGGGTCGCGCCGGTGCCGCGTCGCGCAACAAGCCGGAGGACGGCAGCCTGCCGGACAACGAGGACCTCGAGCCGCTGTTCGAAGCGATCCTCCAGCACGTGCCGGCCCCGACGTACGACGACGAGCACCCGCTGCAGGCGCACGTCACGAACCTCGACGCGTCGCCGTTCCTCGGTCGCCTCGCGCTGCTCCGCATCTTCCACGGCACGATGAAGAAGGGCCAGACCGTGGCCTGGGTGAAGCACGACGGCAGCGTCGTCAACGCCCGCATCACCGAGCTCCTCATCACGAAGGCGCTCGACCGCTACCCGGCCGAGTCGGCGGGCCCCGGGGACATCGTCGCCGTCGCCGGTTTCGAGGACATCACCATCGGTGAGACCCTGACCGACCCCGAGGACGTCCGTCCGCTGCCGACCATCACGGTCGACGACCCGGCGATCTCGATGACGATCGGCACGAACACCAGCCCGCTCGTCGGCAAGGTCAAGGGCCACAAGCTCACCGCCCGCATGGTCAAGGACCGCCTCGACCGCGAGCTCGTCGGCAACGTCTCGCTCAAGGTCCAGGACATCGGCCGCCCCGACGCGTGGGAGGTCCAGGGCCGCGGCGAGCTCGCGCTGGCGATCCTCGTCGAGCAGATGCGGCGCGAGGGCTACGAGCTCACGGTCGGCAAGCCGCAGGTCGTCACCAAGCGTGACGAGAACGGCAAGCTCCTCGAGCCGTACGAGCACATGACGATCGACACGCCGGAGGAGCACCTCGGCGCCATCACCCAGCTCATGGCCGCCCGCAAGGGCCGCATGGAGAACATGGTGAACCACGGCACCGGGTGGATCCGCATGGAGTTCATCGTGCCGTCGCGCGGCCTGATCGGCTTCCGCACGTCGTTCCTCACCGAGACCCGCGGCACCGGCATCGCCAACGCGATCTCGCACGGCTACGGCGAGTGGGCCGGTTCGATCCAGACCCGCATCAACGGCTCGATCGTGTCCGACCGCTCCGGTGTCGTCACGCCGTTCGCCATCACGAACCTCCAGGAGCGGATGACGTTCTTCGTCAACCCGACGGAGGAGGTCTACGAGGGCATGGTCATCGGCGAGAACTCGCGCGCCGACGACATGGACGTGAACATCACGAAGGAGAAGAAGCTGACGAACATGCGTTCGTCGACGGCCGACACCTTCGAGTCGATGACCCCGTCGCGGCAGCTGTCGCTCGAGGAGTGCCTCGAGTTCGCGCGCGAGGACGAGTGCGTCGAGGTCACCCCCGACGCGGTCCGCATCCGCAAGGTGGAGCTGGACGCGCAGGCGCGCCAGCGTGCGTACGCCCGCCTCAAGCGCCAGGACGCCTGAGCAGCAGGACGCCTGAGCAGCAGGACACGGCAGCAGCCGGGAGGCACGCCCTCCGTCCGACGGCCCGGTCACCTCGTCGAGGTGGCCGGGCCGCGGTCGTGTCACGGCGCGGTTGTACGGTGGTCTGCGTGACGTTCGATCTGCTTGCCATCTACCAGGACCTCCACGCACACCCGGAGCTCGGCTTCCAGGAGCACCGGACCGCGGGGGTGATCGCCGAGCGGCTCGCGGAGCTGTCCGGCGTCGAGGTCACGACGGGCGTCGGCGGCACGGGCGTCGTCGCCGTGCTGCACAACGGCGAGGGTCCGACGATCTGGCTCCGCGCCGACATGGACGGACTGCCCGTGCAGGAGCGCACCGGCCTGTCGTACGCGAGCGAGCACACCGGGCAGGACGAGTCCGGCGCCACGGTCGCGACCATGCACGCCTGCGGGCACGACATCCACGTGACCTGGCTCCTCGGTACGCTCGAGCGGCTCGTGTCGACCACGGACGAGTGGCACGGCACCGTCGTCGGCGTGTTCCAGCCGGCGGAGGAGGTCATCTCCGGCGCCCGCGCGATGATCGACGACGGCCTCGTCGAGCGCTTCCCGGCGCCCGACGTCGTCCTCGGGCAGCACTCCGCGCCCGCCCCGGTCGGCACCGTCGCCGTGGGCTCCGGCCCGGTCATGGCGTCGAGCGACCGGCTGACGGTGACCTTCAACGGCCGCGGTGCCCACGGCTCCGCGCCGCAGGCCTCCCTCGACCCGGTCGTCACCGCGGCCTCGGCCGTGGTCCGGCTGCAGACCGTCGTGTCGCGGGAGGTCGCCCCGAGCGACGCCGGCGTGGTCACGGTCGGCTCGTTCCACGCGGGGACGCGCGCGAACATCATCCCCGACCATGCGGTGATCGAGATCTCCACCCGCGCCCGCAACGAGGAGACCCGCGGCCGGATCATCGCGTCGATCGAGCGGATCGTCCGCGCCGAGAGCGAGGCGGGTGGGCTGCCCGAGCCGACGATCGACCGTGCACCGGGTGCCGATGTCCTCGTGAACGACCCGGAGCAGGCCGCGAAGGTCCTCGCCGCCGTCCGCGAGGCCGTGCCGAACGCCATCGACCTCGAGTCGGGTCTGGCGATGGCGTCGGAGGACGTCGGACAGCTCGCCACCGCCGCGGGCGTGCCGATCGTGTACTGGTTCACCGGCATCACGGACCCGGAGCTCTTCCGCACCGGGCGGGAGATCCCGAGCAACCACTCGCCGTTCTACGCGCCGCAGGCCGAGACGTCGATCCCCGTCGGCGTGGACGCGGCCGTGGCCGCGGCGCGCGCGTACCTGGCCTGAGCGTCGTCGGACGGGAGCTTCACAGCGAACGTGCGCCGCGCCTCCCGGCAGACGCTCTAGGGTGCTGCGCATGCGCACCCCGACCCGCACCCTGATCGCCGCCGTCGCCGCCGGCATCGCCCTGGCAGGGCTGAGCGGCTGCTCCTCCGACACCGTCCGACAGGCCACCGACCTCGGCTCGTCGGTCGCCTCGGACGTGTCGAACGCGGTCCAGGGGATCGACGGCAAGGCGATCCAGGACGGCATGGCGTCGGTCGCGGGCGGCATCGACGGTGCGCTCGACACGGCGCTCAAGGGTGCGAAGGTCACCTCGGACGGGCAGCTGCCTGACGGCTTCCCGACGAAGGACGTGCCGCTCGTCGACGGCACGGTGCTCGGCGGTGGATCGGGCCCGGACGGTTCCGGCTGGGTCGCACAGGTCCGGGTCGGGTCGGTCGACGAGTTCCAGGCCGCGGCCGACGCCCTGACCGGTGCCGGGTACACCGAGTCGGTGAAGCGGGCGGACTCGACGAGCGCGTTCGGCCTGTTCCGGAGCGACGGGTACCGCGTCGTCCTGACGTTCGCGAAGACCGACGCCGGGGTCACCGCGACGTACATCGTGACCCCGCGGTAGGGCCGTCCCGTACGCTGGGCACCGATGTCCGAGGCTCCCGTCACCCGCCCAGAGCGCGTCCTGTTCGTGCACGCCCACCCCGACGACGAGACCCTCGTGTCGGGCGGGACGATCGCCACCCTGCTCGAGCTCGGCGCCGAGGTCACCGTCCTCACGGCGACCCGCGGCGAGCGGGGCGCGATGCTGACCGCCGAGCTCGCGCCGCTCGAGGGCGACGGCCCCCGTGTCGCCGCCCACCGCGAGGGAGAGATCGACGCGGCGCTGGCCGCACTCGGTGGCCCGGCGCACCTCTGGCTCGGGGGAGCAGGAGCGCGCCCGACCGACCTGCCCGAGCGTCGGTACGCCGACTCGGGGATGCAGTGGGGGCCGGACGGACGCGCGACGGCCGCCGACGACGCCCCGGCGGACTCGCTCACGATGGCCGACCTCGGCGAGGTCGTGGACGACGTCCGTGCCGCGATCCGGTCGACGATGGCGGACGCCGTCGTGAGCTACGCGGACGACGGCGGCTACGGGCACCCCGACCACGTGCGGGTGCACCACGCGGCCCGGTACGCGGCGCGCGCCGAGGAGGTCCCCTTCTCGATGATCGTCCCGGCCGAGTCCGGACAGGTCGACCTGACCGTCGACGTCCTGCCGGTGCGGGCGAAGGTCCGCGCGGCGCTCGAGCAGTACCGGTCGCAGCTGACGGTGGACCCGGTCGACCCGAGTGACCCGATCGCGCTCTCGTGGATGATGCCGCACGGCGAACGGCAGCACGCCCTCGCCGTCGAGGCCTTCCGCCACGACGCCGACCCGGTCCCGCCGGCACCGCAGACCTTCGCCGAGTTCTCGCCGCAGGGCAAGGCCACTGCGGTCGTCGTGTCGTTCGTGCTCGGACTCGTCGCGGGTGGCCTCGGCTCCGTCACCCACCAGCAGACGATCGGCACGTTCCCGATCGGCATCTTCCTGCCGACGCTCGTCGTGGTCGGGCTGCTCGCGGGCATCCGGCTGCTGTACCGCTCGCGGGTGCTCGTCGTGGCCGTCTGGCTCGGCATCGCGCTCGCGACGACCTTCCTGCTCCAGCTCGTGCTCGCGAACGCCGCGGGCTACACGTGGATGATCGCGCCGACGGCCGTCGCGTTCGTCGTGCTCGTCTGGCCGGACTTCGGCGACACCCGTCGTCCGGGGCGCGCGGCCGCCGTGCCCGCGGAGTCCGCCCCCGGCGCGTCGGGGTCGGCTGGCGGCCTGTCCGGATCCGCCCGGGGCCGCGAGTAGGATCGACCCGTGACGTACGTGATCGCTCAGCCCTGTGTGGACGTCAAGGACCGCGCCTGCATCGACGAGTGCCCGGTCGACTGCATCTACGAGGGCGACCGCTCGCTGTACATCCACCCCGACGAGTGCGTCGACTGCGGAGCCTGCGAGCCGGTCTGCCCGGTGGAGGCGATCTACTACGAGGACGACCTCCCCGAGGAGTGGGCCGACTACTACAAGGCCAACGTCGAGTTCTTCGAAGAGGTGGGCTCGCCCGGCGGCGCCGCGAAGGTCGGAGTGATCCACAAGGACCACCCGGTCGTCCTCGCCGAGCCCCCGCGCGGCTGACCCGGACCCGCCCGTGGCGCTCGACCTCCCCGACTTCCCCTGGGACCAGCTCGTCCCGTTCAAGCAGCGCGCAGCAGCCGTCGAGGGCGGCATCGTCGACCTCAGCGTCGGCTCGCCCGTCGACCCCACGCCCGAGCTCGTCCGCCGCGCCCTCGCCGAGGCCACCGACGCGCACGCCTACCCGCAGGTCGCCGGCACCCCGGCCCTGCGCGAGGCGATCGCCGACTGGTACGGCCGCCGGCAGGGCGTGACGCTCACGGCCGAGCAGGTCCTCCCGACGATCGGCTCGAAGGAGTTCATCGCCGGACTCGCGCTCTGGCTCGGCATCGGCCGCGGTGACACGGTCGTCTTCCCGGAGGCCGCCTACCCCACGTACGAGCTCGGTGCTGCCCTCGTCGGCGCGACCGCACTCGCCTCGGACGACCCCGCTGCGTGGCCGGCGACGACGAGGCTCGTGTGGCTGAACTCCCCGGGGAACCCCGACGGTCGCGTGCTGTCGATCGAGCAGCTGCGCACCGCGGTCGAGCGTGCCCGCGAACTCGGCGCCGTGGTCGTCGGCGACGAGTGCTACGCCGAGCTCGGGTGGGAACCGCCGTACGACACCGCGCCGACACCGACCATCCTCGACCCGCGCGTCGTGGGCGACTCGGTCTCGGGCGTCCTCAGCGTGTACTCGCTCTCGAAGCAGTCGAACCTCGCCGGGTACCGCGCCGCGTTCGTGGCCGGCGACGCCGAGTTGCTCGCCGAGGTCCTCGCGGTCCGCAAGCACACCGGGATGATGCCGCCGCTGCCGGTGCAGCAGGCGATGATCGTCGCGCTCGAGGACGAGACGCACGTGCAGCAGCAGAAGACGCGGTACCGGGCGCGCCGGAACATGCTCCGACGGGCACTCGACGGCGCCGGCTTCCGCATCGACCACAGCGAGGCCGGACTCTACCTCTGGGCGACCCGCGGTGAGCCCGCGCTCGACACCGTCGCGTGGCTCGCCGACCGCGGGATCCTCGTCGCCCCCGGGACGTTCTACGGTCCCGCCGGGGCCGAGCACGTCCGCGTGGCCCTCACCGCGACCGACGAGCGCATCGCCGCGGCCGCGCAGCGGCTCGCGAGTGCGCGGCGCACCAGCCGGGTGGACGCGGACTGAGCGGTGCCCGTCGGGCGGGTGTCGCGCCTCCCGGCAGTCGCCACCACGCAGTGCGCTACCAGCGCAATCCGTGGTTCCCACCAATCCCGGAGCACCTGGGTGTGCACGACCGACAGTGGGCGCGATTAGGCTGTCACCGTGACTGACACTGCCAACGACGCTCAGAAGACGGCCACACCGCCCACCACGCCCGTCCCCGTGAGCCCGGCTGCGGAGCAGCAGACCGAGACCGCGACGCTGACGTTCCCGGGCGGCTCGGCGGAGTTCCCGATCCTGCCGAGCGTCGACGGCGCGTCCACGGTGGACATCTCGACCTTCAAGAAGCAGACGGGGATGAACACCCTCGACTACGGCTTCGTGAACACCGGCTCGACGAAGAGCGCGATCACGTACATCGACGGCGACCAGGGGATCCTGCGCTACCGCGGCTACCCGATCGACCAGGTCGCGTCGAACTGCACCTTCCTCGAGGTCGCCTGGCTCCTCATCTACGGCGAGCTGCCGACGGCCGCCGAGCTCGAGTCGTTCGACGCCCGCATCCGCCGCCACACGCTGCTGCACGAGGACCTCCGTCGCCTCTTCGACGCCCTCCCGCACTCGGCGCACCCGATGTCGGTCCTGTCGAGCGCCGTCAGCGCCCTGTCGACCTACTACGAGGACGACATGAGCGTCGACGACCCGGAGAAGGTCGAGCTGCAGACCGTGCGGCTGCTCGCGAAGCTCCCGGTGATCGCCGCCTACGCGCACAAGAAGTCGATCGGGCAGGCGTTCCTGTACCCGGACAACTCGCTGTCGTTCGTCGACAACTTCCTCCGGCTGAACTTCGGCACCATGGCCGAGACGTACGAGCCGAACCCGGTGCTCTCCAAGGCGCTCGAGCGGCTGCTCATCCTGCACGAGGACCACGAGCAGAACGCCTCCACCGCGACCGTGCGGCTCGTCGGCTCCACGAAGGCGAACATGTTCGCGTCGATCTCCGCGGGCATCAACGCGCTCTACGGTCCGCTGCACGGCGGAGCGAACGAGGCCGTGCTCGAGATGCTCCAGCAGATCAAGGACTCCGGCGAGCCGGTGTCGCGCTTCGTCGAGCGGGTGAAGAACAAGGAGCGCGGGGTGAAGCTCATGGGCTTCGGGCACCGCGTCTACAAGAACTACGACCCGCGCGCCAAGCTCGTGAAGGAGTCCGCGCACGAGGTGCTCGAGGCGCTCGGCGTGCAGGACGACCTGCTCGACATCGCGATGGAGCTCGAGGGCATCGCCCTCGAGGACGAGTACTTCGTCAGCCGCAAGCTCTACCCGAACGTCGACTTCTACACGGGCATCATCTACAAGGCGATGGGCTTCCCGCCGCGGATGTTCACGGTCCTGTTCGCGATCGGGCGGCTTCCGGGCTGGATCGCCCAGTGGCGGGAGCTCAACAACGACCCGCTGAACAAGATCGGGCGTCCACAGCAGCTGTACGTGGGGTACCCCGAGCGGGACCTGCCGGCGCGCTGAGCCGCGGGGCGTCGGCGCGGCTGCGCGGCGCAGATAGGCCGCGCACAACCAAAGACAGGTCGAACCACGGAAGCACGTGGTGCGGCGTGTCTTTGGTTGTGCGGACGCGTCGGACGGGAGGCGCGGTGTGGGCCCGCCACGCGCCTCCAGGCCGGCGGCGCGGGCGCCGTGTACCTCGTGTGGTGCCGGGTCTCGGCGCACAACTCAAGACGAGTCGAACCGCGGACGCGCGCGGTTCGTTCCGTCTTTGGTTGTGCGGACGCGGCGGACACGCCGGATGCGCGGCGCCGTGACCCGCGGCTAGCGGGTGGGCTGCGCCAGCGCCCAGGCGGTCACGAGGTCGAGGGCGGTGTCCGACTCCGGCGTGCCCGGACGGTTGAGGAATGCGTGTCGTGCACCCGGCAGCACGTGTCGTTCGACGTCGACACCGGCGGTCCGCAGTTCCGTCGCGAACCGATCCCCGGACGGACGCATCGCGTCGTGCTCGGCATCCACCATCAGGGCACGTGGGAAGTCCGACAGGTCGTGGCCGCCCGGGAACGCGGTGTCCGTCGGCGCCCGGCGTCCGACGAGGTTGCGGTTCGCCCGGTCCAGCAGCGCGGGGTGGTGGGTCACGCGACGACGGCCCCGGACGGAGCGGGTGACGGCGGGGTCGCGCGGGGTCACTGCGTGGAAGAAGCCGTAGGCCAGGAACACCCCGTCGGGGCGGATCGCCTTCGGGAGGGATCGCGTGACCGCCGCGGCGAGGCACGCTCCGGCGCTCGCTCCGCCGAGGAGCAGCGGTCGTTCGTCCGGGCTCCGGAAGGCCGTCAGCACCGCGCGGACGTCGTCAGCGGCGACCGGGTGACGCTGCCGGCCGCGGGGCCCACGGCGCCCGACGAACGGCAGGCCCGGCAACGGTGCGAGACGGTAGTCGACCGTGACCACGTCGATCCCGCGGTCCGCCAGGGTCGTCGCCACCGCGTGTGACTCGGGGAGGTCGAGGTCGCCGCGGAAGAACCCGCCGCCGTGCAGCCACACGAGGGTGACCGCAGACCCTTTCCCGTAGCGCCGGACCGGGACCGGACCGTGCGGGCCCTCGATCGTCGCCCCCACGTGGTCCGGCTACGCGTGCAGGGCGGTGTTCAGCTGGATGCCCTGGCCCTGCCGCTGGAGGGCCTCGACCGCACCGGTGACCGAGTTGCGGCGGAACAGCACGTTCGGGGTGCCCGAGAGTTCCGCGGCCTTGACGGTCTTCGGGGTGCCGTCCGGGTTCGGGGCGGCACCGACGAGGACGACCTTGGTGCCCGCGGTCACGTAGAGTCCGGCCTCGACCACGGAGTCGTCGCCGAGGGATATCCCGAGGCCCGCGTTGGCGCCGAGGAGCGCCCGTGCGCCGAGCGACACCCGGTGTGTCCCGCCGCCGGAGAGCGTGCCCATGATGGAGGCTCCGCCACCGATGTCGGTGCCGTCGCCGACGACGACGCCCTGGGACACGCGCCCCTCGATCATCGCGTCGCCGAGGGTGCCGGCGTTGAAGTTCACGAAGCCCTCGTGCATGACCGTGGTGCCGGGGGCGAGGTGCGCGCCGAGACGGACCCGGTTCGCGTCGCCGATGCGCACACGGTCGGGCACGACGTAGTCGACCAGGCGCGGGAACTTGTCGATCGCGTGCACCGCGATGCCCGCCCGCTGGAGGGACGGACGCAGGCGCGTGAGGTCGGCGGGGGAGACGGGGCCGGCGTTCGTCCACGCGACGATCGGCAGGTGCACGAAGACACCGTCGAGGTTGACCTCGTTCGGGCGGACGTGCAGGTGACTGAGCAGGTGCAGCCGGAGGTAGGCGTCCGGGGTGCTCGTCGGGGCCGCGTCGATCGTGACCTCGGTGGTGACCGCCTCGATCCGGACGGCGCGACGCGGGTCGTCGCCGACGTGCGCCAGCAGTTCTTCGGGGAAGGCGGCGTCGGACGGCCGCGCGCCGAGGTGCGTCTGCGGGTACCAGGTGTCGAGCGTCGTCCCGTCGGCGGCGATCGTCGCGAGGCCGTGGCCCCAGGCGGTGGTCGGGCGGGCGGAGGCGGTCGTGTCGGTCACGTGGACAAGGGTAGCGAGGTGCGAGCGGCGACCACCGTCCGGCCGGACGGCCTGTGGAGAACGCGCCACGGGCCTCCCGTCCGGCACGCGCGGAACGGGATCCGCGCCGTCGCACCGGCCTGGAGGCACGCCCCCTGTGGGCAGCCCGCTCCAGTCCACAGACGGTCGGCTCGGCGGCGACCGGCAAGGGTCGGCCGGTAGGCTGCCCGCATGCCGGAGCAGCTCGACCTCACCGCCTCGTCCATCGACATCACGCGCGCCATCTGCGACATCGAGTCGGTGTCGGGCAACGAGGGCGCGCTCGCCGACGCCGTCGAGGCGGCGCTCGCGCCGCTGCCGCACCTCGACGTCGTCCGGGACGGCGACGCGATCGTGGCGCGGACGAACCTCGGCCGCGACCGCCGCGTCGTCATCGCCGGGCACATCGACACCGTGCCGCTGAACGACAACCTGCCGACCGAGTTCCGCACGACGGAGGACGGCACCGAGATCCTCTGGGGTCGCGGCACGGTGGACATGAAGGCCGGCGTCGCCGTGCAGCTCAAGCTCGCGTACGACCTCGCCGAGCCGACCAACGACGTGACCTGGGTCTTCTACGACCACGAAGAGGTCAGCGACTCGCTGAACGGTCTCGGCCGACTCGCGCGGACCCGACCGGAGCTCCTGGCCGGTGACTTCGCGATCCTCGGCGAACCGTCCGGTGCGCAGATCGAGGGCGGGTGCAACGGCAACCTCCGTGCCGAGATCCGTACGTTCGGCAAGCGGTCGCACAGTGCCCGGAGCTGGATCGGCGACAACGCGATCCACAAGACGGCGCCGATCCTCGCGACGCTTGCGGCGTACGAGCCGCGTACGGTGACGGTCGACGGACTCGACTACCGCGAGGGGCTGAACGCGGTGGGCATCTCCGGCGGGATCGCCGGCAACGTCATCCCGGACGAGGCCATGGTCCACGTGAACTACCGGTTCGCGCCCTCACGCAGTGCGGACGAGGCCGTCGCGCACATCCGCGAACTCTTCGACGGGTACGACGTGCAGATCGTCGACCTCGCCGCCGGAGCACGCCCTGGACTCGACGCGCCGCTCGCGCAGGAGTTCGTCGCAGCGGTCGGCGGCCCGGCGCCCCGGCCGAAGTACGGCTGGACGGACGTCGCGCGCTTCTCGGCGCTCGGCGTGCCCGCGGTCAACTACGGCCCGGGCGAGCCCGTCTTCGCGCACCACGACGACGAGCAGGTGCCGCTCGCGCAGATCACGTCGGTCGAGGACGGCCTCCGTCGGTGGCTGACCGCCTGACCACCGGCGGGACCCTCCGCTCCCGGTCCGACGCAGCCGTCCGGTGGCGAGCCCGCTACCGAGCGGTGCCGTGGTGGGCCCGGATCACCGTCGTCTACGTCCTCGCACGCATCGTGACGGGCGTGGTGATGCAGGGCTTCGCGGCCGTGCAGTCGGCGAACTCCTTCACGTCCGACCACCCGTCGTACCTGTCGTTCGCCGCGATCTGGGACGGTGCCTGGTACCGCGTCATCGCCACCGGTGGGTACCCGTCGGCGCTGCCGGTGGACGCCGCCGGACACGTCACCGAGAACGCGTGGGCGTTCATGCCCGCCTACCCGTTCCTGGTGCGCGGTCTCATGCTGCTCACGGGGGCGTCGTTCGAGGCCGTGGCGGTCTCGGTGTCCCTCGTGGCGGGCCTCGGCGCCGCGCTGGTCTTCCGGCGGCTCGTCGGACGCTTCCTCGATGCGCCGCGGGCGACGTTCGCCACGGTGCTGCTCTGCGTCGCGCCGACCTCGGTGATGTTCCAGGTCGCCTACGCCGAGTCGATGGGGCTGTTCCTCCTCTTCGTCGCACTGCTGCTCGCGGTGGACCGTCGCTGGTGGACGATGCTGCCGGTGGTGCTCCTGCTCGGCATGACGCGGCCGACGGGGCTGGCGTTCGCGTTCTTCCTCGCGCTGTTCCTGGCCGTGTGGTGGTTCCGTCCCGTCTGGGTCCGCGAGGGCGCTCGACCCACGCTCCGCACCGGTCTGCCCCCGCTCGTGGTCGCCGTCGTGTCCGGGCTCGTCGGGCTGGCGTGGCCGGCGATCGCCTGGGCCGTCACCGGGATGCCGAAGGCCTACACCGACACCGAGCTCGCCTGGCGGTCGTCGTACGTCGGCTGGGGGGAACTCCTGCCGTTCTCGCCCTGGGTCGAGGGGTTCTCGTGGTGGCTGCGGTACCCCGGCGGCTGGCCGGCAGCGCTCGCGATCCCGCTCGGTCTCGCCGGGATCGCGTTCCTCGTGTGGGCGCCCGCGGCACGTCGGGTGGGGCTCGAGCTGCGTCTGTGGGTCGTGGCGTACGTCGTCTACCTCCTCGCGGTGTTCTTCCCGCAGTCGAGCACCTGGCGCATCCTCATGCCGATCGCGCCGCTGCTCGCGGTCGTGGCGCTGCCGCGGTCCCGGGTGTACCGGACCGTGCTGGTCGTCGTCGCCCTCGTGCTGCAGTGGGTGTGGCTGTACGCGAACTGGTGGGTGGACGGCTACGACTGGACGCCGCCGTGATCGGTGCCGTCCGGCGGTGCTCGACGCGGAGCGGCCGGACCTAGTCCGCTTCCGGAGCCGTCTCGTGCCGCTCTTCGCGCTCGATGTCGGAGAGCGGCACACCGTCCTCCGGGCGCCACGCCGCGGCGGCGTTCACCATCGCGTTGACGGTGGCGATGAACGGCACCGCGAAGAACGCCCCGACGACGCCCGCGATCGTCGTGCCGGCCGTGACACCGAGGACCACACCGAGCGGATGCACCTTGACGGCGCTGCCGGTGAGGAACGGGTGCAGGACGTGGCTCTCGAGCTGCTGCACGAGGACGATGATGCCGAGCATGATGAGCGCCGGCACCCATCCGTTGAACACGAGGGCGATCACCACCGCGACGATGCCCGCGACGATCGCTCCGACGACGGGGACGAACGCGCCGAAGAACACGATGACGCCGATCGGGATCGCCAGCGGGATCTGGAGGATGAGCGCGCCGATGACGACGCCGAGCGCGTCCGTGACCGCCACGACGAGCTGCACGCGGATGAAGCTCGTGAGGGTCTTCCATCCGGCGTGCCCCGCGACGTCGAGCCGAGCTCGCGCACGACGGGGGAAGATGCGGACGACCCACTGCCAGATGCGGGGCCCGTCGATGAGCACGAACAGGGTCGTGAAGATGATGATGAACAGACCCTCGAAGACGTGGATCGCGCCCGAGCCCGCCGCGAGGAACCCGGAGAAGATCGACGATGCGTGCGACTGCAGGTAGTCCGCGCCGTCCGAGATCCACTTGTTGACCTGCGTCGCCGTGATGCCGAACGGCTCCGAGGCGAGCAGTGACTGCAGCGAGGAGATGCTCGCGTGCAAGCGCTTCTCGAGCGAGGGAAGGTCGTAGCGGATCTGCGCCGTCACGATGAGGCCGAGGCCGCCGATCGCCACGACGACGGACACCAGGCTGGTGAGGATCGCGACCCACTTCGGCCAGCGGTGACGGCGGAGCAACGACGACATCGGCACGAGCAGGGCGCACAGCAGCAGCGCGATGAGGAACGGCACGATGATGTCCTGCAGGAGGATCACGAGCAGGACCAGCACGGCCAGGGCCGCGCCGACGACGAGCAGACGCCACGAGAACGCCGCCGCGATCCGCATGCCCGCGGGCACCGCGTCGTCGGTGGGCGCGGGGTCGCTTCCGCGGAGCATGGAGCGGATGTTCGGCATCCGCATAGGTTAGAGAGCAGAACCGCGAGAACGTCGCGTTTCACGACCCCCAACCTGGGCGGTTTCGCAGTTGCCCCTCCGATACGGGATAATGGGCAGGCATGTACTGCACGAAAGGGGACATCTGATGGCAGCCATGAAGCCGAGGACCGGTGACGGGCCGATGGAGGCTGTTAAGGAGGGTCGACTCATCATCGTGCGGGTTCCGCTCGAGGGTGGAGGCCGCCTGGTCGTCTCGGTCAACGATGCCGAGGCCAAGGAACTCCACGACGCACTCGCCGAGGTCGTCTCGGCCTAGTCCGTCGAAGCACTGAACGACGAAGCCCGGAGCGCGTACGCTCCGGGCTTCGTCGCGTCCCGGCGCGGACGCGGGCGGCGCCGACCGACGGCTCCGCATCCCCGCGCGCACGAGACCGACGGCAGCCGACGGCTCCGCGTCCCGTCGGTGGTACCGGGCAGGATGGTCCCGTGCGCAGGTCCCACATGCCGATCACCCGGGTCGAGGAGTTCAACGACCCGGACCCGATGCCCCGTGACGTCTGGCCCGCGACGCTCCCGCCCGTCCGGCAGCTGCTCGACGAGGGGCTCGACCTCGACCCCGTGACCGTGTTCGTCGGCGACAACGGCGTCGGCAAGTCCACGATCGTCGAAGCGATCGCGCTCCAGTTCGGCATGGGGCCGGAGGGCGGTGGGACCGGGTCGCAGCACTCGACCCGCCCGTCCGAGTCGACGCTGTGCGAGCACATCCGCCTCCGTCGCGACTTCGGTGCACCGCGGGGCGGGTTCTTCCTGCGTGCCGAGACCATGCACGGCTTCTTCACCTACCTCGAGGAACACCCGAACCTCAGCCGCCCCGAGCCGGTGTTCCACGAGCGCAGCCACGGCGAGTCCTTCCTGGACTTCGTGATCGACCGTGCGCGGTGGCCCGGGCTGTGGATCCTCGACGAGCCCGAGTCGGCGCTGTCGTTCTCCGGGTGCCTCGCGCTCATCGGGCTGTTGCAGTCGATCGTCGAGAGCGGCGTCGGCCAGGTGATCCTCTCGACGCACTCACCGGTGCTGGCGGCGTTCCCGGGAGCGACCATCCACGAGGTGGGGGAGTGGGGCCTCCGCCGGACGGCGTGGGAGGACCTCGACCTGGTGCGGCACCAGCGGTCGTTCCTCGAGTCGCCGGAGCGCTACCTGCGCCACCTCAGCGACGACGACTGACCGGACCCGGGCGCCCGATTGCAGAGCCGCCCAGCGACGCAGACGCGCCGCTACGCCGTCAGCTTCGTCAGCTGCAGCAACCCGTCGCCCGCGGGCGACAGGGCACTCCGCACCGCACCCGAGGTCGACACCTCGGTCAGCAGCAGCCGGAAGTCGGTCGTCGCACGGTCCCGCTTCACGGGGTCCGCGACACGTCCCCGCCACAGCGCGTGCGGCACGAGCACGGTCCCGCCGAGCCGCGCGAGCCGCAGCCCGTGCTCGACGTACTCGATCACGTGCTCCGGGTCGGCGTCGACGAGCACGACGTCGTAGGACGCCTCGTTCATCCGCGGGAGCACCTGGTTCGCCCGGCCGGGGATGAGCCGGATGCGCGCGGGGGCGGTGCCGGCCGCGATGAACGCGTCACGCGCGGCCTGCTGGTGGTCCACCTCGACGTCGATCGTGGTGAGTGTGGCCTCGGGCGCGCCGGCGAGCAGGTACAGCCCGGAGACGCCGAGTCCGGTGCCGATCTCGATCATGCTCGTCGCCCGCGAGGCCGCGGCGATCACGCTGACCTGCGCGCCGATGGCAGGGGAGATCGCTTCGACCCCGAGCTCCAACGAGTGTTCACGCGCACGGGCGATCGTCTCGGGCTCGGCGACGATGTCCTCGGCGAACTTCCAGTTCGACTCTTTCTCTGACACGCACACTCCGTTCGGTTGACAACTCTACGGGTGATGCGCGGGGAGGACGGGTTACGCTCGTACCGTGTTCGACGGCTTCGAGAAGTTCCTGGTCATCGGGATCATCGGTGTCCTGATCGTCGGGCCGCAACGCTTGCCCACGTACGCCGCGAAGCTCGCCGAGTTCGTCAAGGCCGTCCGCCGGTTCGCCGACACCGCGAAGGAGCGGATGCGCGACGAGATGGGCCCGGAGTTCGACGACATCGAGTGGCAGAAGCTCGACCCGCGGCAGTACGACCCGCGGCGCATCATCCGCGACGCCCTCCTCGACAGCGGGGGCAGTGTGGCCGCGGTCGAGACCGCGCAGGTCACCGCGTCGAAGGTGCGGGCGACGGCACCCGTGGTGCCGCTCGCCGCGGGCGAGGCCGCGCCGTTCGACGACGAAGCGACGTAGCGCCCGTGACGCCCCATGACGGACTGGAGGCGCGGGGGCCCCCGGGCCCCCCCCCCCCCCCCCCGCGGGGGGGGGGGGGCCCCAAAGGCGCCCGGCAAACCGGGGGGCTCCCGACTG
>NZ_JBIVHJ010000001.1:145830-292613 GCF_044749145.1 Curtobacterium sp. NPDC089689 | reverse complement strand
CGACTCACAGATCGAGGCCCGGGGGGGGGGCGGGGCCCCGGGCCCCCCCCCCCACCGCCCCCCCCCCCCCCCGGCCCCCCGCGGGGGCGGCGGCCCCCCCCCCCCCCCCCCCTCCAGTCCGTCGTGGGTGGCGTCTACTCCAGGTCCGCGAGGAACCGGTCGGTCCACGCGAGTGCCGGTGCGCTCGGGACCGAGCTGCACGTCGCCATCGCCGTCGTCGAGGAGCACGGGGTGTCCCGGTCGAGCGACCACACGTGGACGCCGGCGAGGCCGTTCGCCTTCGCGTAGGACGTCAGCGTGTCCACGTCGGCGAGGGTGAAGACCTCGTCCGAGGCGTCGTTCACGCCGAGCATCGGGGTGACCTCGATCTTCGACGGGGCGATGCCGTAGGTGTGCTCGAGGTTGGTGACGGCCTGGATCGCCGACCGCCCCATCTCGCAGGTCGAGCCGGAGAGCACGCAGTTCGCAGCGGACGCGCGGCCGAAGTCCATCGTCATGAGGTTGACCGTGTAGTGCGTCAGGCTCGACGCGTTGATGGCCTTGACCACGGCGTCACCGGTGCTGTTCAGGCCGCCGTACGACCCGTCGGACGCGGCGAGGGTCGCGAGGGTGAACGAGAACCGCATGCCCGGGTACTTCGACTGCGCGAGCGCCGCGGCGTTCACGAGGTTCTGCACGTCGGCGACGGACTGCCCGCTCTCGATGTCGAAGTCGACGCCGATCATGTGGGAGGTCGCGTACCTGGCGATGAACGACTGCAGTGCCGTCCCCGAGCACGTGAACGAGCCCGCAGCCCCGCCGGTGCTCACGATGTAGTTCACCCCCGCGGCGTCGAGCTTCGGGATGTTGGCGCTCGCGAACGCGTCCGCGGCGACCCCGCCCCAGTTCTCGCTGCCGCAGGTGCCGGTGGCGAAGGCGAGGGTGATCGCCTTCAGGCCCGGTTCGCGGGTGGAGACGAGGCTGTTCGACGAGCCGACGACGGGGATGCGCGTCCCGGTGGCCGCCGTGTTCATGACGTTCGTGTTCCAGTCGAGGTTCACCGTGACGTCCTTGTACGGGCTGAACACGAGGCCGCTCGCGGTCCCGCCGCTGCCGCCGGTCCCGGTGCCGCCGGTCCCGGTGCCGCCGCCGGTCCCGGTGCCGCCGCCGGTCCCGCCGCCCGTGCTCGTGCCGCTGCACGCGCCCGTCGACGTCCACGGCTGCCCGCTGCCCGACGCGCCCGAGTGGGTCGCCGGCTCGTCGCCCTGCGTCCACCAGTTCGCGGTGTAGTTCGTGCCGTTCTCACTGACGGTGGCGCCGCCCGAGTACGCGGTGCCCGCGCTCCACGCGGTCGCGCACGTCGGCGTGGCCGCCGTGGCCGGAGCCGCGGCGACGGCCCCGCCCGCCAACGCGGCCGCGACCGCCGCGACGATCCCGATCCTGGTCCTGGTCATGCTGATCACACGGTCCTCCTGTCCTCGGCCCGGCGACGTTGCCGAGCGGGGTGGAGCTCCTGCGGACCCGATTTCGCAGGAGCATTGTGGAATACCCCTGCACAATGCACCCGCGTGGAACGACCTGTCCATGAAAGGACGTACAGGCGAGTCGGTTAGTCCTTTGTCGCCACGATCGTGAACGTGGTCGGCACACGGTCGCGATCGGCACCGGGCCAGGCGAAGTCGCCGTCGGGGAGCTCGTCCATCCGGGCACTGAACCGCCACGGCAGCGTCCGGCCCTCGTCCAGGAAGCGCAGCCGCAGACCGGAGCCGAGGAGCGCGTTCACGATCTCCGAGAGCGGGTGCGGCCACTCGTAGGTCCTGGTGTTCGCGACCGTGCCGTCACCGACGTAGGTGCCGGCGTCGTCCCACTGCTGCGCCGTGCCGTCGGCGAAGTACCGGTGTCGTGCGACGAGTTCGTCGGCGTCCTCGTCGAGGGCGTACATCGCCGGGTGTCCGTCGCGGATGAAGAACACGCCGCCGGGCCGGAGGAGCGCGGCGATCTGCCGTGCCCAACGGTCGAGGTCGTCGAGCCAGCAGATCGTCCCGATGCTCGTGTACACGACGTCGAAGTCGCCGGTGACCGCGGCCCGGGCGTCGAGGACGTCCGTCTCGACCCAGGTGGCCTCGACGCCGAGGCGGTCGGCCAGGCCCCGGGCGGAGGCCAGGGCGGCGGGGGAGAAGTCGACGCCGGTGACCCGAGCACCCTCGCGCGCCAGCGACACCGTGTCCGTACCGATGTGGCACTGCAGGTGGCAGAGATCGAGCCCGTCGAGGGAGCCCCCGGGGAGCCAACGGGCGAGGACGGGCAGGTCCTCGCGGACGACGCCGGAACGGTGGTCGGGGTCGCTCAGTGCGTCGACATCGTAGGCGCCCTCGTGGATCGGGACACGGTCGTCCCAGTTTGCGCGATTCGTGTCGCGGGCCTGGTCCCAGTCGACGCTGACGTGATCAGTGCTCATGGACTCGACCCTACCGAGCGGACGTCCGACCCTCGGCGACGGTCAGCCGACGGACAGCCCGAGCTTCCGCCCCGCGAGGCCACGGCCCATCGTCGTCACCCGGTCCGCGATCGCTCCGAGGGCCACCGCTGCCGGATCGTCCGGCGCGCCGGTCACGACCGGCACCCCGGCGTCCCCGCCCTCCCGGAGCGGCACCGACAGTGGCACGCTGCCGAGGACCGGCACCGGGGTGTCCTGCCCGCGTGAGAGCCGAGCGGCGGTCTCGGCGCCACCGCCCTCGCCGAAGAGGTGCAGGACCGAGCCGTCGGGCTGGACGAGCCCGGCCATGTTCTCGACGACACCGATCACCCGCTGCCCGGTCTGCCGTGCCACGACCCCGCTGCGCTCCGCCACGTCCGCGGCAGCCGCCTGCGGTGTCGTGACGACGAGGACCTCGGCGTGGGGGAGCAGCTGGCCGACCGAGATCGCCACGTCGCCGGTGCCGGGCGGGAGGTCGAGGAGCAGCACGTCGAGGTCGCCGAAGAAGACGTCGGTGAGGAACTGCGACACCGTTCGGTGCAGCATCGGCCCCCGCCAGGACACCGCAGTGGAGACGTCGTCGACGAACATGCCGATCGAGACGACCTTCACGTCGTGGGCGACCGGCGGCAGGATCATGCTGTCGACCCGGGTCGGTCGCGGGGCCACGCCAGCGTCGTCCGTGAGGCCCATGAGCCCCGGGATGCTGAAGCCGTGCACGTCGACGTCGACGATGCCGACCCGCTGGCCCCGGGCTGCGAGCGCGACGGCGAGGTTCGCCGTGACGGTGGACTTGCCGACGCCGCCCTTCCCGCTCGTCACCGCGATCACCCGCGTCAACGAGTCCGGCGTGAACTGCACGCCGCGCGGGCGACCGGCACGGAGCCGCTCGGTGAGGGCAGCCCGGGTCGCCGGGGACATGACGGAGACGTCCACGTCGACCGCGGTCACGCCGTCCACGGAACCGGCGGCCGCACGGACGTCGCGTTCGATCGTGTCGGCGGCCGGGCACCCCGTGATCGTGAGCTGCAGGTCGACGCGGACCGTGCCTCCCGGCTGGACGTCGACACCACGGATCATGTCCAGCTCCGTGACGGGCCGGCGGATCTCGGGGTCCACGACGCGGCCGAGCGCCGCGAGGACCGCGCCGCCCAGCTGCTCGTCGGAGCGGCCGGGGTCAGCCACGGGCCGCGGTGCCGGGCTCGTCGGCGAAGCCGGCGGAGTCCGCGTCTCGCCGGTCGAGCTCCTCGAGCAGCGACCGGATCTCGGCGCGGATGAAGTCCTTGGACGCCATGTCCCGCATCGCGAGGCGCAGCGCGACGACCTCGCGGGCGAGGTACTCGGTGTCGGCGAGGTTCCGCTCCGCGCGCTGTCGGTCCTGCTCGAACTGCACGCGGTCACGGTCGTCCTGCCGGTTCTGCGCGAGCAGGATGAGCGGAGCCGCGTACGAGGCCTGCAGCGAGAGCACGAGGGTGAGCGCGGTGAAGCCGATCGCCGCCGAGTCGAACTGCCACGGCTTCGGCGCCACCGTGTTGTAGATCATCCAGACCGCACAGAAGAGGGTCAGGCCGACGAGGAACCACGGCGTGCCCATGGCCCGTGCGATGCCCTCGGTGGCGCGACCGAACGTGTCGCCCCGACCGCGACGGCGGGTCGGGAGCACACGGGTGCGCATGCCCTTCGGGGAGTCGAGGCGCTCCTGGCGGGTGTCATCCGTTCGGGCCACTGGTGGTCCTCCTTCCCGTGGTCACGGGCGTCTTGCGCGAGCGTTGGCGAGGCAGGGGTGAGGGTTCTCCCTCACCCTGACTTCGCCAGTCGTCGGGCAGGACGTGGTCGAGGACGTCGTCGATCGTCACCACCCCGACGAGACGGTGGGCGTCGTCGACCACGGGGACGGACAGCAGGTTGTAGGTCGCCATGATCCGCGTGACCTCCGCGGCGCTGGCGTCGACCCGGACCGGTTCGGTCTGCTGGTCGATGAGCGTGCCGAGCCGCTCGTTCGGCGGGTAGCGGAGCATCCGCTGGAAGTGCACGAGCCCGAGGAACCGGCCGGTCGGCGGCTCGTACGGCGGGAGCACGACACAGACGCTCGCGCCGAGGGCCGGTGCGAGCTCGTGGCGTCGGACGAGCGCGAGCCCCTCGGCCACGGTCGCGTCGGCCGAGACGATCACGGGCTCGGTCGTCATGAGACCACCGGCCGTGTCGGGCTCGTACTCGAGGAGCATGCGGACGTCCTGCGCCTCCTCCGGCTCCATGAGCTGGAGGAGGGCCTCGGAGCGGTCGTCCGGGAACTGCGCGAGCACGTCGGCGGCGTCGTCCGGCTGCATCTGGTCGAGCACGTCGGCGGCGCGGGCGTCCTCGAGGCGGCTCAGGATCTCGATGCGCTCCTGGTCGGGCATCTCCTCGAGGACGTCGGCGAGCCGGTCGTCCGGGAGTTCCTCTGCGACCTCGAACCGGCGCTCCTCGGGCAGGTCGAGCAGCGTCGACGCGAGGTCGGCCGGCAGCAGGTCGGAGTAGGCGGCGATGACGTGCTCGGCGGACTGTGCCTCGCCGGGGAGTTCGTCCTCGGTGACCTCGTTCCAGGTCGCGAACGTCGTCGGACCCTTGCCGAACGGGGACGGCGTCGTCTTCGGCTTGCGGAGGAAGAGCTGCGACACCTCCCAGTCGCCCTGCCCGCGGTCCTCGATCGCGACGTCCTCGATCGTCGCCCGGATGCGTTGGTTCTTGATGAGCACCTTGCGGCCGAGCATCTCCGCGATCACGCGGACCTCGCCGCCGCGCTGCTCGAAGCGGCGCATGTTCACGAGGCCGGTGGTGATGACCTGGCCGGCACCGATCGACGTGATGCGGCCCACGGACACGAAGATGCGGCGCTTGCCGGGGACCTCGACGATCAGCCCCACGACGCGCGGGGAGTCGACGCGTCTGTAGACGACCAGGACGTCCCGGACGCGGCCCACGCGGTCGCCCGCGGGGTCGAAGACGGAGCACCCGGCGAGGCGGGCGACGAAGACCTTCGTGGCGCTCACCAGACCAGCGTAGCCGTTCGGTGCGGTGCCGGTCGGCGGCTTCCCTGGGAGCGCACGTGCGATTGCAAGGTGTCCGGTGGATGATGGCTGAGTGAGCAATCAGAGCCCCTTCGGCGGCCGGACGGCCCAGGCATTCCCGACGCTGCCACGTGGCGACGTCCTCGGCACCTACGACAGCTACCCGGAGGCGCAGCGCGTCGTCGCGAAGCTCGCCGAGTCGGACTTCCCGGTCGCCAAGATCGCGATCGTCGGCAACGACCTCAAGACCGTCGAGCGGGTCACCGGCAAGATGACCTACGGCCGTGCCGCCATCGCGGGCGCGCTGTCCGGCCTCTGGCTCGGCATCTTCTTCGGCATCGTCCTCACCCTCTTCTCGCCGACCGCCGGCGGCCTCATCATCGCTGCGGCCATCATCGGTGCCGCGTTCGGCATGCTCTACGGCATCGTCTCGTTCGCGATCACGAAGCGGCAGCGGGACTTCACGAGCGTGCACCAGGTGCTCGCGACGAACTACCAGATCGTGGTGGACCCGCAGCTGACCGGGCAAGCGCAGAAGATCCTCGGGCAGTTCGGTGCGACGCAGTCCACCCACTGGGACTCGCCGTCGTCCTCGCAGGGTGCGCCGGTGAACCGGCAGGAGCCCTGGCGGCCCGAGCCGCGCCAGCCGCAGGAGCCGTGGCGGCCTGACCCGCGTCAGCAGCAGGCGCCCTACGGCGGGCACGCGACGCCCCACCAGCAGCCTGGAGGCACGCAGCAGTCCGGTACTTCGGCTCCCGGCGCGCAGACGGGAGCGCCGCGGTACGGCACGAACGACGGGCCGCGGTACGGCGAGGTGCCGTCCGGCGCTCCGGCCGGTCCTGCCGCCGGGCAGCCCGGGGCCTCGTCGAGCGCTCCGGCGGGTCCGCCGCGCTACGGCACGAACGACGGTCCCCGGTACCAGCCGCCGGCAGCCGGGTCCGACCGCCCCGACGAGGCAGCACGTACCGACGAGCAGCCCCAGTTCGGCGAACGGGTGACCCCCACGTCCGCGCCGGAGCAGGGCCGTGGCGACGGGGAGCGACGTCCGGGTGACGAGGAGTCTCCGCGCTCCTGACGGGTGCTCCGCCGCCGGGACGACGCTGCTGGTCGCACGACGTGCCGTGCGCCGAACGGCGCTGGGACGACGCGCCGCTGGTCGCACGACGTGCCGCGCGCCGAACGTGTTGGTCGCACGAAGTGTCGGAGCGCGCGAGGTCGAGCGGCAGGTCGTGCGACCAACCGAGGGCGCGGGCGCGGCGCGGGCGCGACGCCGGGCGGCCGGGGCTACAGGACCTTGGAGTAGCAGACGGAGGTCGGCACGCCCGCGTACGGGCCGAAGTTCGCGATCCGCGTGAAGCCCTCGCGTTCGTAGAACCCGATCGACCGTTTCTGCTCCGTGCCCGTCTCCAGCACGAGCGCCGGTGAACCCAGGTCGAACGCTGCCTCTTCCAGACGACGGAGGAGCGCGGTCGACACCCCGGCGCCGCGCGACTCCGGCCGCACGTACATCCGCTTGATCTCCGTGATGCCGTCCTGCACGACCCGCAGCCCACCGCAGCCGAGCGGCGTGCCCGAGGCGTCCCGCGCCACGAAGAACACCGCGATCGACTCGGCCGTGGGCTTCTCGCCCGGCTCGGTGTCCTGCCCGTAGGCGCGGTCGATCTCCAGGCGCTGCGCGGCACGGAGGCGCTGGGCGTCCGGGGAGTCGAAGTGCTCGACCTCGATGTCGAGGTCGTCCGTCGTCGGCGTGTGCTCGGGCGTGGTCACCCGCTCAGGCTAGCGGCCGGAGCGGGCGATCCACCCCTCCACTTCCGAGGGGGTCCGGGGGATCCCGATCGACAGGTTCTCGGCGCCGTCCTCGGTCACGAGGATGTCGTCCTCGATGCGCACGCCGATGCCGCGGAACTCCTCCGGCACCGTCAGGTCGTCCTGCTGGAAGTACAGGCCGGGCTCGATCGTGAACACCATGCCGGGCTGCACGACGCCGTCGATGTACATCTCACGGCGGGCCTTCGCGCAGTCGTGCACGTCGAGTCCGAGGTGGTGGCTCGTCCCGTGCACCATGTACCGGCGGTGGAACTGGTTCTCGGGCTGCAACGACTCGTCCGCCGTGCCGGGCAGGAAGCCCCACTCGGCGGTCTTCCGGGCGATGACCTCCATCGCGGTGGCGTGCACCTGCCGGAAGGTGATGCCCGGCTTGACGATCGCGAACGCCGCGTCCGCCGCTTCGAGCACGGCTTCGTAGACCATCCGCTGCACCTCGGTGAAGGTGCCGCTCACCGGCAGGGTGCGGGTGATGTCGGCGGTGTAGAACGAGTCGACCTCGACCCCCGCGTCGATGAGGATCAGGTCGCCCGGCTGCACGGCGCCGTCGTTCCGGGTCCAGTGCAGGATGCAGGCGTGGTGTCCGGACGCCGCGATCGTGTCGTACCCGACGGTGTTGCCGTCCGCGCGGGCACGGCGGTTGAAGGTGCCCTCGACGATGCGCTCGCCGCGGGGGTGCGCCAGCACGGCGTCGAAGTCGGCGATGACGTCGTCGAACCCGGCCTTCGTCGCCGCCACGGCCTGGCGGAGCTCGTGCACCTCGTACGCGTCCTTCACCAGGCGGAGCTCCGAGAGGTCGCGGGCGAGGACGTCGTCGGTCGCCGGGGCGCCGTCCTGCTCGGGGGCGCCGCCGACCGCGCTGCCGAGACGCTCGTCGAACGAGCGGGTCAGGTCGGTGTCGGCGTCGCGGACCACGAGCACGGTGGCGTCGAGGCCGTCGACGACCGCGTCGAGGTCGCCCAGGTCGGCGGTGGCGACGCCGAGGTCGGCTGCGACCTCGGCCAGGGACGGACGCGGCCCGACCCAGAACTCGCCGATCTCCGGGTTGGCGTAGAACTCCTCGGAGTCGCGGCCCGCCGTCGCCCGGAAGTACAGGGTGGTGTCGTGCCCGGAGCCGTTCGGTGTCATCACGAGCACGGAGCCGACGACCGTGTCGGAGCCCCAGCCGGTGAGGTGCGCGAACGCGGAGTGCGGTCGGAACGGGTAGTCGCAGTCGTTCGAGCGGACCTTCGCCTGGCCGGCCGGCACGACGATCGTGCGGCCGGTGTGCAGCTCGGAGATGCGTGCCCGACGTGCGGCGGCGTGCGCGGCCTGCTCGCGGGGTCCGGGGAGCGGGCGCTCGCGCTCGGCCCACTGTGACCCGATGTAGTCCTTGAAGGTCGAGGAGCCGGGGGTCGTGGAACGGTTGCTCGTCGCGCGGGGAGTGGTGTCGGCCATGCACCCATCCTCGCACCGTCCCGACCACCGCGGCCTGTGCGCGTGCTCGCCTGTGGATACCATTGGCGACGTGCCCGATCCGTTCATCGACCTGCACACGCACTCGAGCGTGTCCGACGGCACCGAGCGCCCCGCCGAGCTCGTCCGGGCCGCCGCAGCCGCCGGGTTGGACGGCGTCGCACTGACGGACCACGACACCACCGCTGGCTGGGACGAGGCGATCGCGACCGCCCGCGAGCTCCCGGTCACGCTCCTGCCAGGCCTCGAACTCAGCACCCGCATCGGGTACCGCAGCGTGCACGTGCTCGGGTACCTCGTCGACCCGACCGACCCTGCGCTCGTCGCCGAGACCACCCGCATCCGCGACGGCCGCCTGGCCCGCGCGCGCCGCATGGTGGAGCGCATCGGCGCCGACCACCCGCTGACCTGGGACGACGTGCTCGCGCAGGCCAGTGAGGGCGCGACCATCGGACGCCCGCACATCGCGGACGCCCTGGTCGCCCGCGGCCTCGAACCGGACCGGAGCGCGGCGTTCCGCGGCATCCTGCACCCGGCCTCCGGGTACTACGAACCGCACGAGGCTCCGTCGCCACTGCGCGGTGTCGAGCTCATCCGCGGTGCCGGCGGCGTCCCGGTCATCGCGCACCCAGCAGCGTCGTCGCGCGGCATCGTCATCGACGAGGAGATGCTGCGCGCCCTCGTCGGCGCGGGGCTCGGCGGCCTCGAGGTCGACCACCGCGAGAACGTCTCCCACGGCAAACGCACCCTGCTCGACTGGGCGGTGCGCTTCGACCTGTTCGTCACCGGGTCGAGCGACTACCACGGCACCGGCAAGCCGAACCGACTCGGTGAGCACCGCACGTCCCGCGCTGCGTTCGACGCGATCGTCGCCGAGGCCACCGGTTCCGCACCCGTCTCCGGTCCGGGCGCCCGCCTGGCCTGACCCGGCAACCCGGTCCCTTCCCGACCCCGGTGGGCGGGGACGACGAAGGGTCCGTCGCGTCAGCGACGGACCCTTCGGCCCGGAGGCGCTACTCGCCTTCGCCGGCGGCCTGCGGTGCCGAGGCGGTCGCCTCGGACGAGCCGGCACCGCTGCGGCGACGACGTCGACGGCGGCGCTTGGCGGCCCCGTCACCGGAACCGGCCTCGGCGGTCGCGCCGTCCGCGGGGGGAGAGGTGGGCGCCTGCGTGTCGGACGGCTCCGTCGTGGCCGGTGCCGAGCCTCCCGAGCGGGTGCGACTGCGCGAACGCGACCGCGAGCCGCCGGAACGACCCTCGCCCTGCTGACCGCCGCGCTGGCGGTCGCCACCCTTGCCCTCGCCGGTGCCGGCCGACGCGGCGTGCGCCGACGAACCGGGGAGGCGGCCCTTGGTGCCGGCGGGGATGTCGAGGTCGGCGAAGAGGTGCGGGGACGACGAGTAGGTCTCGACGGGCTCCGGGATGCCGAACTGGAGCGCCTTGTCGATGAGCGTCCACTTGTGCAGGTCGTCCCAGTCGACGAACGTGACCGCGATGCCGGTCTTGCCGGCGCGGCCCGTGCGGCCGGCACGGTGCAGGTAGGTGTCGGGGTCGTCCGGGATCGTGTGGTTGATGACGTGCGTCACGTCGTCGACGTCGATGCCGCGGGCCGCGACGTCGGTCGCGATGAGGACGTCGCGCTTGCCGGCCTTGAAGGCGGCCATGGCGCGCTCGCGCTGCTCCTGGTTGAGGTCGCCGTGGACGGCGGCGGCGTTGAAGCCGCGGTCCTTCAGCTCCTCGACGAGCTTCGCGGCGGCGCGCTTCGTCCGGGTGAAGATCACGGTCTTGCCGCGACCCTCGGCCTGCAGGATGCGGGCGATGACCTCGTCCTTGTCGAGCGAGTGCGCGCGGTAGATGACGTGCTTGATGTTCGCCTGCGTCAGGCCCTCGTCCGGGTCGGTCGCGCGGATGTGCACCGGGCGCGACATGAAGCGACGGGCGAGGGCGACGATCGGGGCGGGCATCGTCGCCGAGAACAGCATCGTGTGCCGCACGGCCGGGACGGCCTGGAAGATGCGCTCGATGTCCGAGAGGAACCCGAGGTCGAGCATGCGGTCGGCCTCGTCGAGGACCACCTCCTGCACGTGGGAGAGGTCGAGGAGGCGCTGGCGCTGCAGGTCGATGAGGCGGCCCGGGGTGCCGACGACGATCTGCGCGCCGGCCTTGAGCTGCTCGATCTGGCCCTCGTACGCCTTGCCGCCGTAGATCGACACGATGGTCGTCGGGCGGTTCGAGGTGGCCAGCTCGAGGTCCTCGGTCACCTGGACCGCGAGCTCGCGGGTCGGGACGACGACGAGGGCCTTCACGCCCGGCTCCGGAGCGGCTCCGAGGCGCTGGATGAGCGGCAGGCCGAAGCCGAAGGTCTTGCCGGTGCCCGTCTTGGCCTGACCGATGATGTCCTGCCCGGTCAGGGCGAGCGGGATCGTCTGCTGCTGGATCGGGAAGGGCTCGATGATGCCCTTCGTCGCGAGCGCGTCGACGATGTCCTGCTCGATGTTGAGGTCTGCGAAAGTCAAAGAATCACCTTAGTCCTGGTGGAAGTCCCGACCAGTCTACCGACGCGGACCGGGGTCCCGGGTCCGGACCCCTATGCTGCTGGCGTGGTCTCTTGGTGGAACCGGAAACGTGCTGCGCGGCTGGCTGCCGCCTGGCTCGCCTCGCGCAACCCGAAGAAGGCGTCCGGTGAGCGGCTCCGGCTGGACGACGTCAGCCCCGAGCTCGACGTCTACCTCGGTCAGGCCGCGTACCTGCAGCTGTCGATGTACGAGACGATGGGCCGCGCCGGGGCAGCGGCGCCGACGCTCTCCGGACGGCTGGTCACGGGCGTGCTCGCGACGACCGCGCTCGAGCGACACCGGACCATCGTCGCCGAGATCGAGCGGAACGGGCAGGACCCGGCCGAGCTCATGGCCCCGCACCGCGAGGCGATCGACCGCTTCCTCGAGCGGACGAGCGGTGCCGACTGGTACGAGTCGATGCTCACCGGCTACGTCACCGCCGGCATCCTCAACGACCTGTTCGACGACCTGCTGCGCTCGCTCCCGATCGACGTCCGGCAGCGGCTCCGCACGGTGTTCGACGCGCGTGAGGAGGCAGCGGTCGTGGAGGAGCTGACCGCGCACATCGAGGCCGATCCCCGCGTGGGCTCGCGACTGGCGATGTGGGGCCGGCGACTCGTCGGGGACACCCTGCTCGTGGCGCGCTCGGCGCTCGCGTCGCACGCCCGGGAGGACCAGTCGCGGCTCGAGCCGGTCTGGACGGAGCTCATCGCGGCGCACAGTCGGCGGATGGACGCGCTCGGTCTCACCGCCTGAGTCGCGGACCAGCGCCGGCGGCTCTGCTGCGTTCGCAGCGCCGGCGGCTCTGCTGCGTTCGCCGGAGCGGTCGGCCGCGGCGCGGCTCAGCGGTTCAGGCGCCGTTCGCCCGGACGCGCTCGTAGTACGCGTCGTCCGCTGCCCGGCGACGGCTGCCGAGCACCCACGCGGCCACGGACGCCGCGACGGCCGCGCCGACGAGTGCCACGACCCAGATCCAGCCGCCGTCGTACGGCCACCCGGCCCAGGTCAGGGCCTCCCAGAGCACGGCCGAGGCGACGCCGCCGACGACCGGACCCACCAGGACGCCCCGGCTCGCGCGCCACGGCAGCACGACGTGCGCGACGGCCCCGACGAGCAGGCCGCCGAGCACGGCGAAGAGCAGCTCCACGTCAGGCGACGAAGCCGATGCGACGAGCCTCTTCCGCGCCGACCTCGACGTACGCGAGCGACGCGACCGGCACGATGAAGCGACGGCCCTTCTCGTCCTGCAGGGAGAGGTGCGTGGCCTTCGCCGTGAGGGCCTCCGACACCGCCTGCTCGATCTGGTCAGCGGTCTGCGCGCTCTCGAACGCGATCTCGCGCGGGCTGTTCATGATGCCGATCTTGATGTCCACGACCACAGCGTAGCGGGGCGGTCCCCGGCTGCTCCGGCCGTTCGCCGCGGGCGCACACCACCCGCGCGGAACGGTCCACGGCGCCGTGTCGGGCGTCGGCGGTGTCGGCCGTCGTGGGTACCGTACGAGCGTGCCCCGGACCACCCTCACGCCCACCCCCGACGACACGGGCGTCGCGCGTGCGCTGGCCCCCGACGCGGCGCAGGACGCCGTGCTCGCGCTGCCCCCGGACCGGCACGCCGCGGTCATCGGTGCGCCGGGCACGGGCAAGACCACGACCCTGGCCCGGTTCGTCGCCGGGCGCCTCCGGGCGGCGGACGCGATCTCCTCGGACGGGTACTCCACGGTCCTCGCGCTCACCTCGGCGCGCACCGCCGCGACGGCCCTGCGCGACCGCCTGGCGACCGCGGTGGACCGCGTGGTCCCCGGGGCCCTCGGCCGCACGGTGAACTCCCTCGCGTTCCAGGTCGTCACGCACGCCGCCGTCGCACAGGGGCAGGAGGTCCCGACGCTCCTCACCGGCGGCGAGCAGGACCGGATCATCGCCGACCTCCTCGCCGGGCACGAGTCCGACGGCACGGGCCCGGACTGGCCGGAGCCGATCACGGCCGTGGTCCGCGAACGCGCCGGGTTCCGCACGGCACTGCGCGACGTGATGATGCGCGCCGTCGCCGCGGGGATCGAGCCGGACGAGATGCGCGAACTCGGCGACGAGACCGGCCATCCGGAGTGGCGCGCGGTCGGGGACTTCGTCGACGGGTACCGCGCCGCGCTCTCGGCCTTCCGCGCGACCAGCCTCGACGCCGCCGAGCTCGTCGCGTACGCCACCGCCGCCGTCCTCCGCGGGCAGGTCCCGCCGGCGGTCGCCGCACTCCGGACCGTCGTGGTCGACGACACGCAGGAGCTCGTCGAGGGCGAGATCGCGCTGCTCGGCGCGCTGGCCCGCTCGGGCGTGCAGGTCGTGGCCTTCGGCGACCCGGACATCGCGGCGTCCGCGTTCCGCGGCGCCGTGCCGGACGTGCTCGGTCGGCTCGGCGCACGGCTCGGTGTCGCCGACGTCGAGCAGGTCGTCCTCGGGACGGTCCACCGGCACGCCGCACCGGTCCGGGCCCTCGTCACCGGCATCACCGCACGGATCGGCGCGGCGGCGGCCGGTCGGCAGCGCTCCGCGGTCGCCACGGTCACCGACGCCCGGTCCGACGCGGTCGTGCACGTGCAGGGCGCGAGCCGTGCGGCGCTCGTCGTCGCGATCGCCCGGCGACTCCGCGAGCACCGGCTCCTCGACGGCGTGCCCTGGCACCGGATGGTCGTCGTGACCCGCAGCGGCGCCGCGATCCCCGAGCTCGTCCGGGCCCTGTCCGTGGCCGAGGTTCCCGCGACCGCGGGGGCAGCGCCCGTGCGGGTCCGCGACGACTCGGCAGCGCGGTCGCTCCTCGACGCGGCGGCCGTCGCCCTCGGGGTGCTCCCGCTCGACGCCGACCTCGCCACCGCGTTCGCGACCGGGCCGCTCGGCGGCCTCGACACCCTCGCGATGCGGCGCCTGCGGCTCGCCCTCCGCCGCGAGGAACTGGCGGGTGACGGCACCCGCACCGCCGACGAGCTCCTCGTCGAGGCGCTCGGCGCTCCGGAACGCCTCGCGACGATCGACGCCGGGTTCGCGCGGCGGGCCACCCGGCTGGCGAAGAGCCTCGTGCAGGCCCGCGCCGACGCCGAGGCGGATGCCAGCATCGAGGAGATCCTCTGGGGGCTCTGGGAGCGCAGCGGTCTCGCGGAGGTCTGGCGGTCGCAGTCCGAGGCCGGCGGCGTCGGCGCGGGGGAGGCCGACCGGCACCTCGACGCCGTGGTCGGGCTCTTCACCGCGGCGAAGCGGTTCGTCGAGCGCACGCCGGACGCGCCAGCGCGGGTGTTCGTCGACGACCTGCTCGACGCGGACCTCCCGGAGGACTCCATCGGACCCGACCGGACCGCCGGCCGGGTGCGCGTGCTCACCCCGTCGGCGACCGTCGGCCTCGAGTGCGACGTGGTGGTGGTGCTCGGGCTGCAGGACGGCGTGTGGCCGAACACCCGGGTCCGCGGCAGCCTGCTCGACCCCGACGGCATGGTCCGCGCGGCCGAGGGCACCGAGCGCTCGGCCGTGGACGACCGCGCCGCGGTCATCGCCGACGAGCTCCGCCTCTTCGCCCGCGCGGTGTCCCGGGCGACGACCCAGGTGGTGATCGGCACGGTCGCGAACGACGACGAGTCCCCGTCGCCGTTCGTCCGCCTCGTCCCGGAGCCGCCGGACCGCACCGCGACCGTGCACCCGCTGTCGCTGCGCGGTCTCGCCGGTTCGCTCCGACGACGGGTCGTGGCCTCTGGTGACCCGGAGGCCGCGTCCGCGCTCGCCCGTCTGGCCGAGGCCGAGGTCCCCGGCGCCGACCCGGACGACTGGTACGGCACGGCGGAACCGACGACCGACGCACCGCTCGTCGACCTCGACGCCGAGCCGGCGCCGGAGTACGAGGGCGGACCGGTGGTCGCGCCGACCGTGAGCGTCTCGCCGTCGCGCATCGGCACGTTCGAGGAGTGCCCGGTGCACTGGTTCGTGCAGACGTTCGGCGGCGGCGCCCCGAGCCCGGCGATGGGCATCGGCACGATCGTCCACGACGCCATGGAGCACGCCACGAGCGTCGACGTCGAGTCCCTCTGGGCGCACGTCGAATCCCGCTGGGGCGAGCTCACCTTCGAGTCCCCGTGGATCGCCGACCGCGAGCGTGCCCGCACCCGCCGGATGATCGAGGGGCTGAGCGACTACCTCCGCACCTTCGCCGCGGCCGGCCGGCGCCTCCTCGGAGCCGAGACCGCGTTCTCCCTCGTGACCGGGCCGGCACGGATGCGCGGCAGCATCGACCGCATCGAGGTCGACGCCGACGGACGCATCAGCGTGGTCGACCTCAAGACCGGTCGGTCGATGCCCAGCGAGAAGAACGACATGCCGGAGCACCCGCAGCTCGGCGCGTACCAGCTCGCGGTCGAGGACGGCGCCGTCGAGGGCGTCCCGGCGGGTGCGCCGATGGCGGACGCCCGGCTGGTGTTCGTGCAGAACGCCCGGAGCGCCCACGCGTACTCGGAGCGGACGCAGCACGCGTTCGACCCCGACACGCGTGAGGCATACCGGGAACGCCTGCACGGGGTCGCCCGCGGGATGGCCGGTCGGACGTTCCTCGCGAACGTGGACGTTCACTGCGAGCAGTCCCGGACCGGCGCCGAGTGCCGGATCCACGTGGTGGGGGAGGTCACCTGGTGAGCACCGAGCAGGTCGCCGTCGCTGTCGCACGCAGCGCCGACGAGATCGCCGACGCCCTCGGCCGTCCCCGTCCCACAGCCCAGCAGCGCGCCGTCATCGAGTCGCCGCTCGCCCCCGCCCTCGTCGTCGCCGGCGCCGGCAGCGGCAAGACCGAGACCATGGCGTCCCGGGTCGTGTGGCTCCTCGCCAACGGTCTGGTCCGCCCCGACGGGGTCCTCGGCCTGACCTTCACCCGCAAGGCCGCGGGCGAGCTCTCGGTGCGCATCAACGACCGCATCCGGGCCCTCGAGGACGTCGGCCTGATCACCCCTGGTGACGCGTTCGAGGCCCCGACCGTGTCCACCTACAACGCGTTCGCCAACTCGGTGTTCCGCGAGAACGCGCTCCTGGTCGGCCGGGACGGCGAGTCGCAGGTCCTCACCGAGCCCTCCGCCTGGCAGCTCGCCCGCCGGGTCGTGGTCGAGGCCCGGGACGACCGGCTCGCCGGCCTGGACCGCGACGTCGACACCGTCACGGCGGCCGTCGTCGCCCTCGCCGGAGCAGCGTCCGAGCACCTCGTCGAACCCGAGCAGCTGCGGCGGTTCGCGATCGAGTTCGCGGAGGTCCTGGAACTGCCGGGCAACCGTGGCAAGCCCTACGCCGACGTCGCGAAGGCCGTGGCGGCGGTCGGCGGCCTGGAGCCCCTCGCCGACCTCGTCGAGCGGTTCCGTCGGCAGAAGGTCGACCGAGGGTTCGTCGAGTTCTCCGACCAGATCGCCCTGGCGCTCGCCGCGGCCGAGTCGGCGCCCCGTGTGGTCGACGACCTCCGGAGCCGGTTCGGCGTGGTGCTCCTCGACGAGTACCAGGACACGTCCGTCGTCCAGACCCGGTTCCTCGCACGACTGTTCCGGGGGCACCCGGTGATGGCGGTCGGTGACCCGCACCAGTCGATCTACGGCTTCCGGGGCGCGAGCGCGGCGAACCTCGGCCGGTTCCCGCGTGACTTCGGCGGTGACGACCAGCCGACCCCGGTGACCTTCCCGCTGTCGACGAGCTGGCGCAACCCGGTCGACGTCCTCGCGGCCGCGAACGCCGTCGTGTCGCCGCTGTCCGAGGCCTCGGACGTCGCGGTCGAGCGGCTCTCCCCGCGACCCGGTGCCGACGACGGTTCGGTCGAGGTCGTCTTCGCCGAGACCCTGCCGGAGGAAGCCGCGTCGGTGGCGCAGTGGTTCCGTGCCCACCGGCGGCGGGATCCCCGTGCGTCGATGGCGCTGCTGCTCCGGGCCCGGAAGGACCTCGCGGCCTTCACCGGGGCGCTCGGCGAGCTCGGGGTGCCGTTCCACGTGCTCGGCACGGGCGGGCTGCTGCAGCGTCCGGAGATCGTGGACCTCGTCGCGTGCCTCCGGGTGCTGCACGACCCGGCGGCCGGCAACGACCTCATCCGGTTGCTCGCGGGTGCTCGGTGGCGGGTCGGCGCCGCGGACATCGCCGCACTGCACGACCTCGCGAAGTGGCTGTTCGGACGCGACCACACCCAGCAGCGGCTCAACGACGACCTGACCGCGGCGTTCCGGGCGTCGGTCGCCGCGGGGGAGCACGGCTCGGTCGTCGACGCGCTCGACTTCGTGGCGACCGCGCCCGACGAGCACGGGGCCCTCGACCGGATCTCCCCGGCCGGACGGTCACGCATGCGCGCGCTCGGTCAGCAGCTCCAGGCCCTGCGGCAGCGTGCTCGGGGGGACCTCGTCGACTTCGTGACGCTCGTCGTGCAGGAGATGCGGCTCGACGTCGAGGTCGCCGCGCACGAGCAGGGCAGCCAGGCGTTCCTCGACGCCTTCCTCGACGAGCTCGCCGGGTTCGTCACCACCGACGACCGTGCCGACCTCGGTGCGTTCCTCGGCTGGATCGACGCCGCCGCCCGACGGGACGACATGGGACCGCGGTCCGAGGAACCCGAGGCCGGGACGGTCCAGATCCTGACGATCCACGGGTCGAAGGGCCTCGAGTGGGACGCCGTCGCGGTGCCGCGCATGGTCGAGGGGGGCCTCCCCGCGCGGCCGCAGGAGGGCTCCTCGGGCTGGATCGGCTTCGGCCGGCTGCCGTACGAGTTCCGCGGCGACGCGGACGAGCTGCCCCGGTTGGCGTGGCGCGGGCAGGAGACCCAGAAGGACGTCCGCGACGCGATCGAGGCGTTCAAGGCCGAGATGCAGATCCGCAACGAGGACGAAGAGCGACGCCTCACCTACGTGGCGCTCACCCGGGCGAAGCACGACCTGCTCGTGTCCGGCTCGTTCTGGTCCGGCGGTGTGAAGCCGACGGCGCCGAGCCGCTACCTCGCCGACCTCCGGGACGCCGGGGTGATCGCGGCCGATGCCGTTCCGGAGCAGTCGCACCACGAACACGACCCGCTGGGCGAGTCCGGTGCGACCCAGTCGTGGCCGCACGTGCCGTTCGGCCAGCGGGCGGCGCGGGTGCACGCCGCGGCCGACCGTGTCCGGAACGCGAACCCCGGTGCCGCCGGCCGGTTCGCCGCGGACATCGACCTGCTGCTCGCCGAGCGGGCCGCGGTCCGCAGCGCCCGGCACGCCGTGGTGGTGCCGCACCGCGTGCCCGCCTCCGGGTTCAAGGACTACCTGTCCGAGCCGGACCGGGTCGCCGAGCGGCTCCGACGCCCGATGCCGGAGCGGCCCTACCGCGCGACCCGGCTCGGCACGCTGTTCCACCAGTGGGTCGAGCGGCGTGCGCGTGCGGGCGGCTCGCTGGAGACACTCGACCCGTGGGCGGGCGAGGCGGATCTCGACACGGACGACCTGCCGGACGCCTCGGCGACGGTACCCGTCACCGACGACGACGCCCGGCGGCTCGCGGCGTTCCAGGAGACCTTCGCGCGCTCGCGGTGGGCCGAGCTGACGCCGGTCGAGGTCGAGCGCGAGATCCACATCCCCTTCCTCGGGCACAGCGTGATCTGCAAGCTCGACGCC
This sequence comes from Curtobacterium sp. NPDC089689, assembly GCF_044749145.1. NCBI lineage: Bacteria > Bacillati > Actinomycetota > Actinomycetes > Micrococcales > Microbacteriaceae > Curtobacterium > Curtobacterium sp. NPDC089689. Next base: position 273,655 of record NZ_JBIVHJ010000001.1, on the reverse strand, counting down.
GTGTACGAGATCGACGGGCGGGCGGAGGTCGTCGACTGGAAGACCGGCAAGGCGCCGAGCGGACGCGACGACCTCGCGAAGCGGCAGTTGCAGCTCGCGCTGTACCGCGTCGCCTACGCGGAGTTCACGGGGCGGCCGCTCGCCGAGGTCGATGCGGTGTTCTACTTCGTGGCCGACGACCTCGAGGTGCGACCGACCGGACTCCTCGACCGCGCCGGTCTCGAGCGGGCGTGGCAGGACGCGATCGGCTGACCCCGCCCCTCGGCGCAGGCCGACCCGAACCGGCGCACGGGTCGGTACCCGGCATCCGTCAGCACCGCCTGGAGGCCCGGTGCCTGTCTCGCAGACCGGCACCGGGCCTCCAGGCGGTCGCGTCGACCACCCGGCGGAAGCCGGGCACCCGCGCCAGCCCCGGTCATGACACCCCGCGTGCAGGGTGTCGAGTGGTCACGACCCGTCGGTTCCGGGCGTCCGCGGCGACGGTTCGTGACCGTCCGGCGGAGTTGAGCGGGGAGTCGCGACCGGTGGCGTCAGCCGTGTCGACGCTCGGTCGACGACAGCAGCTGCTCGACCTCGCCGATCTCCATCGTCTCAGGGGACACGGACTGCAGCGGCGCGGCGCTCGGTGCGTGCACCGCGTCGACCAGCCGGTGCATCATCGCGACCGCGTCGTCGACGACCTCGGTGCTCTTGACCTGCACGCCGTGCAGCAGCCACTGCGCGGTCTCGAGCTCGTGGTGCACGCGAGCGCGCTGCGCGAGCTGGCGGTCCCGGCCGCCGCCGTTCGCCTCGTACGCGCTGAGGACGGTGTCGAACGCCTCCGCGCGACCGGCGAGCACCCACGCGAGGTCCTTCGCGGGGTCGCCGAGCCGCAGCTCGCCCCACCCGAGGACACCCGACACGGCGTCGCCCTCGACGAGCACCGACTCGGTTCCGAACGAGCCGTGCACGACGGTCGGCGTGAACTGCCAGAGCTGCTGGTCGCGGGCCGCGCCCTCCCAGCGCTCCTTGAGCGCCGCCGGGACGAGCTTCGTGGCGACCGCACGGTCCATCACCGAGACCGCTGAGCGCAGCACCTCGAAGGGGGTGAGCGACGGCAGGCCGGCGTCGGTGACGAAGCTCGTGGGGAGCTGGTGGACGGCGGCGACGGCGCGGCCGACGGAGGTGGCGAGGTCGGGCCGGTCCGCGAGCGACCGCAGCGTCGGGTGCGTGCCGGGCACGTAGGTGGTCACGATGGCGCGGGTCGACCCGATCGGCGCCTGGCCGCGGTACTCGGCCACCGCGAACGGGAGGCGCGTGCGGATGCCGGCGCTCAGCGCACGGATCGCGACGAGGTCGGCGGACTGCCGCGCCTCGGCCCGCTGGTTGCGTGGTCGGCGGATCGCGAGCGCGGTGCCGTCGGCGTCGCGGAGGACCGCCGACTCGTAGTCCCCGGACGCCGCCGAGCCGAGCGTGCGCGTGCCCGTGACGACGAGCCCGGGCACGGCCGTCGTCGCCAACGCGGCTAGAGTGAACTGGGATCCCGCCATGCCCATCAGGGTAGGTCCGTGTCGTCGCCATCCGGGCGCGCCACGCTGACCCGGGCGCTCCCGGCCGAAGCCGCTGATCTGAGGAGCCCTCCGCCGTGACCGTCGAGTTCGCCGCCAGACTGCCGCTGTCCCGGAACGAACTCGACCGCGATGCCGAGTTCCGCACCACGCCCGACCTCGACCGCGTCCTGCGCGAGGACCGCTCGACCCGGTACCTGCCGCTGCGTGGAGCCGAGATGCTCCGGAACGCCGACGGCACGCTGCGCTTCGTGTCGGCGGCGGACGTCCCCGCGGACACCGTGACGCTCTACCTCGGGCGTGCGATCACCGACGCGGCCGACGCCCCGGCCGGCACCCGGTTCGTCGCGGCCTTCGTCGACGCGGACACCGCACGGACGATCGAGCCGGACGAGGACGCCTGGGAGAGCCTGCGCATGTTCGGCACCGAGCTGTCCGCGCGTGACCAGGGTCTCGCGGTCGAGGCGGTCGCGATGGCGAACTGGCACGCCGTGCACGGCTTCTCGCCCCGCACCGGGTCCCCGTCGGAGGTCACCACGGGCGGCTGGGTCCGCCGCGACCCGGAGGGGCACGAACTCTTCCCGCGGACCGACGCGGCGATCATCGTGGGTGTGACGGACGCGGACGACCGCATCCTGCTCGGCTCGAACGCCGCCTGGGACGCCGACCGCTACTCGCTGCTCGCGGGCTTCGTCGAGCCGGGGGAGTCCCTCGAGGACGCCGTGCGGCGCGAGGTCTGGGAGGAGTCCGGCGTGCGCGTCGAGGAGCCCGAGTACCTCGGGTCGCAGCCGTGGCCGTTCCCCGCGTCCCTCATGCTCGGGTTCCGCGCCCGTGCGGTGGACGGCGACCCGACGACGGCGCGTCCGGACGGCGTGGAGATCCTCGACGTGCGGTGGTTCTCGCGCGACGAGATCCGCGAGCGCGCCGGTGACACCCTGCTGCTGCCCGGTCGGACCTCCATCGCCCGCGCCATCATCGAGGAGTGGTACGGCGGGCCGCTGGACCTGCCGTGAGCGGAGTCGGCGCGGACCGCACTCCGAACGCCCCAGCCGTCGGTCCGGCGTCGCCCTCGCCGGACGAGCTGCTCGCCGCACTCGACCCGGAGCAGCGCACCGTCGCCCGGACGCTGCTCGGCCCCGTCGCGGTGCTCGCCGGTGCCGGTACCGGCAAGACGCGGGCGATCACGCACCGGATCGCGTACGGCGTCGCGACCGGCACCTACTCGCCGAACCACGTCCTCGCCCTGACCTTCACCACCCGGGCCGCCGGCGAGCTCCGGTCGCGACTCCGAGCGCTCGGCGCCGGCACGGTGCAGGCACGCACGTTCCACTCGGCGGCGATGGCCCAGCTCAGCTACTTCTGGCCGGACACCGTCGGCGGCCACGCTCCGCGGCTCGTCGACAAGAAGGGGCGGGTGATCGCGCACGCCGCGGACACCGTCGGGTTGCACGTCGACACCCCTGTGCTGCGGGACCTCGCCGCCGAGGTCGAGTGGCGCAAGGTCCAGATGCTCACGCTCGACGAGTACGAGGCCGCCGCTGCCGAGCGCACCATGCCGCGGGACACCACCCCGCGGCGGGTGGTCGACCTCATGCGCGCCTACGAGCAGCTCAAGGACGACCGTCGGCAGCTCGACTTCGAGGACGTGCTGCTCGCGACGCTCGGCATGGTCGAGTCGGAGCCCCGGGTCGCGTCCTACGTGCGGCAGCAGTACCGCTTCTTCGTGGTCGACGAGTACCAGGACGTCTCGCCCGTGCAGCACGCACTGCTCCGCGCCTGGCTCGGCGGCCGGGACGACGTGTGCGTGGTCGGCGACGCGAGCCAGACGATCTACTCGTTCGCGGGGGCGTCGAGCGGGTTCCTGCTCGGGTTCGGGTCGGAGTTCCCCCGTGGTTCCGTCCTGCGGCTCGAGCGGAACTACCGCTCGACACGCGAGGTCGTGCACGCCGCCAACACGCTCATGCGCGGGCAGCCGGGTGCGCTCGACCTCGTCGCCCAGAGCACGTTCCCCGGGCCGGAGCCGTCAGTCGTCGCCTGCGTCCACGACGGTGACGAAGCGCAGACCGTCGCGCGGACGATCGGTGACGTCGTCGCCGGTGGTGCGGCCTTCGGTGACGTCGCGGTGCTCTTCCGGGTCGGCGCGCAGTCGGCGGCACTCGAGGCGGCGCTCGGCCGTGCGGGCATCCCGTACCGGGTCCAGGGCGGCACCCGCTTCTTCGACCGACCCGAGGTGAAGCTCGCGGTGCACCACATGCGGGGCGAGGCCGTCCGGCAGACCGACGACGAGCTGACACGTCGTGTGGGTCTCGTGCTGCAGGTCAGCGGTTGGACGCCGACACCGCCGGAGGGGACCGGCGCGGTGCGCGAGCAGTGGGAGGCGCTGCAGGCGATCATGGGTCTGGCCGAGGACGCCCCCGCCGGCACGACGATGCAGCAGTTCACCCAGGACCTCGTCGACCGCGCTGCCACGCACCACGAGCCGGAACTCGACGCCGTGACGCTCGCGACCCTGCACTCCTCGAAGGGGCTGGAGTGGCCGCACGTGGTGATCGTCGGCGCCGCCGAGGGGCTCCTGCCGATCTCGCACGCCACCACCGACACCGAGGTCGACGAGGAACGACGCCTCTTCTACGTGGGCCTCACCCGAGCGCGTCGCTCGGTGACGGTGACGTGGTCGCGGCAGGGTTCGGTGCGCGGGGGCAGCCGGGCGCCGAGTCGGTTCCTGGCAGCGCTCGACACGCACAGCGTGGATGGGGCGGCACCGAGCGGCGTGTGACCGCCAGGTCGGACCGGTCGAGGACGAGCTGGTCCCGGTGGTCTGCGTCCCCCGGACGACCGCGGGCGACGGTCGCACTCGGCAGCCGTCCGAGCACGACCCGCACCGCGGCGACCGCGACCGCCGCCGTGCGCCAGGGGCCGAGTGCGGCAGCAGGACGCCCCCACACCTGTGCGGCGACGGCGGGCCACGCAGGGTCCTCGTCCGAACGGGCGTACTCGAGGCACTGCAGGCACGGACCACCGTCGTCCGACACCACCGGACCGATCCGGACCGTGCCGTCGCCCACCACCACCGCCAGGTGCGGGACCTCGCGCCGCGTCCACGATGCCCGGAGCGCGGGGTCGACCACGTGGTCGGCGACGACGACGGCGAACGCCAGCGGAACGTCGTCGGGCTCCGTGACCGCGGTCGGCCGGTCGCGCGCGGTCGGGGAGGGCTCCGTCCGGACCACCTCCGTGCCCTCGCCGGCGAGTTGTGCGGCGATCACGTCGGCGAGCGACCCCTTGCCGTGCACCTGCACGCGGGGCGAGGGCGGCGGCAGGACCTCGACGACGGCGGGGGAGGCGGCCGCGAGCACGGACGCCGCGACCTCCGGTCGGCAGCCGAGCGTGTCGGCGAGCGCGGTCAGCGCGTCGCGGCCGGTCTCACGGCGCAGCGCGCAGAGGAAGCGCTCCTCGGCCGTCGTGGGCACCGGGACGACGGCCCGTGGCGGATCGACCCCGAGCTGCACGGTCGCCGGATCACGCCACACGAACTCGAGCGTCGGGTCGATGCGGATGCCCATGCACCCACCGTCGCGCACCCGGGCCGTGCTCGGGGCGGGCGGTGGCGATCTGTGGAGAACCCGCGCCGCTAGGCCTTCGGCCCCGCGCCGCCCTCGTCGCCGTCGGCGCCGCCCTCCTTCCCGTCGGCGTCCCCGCTGCCGTCGGTGTCCGCGACCCGGCCCTGCTCGTCCTCGTGCGGACGGCTGCCGGTGCTGTCGTCGAGGAGGTCCTGCAGCGCCTTGTCGAACTCGTCGTCCTCCGCGGAGAAGCCCGGGTTCTTCAGGCGGAGCACGAGCGCGTCCGGGGCGTCGATGTCCTCGGACGTCGGCACCGCGTCGAAGTGCGACCACAGGGCGTCCCGGCCCTCGGCGCCGAGTTCGTCGGTGACCCGCTGCCACATCGCCGCGGCCTCGCGGAGACGGCGCGGCCGGAGCTCGAGCCCCACCAGCGTGGCGAACGCCGACTCGGCCGGACCGCCGGCCGCTCGACGCCGCCGGACCATCTCGGCGATCGCGTCCGCGCGGGGGAGCCGGGCGGTGGCTGCCGCGGTGACGGTGTCGACCCAGCCCTCGACGAGCGCGAGCATCGTCTCGAGGCGGGCGAGTGCGGCGTCCTGCTCGGGTGTGCGCGGGGGGATGAGCGCGCCGGACGCGAGGGCGTCGCGGAGCTGCTCCTGGTCGGTCGGGTCGATGTCGGCGGCGAGCTCCTCGACGCGGTCGAAGGGGATGTGGATGCCCTTCGCGTAGTCGGTGATCGAGGAGATGATGTGCAGTCGCAGCCACCGGGCCGAGCGGAAGAGCCGGGCGTGCGCGAGTTCGCGGACGGCCAACCAGATGCGGACCTCGTCCTCGGGGACGTCGAGCCCCTCGGCGAACTCCGCGACGTTCTGGGGGAGGAGCGCCGCGACCTGCTCGTCGAGCAGCGGGACGCCGACGTCGCCGCCGGAGACGACCTCCTTCGAGAGCTGTCCGACGACCTGCCCGAGCTGGACCGCGAACAGGGCACCGCCGACGCCGCGCATCGCCTTCGAGACGTCGCCGAGCATGGCCTTGAGCTCCTCGGGCGCGCGCTGGTCGATCGCCTCGGTGAGGGCGTTCGCGATGCTCGAGGCGACCGGTTCGGCGATCTGCGTCCACACCGGAGCGGTGGCCTTCGCCCACTGCTCGCGGGTGTAGAGGCTCGGGGTGGCCGTGAGCTCGGCGACGGTCGTGACCTCGTCGAGCCACAGCGCCGCGACCTGGAACGCCTGGTCCGACGCCTGCGAGGTCGCGGGGTCGACCGCGTGGCCGCCCTCCCGCGCGATCGCCGTCGCACGCTCGGCGGTGACCGAGAAGTCGATGCCGTCCCCACCCGACTGCGCGGCCCGCTGGAGCTGGCTCATCAGGTTGGCCACGAACGCCGGGTCGTTGGGGAGCCCAGCCGCACCGGCGAGCTGCGACGGGTCGATCTGGCCCTCCCCGGACAGCAGCTTGCGCAGCATCTCCTGGAAGTCGTCGTCCGGCCCCGGCTGCGGTTCATCAGGCATGCCGACTACGCTAACCGCTGCTCACGGGCACCGACCTGGGACGCTCCCGTGGGAACGCCCGAACCGCTGCGCCGAGGGCGAACACCCCTGTGGAAGGACCCTGCGTGACGCTCTTCGCCCCCGAGCCCCGTCGTCGATCGCGTGCCCGGACGCTCGGTTGGGCGTTCGTCATCGGCGCCGTCGTGCTCGGCCTCCTCGCCAGCTTCCTGCCGAGCCCGTACCTCATCGAGGTGCCCGGTCCGGTCTACAACACCATCGGTACGCAGGAGCAGGGCCAGGGCAAGGACGCGAAGGAGGTCGAGCTCATCCAGATCTCCGGGCGGAAGACCTACCCGACGTCCGGTGCGCTCGACATGCTGACCGTCGGCGTCCAGGGCGACGCCACGCACCGGCCGAGCTGGACGAGCGTCATCCGCGCGCTGTTCACGAAGTCCCAGGCCGTGGTCCCCGCGTCGCAGATCTACCCGCCCGGCACCACGAACGAGCAGATCAGCCAGCAGGACACCGCCGACATGCAGCAGTCGCAGCAGTCCGCCGTCGCCGCAGCCCTCGTCCAGCAGGACATCCCGGTGCCGACCGAACTCGAGGTCGGGACCGTCCAGAAGGGGTCGGCGGCCGACGGCACGATCGAGAAGGGCGACGTCATCCGCGCCTTCGACGGCACGCAACTCACCGAGGACGTCGACGCGTCGAGCCTCCGCGCCGCCGTGGCGAAGCACGGGACGAGCAGCCCGGCGACGGTCACCATCGAACGCGACGGGACGGAACGCCAGGTCCGGGTCACGCCGCGCGAGCAGGACGGCACCGCGCTCCTGGGCGTCGGCGTCGTCGAGCGCTACGACTTCCCGTTCGACGTGAAGATCACCCTGCAGGACGTCGGCGGCCCCTCGGCCGGCATGATGTTCGCGCTCGGGATCATCGACGAGATCACCCCCGGCAAGCTCAACGGCGGCGAGCACGTCGCCGGTACCGGCACGATCACGGCGCAGGGGCAGGTCGGGCCGATCGGCGGCATCCGCCAGAAGATGTACGGCGCGAAGGACGCGGGCGCGACGATCTTCCTCGCTCCGGCGGACAACTGCGACGAGGTCGTGGGGCACGTGCCGGACGGGCTCGACGTCTACAAGGTCGGCACGCTCGACCAGGCGGTCACCGACCTGCAGACCATCGCGGCGGGGAAGAGCACCGCGGGGCTCGCGCGCTGCACGTCCTAGGCCGGCCACACGGTCCACGCGACGTGCGCGCACGTCGCGATCCGCGCCTCCAGGCCGTCTGCCGGGAGGCACGGGTCGCCTTCCTGAGTCCCCGTACAGTTTCACTGTCGGTCGCGACCAATAGGATCGACGCACTGACGGCCCGCCGCGCCGGGCCCGCCGGTCCGACACGTCTGGAGCACATCAAGTGACGACCACCTCGTCCACCTCGGGTCCATCCTCCTCTGGGCGGCGCTCGCCGCGGGTCCCCATCGTGGTCACGATCATCGTGCTGGCGGCACTGGTGATCGCCTTCTTCATCTTCGCCAGCCTCTACACCGACTACGCGTGGTTCGCGCAGCTCGGGTTCCAGCAGGTCCTCACCACGCGGTGGATCGCCGGCACGCTGATGTTCGTCGCCGGGTTCCTCGGCATGGCGGTCCCGGTGTACCTCAGCATCGCGCTGGCGTTCCGGTTCCGGCCGGTCTACGCGAAGCTCAACTCGCAGCTCGACCGCTACCAGCAGGTCATCGAGCCGCTCCGGCGCGCGGTCATGATCGGCATCCCGGTCGTCCTCGGCGTCTTCGCGGGGCTCTCGACGTCCGGGCGCTGGAGCATGGTGCTCGAGTACTTCAACCGGACCCCGTTCGGCAAGAAGGACCCGCAGTTCGGCCTCGACATCGGGTTCTACGTCTTCGAGCTGCCGTTCTGGCGGTCGATCGTCGCGTACTCCTCGGCGGTCGTGCTCATCGCCGGGCTCGCGGCGCTCGCCGCCCTCTACCTCTACGGCGCCATGCGCTTCGGCGGGCGTGAGGTCCGCATCTCCCGCGCCGCCCGCGTCCAGCTGGCGGTCACGGCCGCCGTGTACATCGCGCTCCAGGCGGTCAGCCTCTGGCTCGACCAGTACGCGACCCTCGCGAAGAACAACTCGCTCATCACCGGTGCGCAGTACACCGACGTCAACGCGGTCATCCCCGGCCGCGAGATCATGGCGGGCATCGCGGCGATCGTCGCGATCCTCTTCATCGTGACCGCGGTCATCGGGCGCTGGCGCATCTCGATCGTCGGGACCGGGCTGCTCCTGGTCGCCGCGATCGTGGTCGGCGGCATCTACCCCTGGATCGTCCAGCGTCTGCAGGTGAAGCCGTCCGAGGGCTCGTACGAGTCGTCGTACATCCAGCGGAACATCGACGCGACGCGGGACGCCTACGGGGTCGCCACCACGCAGGAGCAGAACTACGACGCGAAGACGAGCGCGTCCTCGGGCGCGCTGGCCTCCGACGCCCAGACGACGGCGAACATCCGTCTGATCGACCCGAAGATCGTCTCGGACACCTTCAGCCAGCTCCAGCAGTACCGGCAGTACTACAAGTTCCCCGACACCCTCGACGTCGACCGTTACGACATCAAGGGCCAGACCGAGGACACCGTGATCGCCGTGCGCGACATCAACCTCGACGGGCTCAGCGCCAAGACGAACACGCAGTACAACCGCACCTTCGTGTACACGCACGGCTACGGTGTGGCCGCGGCGTACGGCAACCAGCGTGCGAGCGACGGCAAGCCGGTGTTCCTCGAGTCGGGGATCCCCTCGAGCGGAGCGCTCGGCGACTTCCAGCAGCGCGTCTACTTCGGTGAGAACTCGCCGCAGTACTCGATCGTCGGTGCGCCGAAGGGCTCCAAGAACATCGAGCTCGACTACCCGTCCGGGTCCGAGGAGAGCGACGACGCGGACAGCGGCGGCAACGCCACGACGACGTACGCCGCGAACGGCGGACCGAGCATCGGCAACTTCTTCAACCGACTCGTCTACGCGGCGAAGTTCCAGTCCGAGCAGATCCTGCTGTCCCAGCGGGTGAACGCCGACTCGCAGATCCTGTACGACCGGAACCCCGTGCAGCGCGTCCAGAAGGTCGCGCCGTACCTGCAGACCGACCAGGACGCGTACCCGGCCATCGTCGACCACCGCATCGTGTGGATCGTCGACGGCTACACCACCACGAACGCGTACCCGTACTCGCAGAGCGCGAGCCTGCAGGCGAGCATCAGCGGGGCCGAGTCGTCGGCCTACAGCACCGACCAGGTCAACTACATCCGGAACTCGGTGAAGGCGACGGTCGACGCGTACACCGGCAAGGTGACGCTCTACGCGTGGGACACCTCGGACCCGCTGCTCAAGACGTGGCAGAAGATCTTCCCGACGTCGCTCGAGCCGGTGTCGTCGATGAGCGCCGAACTGCTCGACCACGTGCGGTACCCGACCGACCTGTTCAAGGTGCAGCGGTCGATCCTCGCGACCTACCACGTCACGGACGCGAACTCGTTCTACTCGGGTGACGACGCCTGGCAGACGCCGCAGGAGCCCACCAAGGAGGCGAACAGCGACTCGTCGTCCTCCGACTCGTCGGCGATCACGAACACGACGACGAACGGCCTCGGCGTGCAGAGCACGACGACGACCAACGCCGACGACCTGCAGGACCCGTACTACCTGACGATGAAGGTGCCCGGGTCCGAGACGAAGTACTCGCTCTACACCACGTACATCCCGCAGCAGTCGGGTCGTGGTGCGGACAGCCGGAACGTCCTGACCGGGTACCTCGCGGTCGACTCGGACGCCGGCGGAGCGGGCAAGGGCAAGAAGGCGTCCGGGTACGGCAAGCTCACGCTGCTGACCATGCCGAAGACCGACAACATCCCCGGTCCGCTGCAGGTGCAGAACCTCTTCAACTCGGACACGAACGTCTCGCAGGAGCTGAACATCCTGAAGCGGGGCAACTCGACCGTGAAGCAGGGCAACCTGCTCACGCTCCCGGTCGGCGGCGGCTTCCTCTACGTCCAGCCCGTGTACGTCCAGTCGACGTCGAGCGGTTCGTACCCGCTGCTGCAGAAGGTCCTCGTGGCCTTCGGCGACAAGATCGCGTTCGAGGACACCCTCGACCAGGCGCTCGACACGCTCTTCGGTGGCAACTCCGGAGCGAACGCGGGCGACCAGGGTGTCTCGGACGGCTCGTCGGACTCGGGTTCCGGTTCGTCCGACTCGGGCTCCTCCGACAGTGGCTCGTCCGACAGCGGTTCGTCCGACAGCGGTTCGTCGAACTCCGGTTCCACGGGTGCGGGGTCGTCGAAATCCGGTTCGGGCAGCACGGACAACGCGGCACTGCAGAAGGCCCTCGACGAGGCGAAGCAGGCGCTGTCCGACCGGCAGGAGGCGTACGCGAACAACGACCTCGTCGCCGCTGCCGAGGCGGACCAGCGGCTGCAGGATGCGATCGAGGCCGCGACCAGGGCCGAGGGCGGCAACTGACACGCCGTGGCGGGGCGCTCGATTTGCACCCCGCCACGGGCCCCGCTAAGCTATTGAATGTGCCGCGGGGTGGAGCAGTTCGGTAGCTCGCTGGGCTCATAACCCAGAGGTCGTAGGTTCAAATCCTGCCCCCGCAACCAAGCGTCACACGAAAGCCCCGGTCCGATGGACCGGGGCTTTCGTCGTTCCCGCGCCACCCTTCCTCGCAGCGACGATCGGTGCGGGCAGTACGCTCGCGGCATGGGCTCCCTCACGATCGCCGCTGCACAGTTCGCGCCCGTGGACGACCCGGTCGCCAACCTCGACTCGGTCCGGACCTTCGCGGAGCAGGCAGTCGAGCGAGGCGCGCAGCTCCTCGTGACGCCCGAGTACAGCTCGTACTTCACGGCCGACATCGACGACCGGTTCGTCGCCGCCGCGCAGCCGCTCGACGGACCGTTCGTCACCGGCCTGCAGCAGATCGCGCGCGACACCGGGCTCGCGCTCGTCGTCGGTGTCGCCGAGACGGCCGACGCTCCGGGGCGGTTCCGGAACACCCTCGTGACCGTGCGGCCCGACGGCACGCTCGACGTGGCCTACCGGAAGGTGCACCTGTACGACGCGTTCGGGTCGCGGGAGTCGGACCGGATCGACGCGGGGGACCCGGAGCAGCTGGCCGTGTTCGAGCTCGCAGGCGTCCGCGTGGGGCTCGAGACCTGCTACGACCTGCGCTTCCCGGAGGTCACCCGACGCCTCGCCGATCCGGAGCTGGGTGCCGCGGACGTGGTCGTGCTCCCGGCGGAGTGGGTCCGGGGTCCTGGCAAGGAGCACCACTGGCGGACCCTGCTCACAGCGCGCGCGATCGAGAACACCGTCTGGGTCGTGGGGGTGGGGCAGACGCCGCCGATCGGCGTCGGGGGGTCGGTCGTGCTCGACCCGTCCGGGGTCGCGGTCGCCGCAGCCGGCGCGACACCGGGTCTGCTCGTCGCGACGATCGACACCGACACGACGACCGCGGTGCGGTCGGTGAACCCGTCGCTGTCGCTGCGGCGCTACGCGGTCGTGCCACGGGACTGACCCGGAGTCGTGCGTGGCGTGTCGGCGACGAGCCGTGCCTCCAGGCCGTGATCGCCGCGACTGCGGTGACCGCCGTGGCCCCGTGACCGCCCTGACTGCCGTCACCGGTCCGAGGACCGCGACCGCCGCGCCGGCGCTCAGCCGGTGGGGGCGAGGGCCGCGAGGCGGGACACGGCGTCCTCGAGCACGGAGCGCCGCTTGCAGAACGCGAACCGCACGAGCGAGCCGTAGCTCGCTGCGTGCTCGGGCCGGACGAACGCCGACACCGGGACGCCGACCACTCCCGCTCGCTCGGGCAGGGCGATGCTGAACGCGCGGGCGTCGTCGAAGCCGAGGGGCGCCGCGTCGGCGATGACGAAGTAGCCACCGTCGGGACGCATGACTTCGAAGCCGGCGCTCCGGAGCCCGGCGGCGAGGAGCTCGTGCTTCGCCGCCAGGGTCGACGCGATGCCCGTGAAGACCTCGGTCGGCAGTCGGAGCCCGGCCGCGACCGCCGGTTGGAACGGCGACCCGTTGACGAAGGTGAGGAACTGCTTGACGGACGTGATCGCGTCGACGAACGCCGGGGGAGCGGTCAGCCAGCCGATCTTCCAGCCCGTCGTGCTGAAGGTCTTCCCAGCGCTCGAGATCGTGACGGTGCGGTCGCGGGCCCCGGGGAGCGTGGCGATCGGCACGTGTGGGGTCGCGAAGGTGAGGTGCTCGTAGACCTCGTCGGTGACGATCAGGGCGTCGTGGCGCTCGGCGAGTTCGACGACCGTCCGGAGGACCTCGGCGGGGAGGACGCGGCCGGTCGGGTTGTGCGGGGTGTTCACCAGCACGACGCGGGTGCGGTCCGTGAACGCCGCGCGGAGGGTCGCCTCGTCGGGCAGGAAGTCCGGTGCCGTGAGCGGGACGGTGACGTGGGTGCCCCCGGCGAGCCGGACCAGGGCGCCGTAGGCGTCGTAGAACGGCTCGAACGTGATGACCTCGTCGCCGGGCTCGACCAGGGCGAGGAGCGTCGCCGCGAGGGCCTCGGTCGCCCCGGCGGTGACGAGGACCTCGCGGTCGGCGTCGACCTCCAGGCCGTACCAGCGCGTCTGGTGCTCGGCGATCGCCGCACGCAGGTCCGGGGTACCGCGACCCGGCGGGTACTGGTTCGCGCCGTCCCGGATCGCCTGGACGGCGGCGTCGAGGACCTCCTGCGGACCGTCCTCGTCCGGGAAACCCTGTCCGAGGTTGATCGCGCCGGTCGCGGCGGCGAGGGCGCTCATCTCCGCGAACACGGTCGGTGCGGGCACGCCGTCGGAGCCGAGCAGCATCGCTCCCTCCGCCGCACGCAGCCAGGGTCCGTCGAGTCGCATCGTGGTCCTCCGCCGTGGGTCGTCGTGCCGGTCGCCACCCAACCTAGCGGCGGGGCAGACGACTCCCCGGGAAGCGCCCACAGCGCACGCATACGATCGCCATAGGTCGCGTGCAGCCCGGCCAGGACCGGCGCTCAGGTGCGTGCGACAGACTGCACGAGCTTGAGAGGAGCACGTCCAGCATGAGCGACAACACGCCCCACGGGCAGGCCGACGACGACCGCCGCGCTGAGGAGACCACTTCTGCGGAGACGAACGGTGCCGAGCGCACCACGAACGGCTCCGCCCCCGACGAGCACGGCCAGGCGGACCACACCGACGTGATCGAGCCGGCGGCCGCGAACGAGACCGACGTGTTCCCGCGCGCGGACGACCAGCAGACCTCGCAGTACACGGCGCCCTACCCATCGGTGGGCGACGGCCGTCAGGGCGCGTACGGGCAGGACGCGGGCCGGTACGGGCAGGGCGGCCAGTACGGGTCCGGCGAGTCGAGCCAGTACGGCCGGACGGGCCAGTACGGCTCGGGTCAGTCGAGCCAGTACGGCCAGGCGGGCCAGTACGGCTCGGGTCAGACGAGCCAGTACGGCTCGGGTCAGTCGAGCCAGTACGGCCAGACGAGCCAGTACGGCTCGGGTCAGTCGAGCCAGTACGGCTCGGGTCAGTCGAGCCAGTACGGCCAGACGAGCCAGTACGGCCAGACGAGCCAGTACGGCTCGGGTCAGTCGAGCCAGTACGGCCAGACGAGCCAGTACGGCTCGGGTCAGTACGGCTCGGGACAGTACGGGTCCGGCCAGCAGGGCCAGTACGGGCAGCAGAACCCCTACGGCACCCACGGCTCGGCGTACGGCCAGCAGAGCGACCCGTCGCAGCAGAACGGCCAGGACCGCCCCCGCTACGGCGAGTACGCCCAGCAGACCGGTTCCGCCGCCGCTCCCGCCTCCGCCAGCGCGTACGCGTCGGCCCAGGCCCCCGGCTCCGCGACCGGCGCTCCCGCGTCCGCTTCCTCCTTCGGAGACGTCGACGGCTCTAACCAGCGCAACGGCCACTACTTCGCCGACTCCGCCACCGCAGCACCGACGGGCACGAAGGCCGAGGGGCGGGGCCGCCTCGTCCTGCCCCTCGTCGCAGGCATCGTCATCGCCGGCCTGGTCGGCGGCGGCGCCGGCTGGCTCGCGGGCTCGGCGACGGGCGGCAACGGCACCCCGACGAGCAGCGCCGCGCAGGGTGGCAACCTGACGGTCAACGACTACAACAACGCCACCGTCGTCACCGCCGTCGCCGCGCAGGCCACCCCGTCCGTGGTGACGATCAACGTCTCCGCGAGCAGCGAGGCCGGCACCGGCTCGGGCGTCGTGTTCAGCAAGGACGGCTACATCGTCACGAACACCCACGTGGTGACGCTCGACGGTGACAGCGGGAACGGCAAGATCACCGTCACGACCTCGGACGGCAAGATCTACGACGCCAAGCTCATCGGCACCGACCCGACGGTCGACCTCGCGGTGATCAAGATCGACGCGACGGACATGAAGCCGATCTCGTTCGCGGACTCGTCCGACCTCAACGTCGGTGACACCGCCGTCGCGATCGGTGCGCCGCTCGGCCTGTCGAACACCGTCACGGACGGCATCGTGTCCACGCTGAACCGGAGCATCCAGGTCACGTCGAGCGCCCCGAACCCCGGCGGCGACTCGAACGAGGGCGGCAACGGCAGCCAGGGCGGCCCGTTCGACTTCTGGGGAAACGGCGACAACGGGTCGAGCTCCTCGGCGAACTCGACGGTGTCGCTGCCGGTCATCCAGACCGACGCGTCGATCAACCCGGGCAACTCGGGCGGTGCGCTGCTCGACTCGAAGGGCAAGCTCATCGGCATCAACGTCGCGATCGCGTCCGCCGGCAGCTCCTCGTCCGAGTCGCAGTCCGGCAGCATCGGCGTCGGCTTCTCGATCCCGTCCAACCTCGTCAAGCGCGTGGCCAACGAGATCAAGGACAACGGCTCGGCGACGCACGGTCTGCTCGGCGCCGGGGTCGCGGACTCGACCGACGCCTCGAACGCCACGCAGATGGGCGCGCTGATCAAGTCGGTGACGTCCGGTGGAGCAGCCGCGAAGGCGGGCCTCAAGGCGGGCGACGTCGTCACGAAGATCGGCTCGGCCACCGTCTCCGACGCGACTGACCTGACCGCGCAGGTGCGCTTCTTCGCCGGCGGCACGAAGACCGAGATCACCTACCTGCGTGGCGGGAAGTCCTACACGGCGGACGTGACGCTGGGGACGTACGACAGCAAGGGCTGACGCGACCGACGGTCGGCCTGGAGGCCCGGTGCCAGCTGGCACCGGGCCTCCCGTCCGTCCTGGCGGTGCCCGGCTTGATAGGCTCATGGTCGCTCTGCGGGGCGGCACCGCTCGCGGTGCGCCCCGCGCACCAAGCCACCACCCCGAGGGACGCATGCAGCCAGACGGACAGCCCCTGCCGGGCGTCTCGTACGTGATGCCCGTGCTCAACGAGGTCACCGAGGTCCGTGCTGCCGTGCAGAGCCTGCTCGAACAGGACTACGCCGGTCCGTTCGAGGTCATCCTGGCGCTCGGGCCCTCGATCGACGGCACGAACGAGCTCGTCGCGGAGATGAGTGCGGCCGACCCGCGGATCCGGGCGATCGAGAACCCGGTGGGGTCGACCCCCGCCGGGCTGAACGTCGCGATCCGCGCGTCCGAGCACCCCGTCGTGGTCCGGGTCGATGCGCACTCGGTGCTGCCGCGTGACTACACCCGCATCGCCGTCCGAGTGCTGCAGGAGTCCGGCGCGGACAACGTCGGCGGCATCATGCGCGCCGAGGGGCGCACGCCGTTCGAGCGGGCCGTCGCCCTCGCGTACGGCAGCCGGGTCGGGCTCGGGGGCACGCCGCACCACGTCGGCGGGCAGGCCGGACCGGCCGAGACCGCGTACCTCGGCGTGTTCCGGCGCGACCGCCTGTTCGAGGTCGGGCTCTTCGACGAGGGCATCAAACGTGGCCAGGACTGGGAGCTCAACCGGCGGCTGCGGCAGACCGGCGGCACCGTCTGGTTCACGCCGGAGCTCGTCGTCACGTACCGGCCGCGGCCGAGCCTGAAGCGGCTCGTGCGGCAGTTCGTCGCGACGGGGCTGTGGCGCGGGGAACTCGCCCGGCGGTTCCCGGCGAACAACGGGTTGCGCTACTTCGTGCCGCCGGCGATGGTCGCGGCGATGGCGGTCGGCATCGTCACCGGGGTCGTCGGGATCGTCGGCGCCGCCACGGGCACCGGTGCGGCGTGGGCGCTGCTCGGGTTCGTGGTCCCCGCCGTGTACGTGCTCTTCGTCGTGGTCGGCGCCGTCGCCGTCGCTCGGCGATCAGGGGCGGCGACGCTCCTCTGGCTCCTCGTCGTCCTGCCGTGCATCCACGTCGGCTGGGGGATCGGGTTCATCATCGGCTTCCTGACCAGGACGTCCGAGCTCACGACGCACACGGGACGGTGACCGACATGACCGACGACGCCACCACGGGACGCGCCGCGCGGCCGACCTCGATCGCCGAACTCCGCGCGGTCGCGCAGCCGGACGCCGTGCGGATGCGGGCGAACGCCGAGCACTGGACGGCCTCGCTGTACCTCCGGGACGTCTCGCCGTACCTGACCTGGGTGCTGCTGAAGACCCGAGTGAGCGCGAACCAGGTCACCGGACTGATGATCCTCGTCGGCTGGAGCGTCGCGGCCGCCCTGCTGATCCCGGGCATCTGGGGCGCGGCGCTCGCGCTCGTGCTCGGGCAGCTGCAGATGCTGGTGGACTGCAGCGACGGCGAGGTCGCCCGGTGGCGCGGGACACACTCGCCCGCCGGGGTGTTCCTCGACAAGGTCGGGCACTACACGACCGAGGGGCTGATCCCGATCGCCCTCGGCATCCGCGCCGCCACGTGGCCGGTCCACGACGCGGACTGGATGTGGACGACGATCGGCTGCGCGCTCGGTCTCGTGATCGTCCTCAACAAGGCGCTGAACGACATGGTGCACGTGGCCCGCGCCAACGCCGGGCTCGAGAAGCTCGTCGACCGCCGCGACGCCTCGACCGCGCCGTCCGGCCGCCGACTCGCGACGCTCCGCAAGGCCGCTCGCTTCCTGCCGTTCCACCGCCTGTACCACTCGGTCGAGCTGAGCATCCTCGCGTTCGTGTTCGCGCTCCTCGGACTCGTCATCGGTGACACGCTGGCGTCGCGGATCCTCGTCGGGGCGCTCCTGCCGCTCGCGGTCCTCGCGACCGCCGGGCACTTCCTCGCGATCATCGCCTCGAAGCGGGTCCGCGCGTGATGCCCGGGACCGTGCGTCGTCACGCGGTCCCGCACCGGGAACGACCCCGCGTGGCCGTGGTGAGCCTGTCGCAGGGCACGCGCCCCGACGACCTGCGGCGGGGCCTCGAGAGCGTCCTCGCACAGCAGGACGTCGAACTCGACGTCGTGTGCGTCGGCAACGGCTGGGAGCCGACCGGGCTGCCCGAGGGAGTCCGTGCGCTCGCGCTGCCCGAGAACGTCGGCATCCCGGCCGGGCGGAACGCCGGCGCCGAGGTCGTCCACGGCGACTATGTGTTCTTCCTCGACGACGACGCCTCGGTGCCGTCGCCGACCTTCCTGCGCGACGCGATCGCGCTGTTCGAGCACGACCCGTCGCTGGGGCTCGTGCAGCCCCGCGTCGTCGATCCGACCGGTGCCGCGAACCCGACGCGTTGGATCCCGCGCATCCGCAAGGGCTCGCCTCGGGAGTCGTCCCCGGTGTTCTCCGTGTGGGAGGGCGCCGTCGTGCTCCCCACCGACGTCTACCGCGCGGTCGGTGGCTGGGGAGCGCCGTACTTCTACGCGCACGAGGGCATCGAGCTCGCCTGGCGCGTGTGGGACGCGGGCCGCCGGACCTGGTACGCGGGGGACCTCGTCGCGCACCACCCAGCGATCGATCCCGCACGGCACCGTGAGTACTACCGGCTGAACGCCCGCAACCGGGTGTGGCTCGCCCGGCGGAACCTGCCCCCGGTGCTGCGGCCGCTGTACGTCGGCTCGTGGGCGGCGATCCAGGTCGCCCGCTGGTGGCGGCACCCCCGGCGTCTGGCGACGTGGTTCGGCGGCGTGCGCGAGGGCTGGACCACGGAATGCGGGCCGGCAGCGACCATGGGGTGGTTGACCATCGGGCGGATGACGCTCGCCGGCCGCCCCCCGATCATCTGAGGAGACCGATGTCGATCACCAGCGACGTGCGCACGGCCGTCCGGCTCGTGCAGCGACTCCTGAAGTCGCGGCAGAACCGGAACGCCCTCGCCCGACGACTGCAGCAGGAGCCGCCGCTCGCGCCGCGCTCCGCCGAGATCGCCGTGTACTTCGCCGACGGTCCGGTGAACCTGTACCAGGTCCGGCAGTGGTACGGCCCCCTGGCGGAACTGCACACCGAGCACCCGGTCGCGATCATCTCGCGGAGCCCCGGTGCCATGCTCACCCTGCTCGAGGAGTCGCCGGTGCCGGTCGTGTACGCGCGACAGGTGGTGGACCTCGAGCGGTTCGTGGACGAGCAGGCCCCGAAGATCGTCCTCTACGTCAACCAGAACGCCCGCAACTTCCAGATGATGCGGTACGGGCGGATGTGGCACGTCTTCGTGAACCACGGCGAGAGCGACAAGATGTACATGACGACGAACCAGTTCAAGGCGTACGACCACGCCCTGATCGCCGGGGACGCCGCTCGTGACCGCCTGGCCGCCGCGCTGTGGGACTACGACCTCGACGCCCGGACGACCGCGATCGGGCGCCCCCAGGCCGACCACTTCGCCGCGGAGGTCCCGTGGCCCGCGGACGGCCGCACCGTCGTGCTGTACGCCCCGACGTGGGAGGGCGACCGCGCCGCCGCGGCCTACGGCTCCATCGCGAGCCACGGCACGACGATCGCCGAGCGGGTGCTCGCGTCGCCGGCGCACCGGCTCGTCTACCGACCCCACCCGCGCTCGGGCGTGCTCGACGCGGAGTACAAGGCCGCCCACGAGCGCATCATCGCGGCGATCTCGGCCGCGAACGCCGCCGACCCCTCGGCACACCACGTGTACGACGACGGCCCGACGCTCGGCTGGCAGCTCGCGGGTGCCGACGTGGCCATCACGGACATCTCGGCGATGATCTACGACCGGCTCGCGGTGGGCAAGCCGCTCATCGTGACGCGGCCGGTGTCACCGGACGCCGACGTCGACGAACGTGGGTACCTGGGCGACGCGAACTGGCTGCAGGCGTCGGAGGCGGCGGACGTCGTCGAACGGATCGACGCCGCCGCGAACGACGCCGAGGAGCTGGCACGCCTCCGGCACTGGGTCGAGCGGTACTTCGGCGACACGACGCCCGGCGCGGCCACCGCACGGTTCCACGCGGCCGTGGAGCAGCTGCTCGAGCGGTGGCGCACCGTCGCGGCCGAGCACGACGGGCGCTGACCCGGACGTCCGTCCAGGCCCGGCCGCCACGGCACGTCACCGTCCGGTGGCGTGGGCGACGAGCGGCACCTGCCACAGGTACTCGGTCCGGTCGGGTCGCCGCCACCGGAGCACCACCGCGCCGGTGTCGTCCGGGGCCGCTCCGAACACGGCGATGGACAGTGCCCGACCCGGTTCGAGCCGACGAACGGCCATCGGTGGTGCGTAGCCGGTCCCCAGGTGGGTGAGCGTCAACCCGTCGACGGGCTCCGGCCCGGTGTTCACGAGGGTGTAGCGGCGCGGGGCGTCGGTGCGATCGAGGTGGAACGGGACACGGTACGCGGTGGCGGTGGGGTGCATGCCACGAACATTAGGTGGGGGTACCGACGTCGGTGCGGTCGGGGAGACCGTGGACCCCCGGCGTTGTGGAGGGAGGCCGTGGTGCGTGCCGTTGTGGAGGGGTGCCGGGCACTGCTCAGGAGGCGTAGTCGGCGCTGTAGCGTGCGAGGGCCTCGTCGATCGGACCGTCGAACTGCAGCTGCCCCTTGTCGAGGTAGAGCCCGCGGTCGCAGAACCGGCGCAGGTCCTTGTCGCTGTGGGAGACGAAGAACAGCGTCCGCCCTCCGGCCAGGAGCTCGTCGATCCGCTTGTAGCACTTCTCGCGGAACCCCTTGTCGCCGACGGCGAGGACCTCGTCCACGAGCAGCACCGGTTCGTCCAGGCGGGAGATGACCGAGAACGCGATCCGCACCTTCATGCCGCTCGACAGGTGTTTGTACGGGGTGTCGACGAAGTCGCCGATCTCCGCGAACGCGATGATCTCGTCGAAGGCGTCGCGGATCTCCGCTCGCGACATGCCGTGCAGGCCCGCCGTGAGGTAGACGTTGTCCCGCACCGTCAGGTCGCCGACGAACCCGCCGGTGATCTCGATGAGCGGTGCGACGCCGGCGCCGACCTGCACGCGGCCCTCGTCGGGGAGCATCACCTGTGCCACGAGCTTGAGCAGGGTGGACTTGCCCTGGCCGTTCCGACCGACGACGCCGATCGCCTCACCGGGTCGGACGTCGAAGGAGACGTCGCGGAGCGCCCAGAACTCGTCACCGCGCTTCCGACGGCTGCGTCCGGCGAAGAGGTCCTTGAAGCTGCGGCTCGCCCGACGGTTCCGCTTGAACCGGATCCCGGCGCCGCGGACGGAGATCACGGGCGTCGTGGTGGTGCTGCGACGTGGCTGGTCGGTGGCGGTCATCAGAGCTCCTTCAGGACGCGGTGCTCGCTCCGCTTGAAGACGACGACGCCGACGACGAGGACGACCACGGTCACGACCGTCGAGGAGGCCACCTCGAGCCAGTTCAGCTGACTCGGGAAGAAGGCCGAGCGGTAGATCCCGATGATCCCGGAGAGCGGGTTCAGCGCCATCAGGTCACGGACGCGCTCGGGGAGTGCCGACGTGCCGTAGATGATCGGCGACGCGTAGAACAGGAAGCGCAGGACCAGCTTGACCGCGCGTTCGAGGTCACGGAAGAAGACCACCAGCGGCGCGACGATGAGGCCGAGGCCGTAGATGAGCGCGCACTGGAGCACGATCGCCAGGGGGTAGAGCAGGACCTCCCAGTGGAGGTGTGCACCCGTCGCGAGCACGAAGATCGCGAGAACCGGCAGGCTCAGCACGAACTCGATGCCCTTGGACGCGTCGATCCGGGCGACCCAGATGCTCCGGGGGATCGTCGTCGAACGGATGAGCTTGGCCTCGCTCGTGAACGCGCGGGTCGAGTCGGACACCGCGCCCGTGAACCACATCCACGGCAGGAGTGCCGAGAGCAGGAACACGATGTACGGCTCCTCGCCCACCTTGCCGCGGTGGAAGACCTGCGTGAAGACGAACCAGTAGATCGCCGACATCACGAGCGGGTCGAGGATCGACCAGAGGTAGCCGAGTGCCGACGTCGAGTAGCGGACCCGGAGGTCGCGGACGGTCAGCAGCCAGAGAGCATGGCGATAGCGCCGACCGGCACTCCGGCTGGCCATCGGGGCAGCAGCCGCGGGCACGGTCGGCGCACTCGCTGTGGTCACGGTTTCCCTCCGGGCGGAACCGCCGAGGGGACGGGGATCGTTCAGGCGAACAGGTTGTTCGCGCGCTCGAGGTCCTCGGCGAAGTCGATCTCGACCGCGTAGAGGTCCGAGATGTCGACCGGCGACCAGCGTAGCCCGTCCTCGGCGATGGCCGCCTCGATGCCGCCCTCGAAGTACTCCTGGTCGTCCACGCGGCCGAGCTGGCGGATGAGCGCCTGCTTGTCGGCGGCGGAGACGTAGTTGATGCCGACGGCTTCGCCGAGGCCACCGACGACCTGCTTCGAGAGCTTCTCGATGAAGCCCTCGGCGTCGACCGTGTACTTGACCTCTTCGTCGGAGACCTTGTCGGTGTTGACGCTGACGAACGAGCGGTCCTCGTCGATCATGTCCGCGGCACGGACGAGCGCGCGCGGGTCGAAGACGACGTCGCCGTTCATCCAGAGCACGCCGCTCTTGCCGGTGGCCTTGAGCGCACGGAGGAGGCTCTTCGAGGTGTTCGTGGAGTCGTAGGACTCGTTGTAGACGAAGTTCGCCTGGGGGAAGGCCTCGACGATGTACTCCGACTTGTAGCCGACGACGATCGTCACGCGGGCGCTCGAGCCGAACGCGGCGCGGATGTTGTCGAACTGCTGCTGCATGATGGTGCGGCCGTCGGAGAGCTCCGTCAGCGGCTTCGGCAGGCTGCGCCCGAGGCGGCTGCCCATCCCCGCGGCGAGGATGACGATCTGCGTGGTCATGCTGGTCCCTTCTGGTGTCCGCCCGCGCGCCGATGGGCACGGGCGGGCCTGGTCGAGTCTGCTCCCGCAGGGTCCGGATCCGCCGTGAACCCTGCGCTTCTCGGATCAGACTCCCAGCGCGGGCTGCATCACGTTGGGAGGCCCGAGCGGGTTTCCAAGTGGTGAACACTTCGGCGTGTCCCGGTGAATGATACGGAACGACCGGGCCGGAGGGGTACACCCGGAGCCGCTTCGTTCTCGTTTCGTGACCCTCCTACGGGCGACGTCGGTGACGGTCCGGTCACGGTCGTCACCGGTCGTCGCACCGTTGGTACGGTGGGGCGATGGCCGCAGGAGCAGACGACGAGGACGTGTACGCGACGTCCGACGCTGCCTGGCTGACCGAGGCCGAGAGCGACATGGGGGACGGGGATGCGCGTGACGCGCCCGCAGGTGACGAGATGACCGACGACACGACCACGATCGAGGCCGACGGCGTCGAGACACCGACGGTCGAGGACGCGACCGGCACGGCAGCGGGCGGGGCTCCCGACACGCGCGACGAGGCCGGCGACACGCGCGACGAAGCCGGCGACACGCGCGACGCTGCGCTCCCTGCGGCGGAGAAGACGACGTCGAAGCGGCCGTCGGGGTCACGCGGCGCCAAGGGACGGGTCAAGCGCCCGGCCGGCGCCCCGGACGGCCCGCAGCAGCGCGACGGAGCGACGGCCCGCGCAACGTCGTCCCGCACGACGTCGAGCAGCACACCGCCGAGCGACGCCGCCCCGAGCAGCGACAGCGCCGCGGGCAGCAACACCGACCGGAGCAGCGACACCGCCGCGGGCAGCGCCGGCTCCTCGGGCAGCGCCGGCGGCTCGGGCAGCACGCCGTCGAAGAAGCGCGCGCCCCGGGCCACCGCCAAGCGCCCCGCGGCCGCCGCACCGAAGCAGCCCGTGGTCCTCCGCGCCGAAGGCCTCGTGAAGCGCTACGGCCAGACCCTCGCCGTGGACGAGGTCGACCTCGAGATCCGGCAGGGTTCGATCTTCGGCGTCGTCGGCCCGAACGGTGCCGGCAAGACCACGACGCTCTCCATGGTCACCGGCCTGCTCCGTCCGGACGCCGGCACCGTGACCGTGCTCGACCACGACGTCTGGGCCGACCCGACCGCCGCCAAGCGCAGCCTCGGCGTCCTGCCCGACCGGCTCCGGCTGTTCGACCGCCTCACCGGTGCACAGCTCCTCTACTACTCGGCCACGCTCCGGGGCCTCGACGGCGCCACGGCACGGGATCGGAGCGCCGACCTCGCCGAGGCGTTCGGTCTCGGTGAGGCCCTCGGTCGCCAGGTCGCCGACTACTCCGTCGGCATGGCGAAGAAGATCGCGCTCGCCGCGACGCTCATCCACTCGCCGCGGGTGCTCGTGCTCGACGAGCCGTTCGAGTCCGTCGACCCGGTGAGCGCCGCGACCATCACGGAGATCCTGCGTCGCTACACGGCGGGTGGCGGCACGGTCGTGCTCTCCAGCCACTCGATGGAACTCGTCCAGCGCACGTGCGACTCGGTCGCGATCATCGTCGGCGGCAAGGTCCTCGCCTCCGGCACGATGGCCCAGGTCCGCGGGCGCAAGAGCCTCGAGGACAAGTTCGTCGAACTCGCGGGCGGCCGCGTCGTGGCAGAGAGCATGGAATGGTTGCACAGCTTCTCCGCCTGAGGGCCGACCTGCTCGCGGGCGGCGTCCGGGGGAGTGCACGTCGCTCGGTCCTGGTCGTCCTCGGGTGCCTCGTCGGGCTCGTCGTCGCGGTGGCGATCGCCGTCGTGGCCGCCGGTCTGCGCACGGTCGACCCGGGGTCGGCACGCGCGGTCGTGGTCCCGGTCGGCACCCTCGTCACGTTCGGCTTCACGGTCGTCCCGCTCGTCGCGGGGCACGGCGACCAGTTCGACCCGCGCCGCTTCGCCGTGTTCGGGATCGGCCGGAAGGACCTCGCGGTCGGGTTGTTCGTCGCCGGCCTCGTCGGCGTGCCGGTGGTCGCGGTGGCGATCGTCGCCGTGGGCCAGTCCGTCACGTGGATGCGCGGCGGCGGCACGGCGGTGCTCGGAGTGGTCGGTGGTCTCCTCGCGATCGCGACGTGCGCCCTGCTCGTCCGGGTCGCGTCCACGGCGGGGTCCCGCCTGATCGGGCAGCACCGCACCCGTGACGCCGGCTGGCTCGTCGCGCTCGTGATCGCGGTCCTGGCCGTGCCCACCGTCTCGCTCCTGGTCGACAGCGGCTGGATCGACCCGGCGGGCGTCGAGACGCAGCGGGTCGCGAACGTCGCCGGCTGGACCCCGTGGGGTGCAGCGTGGGCCGTCCCCGCGGACGTCGCGGTCGGCGCGGTCGGAGCCGGCGTCCTCAAGCTGCTCGTCGCCGTCGTCACGGTCGCCCTGCTCGCCTGGGCCTGGTGGGCACAGGTCGGCCACGCCCTCGAGACCGTCGAGTCCCGGACGCGCAGCCGTCGGTACCGCGGGCTCGGATGGTTCGACCGGCTCGGCTCGACGCCGGTCGCCGCCGTCGCTGCACGCGCCCTGACCTACTGGGGACGCGACCCCCGCTACCGCACCTCGTACCTGGTGCTCGTCTTCGTGCCGATCGTCGTCATCCCGCTCGGCGTCGCCGGCGTGCCGTGGCACTGGACGGCGCTCGTGCCACTGCCGCTCATGGCGCTCATCGCCGGGTTCCTGCCGCACAACGACGTCTCGTACGACAACACCGCCGTCTGGCTGCACGTCGCGTCCGGCGCGCCCGGCTGGAGTGATCGGCTCGGTCGGGTCGTCCCCGTGCTCGTGGTCGGGATCCCGGCGCTCGTCGCGGGTGCAGCGGTGTCCGCGCGGCTCTTCGGCGACTGGGTGGCGTTCCCGGTGCTCATCGGGATCGGCGCATCGGCGCTCCTGGCGGGCCTCGGTCTTTCGAGCATCGTCTCCGTCCTGCTGCCCTACCCGACGGTGCGTCCGGGTGACCACCCGTTCCAGCAGCCGCAGGCCGCTGGCGTCACCGCGACGGTCGCGCAGTCGGTGATGGTCATCGGGACCGTCATCTTCTCGATCCCGGCCGTGTGGCTCGCGGTGCTCGCGTTCCGCGACGGCGCGGACCCGTGGGCGACCGCGACGCTGGTCGTCGGTGCGGTCGTCGGCGTGCTCGTGCTCGTCGCCGGGGTCGCGATCGGCGGCCGGGCGTTCGACCGGCACGGACCGGACCTCCTGGCGGCGGCCCAGCGCAACTGACCGGTCGCGCAGCGCGCGCCGACCTGTGCGCCCCCACCGGGCCGACCGTGCAGCGGGACCCGGCGGGTCGCCCCCGGCGCGGGACGACCGACCGACGGCCGGGAGGCGCGTGGCGGGTCCGCCCCGCGCCTCCCGGCCGTCATCCGTCGAGTCCCGCACCCGGTGGCGGCCGCGCGCGACGCGACCGCATCGCACCGTCGCGCGCCGCGTCGTACCCTGGACCCATGAGCATGACGGAACCCGGTGGCGGCCTCGACGTGATGGACCGCGAGCTCGAGAAGCTCCTCGAGGACGAGGGGATCGAGCCCGGCGATCACGAGCGGTTCTCGCACTACGTGAAGAAGGACAAGATCCTCGAGTCGGCGCTCAGCGGCAAGCCCGTCAAGGCGCTGTGCGGCAAGAAGTGGATCCCCGGGCGCGACCCGGAGAAGTTCCCGGTCTGCCCCGACTGCAAGAAGATCTACGAGCGCATGAAGGCGGAGTAGCCCTCCGCGACCCACGACCGCCGGTCAGATGACGAGCGTGGGGATGGCCGGGTCTCCCCGCCCGATGCGCGACGCGTCGGCGGGCAGCTCGGCCTTCGCCATCTTGTGGTGCTTCCGTGCCGCCTCGACGCCCTGGCTGCCGAGGAACGCCGGGTCGACCTCGCCGTTCGTCACGACCGGCACGAGCAGCGGTCGCTCGTCCGGCCCGACCGCTCCCGTCGTGAGCACGACCTCGGCGGTCGCGATGCCGTTGCGGAGTCGTCGGCCCGCCTCCTTGCGCCCACCCGTCGATGCCTTGTCGGCGGACTTCTTCGCCACCGGTACCCAGGCCTCGTCCGCGGCGTCGCGGTGGGCCACGAGCTTGAACACCATGCCCGCGGCCGGGTGACCGGAGCCGGACACGACGGACGTGCCGACGCCGTAGGAGTCCACCGGCGCCGCCCGCAGCGCCGCGATCGTGTACTCGTCGAGGTCGTTCGTCACGGTGATCTTCGTGCCGGTCGCGCCGAGCCGGTCGAGCTGCGCGCGGACCGCGGCCACGACGGACGGCAGGTCACCGGAGTCGATGCGCACGGCACCGAGCTTCCCGTCGGTGAGCCGGACGGCGGTCTCGACCGCGGCCTCGATGTCGTACGTGTCGACCAGCAGGGTCGTGCCGTTGCCGAGGGCGTCGAGCTGCGACCGGAACGCCGCCTCCTCGGAGTCGTGCAGCAGCGTGAACGCGTGCGCGGCGGTGCCCATCGTCGGGATGCCCCACGTGCGTCCGGCCTCGAGGTTGCTCGTCGCACCGAACCCGGCGATGTACGCGGCGCGGGCGGCGGCGACCGCGTTCCACTCACCCGTGCGGCGGGACCCCATCTCGGCGAGGGGGCGGTGGTCCGCGGCGGACACCATGCGCGCGGCCGCGCTCGCGATCGCACTGTCGGCGTTGAAGATGCTCAGCGCGAGGGTCTCGAGGACGACGGCCTCGGCGAACGTGCCCTCGATCTGGAGGACCGGGGAGTTCGGGAAGAAGACCTCGCCCTCGCGGTAGGCCCGGACGTTCCCGGTGAACCGGTAGTCGGCGAGCCACCGCGCGGTGCCCTCGTCGATGACGCCGCGGTCGCGCAGGAAGCCGATCTCCCCGTCGCCGAAGCGGAAGTCGCCCAGCGCGGTGAGGAAGCGTCCGAGGCCGGCCGCGACGCCGTACCGGCGGCCGTCCGGCAGGCGGCGGGTGAACACCTCGAAGACGCACCGACGGTCGGCGGTGCCGTCCTTCAGTGCGGCGTCCACCATGGTGAGTTCGTACTGGTCCGTGAGGAGCGCGCTGGTCACCTCCCCGACACTACGGCAGGGGTCGGCCGGGAGGCACGGGTTGCGTCGGGCGGTCGGCTCGCGTCGGTACGCTGGTCACCGTGACGGATGCACCGATCGGAGTCTTCGACAGCGGGGTCGGCGGGCTGACGGTGGCGCGGGCGATCATCGACCAGCTGCCGCGCGAGAGCATCCGGTACGTCGGGGACACCCTGCACTCGCCGTACGGCCCGAAGCGCATCGCCGACGTCCGCCGCTACGCCCTCGAGGTCATGGACGACCTCGTCGAGCAGGGCGTGAAGGCGCTCGTGATCGCGTGCAACACCGCCTCCTCCGCCGTGCTCCGCGACGCCCGTGAGCGCTACGAACAGGCGTACGGCATCCCCGTGGTCGAGGTCATCCAGCCCGCGGCCCGAGCCGCCGTGAAGCAGACCCGCACCGGCCGCGTCGGGGTGATCGGGACCGTGGGGACCATCGCCTCGCGGGCGTACGAGGACGCCTTCGCGGTCGCGGCCGACGTCTCCCTGTCGCTCGCCGCCTGCCCCCGTTTCGTCGAGTTCGTCGAGGCCGGGGACACCTCGTCGCCGGCGCTCCGCACGGTCGCCGAGCAGTACCTCGCCCCGGTCCGGGCCGCCGACGTCGACACGCTCGTGCTCGGCTGCACCCACTACCCGCTGATGTCCGCGGCGATCCAGTACGTCATGGGCCCCGACGTCACCCTCGTGTCGAGCGCCGAGGAGACCGCGAACGACGTCTACCGCCGACTCGTCGAGCACGGCCTCGAACGCACCGCCCCCGAGCCGCCGACCTACGCGTTCGAGGCCACCGGCGACGACAAGAACGGCTTCATCCGGCTCGCCCGACGCTTCCTCGGACCCGAGGTCTCGAGCGTCGGCCACCTCCAGACCGGGGCGATCCTGCTGCCCCACACCGAAAGGACGCCATGAGCACCCGCATCGACGGCCGCGCCGCGACCGACCACCGTCCCGTCACGATCGAGCGGGGGTGGAGCACGCAGGCCGAGGGCAGCGCGCTCATCTCCTTCGGCAACACGAAGGTGCTGTGCACCGCGTCGTTCACCAACGGCGTGCCCCGCTGGCTCGCCGGCAAGGGCACCGGCTGGGTCACCGCCGAGTACTCCATGCTGCCGCGCTCCACGAACGAGCGGATGCAGCGGGAGTCGATCAAGGGCAAGGTCGGCGGCCGCACGCACGAGATCTCCCGGCTCATCGGCCGATCGCTCCGCGCGGTCGTCGACACGAAGGGCCTCGGCGAGAACACCCTCGTGATCGACTGCGACGTGCTGCAGGCTGACGGCGGTACCCGCACGGCGTCGATCACGGGCGCGTACGTGGCCATGGTGGACGCGATCGAGTGGGGCCGCGAGCGCGGCTTCGTCGGGAAGAAGGCGACCCCGCTGCTCGACAGCGTGCAGGCGATCTCGGTCGGGATCGTCAAGGGGGAGCCGATGCTCGACCTCGCCTACACCGAGGACTCCGCGGCCGACACCGACATGAACATCGTCACGACCGGCTCGGGCAAGTTCATCGAGGTCCAGGGCACCGCCGAGCACGCGCCGTTCGACCGCGACGAGCTGAACACCCTGCTCGACCTCGGGCTCGCAGGCAACGCGTCGCTCGCCGCGATCCAGCGCGAGGTGCTGGGGCAGACCTCGTGACCGACCGTCGGGTCGTCCTCGCCAGCCACAACGCCGGCAAGCTCGTCGAGTTGCGTGACATCCTCGGCGACGCACTCGGCCACGGCGTGGAGCTCGTCGGGTACGACGGACCGGAGCCCGTCGAGGACGGCGACTCCTACGCGGCGAACGCGCTCATCAAGGCCCGGGCCGCGGTCGCGCACACGGGGCTCCCGGCGCTCGCCGACGACTCCGGCATCGCCGTGGACGCGCTCGACGGTGCGCCCGGCATCCACTCGGCCCGGTACGCCGGCACCCGGGTGGACGCCGACAACATCGCGCTGCTGCTGCAGAACCTCGAGGGCGTGGTCGAGCGGACCGCGGCCTTCGTGTGCGCCGCGGCGTTCGTGACGCCGGACGGCACCGAGCACGTGTTCGAGGCGGTCTGGAACGGCGAGGTCACGACGGCGCCGATCGGGGACGGCGGACACGGGTACGACCCGGTCTTCCGGCCGGACGACGCGGACCGGACCTCGGCGCAGCTGACGCGTGACGAGAAGAACGCCCTGAGCCACCGGTCGAAGGCGTTCCGCGGCATCGCGCCGATCGTGCGGGAGTACTTCGGCGCGGAGTAGCCGGCGCCCGCGGGTGCCGCCGATGCCGCCGCGCGGTGCCGGTGCCGATGGCCAGCGCACAAGCAAAGTCGCTCCGAACCACGTGATCGCGTGGTTCGGAGCGACTTTGGTTGTGCGAACGCGAACGTGAACACGCTCCCGACTGCCGACGCAGCCGCGCGCGGCGACGGCCCTGCGAACGGGTCGATCAGACCCGCGGGTCGACGGTCGGGGCGTCGTGCTCCTCGGCGTGCTTCGCCTTGCGCGCGTTCCGGAAGTAGGTCAGCGCCATCGGGACCACCGTCACCACGACGGCGGCGAGCAGGATCACGTCGATGTACGAGCGGACGATGTGCGCCACGAACGGGATGTGCCCGATGAAGTAGCCGAGGAACGTGACGCCGACGCCCCAGATCACGGCACCGATCGCGTTGTAGAGCGAGTACTTCTTGTAGTTCATCCGTCCGACACCGGCGGCGATCGGCAGGAACGTGCGGACGACCGGCACGAAGCGGGCGAGGATCACGGCGAGCGGACCGAACCGGTGGAAGAACGCGTTCGTGCGGTCGACGTTCGCCTTGGAGAAGAGCCCGCTCTCCTTGCGCTCGAAGATCGGCGGACCGGCCTTCTTGCCGATGTAGTAGCCGAGCTCACCGCCGATGAACGCCGACGCCGCGATCATCAGGGCCGCGACCCAGATCGGGATGCCACCGATCGCGCCGCCCCGGTCGAACGCGAAGAGGCCGGTGATGACGAGCAGGCTGTCGCCGGGGAAGATGAACCCGACGAGCAGGCCGGTCTCGGCGAAGATGATCGCGCAGACGACGAGCACGGCGACGGCCCCGAAGTGGTCGAGGATGTACTGCGGATCCAGCCAGGGGATCAGGGCGAGTGCAACGGAGTGCATGGTTCTTCCGGTCGAGCGGGCGGGGACACGAGGACGACCCCGCAGGGGTCAGGCTACCGTCCCCGTGTGTCGGCACCATCCGCCGACGGTATGAGTCTGCGGACGTGGTCAGGAAGGGTGCGGAGAACCGCCGTGCGGAAGGAGGGACTCGAACCCTCACGCCGGGGCACAGGAACCTAAATCCTGCGTGTCTACCAATTCCACCACTCCCGCGAGCAGCGGCAGTCTACCGAGCGGGACCGGCGGGGCGGACGCGCACCGTGCCTCCCGGCCGTCCCGACGCGCGCAGCGCCGTCGACACCGTCAGCGCAACCGGCGTGGGAGGTACCGCGGAACGTAGCGCAGGAGCACCCCGGCCCCGACCAGGCCGAGGACGCCCATCACGCCGCTCGCCACCGCGATCGACGCGACGGCGGTGATCCCGGAGATGAGCAGCGGCGCGGCGGCGGACCCGAAGTCCCCCGTGAAGCGCCAGGCGCCGAGGAACGGCGCCGGGTGGTCGCGCGGAGCGAGGTCCGCGCCGAGCGTCATGAGGATGCCGGAACCGACGCCGTTCGCCAGGGACATCCCGATCGCGATCGCGACGAACCACCCGACCCGCGCATCGAGGTGGCCCGACCAGGCGAGGAGGAAGTAGCTGACGCTGAGTCCGAGCATGCAGGGCAGGGCGCTCGCGAGGCGCCCCCACCGGTCCATGATCTGCCCGCTCGTGTAGAACAGTGCGAAGTCGACGGCTCCGGCGATGCCGATGACGAGCGCGGCGGTGGAGTCGTCCAGGCCGACGCTCACGGCCCACAGGGGCAGGATGACCTGCCGTCCGGCGCGGAGCGCGCCGATGAGGCCGGCGCCGCTGCCCAGGCGGAGCAGGACCTTCCGGTGCGTGCGGATGGTGCGGAAGAGGCCGTGGGCCTCGTCCTGCACGAACTGCGCGCCGGTGTCGGTGGGCGGCTCCGTCGGGTGGGTCGTGCCGGAGCCGGTGGGTGCGGTCGCCGCGTCCGTCGCATCCGTCGCGTCCGGCCTGTTCGTCGTATCCGGCCTGGAGGCACGGGTCGGCCTCCGGAAGCCGCGTGCGCCCGTCGCGGGGTCGCGGATGACGAGGAGCACCACGGCGGCCAAGAGGCAGCAGGTGATGTGGATCCAGAAGGCGCTCTGCGTCGCGCCGGTGAGGTGGATCACCCCGGCCGAGACGAACGGGCCGACGAAGTAGCCGAAGCGGAACACGCCACCGAGGCTCGACAGTGCGCGGGCGCGGACGTGCACCGGGATCGCGGTCGTCATGTAGGCGTGGCGGGCGAGGGCGAACACCGCGGTCGAGACGCCGACGAGGAACACGCCGACTGCGAGGACCCACGGGTTCGGCGACCACACGCAGACGAGCAACCCGACGACCGAGACCGCAGCAGCACCGATCATCGCGTTGCGCTCGCCGATCCGCCCGACGACGACTCCCGACGGCACGTCGCCGATGAGCTCGCCGACGAGGATGAGCGACGCGACGAACCCCGCGAACGCCAGCCCCGCTCCGAGGTTGTCGGCGGCGATCGGGATGATCGGGATGATCGCCCCCTCGCCGATCGCGAAGAGGGCGGCGGGCAGGAAGCCGGACAGGACGACCGCCCGGAGGTCGAAGGCGGGGGTCTCGGAGGGCATCGTTCGCACAACGCTACGCCGGTGCTTACCCTGGAGGCATGCGAGTACTGGCAGCGATGAGCGGCGGCGTCGACTCGGCGGTCGCGGCGGCACGGGCCGTCGACGCCGGACACGACGTGGTCGGGGTGCACCTGGCCCTCAGCCGGATGCCCGGGACGCTCCGCACCGGCAGCCGGGGGTGCTGCACGATCGAGGACTCGATGGACGCCCAGCGCGCGGCCTCGGTGCTCGGCATCCCCTACTACGTGTGGGACTTCTCGGCGCGGTTCAAGGAGGACGTCGTCGACGACTTCGTGGCCGAGTACCAGGCCGGCCGGACGCCCAACCCCTGCATGCGGTGCAACGAGCGGATCAAGTTCGCGGCGCTGCTCGAGAAGACGCTCGCCCTCGGGTTCGACGCGGTCGCGACCGGGCACTACGCCTCGATCGTCACCGGTTCCGACGGCTCGCGTGAGCTCCACCGCGCGGCAGCGTGGGCGAAGGACCAGTCCTACGTGCTCGGGGTGCTGACCGCCGAGCAGCTCCAGCACGCGATGTTCCCGCTCGGTGCCACGCCGTCGAAGGACGAGGTCCGGGCCGAGGCCGCCGCGCGCGGGTTGACGGTGGCGCAGAAGCCGGACTCGTACGACATCTGCTTCATCCCCGACGGCGACACCCGAGGCTGGCTCGCGGACCGCGTCGGCACCGCCCCCGGCGACGTCGTCGAGCGCGACGGTACGGTCGTGGGGGAGCACCAGGGCGCGACGGGCTACACCGTCGGGCAGCGGCGGGGTCTGCACCTCGGCCGTCCGGCGCCGGACGGCAAGCCGCGGTTCGTGCTCGAGATCCGCCCGAAGGAGAACACCGTCGTCGTCGGCCCGAAGGAGGCGCTCGACGTGTCCTCGATGTCCGGCGCGCGCTTCACCTGGGCGGGCACGGCCCCGGCAGACCCGTCGGTGCCGTTCGCCTGCGACGTGCAGATCCGCGCGCACGCCGACCCGGTGCCCGCGACCGCACGCGTGTCCGACGGCCGGCTCGTCATCGACGTCGACGAGCCGCTGTCCGGGGTGGCTCCCGGGCAGACGGCCGTGGTGTACGTCGGCACGCGCGTGCTCGGGCAGTGCACGATCGACGCGACGGTGTCGGCGGTGCCGGTCGGCGCCTGACCGCGCGGCCGCCTGGCCGCTCCCGGGCCGGGTGCCCGCTGCGCGCTCGGTCGGTGGTTGCCGGTAGAACTGAGGGCATGAGCGAGAGCACGCCCGACGACGACACGACGTTCGAGACGACCGCCCCGTCCGACCTCGACGCCGCCCAGTCGGCGCGTGAGGTCGACCGGCTCCGCGCCCGCATCACCGAGCTCCGGCACGAGTACTACGAGGGCAACGCCTCCACCGCGTCGGACGCCGACTACGACGCGCTGCAGCACCGGCTCGCCGCGATCGAGGAGCTCCACCCCGAGCTCCTGACCGAGGACAGCCCGACGCAGACCGTCGGCGGCCAGGCGCAGACGACGCAGTTCGCCCCGGTGGAGCACGCCGAGCGCATGCTCAGCCTCGACAACGTGTTCAGCCCCGAGGAACTCACCGAGTGGGCGACCAAGGTCGAGCGCGACGCCGGTGCCGAACGCGTGCGGTGGCTCACCGAGCTGAAGATCGACGGGCTCGCGATCAACCTGCGGTACGAGGACGGCCGACTGGTCTCGGCCGCCACGCGCGGCGACGGGGTCGTCGGCGAGGACGTCACCGGCAACGTGCGGACCATGGGCACGATCCCGGACCGCCTGTCGGGCACCGGTCACCCGCCCATCGTCGAGGTCCGCGGCGAGATCTTCTTCCCGGTCGCCGAGTTCGACGAGCTCAACGCGAAGCAGCGCGAGGCGGGCGAGAAGGTCTTCGCCAACCCGCGCAACGCGGCCGCTGGGTCCCTCCGGCAGAAGGAGGAGGGCAAGTCCGAGGCGAAGCGTGCCCTCATGGTGGACCGTCTGCGCCGGCTCCGGATGCTCGTGCACGGCATCGGCGCGTGGCCCGTGCGCGAGCTCGAGCGCGCGACCGAGGCGCACTCGCAGTCCGAGGTCTACGAGCTGCTGCAGACCTGGGGCCTGCCGACGAGTTCGCACTACCGGGTGTTCGACACCGTGGACGAGGTCCTCGCCTTCGTGCGCGAGTACGGCGACCGTCGCGCATCGGTCGAGCACCAGATCGACGGCATCGTGATCAAGGTCGACGACCTCGCCCTGCACGAGGAACTCGGATCGACTTCGCGCGCGCCACGGTGGGCGATCGCGTACAAGTACCCGCCGGAAGAGGTCCACACCAAACTGCTCGACATCGTGGTGAGCGTCGGGCGCACCGGCCGTGCGACCCCGTTCGCCTCGATGGAGCCGGCCGAGGTCGCCGGGTCCGTCGTGCGGCAGGCGACGCTGCACAACCAGGACGTCGTCAAGGCGAAGGGCGTCCTCATCGGCGACACGGTGGTGCTCCGCAAGGCCGGCGACGTCATCCCGGAGGTGCTCGGCCCGGTCGTCGAGCTCCGCGACGGCACCGAGCGCGAGTTCGTCATGCCCGCGGCGTGCCCGGAGTGCGGGACGCCCCTCGCCCCGGCGAAGGAGGGCGACAAGGACCTGCGGTGCCCGAACGCGAAGAGCTGCCCCGCGCAGGTCCGGGGTCGGGTGGAGCACATCGCCTCGCGCGGCTCGCTCGACATCGAGGGCCTCGGCGAGGTCGCCGCGGCCGCGCTGACCCAGCCGTCGCACCCGGAGACCCCGCCGCTCGTGACCGAGGCCGGGCTGTTCGACCTGACGATGGAGGACATCGTCCCGATCGAGGTGATCGTCCGCGACGCCGAGACCGGCATGCAGAAGACCGACGACGCCGGTTCGCCGAAGCGCGTGACGCCGTTCAGCCGCGCGCGCAAGAAGACCGACCCGCCGTTCGACCCCGGAGCCCACGGCGCGGACTACACGGGCCAGCCGAGCCGCTACCCGTCCAAGAACGCGTTCGAGATGCTCGCGAACATCGACGCCGCGAAGACGAAGGACCTCTGGCGCCAGCTCGTTGCGCTGAACATCCGGCACGTCGGACCGGTCGCGGCGCGTGCACTCGCCACGCACTTCGGCTCCCTCGAAGCGATCCGTGCGGCGACCCGCGACGACCTCGCGGCGGTGGACGGTGTCGGCGGGATCATCGCCGACGCCTTGCTCGCCTGGTTCGACGTCGACTGGCACCGCGACATCGTCGACCGGTGGACCGCGGCAGGGGTGCGGTTCGCGATCCCGGGCCACCCCGGGCCGGGTGCGGCCGCTGCCGAGGGCGGGGTCCTGACCGGGGTCACGGTCGTCGCCACGGGCGCGCTCGAGGGGTACACGCGCGAAGGTGCGCAGGAGGCGATCCTCGCCGCGGGCGGCAAGGCGGCGTCGAGCGTCAGCAAGAAGACCGACTTCGTCGCGGCCGGTCCGGGGGCTGGGTCGAAGCTGACGAAGGCGGAGCAGCTCGGGGTGCGGATCATCGATGCCGAGCAGTTCCGGGTCCTCGTGACCGAGGGTCCGGACGCGCTCGGGGACGCACCGGAGACGCCCGCAGAAGACTGAGCAGCACTCAGGAGCACGCCGTACTCGTGTCCGCTCAGAGCGGCACACCCCTCGGTGCACCCAGTTGGGGGGCCAAGTTGCAACAGGCATGTTCCCAGACGGGCCGGTTTCCGTAGACTCGACGGAGCATCACCCGTCGTCTGCAGGGGGACGACGGGACGGCCTTCCCGGGGGAGACCCGATTGCTGCTCATCGCCGCGGCTCTGCTCACCGCCTCGATGCACTCGTTCGGAGTGGTCGAGGCCCCCGCCGTGCCCGCTCCCACGCCGGTGGCCGTCGTGCACACCGCGCAGCGCGTCCTCGAGGACCTCTCAGCGCCCCAGAGCGGGGCGATCGGGGTACAGATCGACGCCGACGCCGTCGCGCACGCCCCGGGCAACGAGTTCCTCGACGACCTGGTGTCGATGCCGACCGCCGACCTCCGGCGCGTGGCCGTCGACCCGGCCGTCGTGGCCACCGTGCAGGACGACCCGCCGACGGCGCGGCAGGTCGCGTCGTGGTGGGCAGGTCTCAGCGACGACGAGCACCAGGTCCTGGAGACACTCGCGCCGGGGGTCGTCGGCAACCTCGAGGGAGTTCCGTACGCCGTCCGGGACCGCGCGAACCGCATCACGCTCACCGCGGCCCTCGACGACCCCGCCACCCCGTCCGCCGAGACCGCGATGCTCGGCCAGGTCCGCCGCTCGCTCGAGTCCGCTCCCGGCGACCCCCGGCGGACGCTCGTCACGCTCGACACCCGCGGTGCCGGACGGGCAGCGATCGCGATCGGCGACCTCACGACCGCGGCGGACGTGACCGTCGTCGTCCCCGGCATGTTCTTCACCGTCACCGGGCAGATGCGGGACTTCACCGACACCGCGAACGACCTCGCCACGGAGCAGGCGACGCTCGCGCCCCTGGCCGCCGCGGGGCACGGACACGGCGTGGCCGTCGTGGCGTGGATGGGGTACCGCACGCCGGACCTGTCGAACATCCTGTCGCTCTCGCTCGCGCAGACCGGAGCCGAACGGCTCGAGCGTGCGGTGACCGGGCTGCGTGAGGTCCGCGACACCGAACAGCCGCGCCTGAACATCGTCGCGCACTCGTACGGCTCGACGACGGCGCTCATCGCCCTGGCCTCGGGGCGGATGCACGCGGACAGCCTCACCGTGCTCGGGTCGCCCGGCAGCTCCGTCCGGACGGCATCGCAGCTCGCGGTGACCCGGGGCGAGGTCTTCGTTGGGGGTGCACACAGCGACCCGATCGCCGGATCCGGGTACTTCGGCACCGACCCCGGTTCGGCGTCCTTCGGCTCGACCCTGCTCGACCTCGCCGGGAGCGCGGACACCAGTGCGGCGGGTGACGCGTTCCGTCGTCCGTCGGGACACAACGACTACCTCAAACCCGGCACCGCATCGCTGCACGACGTGGCCCTCATCGCCGTCGGCCGGGGAGACCTGGTGCGCGAGCAGCTCCGACGGGGCGAGGGCACCGGCGGCGGTGGCGTGCCCGGCACGCCGGACATGTACCTCGTCCGGCCCCAGGACGTCCAGCAGCGCGACTGACGCGACCGCGCCGCCGGACGCGACCGTGCCGGGGCGCACCGTGACCCGATCGTGACCGCCGGCCGGTCCGTCGGGCGTTCGCCGTGCCTCCAGGCCGGATCCGCAGCCCTGCGCGGGAGCCGAGCGGCCACGTGGTCAGCCTGAGCGGCAACCTGAGCGACGGTGCAGTCTGCGGTGGTTCCGCGGCAGAACCAACCCAGGGCGCCCACCTAGCGTGCTCGCCATGCGTGTGATCCGGTGGCCGGCGGCCCTCCTGACCTTCCTCGGCATGTCCGTCCTCGCGGGGATGCTCGTGACGGTGGCCGTCACGCCCGCCGTGGCGGTCGTCGGCGAGGGCGCGTCCGGCGCGGCGTCCTTCTTCGAGGACCTGCCCGACTACCTCGACATCCAGACGCCGCAGCAGGTGTCCGCCGTCTACGCGACGAAGGGCGGCAAGCAGGTCAAGATCGCGTCCTTCTACGCCGAGAACCGGACGAACGTGACGAGCGCGCAGATGGCGGACTCCCTCAAGCAGGCCGCCATCGACACCGAGGACCCCCGCTTCTACGACGAGGGCGGCATCGACGTCATCGGCACCCTCCGGGGCGCGGCGGCGACCGCGGTCGGCGGCGACGTCCAGGGCGGGTCGAGCATCACGCAGCAGTACGTCAAGAACGTCCTCGTGCAGCAGTGCGAGTCGCTGACCGGCAAGGACGCGGCGGCCACGAAGGCGAAGGTCGACGCCTGCTACGCGGACGCGGCCGGTGTCACCCCGCAGCGCAAGCTGCAGGAGATGCGGTACGCGATCGCCGTGAACAAGAAGTACTCGAAGGACCAGATCCTCACCGGCTACCTCAACATCGTCGGGCTCGGCGGCCGGGTCTACGGAGCCGAGGCGGGTGCGGAGTACTACTTCGGCGTGCACGCGAAGGACCTCTCCCTCGTGCAGTCCGCGACCCTCGTGGCGATCCTCAACAACCCGTCGAACCTGCGCATCGACCAGCCCTCCGACAAGGCGAACGGCAAGGCGAACGGGTACGCCCTCACCAAGGAGCGTCGCGACTACGTCCTCCGGCGGATGGAGGCGCACCACTCGATCACCAAGGCGCAGATGACCGCGGCCATCGCGACGCCGGTCCAGCCGAAGATCACCGCGACGGCGAACGGTTGCTCGACCGCGGCCTCCGGCTTCGACGCGGGCTACTTCTGCGACTACGTGCGCGACGAGGTGCTGCAGGACCCGGCGTTCGGGAAGACCGCGGCCGAGCGCATCGCGACGCTCGACACGAAGGGTCTGCAGATCCACACGTCGCTC
This sequence comes from Curtobacterium sp. NPDC089689, assembly GCF_044749145.1. Classification (NCBI taxonomy): domain Bacteria; kingdom Bacillati; phylum Actinomycetota; class Actinomycetes; order Micrococcales; family Microbacteriaceae; genus Curtobacterium; species Curtobacterium sp. NPDC089689. Next base: position 234,673 of record NZ_JBIVHJ010000001.1, on the reverse strand, counting down.
GACCTCGACCTGCAGGCGCAGGGGCAGTTAGCACTGTCCGCGTACGTCCCCGCGACGATGGCCGGCGTCGACGTCGGCGGCTCGAACGTCACGGTGGAACCGGGGACCGGCCGCATCCTGTCGATGGTGCAGAACACCGCCTACACGCAGGGCGACAGCAGCGCGCCGGGCACGACCGCGGTCAACTACAGCGCGGACACCGCCTACGGCAACTCGGGCGGGTTCCAGACCGGTTCGACGTTCAAGGTGTTCACGCTCGCGGAGTGGCTCGCCACCGGGCACACGCTGAGCGACTCGGTGAGCACGACCGAGCACACCTACCAGGCATCCGAGTTCACCAACTCGTGCGAGGGGATCGGGGGAGTGTGGAACGTGGCGAACGCCGAGGCGGTCCCGGCCTCGATGTCCGTGCAGGCCGCGACGAGCGAGTCGATCAACACCGCGTTCGCCGCCATGGGCAAGCAGCTCGACCTGTGCAACATCGCGAACCTCGCCGAGAAGATGGGCATCCACCTCGCGAACGGCGGCAAGATCAGCTCGGTCCCGTCGATGATCCTCGGCACGAACAACCTGTCTCCCATCGACCTCGCCGAGGCGTACGCGGGCTTCGCGAACGACGGCATCGTCTGCACCCCGACCGCGATCGACTCCGTCACCGAGGCCGACGGCACGAAGATCACGCCCACGAAGTCGTCCTGCACCCAGGGCGTCGACCCGGCCGTCGCGGGCACGGTCGACTACGCGCTCCAGGGCGTGCTGAAGGGCAACGGCACGGCCGCGAAGGCGAACCCGAACGACTCGACCCCGAAGTTCGCGAAGACCGGTACGACCGACAGCGACGTGCAGAACTGGCTCGTCGCGTCGAGCACGAAGTACACGAACGCGACGTGGATCGGCAACGTGCAGGGCAACGTCGGGCTCGCGAACACGCCGTTCCTGCAGAACACGACCGGGTACAGCGCGAAGTTCGGCGTCGGCAAGCAGATGATGACCTACCTCGACGGGCACTACGGCGGCGATGCGCTGCCGACGCCGGACCCGGCGATGATCGGACACGCGTCGTCGTCCTCGTCGGGCTCGGCGGGCTCGGCGGGCTCGCAGTCCGGCAACGGGGCGGCTTCGCCCGCGACGCCGGGGGACCAGCCGACGAGCGGGACGCAGCAGCCCGGTCAGCAGCAGACGGGCGCGCCGGCTGCACCGGCGGGTGCCGGCACCGCCGGCGGATCCGGTGCCACCGGGAAGAGCGGCGGGACGGGCAAGGGCGGTACGACCGGCCGGTGACGGTCGGGAGGCGCGGCGCGACCCCGCCTCGCCGGGTCGCGTTGGTCAGTTCGTCCCTGCACCGGTGGTGTGACGGGTCGTCTCGTCCACAGGGGGGGGGGGGCGGCCTCGACCAGGCCGCCCTGGCGTCCGCCGTAGACTGGTGCGCATCCCACGAACGCAATCGACGGAGCACCATGCCTGACATCACGAGCGAGCAGGTCGCCCACCTGGCGAGCCTCGCGCGTATCGCACTCACGCCCGACGAGATCGAGAAGATGACCGGGGAGCTCGCGCACATCGTCGAGAGCGTCGCCCGGGTCACCGAGGTCGCGACGCCCGACGTCCCGGCGACGAGCCACCCGGTCCCGCTCGAGAACGTCACCCGCCCGGACGAGGTCGGGACGACCCTCACGCAGGAGCAGGCGCTCTCCGGTGCGCCCGACTCCGACGGTGAGCGCTTCCGGGTCACCGCCATCCTCGGCGAAGAGCAGTAAGGGGCCACGACCGTGACCGACATCACCAAGCTGAGCGCCGCTGCGCTCGCCGATGCCCTCGTCGCCCGCGACGTCTCGAGCGTCGAGGCCACGCAGGCCCACCTCGACCGCATCGCTGCCGTCGACGGGGACGTGCACGCGTTCCTCCACGTCAACGAGAACGCGCTCGCCGTCGCGAAGTCGGTGGACTCCCGCCGCGCGGCCGGTGACGAGCTCGGGGCGCTCGCCGGCGTGCCCGTGGCAGTGAAGGACGTCCTGTGCACGCAGGACATGCCGACGACCTCCGGCTCGAAGATCCTCGAGGGCTGGCGGCCCCCGTACGACGCCACCCCGGTCGCCAAGCTGCGTGCCGCCGGCCTGGTGCCGATCGGCAAGACCAACATGGACGAGTTCGCCATGGGGTCGACCACGCAGTTCTCGGCCTACGGCCCGACCCACAACCCGTGGGACCTCGACCGCGTCCCCGGCGGCTCCGGTGGTGGCTCGGCGGCTGCGGTCGCCGCGTACGAGGCGCCCTTCGCGCTCGGCTCCGACACCGGTGGCTCGATCCGGCAGCCCGGCGCGTTCACCGGCACCGTCGGCGTGAAGCCCACCTACGGCGGCGTGAGCCGGTACGGCGCGATCGCCCTCGCGTCGTCGCTCGACCAGATCGGCCCGGTGTCGCGGACGGTGCTCGACGCCGCGCTGCTGCACGACGTCATCGGCGGGCACGACCCGCGCGACTCGACCTCGATCCCGGCGGAGTGGCCCTCGATGGCGGACGCCGCCCGGGCGGGGCTCCAGGCCGACACGCTGCGCGGACTCACGGTCGGTGTCGTCAAGGAGCTCGCGGGTGGCGAGGGCTTCCAAGCCGGTGTGACCCAGCGGTTCCAGGAGACCGTCGCGCTCCTCGAGTCGGCAGGCGCCGAGGTCGTCGAGATCGACGCCCCCTCGTTCGCCTACGCGATCAGCGCGTACTACCTGATCCTGCCGGCCGAGGCGTCGTCGAACCTCGCGAAGTTCGACTCCGTGCGCTTCGGCCTCCGCGTCACGCCCGAGAACGGTGCGACCGTCGAGGACGTCATGGCCGCCACGCGTGAGGTCGGCTTCGGCCCCGAGGTCAAGCGACGCATCATCCTCGGCACCTACGCGCTGAGCGCCGGCTACTACGACGCGTACTACGGCTCCGCGCAGAAGGTCCGCACGCTCGTGCAGCGCGACTTCGCGGCGGCCTTCGACAAGGTCGACCTGCTCCTCAGCCCCTCCGCGCCGACGACGGCCCTGCCGTTCGGCGACCGCATGGACGACCCGCTGGCGATGTACCTCAACGACCTCACCACGATCCCGGCGAACCTCGCGGGTGTGCCCGGCATGAGCATCCCGAACGGCCTCGCGCCCGAGGACGGCCTGCCGACCGGTGTGCAGCTCATGGCGCCGCAGCGCGAGGACGCCCGGCTCTACCGCTACGGTGCCGCGCTCGAGCGTCTGCTCGAGCAGCAGTGGGGCGCCCCGCTCATCGACCGAATCCCCGACCTGGACGCCTCCCAGCAGTCGGCAGCGCAGGAAGGCGTGATCTGATGGCGCAGAAGGAAGCCCTGATGGACTTCGACGAGGCACTCGAACGCTACGAGCCGGTGCTCGGGTTCGAGGTGCACGTCGAACTCGGCACGAAGACCAAGATGTTCTCCGACGCGCCGAACTTCTTCGGCGGCGAGCCGAACACCAACGTGACGCCGGTCGACCTCGGGCTGCCCGGGTCGCTGCCGGTCGTGAACGAGCAGGCCGTCCGGTACTCGATCAGCCTCGGGCTCGCGCTCGGGTGCTCGATCGCCGAGTCGTCGCGGTTCGCGCGGAAGAACTACTTCTACCCGGACAACCCGAAGAACTACCAGATCTCGCAGTACGACGAGCCGATCGCGTACGAGGGCGAGGTCGAGGTCGAGCTGGCGGACGGCACGATCTTCCAGGTGCCGATCGAGCGCGCCCACATGGAGGAGGACGCCGGCAAGCTCACGCACGTCGGCGGTGCCACCGGACGCATCCAGGGCGCCGAGTACTCGCTCGTCGACTACAACCGTGCGGGTGTCCCGCTCGTCGAGATCGTCACGAAGCCGATCTTCGGCACCGAGCACCGTGCACCCGAACTCGGCGCGGCGTACGTGCAGGTCATCCGTGACCTCGTCCGGGCGCTCGGTGTCTCCGAGGCCCGCATGGAGCGCGGCAACCTCCGCTGCGACGCGAACATCTCGCTCCGCCCGCGCGGACAGGAGAAGCTCGGGACCCGCACCGAGACGAAGAACGTCAACTCGTTCCGCTCGGTCGAACGCGCCATCCGCTACGAGATCCAGCGGCAGGCGGCGATCCTCGCGGCCGGCGGCACGATCACGCAGGAGACCCGGCACTGGCACGAGGACACCGGTCGGACGTCGGCCGGCCGTCCGAAGTCGGACGCGGACGACTACCGCTACTTCCCGGAGCCCGACCTCCTGCCCGTCGTGCCCGACCCCGCGCTCGTCGAGGAACTGCGTGCCGCGCTGCCGGAGGCGCCGGTCGCTCGTCGTCGTCGGCTCAAGGGCGAGTGGGGCTTCGCCGACCTCGAGTTCCAGGACGTCGTGAACGGCGGCCTGCTCGACGAGGTCGAGGGCACGGTCGCGGCCGGTGCAGCGCCCCAGGCCGCGCGCAAGTGGTGGACGGGTGAGATCACCCGTGTCGCGAACGCACAGGACGCCTCCGCCGGCGACCTCGTGTCGCCGCAGCACGTCGCCGAGCTCATCGCGCTCGTCGAGTCCGGCGACCTCACCGACCGCCTCGCGCGTCAGGTCCTCGAAGGCGTCATCGCCGGCGAGGGATCGCCGGCGCAGGTCGTCGAGTCGCGCGGGCTGAAGGTCGTCTCGGACGACTCCGCGCTCACGGCCGCGGTTGACCAGGCACTCGCCGCGCAGCCGGACGTCCTCGCGAAGATCCAGGACGGCAAGGTCCAGGCGGCCGGCGCGATCATCGGCGCGGTCATGAAGGCCATGCAGGGCCAGGCCGACGCCGCGCGCGTCCGCGAGCTCGTGCTCGAACGGGCGCAGCAGGGCTGACGCAGCAGGGCTGACGCAGCGGGGCTGACACACCCGCCGCCGAGCCCGGCGGAACCAGCTTGGACACAGCACCGTGGTCCTCCACGGTGCTGTGTCCGTTCCACGGTGCCGTTCCCGTTCCGACGCAACCTGGGGACGCGTCAGCGACCCGGTGACAGGATGAGTCGTGTCTGCAACGATCCGCGCCATCGGTACCGCCGTCCCGCAGACGACCCTCGGACAGTCCGCCGTCCGCGACCTCTTCCGCGGTCAGACCGCCACGTCGCGGTTGGCGCAGCGGCTCATCGGAGCGGCGTTCGACGGGTCCGCCGTGGACACCCGACACACCGTGCTGCCCGAGCTCGACCCGGCGGCCGACGCCGGTGCTTTCCGCGACGTCCGGGGTGCGCTGGTCTCCCCGTCGACCGGGTCCCGGAACGACGCGTACCGGGTCCTCGCCCCGCCGCTCTTCGTCGCGTCCGCCCGTGACGCGCTCGACCGTGCGGGGACGGCGCCGGAGACGATCACCCACGTCGTGACGGTCTCGTGCACGGGGTTCACCCAGCCCGGGCCCGACCTGGACGTCGTCGAACAGCTCGGCCTCCGCCCCTCGGTCTTCCGGCAGCACATCGGGTTCATGGGTTGCTGTGCGGCGTTCCCGGCGCTCCGCATCGCCGCCGCGTTCGTCGACGCCGACCCGGACGCGGTGGTGCTCGTCGTCTGCGCCGAGCTCTGCACGCTCCACGTCCGGACCTCGGACGACCCGGACCAGATCGTGTCGAACAGCGTCTTCGGCGACGGGGCGGCGGCGGCGGTGGTCGCCGCTGACGGCCCGGGCCTCCGGATCGACGACTTCGCGACGAGCGTCGTGGCCGAGGGTGCGGGCGACATGGCGTGGAACATCGGTGACGAGGGCTTCGAGATGGTGCTCTCCGCGGCCGTCCCGAAGCTCATCGGGGAGCACGTCGGTGCCGCGGTCGCCCCGTTGCTCGGCGACGCTCCGGCCGCTGCGGTCCCGACCTGGGCCGTGCACCCCGGTGGCCGGGCGATCCTCGACCGGACGGAGGAGGCGCTCGGGCTGCCCGCCGACGCCATCGCCGCGAGCCGGACCGTCCTCCGGGAGCACGGGAACATGTCGAGCGCGACCGTCCTGTTCGTGCTCGCCGAGGCACTCGGGAGCGGCCTCGGGGACGGTGACCCGGTCATCGCCCTCGCGTTCGGGCCGGGACTCACCGTGGAGTGCGCGCGCCTCACCGTGGCGGCTCCGGCGCGCACCGGGATCGCCGGAGCCGCGCCGGGGACCGTCGCGGGCGACGCCGACGCCGACACCGACGCCGACGCCGACGCCACCGACGCCGACACCGACCCGCTCGCCATCGGCACAGCGGTGACCGCAGGCCGGCCGTGAGCCGGCGCCACGGGGCCGGGCCGGGCCTCCCGGTCGACCTCTCGGTCCGCGACCTCGCGCTGCGCGAGCTGATGGACGACCCCGACTGCGACCCGCGCGCGCTGGACCGGACCTTCCGGCGCTTCGCCGTGGTGAACGCCCTCGTGAGCGGGTGGCGGACGGCGTGGCGGACACACGTCATGCCCGCGCTGCCGCCGACCGGGCGGGGCCGGGTGCTCGACCTCGGATGCGGCGGCGGCGACCTCGCCCGCGCACTCGTCCGGTGGGCGGCGAGCGACGGTTTCGACGTCGAGGTCGTCGGCGTCGACCCCGACCCGCGTGCGATCGCCGCGGCCAGCCGATCGCGGCTCCGGGGCGCGACGTTCCGGGAAGCGTCGAGCGGGGACCTCGTCGCGGCCGGTGAACGCTTCGACGTGGTGGTCTCGAACCACGTGCTGCACCACCTCGGCGACGACGAACGCTCCGGCTTCCTCGCCGACTCCGTGCGCCTCGCCGCGTCACGGGTGGTGCACTCCGACATCCGGCGCTCGCGCAGCGCCTACCGTTCCTACGCCCTGGCGTCGCCCCTCGTGGCCGCGGGCACCTTCGTGCGGGTCGACGGCCTCCGGTCGATCCGACGGAGCTTCACGGTGGACGAGCTCCGACGGGCGCTGCCGACCGGATGGGTTGCCGAGGCCGCGTCCCCGCACCGCGTCCTGGCCGTCCACGACACCTGACCCGGCGGCTGCCGCGGCCGGTCCGCCCGGTGGCCGCGGCCGGTCCGCCCGGTGGCCGCGGCTGATCGGCTAGCGTCGGCGCATGGCCGACCGTCCGCACCGCGTGGCCGTCCTCGTCCTGCCCGGCGCGAAGCCCCTCGACGTCGGGATCCCCGCGCAGGTGTTCTCGAACCGCCCGAGCATGCCGTACGAGGTCCGGGTCTGCGGGCCACGGGCGGGCACGGTACGGGGCGGCGACGGACTCTCGTACGCCGTCGGCCGCGGGCTCGAAGCCGTCGACTGGGCCGAGACGGTCTTCGTGCCGGGCTACCGCTTCCCGGCTGACACCCCGCCGCCCGAGGCCGTCGTCCGCGCCCTCCGGGGAGCCCATGCCGACGGCAAGCGCATCGCGGCGATCTCCACCGGAGCGTTCGCGCTCGCCGCCGCAGGACTCCTCGACGGGCGCCGGGCGACGACGCACTGGCACTACACGCGGGTCCTCCGTGACCGGTACCCCGCGGTCGACGTCGACGAGGACGTCCTCTTCGTCGACGAGGGCAGCGTCCTGACCAGCGCGGGAGCGGCGAGCGGCATCGACCTCTGCCTGCACCTCGTTCGGCGTGACCACGGCGTCGGGCTCGCGAACCACGTCGCGCGACGGCTCGTCAGTGCGCCGCACCGCAGCGGCGGGCAGGCGCAGTACATCGAGCGCTCGGTCCCGGAGCCGACCGATGCGACGTACGCCGACACCCGGGAGTGGGCACTGCGACACCTCGGGGATCCGCTGACCCTCGCCGACCTGGCCGGACACGCGGCGGTCTCCACCCGGACGTTCTCGCGGCGCTTCGTCGAGGGGACCGGGTACACCCCGATGCAGTGGGTGCTGCGGGCACGGGTCGACCTCGCACGGGAGCTCCTCGAGCGGTCCGACCTGGCGATCGACCAGGTGGCCGCGCGGGTGGGACTCGGGACGGACGCGAACCTCCGGCTGCACTTCCGGCGGGTGCTCGGGGTGACGCCGACGGCGTACCGGAGGACCTTCCAGCAGGAGTGAGGGAGCTTGGCGAGATCCTTCCGGAAGAGGGCGCGAGCGCCACTGGGGGAGTCCGCGGCCGCCGGTGAGCATGGAGGTCGAACGAAAGGAACGCCATGACCCGCATCGGCATCAACGGCTTCGGCCGCATCGGTCGCAACACGCTCCGCGCCCTGCTCGCGCGCGCAGGAGACGCCGCCCACCGCTCCGACGGTGACCGGCTCGAGGTCGTCGCCGTCAACGACCTGACCGCGCCCGACACCCTCGCGCACCTGTTCCGGTACGACTCCGCCCTCGGGCCCTTCGCCGGGACCGTCGAGGTCGCGCACGACGACGGCACCGACTTCCTGGTGGTCGACGGGCACCGCATCCGTGTGCTCGCCGAGCGCGAACCGTCCGCCCTGCCGTGGGGCGAGCTGGGCGTCGATGTCGTCCTCGAGTCCAGCGGCCGGTTCACCTCCCGCGACGCCGCGGCGCAGCACCTCGACGCCGACGCACGACGGGTGCTCATCAGCGCTCCGGCGACCGGTGCCGACGTGACCCTGGCGTACGGCGTCAACACGGACGCGTTCGACCCGGACCGGCACACGGTGGTGTCGAACGCGTCCTGCACGACGAACGCGCTGGCACCGCTCGCCTCCGTCCTCGACGACCTCGCCGGCATCGAGCACGGCTTCATGACGACCGTGCACGCGTACACACAGGAGCAGAACCTGCAGGACGGCCCGCACCGGGACCTCCGCCGGGCCCGCGCGGCCGCGGTCAACATCGCGCCGACCACCACCGGCGCGGCGAAGGCGATCGGTCTTGTGCTGCCGCGCCTCGACGGCAAGCTGTCCGGCGACGCGATCCGGGTGCCGGTCCCGGTCGGGTCCATCGTGGAGCTCAACACGGTCGTCGGGCGGGACGTCACCGTCGACGAGGTCAACGCCGCCTACCGCGCCGCCGCCGGAGGAGCGCTCGCCGGGGTGCTCGCGTACACGAGCGACCCGATCGTGTCGACGGACGTCCAGCAGAACCCGGCGTCGAGCATCTTCGACTCGCTCCTCACCCGGGTCGACGGTGGCCGGCACGTGAAGGTCGTCGCCTGGTACGACAACGAGTGGGGCTTCTCGAACCGGGTCGTGGACACGCTCGGCCTGCTCGGGCGGGCGGTCACGGCCGCCGCGTAGCAGCAGCAGCTGCGCGGCGCGGGTCTCGTGCTGAGCGACCGGTCTCGTGCTCAGGAGCGCGAGGCATGTCGCGCACCACGAGTCTCGTCGTGCTGTCCGCACTCTGCGCGCGACGCACGCAGCAGACGGACGGGAGGCCCGTGGCGGCGCCGCCACGGGCCTCCCGTCCGTCGTGTGGTGCGTTCAGACGATCGGCGCGGCCGTCGACGCGAACTCGCGTCCGAGGACCGCTGCGCGGTACCGGTCCAGCGCTTCCGGTCCGGCCCCGACCGACTCGAGCGCCGCGAGTCCCGCGCCGAGCACCGGCGGCGCCGTGACCCACGTCGGGACCGCACCCGGCACCCGCTCGGCGAACCCGGCGACGACCGGCTCGACGAGGAGTGGGTGCCGTGCCGCGAGGACCCCGCCGCCGAGCACGATCGGCACCGGGGTGTCCGTGCCGCCGAGACCGAGGCGTTCGAGTGCGACCGAGGCCATGAGCACGATTTCCTCCGCCTGCCGCTCGACGACCGACCGGGCGACCGCGTCCCCGTCGCCCGCTACGTCGAAGAGGACCGGGCAGAGCCGACCGACGGCAGCGGGGTCGAGGCGTCCGAAGTGCAGGGCCTCCGTGACCTCGCGGACGGACCGGAACCCGAGTGACCGCGGGACGGCGTCGACGAGGGCGGTCGCCGGGCCGCGGCCGTCGTCGGCGCGGGCGGCGTGCCAGAGTGCCCGGTTGCCGAGGTAGGCGCCACCGCCCCAGTCGCCCGAGACGTCCCCGATCGCCGGGTAGCGGATCGTGGCGCCGTCGGCCCGGACCGCGAGGGCGTTGATGCCCGTGCCGCAGACGAGCGCCGCGGCGTCGGGCGAGAGCGTCCCGGCACGGAGCAGGGCGAACAGGTCGTTGTCGAGGACGTCCGGTGCTCCGCCGTCCTCCGACCAGTGGGCGAGTGCTGCCTCGGCCGCGACGAGCTCGTCGTGCAGGTCGAGCCCGGCGAGGTAGACGTGTGTCGTCCGGACCTCGCGTGTGCCGATCTCGTCGAGCACGGCGGCGCGGACCTCGTCGAGCACCGGCCCGACGGCCGCCCAACCCCGCGTCTGCGGATTCGATCCCGGCCCTCGGGCGTGGGCGATCAGCGAACCGTCGAGCCCGATCGCGACGACGTCGGTCTTGCTGCCGCCGCCGTCGACGGCGAGCACGACGTCGTCGGAGCGCACGACGTCGTCTGAGCCGTACCCGGAGGAGCTCGGCGCGCGGACCACGCCGTCCGCGGTGGTCATCGTGCTCCGGCGAGCGCGCCGCCCGCCCAGGGGAGGAGGTCGGCGTTCGCGGCGAGCAGCAGGTCGGTCAGGCGCTCGGCCTTGTCGACCTGTCCGACGAGCGGGTGCGCCCACATCGCCCGGAGCACCCGGTCGCGACCACCGTGGAGCGCGGCCTCGAGGGCGAGCCGCTCGTAGCCGGCGACGTGCGAGACGAGTCCGGCCGTGTCCGGAGCGAGCGGCGCGACCGGCAGCGGGGTGATCGCCTGCCGGGTGACGCGCGCGGGGACCTCGATGACGTGGTCGTCGGGGAGGAACGGGAACGTGCCGTCGTTCCGCACGTTGAGGACCTGCACGTCGCCGCGGTCGCCGAGGATCGAGGACAGCACGTCGATCGCGGCCTCGGAGTAGTACGCGCCGCCCCGCTGTTCGAGCTCGGCCGGCTTCGTCACGACGGCCTCGTCGGCGTACTTCGCGAGCAGTGCCCGCTCGGTGTCCATGACGGCCTCGGCGCGGGTGCGCTCGTGCAACTGCTCCTCGAGCACGACGTCGTGGGCGTAGAAGTAACGGAGGTAGTACGAGGGCACGGCGTGCTGGAGTCGGATGAGGTCGGCGGGCATGTGCACGCTCTCGGCCATCCGGTCGAGGGCTCCGCTGTCGGCAGCGAGGAGGTCCGGCAGGACGTCGCGCTCCGTCCCGTCGGCGGACCGGACGTGCACCCCGCGCTCCCACGTCAGGTGGTTCAGGCCGACGTGGTCGAGCCGGACCGCCTCGGGGGCGACGTCGAACTCGCGGGCGAAGCGGCGCTGGAACCCGATCGCGACGTTGCAGAGCCCGACCGCGCGGTGCCCGGCGTCGAGCAGCGCACGGGTGACGATGCCGACGGGGTTCGTGAAGTCCACGATCCAGGCGTCGGGCTTCGCGTGCTCGCGGACCAGATCTGCGTACTCGAGGACCACCGGAACCGTCCGGAGCGCCTTGGCGAACCCGCCGGGTCCGGTGGTCTCCTGGCCGATGCAGCACGCCTCGTGCGGCCACGTCTCGTCCTGCTGCCGCGCCGCCTGTCCGCCGATGCGGAGCTGGAACATGACGGCGTCGGCGTCCGACACCCCGGCGACCACGTCGTCCGTGACGTGCACCGTGCCCGGGTGCCCGGCGTGCGCGAACATCCGCTGCGCGACGCCGCCGACCAACCGGCGGCGCTCGGGGTCGGGGTCGACGAGCCAGAGCTCGTCGATCGGCAGCTGTTCGCGGAGCCGGGCGAAGCCGTCCACGAGTTCGGGGGTGTAGGTGGATCCGCCACCGATGACCGTGAGTTTCACTGTGGTGCTATCCCTTCACGCCGGTGAGCGCGATGCCCTCGACGAATGCCTTCTGTGCGAAGAAGAAGATGACGACGACCGGGACCATGACGACGACGGTCATCGCCATCGTCATCGACCAGTCGGTACCGTGCTGACCGCGGAACGTGGCGAGGCCGTACGCCACCGGCCACGCGGCCTGGTTCTCGGACGCGTAGAGCAGCGGCCCGTAGTAGTCGTTCCAGGAGTGGAAGAACATGAAGATCGCCGCCGACGCGATACCCGGCAGTGCCATCGGGACGACGACGCGGGCGAGCACGCCCCACTCGCTGCAGCCGTCCATGCGGGCGGCGTCGCCGTACTCCTTCGGGATCGTCAGGAAGAACTGGCGGAGCAGGAAGATGCTGAACGCGTCGCCGAGCAGGTTCGGCAGGATCAGTGGCCACAGCGTCCCGGTGAGGTGCAGTTCGGACCACATCACGTAGACGGGCACGGCGGTGACCTGGGGTGGCAGGAGCATCGCCACGATGATGATCGTGAAGATCGCGTTCGCGCCCCGGAACCTGATCTGGGCCAGGGCGTACGCCGCCGGAACAGAGCTGAGGAGCATGAACGCGGTCGCGAGCACGGCGTACAGCGCGGAGTTGCCGAACCACTGCGCGAGGGGCAGCTCGGTGAACACCCGGCCGTAGTTCGCGAGGTCGAACGGCTTCGGGATGATCGACGCCGTCAGGGCCTGGTTGCTCGACATGAGCGACGTCAGCACGACGAACACGATCGGGGCGATGGTGACCACCCCGAGCGCGACGAGGGCCGCGTGCTCGGCGATCCAGACCAGCAGGCTCCGGCGCGGGCCGCGGGCGGTGCCGGGCGTCGAGCCGCCCGGAGCGGCTCCGCGGGGTGCCCGGGCGAGCGGGGACTGGGACACGGCGGTCATCAGGACTCCTCGGGTCGGAAGACGGAGATGCGGCGCATGGTGAGGACGAGGACGATCGCGGTGACCACGAACAGCACCACGGCCATCGCGGAGGCGTAGCCGAACTGGAAGTTCGCGAACCCGTGCTGGTACAGCAGCTCGGTGTAGGTCAGCAGCGAGGTGCCCGGGTACCCGAGCTGCGCCGCCGTGCCACCACCGATCGTCGCCTTGCCCGACGCCACCCCGGACGCGACGGCTGCCTCGGTGAAGTACTGGAGCGCCGCGATCACCCCCGTGACGACCGCGAACCCGATGACGGGCGCGATGGTCGGCAGGGTGATGTGGCGCACCTGTTGTGGGCCGTTCGCGCCGTCGAGTGACGCTGCCTCGTAGAGGTCACGGGGGACGTCGAGCAGCGCTGCGAGGAAGATGATCATGATGTCGCCCATGACCCAGACGCCCATGATCACGAGCGACGGCTTCGACCACGCCGGGTCGTTGAACCACAGGGGACCGTCGATGCCGAAGAACCGCAGGATCTGGTTCACGGGCCCGGTGCCGGGGTTGAACAGGAACACGAACGCGACGACACTCGCCACCGGCGGCACCAGCGCCGGCAGGTAGAACAGCGTCCGCCAGAACCCGGTGGCCGCCTTCGCTCGGCTGAGCAGCCCGGCGACGAGCAGTGCGCAGACGATCCGGACCGGCACGAGGATCACCACGAACCAGATCGTGTTGACGACCGCGGCCCCGATCTGCGGGTCCTGCGTGAACAGGAAGCGGTAGTTGAGCAGTCCGACGAACTGCGGCTCCTGCAGCTGGTTGTACCGCGTGAACGAGTACACGATCGACGCGACCAACGGGTACGCGAAGAAGACCACGAGCCCGAGGATCGCCGGCGCGAGCATCGTCAGGGCGACGGTGCGACGCCGGGACTCGGCGCTGCGGCGCCGACGCGACGTGCGCGCGGGCGCACCGGACGGGGTGCGAGGCGACCCGGCTGGGCCGGCCGGCCGGGAGGCGCGGGTGGGCCGCGCCTCCAGGCTGTCCGTTCCGGGGGTGGTGACGTCCGTCATCACGGACCCGCCAGCTGGTTGGCGTTGTCGATGTCCTCGTCGAGCTGCTTCAGCTTCTGGTCGAGGTTCCCGCCGTTCTCTTGGTAGGCCTGCCAGAACTTCGTGAACGTGCCGATGTAGGCGGCGCCGTCGGCGGTGCCGGGCGACGTCATCGTGTCCTTGTTGCCCGCGACGTCGACGAAGGTCTTGTAGTTCTCGTCGACCTCGAGCTTCGGTGACTCGAGTGCCGAGGTGATCGTCGGGATGTTCTTCAGCCCGTTCGCCATCGTGACCTGCGCGTCGGTGTTCGTCGACAGGTACTTCAGGAGTGCCCAGGCGAGCTCGGGGTGCTTCGATCCCTTCGCGATGCCCGCCACGTTGCCCGCGATGTAGGTCGAGCCGTAGTTGCCGAGGCCCTCCATCACCGGGGTGGGGGCGGTGCCGTAGTCGAGGTCCGGCTTCTGGTCCTTGATGAACGCCGTCCGGTACTCGCCGTCGATCTGCATGGCGACCTGGCCGGTCTGGAACGCGTTGTCGGCCGCGAACTCCTGCCCGAGGCCGGACGTGAACGCCTTGAGCTTGTCGTAGCCGATCTCGTCGACGAAGTCCTTCTGCCAGGCGATGAGCTGCTTCCACGCGGAAGAGGTGCCGATCTCGCTGTTGCCCTTGCTGTCGAGCCAACGGCCGTCGATCATCGGCGCCCAGTGCTCGGGGGAGTTCTCGTAGAAGTCGATCAGCGGGTTGAAGCCGAGCTGCTTGATCGACCCGTCGGCGTTGTAGGTCGTGAGCTTGAGTGCGTCGGTCTTCAGCTCGTCGAGGGTCTTCGGCGGGGTGCTGATGCCGGCCTTCTCGAGCAGCGGCTTGTTGTACATGAGCGCGCTGACGTCCGCGAGGGCCGGGAGGGTGCAGCGCTTGCCCTTGTACTCGGTGTACGACCGCACGGCCTTCGGGATGTCGGAGAGGTCGACCTTGTCCCGCTCGACGTACGGAGTGAGGTCGCGGAAGGCACCGGACGAGCAGAAGCTCCCGACGATCGCGGTCGAGTAGGACAGGCCGACGTCGATGTTCTGGCCCGACGAGATCGCCTTCTGCAGCTTCTCGTCGTCCTGGCCGGCGTGGATGTCGACCGTGACGCCGGGGTTGGCCTTCTCGAAGCCCGCGACGGCCGACTTGACCACGCCGGCCTCACGGCCCGTGAAGAAGTGCCACAGGGAGACGGTGCCCGTGAGCTCCTTCGGCGCGGTCTTGTCGATGCTGTCGGCGCTCGACCCCGAACTGCAGCCCGCGATGACGAGCGCTCCGGTGGCGGCGACGGCGGTCGCGGCGACGATCCGCCGGATCCTGGGACTGGGGAGTGACATGTGGGACTCGCTCTCTGCGCTCGCTCCGGCGCGGCCCGTTTCCGGGCGCGCCGAAGAGCCCTGGGACAGGGCTGGTGGTGGTGCCTCGAGTGGTGCGGGTGGGTGGTGCTGGTCAGGTGCGCTCGACGGGGGTCGGTGCATCGTCACTGATGCGGTCGACCCGGGCGGCGAGTGCGGAGCGCACCACGTCGATGAGGACGTGCCGTGCTCCGTGCAGGACGGGTGTGTCGGGGACACCGGGTGCGACCACGGCGGTGGACCAGCGGGTGCGGGTCCGGAGCCAGGCGGTCACGGCGGCGGCCAGGGCGGGACCGCCCGCGATGCCGGTCGGGCCGTGCAGGACGACCGTCTCGGGATCGGCGACGGCGAGGGCGGGGAGCACGTTGTGCCCGATGCGCTCGCCGAGGGCGGTCGTGAAGGGGTGCTGCTCGGGGAGTCCGGGCAGCCGCAGGAGCACCTCGCGCCAGTCGGCCGGTGAGCCGTCCGGTGCGGTGATCCCGTGCTCGGCGGCGAGCGCGGTGATCGCGGACTCGGAGATGAGGTCCGCGATGATCGTGGCCGTCGGGTCGATGGGGCGTGCGTCGGCGGGCACACCGAGGTAGCCGATCTCACCGGCGGCTCCGGAGGCCCCGGTGTGCAAGCGGCCGTCGAGGTCGAGTGCCATGCCGAGGCCCTCGGCCATCCAGAACAGGGCGAAGGAGCCGACGGTCCGGCCGGCGCCCATGCTCCGCTCGGCGATCGCGGCGAGGTTGGCGTCGTTCTCGACGACGACCTGCACACCGAGTTCGGCCGAGAGCGTCGCCGCGACACGCTCACGCGGCCAGCCGGGCAGGCCGTCGGTGAAGATCAGGGTGTCCGTGGTGTGGTCGACCGAGGCCTGCACACCGACCGCGACCGCCGTGACGAGGTCCTCGTCGATGCCGGCAGCCGACGCTGCACGGGCGATCGCGGCGGCGACGATGTCCGCTCCGGGGGCGCGCACCTCGTCGGGCGTCATGGTGTGCGTGGCGACCGGGTAGGGCCGACCGACCGCGTCCACGACGGTGGAGCGGACGTCGACGAGCTGGACGTCGACGGCCACCGCGAGGTCACGGTCGGTGATGGCCTCGTACACCGCCGCGCTCGGGCCACGCCGGCCGGCCTGGGCCTCGGTGCCCGCGGCGCGGATGAGGTCGGCGGACTCGAGTCGGCGGATGATCTCAGCTGCGGTGGGCTTGCTCAGCCCGGTGCGGCCCGCGATCTCGTTCCGGGTGAGCGGCCCCTCGTCGAGGAGCAGCTCGAGAGCGGCTCGGTCGTTGAGCACGCGCAGCAGACCGGGCTGGCCGGGAGTGCGTCCACGAGTGCTCATGCGAGGACTGTAACGGACAACCTTCTTTACTGAAAGGTTTGTTCACAGATCCGAAACACGGGTTCCGCACCGCGGAACGCGGGCTACGGGCGGAGCAGCACCTTGATCGCGCGACGCTCGTCCATCGCCCGGTACGCCTCAGCGGTCTCGTCGAGCGGCAGCTCGAGGTCGAACACCCGGCCCGGGTCGATCGCGCCCGAGAGCACGTCGGGCAGCAGCTCGGGGATGTACTTCCGTGCCGGGGCCATCCCGCCCGCGACGGAGATGTTCGTGTCGAAGAGGTAGCGCGTCCCGATGGTCGGCACCCCGTGCGGGACCCCGACGAACCCGAGTGCACCTCCGGGGCGGACCGAGTGCAGGGCCTGGTCCATGCTCTCCTCGGTGCCGACGGCCTCGACCGCGGAGTCGGCGAGGTCCCCGCCGAGCAGCTCGCGGATCGCCGCGACGCCCTCGGCACCGCGCTCCGAGACGATGTCGGTGGCGCCGAACTCCCGTGCGAGGGCCTGCCGGTCGGCGTGCCGGCTCATCGCGATGATGCGCTCCGCCCCGAGTCGCTTCGACGCGAGCACCGCCGAGAGCCCCACCGCACCGTCGCCGACCACGACGACGGTCCGGCCCGGGCCGACCTGTGCCGACACCGCTGCGTGGTGTCCGGTGGAGAACACGTCCGACAGGGTGAGGAGCGACGGGACGAGCGCGGGATCGACCGGCCCGGGGACCGCCACGAGCGTCGCCGAGGCGTCCGGGATGCGCACGTACTCGGCCTGCGCGCCGCCGACCGGGTCGCCGTACGCGTCCTTCCCGCCGAACCCGGACAGGTGCTCGCACCCGGTGGTCATGCCGTGGCGGCAGGCCTGGCACGTGCCGTCGTTCATGGTGAAGGGGGAGATGACGAAGTCGCCCTCGTGGAGGTCGGTGACCGCGTCGCCGACCTCCACCACCGTGCCGACGAGCTCGTGGCCGATCGGCCGCGGCCGCTTCGTCTCGGTCACGCCGCGGTAGGGCCAGAGGTCGGAGCCGCAGACGCACGCCGCGACGACCTGGACGACGACGTCCCCCGGCGTCAGGACGGTCGGTCGGTCGCGGTCCTCGACGCGGACGTCGTTCGGGGCGTGGATGATGGCTGCGCGCACGGGGGTGCCTTCCGTCGGATGGGTGGGTGTCCGGCCCGGCGACGTCGTCCTGGGCCGCATCGACACTACGCTCCTGCGGGTGGACGACGACCGGTACGGCAACGACGTCCTCTCGGGCGACTGGCGCTCGCGGGGCGTGAAGAAGGTGCGGCAGGTGCCGCTCGAGCGGGACATGGTGCTCGAGGACCCCACGACCGGCTGGGCCGGCGCGGTGGTGCGGCTCGAGGCCGGCAACGTCGAGCTCGAGGACTGGAAGGGCCGCACGCGGTCGTTCCCCTTCACCGGGCAGTTCCTGCTCGAGGGCGAGCTCGTCACGCTGGGGCGTCCGCAGGCGCCCGTCGGGCGTCGAGCGGGCAACAGTGCCGGTGTGACCGGTACGGCCGGGCGGTCTGCCGCGGCTGCTCCACCGGCCAGGAGGCCCGGATCGGCTCCAGCGGTGCAGCACGCGTCCGACGGTGGTCGCCTCCGCACCGCGTCCGGATCGTTCGCGGTCGAGCAGCAGCGCGCGCGTGTGGCGCTGCCGTCGCGGATCATGGTCGAGGGCAAGCACGACGCCGAACTCGTCGAGAAGGTCTGGGGAGCCGACCTCCGCGTCGAGGGCGTCGTCGTCGAGGAGCTCTCCGGGGTGGACAACCTCGCGGACGTCCTGGACGACTTCCGGCCGACCCGGGAGCGCCGCGTGGGCGTCCTCGTCGACCACCTCGTGCCGGGCTCGAAGGAGTCCCGGTTCGCCGACGCCGTGATGCGCGGGAAGTGGGGCGCGCACGTGCTCGTCGTCGGGCACCCGTTCGTCGACGTCTGGCAGTCGGTCAAGCCCGCGCGGCTCGGCCTCGAAGCGTGGCCGACGATCCCGCGCTCCGTCGAGTGGAAGCAGGGCATCTGCCAGCACCTCGGCTGGCCGCACGCCGAGCAGGCCGACATCGCGCGCGCGTGGCAGCGCATCCTCGGCCGGGTCCGCACGTTCGCGGACCTCGAGCCGCAGCTGCTCGGCCGTGTCGAGGAGCTCATCGACTTCGTGACGGAACCGAAGGCCTGACGACCCGACCGTTTCGTCCACGCGCGCGGGATGGCGGGGGTGATCCGGGCCTCCAGGCCTACTGTTGAGGGATGGACGGCATCGACGGTCGCGTGCGGAGCGCCGTCGACGTCTGGTTGCGGTGGTTGCCGCGGTGGCAGATCGGCACCGCACGCCCGCGGACCCGCATCTGCCGGAAGTGCACCGGGTCGCCGATCGCGAGCGCGGCCGGGTTCGGGCCGGACGTGCCGCACGCGGTCCAGCACGCCCTCATCGGACGCATCTCGACGATCATCGAGGACGCGGTCGACGACTACACGGCGCGGAACCTTCCGCTGCTGCACCGCGAACTCGAGCGCGCGGCGGCGCGCAAGCGGCACGCGGGCTACCAGCCGACCGAGGGGCTGTCGCCCGAGTTCCAGGGGCTCGACGTCGACCCGGAGCCCTCGCCGGGATCGCCGTTCCTGTTCACGCTCGGCGAGATGACCGGTACCGGGGCGGGGGAGCAGACGCCGCGCGAACCGCTGTCCGACGAGGCGAAGGCCGCGCTCCGACACGAGATCGAGCTCTCCGACGAGTGTGCCCGTGCCACCGGGACGGCCGTGTGCCTGGCGCTGATCGAGCACCGGCCGCGGATCGCCGAGGCCGTCGAGCGGCTGGTCGAGCCGCAGATCGAGGCGCTCGTGTCCGACATGTTCCGCGGGTTCGACGGACTCGGGGAGGACCGGCGCGACGGACTCTTCTGATCGGCGCGGGACAATGGCGGGGTGACTCGTACCTGGGGCTGGCTCGCAGCCGTCGTCGACATCGTCCTCATCGTCGCATTCGCCGCGATCGGTCGGTCCTCGCACGCCGAGGCGTTCTCGCCGCTCGGCCTCTGGACCACCGCGTACCCGTTCCTCGCGGGCTGGGCGATCGGCTACGTCTCGAGCGGTGCGTGGGGTCGTCCGCTGCGCCTCTGGCCGACCGGGGTCGTCGTGTGGGTCCTGACCGTGTTCATCGGGATGGCCGTCCGGGTCGAGACGGGGCAGGGCGTCGTCGACGGGAACCCGCTCCCGGTGTCGTTCGTCATCGTCGCGACGATCGTGCTCGCGGTGTTCCTGCTGGGGTGGCGTCTGGTCGCGGGGCTGCTCGTCGCCCGGCGCGAGCGGCGCTCGGTCGGGGCGCCGGCGCGCTGACGGTCGGGCGCGGATGCGCTGACGGTCGGACGCGGGTGCGCTGACGGTCGGGTGCGGGTGCGCTGACGATCGGCGTTCACCGGCGCGTCACCGGGGGTTCGCCCGGCGGCGGCACGATGCTCGGATGACGACGCTCGACCAGGCACCGACGACGGGTCACCTGCGACCGGGGACGCGTCCGGCGCTGGTCGCCCGGGGCGGCGCGCCGCGGGTCCGACGGGAGAACACGATGCCCGCCGTCGCGGTCGCGGAGGCGCTCGGCGCGGAGGTGATCGAGGTCGACGTCCGCCGGACGTCCGACGGTGTCGCCGTCCTGCTCCACGACGAGACCCTCGGACGACTGTGGGGCGACGCCCGCCGTGTGGACGAGGTGCCGTGGTGCGAGGTCGCCCGCCTCGGCAACGGTCTCGACCGCATCCCCCGACTCGACGCCGTGCTGGAGCGGCTCGACGGCTGCCGGTCCGCCCTCGTGGTCACGTGCCGTTCGGCGGAGGACGCCGAGGTCGCGGCGGACACGGTCGCGACGTCGTCCGCCGACGTGTCGGTGGCCTGGCGCGGGGCCCCGGACGCCCTGCGCGCTGTCCGGGAGGCCCTGCCGGACGCGGACACGTGGCTCGCGTGGGAGTCGCTCGAGCCGCCCACCTGCGACGACCTCGCCGGTGCCGCTGCGGGTACCGATGCCGGTGCCGAGCCGTCGACGCTCGACCTCGACGTCGCGTTCCTCACGCCGCGCACCGTGGCGGCCGCGCACCGGCTCGGCCTGCGGGTCGCGGTGCGGACCGTCGACGACCCGGAGCCGGCGCTCTGGGCGGCCAGGACGGGGGCGGACCTCGTCGCGACCGACGACCTCGCGACCCTGCACGCGACGTTCGCGGCGGCGGAGCGGGACGGCTGGCCGACGGCCGCGCACGAGCCCACGGAGGCCGAGGTCGCCTCACGGGCACAGGCCCTCGCGCACCGCATCGCACACGAGGTGGTCGCCTTCACCCGCGAGCACCCGGTCGGGCAGGTCGCCACGAAGGCCCACGCCGCCGACCTGGTCACGGACGTGGACCGTCTGGTCGAGCAACACGTCCGAGGACGGGTCCGAGCAGCCTTCCCGACCCACGGCTTCACCGGAGAGGAGTACGGCGACGCGCCCGGCGACCGGCACCGCTGGTACCTCGACCCCGTCGACGGCACCACCAACCTGGCGAACGGCGTCCCGTGGACGTCGATGTCGCTCTGCCTCACCCGCGGCGGGCAGCCGGTCGTCGGGGTCGTGGCGGACCCGTGGCGCGGCGAGGTCCTCGAGGCCCGACGCGGGCGCGGGGCCGTCCTGCGCGACCGACCCCTGCGCCTGGACGACGACCCGCGGCCGCTCGCCGGCGCGGTCGTCGGCACCGAGCTCGACGGGCACCGGCCCTGGCCCGCATTCGGGAGGTTCCTCGACGCCCTCGCGGAGCGGTCGTGCACGCTCCGGGTGCTGGGTTCGGGCACGCTCACGATCGCGCAGGTCGCAGCCGGACGGGGCATCGGCGGCTGCGTGTCCGCGTTCGACCCGGTGGACCACGGCGCCGCGGTGCTGCTCGTGCACGAGGCCGGTGGCGTCGTGCTGACGCGCAGCGGTCCCGTCGACGGGTTCCCTCCGCTCGGCGAGCCGTTCCTCGTCGCCCACCCCGGTGCCGCCGACGAGCTGCACACGGTCTGGGCGTCGGCGCTCGGCGTTCTCTGAGTCGGCGTACAGGGACCGGCCGCTCGCCGCTCGTAGGCTCGGCATCCCAGCACCGCACCGACCTCCCGAAGGAGCACGGACCATGGGTTTCCTCGATCGACTGCTCGGCCGCCCCGAGCGCCCGCAGCAGGACCAGAACCAGTGGGGGCAGCCGCAGCAGCCGCAGCAACAGGGCTACCGCTACGGGCAGCAGTCGTACCAGGTGCCGTCCGGAGCGCCGCAGTGGGGGTCCGGATCACCAGCCGGCGCTCCTGCTGGGGGACCGGCGCCGCAGGCCGGGTCGGCCGAGGACGAACGCGCCGTCGAGCGCTACCGCTACCTGCTCCGCACCGCGCCGCCGGAGCGCATCGAGGAGGTGCACGCCGAGGCGTTCGCGACCCTGACGCCCGAGCAGCGGCGCATGGTCTACGACGAGTTCACCCGCAGCGCCCCCGCGGGCGAGGCCCCGCGCGGGGACGACCCGCGCTCCCTCGCCCAGGCGGCGACGCGGTCCGAGATCCGGCAGCCGGGGTTCATGGAGCGCTCGCTCGGCGGGATGGGCGGCGGCGGTGTCGGCGGTGGGTTCGGCGGACGCCAGGGGCCGTCGTTCGGCCGCATGGTCGGAGCCTCGATCCTCGGCACGGTGGCGGGCTACGTCATCGGCTCGGCGATCATGAGTGCCTTCCTGCCGGATCCCGGTTCGTTCGACGGCGGTACCGACGCTGCGGATGACGGCGGTTCGGGGGACACTGGTGGCGGGTACGACGAAGCGTCTGCCGACGGCGGCTCCGACTGGGGCGGCGACTTCGGTGGCGACTTCGGTGGTGACTTCGACGTCTGAGCGCGCGGAACGATCGGCAACGGTCGCCCACAGGTGTCCGGTCACTCGCTGACACACTGGTATTCTCCATGCTCGAACGAGGAGCGACATGGCGATCATCGAAGCAAGCGGACTGACCAAGACCTACCGGTCGAAGTCCGGCCCCGTGCACGCACTGGCGGGGCTCGACCTCGCCGTCCCCCAGGGCACCGTCAAGGCCCTGCTCGGCCCGAACGGCGCGGGCAAGACCACCACGGTCAAGGTGCTGACCACCCTCATCACCCCTGACAGCGGCACCGCGACGATCGACGGCGTCGACGTCGTGCGGGACCCACAGGCGACCCGCCGGTCCATCGGGGTGTCCGGGCAGTACGCCGCGGTCGACGAGAACCTGACCGGGTTCGAGAACCTCGAGATGATCGGCCGGCTGTACCACCTCGGCCGTCGGACCGCGCGGGAACGAGCCCGGCAGCTGATCGACGTGTTCGACCTGTCCGAGGCCGGCGACCGGCCGGTGAAGGGCTTCTCGGGCGGCATGCGTCGCCGCATCGACCTCGCCGGCGCCCTCGTGATGAACCCGCGCGTGCTGTTCCTCGACGAGCCCACCACCGGACTCGACCCGCGGAGCCGACTCGCCCTCTGGGACATCATCGAGGGCCTGGTCGCGGACGGTGCGACGGTGCTCCTCACGACCCAGTACCTCGAGGAAGCCGACCGTCTCGCCGACGACATCGCGGTGATCGACGGCGGCACCGTCATCGCCGAGGGCACCGCCGACCAGCTGAAGGCACAGGTCGGCGGACACCGCGTGGTCGTGACCCTGGTCGACGCTGCGGACGGGGACGCCGCCACCACCGCGCTCCGCCGGTACGGCGTGGGTGACGTCGAGGTCTCCGGCGACGGCCGCACGTACGCCATCGCGGTGGACGCCGGGCCGACCGCGCTCCAGCGGGTGCTCGCCGACCTGGGCGAGGCGGGCATCGACCTGCACGACGCCGGGATGCGTCGTCCCACCCTCGACGACGTGTTCCTCCGGCTCACCGGTCACGCCGCGACCGAGGACGAACCCGACGACACCGCCACGGGACCGAGCCGCACGAAGCAGAAGCAGAAGCAGAAGGAGTCGGCGCGATGACCGCCACCGTCTCGGCGCCGGGTCGGGCGCTCCCCGTCGCGATCACCTCGCCGGTTGCCGTCTGGCTCGAGGACGGCTGGACCGTCACGAAGCGGAACCTCACGAAGATCAAGCGGTCGCCGGACATGCTCGTGTTCGCCGTGCTGCAACCGATCATGTTCGTCCTGCTCTTCAGCCAGGTCTACGGCGGCGCGATCGACGTCAAGGGCACGGACTACACGCAGTTCCTCATGGCGGGCATCTTCGCGCAGACCGTCGTGTTCGGTGCCACGTTCTCGGGGTCGGCGATGGCGCAGGACCTCAAGGAGGGCCTGATCGACCGCTTCCGCACGCTGCCCATGTCGGCCTCGGCGGTGCTCATCGGACGCACGAACTCCGACCTCGTCCTCAACGGCATCTCGATGGTGATCATGATGCTCACCGGGCTCGCCGTCGGGTGGCGGGTGAACTCCTCGCCGCTGGAGTTCCTCGCCGGCATCGCGCTGCTCCTGCTGTTCAGCTACGCGTTCAGCTGGGTGATGGCGCTGCTCGGGATGAGCGTCAAGACGCCGGAGGTGATCAACAACGCCTCGTTCATGATCCTCTTCCCGTTGACCTTCATCTCGAACGCGTTCGTGCCGAGCGACACGCTGCCGCTCGTGCTGCGGGTGTTCGCGGAGTGGAACCCGGTGTCCTCCCTCGTGCAGGCCGCCCGTGAGCTCTTCGGCAACGTCGGGTCGGCACCGGTGCCGGACATCTGGACCATGCAGCACCCCGTCGTCACCGTGCTCATCGGCATCGCGGTGATGCTCGTCGTGTTCGTCCCGTGGGCGGTGAACAAGTACACCCGCATCAGCGCGAAGTGAGGAGCGCGACAGGGTGCACCGGGACGACTCCGTGACCGCTTAGCATCATCCCGTGACCGCGACCGAACCCCGACGCCTGCCCGAGCGTCGAAGCCGCCTCAAGCGCTGGATGCTCGAGGGCACCGACCGTGGCGCCTCCCACCAGGGGCCGCACCAGGTCGAGGTCGAGAAGACCCACTCCTGGTGGCGCGTGATGTGCCTGACCGGCGTCGACTACTTCTCGACGCTCGGTTACCAGCCGGCCATCGCCGCGCTCGCGGCCGGGCTGCTCTCGCCCATCGCGACGATCGTCCTCGTGCTCGTGACCCTGTTCGGTGCGCTCCCCGTGTACCGCCGGGTGGCCCAGGACAGCTTCAAGGGTGCGGGGTCGATCATGATGCTCGAGAAGCTCCTGCCGTGGTGGGCGGGCAAGCTCTTCGTGCTCGTGCTGCTCGGGTTCGCGGTCACGGACTTCATGATCACGATGACGCTCTCGGCCGCCGACGCCACCGCGCACATCGCCGAGAACCCCTTCACGCCGCACTGGTTCACCGAGATCCCGGTGCCGCTCACGCTCGCGCTGCTGCTCCTGCTCGGGGTGGTGTTCCTCCGCGGCTTCCGGGAGGCCATCGGCATCGCGGTCGGACTCGTCGCCGTGTACCTCTCGCTCAACGCGGTCGTGGTCGTGGTGGCGCTCGCGCACGTGTTCGAGAACCCGATGGTGGCGAGCGACTGGTGGAGCGGCCTGACCGCCCAGCACAGCAACCCGCTGGTCATGATCGGCATCGCGCTCGTGGTGTTCCCCAAGCTCGCGCTCGGCCTCTCCGGCTTCGAGACCGGCGTCGCGGTGATGCCGCAGGTCCGCGGCGACGCGTCCGACGCGGGGTCGCCCCGGCCCGAGGGTCGGATCCGCGGGACGAAGCGACTGCTCACCACGGCGGCGATCATCATGAGCAGCTTCCTCATCACCTCGTCGATCGTCACGACGTTCCTCATCCCGCAGCGCGAGTTCCAGGCCGGCGGGCAGGCGAACGGCCGTGCGCTCGCATACCTCGCGCACGAGTACCTCGGTGGCGTCTTCGGATCGATCTACGACTTCTCGACCGTCGCGATCCTGTGGTTCGCGGGCGCGAGTGCGATGGCCGGGCTGCTCAACCTCGTGCCCCGCTTCCTGCCGCGCTACGGCATGGCGCCGCAGTGGGCGCGCGCGACCCGACCGCTCGTCGTCATCTTCACCCTCATCGCCTTCGCGATCACGGTCCTCTTCGACGCGAACGTCGACGCGCAGGGTGGCGCGTACGCCAACGGCGTGCTCGTGCTCATCACCAGCGCGGCGGTCGCGGTGACGCTCTCGGCACGACGCAAGGGACAGAAGAAGCGCACGATCGGCTTCGGGATCATCACCGTGGTCTTCGTCTACACGACGGTCGCGAACGTCATCGAACGCCCGGACGGCGTCCGGATCGCCGCGGTGTTCATCATCGCGATCGTGGTCGTCTCGCTGGTGTCCCGCGTGCGGCGGTCGTTCGAGCTCCGCGCCTCGTCGATCGAGCTCGACGCCGTCGCCCGGCAGTTCGTCGAGGCCGACGCCGACCAGTTCAGCTCCGTCTGCATCATCGCCAACGAGCCCGGGGCGGGAACGGCCGAGGCGTACCGGTCGAAGGGGCGGGAGGAACGCCGCGACTCGGGCATCCCGGCGCGCGTCCCGACGATGTTCCTCGAGGTCCTGCCGGCGGACTCGTCCGACTTCGAGGAGGACCTCGTCGTCGAGGGCCACGTCGTGCACGGTCACCGGGTCCTGCGGGTCCGGTCCGGCAACGTGCCGAACACCATCGCGTCGACGCTGCTCGCGATCCGCGACCTCGCGGGGGTCGTGCCGAGCATCTACTTCGAGTGGAACGAGGGCAGCCCGATCCAGAACGCGCTGCGCTTCGTGTTCACGGGCGTCGGCGACGTCGCGCCGGTGACGCGCGAGGTCCTGCGCGAGGCCGAGCCGGACGTGCACCGCCGACCGAGCGTCCACGTGTCCTGACGCGACGTGACGGCGCACGCCGTCGACGTGACGGTGCACGCCGTCGACGTGACGGTGCACGCCATGGACGTGACCGCGGGACGGACGGGAGGCCCGTGGCGGCGCCGCCACGGGCCTCCCGGCCGTCGTGCCGGTCGCGTCAGGAGCCGCCGGTGATCTGGTCGCGCACCTTGCGGCGCAGCACCTTCCCGATCATGGAACGGGGGAGGTCCTCGACCACGACGATGCGCCGCGGCACCTTGTACGGGGTGAGGTGCTCGCGCGACCACGCACGGAGCGCGTCCGCGTCGAACGACGACGGGTCCTTCGGGACGACCGCGGCGACGACCTGCTCGTTGCCGCCCTGCGTGATGCCCACCACCGCGACCTCGCGCACGCTGGGGTGGCGCATGAGGGTGTCCTCGACCTCGGACGGTGAGACGTTGAACCCACCGGTGATGATGAGCTCCTTGAGGCGGTCGACGATCCGGACGTAGCCGTCGGGGTCGATCGCGACGATGTCGCCGGTGCGGAACCAGCCGTCGGCGGTGAAGACCTCGTCCGTGGCCTCCGCCTTGCCCCAGTAGCCCCGGAACACCTGCGGGCCACGGACCTGGAGTTCGCCGGCCTCGCCGGTCCCGAGGACCTTCGTGGCGTCGTCCGGGTCGGTCACGCGTGCCTCGGTCGACGACAGCGGGAGGCCGATCGAGCCGAGTCGGCGCTCCGGGGAGACCGGGTTCGCCATGAGGACGGGGGAGCACTCGGAGAGCCCGTAGCCCTCGACGAGGTAGCCGCCGGTGCGGGCCTCCCACGGCTCGACGACGTCCTGCGACAGCGGCATGGCG
The DNA here is from genome assembly GCF_044749145.1 of Curtobacterium sp. NPDC089689. NCBI lineage: Bacteria > Bacillati > Actinomycetota > Actinomycetes > Micrococcales > Microbacteriaceae > Curtobacterium > Curtobacterium sp. NPDC089689. The sequence continues at coordinate 207,690 of NZ_JBIVHJ010000001.1, read as the reverse complement.
CCGGAGATGCCGATCTCGATGCCCTCGAGCGAGACCTTCGCCGAGTCCGCCGCGTGCTGCAGTCGAGCGTAGATCGGGGGCACTGCCGGGAGGAAGGTCGGCGGGTGCTTCCGCATGGCCTTGAGCACGAGGGCCGGGTCGAACGCCGGGAAGAGCACGAGCCGCGAGGCCATGCTCATCGCGAAGGTCAGGCAGAGCGTGAGGCCGTAGGCGTGGAACATCGGCAGGACCGCGTAGACGGTGTTGTCGCCGCGGCGGATCTGCGGGACCCACGCCCGTGCCTGTGCGGCGTTGGCGATGAGGTTGCCGTGCGTCAGCACCGCCCCCTTCGGCGTGCCCGTCGTCCCGGAGGTGTACTGGATCAACGCGACCGTGTCGGTCGCCGGGCGCGGGTGCCGCTTCGCGAGCTTCCGGCTCCCGACGAGGTCGTCCCACCTCGTCGTGCCGCGGACCTTCGTGGTGAGCTTCGCGCGGCTCTCGCGGGCCTTCGCGACCGGCAGCGACAGGGCCAGCCGCGTGCTGCGGGGCATCGCCCGGGTGAGGTCGACGGAGACGATCGTGTCGAGCGCCACGTCGGCCGGGAAGTCCTGCACGGTGGCGACGGACTTGTCCCACACGATCGCGACCTTCGCGCCGTGGTCCTCGAACTGGTGGCGGAGCTCGCGCGGGGTGTACAGCGGGTTGTGCTCGACGACGATCGCACCGAGCCGGAGAGCGGCGTAGAACGCGACGACGTGCTGGGGGCAGTTCGGCAGGACGATCGCCACCCGGTCGCCCGCCGTTACGCCGGCCCTGCGCAGGCCGTTCGCGGCGCGGAGCACCTGCTCCTCGAGTTCGGCGTAGGTCGTCGTGCGGCCGAAGAACTCCAGGGCGACGTGCTTCGGGAACCGCCGTGCGGACTCCTCGACCAGGTCGTACAGGGAGCCCGTCGGCTCGTCGATGTCGTGCGGGACCCCCGGGGCGTACGAGGCAAGCCAGGGACGAGGCGTGTCGATGCTCACGCCGTCCAACCTAGCGGCCGGGCCCCAGGGCGCCTGGGAGGTGCCGCGCTGCGTCGATCCCTCGGCGGAGTGTCAGGGGCCGGACGGAACATGGGGACATGGCCTCGCTCTCGAACGCCTTCCGCTCCCGACTCGACGACACCTTCACCGGCGGCTCTCCCGGCCGTCCCGAGTGGATCGATGCCCTCGAGCAGGGCTCCGACGCCGGGTACTTCGGCCCCGGGTCCGCGACGTGGAACGTCCACGGCGGCCGGCAGACCGTGCTCGCCGGCGTCCGGGCGCTGCTGGTCCAAGCACTCCACCCAGGTGCGCTCGCCGGAGTGGTCGACCACTCGCGCTACCGCGAGGACCCGTTCGGGCGGCTCGCCGGCACCATCCGCTGGATCTACACCGTCTCGCACGGCGACCGGGCCGCGGCGGAGCACGCGAGCGCCTGGGTCGTGCGGTTGCACGAGAAGGTCCGGGGGGAGTACGTCGACGGACACGGGGTGACGCGGCCGTACGCGGCGAACGACCCGGACCTCGCGCGCTGGGTGCACCTGGCGTTCACTGATGCCTTCCTCCGCAGTGCCCAGACGTGGGGTGCGCCGATCCCGGGCGGGCCCGACGCGTACGTGCGGGAATGGGCGACCGCCGGACACCTCATGGGCGTGACGGACGCCCCGGAGTCCGAAGCCGAGCTCCGGGCGCAGATGGACGGCTACCTCGAGCGTGGCGAACTCGTCGCGACGGCGCGCACCCACGAGGTCGTGCGGTTCATCAAGGACCCGCCGCTCGCGAAGCTGCTCCGACCGGGCTACCGGGCGCTCTTCGCGGGGGCGGTGTCGACGCTCGACCCGCGGCACCGGGAGATGCTCGACCTCCGGGTGCCGACCGTGGGGCCGCTGGAGTTCCCGTCGCGTCGGGCAGCGGGACTCGTCATCGACGGGATGACCGGCGTCCTCGGCGGGCGGCCGGACACGGAGACGGCGGCGAGGCGGCGCATCGCGCGGCTCGCAGCGGAGTCGGCTGAGGCGGCGGGGTCGGCCGGGTCCGCTGCGGCGTCCTAGTCCGCGATCCCGCCCCGGAGGTGGCGGACGCGACCCGCTGTCGGCCTGGAGGCGCGGTGCGGGCCCGCCCCGGGCCTCCAGGCCGTCCGGTGCGAGCGTCAGAACCCGGACGGCACCCGGGGCGTGTAGGCCTGCTCGAGCCGCGCGACCTCGTCCGCGGTCAGCTCCATCGCGGACGCGGCGACCGCGTCGTCGATGTGGTGTTCCTTCGTCGCACCGACGATCGGCGCGCTCACCACGGACCGGCCCGCGACCCACGCGAGGGCGACCTGTGCCATCGGCACGCCGCGCTCGTCGGCGACCTGCGCGACCGCGTCGACGATCGCGCGGTTCGCGTCCTCGTCCTGCCGGTAGAGGGTCTTGCCGAACTCGTCGGTGTCGGCGCGCGAGCCGGAGCCCTGCGCGTCCCACGGGCGGGTGAGCCGGCCGCGGGCGAGGGGGCTCCACGGGATCACGCCGACGCCGGCGTGGGCACAGAACGGGTGCATCTCGCGCTCTTCCTCGCGCTCGAGGAGGTTGTACTGGTCCTGCATGGCGACGAACCGCGTCCAGCCGTGCAGTTCGGCGACGTGCTGCATCTCGGCGAACTGCCACGCCCACATGCTGCTCGCGCCGATGTAGCGCGCCTTGCCGACCTTGACGACGTCGTGCAGTGCCTCCATCGTCTCCTCGACCGGCGTGTGCGGGTCGAAGCGGTGGATCTGGTACAGGTCGACGTAGTCGGTGCCGAGTCGGGTGAGCGACGCGTCGATCTCGTGCATGATCGCGGCGCGGGACAGCCCGGAACCGTTGCGACCGGGCCGCATCCGGTTGAACACCTTCGTGAAGACCTGGACGTCCTCGCGCGGGGCGACCTCCTTGAGGAGCTGGCCCGTGATCTCCTCGCTGCTGCCGGCGGAGTACACGTTCGCGGTGTCGAACGTCGTGATGCCCGCCTCGTACGCGCGGCGCACGAACGGACGGGCCTCGTCGATGCCGACGCTCCACTCGTGCGACCCCTTCGCCGGGTCGCCGTAGGACATCATGCCGAGGATCACGCTGCTGATCTCGAGGCCGGTGGCGCCGAGTCGGGTGGTGGCGGTGGTCATGCGTCCACCCTGGCATCACGCCCTGTGACCGCGAGGAGCCGGACCTGCAGCGGTGCGTCGTCGGGGACCTGGACCGGCGGCGCGTAGAGGCCGGTGGCGGCGAGGTCCTCGATCTTGGGCTCGAACCGGTGCCACACGGCCTCGACCAGCTCGTCCGGGAGCGTCTCGTCCGATCCCGTGGCGCGCGCGAGGTCCCACGTGTGGATCGTGATGTCGCTCGTCTGCTCCGCGAGGTACTCGTGCGCGGGGACGACGTCGGTGCTGAGGTGCACCGGGACGTCGGCCGGGGCGTCGCGCCAGGCCTCGGTCGCACGGGAGGCGTGCTTCGACCACTCGGCGGTCAGGTCGTCGCCGATCGGTTCGAGGTCGGCCTCGGCCTGGGCGTACTCGCACCCGGTCAGGAGCAGGGGGATCCACCGCTGCTCGTCGACCACGTGTGCGACGAGGTCGCGGGTGGTCCATTCGGAGTCCGGGGTGGGAGCGTCCCAGTCGGTGACGGCGGCGACGCGGCGGCCGAACTCGGCGGCGGCGAGGGCCTGCAGTGCGATCCAGTCGGTATCCATGCGGGTGCTCCTGTCCGTGGTGCGGGTCGTTCCGAGGTGCGGGTCGTTCCGTGGTGCGGGTCGTTCCGTGTGCCGGTCGTGTGGCGGCGGTGGACGCCACGAACCGGAACCCGTGTTCGGGTCGGGCGATTCCCGTGCCCCACACGCTACTGCGCCGGGCCCCCTCGACGAGCGACCGCCGGCCGATCTGTGGACACGACCTCCGGACACGACGACGCCCCGGCTCCGTGGGGGAGGAGTCGGGGCGTCGAGGCGGGTGCTGCAGTACTGCTGTTCGGTGTCCTCAGGTCGCGCGGGTCAGGCGGACCTCAGGCTCGGGCGACCGGCCTGACCGGTGTCGCCGGGGTGTGTGGTGCTCAGGCCGCCTGGAGGACGAACTGCACGTCGAGGTTGATCGTCACGTCGTTGCCGAGCGTGAAGCCACCGGCCTCGAGCGCGGCGTTCCAGTTCACGCCGAACTCCGTGCGGTCGATCTTGGTCGTCGCCTCGGCGCCGAGCTTGACCTGGCCGTAGCCGTCGGTGGTGACGCCGCCGAACTCGGTCTTGAGGGTCACGTTCTTGGTGACGCCACGGAGCGAGAGCTCGCCGTCGATGAGCATGTCGTCGCCGTCCTCGCGGATGCCGGTCGAGCGGAAGGTCATCTGCGGGTGCTCCTCGGCGAGGAAGAAGTCGCCGGTTGCGAGGTGCTGGTCGCGCTGCTGCTGGTTGGTGTTGACGCTGGCGACGTCGATCGAGGCCTCGAGGGTCGAGTCGAGCGGGTTCTCGGCGGTGACGAGCGTGGCGTCGAAGCGCTCGAACGAGCCCTTGACCTTGCTGATCGCGAGGTGGCGGACCGAGAAGGTGACCTCGGAGTGCGTCGGGTCGATCTTCCAGGTACCGGTCTGGTAGCCGGGGATGGCGGAGGCGGTGAGCGTCATGGTGTGTCCTTCGAACGGTGTCTGCGGTCCCGAGCGGCGCCGAGTGTTCCATGCGCCTGCATCGACTTGAACTGTACGCCATTCTGCACCTGTTTGGTTGAAGCGTCAACCAATTCTTGCCGAACAGGTCGCATCACGCTCACGGGTACCGGCACTGCCCCTCTGGTCGCCGCATGAGCCAGTAGCGTCGGGACCATGGAATTCAGGTACCTGGGCAACTCCGGACTCAAGATCTCCGAGATCACCTACGGCAACTGGCTGACGCACGGATCGCAGGTCGAGAACGACGTCGCGTCCCAGTGCGTGCGGGCAGCGCTCGACGCCGGCATCACCACGTTCGACACGGCCGACACCTACGCCAACACCGCCGCCGAGACCGTCCTCGGCGAAGCGCTCAAGGGGGAGCGTCGGCAGTCCCTCGAGGTCTTCACGAAGGTGTACTGGCCGACCGGGCCGAAGGGGCACAACGACACCGGCCTCAGCCGCAAGCACATCCTCGAGTCGATCGACGGGTCGCTCGAGCGCCTCCAGACGGACTACGTCGACCTCTACCAGGCGCACCGGTACGACCACGAGACGCCGCTCGAGGAGACCATGCAGGCCTTCGCCGACGTGGTCCGGCAGGGCAAGGCGCTCTACATCGGCGTCAGCGAGTGGAACGCCGAGCAGATCCGCGCCGGCGCCGCGCTCGCGAAGGAGCTCGGCTTCCAGCTCATCTCGAACCAGCCGCAGTACTCGATGCTGTGGCGGGTCATCGAGGGCGAGGTCGTCCCGGCCTCGAAGCAGCTCGGCCTGTCGCAGATCGTCTGGTCGCCCATCGCGCAGGGCGTGCTGACCGGCAAGTACAAGCCGGGTCAGCCGCTGCCGGAGGGCTCGCGCGCCACCGACGAGAAGGGCGGCGCCGACATGATCAAGCGGTTCATGCGCGACGAGGTCCTCGAGGCCGTGCAGCGCCTGCAGCCCGTCGCGGACGAGGCCGGCCTCACGCTCGCCCAGCTCGCGATCGCGTGGACCCTGCAGAACGAGAACGTCGCCTCGGCGATCGTCGGGGCCTCGCGCCCGGAGCAGGTCACCGACAACGTCAAGGCGTCCGGCGTGCGGCTCGACGCCGACGCGCTGGCCGCGATCGACGCGGCGCTCGGGGACATCCCGGAGCGCGACGTCGCGAAGACGGTGTCGCCCGCCTCGCGCGTCGCCTGATCGACGACCCGGCGGACGGACGGGAGGCACGGTGCGGGTTCCGCACCGTGCCTCCCGTCGTCCGTGCGGTCGCGTCCGCTCCCAGGCGCTGGTCAGCCAGTTCGTAGGGACCCTGTCCGGGTTCGAAGTGGCGTCGCGGCACCTTCGCACCGCGCGACCGATACCTTGGCGAGCGAGCAAGGAGCACCACCATGGACGAGTCACTGGTCATCATCCCGACGTACGACGAAGCGGAGAACATCCGTGCGATCGTGGCGCGCACGCTCGCGGCCACGGACGCGTCGGTGCACGTGCTGGTCGTGGACGACAACTCACCCGACGGCACCGGTGACATCGCCGACCATCTCGCGACCGAGACCGACCGGGTGCACGTGCTGCACCGCACGGTGAAGGACGGTCTGGGCGGGGCGTACCTCGCCGGGTTCGCGTGGGGGCTCGAGCACGGCTACGACAAGCTCGTCGAGATGGACGCCGACGGCTCCCACCACCCGGAGTACCTGCCCTGGATGCTCGAACTCGCCGACACCAACGACCTCGTCCTCGGCTCCCGCTGGGTCCGGGGCGGGCAGGTCGAGAACTGGCCCTGGTACCGGGAAGCGCTCTCCCGTGGCGGGAACCTCTACACCCGGATCGCGTTGGGGATCGCGGTGCGGGACGCCACCGGCGGGTTCCGGGTCTTCACCCGCAGCGCGTTGGAGCGGATCGAGTTGGCCGGGATCGCGTCGAAGGGGTACTGCTTCCAGGTCGACCTGTGCTGGCGTGCCCTCGAGGCGGGGCTGCACGTGGTCGAGACGCCGATCACGTTCACCGAGCGTGAGCACGGGGTGTCGAAGATGAGCGGCAACATCGTCCGCGAATCACTCACCCTGGTCACGAAGTGGGGCATCGACCGACGCCTCCGCGAAGTCCTCGCCCTCGTCCGCGACCACCGACCCCTGCCCTCCGTCCGCACCAACGCCCACGCGGTGTCGGGCCGCACCGCCTGACGTCCCCCGGGGAGCCGACGACGAGGCGGGATCGACGACGAGGCGGGACCGAACGACGAGCGCCCCGGCGGCCGATCTCCGGATCGGTCGACGGGGCGCTCGTCGGTGGTCGGTTCGTCAGCGCACGACGACCACGCCCCGACCGGTGAAGCGCACGCACCCGCGCTCGACCGTGGCCTCGCCGAAGCGGTAGAGCTCCTCACCGGAGGCCGTCGGTACCGGCACCTCGGCGACGTCGTCGAGGAAGTTCACGACGACGTGCACGGGAGCGGCGTCCGGACCGAGGAGCCCGCGCGACAGCACGAGCCAGCGTCGGTCCTCGCTGAACCGCACGGCGTTCGCCTCGTAGCGGTGGTCCACGAACGCCTGCTCCGTGCGACGCAGCGCGACGAGCACCCGGTACGCGGTGAGGATCGTCGACTCGCGTTCCCCGGAGAGCGACGACCAGTCGAGCTTCGACCGACGGAAGGTCTCGGGGTCCTGCGGGTCCGGCACGACCGACTCGTCCCAGCCGTGCTCCGCGAACTCCTTGATGCGTCCCTCAGCGGTGACCTTGCCGAGCTCCGGCTCCGGGTGCGAGGTGAAGAACTGCCAGGGTGTCGAGGCCGCGAACTCCTCGCCCATGAACAGCATCGGCGTGAACGGTCCGAGCAGGGTCAGGGCCGCCGCGATGACGAGCTGCTCGTCGTCGAGGGTCGCCGCGAGCCGGTCGCCCGCGGCGCGGTTGCCGATCTGGTCGTGGTTCTGGTTCGCGACCACGAGCGCCGTGGTCGGCGACGTCCCGCGGTCGATCGGACGACCGTGCCGCTTCTTCCGGAACGACGACCACGTGCCGTCGTGGAAGAACCCGTGCTCGAGCACCTTCGCGAGCGCCCCGAGCGGCGCGAAGTCCCCGTAGTAGCCGTTCGTCTCCCCGGTGAGGGCGACGTGCACGGCGTGGTGGAAGTCGTCGGACCACTGCCCGGCGAGCCCGTACCCGGCGGACTCCCGCGGACGGAACATGACCGGGTCGTTGAGGTCCGACTCCGCGATGAGCGACAGGGGCCGACCGACGAACGCCGAGTAGGCCTCCGTCTCGGATGCCATGTCGGCCAGGACGTGCGGCCGCGTGGTGTCGCGGATGGCGTGCACGGCGTCGAGCCGGAGCCCGTCGACGTGGTGGTCACGGAACCACATCCGCACGTTGTCGAGCACGTACCGCCGCACCTCGGGGTGCTCCACGTTGACGGAGTCGCCCCACGTGTTGCCGAGCCCCTGGAGCAGGTACGGCCCGAACAGCGGCAGGTAGTTGCCGCTCGGCCCGAGGTGGTTGTAGACGACGTCCTGGATGACGCCGAGGCCGAGCGCGTGCGCCCGGTCGACGAAGCGGTCGTACGCGTCCGGCCCGCCGTAGGAGTGCTGCACCGCGTACCAGGCGACGCCGTCGTAGCCCCAGTTCCACTCGCCGTTGAAGCCGTTGACGGGGAGGACCTCGACGAACGACACCCCGAGTTCGACGAGGTGCTCGAGGCGTGCGGCCGCGGCGTCGAGCGTGCCCTCCGGCGTGAAGGTGCCGACGTGCATCTCGTACACGACACCACCGCGGGCCGGGCGACCGGTCCAGGCGTCGTCGGTCCAGGCGAAGCGCTCGGGGTCGACCACCTCGGACGGGCCGTGCACACCCTCGGGCTGGAACCGGCTTCGGGGGTCGGGCCGGACCGCGTCGTCGTCGTCGATGCGGAAGCCGTAGCGCGCACCCACGTGGGGGAGCACCGCGTCGGTGGTCCACCAGTCGTCGGTGCCGCGGGTCAGTGCGTACTCGACGTCGTCGACGACGAGCCGGACCCGGTCGGGTTCCGGCGCCCAGACGGCGTAGCGGGCGGGGACGGTCATGCGTGGCCTTCCAGGATGTCGACCTCGGCCTGCGCCTCGGACTCGGGTTCGTCGCGGCTCGTGCCGCCGGACGTGGTGGTGGAGCCGGTCGTGGCCCGGGAGCCGGACGCGGTGTCGGCCGTGGTGTCGGCGCCGGCCGATTCGCGCTCCGTGCCGTCGGCGACGGCCGCGGGCACGAGGAGGGCCACGGGGAGGTCGGCGAGCACCTCGGCCAGGGGGATGCCCCGGGAAGCCGGCACCCGCCTCCCGGTCAGCAGGTCCACGCGCTCCACGGGGGCCGCGTGCACCAGGGTGTCACCCCAGCCACCGACGCGCTCGAGGCCGATCGGCAGGCGCGTCGCGATGGTGACGGCACCGCCGCGGTCGAACGCGAGCACGTGGTCGGCAGCGACGCCACTGGCCTCGAGACCGAGGTACCGGGTGAACAGCTCCGGGTGGTCGCGGCGGAGCCGGAGTGCGCGGCTCGTGACGAGCACCTTCGCGGCACCGTCGAGCCCGATCGCTGGCAGATGCTCGGGCCCGGACTCCTCCGGCCCGTCGAGGGTCGCGAGCGTGTGGCGGCGCTCGGCGTAGTCGACCGGGCGACGGTTGTCGGGGTCGACGAGGGAGCGGTCCCAGGTCTCCGTGCCCTGGTAGACGTCCGGGACCCCCGGTGCGGTGAGCTGCACGAGCTTGGCGCCGAGGCCGTTCGACCAGCCGGCCTGGTCGATCCGCTCGTCCAGTGCGTCGAGCACCGCGACCACGGCCGGATCGTCGAACGCCGCGTCGACGAGCGCGTGCATCCGACGCTCGAAGTCCTCGTCCGGCTCCGTCCAGGTGGTGCTGTCGCCGGCCTCGCGCGACGCCTTCTCGGCGTAGGCGTGCAGACGCTCGCGGCTGGCGGGCCGCGCTCCGACGATCGCTTGCCAGAGCAGGTCGGCGAGCACCGTGTCCTCGAGCGGGGCGAGGGACTGCAGCCGGTCGAGGGTCGACGACCACTCGTCCGCGATCTCGGCGAGCACGGCGATGCGGGCGCGGGTGTCCTCGCTCCGTTTCGTGTCGTGCGTCGTCAACGTCGTCATCGTGTGCGGCCAGCTGCCGAGACGATCACGCTGCGCCCGGTGGAAGTCCGCCACCGACACCGCGAACACGCTCGGGTCGCCGCCGACCTCGCTCAGGCTCGTCAGGCGGGAGGTGCGGTAGAACGCGGTGTCCTCGACGCCCTTCGCCATCACCATGCCGGAGGTCTGTTGCAGGCGCACCGCAGCGGCGGAGTCGGGGTCGATGAGGGTCGGCGCGATCCGGTCGATCACGTCGTCGAGGTCCGGACGTGCCTCGGCAGCGCCCTCGAGCGCGTCGATGAGGTGGTGTCCGCCCTCGGGCAGGTAGGTCCGGTAGACGTCGAAGGACGCGATGACCTCGGCCAGTGCGTCGACGACGCGGTCCTCGGGGAGGCCCTCGGTCGTCGGGGCGAGCAGCCGCGCGAGGCGTCGGACCTCACTCCCGAGGATGCCGTCGGCGATGCCGCGTCGGGTGTCGTGCGTGAGCTGCTGCCAGTCGGCCGGTTCGGCTCCCGACGCGGCGGTCAGGGCCTCTTGCCCGGCGGGGTCCACGAACACGCGGTCGACCACCCCGAGGGCGTCGTAGCCCGTCGTGCCGTCGACCGGCCACGACGCCGGGAGCTCCTCGCCCGGTTCGAGGATCTTCTCGACGAGCGTGTAGGCGCCGCCGGTCAGGCCGGCGAGGTCGTCGAGGTACCCGGCCGGGTCGTACAGGCCGTCCGGGTGGTCGATGCGTAGACCGTCCACGAGGCCGTCCCGGAACCACCCACCGATCACGCCGTGCGACGCGGCGAACACCTCGGGTTCCTCGACCCGGATCGCCGCCAACGTGTTCACCGCGAAGAACCGGCGGTAGTTCAGCTCGTGGTCGGCGCGCTTCCAGTGCACGAACTCGTAGTGCTGCCGGGCGTGCACGTCCGCGACGGATTCGCCCGCGTGCACCGTGCCCGGCGCGGTCGGGTACGCGGTCTCGCCGACGTACAGCCGGTCGTCACGGAGTTCGACGGCGTCGAGCAGCCGGTCGTCGAGCACCGGCACCCGGATGCGACCGTCGGCGGCCTCCCAGTCGACGTCGAATGCCCACGCGACCGGTGAGCCCTGCCCCTGCTCGAGCAGCGACCACCACCACGGGTTCGCCGACGGGGTGGCGACCCCGACGTGGTTCGGGACGACGTCGACGAGCACGCCGAGCCCCGCCGCGTGCGCGGCCTCCGCCAGCGCACGGAAGGCCTCGTCACCGCCACGCTCGACGTCGACGCGGGTGTGGTCCACCACGTCGTAGCCGTGCTGCGAACCGGGCTCCGCCTGGAGCACGGGCGACAGGTACAGCCAGTCCGCGCCGAGGTCGTGCACGTAGTCGACGACCTCCCGCGCACGCGACAGGTCGAAGTCGGGCGTGATCTGGAGTCGGTAGGTCGAGGTGGGGACGCGCCTGGCGCTCATCGGGTTCCTTCGTCGGACGGCGCGGGGGCTCCGGCCGGGTTCTTCGGGGTGCTCGGCTCGGTGGAGGTCGCGTCGACCGGGGTGGTCCGGACCTCGTGGTCGGGCTCTTCGCGGAGGACGATCATCGACCGTGGGGGCACGTCGAGCGCGGTGCCGGCGTCGAGGACCTCTTCGCGGGCACCGGGGTCGGCCGTGTCGATGCGGACCGTCCAGCCCGGCGCGTACTCCTCCGGCGGCAGGGTGAACGTGACGACGCCGTCGTGCGCGTTGAAGTACGTGATGAACGCGACGTCGCTCACCCGTTCACCACGGGCGTCGCGGCCGCGGATGCCGTCGCCGTTGAGGTACATGCCGACGCTCTTGCCGAAGCCCGAGTCCCAGTCCTCCGGGTCCATCGCCTCGCCGGAGGGGGTGAGCCAGACCACGTCGGGGAGCGGTTCGCCCTCGCCCCGGCGGACCGGGCGCCCGTTGAAGTAGCGCGTCCGTCGGAACGTCGGGTGGTCGTGCCGCAGCTTCACGACGTCGGCCGTGAACTGGACGAGGTCGTCGTCGGCGTGCTCCCAGTCGATCCAGCTGATCGCGGAGTCCTGTGCGTACACGTTGTTGTTGCCGGACTGCGTGCGCCCGAGTTCGTCGCCGTGTGCGATCATCGGCACGCCCTGGCTGAGCAGCAGCGTCGCGAGGAAGTTCCGCCGCCGCTGGAGCCGCAGCGCGGTGATCTCCGGGTCGTCGGTCGGGCCCTCGACCCCGGAGTTCCACGACCGGTTGTGGCTCTCGCCGTCGTTGTTGTCCTCGCCGTTGGCCTCGTTGTGCTTCTCGTTGTAGGCGACGAGGTCGTACAGCGTGAAGCCGTCGTGGGCGGTGATGAAGTTGATGCTCGCCTTGGGCGTCCGGCCGTCGTGCTCGTAGAGGTCCGCCGAGCCGGAGATCCGCGACGCGAACTCGCCGAGCGTCGAGGGCTCCCCGCGCCAGAAGTCACGGACGGTGTCGCGGTACTTGCCGTTCCACTCCGACCACTGCGGCGGGAAGTTGCCGACCTGGTAGCCGCCGGGCCCCACGTCCCACGGCTCGGCGATGAGCTTCACCTGCGAGACGATCGGGTCCTGCTGGACCAGTTCGAAGAACGCCGCGAGCCGGTCGACCTCGTAGAACTCCCGCGCAAGGGCGGCCGCGAGGTCGAAGCGGAACCCGTCGACGTGCATCTCCGTCACCCAGTACCGCAGGGAGTCCATGATGAGCTGCAGCGAGTGCGGGTGCCCGACGTTGAGCGAGTTGCCCGTGCCCGTGGTGTCCATGTAGTACCGCTTGTCGTCCTCGACGAGGCGGTAGTAGGCGGCGTTGTCGATCCCGCGGAAGGACAGCGTCGGCCCGAGGTGGTTGCCCTCTGCCGTGTGGTTGTAGACCACGTCGAGGACGACCTCGATGCCCGCTCGGTGCAGGCCGCGCACCATCGCCTTGAACTCCTGCACCTGCTGCCCGCGGTCGCCCGAGGACGAGTAGTGCGAGTGCGGGGCGAAGAACCCGATGGTGTTGTAGCCCCAGTAGTTCGACAGCCCCTTCTCCTGCAGGGTCGAGTCGTTCACGAACTGGTGCACGGGCATGAGTTCGAGCGTGGTCACCCCGAGGCGCTGCAGGTGCGCGATCACGGCCGGGTGCGCGACGCCCGCGTACGTGCCGCGCTGCTCCTCGGGCACGTCCGGGTGGGTCTCGGTGAGCCCCTTGACGTGTGCCTCGTAGATCACCGTCTCGCCGTAGGGGATCCGCGGTGCGCGGTCGCCCTGCCAGTCGAAGAACGGGTTGATCACGACGCCCTTCATCATGTGCGGCGCCGAGTCCTGGTCGTCCGTGGAGTCCGGGTCGCCGAACGTGTACGAGAACAGTGCCTGGTCCCAGTCGATGTCGCCGCTCGTCGCCTTCGCGTACGGGTCGAGCAGCAGCTTGTTCGGGTTCGCGCGCAGGCCGCTCGCCGGGTCGTACGGGCCGTGCACGCGGAAGCCGTACTCCTGCCCCGGCCCGATGTTCGGCAGGTAGGCGTGCCACACGTAGGCGTCCACCTCGACGAGGTCGACGCACTCCTCGGTGCCGTCCTCGTCGAAGAGGCAGAGCTCCACGCGGTCCGCGGTCTCGCTGAACAGGGCGAAGTTCGTGCCGCTGCCGTCGTAGGTCGCGCCGAGCGGGTACGGGTTGCCGGGCCAGGTGTGCAAGCGGTCCTCCAGGTGTGGGTGGCGCCAACATATCGGCGCCACCCCTCCACGTCCGCAGACAAGCCCCAGCGGTGGATGAACACCCCGTGCTCGCCCGCCTGTGGAGGGAGCGCCGAGTAGCCTCGCGCGCATGGCCAACATCGTGAGTCAGATCGCAGACAAGGTGCGCCCCGTCGGGGTCAGCACCAACTACGGGGAGCCCGTCGAGGTGGGCGACCAGACGCTCATCCCGGTCTCCATCGCCTGGTTCGGCTTCGGCGGCGGCGGGGACGACGAGAACGGCGGCGGCGGTGGCGGTGGCGGCACCTCGATCCCGGTCGGCGCCTACGTGCGCCGTCCCGGCAAGGACCTCGAGTTCGAGCCGAACCTCATCTCGCTGCTCGCCGTGAGCATCCCGGTGATCTGGGTGACCGGCACGGTCCTCCGCAAGCTGGTGCGGGTCCTCAAGAAGTAGCGGACGACGGCCTGGAGGCACGTGGCGGGCCCGCCACGTGCCTCCAGGCCGTCTCACGCGCAACCCGAGCGCAGCGCGCAGTACACTGCTGGCACACACACGGGAGTCCGGTCACCGGGCTGAGAGGGAGCGAACGGCGCTCCGACCGTCGAACCTGATCCGGATCATGCCGGCGCAGGGAGGAGTCACCACCATGCCTTCGCGCATCCAGTCCACCGTTCCGTCCACCGGCCAGACGGTCCCGACCCCCAGGCGCTCGCTGCGCTGGCGCGTCGTCGACATCGTCGTGGCGAGCGTCCTCGCCGTCGCGCTCGGCGTCGTCTTCAAGGTCTGGGAGTTCCCCTACGAGCCGCTCAGTGCGGCGATGAAGCTCGTGCTCCCGGGCACCCAGGCGCTGTTCGGCGGTGTCTGGCTGCTCGCCGGGCCCGTCGTCGCCATCGTCGTCCGGAAGCCCGGCGCCGCGCTCTACGGCGAGATCGTCGCCGCGTCCGTCGAGGCCCTCTTCGGCACCCAGTGGGGCTGGGGCACGCTCGAGGCCGGTCTCGTGCAGGGCCTCGGCGCCGAACTGGTCCTGGCACTGTTCCTGTACCGCGTGTACCGCCTGCCGGTCGTCGCGCTCGCCGGAGCCGCCGCCGGCCTCGCCCTCGGCATCAACGACTCGATCCTCTGGTACCCCGGCTACGCGCTCGGGTTCAAGGTCGTCTACATCGTCTGTGCGGTGATCTCCGGCGCGGTGATCGCCGGGGTCGGCTCGTGGTTCCTGGTCCGGGCACTCGCCCGCACCGGTGTGCTGTCGTCCTTCGCCGCCGGACGCGAGCACAACCGGCGCGCCGACCGGTGACCAGCGGCGCCCGGGTCGCGTTCGCGGGCTGGGGCTGGCGGTACCCCGAGCGTGCCGAGTGGGCGGTCCGCGGCGTCGACCTCGTCGTCGAGCCCGGCGAGCGCGTCGCGGTCGTCGGACCGTCCGGCGCCGGGAAGTCCACGCTCCTCCGAGCCGTCGCCGCGGTGCTCCCGGACGAGCCCGACGCGACCGACGACACTGCGGCCGAGGTGGAGGGCACGCTGCTCGTCGACGACGTCGACCCCCGCGAGGCCCGCGGTCGGGTCGGCCTCGTCATGCAGGACCCCGAGGCGCACACGGTCATGTCGCGCATCGGAGACGACGTGGCGTTCGGGTGCGAGAACGCCGGCGTCCCGCGCGCGGAGACATGGGAGCGGGTCCGGGCCGCCCTCGAGGTCGTCGGCCTCGACCTGCCGCTCGACCGCTCCACCGCGCAGCTCTCCGGCGGGCAGCGGCAGCGACTCGCGCTCGCCGGGGTGCTCGCCATGCAGCCCGGCGCCCTCGTGCTCGACGAACCCTGCGCCAACCTCGACCCGTCCGGCGTCGAGCAGGTCCACGCCGCCGTCCGTTCCCTGCTCGACGCCACCGGGGCGACCCTCCTGGTCGTCGAGCACCGGATCGGCACCTGGCTCGACCTCGTCGACCGGCTCGTGCTGCTCGAACCGGGCGGTGGGGTGGTCGCGGACGGGGCTCCCGACACGGTGCTCGCGACGCACGGAGCCGCGCTGACCGCTGCCGGCGTGTGGGTGCCCGGTGCGGAGCCCGGCCGGGGGAGCGCCCGGCACGACCGTCCCGGAACCGCGACGGAACTCCTCCGCGCCGCACGCCTCGGGACGGCGCGCGGCCGGCGACAGCCCGTCGGGAGGGGCATCGACCTCGCGGTGCGGTCCGGGAACGTCGTCGCCGTCACGGGGCCGAACGGCATCGGCAAGTCGACGCTCGGCCTGACGCTCGCCGGACTCCTCCGTCCCACGGACGGCACGCTGACGGCCGCACCCGAGCTCGCCGGGGACGCCGGCGCCGGCACCGCCCCGCACGCGTGGTCGAGCCGGGCCCTCGCGGCGCGGATCGGCACGGTGTTCCAGGACCCCGAGCACCAGTTCGTCGCACGGACCGTCCGCGAGGAACTCGCCGCCGGCCCACGAGCCCTCGACCAGGACGGCGTCGACGAACGGGTCGCCGAGCTGCTCGACGCGTTCGGCCTCGCCCACCTCGCGGACGCGAACCCGTTCACCCTGTCCGGCGGCGAGCAACGGCGGCTCGCGATCGCCGCGGTCGTCGCGAGCCGTCCGCCGGTCGTCGTCCTCGACGAGCCGACGTCCGGTCAGGACCGCGCCACGTGGGAGTCCGTCGTGCAGCACCTCGGTGCGCTCGCCGACGCGGGTACCGCGATCGTCGCCGTGACCCACGACCGCGACCTCGTCCGGGCGCTCGACGCCGACGAGGTGGTGCTCGCCGCCGACGGCGTGACCAGGATCTCGGCCGCGCGGTCCGACGACGCGACGGCAGCGACGCCACCGGGGGTCCCGCGGTGACCGCCCCGTCGACCGCGCCCGCACACCGGACGCGACCCGTGCCTCCCGGCCGGCCCCTGCCGCCTCCCGCTGCCCGCGGGATCCGCGGCGTCCAGCCCGTCGCTTCGCTCCTGGGGGTCCTCGGCCTCGGCGTGTTCCTCGTCCTGAGCCTCGACGTCGTGTCCGCGGCCGTCGCCCTCGCACTGGAGCTCGCGTTGCTGCCGCTCCTCCGCATCCCACCGCGCACGCTGCTGCTCCGGACGTCGCCCGTGCTCCTCGCGGTCCCGCTCACGGCGCTCAGCATCGCGCTGTACGGCCGACCCTCCGGACGGGAGTGGTTCGACCTCGGCTTCGCGCACGTCACCGACGGCTCCCTGACGCTCGCGCTCGCGACCGCGCTCCGGGTGCTCGCGATCGGACTGCCCGGCGTCGTGCTGTTCATCCGAGCCGACCCCACCGACCTCGCGGACGGCCTCGCGCAGGTGCTCCGGCTGCCCGCGCGGTTCGTGCTCGGAGCACTCGCGGCCGTGCGGATGATCACGCTGCTCGGCGACGACTGGCGGCAGCTCGCCATGGCCCGCCGGGCACGGGGCCTCGCCGACACCGGACGCATCCGCCGAGCGGCGTCGATGGCGTTCGCGCTGCTCGTCCTCGCGCTCCGGCGGGGGACCACCCTCGCGGTCGCCATGGAGTCCCGCGGGTTCGGGGCGCCCGGACGCCGCACGTGGGCGCGCCAGGCCCGCTTCGCGGGTCCGGAGTGGGCGATGGTCGCGGTGCTCGTCGGGATCGGCGTGGTCGCCACCGCGGTCGCGATCGCGGCGGGGACGTGGCGTGCCTGACGGCGACGGCCTGGAGGCGCGGGTCGCTCGGGCAGCGTCGACCCGCGTCGGTGATCGGGCCGCCACGGCGGCTGCGGTCGCCCCCGGTGACGGGGCTGCGCGGGGCGACGGGGCTGCGCGGGGCGACGGGGCTGCGCGGGGCGACGGGGCTGCGCGGGGCGACGGGGCTGCGCGGGGCGACGGGGTCGCGCGGGGAGATGGGGTCGCGCGGGGCGGACGTGCTGGTGGGATCGGTGGCGCCGGTGGGCTCGTCTCGGTCGGTGCGCTGGCCGCGTCCCTCGCAGCGCGGACGCGGGCTCGGGCACGGACGCAGGCTGCGGCGCCGGCCTCTGCTCGCGTCGTCGTGCTGCTCGACGGGCGGTCGGGGACGGGCAAGACCACGCTCGGGGAGGCGCTCGCCGAGGAACTCGACGCCCAGCTCGTGCACCTCGACGACGTCTACCCGGGGTGGGACGGCCTCCGTGCCGCCGCGGACGCCGTCGTCACCGACGTGCTCGGTCCGGCGTCGGGACACCGTCGATGGGACTGGGACGCCTCGGCACCCGCCGGTTGGACGGCGGTCGATCCTGGCCTGCCGGTCGTCGTCGAGGGGTGCGGCGCCCTGTCACGAGCCTCGGCGCCGCTGGCGACCCTGCGGGTGTGGCTGGAGGCGGACGACGACGAACGGTGGCGCCGGGCGATCGGCCGCGACGGCGAGGTCTTCGCCCGCGAGTGGGACCGGTGGGCTGCCCAGGAGCAGGCGTTCATCGCGGCCGAGGACCCGGCGTCCCTGGCCGACGTGGTCATCCGGACCTGATCCGCGGATGCTCGCCGCCGACGCGAGACCGTCGTCCCTGCGTGCGTGGTGTCGCGAATCGAGTCAGGCCCAGCCGAGCTCGTGCAGGCGCTCGTCGTCGATGCCGTAGTAGTGCCCGATCTCGTGCACGAGGGTCGTGTGCACCTCGTCGCGCAGTTCGTCCTCGGTGTCGCACTCCGCGAGGTGCGCCGTGCGGAACACCACGATCCGGTCCGGGAGCTCGCCGAACCCGTACTGACCGCGCTCGGTCGCGGCGACGCCGTCGTACACGCCGAACAGGTCGGAGCCGTCCTCGGGGGCGTCCTCGACGACGAAGGCGACGTTGTCGAGGCCGTCGAGCATGTCGTCCGGCAGCCGGTCGAGCTCATCGGAGACGAGCTGCTCGAAGTCGTCGGGGGACATCTCCATCACGAGTCGATCGTGTCACATCGCGTTCGTGACCTGCCGTGCGGCATGCGAAGAGCCCCGGCCGACCGACCGGGGCTCTTCATCGTGGGGTGAATAACGGGTCTCGAACCCGCGACCTCCTAGACCACAACCAGGCGCTCTACCAACTGAGCTATATCCACCATGTCCGAGCCGGGTGACCGGCGCGACCACTCAATAGTAGTACATGCGCGGCCGGACTCCGACCACGTGTGTCGTCACTCGGCGGGCTGGGCGAGCCGCGGCTCCCACTTCGCGACGACCTCGGCCTGGACGGCACGGACGTCGTCGGTCGAGGGGCCGGGGTCGGCGACGAAGCCGGCGCGGCGGTAGTACTCGAGCTCGCGGATCGACTCGAGGATGTCGGCGAGAGCTCGGTGGCCGCCGTGCTTCTCCGGCGCGTTGAAGTACACGCGTGGGAACCACCGTCGGCACAGCTCCTTGATGCTCGACACGTCGACGCTCCGGTAGTGCAGGTGGTTGTCGACCCGAGGCATGTACTTGGCGAGGAACGCCCGGTCGGTGCCGATGGTGTTGCCCGCCAGGGGAGCGGTGCCCTCGCCCGGCACGTGGGCGAGGATGTACTCGAGCACCTGGTACTCGGCGTCGGCAAGGCTCACGCCGTCCGGGATCTCGTCGATGAGCCCCGAGGTCGTGTGCATGTTCGTGACGAACTCGTTCATGTTGTCGAGCGCGGACTGGTCCGGCTTGATCACGATGTCGAAGCCGGGGTGCACCGGCACGAGGTCGAAGTCGGTGATGACGACGGCCACCTCGACGAGTTCGTCGACCGCGAGGTCGAGACCCGTCATCTCGCAGTCGATCCAGACGAGGCGGTCGTTCGCAGTTGCCATGTCGTCGATCCTATTCCCGTGCCCGGACGGCCCCGCCACGGGTGGTGGCGGGGCCGTCCGGGTGGAGTGGGTGGTGTGTCAGGCCATCTCGCCCGCGGTGACGGCCTCGGCCTCGACGCGGACCGGCTCCGGGCCGTCGTCGACCCGGCGCAGCACCCGCGTGGTGGCGGCGACGACCACGAACGCGATCGCGACCGACACCCCGGCGAACACGTACGCGGCGCTCGGCGCGATGGCGTCCGCCAGCAGGGTCGCCACGGGCGGCGCGATCGCGCCACCGATGAACCGCACCGCGGAGTACGCGCTGGAGGCCACCGAGCGGGGGAGGTCCGTCGCCTCCATGACGCACTCGGTGAGGACGGTGTTGAGCACGCCGAGCACGAGGCCGCCGATGATGACGCAGATGATCAGGCCGACCTGCGACGACACGACCACGGCCGCGGCGAACAGGTCGAGCGCGAGCAGCGGCAGCGCGATCTTGAGCACCGTCGTGCGGCGGAGTCGTGCGGTGAGCATCGGCGCGACCCAGACCGAGGTGATCGCCAGCCCGACGCCCCAGCCGAAGAACGTGAACCCGATGCCGATCGCGCCGAAGCCGAGCGGGAAGGGCGTGTAGGCGAGCAGCACGAAGAAGCCGATGTTGTAGAACAGCGCGGTGACGGCGAGGGCCGCGAGCGCCGGGCGGCCGAGTGCGCGGAACGGTGCGGAGAGCTTCGTCGGCGTCGGCTTCTCGATGCCGGACGTCTTCAGCAGCGTCACGATGGCGATGAACGCGATCGCCATGAGCGTGGTCACGCCGAAGAACGGCCCACGCCAGCTCACGTTGCCGAGCAGACCGCCGACGAGCGGTCCGATCGCGATGCCGAGGCCGAGCGCCGCCTCGTACAGGATGATCGCGGACGCGGTGCCGCCGGACGCCGCCCCGACGATGGTCGCGAGGGCGGTCGAGATGAAGAGCGCGTTGCCGAGGCCCCAGCCGGCGCGGAAGTCGATGATGCTCCACACGCTGTTCGACGTGGCGGCGAGCACCGAGAACACCACGATCAGCGCGAGGCCGATGAGCAGGGTGTTCTTCGGACCGATCCGGCTCGACACCCAGCTGGTGAAGAACATCGCGACGCCCGTGACGGCGAGGTAGCTGGTGAAGAGCAGCTCGGTCTGTGCGGCCGTGGCCTGCAGGGACGACGCGATCGCGGGGAGGATCGGGTCGACGAGCCCGATGCCCATGAAGGCGACGACACAGGCGAAGGCGATGGCCCAGACCGCGGAGGACTGCTTGAGGATGCTGCCGGAGGCGGCGGGTGCGTGGGCGTTCACGCGGTGATCTCCGTTCGTGTGGTGGTGGCGCTGCGGGCGGCGATGATGGCGGCTGCTTCGTGCAGTGCGTCCCACTCGTCGTCGGTGAGGTCGGCGAAGAGCGGCCCGACCGTCCGTGTGAGGGTGGCGCGCCAGGCGACGAGGCGGTCGCGCCCGGCGTCCGTGATCGTGATGAGCTGGCCCCGCGAGTCATCGGGGTCCACGGTGCGTGAGACCAGGCCGTCGTCGAGCATGCCGGCCACGAGGCGCGTCATCGTGGGCTGTGCGACCCGGGATGCCTCGGCGAGCTCGCCGAGGCGGAGCGGCTGGTCGGTCTCGAGGATGCCGAGCGTGCGCCAGACCGCGGGGGAGGTCGTGTTGCCGGTGGACCGGACGGCGGTGCGGATCAGGCGGTTCACGGAGACGAGGAGCGTCTCGACCGTCTGCTCGCGGGATGTTTCCATAGCAAAACTATATAGCCCTGCTATGGATCAGTCAACAGGTGTGCCCTGGTACAAGGGATGCATGAGTGACATCACGATCTCCGAGGGTGACGAGTACACCGCGATCTTCCACGGCGGCCCCTTCGACGGCACGACCGACACCCGCACCGCCACGGGTGGTGCGCTGGACGACGAGATCACCGTCTACGCCGACGTCGAGGGCCTCCAGACGGCCTTCGCCTACCGCCTCACCAAGTCGCGCCAGGTGCTCGACCAGACTTCCGGCGAGTACACCTACGACCCGTCCGACTCCGACCCGGTCGACGACCTCCAGGACCGTGGCGACCGTTCCGGCGAGTTCGACCGGGAGTAGACCGACACCGCGCCGCGTTGTCCCCGCCGTGCGACTCGACCTCTGGACCTCGGCCTTCTGCGCGCCCTGTGCCGCGGCCCGGCGCGTCGCCGCCGAGGCGGCGGCGCTCGTGCCGCACCTGACCGTGTCCGAACGGGACGTCGCGGCGCATCTCGACCACGCGGAGCGCCTCGGCATCCGGTCGACGCCCACGATCATCGTGCGTGGCGACGACGGGGCCGAGGTGTTCCGCTCACCGGGCGTACCGACGCGCGACCAGCTGCTGGTCGCGGTCGCGAAGGCCCTCCCGCCCGCCGACGGGTGAACCCGGCCTGGAGGCACGGATCACCTTCCGCGCGACCAGCTTCGTCCGGCGGACGGGCGTCCCCACGACGAGTGCGACGCTGCCGAGGACCGATCGGTCGTCGCGGCCGAGCGCGTTCTTGCGCTCCCAGGCCCGGCGCAGTGCCCCGCCCCGGCTGCGCCGCGCGGCCGGCCGGTCGACCAGTCTGCCGGCGTCCCGCTGCAGCATGAGGTCATCGGCGCGCACCGCCCAGTCGTCGTCCGACGACGGGTGGAAGTGGTTGTCGCGGAGCCACTCGGGGCGGACCGTGCGGAAGCGCCCCGCGATGAGGTCGGAGGCGTCCCCCGGCAAGCCGCTGCCCTCGAAGACCTCGTTGATGAGCTGCGGGCCGACACCGAAGTCGGTCAGCGTCAGTGCTGGGACGCCGGCGGCCACGGCCTCGAGGACGGCCGTCGAGCTCACCGTGACGAGGGCCACCGCACGGGCGAGGTGCTCGGCCATCGGTCCCGACTCGACCACGAGGTTCGCCGGGGCGTCCGCGGGGACGAGCTCCGCGTAGGGGTGCTCCTCGCGGTGGGTCTGCTGTTCGCCCGTCGTCGCCCGGATCTTGACGACGACCCGCCACTCGGGGTGGGCGATCGCCGTCGCAGCGAGCCAGTGCACGATCCGCTGCCGCTCGGCCCGGTCGCTCGGCACGCTCGGTTGCGCCGCGAACACGACCGAGTCCCGCACCGGTGTCGCTCCGCCCGACCGGGTGCCGCGGGTGTGCGCCGGCCGGGCGAACGGCAGCGTGGCGAGTGCGAACGCGGGTTCGAGGCCGCCGGTGCGGGCGAGGTCCTCGTAGGCACGGACCTCGCGGTGGCTGTGCAGGACGAACAGGTCGGCGCGCGCCCGGAGGAACACGCCCTTCCACTTCGCCGGGTAGGAGATGCCCGGGAGTCCGGTCACGAGGACCGGTCGGTCGCGGACGTGCCGGTGCACCTGGTCGACCACGAGCTCCGCGACCGGGCCGATGAGCCCGACGAGCACGGCGTCCGGCGGATCCTCGCGGAGACGGCGCACGACCACGTCGACGTCGGTCGGCTCCGGCGGCAGCGAGGCGAGGTGCGCCAGACGCGCGTCGAGGCCCCGGAAGGCCGAGCGGAGCTGTGCCCTGCTCGCGGTCCGGGGGGTCCGCACGGTCAGCAGTTCGAGGTCCCAGTGTGCCGGGGCGGCGGCCAGCAGGTGGGCGCCCCACTTCGCGAAGGAGTCGGTGTCGACCAGACCGACCACGCGGCGGCGGCGGGTCGGCACGGCGGAGGTGGGTCGTGCCTCCAGGCCGACCCTCGGGGAGTCCGCGACGTCCCTCACACGACCACCCGACGGAGCTTGGCGAGCGGTGCCTCCTCGCCCGGGAACACCCGCTTGATGCCGTCGCCGAGCGCGGTCTCGATGATCCGCACGTCACGGGCGAGCGTCGCGAGCCCGTGCGGCTCGAGCGAGGCCGCGTGGTCGGAGCCCCACATGGTGCGGTCGAGCGTGATGTGCCGCTCCACCGCGGTGGCGCCCAGGGCGACCGCGGCGATCGAGATCTGCAGTCCGGGCTCGTGGCCGGAGTACCCGACGGGGACGCCCGCGTACCGGTTCGCGAGGGTGTCGATCATGCGGAGGTTCGCCTCCTCCGCCGGGAGTGGGTACGTCGACGTCGCGTGCATGAGGACGAGCCGCGCGGTCCCGAGCGTCGCGACCGCGCGGTCGATCTGCTCCAGCGTGGACATGCCGGTCGACAGGATCACGGGCTTGCCCGTCGCGGCGACGGCTTCGAGCAGCTCGAGGTCGGTCACGGACGCCGAGGCGATCTTGTACGCCACGACGCCGAGGTCCTCGAGGAAGTGCACGGAGGGCACGTCCCAGGGGGAGGCGAACCAGTCGAGCCCGCGGAGCGTGGCGTGGTCGCCGATCTCGATGTACTGCTCGCGGTCGAACTCGACCCGGTAGCGGTACTCGAGGTACGTCATGTCGCCCCACGGCGTGCTGCGCGGGGTGTTCTTCATGTGCTCCGGCGTGGAGATCTCCGGCGTGCGCTTCTGGAACTTCACGGCCTGGAGTCCGGCGTCGGCCGCGACGTCGACGAGGCGCTTCGCGATGTCGACGTCGCCGTTGTGGTTCAGGCCGATCTCCCCGATCAGGTACGCCGGGTGGCCGGCGCCGATCGTGGACGAGCCGATGGTGACGGTCATGGTGCTCCGTTCGGTACGGGGACGAGCGCGGTGGCGAGTGCCTGGGCCACGGTGAGGTCGGTCTCGTCGTCGACGTCCACGGCGGTGGCGGCGTCCACGACGGCGAGTTCGGTCCGGCCGAAGAACCGGTGCCCGTGCTCCCGGAACCCGTCGACGCGGAGGACGTAGAAGGACCCCGTCTCGCGGAACTCCGGGGCGCGGTCCTGCCGACGCGGGCGCACCGCAGCGTCGTGGTTCACGGCGCGGGCCCGCCCGTCGGCGTCCACGCGCCAGAGGAAGGCGTGCGACGGCGCCGCGGCGAACACGACGTCCGCGGCGCCGCTGCGTACGCGGTGCACCGCCGCGTCGAGGTCGGCGGGGTCGGTGAACGGCGAGGTCGCCTGCAGGAACACGAGGACCTCGGGTACCTCGTCGTGGATCTGCTCGAGGACGTCCAGCACGTGCAGCAGCGCCGACTCGCTCGAAGCCGTGTCCCCGGCGAGGTCCGCCGGTCGGTGCAGCACCCGGGCGCCCGCGGCTCGGGCCTCGTCGGCGATGTCGGGTCCGTCGGTGGAGACCACGACCGTGTCGATCGAGGGCGTCGCCACCGCGGCGTCGACCGACCGCGCCACGAGGCTCCGCCCGCCCACCTGACGGAGGTTCTTGCCGGGGACGCCCTTCGAGCCGGCGCGCGCGGGCACGACGGCGAGGACGCGGCCGATGGAGCTCATGCGCCGGACGCTACGGAGGGTCGGTGTCGCGGAGGCGAACACGAGGGGGCCACCAGTGGAAGCGCACAGGAAGCCACGGCTGCCCCGGGGTCGCGGTCGATGGCTGCCGACGCCGTGGCTGGTCGCCGCCCGCCGTCGGGGCTAGGGTCGTGCGGTGTTCACTGCCGACGACGCCCTCGACCCCCGGCCGCGCCGGATCCTCGTCGCCGGGGTGTCCGGTGTCGGGAAGACGACCACCGGCCGTCGGATCGCGGACGTGCTCGGCGTGCCGCACACCGAGATCGACGCGCTGTTCCACGGGCCGGACTGGGAACCACGGGCGACCTTCGTCGACGACGTCGATCGCTTCACGAGCGAGCCGGCCTGGGTGACGGAGTGGATGTACGCCCCGGTGCGCGAACTGCTCGTGGAGCGCGCTGACACGCTCGTGTGGGTGGACCTGCCGACCCGGGTGGCGCTCTGGCGGCTGCTGCGACGGACCCTCCGGCGACGCCTGCGCCGTCTCGAGCTCTGGAACGGGAACGTCGAACCGTCGCTGTGGACGTTCTTCACCGACCGCGAGCACATCCTGCGTTGGGGGATCTCGACCCGCAACACCCTCCGGGAGCGGGTGCCGCCGCTCGGACGGTCCGCGCCGCACCTGCGCATCGTGCACCTCCGCTCGCAGCGGGAGGTCGACGTGTTCGTCGAGCGCCTGGCACGGCCCGCGGTCTAGAATCGTCGCCGTCCGCCTCCGTAGCTCAGTGGATAGAGCAGGTGGTTTCTACCCTCCGTGTCGCGGGTTCGATTCCTGCCGGGGGCACCGACGGCGAAGGCCGCCACCCCTCAGGGTGGCGGCCTTCTCGCGTCTGGTGGCGGTGCGGGTCCGGTGGCGGTGCGCGTCTGGTGTCCGTGCGGGTCCGGCGCCGGTGCCGGTGCCGGTGCGGGTGCGGGTGCGGGTCTGGTGCCCGCGCGGGTCACTCGTCGTCGTCGGACGCGCGGCGGCGGATCTCGTTCGCGCTGATCGGTTGCGTGTAGGGCGCTTCGTCGGTCTCGTGTGCGTCGGCCGGCTCGGCGGCAGCGCCGTCGACCCGCGTGGGGACCGACTTCGTGCTCGGCACCGAGACCGTGGCAGCGGGACGGTTGACATGTGCGTCGGCAGCGGTCGGTCGAGCCACGGGCGGCGGCACCTCGCGGTCCTGCGTGCCGGGTCGTGCGGCGTCGTCCACGACGTCGGTCTCGTCGTCGTCGGTGCGGCGCTGGGCGACCGGGTGCGCGGACACCGCCCGCGCGGGACCCGCCGATGCGCCGGGCGCCGGTGCTGACGTCGCCGGTGCGGAAGCGGCCGGTGCGGAAGCGGCCGGTGCGGAGGCCGGGCGGGAGGCCGGGGAGCCGAGCGTCGGCCGGATCGGTGCCTGTGCCGACGGGCTGTCGCCGTCGGGGCGGGCCAGTCCGTCACCGTAGGGACGGGTCAGGCCGTCGCCGAGCGGCGTGGTCGCCGCCGTGGCACCCGGCGCGCCGGCAGCCGACGGGGCCGGGGCGGCGCTGGCTCCCGACCGGGGCGCGGGCCGCAGCGACGTCGTGGACGGCGTCTGGGCGTCGGACTGTCGAGCCGAAGCCTGGTCGGCGTTCCAGTCCTGCTGCCGCTTCACGAGTTCAGCGTCCGGGTCCGGGGACTCGAACTTCCACCGCTCGAGGTCACTCTTGAAGAGCTTGCGCGCCCGGTTCGGCCGGGCCTGCCACTCGAGGAGGCGGTCGCGGAACTCCGCGAGGGACTGCTCCGCCTGGAACGAGAAGGTCGACGAGTTCTTCTTGATGTCGGCGATCTCGTGCTGCGCCCAGTTCGCGGCCATCGGCGAACCGCTCACGGGCAGGAGCCGCAGCCGGACGTCCGCGTCCTCGGCCAGGTGGTCGGCGTAGGCGCGCTCGTCGTGCCCGAGCGACCCCCACGTCGCGGCCTTCCGTGCCGCGGAGATGATGGCCGCGACGGCGGCGTTCTTCGCCTCGCGCTCCTGCAGGGCGACGACCCGCTTGGTCGCGCCGCGGCCGATGAGCGCGGCGACGACACCGGCCACCACGATGGCGACGAAGGGGATGATGGCGCCCGACAGCACCCGCCATCCCGCGTCCGACGCGGTCCAGTCCATCAGGTCGTTCCACCAGTTCATGCGCGAACCGTACCGACCGTGCGGCGTGACGTCGGGGAGGTCACCCGGCGATCCGCACTTCCGCCGGACGGGCGCCGCGTGGAGCGCATCATCCCCACCGCAGGCAGTCCACGGCGTCGTCGGCGGACCACACGTCGGGGAACTCGACGAAGCGCCGCTCGGTGGCGACGTAGCGCCGTGCGCGGTACGCGGTCCCGCCGGCGACGTCCACGCGGTCCACGTAGCCGACGATCTCGCCGTTGGCCCGGGTCACGCGGCTGAGGTCGTCGCGCACGTCGAGGATCCGGAGGTCGCCCCGGCTGCGGGCGACGGAGGACGTGCGGAGCCGGAAGGCCGGTTCGGTCGCGGTGTGCTCGGTCGTGGTCGGCACGGTCGTGGTCGGCACGGTGTCCTCCTGTGGTGCGTTCGATGTCTCCGTGGTTCGTGGGGACGACGCTACGGGCGACCACCGACACGCCGGGGCGAGCGCCCGGAACTGTGGACCTGCGTCTCCGGCCGCTCGCTGTGCAGGAGTGTCTCCCGACTCCCAGTGGGCCCGGACGTCGTGCGCGGTAGCGTGGGCGGCATGACGACCTTCGTGCTCGCTGGTGGATGCTTCTGGTGCCTCGATGCGGTGTACCGCACGCTCCAGGGCGTGCAGGACGTCGTGTCCGGGTACGTCGGAGGGACGACCGACGACCCGACCTACGAAGCCGTCTGCACGGGCACGACCGGTCACGCCGAGGCCGTCGCGGTCACCTTCGACGAGTCGGTGCTGCCGGCCGACGTGGTGCTCGACGTCTTCTTCACGCTGCACGACCCGCGCCAGCTGAACCGCCAGGGGGCCGACGTCGGCACGCAGTACCGCTCGGCGATGTTCCCCGCGGATGACGGACAGCGTGCGCTGTTCGAGCGCGCGGTCGAACGCGCCTCGGACATCTGGGACGACGGTGTCGTGACGACCATCGAGCCGCTCACGACGTTCCACCGGGCGGAGGAGTACCACCAGGACTTCTTCGCGAAGAACCCCGGTCAGGGCTACTGCCTCGCGGTGGCGCTGCCGAAGGTGAACAAGGTCCGCAAGGCCTACAGTCAGTACATCCTGGCGTCCTAGCCACGGGCGTCGGGGCCACGAGGAGGTGGTCGATCGATGACGAACAACACGATGACGAACAGCACGACGGGTGACTCGACGACGAGTGACGCAGGCACCTGGGTGGCGGTGGGGCCGGCCGGCGCGGTCGGCAGCATCCACCGCGAGCCGGACGGCTTCCACGTGGAGCTGTTCGGGCGACGCGGCACCGGATCGGTGTTCCCGTCGCTGGACTTCGCCAAGAGCGCGGTCCACTCGGCGATGGGTCCGCTCGCGGACCGTCCGGAGTTCCGCGCGCACTGAGGGTGCGGACCACCGGCACCGCGGTGCCGTGGTCCACACGCTGATCCGGCCTGGAGGCACGGATCACCGTTCCTGCACAGGTCGCGCTGAGCGCTCCACGACTCACAGATCGAGGCCCGGGCCGCTGACGCGGCCCGGGCCTCGCGACGATCGGACCATGAACGACACGATCACGATCTGCGGCATCGTCGCCACCGAACCCCGGCACCTGGTCACCGACACCGGCGTCGCCATCACGAGCCTCCGGCTGGCCTCACCGTCGCGCCGGTTCGACCGCGCCACCGGCGTCTGGACGAACGGCGCGACCAACTGGTTCACCGTCACGGCCTTCCGGTCGCTGGCGGCGAACGTCCACAAGTCACTGAAGAAGGGCGACCGGATCGTCGTGACCGGCCGGGTGCGCATCCGCACGTGGGAGCGCGACGGGCGCGGCGGCACCTCGGTCGAGGTCGACGCCGAGGGCATCGGTCACGACCTGGCCTGGGGCATCAGCAACTGGATCCGTGTCCCGCGCCAGGCGAACGAGGTCGCGGCTCCGCCCGTGGACAGCTCGCGGGTGGACCTGCAGACGGGTGAGGTCGACGACGGGCTCGGAGCGGACGACGGCGGCGCTCCGGACCACGAGTCGCTGCCCGACGCCGCCGACGCCGACCGGCACGCGGCGGCGATCCTCGGCGACCCGGTGGCTCCCACCGGGCTCGGGGTCGATGATCCCGAGCCCGCCGACACGGACGACCCGTCCGGTCCGGACCCGCTCGCCGGTCCGATCGCGGCCTGACGTCGACGGGCGTCGAACGCTCCGGCGTACGACGCCCGTCGTCACGGACGGCGCAGCAGGGCCGCGGTCAGCCCCACTTCTGGGTGATCATGGCGATCCCGGAGACCTGGTCGGTGTCCCAGTTGCCGCCGCGTGGGAGTCCCGAGACCGTGCCGTCGATCGCGAAGCTCGCGCCCTGACCGCGTGAGTCGGCCTTCGTCTGCCGCGCCTTGAGTCCGTGGAACGAGAAGCCGGTGTTCCACTTCCCGTTGAGTCCCGAGCGGGCCGCGACGTCGTTGATCTTGATGCTGACGTTCTGCACGGTCGAGTGGACGGTGTCGCCGTTCAGTCGGGCGTTCGCCTCCGCGTTGAAGAAGAGGCGTCCGTCGAGGTTCAGCGAGATGTACGCGAGCGTCTTGTGGTTCACGCTCACTGCGGCGACGTCGTTCTTGAACCAGCGCAGGCCGACCGGTGTCAGGTTGTTCGACGCGGCGCTCATGTAGCCGTACGTGAACTTGCCGTTCTGCACCCGCTCCCAGATGTACTTCGGCTTGCCCTTGCTCTGGGTCGCCCCGGTGTCGGACTGGATGCCGAACGAGAAGGCGTTGTTGTGCGCATCGTGGATGTTGATGTACGAGGAGTAGCCCGTGCCCGAGCCCTTCGCGCTGATGTTCGCCGTGTAGGTCACGTACGCCGCTCCGCTCGGGGCCACCGCGGCCGATGCCGGGGCAGCGGGGACGGCGACCGCCGTCCCGAGGGCGAGTGCGCCGATGAGGGGCAGCACGAGACGACGGATCCGATTGTTCGCCATGAGGTCCTGGTCCTGGTCGATGCCGAGCCGGTGGTTCGGGTCCAGTCGGCGAGTGATGCAGGTACCGTACGTCGGCCGACCACGGCCTGTCAGCCCCCGAACGGGTCGGTGCGTGTTCCGGCGGACCCGACCACCGCGTACCGGTCCCGCCCGCCGCGCGCTCCGCCGCTCGGGTCACTACACTTGACCGCGATATGGCTGAGTACATCTACCAGATGGTCCGCGCCCGCAAGTCGGTCGGCGACAAGCTGATCCTCGACGACGTCACGATGTCGTTCCTCCCCGGCGCGAAGATCGGCGTCGTCGGGCCGAACGGTGCGGGCAAGTCGACGATCCTGAAGATCATGGCGGGTCTCGACCAGCCGTCCAACGGCGAGGCGAAGCTGACCCCCGGGTTCACCGTCGGCATCCTCATGCAGGAGCCCGAGCTGGACGAGGACAAGACCGTCCTCGAGAACGTCCAGCAGGGCGTCGGCGAGATCCACGGCAAGGTCGTCCGCTTCAACGAGATCTCCGCCCTCATGGCTGAGCCCGACGCGGACTTCGACGCGCTCCTCGCGGAGATGGGCACGCTGCAGGAGGAGATCGACGCCGCCGACGCGTGGGACCTCGACTCGCAGCTCGAGCAGGCCATGGCCGCGCTCCAGTGCCCCCCGGGGGACGAGATGGTCACCCACCTGTCCGGCGGTGAGAAGCGTCGCGTCGCCCTCTGCAAGCTCCTGCTGCAGAAGCCCGACCTGCTGCTCCTCGACGAGCCCACCAACCACCTCGACGCCGAGTCCGTGCTGTGGCTCGAGCAGCACCTGCAGCAGTACCACGGTGCCGTCCTCGCGGTCACCCACGACCGGTACTTCCTCGACCACGTCGCACAGTGGATCGCCGAGGTCGACCGCGGACGCCTGTACCCGTACGAGGGCAACTACTCGACGTACCTCGAGAAGAAGCGCGCCCGCCTGGAGGTCCAGGGCAAGAAGGACGCCAAGCTCGCGAAGCGGCTCTCCTCGGAGCTCGACTGGGTGCGGAGCAACCAGAAGGGCCGTCAGGCGAAGTCGAAGGCTCGTCTCGCCCGCTACGAGGAGATGGTCGCCGAGGCCGAGCGCACACGGAAGCTCGACTTCGAGGAGATCGTGATCCCGGTCGGGCCGCGCCTCGGCTCGCAGGTGATCGACGCCGAGAAGCTGCACAAGCAGTTCGGCGAGCGCGTCATCATCGACGACCTCTCCTTCACGTTGCCCCGCAACGGCATCGTGGGCGTCATCGGCCCGAACGGTGTCGGCAAGACCACGCTGTTCAAGACGATCGTCGGCCTCGAGCCGCTCGACGGCGGCACGCTGAAGATCGGCGAGACGGTCGACATCTCCTACGTCGACCAGAGCCGCGGCGGCATCGACCCGAACAAGAACCTGTGGGAGGTCGTGTCCGACGGGCTGGACTACATCCAGGTCGGCAAGACCGAGATCCCGTCACGCGCCTACGTGTCGCAGTTCGGCTTCAAGGGCCCGGACCAGCAGAAGAAGGCCGGTGTCCTCTCCGGTGGTGAGCGGAACCGTCTCAACCTGGCGCTGACGCTCAAGCAGGGCGGCAACCTCCTGCTCCTCGACGAGCCGACGAACGACCTCGACGTCGAGACGCTCGGCAGCCTCGAGAACGCGCTGCTCGAGTACCCGGGTTGCGCCGTGGTGATCACCCACGACCGGTGGTTCCTCGACCGCATCGCCACGCACATCCTCGCGTGGGAGGGCCTGAACGAGGACGGCACGCCGAACTGGTACTGGTTCGAGGGCAACTTCGAGGCGTACGAGGAGAACAAGATCGAGCGCCTCGGAGCCGACGCCGCGAAGCCCGGTCGCGCGACGTACCGCAAGCTCACCCGCGACTGACCCGTGGCGGTGTTGCACGCTCCGATCCGCATGCGGTGGAGCGACATCGACGCGTACGGGCACGTCAACAACTCCGCGATGCTGCGTCTCCTCGAGGAGGCGCGCATCGTGGGGTTCTGGGGTGCCGACCCGGACGAGGTCGGTGCGGACGGCTCGATCCCCGAGCCGATCATCGACGGCCGACCGGGCTCGGGCACGATGACCGTGATCGCGGCGCAGCGGCTCGAGTACCTCGCGTCGATCCCGTACCTCCGCCAGCCGCTCGACATCCGGATGTGGATCGGCCGGATCGGTGGCGCGAGCATCGACGTGTCGTACGAGGTGTGGACCCCGGTCGGTCACGAGCCCGCCGAGCTCTACACCCGTGCGACGACGGCCCTCGTGATGGTCGACGCCGAGACGAACCGGCCGCGGCGCCTGACCGAGGCCGAGCGTGCGGCCTGCGAGCCATACATCCAGGACCCGGTGCGGTTCTCCCGACCCTGACCCGCACCGGCGACCGACACCGGCCCGGTCCGGCCCTGCCCGGCCCCGTCCGGCCCGGACCGGCCTGTCGTCCAGTGTCAGCGCGGGACGCGCATCATCCCCTCCTGCGCGACGCTCGCCAGCAGCCGACCGTCGCGCGAGAACATCCGGCCGAACGCGAGTCCCCGACCGCCCTGCGCGCTCGGGGACTCCTGCGTGTAGAGGATCCAGTCGTCGGCGCGGCCGTCCCGGTGCCACCACATCGCGTGGTCGAGGCTCGCGCTCTTCACTCCGGGCGTGCCCCAGGCCACCCCGTGCCGACGCATCACGGGCTCGAGGATCGAGAGGTCGCTCGCGTACCCGAGGACGGCGCGGTGCAGTGCCGGATCCTCCGGCAGGTCGCCGTCCACCCGGAACCACACGGCCTGGTGGGGGAGACGCTCGCCCTGCACGTCGACGAACACCGGACCCTCGACGTGCCGGAGGTCGATCGAGCGCTCGGCCCAGGCTCGGGCGACGGGGTGGTCGATCGCGCTCAGGATCGAGGCCGCCGACGGCAGGTCCTCCGGAGCCGGGGTGTCGACCGGGAACGGGTCCTGGTGCTCGACACCGTCGTCGGGCCGCTGGAACGAGGCGATCATCGAGAAGATCGGCACGCCGCGCTGGTACGCCTGCACCCGCCGGGTCGCGAACGACCGGCCGTCGTGGATCCGCTCGACGCCGAACGTGATCGGGAGCTCGGTGTCACCGGGTCGGAGGAAGTACCCGTGCATCGAGTGGATGTCGCGGTCCTCGATGGTCGCCTGTGCCGCGACGATGCACTGCGCGAGCACCTGCCCACCGAAGACGCGGCCGTTCGGTGACCAGTGGCTGGCCCCGGTCAGGATCGTCTCACCCGTGCTCGCGCCGGTGTCGTCGAGCCGCAGGGTCCGCAGGAAGTCCGGTTCGCTCACGGGCACATCCTACGAAGCGAGTGCCCCGGTAGGATCCACAGGACATGGGCACCACCTTCACCCTCCCCGACGTCGCCTCGCTCGGTGACCTCCGCACCTACCTCGGACGCGCCGCCCGGGTCGAGGACGGCTCGGTCCGGCTCATCGCCGACTCCGGCGTCCTGGCGGTCTACACGGCGATCCTCTACCCGGTGGGGCTGCTCGACGAACTGCCGACCGTCCTCGGGCTCCGCACGTTCTCGCTCGCCGAACCCGCCACGATCGACGCGGTGGTGCCGCTCGCCTCGCTGCAGGAGCGTCTCCGGCTGCTCGCCGAGGCGCAGGACGCCGAGCACGCCGAGGGTGCCGACCCGACTCGAGCGACCCCCATCGAGGTCGAACTGCCGCTCGAGGTCCACACCGTCACCTGGGCCGCGATCTCCCCACCGCGCGGTGGATGGGTCCCGCTGCCCGACGTCTCGTCGGAACTCCTCAAGCGCGCCGCGAAGGCCGGCATCGCCGAGGTCGCCGAGGCCGTCCCGTCGAACGCCGGGGACGCGATCGTCCGCCGGGTCCGCTCCGAGGTCTGGGGCCGGCCCATCCCGATGATCGAGCACCTGCCGGCGGGCGCCGGGTTCGCGGGGGAGAGCCTCGGGTTCCTCGGCCACGACCCCGTCCGGGTGTTCGAGACCGGCCCGTGGAGCCGTCTCACCACGTCCCGAGGGCACGTGCTCGTGAAGCGCCGGGCCTGGTCCCTCAGCTCCTGACAGACCACGCATCCGCGCCGGCGGCGACCAGCGTGACCACGAGCACGACGACCAGCGCGACCGCCAGCGCGCACCGGGAACGGCGTGGTTGGCTGGAGGCATGCACGTCTTCCTCACCGGTGCCTCCGGCTACATCGGCTCCTCCGTCCTCCGTGCCCTCGTCGCCCACGGGCACGAGGTCACCGCCATCGTCCGCTCCGACGAGAAGGCCCAGCGGGTCCGTGACGCCGGCGGCCACGCGGTCATCGGGGACGTCACGGACACCGACGTCGTCGAGCGACTCGCGCACGAGACCGACGGCGTCGTCCACACCGCCTCGGCCGAGGACGTCGACCCCGGGTTCACCGCAACGGTCCTCCGCGCGTTCGAGGGCACCCCGAAGCCGTTCGTGCACACCGGCGGGATCTTCACCTTCGGCAACTCGACGGACATCTCCGAGCAGTCGCCGATCGACCCGCCCGCGCTGACCGCCTGGCGCGTCGCGAACGAGGCCGCCGTCCGATCGAGCTCGGCGCACACGACCATCGTCGCCCCGGGCATCGTCTACGGCCGCGGCGCCGGCATCCCGGCGATGTTCGTCGGCGACGGCGAGCACGAGGTCCGACTCGTCGGCGACGGCTCGCAGCGGTGGACGACGGTGCACATCGACGACCTCGGCGAGCTCTACGTGCTGGCGTTCCACCGCGCCGAGCAGGACGGCTACGTCGTCGCCGCGACCGGGGACAACCCGACGCTGCGCGAGATCGCCGACGCCGGAGCGCACGGGTCGCCGGTGGTCGCGGAGAGCGTGGACGAGTCGCGCAGCCGCCTCGGTGACGCCTTCGCGGACGCGCTGCTGCTCCACCAGGAGGCGTCCGGCGCGCACGCGCGCGCCGCGTTCGGGTGGAACCCGACGCGCCCCTCGCTCGTCGAGGACATGACCGACGGGTCGTACGTGCGCTGACGTCGCCCCCGGCGTCGTCCCGGCCACGCACCGGACGGGAGGCACGGGTCGTCGCCGCCCCGCGCCTCCCGTCCGGTGTCTGGTGACCGTCCGACGGACGTCAGTCGAACGTGTTCGTCATCGCGTGCGCGGCGCGGTCGAGGTAGCCCCAGAGCTCGGCCTCGTCGAGGGGCGCGAGCCCCAGCGACTCGACCGCCTCGTGCATGTGGTGGAGCCAGCGCTCGCGGGCCTCCGGCGTGATGCGGAAGGGGTTGTGCCGCATGCGGAGGCGCGGATGACCGCGCTCCTCGCTGTACGTCCCCGGACCGCCCCAGTACTGCTGCAGGAAGGCCGACAGTCGCCAGATCGCGCCCTCGAGGTCGTCGGCCGGGTACATCGGCCAGATGACGTCGTCCTGCTGCACGCCCTCGTAGAACCGCCGGACGAGCCGGTCGAAGGTCGGCGCGCCGCCGATGCGGTCGTACAGCGAGCCGGTCGCTGAGACGCCGTGCTCGCCGACGCGGAGGGTGATCGGCTGCGCGGGTGCGCCACCGGGGCGGGGCGTGCCGGTCGGGGCGACGTCGTCGGTCATGCGGTGCGGCTCACTTCTGGTCGGTCGTGTCGTCGTCGGTGCGGATGGCCTGACCGAGCAGGTTGCGCTTCGGCTTCCGTGACTTCGTCGGGGCGGGGGTCGGCTGGGTCCGGACGGTGCGGAGGCCGTTGATCGAGGTCGCGTTCTCCCAGCCGGCGGGCATGATCATCGCCATCGCGGGCAGGGTCACCCCGAGCTCGTCGACCGAGCGCTTCAGCCGGATGCGGAGCTCGCGGCCGACGGCGTCGAGTTCGGACGCGCGGGTCTTGACGACCAGACGGAACACCATGCCGGCGTCGGTGATCGACTGCAGGCCCCAGATCTCCGGCTTCTCGACGATGCGCTGACGCCAGCGGGGCTCCTGCGACATCGTCACCGCTGCCTTGAGGAGGGCGTCCTGCACGGCGTCGATGTCGGTGTCGTACGGGACGGTGATGTCCACGAGGACGCGCGACCACCCCTGCGAGAGGTTGCCGACGCGGAGGATCTGGCCGTTCGGCACGAACCACAGGATGCCGTTCACGTCGCGGATCTGCATCACGCGCAGCCCGACGTTCTCGACGACGCCGGTGGCCTGCCCGGTGTCGACGACGTCGCCGACGCCCGCCTGGTCCTCGAGGATCATGAAGATGCCGGAGAGGATGTCCCGGACGATGCTCTGCGCGCCCACCGCGAGACCCGCGGCCACGACGGAGGCGCCACCGACCAGGCCGATGGCGGCCGTGGGGAACACCGTCGAGATGATGATGGCGAGTGCGATCACGGCGACGATCACCGTTGCGAGGTTCTCGAGCACGCTGCCGAGCGTCCGTGTGCGCTGGACCACCCGGGCGGCTTGGACGGGGGAGTTCACGAGCGCCTGCGTGTCGTTCGTGCCCTGGCGCTTCTTGACGCCGAGCACGACGCGGTTGACGACGGTCTTGACCATCCGTCGGAGGATCAGGCGCACGATGATCGCGGCGAGGACCACGATGACGATCGTGATCGGCTTGCCCCAGGCGGTCCAGAAGTCGTCGAGGGCTGAGTTCACGGCTGCGTTGGTGGTTGCGGCGAGGAGCATGATCCGACCGATGCTAGAGGGCGGGGCCTTGGCGTCCCGTGAGGAACACCGAGACCCCGCCCAGCCCGGTCAGCGGTCAGTGCCGGTGGCTCAGGCGTCCGCCGCCTGGACCCGGAGCGCCCGCTCGGTGCCCGCGAGGTTCTCGGTCACGATGCGGCGCAGTGCCGGCGTCTCCGGGTTCGCGTCGAGCCAGGCCCGAGCGGCGTCCCGCAGCTCGACCGAGGCGAGCGGCGCCGGGTAGAGCCCGGTGACGATCGTGTCGGCCATGTGGTAGCTGCGCTCGGCCCAGATGCGGGTGAGGACGTCGAAGTACTTCGGCACGAGGCCCTCGAGCACGACCGAGCTGTTGACGTGCTGGTACCCGACCGAGGTCTGGCGGACGATCGCGTTCGGCAGCGCGTCCGAGTCGACGAGCGACGAGAACGCCGCGAGCTTGCCCTCGGCCGTCGGGATCGACGCGCGGGCGCGGGCAGCGGCCTGCTCGCCGGACGCGGTCTTGTCCGCCGCGAGCTCGGTGTCGACGTCCGACCCGTCGGCAGCACCGGCGAGCACGAGGCCCTCCAGCAGCTCCCAGCGGAGGTCGGTGTCGACCTCGAGCCCGTCGAGCGCGACCGAACCGTCACGCAGCCCACGGAGGGTCGCGACGTGCTCGGGGGTCGACGGGATCTGCGCGAAGAACTTCACGAACTGGAACTGTGCGTCCGAGCCGGCCTCGGCCTCGGTCGCGAGGGTCCACAGCGTGTCGCCGACCTGCCGGATCGTCGCCTCGGACTTCGCCGGTGCGACGTAGTTGCGGGCGGTGAGCAGCAGCTGCGACAGCGTCGTGCGGATCGTCGTCGACTCGGTCTCGCTCGCGATGTTGCCGAGGACGAGGCGCACGTAGTCGCTCGCGGGGGCCTCGGCGTCGCGCGTGGCGTCCCAGATGGCACCCCAGACGATCGAGCGCGCGAGCGGGTTCGCGATGTCGGCGAGGTGCGCGATCGCTGTCTGGCGGGACTGCTCGTCGAGGCGGATCTTCGCGTAGGCGAGGTCGTCGTCGTTGAGCAGCACGAGGTCACCGCGGTGGACGCCCACGAGCTCCGGGACGTCCGTGCGGGCGCCGTCGACGTCGATCTCGACGCGGTGGGTGCGCTCGAGCTTGCCGCCCTCGGCCGCCGCGTAGACGCCGATCGCCAGGCGGTGCGGGCGGAGCGTCGGGTACTCGGAGGGAGCCTCCTGCAGGACCGCGAACGACGTGATGGTGCCGTCCGCGTCGACGTCGAACTCCGGGCGGAGCGTGTTCACGCCCGCGGTCTCGAGCCACAGCGCCGACCAGTCCGAGAGGTCGCGGCCGCTGGTGGCCTCGAGCTCGACGAGCAGGTCACGCAGCTCGGTGTTCGCGTGGTGGTGCTTCTTGAAGTACGCCGAGACCCCGGCGAAGAAGGCGTCGATGCCGACCCACGCGACGAGCTGCTTGAGGACCGAGCCGCCCTTCGCGTAGGTGATGCCGTCGAAGTTGACCTGCACGTCCTCGAGGTCGTTGATCGTCGCGACGATCGGGTGCGTCGAGGGCAGCTGGTCCTGCCGGTACGCCCACGACTTCTCCATGGCCTGGAACGTCGTCCACGCCTCGGTCCACTCGGTGGCCTCGGCCGTCGCGATGGTGGAGGCCCACTCGGCGAAGGACTCGTTGAGCCACAGGTCGTTCCACCACTTCATCGTGACGAGGTCGCCGAACCACATGTGCGCGAGCTCGTGCAGGATCGTGACGACCCGGCGCTCCTTGATGGCGTCGGTGACCTTGGAGCGGAACACGTAGGTCTCGGTGAAGGTCACCGCGCCCGCGTTCTCCATGGCGCCGGCGTTGAACTCCGGCACGAAGAGCTGGTCGTACTTCTCGAACGGGTACGGGACGTCGAACTTCTCCTCGTAGTAGGCGAAGCCCTTCTTGGTGATGTCGAACACGTACTCGGGGTCGAGGTACTCGGCGAGCGACTTGCGCGCGAAGACGCCGAGGGGGATCGTCCGGCCGTCACGGCTGGTCAGCTCGTCCCGCACGACCTCGTACGGGCCGGCGACCAGCGCGGTGATGTAGCTCGAGATCGTCGCGGTCGGGGCGAACGACCACGTCGCGACGTCGCCGTCGACGTGCGGCTCGGGCGTGGGGGAGTTCGACACGACCTGCCAGCGGGCGGGTGCCGTGACGGTGAAGGAGAACTCGGCCTTGAGGTCGGGCTGCTCGAACACGGCGAACATGCGCCGCGAGTCCGGGACCTCGAACTGGGAGTACAGGTACACCTCGTCGTCGACGGGGTCCACGAAGCGGTGCAGGCCCTCGCCCGTGTTCGTGTACAGCGCGTCGGCGACGACGACGAGCTCGTTCTGCTCCTGCAGCCCGTCGAGCTGGATGCGGACGCCGTCGTTCACCGCGGCGACGTCGAGCGCGGTGCCGTTCAGGGTGACGGAGTGCACGGTCTTCGTGATCGCGTCGATGAAGGTCGAGGCCCCGGCGGTCGCGGTGAACCGCACGCGCGTGGTGCTGCCGAAGGTCTCGGCGCCGCGGGTGAGGTCGAGCTCGACGTCGTACGACTGCACGTCGACGACGT
The DNA here is from genome assembly GCF_044749145.1 of Curtobacterium sp. NPDC089689. NCBI lineage: Bacteria > Bacillati > Actinomycetota > Actinomycetes > Micrococcales > Microbacteriaceae > Curtobacterium > Curtobacterium sp. NPDC089689. Next base: position 168,986 of record NZ_JBIVHJ010000001.1, on the reverse strand, counting down.
TCGCGCGTTCCTGGGCTTCGATTCGGGTGAGGTTCTCTCCGGGCACGGACGCTCCAACTTCCACTGTGGACGCGGACGGTCGTTGTCCGCGTGCGAGGGGTCCCGGCGCGGCGTCGTGCACCGGCGGGACGGTCGACTCCAGCCTAGCGAGCGCGCGTACGCTCGCATCCGTGACCGACACGACTGTGGACAACACCGCCGAACGAACCGCCGTGGACTTCTGGTTCGACCCGAACTGCCCGTGGGCCTGGATGACGAGCCGGTGGGTGGGCGAGGTCGAGCGGCAGCGCCCGATCGACGTCACCTGGCACGTGATGAGCCTGTTCGTGCTGAACGAGCACCAGGACGTCCCGGAGGACTACCGCGAGCGCCTCACGAAGGGGCAGGTCTACCCGCGCATCGTCACCGCCGCGCGGCTCCGGCACGGGGACCAGGTCGTGAAGCCGCTCTACGACGCCCTCGGGGAGCACATCCACCACCGCCAGGAGAGCGACCCCGAGCAGGTCGTCCCCGCCGTGCTCGCGGAGCTCGACCTCGACGCGGACCTGCTGGACCACGCCTGGACGGACGAGGTCGACCAGGCCGTCCGCGCGAGCCACCAGGACGGCATCGACCGCGTCGGTCAGGACGTGGGGACGCCGGTGATCGCCGTCGAGGGCACGGCGTTCTTCGGACCGGTCATCTCCCCGGCTCCGAAGGGCCAGGAGGCGCTCGACCTCTGGGACGGCGTCGTCGCGGTCGCGAAGTACCCGGGCTTCTTCGAGCTCAAGCGCTCGAGGACCGTCGGCCCGATCTTCGACACCACCGACTGATCGACGGGCGGGGCGGCCTGGAGGCGCGGGTCGCCCCCGTCCCGCCACGCACGCCGCGTGGACGGTCGCCGCACAACTGAAGACGCGCGGAACTGCGTGATCGCCTGGTTCGATCTGACTTTGGTTGTGCGGGAGCGCGGGAGCGCGGACGAGCCCGCGGAGACGGTTCAGGCGAGCGGCAGGCGCATGAGCGTCAGGTCGAGCCAGCGGTCGAACTTCCGCCCGACCTCGGGCAGCACGCCGACCGTCTCGAACCCGAGCCGTTCGTGCAACGCGATCGACCCCGTGTTCGACGAGCAGATGCCCGCCATCACGACGTGCATCCCGGCTGCCCGAGCGTGCGCCACGAGTGCGTCCATGAGCGTCCGGGCGATGCCCCGACCCCGGAACGCCGGGACGACGTAGACGCTGTGCTCGACCGTGTGGCGGTACCCCTGGTGCGGCCGGAACGCGCTGTAGGTCACGTACCCGGCGACCTCCCCTTCCACCTCGGCCACGAGCACCGGGAGTCCGGCCGCCCGACGCTCGGCGAGCCAGCCGTCGAAGTACGCCCGTGGGTGCGGTTCGTCCTGCCAGATCGCGGTGGAGTGCAGGACGGCATCGACGTGCAGCGCGTGGACGACGTCGAGGTCGCGCGGCTCGCAGTCCCGCACCGAGACCGGGCCCACTCCGCTCGTCGCATATGCTGTCGCCATGTCTCACATCGTAGACGACGAGTCGGATCTCGCGGAACGGGCCCTCGGCGAGCGACTCCAGCGGCTGCGCACCGAGCGGGGGTGGAGCCTGACCGAGCTCGCGGAGGAGTCCGGGGTCTCCCGCGCCATGATCAACCGCGTCGAACGCGGCGTGTCCAGTCCCACGGCCACGATCCTCGGGCGGCTGTCCGGCGCGTTCGGGCTCACGGTCTCGCAGCTGCTCGACGAGTCGCTCGACCACGAGGTGCCCCGCGCGACCGATCCCGACGACGCTCGCGGCGTCCAACGCGGCGCGACCGCCGACTCCTGGACCGATCCCGACACCGGGTACCGTCGCCGACCCGTCTCCAGTGCGGACTTCCCCGCGGACGTGACCGAGGTGCGCCTCCCGGCCGGCCGCGAAGTGGCCTACCCGGCGTCCGCGTACGCCTTCCTGCGGCACTGTATCTGGGTGCTCGACGGCACCCTCGAACTCGTCGTCGGCGACGCGGTGACCCGCCTCGGGACGGGGGACCGGATCGAGCTCGGCGAGCCGGCCGACGTCGTCTACCGGAACACCGGTGACGAGCCCACGCGGTACGTCGTGGTCGTGGTCAGGGGTCGGTAGGCGCGGGAATAGGATCGAGGCCATGCGCATCCACCTCGGAACGGACCACGCCGGCCTCGAGTTCAACAAGACCCTCGCCCAGCACCTGACGGAGGCCGGGCACGAGGTGGTGGACCACGGTCCGACCGAGTACGACGCGCTCGACGACTACCCCTCGTTCTGCATCAACGCCGCGCACGCCGTGGTGCAGGACCAGCGTGCCGGGGTCGAGGCCCTCGGCGTCGTGTTCGGCGGCTCCGGCAACGGCGAGCAGATCGCCGCGAACAAGGTCGAGGGCGTCCGCGCCGCGCTCGTCTGGAACGAGTCGACCGCGCTGCTCGCCCGCCAGCACAACGACGCGAACGTCATCTCGATCGGCGCCCGCCAGCACACCGAGGACGAGGCCATGCGCTTCGTCGACCTCTTCGTCGCGGAGCCCTTCTCGGGCGAGGAGCGCCACGCCCGTCGCATCGCGCAGCTGGCGGAGTACGAGACGACGGGGCACATCGCCGGTAAGCAGATCGACGAGTAGGCCGGGTAGACAGGCTCCATGCCCGAGGGTCACTCCGTCCACCGCATCGCCAACCAGTTCACCCGGCACTTCGTCGGCAAGCGCTGCGAGGTCTCCAGTCCGCAGGGGCGCTTCGCCGCCGGGGCCGAACAGCTCGACGGCACGCGGATGGTCGCGGCACGGGCGGTCGGCAAGCAGATGTTCCTCGAGTTCGAGGGCGACCTGTTCCTCCGCGTGCACCTCGGCCTCTACGGCGCGTGGGACTTCGCGGGCGTGATCTCCTCGGCCGAGGCGCTGTCCGAGGACGGCGACGGCGAGGAGTCGCTCTCGTCCATCGGCGCGCCGCGGCTGGCCCGCTACCGGATGGCCGAGCAGGAGAAGGCGGAGGACCCGATCGAGTCGTTCCCGCCGGACCCGGTCGGACAGGTGCGTGTCCGCATCCTCACGGAGGACACCGTCGCCGACCTCCGCGGCCCGACGGCGTGCGTCGTCGAGGACCCGGCCGGCGTGCAGCAGGCGCTCGACAAGCTCGGCCCGGACCCGATCAACGACGACGGCCCAGAAGCCGAGAAGACCTTCGTGGAGAACGTGCGGAAGCGGAAGGTCGCGATCGGGCAGCTGCTGATGGACCAGTCGGTGGTGAGCGGGATCGGCAACATCTACCGTGCCGAGCTGCTGTTCCGGCAGCGAATCGACCCGTACAAGCCGGGGAACACGCTGACGGTCAAGCAGGCGAAGGCACTGTGGCAGGACTGGTCGGTGCTGCTGCACGCGGGCGTCCGCGACGGCCTCATGCTCACGATGGACGGGCTCTCGAAGGCCGACCACGCCAAGGCCGTACGGTCGCGGAAGGACCGCCACTGGGTGTACCACCGCCAGGGCGAACCCTGCAGGGTCTGCGGAACCGAGGTCCGGATGGCGGACATGGCCGGCCGCAAGCTGTACTGGTGCCCGAAGGACCAGAAGTAGCCCGGGTCACACGTCGAGGTGCGTGAACCGCCCCGCGATCGCCGTCCCGAGCACGGGCATCCCGCGCAGCTCGGTCGACGAGGACGCCGCGAGCGGATCGGCGGCGAGCAGCACCAGGTCCGCCACGTCACCGACGGACACGCCGACCCGGCGACCCTCGGTCGACCCGCGCCACGCCGTCACCGCCGCGAGTCGCTCGGCGGGGTGCCACGGGTCGCGCCCGTCACGGTCGCGCCCCACCGCGGCGGCCATCGACGCCCAGGGGTCGAGCGGCGCGACGGGCGCGTCCGACCCGAGCAACAGCGTCGCACCGGCACGGTCGAGGGAGGCGAACGGGAACGCGCGGTCGGTCGAACCAGCCCAGTAGCGGTCGGCGATGTCCCGGTCGTCCATGGCGTGCTCGGGCTGCACGGAGGCCGCCACCCCGAGTCGGGCGAACCGCTCGACGTCGTCCACCTCGAGGAGCTGCGCGTGCTCGATCGTGCCACGGGCCCCGACGGCCTCGAACACGTCGAGCGCGAGGGTGTTCGCCCGGTCGCCGATCGCGTGCACCGCGGGGACGAGTCCGGCGTCGACGGCGCGGCGGACCAGGGCGACGAGGTCCTCGAACGCGTACGCGAGCACACCCTCGCCCGAGGCCATCGCCGCGGTCCTCGTGCCGAGCGACCCGTCGGTGATCACCTTGAACGGACCCATCCGGACGAGGCCCCGGGTGCCCGGGACGACGTCGCCGGTCCGCAGCCTCCGCTCGATCGCTGCGTCGAGCTCGCCCGGGTACACGCCGGAGGCGACCCGCAGGCCGTCGGTGCCGGCCTGCACGCGCCGCGTCCACCGGTCGATCCCGAACACCATCTCGAGGTCGCGCACCCGCGTCACGCCGCGCGCCGCAGCGGCCTCGACGGCGTCCGCGACGTAGCCGTCGAGCACGTCGTCCGGCACACGCGACAACGCGCCGGTCACGTCGAACGCGTCCTGTTCGCGCAGGACACCGTCCTCGCCCGCCGCGAGCGGCCGGCCGACGAGCGCGGCGAAGTGGGTGAGCGCGAGGGCGTTGCACCAGACGGCGTGCAGGTCCGCGGCGATGACGACGACCGGGAGGCCCGGTGCGGCCTGGTCGAGCAGCGCACGTCGCGCGGGGCGTGGCCACATCCCGTCGCGGTAGCCGTGGGCGACGAGCACACGGTCCGTCACGCCGGTCCGGGCCGCGTCCGCCAGGAGGGCGGCGGTCGCCTCGGCGGAGTCACAGCCGGAGACGTCGATCCGCCGGCGCACGAGCGCCCACTGGTCGAAGTGCACGTGGTGGTCGACGAGCCCAGGGCCGAGCCACGCGCCGGACGCCTCGACGACGTCGGCGTCGGGGCCGGACGGCTCGAGCGTCCCGGCCGGGGCGATCGCGGTGACCCGCCCGTCGACGACACGGACGTCGGACGGGGCGCCCGAGGTGCCCACCCGGCGGACGGTGCGGAGCAGTGTCTCGGTCATCCCCACCGTCACGGCCGGTCCGCCGCTGGCGCGTCGGCCCGGGACCGGCGGCGTGGGCCCAGCGCCTCCCGGTCGGCCACGCGCACGGCGTGTGCTCTGGCCATCTCGTCGGCGAGCGCCGGCGACGCGTAGGGGCCGTCGCCGCGGAGGCCCGCGATGATCCGCTCGACGACCTCGGGTGCCTTGTTCTGCGACAGCTTGGCGCGGGCGTCGAACCGGGTGACGCGGATGCGGATGCCCACGGTGCCGGTCGCGATCCGCCGTGCCGTCGGTTCGTCGACGGTGAGGGACACCGGTTCCGGCATGCGCTGCTCGAAGCGGTCGACGAGCTCGCCGAGGACGCGGAAGTTCTCGTCGTCCGAGAGGATCTCCGGCGTGCCCCAGCAGTGGGCGGTGACGTGGTTCCAGGTCGGCACGAACTGCTCGGGCGGGTACCAGGCGGGGGAGACGTAGCCGTGCGGTCCTTGGAAGACGACGAGGACCTCGTGATGCCCGAGCTCGTGCGCGACCTCGTCGGGGCGGCCGAGGTGGGAGACGAGGACGATCTCGTCGTCGTTGCCCGCCGTGGTGTCGAGCAGCACCGGGTAGTGCGAGGCGACGAGCCCGGCGCTGGTGTGCGACACGATCGTGGCCCACGGACTCGCGGCGATGAGCCGACGGACCTCGGCGACGTCGGTCATGAGGAAGTGGGGTGTGTGCCGCATGGGTCGAGCGTGGCACATGCCAGGGTGGAGCACATGACGAACCGCGCCGCGTACGAGACCGTCCTGCCGTACATCCGCGAGTGGGTGTCGTACAAGGTCTGGCAGTTCCGGGTGCCCGGCGTGCAGGTCGCGATCGGGTTCCGCGGTGAGGAGCTGTTCTCGGAGGCGTGGGGCTGGGCCGACGTCGAGGCACGGCGACCCCTCACCACGACGAGCATCTTCCGGATCGCCTCGCACTCGAAGACGTTCACCGCCACCGCACTCCTGCAGCTCGCCGAGCGCGGGGCGATCCGGCTCGACGACCCGGTCGGTCGGTACGTCCCCGCACTGGTGGAGGGCGGATCGCCGATCGCCGACGCGACGATCCGGGAGCTCATGGAGATGGGTGCCGGCGTCATCCGGGACGGGCACGACGGGGACCACTGGTCGCAGCTCCGCCCGTTCCCCGACGAGGACGAGCTGCTCGCCCTGGTGCTCGACCGTGGGCAGAAGGCGCCGGCAGGGTCGTCGTTCGGCTACTCGAACCTCGGCTACGCGCTGCTCGGGCTCGTCGTCCAGGCGGCGAGCGGGCAGTCGTACGGCGAGTTCGCCCGGAACTCGATCGTCGAGCCGCTCGGGCTGACCGGCACCGGCCCCGACTGGGACCCGACCCGCGCGGACGAGTTCGTCGTCGGGTACTCGGGCCTGCACGGCAGCCGGACCCGGCACCGCCTCGAACACGTCGACACCCGGGCGATGGCGGCTGCGACGGGGTTCCACGGCACCGCGTCCGACCTGGTCCGGTACTTCTCCGCGCACGTCATCGGTCAGGGCGACCTGCTGACGGACCACTCGAAGCGCCTCGCCCAGCGGGTGGCGTGGAGCCCGGACGACACCGAGGCCACCCGCGGCTACGGTGCCGGCTTCATCACCGACACCCAGGGCGGACGGGCCGTCCGCGGGCACTCGGGCGGGTTCCCCGGCCACATCACGCAGTCCTGGTTCGACCCGGAGTCCGGGCTCGTCGTCTCGGTCCTCACGAGCGCGGCGGCCGGTCCCGCGACCCTCATCGCGAACGCGGTGATCGCCCTGCTCGACGCGGCCGCGGACCCCTCGGCACCGGGGACGCCCATCCCGACGGGCGTCGACCCGCACACGTACACCGGTCGGTTCGCGAACCCATGGGGCATCACCGACGTCGCCCGGGTCGGGGACCGCCTGCTCGCGATCGACCCGACGGCGCCCGCACCGCTCGAGGGAGTCACCCGACTCGAGGTCGTCGACGCCGACACCCTGCGCATGACCTCCGGCCCGCGCTTCGGCTCGGTCGACGAGGACGTGACCTACGACCGAGCGCCCGACGGCTCCGTCCGCTCGATCCGGGGCGGCGGCGGCATGACCGAATCGGCGTGGACGCTCCCCGAGGAGTCCCCGGAGACCGCCGCAGCCCTCGCCTGACGTCCCGGCGCTCGCCGGACCGCGCGGCGTACGCGACGCTGCCCGGCGGGTGTCGAGGACCGGTCAGCGGACCTCGGCGGTCGACCAGAGCGTGCGTGCGCCGTCGCGCACCGGGCGCAGGAGCGGCGGCAGGAAGAGCACGGCCGCGGCAGCGTAGGCCACGGCCTGCACGACACCGGGCGCCAGGACGATGGCGTTCAGGGCGGCCTGCGACACCGCCGCGAGCGGCGCGAACCAGCTCAGCGCGAAGTGCGCCACCACCAGCAGCCCGCCGCCGAGGGCCACGATCCACCCGAGGGCCCGTCGGTAGCCCGACGAACCGCGGACCACCCGGACGCCGAACGCCAGCAGGAGCACGACCGCGACGAGCGCCACGAAGGACCCCATGATGCCGGGCACGGGCCACGAGACCGCGTACAGGAGCGTGGCGAGCGCGAAGGTCACCGTCGCCCGAGCGCGGGTCCGCCAGGCCGCCGCGAGGACGACCACGGCGCCGAGGCCGCCGAGGACCGCGCCGGTGACGAGCCAGGTCTGCGGGACGAACACGATCGTCGCCTCCAGGGCACCCCGGGCCGCCGGAGCGAGGGCCGCCACCACGGCAGCGAGTGCGATCCAGCGTTCCCCCGTGCTCCTGCGCATGACCGCAGCGTACGCCCGGGCGGGGGATAACCCCACCCCGAGTCCGGGAGACGGCAGGATGGGACGGGGACGGCCCCGACGCGAGGCTTGGTGTCATGACCGACACCGCCCGCCTCGACCAGGCCGAGACCGTCCCGCTCAACGACTCGCTGCCGACAGGAGCCACACGACCCATGCCCGAGCAGCCGACCCCGCCACCCGGCTGGCAGGGCACTCCGCCGCCGTCCCAGCAACCGCCCGTGACCGGCGGTCCGGGTGCGGGGAGCGCAGGCGTCGGGGGCACCGGCTCCGGGATGACCGCCGGAGCGTTCTACCGTGATGCCTGGCGTCGCCTGCCTCGCGACTTCGGCTACATGGCCCTCACCGCGGTGCTGCTCTGCACCCTCTACGCGGCGTTCCCCGCGGCGGTGTTCGGCGGCGGCTTCCGCGACCTGTTCAACCCGTTCGTCCTGCTCATGTTCTTCATCGCGCTGTTCATCGCGCGGTGGCTCGGGCAGTTCGAGAAGCTCCGCATCGGCTGGGCCGACAAGCGCCCGATCCGTCCCGTCGACTGGACGCCGCGCTGGCAGCAGAACTGGTGGACCCGCACCGGCTCCGCGGTCGCCAACCCGCACTACTGGCTCTACCTGCTGCACGCGGCCGTCGTCTACCCGATCGCCGCGCTCGTCACGGTCGGTGTCGGCGCGCTCCTCATCGCCGGCTTCACCTGGCCGATCGTCATCGGTGGGATCGCCCTGCTGAACCGCGCCACGGTCGGGTACTTCGGCGGGGTCGACAGCGCGTCGCTCGTGACCCTCGGGTTCCTCGGCCTGCTCTCCATGGCCGCCTCGGTCGCACTGTTCCCGCTGTGGGCGCGCGGCTCCGTGCTCGCGCACTGGTGGATCGACTTCGGTCTCCTCGGCGGGTTCCGCGCCGAGGTCCTCGAGCGGCGGGTGGCCGGCCTCCAGGCGTCCCGTGCCGGTGCTGTGACCGCCGAGGGGCAGGCGCTCCGTCAGATCGAGCGTGACCTCCACGACGGCCCGCAGCAGCGTCTCGTGCGGCTCCGGATGGACCTGTCCGCCGCCGAGCGCGCCATCGACAAGGACCCGGTGAAGGCACGGCAGCTCATCGGTGAGGCGTCGACCCACGCGCAGGACGCCCTCGACGAACTGCGTGCGCTGTCCCGCGGGTTCGCGCCGCCGATCCTGCTCGACCGAGGACTCATCGCCGCCCTCGAGGCCCTGGTCGCCCGCACGCCGATCCCCGTCGCGCTCGAGGTCCGCCTCCCCGACGGGCTGGAACTCGCGACCGAGATCCAACGCAACGTGTACTTCACCGTGAGCGAGCTGCTCACGAACACGACGAAGCACGCAGGTGCCTCCACGGGTGCGGTGTACCTCGGGCTCGTGGTCGACGCCTCGGGTGTCTGGTACCTCACCGTCAGCGTCACCGACGACGGCCGCGGCGGTGCCCGTCCCGAGGAGGGCCACGGCATCGAGGGGCTGATGGGCCGGATGCGCGCCCTCGACGGCGAACTCACCGTGTCCAGCCCGGAAGGTGGCCCGACCGAGGCCACCGCCCGCATCCCGCTCGGTGCGCTGAACGGGGTGCCGGTCCAGCACCGGTAGGTCGGTAGGATCGTCGGCATGAGCGACGGCCCGGGTGCAGCACGCATCCGGGCCGTCGTCGTCGACGATGCCGTGCTCCTCCGCGAGGGCCTGGCACGCGTGCTCGACGAAGCCGGCATCGACGTCGTCGGACAGCACGCCGACGCCGCCTCGTTCCTCGCCACTCTGCCGGCGGACGCCCCCGACGTGGTCGTCATGGACGTCCGGATGCCGCCGACGTTCACGGACGAAGGAGTCCGGGCAGCGGTCGAGACCCGGCGGGTGAGTCCCCGCACCGGGGTCCTCCTGCTGTCCCAGTACGTCGAGGCCACCTACGCCGAGGACGTCCTCGCCGCCGGCGCGACCGGCATCGGCTACCTCCTCAAGGACCGCGTGACCCGGCTCGAGGAGATCGACGACGCCGTCCGACGCATCGCGGCCGGTGGGACCGTCCTCGACCCCGAAGTCGTGACGCAGCTCATGAGCCGACGCCGTGACCCCCTCGCAGCGCTCACCCCGCGCGAGCGCGAGGTCCTCGGACTCATGGCCGAGGGCCGCACCAACGCCGCGATCGCCCGGGCGCTCGTCATCGGCACCGGAGCCGTCGAGAAGCACGTGTCGAGCATCTTCGGCAAGCTCGCCCTCGAGGACACGGGCGAGGACCACCGCCGCGTCCTCGCCGTGCTCGCCTACCTCGGCTGAGCGCGACACCCGTGACGCGCGTCCCCGCCCCGCTCCTCGCCCTCGCGGCGATCGTCTCCGTCCAGCTCGGCGCCGCGATCGCGAAGACCCGCTTCGACGAGGTCGGATCCGTCGGGGCAGCGACGCTCCGGCTCGTGATCGGCGCCGTCGTCCTCGCGCTCGTCGTGCGACCGCGGGTTCGCCACTGGACGCGCGCGCAGTGGACCGGTGCCGTCGTGCTCGGGGTGGCGCTCGGCGGGATGAACGTCTGCATCTACGTCGCCTTCGCGAGCATCCCCATCGGGGTCGCGGTGACGATCGAGTTCCTCGGGCCGCTCACCCTGTCGCTCGTGCACACCCGTCGCTGGCGGGACGCGCTCTGGGCCGTGCTGGCGCTCGCCGGGGTCGTGCTGCTCGGGGTCGGGCCGTCCGCCGTGACCTCGGTGTCCGGCATCGTGTTCGCGGTCCTCGCGGCGGTCTGCTGGGCGGGCTACATCGTGATGAACCGGCACGTCGGCCAGGCGATCCCGGGCGTCGACGGTCTCGCGATGTCGATGCTCGTCGCCATGCTCGTCGCGCTGCCGTTCGGCGCGCACGAGGCCGTGGGCGGGGTGGCCGCGCACCCGTCGCTGCTGCTCGTGTTCGGTGCCGTCGCGGTGCTCTCGAGCGTGCTGCCGTACGCCCTCGAGATGCTCGCGCTCCGACGGATGCCGACGAGGGTGTTCGGGGTGCTGCAGAGCCTCGGCCCGGCGATCGCGGCCCTGGCCGGACTGGTCGTCCTCGCCGAGGGGCTGTCGGCGCAGGAGGTCGCGGCGCTCGCGTGCGTGACCGCCGCGAGCGTGGGCGTCACGCTCTCCGCGCGCCGCAGGCGCGCGTGACGATGGAGGAGACGCCGGACGCCGGGCCCGGACTCGGACCGGAGGCCCGCACCACGCTCCGTACGGACGGAACGCGAGCAGGGCCTCCAGTCCGGACAAGACCCGTCTACTCGTCGCGGAGGAAGTCCGCGTACGTGGGTTCTGACGACTCACCCGACAGGAGCGATGGATCGTTGACCCGTCGTTCGACGTAGGCCGCGATGACCTCGGGCGGGGTGAGCACGTGCGCGACCCAGGACGGCACCTCACTCTTCTTCATGGTGCCTCCTTCCAGTACGTTGCTCGCGTGACCGAAAGTCTCGATCATCGAGTTACTTGCAGTACCGGTGTGTCGTAAACGATCCTCGGGATGTCCGCACATGTCAATGCAGTGCGTTGTGCGGACTCCGGTAGGCGTCACCGTGCGTCGCGGACCGTCCCCGTGGACTCGCGCACGCTGAGCGTCAGGGCCGGTCCGGGCTGGGACGGCAGGGGTCCCGGTGCGTCGATCTGGGTGCGGAGCAGGGTGGCCGCACGCTGCCCGAGCTCGACCGTGTCGCGGGTGAGCGAGGTGATCGCCGGCCGCACGAGCCGGACCATCGCGGAGTCGTCGAACGACACGATCGACACGTCGCCGGGGACGTGCACGCCCATCTCGCTCGCCACCCCGAGCCCGGCGACGGCGAGGACGTCGTTGTCGTAGACGATCGCGGTCGGGCGGTCCCGGCGGGACAGGAGCTCCCGGGTGGCCCGGGCGCCCGCCTCGGCCGAGTAGTCGGTCGGCACGGACACCGCGTCCTCGAGGTCGCCGGCGACGGCGAAGGACCGCACCCGCTCGATCCGCATCGCGGTGTGCTCGTACTCCGGACGCCCGGCGACGTGCGCGATCCGCCGGTGTCCGAGCGCGAGCAGGTAGCGCAGGACGGTGTCGGTCGCGTCGGAGTCGTCGATCCAGACCGACGGGGCCGAGCCCGCGGGAGACGGGTGCGACCCCACGACGACGGTCGGCATCCCGAGCTCGGCGAGCAGGGCCAGCCGCGGGTCGTCGCGGCGCGGGTCGATGACGATGACGCCGTCGACCCGGTGCCCGCGCCACCAGTCGCGGTAGGTCGCCAGTTCCTCGTCCGCGTCGCGGGCGACGAGGAGGTTCATGCCGACGTGGCTGCCGGCGAGCCCGAGCTGGATGCCGGAGATGAGGTCGCCGAAGAACGACTCTGTGCCGAGTGTGCGCGCGGGACGGTTCAGCACGAAGCCGATCGACCCCGCCTTCGCGCCACCGAGCGCGCGCGCAGCGGTGTGCGGCTGCCAGTCGAGCTCGCGGGCGATCTGCTGCACCCGGAGCCGGGTCTCGGGGGAGACCCCGGGACGGTCGTTGAGCGCGAAGGAGACCGCGCTGATGGACACGCCGGCACGCGCTGCGATGTCGGCGATCGTCGTCCGGCGTTTCGGGGCCACGGCTTGACTATAGCGTTTTAGTCGTGCATCGTCGCTGCCACGCGCTGGTTCGGCGACAGCAACTGAACCGCTTGAGCACGATGACGAAGGAGTCACATCCCATGAGGACCACGACACGCAAGCGGGGCGGCGCCGTCGCCCTGCTCGCCACGGCTGCAGCGGCAGCACTCGCCCTGACCGGTTGCTCGAGCGGCGGCGGCGCGGCCACCGGGAGCAGCGGGAAGATCGACGGCACGATCACGCTCCAGACCTGGGCGCTGACGCCGACCTACACGGACTACCTCAACGGGGTCATCAAGGGCTTCGAGAAGGAGCACCCCGACGCGAAGGTCAAGCTGCAGGACCAGCCCGGCGACGGCTACGCGGACAAGGTGCTCAGCCAGGCGTCGTCGAACACGCTGCCGGACGTCATCAACCTGCCGCCGGACATCGCCCTGCCCCTCGCCAAGCGCGGGTTCCTGCAGGACGTGTCGAAGGACGACAGCAAGCTCGCGAGCACCTACGTCTCCGGTGCGCTCGACTCGTACGAGTACAAGGGGCTCGACGGCACGTACGGCTACCCCTGGTACCTCAACACCGACGTCGACTACTGGAACACGACGATGTTCGACAAGTGCGGCCTCGACGCGGACAACCCGCCGAAGACCACCGACGACCTCTTCACGCAGGCGAAGACGATGCACGAGAAGTGCCCCGACGACTACCTGATGAGCCGCAAGCCCGGCCTCGGTGACTTCACCCTCGCCGGCGTCAAGGTCCTCAACAGCGACGGCACGAAGTTCACCTTCGCCGACTCGTCGAAGGCCGCCGACCTCATCGGCCGCTACAAGACCGCGTACCAGGACGGCTACATGCCCTCGAACGTCCTCAACAGCGACTACCTCGGCAACTCGACGCTCTTCACGCAGCAGAAGGTCGCCTGGACCACCGGCGGCGCCACGGCCCTGTCCGACATGGTCAAGAACAACCCGTCGCTCAAGGGCAACGTCACGGTGAGCCCCGCGCTCGACACCCCGCCGCTCTACGTGCAGGGCCTGTCCGTGTCGTCGAAGTCGAAGCACCTCGCCACCGCCGAGGCGTTCGCGCAGTACATGACGAACGCGAAGAACCAGGAGGCCTTCGCCCACCTGGTGAACATCTTCCCGTCGACAACGTCGTCGCAGTCCGACCCGTACTTCTCGAAGGACGACGGCACCGTGAACGGCAAGGCCCGCGTCCTCGCGAACGAGGCGCTCAAGCAGGCGAAGGTGCTCAACCCGGTCGAGGCGAACTCCGCGATGACGGACTTCCTCGACCAGCAGATCGCCCTCGCCATGAAGGGCCAGGTCTCGCCGGAGAAGGCCCTCCAGACGGCGCAGACCAAGATGAACACCCTCCTGGCCAACGGCTGATGCGCGCCAACCGCTGGTTCACGCCCTGGCTGCTCGTCCTGCCGGCACTCGTCTGGCTGCTCGCGTTCAGCCTCTGGCCGTCGATCAACACCGTCCGGCTGTCGTTCACGAACGCCAGCCCCCTCGGGGGCGTGAGCCAGTGGGTGGGTCTCGCGAACTTCAGGACCCTGCTCGGCGATCCGCAGGTGTGGGAGGCGCTCCTCAACAGCGTCATCTACATGGCGGTCTGCCTGCCACTGCTGACCGTGCTGCCGCTGCTCATCGCGGTGCTCGTGCAGCAGAAGCTCCCCGGCATCGCGTTCTTCCGTACGGCGTACTACACGCCCGTGATCGCCTCCGCGGTCGTCGTCGGCCTCATCTGGACCTGGATCCTCGACGACCGCGGGGTCATCAACGAGATCGTGAAGGCCCTCGGCGGCGCGGGCATCCCGTTCCTCACCGACCGGTGGCTGCTGCTCATCAGCGCGATCAGCCTGACGGTCTGGAAGGGCCTCGGCTACTACATGATCATCTTCCTCGCGGCCCTCGGGAACGTCGGCAAGGACCTGCACGAGGCCGCGGCGCTCGACGGCGCCGGTGCCGTGCGGCGGTTCTGGTCGGTCACGATGCCCGGGGTCCGCGGGACGATGACGCTCGTCGGCATCCTGGTGTGCGTCAGCGCGCTCCGGGTGTTCAGCGAGCTCTACATCCTCACCAACGGCACGGGTGGGCCCGGCGGGCAGGACAACTCGCTCGTCATGCTCATCCAGCAGTACGCCCGCGGGTTCACCGGCAACCTCGGCTACGCGTCCGCCCTGAGCCTCCTGCTCTTCGTCGTGACGCTCATCCCGATGCTCGCCCTCGCCCGCATGAACAGCAAGGCCGACAAGTGACGAACACGACCAACACGACCGAGCCGGTCATCGGAGGCGCCGCCGGCGTGGCGGCCCCCGCGCCGGACGTGACCGGCGCGACGGAACCGGACCGCGCCTCCAGGCCGGACGGACGCGACGGACGGCGCCGCCGCCGCCAGGTGTGGGGCGTCATGTCCACCCGCGAGAAGGTGGTCCGCTACGTCCTCCTCGTCGTGGTCCTCTTCATCACGATCGGCCCGTTCCTCTGGCAGCTCTCGACCTCGCTCAAGGGCGCCGGCGAGGACATCTACACGGCGAACCCATCGTTCATCCCGACCGAGCCGACGATCGAGAACTACCTCAAGGTGGCGGCCGCGATCCCCGTCTGGCGGTACATCGGCAACTCGCTGCTCGTCGCCGCGATCGACGTGTTCGGCAACATCGTGTTCGCGACGCTCGCCGGGTTCGCCCTCGCCCGCCTGCAGTGGCGCTTCCGGAAGGCCGTCCTCGGGCTGTTCCTCGCCACCCTCGTGCTGCCGGGCGAGGCCACGATCATCAGCCAGTTCGTCACCGTGAAGGACCTCGGCCTCGCCGACAACCTCGTCGGTGTCGCGCTGCCCGGGATGATCGCGGCGCTCAACGTGCTGCTCATGTTCAACGCGTTCCGGCAGATCCCCGAGGAGATCGACCAGGCCGCGGTGATGGACGGCGCAAACGCGATGCAGCGCCTGCGGTACATCTCGCTCCCCGCCGTGCAGGGCACCATCGCCGTGATCGCGATCTTCTCGTTCATCGGAGCGTGGGACGACTTCCTCTGGCCGCTCATCGTGCTGCAGTCGCCGCAGAACCTGACGCTCACGGTCGGTCTGCAGTACCTCCAGGGCACGTTCGCCACCGACCAGCGCATGATCGCGGCCGGCACGATGATCGCGTTCATCCCGATCGCGGTGATCTTCGCGGTGCTGCAGCGCTTCTTCTTCAAGGGCGTCGAAGAGGGTGGGGTGAAGGGCTGATGCGCTTCGGTGTCAACTACACCCCGGCCGTCGGCTGGTTCCACTCCTGGCTCGACTTCTCCCCGTCGGACACCGCGCGCGACCTCGAGGCGATCGCGTCGCTCGGCGCGGACCACGTGCGGATCTTCCCGCTCTGGCCGATCGTGCAGCCGAACCGGACGCTCATCCGGGCCTCGGCGCTGCGCGACGTCGCGACCGTCGTCGACATCGCGGGGTCGTTCGGGCTCGACGTGAACGTCGACGCGCTGCAGGGGCACCTGTCGAGCTTCGACTTCGTGCCGTCCTGGCTCGACAGCTGGCACCGACGGAACATGTTCACCGACCCGGACGTCGTCGCCTCGACCGCGGCGTACGTCGAGGCGCTCGCCGGCGCGGTCGCGGACAAGCCGAACCTGCTCGGCATCTCGATCGGCAACGAGGTCAACCAGTTCGCGCACGCCCCGCACCCGG
The DNA here is from genome assembly GCF_044749145.1 of Curtobacterium sp. NPDC089689. Taxonomy (NCBI): domain Bacteria; kingdom Bacillati; phylum Actinomycetota; class Actinomycetes; order Micrococcales; family Microbacteriaceae; genus Curtobacterium; species Curtobacterium sp. NPDC089689. The sequence goes on along the minus strand of NZ_JBIVHJ010000001.1, from coordinate 152,885 downwards.
CGCCGCACGACACCACGGCGGAGCAGGGGCACGCCTGGGCGGCGGCGATGGTCGCAGCGGCGCGTTCCGGACTCGCGTCCGGTGCGTCCGGCCTGGAGGCGCGGCTCGGCTCCGACCCGTCGGCCTCCGCCCTCGCCGGGTCGCGTCCAGGTCCGCTGGTCACCGTCGCGCAGTACGACGCGGCTTGGTACGACGACGCACAGCCCTTCGGCCCGGAGCACGCGGCGGACCACGGCGACGCCACGGTCACGCACTCGTGGGTGTTCAACGGGACGGCGGCGCTGCACGGCCCGCTCGGCGCCGGGTCGGTCCGGCACGGGGAGTACCTGCTGCAGCTCGCGGCGGCCTGGAACCGGGAGCCCCGTCGGCCGAACTGGTTGCAGGAGGTCGGCGCACCGACGAACGTCGTCCCAGCCGCGGACGCCGCGGCGTTCACGGAGCAGACGATCCGCCACGTCGCCGGCGCGCAGGACGTCCTCGGCGTCACGTGGTGGTGCTCGCACGACGTCTCCCGGTCGCTCGCGGACTTCCCCGAGCTCGAGTACGACCTCGGCCTGTTCACCAACGACGGCGCGCTCAAACCGGCGGGGGAGGCCTTCGCCGCGCTCGCCCGCGGTGGGATCGCCGCAGCGGTGGAGCCGCCGTCGACCGCGCTCGTCCTCGACGACGTGCTGGCCGATGGGTCGCCCCGCTACGGCACCCGAGCCGACTGCGCGCCCGGTGGCCGGTTCGCCGCCGCGTGGCTCGCGCTCGCCGAGTCGTCGGAGGACGGTCGCGGGCCGCAAGTGGTCCTGCGTTCCCGACTCGCCGACGAGACGCTCCGCTCCGCACGGGGGATCACGAGCATCGTGGAGGTACCGACGGACCTCGACGGCACCGCACTCACGGTCGCGCACCCCGCGACGATGCCCTGACCCTCGGCTGCACTGACCACTCCCAGTCCTGACCATCCGCCCTGCTGCCGGCAGCGACGCCGGCCCTCCCTCCCGGAAGGACCCCATGCACGACGACATCCCCCTCACCACCGGACGCGCCCGACGGGTCCTCGACGAGCGGATCCTGCCCGCGGTGCACGCCACGGCGACGCCGCTCGACACCGCCTGGCACGAACTCCCGGGTGAGCCGATCCCGCCGGCGGCCGGGCTCGCGCTCGACTTCGAGCCGTACGAGGTCGGCACGACGTGGGGCGCCGCGTGGGGCACGACGTGGTTCCGGCTGACCGGGACCGTGCCGGCGGACTGGGCCGGACGGCGCGTCGAGGCCGTGGTCGACCTCGGGTTCGACAAGAACATGCCGGGCTTCCAGTGCGAGGGGCTCGTGTACCTCGCCGACGGCACCCCGGTGAAGTCGATCAACCCGCGGAACCAGTGGGTGCTCATCGCCGAGGAAGCAGCGGGCGGTGAGACGGTCGAGCTCTTCGTCGAGGCCGCGTCGAACCCGGTCCTGCTCGACTACCACCCCTTCCTCGTCACGCACGAGGGCGACATCGAGACCTCGTCCCCGAAGCGCCTCTACACGTCGCGTCGGATGGACCTCGCGGTCTTCGAGTCCGACGTGCACGAGCTCGCGCTCGACCTCGAGGTGCTCCTCGAGCTCCAGGCGCAGCTGCCCGAGGGACCCCGGCGGATGCGGATCCTGCAGGCGCTGGACGACGCCCTCGACCGACTTGATCTGCAGCAGGTCGCGGAGACCGCCGCCGACGCCCGCGGTGCGCTCGCCGACGTCCTCGCCGCACCGGCCGACGCCTCGGCGCACACGATCTCGGCGGTCGGGCACGCCCACATCGACTCCGCCTGGCTGTGGCCGGTGCGCGAGACGATCCGGAAGGTCGCCCGCACCACCTCCACGATGACCGAGCTCATCGATCAGACCGACGACTTCCTCTACGGCATGTCGAGCGCGCAGCAGTACGCCTGGATCAAGGAGCACCGTCCCGAGGTGTACGCCCGGGTGCAGGCCGCGGTCGAAGCCGGCCGGTTCCTGCCGCTCGGCGGCATGTGGGTCGAGTCCGACACGGTGATGCCCACGGGCGAGAGCATCGTGCGGCAGTTCTCGCAGGGACAGCGGTTCTTCGAGCAGGAGTTCGGCATCCGGCCGAAGGGCGTCTGGCTGCCGGACAGCTTCGGGTACTCGCCGGCGCTGCCGCAGCTGATGCGCCGCGCGGGCTTCGAGTGGTTCTTCACGCAGAAGATCTCGTGGAACCAGGTCAACAAGTTCCCGCACCACACGTTCCTCTGGGAGGGCATCGACGGGTCGCGGGTGTTCTCGCACTTCCCGTCGATGGACACGTACAACTCCCGGCTGTCCGGGGAAGAGGTGGCGAAGGCCTCACGGCAGTTCCGCGAGAACCGCCTCGCCACCGGGTCGATCGCACCCGTCGGTTGGGGTGACGGCGGCGGTGGCACGACCCGCGAGATGACCGGCACGGCCGCACGCCTCGCCGACCTCGAGGGCAGCGCCAAGGTCCGCTGGGAGCACCCGGACACGTTCTTCGACCGGGCGAAGTCCGAGCTGCCGAACCCGCCGGTGTGGGTGGGGGAGCTCTACCTCGAGCTGCACCGCGCGACGCTCACGAGCCAGCACCAGACGAAGCAGGGCAACCGCCGGAGCGAGCAGCTGCTGATCGAGGCGGAGCTGTGGGCGGCGACCGCGGCCGCACGCACCGGCTTCGCGTACCCGTACGACGAGCTCGACGCGCTGTGGCAGCAGGTCCTCCTGCAACAGTTCCACGACATCCTGCCCGGGACCTCGATCGCCTGGGTGCACCGTGAAGCGGTGGCGAAGTACGCGGAGACGGCCGCACGCCTCGAAGCGGTCATCGCCGACGCCCTGTCGGCTCTGACGGGTGCCGGTGACGCGACCGTCGCCGTGAACCCCGCCCCGTTCCTCCAGGCCGGCGCACCCGCGCAGGGCGCCCTCCTGGCGACCGACGTGCCGGCGGCGACCCCGGTGTCGCTGACCGAGCAGGACGGCGGGTACGTGCTGACGAACGACCTCGTCCGCGTGGTCGTCGACGCGCGTGGCCTCGTGACGAGCGCCGTCGACCTCACCACCGGACGCGAGGCGATCGCCCCCGGCCAGGTCGCGAACCTGCTGCAGCTGCACCAGGACTTCCCGAACATGTGGGACGCCTGGGACGTCGACCGGTACTACCGCAACCGGGTCGAGGACCTCGTCGCGGTCGAGACGATCGACGCATCGGTCGACGACCGCGGCGTCGCACGGGTCGTGGTGTCGCGCGCTTTCGGCGATTCGACCGTGACACAGGACATCACACTCGCGCCCGGGTCCCGCACGCTGGAGTTCGCGCAGGTGACGGACTGGCACGAGACCGAGAAGTTCCTCAAGGTCGCGTTCCCCCTCGACGTCCGCGCCGAGCACACCGTCGCCGAGACGCAGTTCGGCGCACAGAAGCGGGTGACGCACACGAACACCTCGTGGGAGGCCGCGAAGTTCGAGACCTCGATGCACCGCTACGTGCTCGTCGAGGAGCCGGGGTTCGGAGTGGCGCTCGTGAACGACTCGATCCACGGGTTCGACACCACGCGCGACGCGGTCGACGGCCACGTCACCACCACCGTCCGGCTCTCGCTGCTCCGGGCACCGCGGTTCCCCGACCCCGAGACCGACCAGGGCGAGCAGACCCACCGGTACGGCATCGTCATCGGGACCGACCAGCTCGGAGCCACGGAGGCCGGCGTCGTCATGAACGCGGGCGCACGGACCGTCACGGGTGCGCACGGGTTCGAGCCGGCCGTGCAGGTGTCCGGCGACGTCGTGCTGTCGAGCGTCAAGCTCGCCGACGACCGTTCCGGTGACCTGATCGTGCGCGTGTACGAGCCGTCCGGCCGCCGAGGCACCGGCGGCATCGCGGTGGACGGCCCCTGGTCAGTTCCGGCAGAGGTCACGCTGCTGGAGGAGCCCGACGCCACCCTGCCCGGTGTGGCCTCGGTCACCGACGGCGTCGCGGCGTTCCCGGTCGACGCCTACGAGGTCCGGACGTTCCGGTACCCGCGCGCCTGAGACTCCGCCGTCGGGGCTTCGGGTGCCCCGGCGGCGGTCCCGGGTCGGCAGCTGCCGGCCCCCGGTCGGCACCCGCCGGCCCCCGGTCGGCACCCGCCGGTCGGTTCGTCACTCGAAGAGGAGTGTCATGAAGAAGTCCGTGAAGTTCGGGATCGTGGCGGCCATCGCCGCGATGGTGGCGGCACCGCTCGTGCCGTCCGCCGCGTCGGCAGCGCCGTCGCCCACTGGTTCGTCACACGGCGTCGGCGCCCACCACGGCGTCGGGCACGGAGCACAGCCGCACGCGACGCCCACGAAGAGCGGGCCGACCAGCATCGCCTACGTCGAGGTGAACAACGACCAGCTGTCGAACGTCGGCCGGTACACCCTGGCGAACGGCGCGAACGCGTTCGACGTCGCGATCATCTTCGCCGCGAACATCAACTGGGACGGGTCGAAGGCCGTCCTGTACAACAACGAGAACGTCCAGCGCACCCTCGACGACGCCGCGACCCAGATCCGGCCGCTGCAGGCGAAGGGCATCAAGGTCTCGCTGTCGATCCTCGGCAACCACCAGGGCGCCGGTATCGCGAACTTCCCGACCCAGGCCGCTGCTGCCGACTTCGCGGCCCAGGTCTCGGCGACCGTGGCGAAGTACGGGCTCGACGGAGTGGACCTCGACGACGAGTACTCGGACTACGGGGTGAACGGCACCCCGCAGCCGAACCAGCAGTCGATCGGGTGGCTCATCAGCGCCCTCCGCGCCGACATGCCCGGCAAGCTCATCTCGTTCTACGACATCGGCCCGGCGTCCTCCGCCCTCGCCTCGTCGAGCTCGACGATCGGCTCGCAGCTCGACTACGCCTGGAACCCGTACTACGGCACCTACTCGGCGCCGTCGATCCCGGGGCTCGGCAAGGACCGCCTGTCCGCGGCCGCCGTCGACATCCAGAACACGTCGCAGTCCACGGCCGTCTCGCTGGCACAACGGACGAAGGCAGACGGCTACGGCGTCTTCATGACGTACAACCTGCCGGACGGCGACGTCTCGCCCTACGTGTCCTCGCTGACACAGGTGCTCTACGGGCAGGCCGCGTCGTACCAGTGACGCGCGCGTCGCTCCGGCGACTCGCCTCGTGCGCCCCGCGACTCCGGCACCGGCCTGGAGGCGCGGGGCGCGCCCGTCCCGCCGCTCGCGTCGGACGGTGACCTCTCTTTCGGTCGTGGCCGATCCGGTGCGCGATCCTCGGGATCCGTGCACCGGAACGGCCATCTCCGGATCCGGAGATCGGCTCGCCCGCCGTCGTACGATCGCCGCGTGGAGATCGAGTTCGACGGCGAGGTCATCGAGTGGCGCGGCCCGGCGCCGTTCTTCTACGCCGTCGTGCCACCGGACGCCGCCGACGTGATCCACGAGCTGGCCCCGATGCTGACCTACGGATGGGGTGTCATCCCTGCCCGCGTGACGATCGGCTCGGTGACCTGGACGACCTCGCTCTTCCCGAAGGACGGCGGGTACCTCGTGCCGCTCCGGGCGGTCGAGCGTCGACGGGCGGGGGTCGAGCTCGGTGACCGCCCGCACGTCACGCTCACCTTCGGCGACGCCTGACCGCACCATGGGACGGCCGGTCGCGGCCGATCACCGGTAGCGGGTGACCTCGGCGAGCACGACGTCGGTGTTCGTGCTCGTCAGTGTCGGCGATCCGGTGCCGACAGCTCGTCGCAGTGCTCGCTCGCGACCGACGACGGCACGCGCGGCCCGGAGCTCAGCGTGGCGGAGGCTCCAGCGGACGAGGGCGGTGCCGATTCGGTTGGTGAGGACCTCGACGGGGGAGACGGGTGGGGTCGGTACGGTGCGGGGCTGGAACGTGGTCACGGTGTCGGCTCCTGCGGCTGGTCGTCGTCGATGATCGGGACGGTGCGGATCTGGGTGAAGACGCGACGGACGCCCTCGGGGAGGTCGGCGACGCGACCCCGGACGGCCCGGTACCGGTCGATGACGGCGTCGAACTCCTGCCACATCGCCTCGTACTCCTCGGGCGTCAACGCGACGTAGGTGACCGAGCCGGACGTCCCGCGCCACTCGGCGGGCACGCTCGACTGGTCGCGGGTCATCCAGTCGCGGACGAGGTCGTTCTCGGAGTCCATCACCGAGAGCCCCGCGAGCTGCGTCGCGGTCTGCTGCGCGGTCGACGGGAGGTCGGTGCCCGGCCCGCCGATGCTGAACCGGCCCTCGGTCCGCTGCCACCAGCGGTCACGGGCGGTCCCACGGTCGGGGAGCTCGTGCACGAGACCGTGCTTCTCGAGCTGACGGAGGTGGTAGCTCGTCGAGCCGCTCGACTCGCCGAGCCGCTCGCCGAGGGTGGTCGCCGTCGAGGGGCCGTACTGCGACAGGAGGTCGAGCAGGCGCGCTCGGAGCGGGTGCGCCAGGGCCTTGAGGGCGGCGACGTCGAGGATGCGGAGCTCGTCGGTCATGGGGCGAGCGTACACCGCAAAGAATTATTTGCAAACACTTCTTTGCAAACACTTCTTTGCGAACACTTCTTTGCGAACGTTCTCGTGCGACCTCGCGGAGATGAACGAACGAGCGCCGGCACGATGGGCCGGCGCTCTCGGATCGGAGGGGACGACGGGAATCGAGGATCCGGCGCAGTGCCGGCTCAGAACGGTTCCGTCGGAAGTAGAGGGGATGACGGGAATCGAGCATCGGCGCAGTGCCGGCTCAGAACGATTCCGTCGGAAGTAGAGGGGATGACGTGAATCGAGCATCGGCGCAGTGCCGGTTCGAGACGGGGTGCTCCGTAGTGGAGGGGATGACGGGAATCGAGGATCCGGCGCAGTGCCGGTTCGAGACGGGGTGCTCCGTAGTGGAGGGGATGACGGGAATCGAGCATCCGGCGCAGTGCCGGTTCGAGGCGGGGTGCTCCGTAGTGGAGGGGATGACGGGAATCGAGCATCGGCGCAGTGCCGGTTCGAGGCGGGGTGCTCCGTAGTGGAGGGGATGACGGGAATCGAGCATCGGCGCAGTGCCGGTTCGAGGCGGGGTGCTCCGG
>NZ_JBIVHJ010000001.1:0-145732 GCF_044749145.1 Curtobacterium sp. NPDC089689 | reverse complement strand
GTAGTGGAGGGGATGACGGGAATCGAACCCGCGTAGCCAGTTTGGAAGACTGGGGCTCTACCATTGAGCTACATCCCCGCGGCCGCGCACGAGTCGCAGCCCCATCATCGTAGCGGACGAACAGCGACCGACATGCCACCCCTCGTGACGCTCCCGCCGAGCGACCGTGATGCCCGTCGGATCCGGTGGTCGCGGGTCGTCTCGTACACCCTGGTCGTCCTCGCCGCGGTCGTGTTCTCGCTTCGCCCGGCGCTGTTCGGCGATCCCCAGGGCCAACCCGTCCACGCGCTCCTGCACGTCTGGCGCATCGTCCTCGGCATCGTCCTGGTGCTCGCCGCGGCGGCCGTACAGGTGCTCGTCGGCATCCGCTGGCGACGCGGGCTCCGGCGCCGCGCCGAGGACGACTGATCCCTCCACGGGTGCTCGCCGACCATCCCGGATCCACGACGCTCCACAGCTGCCGGGAACCGGGCACCCACGGACCGCTAGACTCATCGGGGTCGTCCGCGCCGTCAGGCGTGTCCGGCCACCCCTGGCCCAGTCAAACGGGGCGTAGCTCAGCTTGGTAGAGCGCCCGCTTTGGGAGCGGGAGGTCGCAGGTTCAAATCCTGTCGCCCCGACCAGGTCCACAAGAACGTCAACCAACAGGAGTACATCCCTTGGCCACCAGCACCGTCGACAAGCTGAGCGACACCCGCGTCAAGCTCACCGTGAACGTGACGCCGGAAGACCTCAAGCCGAGCATCGACCACGCGTACAAGCACATCGCCGAGCAGATCAACATCCCGGGCTTCCGCAAGGGCAAGGTCCCGCCGGCGATCGTCGACCAGCGTGTCGGCCGTGGCGAGGTCCTGAACCACGCCGTCGGCGACGCGATCGACAACTTCTACCGCCAGGCGGTGGAGGAGCAGGAGCTGCGCATCCTCGGTCGCGCCGAGGCCGACGTCGCCGAGCTCCCGAACGTGAAGGACTTCACGGGCGACCTCGTCCTCACGTTCGAGGTCGACGTCCGTCCCGAGTTCGACCTCCCGGACTACTCGAACTACGAGCTCACGGTCGACGCCGTGGACGTCACCGACGAGGAGATCGAGGAGGAGCTGCAGAACCTGCGCACCCGCTTCGGCACGCTCGTCACGGTCGACCGTCCGGCGACGAAGGGCGACTTCGCGCAGATCGACCTCACCGCCACGATCGGCGACGACGAGGTCGACTCGGCCACCGGCGTCTCCTACGAGCTCGGCTCGGGCGACCTGCTCGAGGGCATCGACGAGGCGCTCGAGTCCCTCACCGCCGGTGAGTCGACGACCTTCGAGTCGACGCTCGTCGGTGGCGACCGCGAGGGCGAGACCGCCCAGATCGCCGTGACCGTCACCGCCGTCAAGGAGCGCGAGCTCCCCGAGGCCGACGACGAGTTCGCGCAGATCGCGAGCCAGTTCGACACGATCGACGAGCTCAAGGCGGACCTCAAGGAGCAGATCGCGAAGTCGAAGACCTTCGGTCAGGGCGCCGCCGCCCGCGACAAGCTCGTCGAGAAGCTCATCGAGGACGTCACCATCCCGATCTCGGAGAAGCTCATCGAGGACGAGGTGCACCGTCACCTCGAGCAGGAGAACCGCCTCGAGGACGACGAGCACCGCAAGGAGGTCTCCGAGTCCAGCGAGAAGGCCTTCCGCTCGCAGATCCTCCTCGACGCGATCGCCGAGAAGGAAGAGATCCAGGTCTCGCAGGAGGAGCTCACGCAGTACCTCATCCAGGCCGCTGCGCAGTACGGCATGGAGCCGGCCGAGTTCATCCGCGTCATCGACCAGAACGGGCAGATCCCGGGCATGGTCGGCGAGGTGGCCCGCTCGAAGGCCGTCGCGACCGTCCTCTCCAAGGTGACCGTCAAGGACTCCAACGGCGGCGACGTCGACCTCTCCGCCTTCACGGCTGGTGTCGCGCAGACCCCGGCGGAGGACGCTGAGTAAGCGTCCCCACCCTCCGAACGGGAGGCGCGGTGCCAGCTGGCACCGCGCCTCCCGTCCGTTTCCGGGGCGGTGGAACCGCCCAGAGCGAACAGACGCGAAGTGGTGCGTTGCACCCGATAAGTTCGACATCAAGCGACAACTGAACGGGAGCTTTTCCATGGCCGAAGCGACACTGAACCCCAGTGTTTTTGACCGCCTTCTGAGAGACCGGATCGTGTGGCTCGGCTCCGAGGTCCGCGACGACAACTCGAACGAGATCGCAGCGAAGCTGCTGATGCTCGCGGCCGAGGACCCTGAGAAGGACATCTACCTCTACATCAACTCGCCCGGTGGCTCGATCACCGCCGGCATGGCGATCTACGACACGATGCAGTTCGTGCCGAACGACATCGTCACGGTGGGCATCGGCCTCGCGGCCTCGATGGGGCAGTTCCTGCTCTCGTCGGGCACCCCGGGCAAGCGCTACATCACCCCGAACGCGCGCGTGCTGCTGCACCAGCCGTCGGGTGGCTTCGGCGGCACCGCTGCCGACATCCAGACGCAGGCGAAGGTCATCCTCGACATGAAGCAGCGGATGGCCGAGCTCACGGCGGAGCAAACCGGCAAGTCGATCGAGCAGATCCTCAAGGACAACGACCGGGACAACTGGTTCACGGCGCAGGAGGCTCTCGAGTACGGCTTCGTCGACCACCTCCGGGCGTCCTCGAACGAGGTCGTGGGCGGCGGTGGCACCGTCGGTGACGGTGAGACCCCCACCTCGGCGGCCGAGCCCGAGTCCAACTGACCACCACCGAAGAAAAGGAAACGAGAATGCACCTCCCCATGCTCGGTGGCGCGCAGAACGTCCCGGCTCCGTCCGACCGCTACATCCTCCCGAGCTTCGAGGAGCGCACGGCCTACGGCTACAAGCGGCAGGACCCGTACGCGAAGCTCTTCGAGGACCGGATCGTGTTCCTCGGTGTCCAGGTCGACGACGCGTCGGCCGACGACGTCATGGCGCAGTTGCTCGTGCTCGAGTCGATGGACCCGGACCGCGACATCGTCATGTACATCAACTCGCCCGGTGGCTCGTTCACCGCGATGACGGCGATCTACGACACGATGCAGTACATCCGTCCGCAGATCCAGACGGTCTGCCTCGGTCAGGCTGCTTCGGCGGCGTCGGTGCTCCTCGCTGCCGGGACCCCCGGCAAGCGACTGGCGCTCCCGAACGCCCGCGTGCTCATCCACCAGCCGGCGACCCAGCAGGGTGGCGGGCAGGCGTCCGACATCGAGATCCAGGCGGCGGAGATCCTCCGCATGCGCACCTGGCTCGAGGAGACGCTGTCGAAGCACTCGAACCGCACGCCGGAGCAGGTCAACAACGACATCGAGCGCGACAAGATCATGTCCGCGGAAGAGGCGTTGGAGTACGGCCTGATCGACCAGGTCCTGACCAGCCGCAAGAACCTGCCGGCGCTCGTCAAGTAGCGCTGCAGCACGAAGGCCCCGCACCGTCAGGTGCGGGGCCTTCGTGCGTTGCGGACCGGCCGGGAGGCACGGTGCGGGTCCGGCGCGTCGGCGTCAGTCCTCGTCGGGTTCGTCGGGCGACGGCGCTGCCGGGCGTCGGCGGAGGAGCAGCAGCACCGCGACGACCGCGCCGACCAGGACGACCCCGCCCGCGCCGATGAACAGCGCGTCCGTGGTCGCCGAGTCGCCCGAGCCGGACGCGGTGCCGTTCGTCGGGGCTTCGGAGGACCCGCCGGACGCCGTCGCACACGTGGGTGGCTCGGACGCGCCCGACGCGGGGGAGAACCCAGACGGTGCCTTCCACGTGAAGGTGTACTCGTCCGACACGGTGTGCCCGTCGGCGGAGACGATCTGCCACTCGACCGTGTACTTGCCCGAAGCGCCGAGCGCGGCCTTCGTGGTCATCGAGGGGCCGTCGACGTCGAGGCAGCCGTCCTCGTAGTACTTCCCGTCCGGTCCCACGATCCGGTACGCGAACCCGGCGTTCGAGCCGCCGATGTCGAGGAGCTTGTCGTTCGTCGTGATCTCGAACGCCTTCGGCAGGGACGTCAGCGTCCCGTCGACCTTCGGCGTCGAGGCGATCATGTAGTTGTGCGCGCTCGCGGGAGCCGCGAGCCCGAGGACCGCACCGCCCGCGATCGCGAGGGTCGTGGCGGACGCGGCCACGAGCCTCCCGGCAGCACGGAACCGGCCGCGCGGCGTGCGCGCGGCCGGTCCGTGGAGGCGAATGGTCACTTGCCGGTCCGTCGGCGGGTCGAGGCGACGGCGACGACCAGGGCGGCCGCGCCGAGCACGAGTCCGCCGAGGCCGAGGAAGCGCCCGACGAGGTCCGGCCCGCTGGCCGTGCTCGACGTTTCGGAGGCGGCGGTCGAGGTCTCCACCGGGTCACCGTCGGCCTCGGTGGCGACGGCCTTCGTCAGGACGATCGACGGGGCGGGGTGCTCGGGCTCCGCCTTGCCGTCCTGCTGCTGCTGGTCCCACTGGGTGGAGCCCTTCTCGCAGGTCTGCGTGACGGGGATCTCGACGCGGTCGCCGGCCTTGCCGTCGGGCAGGGAGAACGACAGCGAGAACGTGTCGCGCTCGTCGGCGGGGAGCGGGGTCTTCGCCGCGTAGGTGACACTGGTGACGCGCTGGCCGGCGTCCTCGGTGGACTCGTCGTCCGCGGAGGCCGAGGGGCTGGTGTACGGCTCGGTGGTCTTCGTGATGGTCCAGTTCGGGTTGACGGTCGGGGTCACCTCGATGATGCTCTCCGGGACGTGGAACGTCAGCTTCGTGGTGGGGGACCCGTCGCAGCCGTGGGGGACCGAGAACGTCGCGGTCGTGTAGGAGTCCGCCGCGGTGGAGGTGGCGGTGGCCTCGACGTGGGCGCTCGCGGCCGCGGCGGTGCCGAGGACGATCGCGGCGGTGACGCCGAGGGTTGCCGCACCGAGGACGGCGACGCGCTTGGGCATGGTGTTCCTTCCGGGACTTCTACAACTTGTAGAGAAGACTCGGACACGGTAGCAGGATCGAACGCCCTGGGCGAACGCGCATCGCGAAACCGGCCGTGCGTCGCGGTGGCTGTCGTCGGTTGCGGTTAGGCTCGGACACAGCCGGTGGATCAGCACCGGGAGGATCGTCAGGCGTCGGTTCCGACGGAGTCGTCGCACGGCCGAGGGAGGGCACGCACATGGCACGCATCGGAGAGAGCGCTGACCTGCTCAAGTGCTCCTTCTGCGGCAAGAGCCAGAAGCAGGTCCAGCAGCTCATCGCCGGCCCGGGCGTCTACATCTGCGACGAGTGCGTCGAGCTCTGCAACGAGATCATCGAGGAGCGCCTGGCCGAGGCCGGCGAGGACACCACGAGCGGCGACTTCGAGCTCCCCAAGCCCCGCGAGATCTTCGACTTCCTGCAGGAGTACGTGATCGGGCAGGACCCCGCGAAGCGTGCGCTGGCCGTCGCGGTCTACAACCACTACAAGCGCATCCGGGCGCAGGGGCAGATCACCGCCGCCGAGGACCGCGACGACATCGAGATCGCGAAGTCGAACATCCTGCTCATCGGCCCGACCGGCTGCGGCAAGACGTACCTCGCGCAGACGCTCGCGAAGCGGCTCAACGTGCCGTTCGCCGTCGCCGACGCCACGGCCCTGACCGAGGCCGGCTACGTCGGCGAGGACGTCGAGAACATCCTCCTCAAGCTCATCCAGGCCGCCGACTACGACGTCAAGCGCGCCGAGACCGGCATCATCTACATCGACGAGGTCGACAAGATCGCGCGCAAGGCCGAGAACCCGTCGATCACCCGCGACGTCTCGGGCGAGGGTGTCCAGCAGGCGCTGCTCAAGATCCTCGAGGGCACGACAGCCTCGGTCCCGCCGCAGGGCGGCCGGAAGCACCCGCACCAGGAGTTCATCCAGATCGACACGACGAACGTGCTGTTCATCGTGGCCGGGGCGTTCGCCGGGCTCGAGGACATCGTGTCCTCGCGGGTCGGCAAGCGTGGCATCGGGTTCGGTGCCCCGCTGCACAGCCCGCTCGACCAGCAGGACCTCTACGCGGACGTCCTGCCGGAAGACCTCCACAAGTTCGGCCTCATCCCCGAGTTCATCGGTCGTCTGCCCGTCGTGACCACGGTGTCGCAGCTCGACCAGGCCGCGCTCATGCAGATCCTCACGGAGCCGAAGAACGCGCTCGTGAAGCAGTACCAGCGGATGTTCGAGATCGACGGCGTCGAGCTGGAGTTCGAGCGGGGCGCGCTCGAGGCGATCGCCGACCTCGCCGTGCTGCGCCAGACGGGTGCCCGAGGCCTCCGCGCCATCCTCGAAGAGGTGCTCGGCCCGGTGATGTTCGACGTCCCCTCGGACGACGACGTCGCACGCGTGGTGATCACCCGCGAGTCCGTGCTCGAGAACGCGGCGCCGACGATCGTGCCGCGGCCGCGCGCGAAGCGCATCGAGAAGTCCGCGTAGCGGACGGCGCGCGTCGCGCTCCGGCGGCGCCGGCGGTGCCGCTTGCCGCCGCACAACCAAAGTCACCCCGAACCACGGCGATCCGTGGTTCGGGGTGACTTTGGTTGTGCAAGCGGGCGGCGCGGCGCGGCGCGGCGCGCCGCGCCGACGCGCCGCCGCCCTACTCGAGCCCGCGGCGCCGGAGCAGCGGCCCGACCTCGGCATCACGCCCGCGGAAGTCGCGGTACGCCTCGAGCGGGTCCGTCGATCCGCCGACGCCGAGCAACTTCTCCGCGAAGCGCGCGCCGGCCGCCCGCGAGAGCCCGCCGTTGTCGCGGAACCACTCCACGGTGTCGGCATCGAGCACCTCGGACCAGATGTACCCGTAGTAGCCCGCGTCGTACCCACCCGAGAAGGTGTGCGCGAAGTACGTCGACGAGTAGCGCGGCGGGACGGCCTCCACGGCGATGCCCGCGGACTCCAGAGCCGCCCGCTCGAAGGCCTCGACGTCGGTGACCGCAGCGGCCTCGGCAGCCGAGAGCCGGTGCCAGGCCTGGTCGAGGAGCGCGGCAGCGAGGTACTCCGTCGTCGAGAACCCCTCGTTGAACCCCTCGGACTCGCTGAGCCCCAGGACGAGCTCGGGCGGCAGCGGCTCACCGGTCTCGTGGTGCTTCGCGTAGTTCGCGAGGACCGACGGCCACGACACCCACATCTCGTTCACCTGCGAGGGGAACTCGACGAAGTCGCGCTCGACGTTCGTCCCGGAGAACCGCGGGTACGTGGTGCGCGCGATGAGCCCGTGCAGGGCGTGGCCGAACTCGTGGAAGAGCGTCTCGACCTCGTCCTGGATCAGGAGCGTGGGGGAGCCGGCCGCTGGCTTCGCCACGTTGAGGTTGTTCACCACGACCGGCAGCGTGCCGAGCAGGTGCGACTGCTCCACGACGGGGTTCATCCACGCACCGCCGCGCTTGCCGTCCCGCGTGTAGAGGTCGAGCAGGTAGAGCCCGACCTCCTCGTCGGACTCGTCGCGGACCTCGAACACGCGGACCTCGTCGTTGTAGCCGTGCAGGTCCGGACGCTCGGTGAACGTCAGGCCGTAGAGGGCGTTCGCGGCGTGGAAGACGCCGTCGTGCAGCACCCGGTCGGCTTCGAAGTACGGGCGGAGGGCCGAGCCGTCGGCGGCGAACTGCTGGCCGCGGAGGAGCTCCGTCGCGTACGCCCAGTCCCACGACTCGACGTCGAATCCGACCACCTGCGACCGCACCGAACGCTCGTCGTCCGCGTTGGCGGCGGCCGCCCCGACGAGCGAGGACAGCAGGCCGTCGACGGCCTCTGGAGTCCCCGCGGTCTCGTCGGCCGTGACGACCGCCGCGTGGTTCGGGAAGCCGAGCAGCTCCGCGCGCTCGGCACGGAGCCGGACGATCCGCAGCAGGACGTCCCGGTTGTCGTGCTCGTTGCCGCGACGTCCGCGGGAGAGCGACGCTTCCATGATCCGCTGGCGCAGCCCTCGGTCGGCGAGCGACCCGAGCCACGGGTGCCCGGTGTAGAGCGGCAGCGTGATGAGCCAGCCGTCGAGCCCGCGGTCCGCTGCGGCTCCGGCGGCCGCGGACTTCGCGCCGTCGTCGAGTCCGGCGAGTTCCTCCTCGGAGCTGACGTGCACGGCGAGGTCGTTCGTGTCCTCGAGCAGGTTCCGTTCGAAGGTGGTGGTGAGCGTCGAGAGCTCCTGGTTGATCGCGGTGAGGCGCTCCTTGCCGGCCTCGTCGAGTCCCGCGCCGGCGAGGGTCATCTCGGTGTGCGTGCGCTGCACGAGGCGACGGTCCTCGTCCGTGAGGTCGTCCCGCGCGTCGAGCCCACCACGGACCGCGTCGATGCGGGCGTAGAGGCGGCCGTCGAGCGTGATCGCGTCACGGTGGGCGGCGAGGAGCGGCGAGACCTCGGCCTCGAGGTCGTGCAGCTCGGGCGTCGAGTCCGCCGAGGACAGCGTGAAGAACACGTGGCTCACGCGGGCGAGCCGCTGCCCGGACCGCTCGAGGGCCACGAGGGTGTTCTCGAACGTCGGCTCGTCGGGGTTCGTGGCGATCGCCTCGACCTCGGTGCGCTGCTCGGCCATGCCGGCGTCGAAGGCCGGTCGGAAGTGCTCGAGCCGGACGTCGGTGAACGGCGGGAGGGAGTAGGGGAGGGTGCTCGGTTCGTCGAACGGGGTTGCCATGTCGCCACCCTACGGACTGCAGGCTGCGGTCGGGCGGGCGCTCGTGGCGTTGCGCCGGGTCGGACTGGAGGCGCGGGGCCGGCCCGAACCGCGCCTCCAGTCCGGTCCTCGGTCGCGTCTCAGGCGCGCGTGGCTGCGTCGATCAGGACCGCGGCGGCTCGGCGCGCGTGGCCGGCGGGCGACGCGTCGCCCGCGATCGCCGCGGTGGTCTGGGCGCCCTCGGCGAGCAGCGCGAGCTGCGCGGCGAGTTCCCCTGCCGCCTCGCGGTCGGGCACCACGTCGGCCGCGAGCTCGGCGACGGACCGCTGGAACGACTCCTTGTGCTCGCGAGCGATCCGCGCCACCGAAGGACACGTCGCACCGAGCTCGCCGAACGCGTTGATGAAGCCGCAGCCCCGGAAGGTGTCGTCGCCGAACCACTGCTCGAGGAAGTCGTACATCGCGAGCAGCCGGTCACGCGGGGAGGACGCCGCCGCCACGGCCTCGGCGATCCCGTGCTCCCAGTAGTCGTGCCGCCCGGCGAGGACGGCTGCGACGAGCTGGTCCTTGCCTGGGAACGCCGCGTAGAGCTTCTTCAGTGACACCCCGGCACGGCTGCGGATCTCGTCCATCCCGACCGACTGGATGCCGCGCGCGTAGAACAGCTCGTCGGCGACCGTGACGATGTGCGCCCTGGTGTCGGCCTCGACCGTGCTGGTGACCATGTCGTACCCCGTTCCCTGCGTGTTCACCGTTCCCGAGTTGCGCGGGGAACGATCGTTCTCTAGTGTAGACGACATCGCGGAGAACGACCGTTCTCCATCGTTCCAGGAAGAGGCAGGACCATGGGCAGCATCACCGTCGGGACCGAGAACAGCGTCGACATCGCGCTCCACTACGAGGACAAGGGCACCGGGCAGCCGATCGTGCTGATCCACGGCTTCCCGCTCGACGGCAACTCGTGGGAGGGGCAGGTCCCGCCGCTCCTCGACGCCGGGTACCGCGTCGTCACCTACGACCGTCGCGGCTTCGGGCAGTCCTCGCAGCCCTCGACCGGCTACGACTACGACACCTTCGCCGACGACCTCCACGCGGTCCTCGAGACCCTCGACCTGCGCGACGTCATCCTCGTCGGCTTCTCGATGGGCACCGGCGAGATCGCCCGCTACATCGCCCGCCACGGAGAGGACCGGATCGCCAAGGTCGCCTTCCTCGCCTCGCTCGAGCCCTACCTCGCGATCACCGATGACAACCCCGAAGGCGCCGGCCCGATGTCCTTCTTCGAGGGCATCGCCGCGGACGTGAAGAAGGACCGCTACGCCTACTTCACGAACTTCTACCAGGACTTCTTCAACCTGTCGGAGAACCTCGGGTCGCGGATCTCGGAGGAAGAGGTCCGGAACGCGTGGAACGTCGCTGCCGGCTCCGGTTCGATCGCGTCGGCCGCGGCACCGCTGACCTGGCCGACCGACTTCCGTCAGGACATCCCGAAGGTCACCGTCCCGGCGCTCATCGTGCACGGCACGTCGGACAACATCCTCCCGATCGACGCCACCGGCCGCCGCTTCACCAAGGCGCTGCCGCACGCCGAGTACGTCGAGATCGAGGGCGCACCGCACGGCCTGCTCACCACGCACACCGCCGAGGTGAACGAGGTCCTGCTCGGCTGGCTCACGAAGTAGGCCGCACGGCGTCGACGGTCGGCGCACAAGCAAAGTCACCCCGAACCACGGTTTCCCGCGGTTCGGGGTGACTTTGGTTGTGCGGACGCGGCGCGGGTGTGCGGACGCAGGGCCGGTCGCGCCGCTCAGTCCTCTTCCGGCGCGTCGTCCGGGTTCGTCACCTGTGCGTGACCGGCGGGGTCGAGGTGGATCGACGTGCCGTCGTCGAGCTCGACGATCGGCTTGCCCTCGAGGAACGTCAGGGTCCAGCCCCACGTCGCCGTGTCGACCGACTCCGCCGCGAGCTCGTCCTCGACGCCGCGTACGGCGACGACCATCGTCTCGGGCAGTCGCGCAGGTGGCTGCCCACCCACGCTCCAGCGCGTACCCAACTGCATCCGTGCCTCCCGTCCGGTGTGGTCGGCCGGCCGCGGACGCGACCCGGCCGACCCACGCGACCCTACGCTGGCTGGTCCGCCAGCTCGATCTCGGTGACGGCCAGCTCCGACCCGTCCGTGAACGACAGGTCGGCGATGCGGCCGACGGCCGCGAGGTCGACCGCCGCACGCTCGAGGAGCGCCCGCGTCTCGGCCGGGGCCGCGACGACCGCGCGCGTCACCGGCGTCTTCTGCGAGGCCTTCGCCGCCGTCTTCGCGCCGCGGATACCGATGAGCGCCTGTCCGACGGCCGCGAGCAGGCCGGTCGGCTCGGCCTGCGTGGGCAGCTCGGCGGTGGTCGGCCAGGAGGCGCGGTGCACGCTGGTCTCGTGGGTCCAGGCCCACACTTCCTCCGTCGCGAACGGGAGGAACGGTGCCAGCAGACGGAGCAGCGCGTCGATCGCTGCGCGCAGCGCCAGGACCGCGCTCGCCTGGGTCTCGTGCGTCGCGTCCGCGGCGGTGCCGTAGGCGCGCTCCTTCACGAGCTCGAGGTAGTCGTCGCAGAACGTCCAGAAGAAGCGCTCGGTGACCTCGAGGGCGCGGGCGTGGTCGAAGGCGTCGAACGCGGTCGTGGCCTGCTCGATCACGGTGCCGAGCTCGGCGAGCACGTCGACGTCGAGCGCCTCCGTCACGGCGTGGGCGCCCTCGGGGAGCGGGAAGCCGTAGACGAACTTCGCCGCGTTGAGCACCTTGATCGCGAGACGACGGCCGACCTTGATCTGCTTCGGGTTCTGCGGGTCGAACGCCGCGTCGGTGCCGAGCTTCGACGAGGCCGCCCAGTACCGGACCGCGTCCGCACCGTGCTGCTCGAGGATCGCCAGCGGCGTGACGACGTTGCCCTTCGACTTCGACATCTTCTTGCGGTCGGGGTCGACGATGAAGCCCGAGATGCTCGCGTGCTTCCAGGGCGCGACGTCGGCTTCGAGCTGGCTGCGCAGCACGGTCGTGAAGAGCCAGGTGCGGATGATGTCCTGCGCCTGCGGCCGGACGTCGTACGGGAACACGAGGTCGTAGAGCGCCGGGTCGGACTCCCACTTGCCCGCGAGCTGCGGGGTCAGCGACGACGTCGCCCAGGTGTCCATGACGTCGAGCTCGCCCTGGAAGCCACCCGCGACACCGCGCTGGGACTCCTCGTAGCCGGGGGCCGGCTCGGACGCGGGGTCGACCGGGAGCTGTGCCTCGGTCGGGACGATCGGCTGGTCGTACACCGGGTTGCCGTCGCCGTCGAGCGGGTACCAGACCGGCAGCGGCACGCCGAAGAAGCGCTGGCGCGAGATGAGCCAGTCGCCGGAGAGCCCGCCGACCCAGTTGTCGTAGCGGACGCGCATGAAGTCCGGGTGGAACGCGATCTCCTCGCCGCGGGCGCGGAGGGTCGACTTCAGCTGCTCGTCGCGGGCACCGTTGACGATGTACCACTGGCGGGTCGAGACGATCTCGAGCGGCTTGTCGCCCTTCTCGAAGAACTTCACCGGGTGGTTGATCGTCTTGACGTCACCGATCAGCTCACCGGACTCGGTGAGGGCGTCCACGACGACCTTCTTCGCGGAGAACACGGTCTTGCCGGCCATCTCGGCGTAGAGCTCCTTGCCGCGGGCGCTCTCGATCCAGGTCGGCTCGTCCGACCGCACGCGACCGTCGAAGCCGATGATCGCGCGGTTCGGCAGCTGCAGCTCGCGCCACCACACGACGTCGGTGGTGTCACCGAAGGTGCAGACCATCGCGATGCCCGCACCCTTGTCCTGCTGCGCGAGGTGGTGCGCGAGGACCGGGACCTCGACGTCGAACAGGGGCGAGCGCACGGTCGTGCCGAAGAGGTCCTGGAAGCGCTCGTCGTCCGGGTGGGCGACGAGGGCGACGCACGCGGCGAGCAGCTCCGGGCGGGTGGTCTGGATGACGACGTCGTCGCCGCCGTCGGTGCGGTGGAAGGCGATGCCGTGGTACGCGCCGGGCATCTCCTTGTCCTCGAGCTCGGCCTGGGCCACGGCCGTGCGGAACGTCACGTCCCAGAGCGTCGGCGCGTCGGCCTGGTAGGCCTCGCCGCGCTCCAGGTTGCGGAGGAAGGCGCGCTGCGCGCTGGCGCGGGAGGTGTCGTCGATGGTCCGGTACGACTGGGTCCAGTCGACCGACAGGCCGAGCGTGCGGAAGAGGTGCTCGAACTGCTGCTCGTCCTGCACGGTCAGGCGCTCGCACAGCTCGATGAAGTTGCGGCGGGAGATCGGCAGCTGGTCGGCGGCCTTGCTCGACTTGTTGTCGCCACCCTCGAACGGCGGGACGAACGCCGGGTCGTAGGGGAGCTGCGGGTCGCAGCGGACGCCGTAGTAGTTCTGGACGCGGCGCTCGGTCGGGAGGCCGTTGTCGTCCCAGCCCATCGGGTAGAAGACGTGCTTGCCGCGCATGCGCTCGTACCGGGCCTTGAGGTCGGTGTGCGTGTACGAGAACACGTGACCGATGTGCAGCGAGCCGGAGGCGGTCGGCGGCGGGGTGTCGATCGAGTAGACGGCGTCCTTCGTCGCGCTGTCGCGGTCGAAGCGGTAGGTGCCGTCCTGCTCCCAGACGGGGCCCCAGGCGTCCTCGAGACCGTCGACGGTCGGCTTGTCGGGGATGGGCTTCGTCATGGCAGCGCCTTTCGATCGGTATGTGCGGCACCGAGTCCGTGGTGAGGTGCCTGAGTGTCCGCACGCATCGCGCGGTATGCCTGATCGTAGCGGTTCGGACCGTCATCGCCGACGGCCGATACCACACCGACCTGACGGACACGCCGGGCGTTTGATAGTCTGTCGGAGTTTGTCCGGCGGACGCGGGGTTCGCGAGGACTGCAGTGACGCTTCCGCCGGGCGCCCGAAGGCAAGACACAGCACTACCGGAGGAACGACTTGGCACCGAACGAAGCACACGCGAACGGCGATCGGCCGCTGCGCACGAAGGGCGCCGTGAAGCGCGCCCGCCGCAAGCTGACGAAGGACGACGTCACCGTCGTCGAGGAGTCGCTGCTCAAGCGCGCCGTCGCGGCCGCCGCCCTGGGCAACGCCATGGAGTGGTTCGACTTCGGCATCTTCGCGTACCTCACCGTGACGATCTCGCAGGTCTTCCTGCCGAAGGGCGACCCGGCCGCGAACATCGTCGCGACGTTCGGCTTCTTCGCGGCGGCCTTCATCGTCCGCCCGATCGGCGGCGCGGTGTTCGGACCCATCGGCGACAAGATCGGCCGGCAGAAGGTCCTCGCGCTGACGATGATCCTGATGGCCGCCGGCACGCTCATGATCGGCCTGATCCCCTCGTACCAGTCGATCGGTTTCTGGGCCCCGGTCCTGCTGCTCGTCGCCCGCTTCGTGCAGGGCTTCTCGACCGGTGGTGAGTACGGCGGCGCCGCGACCTTCATCGCTGAGTACTCACCGGACAAGCGCCGTGGGTTCATGGGCTCGTGGCTCGAGTTCGGCACGCTCGCGGGCTACGTGCTCGGCGCCTCGATCGTCACCGGCCTGCAGTTCGGCCTCTCCGAGGAGGCCCTGCTCAGCTGGGGCTGGCGCATCCCGTTCATCGTCGCCGGACCGCTCGGACTCATCGGCCTGTACCTGCGGCTCAAGCTCGAGGAGACCCCGGCCTTCCAGAAGCAGCAGGAGCAGGCCGCCGAGCGCGAGTCGCAGAAGACGCCGTTCCTCAAGCTCTTCGCGGAGAACTGGCGCGGGCTCATCATCTGCATCGGCCTCGTCCTGGTCTTCAACGTGACCGACTACATGCTGCTGTCCTACATGCCGACGTACCTCGAGCAGAACCTCGGGCAGAACGCCACGTTCGGCCTCATCCTGATCGTCATCGTGATGATCCTCATGATGGTCGTCATCACGTTCGGCGGACGGCTGTCCGACAAGTTCGGGCGTCGTCCGGTCCTCGCGGCCGGCTGCATCGGCTTCATCCTGCTGTCGTGGCCGTCGCTCAAGCTCGTCCAGAGCGGCACCGGCATCGGCGTGTTCTTCGGCCTGCTCATCCTCGGCCTCGTGCTCGTGACCTTCACGTCCACGATGCCGTCGACGCTGCCCGCGCTCTTCCCGACGATCATCCGCTACGGCGCCCTCGCGATCGCGTTCAACGTGTCGGTCTCGCTGTTCGGCGGCACGACCCCGCTGGCGACCTCGGCGCTCATCAACGCGGCCAAGGACGCCGGGTACGGCTGGGCCGAGGACATCCCCGCGTTCTACCTCATGCTCGCGGCCGTGATCGGCCTCGTGGCGGTGTACTTCACGAAGGAGACCGCCGCGACGCCGCTCATGGGCTCCGGCCCCACCGTCGCGCACGAGGACGAGGTCGCCGCGGTCATCGAGGACTACAACGACCCGGAGTCCGACCTCGCGCAGTCCGAGTGGGCGAAGGACTTCTCGACGAGCGAGATCCCGATCATCAGCGGCGACGCCCCGACGTCGGGTGACGAGCACAAGGAGCCCGCCGGCTCCTGACGATCGGCCTGGAGGCGCGGTGCGGGTCCGTCCCGCACCGCGCATCCGTCACGTGGTCGCGCTGGTACGGGCTCCGCGCTGCCCCGAGTCTCGGCTGGGCGGACAGTTTCGCGAGCGTCCGACCGCGGAACTGTCCGCGGGGCCGAGTCTCGGATCCGGTGGTGGAGCGTGCGTCAGGCCGCGGGACCGGTGGCGAGGACCTCGGCGGCGTGCAGCAGCCGCGCCGTGACGGGGTGCGCCGGGCGAGCGAGGACCGTCGCCGCGGGACCGTGCTCGACGACGGCGCCCTCGTGCACCACGAGCACGTCGTCGGCCATCCGCCGGACCGCCCGCAGGTCGTGCGACACGAACACCATCGCCACGCCGGTCTCGTCGCGCAGCCGTTCGAGCAGCCCGAGCACGGCGTCCTGCACGGTCGCGTCGAGCGCCGTGACGGGTTCGTCGAGCACGAGGACCTCGGGCTCCGTGGCGAGCGACCGGGCGATCGCGAGCCGTTGCCGCTGGCCGCCGGAGAGGGTCAGCGGCGACCGGGAGCGCAGTGCCGGGTCGAGCCCGACCTGCCGGAGCGCGGCGTCGACCCGGCTGCCGAGGTCGCCACGGGCCCGTCGTTCCGCGCCGCGCGAGAACGCGTCCGCGAGCACCCGTTCGACGTCCCAGCGCTCGTCGAACGTGGCGCCGGGATCCTGCACCACCGCGGCGACCCGGTGCCGGCGCGCACGACGGTCGCGCTCGCGGAGTGGAGCCCACGGCGCACCGTCGAGCGTCACGGAGCCGGCGTCCGGGGTCTCGAGGCCGAGCAGGATGCGTGCCAGCGTCGTCTTGCCCGATCCCGAGGCGCCGATGACGCCGAGCACCCGTCCGCGGTCGAGGGCGAACGAGACGTCCCGGACGGCAGCGGTGTCGTCGAAGTGGCGGTCGAGGCGGTCAGCCACGACGACGGTGTCGGGGGTGTCGGCGGTCGCCCGGGTCGCAGGACCGCTCGCCCCGGCCCGCGCGGCGTGCACGAGGGCTGCCGTGGCGGGGTGCTCCGGAGCGGAGAACACCCGCGCGACCGGACCCTGCTCGACGATGCGCCCGCCCGACACCACGACCACGCGGTCGGCCCACCCGGAGACGAGCCCGAGGTCGTGGGTGATGACGAGCAGCCCGGCACCGCCTCGCTGCGCTCGGCGGAGCTGCTCCATCACCGTGACGGCCACCCCGGCGTCGAGCGCCGTCGTCGGCTCGTCGGCGACCACGAGCGCGGGCGAGCCGATGGTCGCGGCGGCGATGAGCGCCCGCTGCCGCATGCCGCCCGAGAGCGTCCCGGCGAGCCGTCCGTCCGTCGCGATCTCGGGATCGAGCCCCACGCCCTCGAGCGCGGCCCGCACGGCGTCGACCCGTTCGGCGGCGGTCATCGACGTGTGCAGTCGCACGGCGTCCCCGACCTCGCGACCGACCGGGCGGAGGGGGTCGAGGGCGCCGAGGGCCTCCTGACCGACGTACCCCACCGACGCACCGCGGAGCTTCCGCCAGCCGCGCTCCCGCAGGGTCCGGGCGTCGGTGCCGGCGACCTCGAGCCGTCCCGCGTCGACGACCGCCCGGTCGGCGGAGATCCCGAGGAGGGCCCGGGCGGTGACGGTCTTGCCCGAGCCGGAGGCCCCGACCAGCGCGACGCACTCGCCCGGGTCGATGCGCAGTGAGATGTCGGACACGATGCGGACGCCGTCGATCGTGACCGAGAGCCCGTCGACCGCCAGGACCGCGGTCACCGGGCGTCACCCCGCCGTCGGAGCGCACGGCCGAGCACGGTGACGGCGGTGGCGAGCACCACGATCGCGAGTCCGGGGAAGGTGCTCATCCACGGTGCGGTCTGCAGGTAGGTCCGGCCGTCCGCGAGCATCGCACCCCACTCGGGCGCCGGCGGCGGGGTACCGACGCCGAGGTAGCTGAGCGCCGACGCCCAGACCACCGCCTGTCCGACGCCGAGCGTGCCGACCGCGACGACGGGCCAGAGCGCGGCGGGCAGGACGTGGCGGACGACGATCCGCACGGGGGTGCGGCCGAGCAGGACCGCGGTCTCGACGACCTGCGACTCCCGGGCGGTCCGCACGAGGCCCCGGACGATCCGTGCGTAGCCCGGCGCGGTCGCGAACCCGACGGCGAGCACGGCCGGGACCGGGCCCGGCCCCGTGACGGCGATCACGACGAGGGCGACGAGCAGCAGCGGGAGGGCGAACGCGACCTCCGTCACACGGCCCACGACGGCGTCGAGCACCCGGCCGCCGAGCCCGGCGACCAGCCCGAGCAGCACCCCTGTGACGGCTCCGACGAGAGTGGCCGCGACGCTGACGACGAGCGACGCACGCGTGCCTGCGACGACCCGGGCGAGGACGTCCCGGCCGGACTCGTCGGTCCCGAACGGGTGCGCACCGGACGGTGCGAGCAGGGCCTCGTCGGGGTGGACCGCGAGCGGGTGCGCACCGCCGAGCACCCCGGGCGCGACGGCAGCGACGACGGCGAGGACCACGACCGCGGTCGCGACCCATCCGGCGGTGCCGAGTGTCCCCCCACGGCGTCGCTCGGCACCCCCAGACGGAGCGCGGGCCGGGGCCGTGTCGCCCGGCGACGCGGCGGGGTCGAGGATGCCGCTCACCGGACGACCGCCGTCCGGGTTCGACCACGTCTCGTCCTGACTACGCCGGGACGACGGGGCCGACGGTCCACCGCGCGCTCGGCGAGGTCGGCGACGGCGAGCACGACGACGTACGCGGCCGCCGACACGAGCGCGATCCCGGCGACGAGCGGCATGTCCCGCTGCGTCACGGCGGTGACCAGGGCGCGCCCGATGCCCGGCAGGGCGAAGACCGACTCGACGACGACGGCCCCGGACACCAGCGAACCGAACGCCCAGGCGGACAGCGCGAGGCCGGGCAGTGCGGCGTGGCGGAGCGAGTGCCGCAGGAACACCCCGAGCCGGTGCTCGCCGCGACCCCGGGCGGCGAGGGCGAAGGCGGAGCGCTGCGCGTCGACGATGCCGTCGCGGACCGTCTCGGCGAGGTACCCGGCGACCGGGACCGCGACCGTGACCACGGGGAGCACCCAGCCGCGGACCGTGCCGTCGCTCACCGCGGGGGCCCACCCGAGCGCGGTCGCGAACACGACGATGAGGACGCTGCCGAGCCAGAAGTGCGGGACGACGCTGGCGGTGACGGTGATCGCCCCGGTGATCCCGGCGGCGACCCGACCGCGCTGCGTCGACCACCAGGCGGCGACGAGCGCGAGCGCCCAGGCGACCACGAGCCCGGCGACCGCCAGGATCAGTGTGACGGGGAGCTCCTGGGCGAGGAGCGTCGCGACCGGGGTCCGGAACGCGTAGGAGTCGCCGAGCTGCCCGGTGGCGAGTCGGCCGAGGAACACCGAGTACTGCATGAGGAGCGGCTGGTCGAGTCCGTACTCGTGCCGGACCTGGTCGACCGCGGCGGCGGAGGCCTGTGACCCCGGGCCGCCGAGGATCGCCAGTGCCGGGTCACCGGGGATGAGCCGGATCGCGATGAACACGATCGTGGCGACGGCCCACAGCACGCCGATGCCGCCGGCCAGCCGACCGAGTCCCCACAGGGTCCACCGCGACCACGCGCCGGGCCGCCGGGGGCGCGTCGGGGTCATGCCGTGCCTCCAGTCCGGTCGTCGACGCGCGCGAGCGCGGGTGTCAGCGGTCGATCCAGGCCGAACCGAACCACGGGGTGGAGACGGCCGTGGTGCGCACGTCGTGCACCTTCGTGGAGACGAGGAAGTGGTTCTGCTGGTCGTAGAGCGGGAGGACGGTCGCGCTGGCGAGGATGTCCTTCTGTGCCTGCTCGTACAGCTCGCCGCGGTCGTGCGTGTCGGCGGTCCGTGCGGCGCGCTGCAGCAGCGAGTCCACCGTCGGGTCGTCGAGCTGCGCGAGGTTCGCGAAGTAGCCCGACGGGGCCGGCTCGATGCTCGCGCTGTCGTAGAGGATGCGGAGGACGTCGGCGCCGACCTTCGTGTACGGCGCACTGACGACGTCGTACTGGTTCGCCGCGAGGGCCGCGTACCAGCTGGAGAGGTCGAGCTCCTTGATCTGCACGTCGAAGCCGACCTCCTTCTCGGAGGCCTGGATCTGCTGGAACAGGCTGCGCTCGGCGGGGATCGACTGGTTCGTCGACACCGGGAACGTCACCGTCAGGCGCTTCCCGTCCTTCGTGCGGATGCCGTCCGAGCCCTTCTTCCACCCGGCCTCGTCGAGCAGCTTGCCGGCCTGCGAGGCGTCGTGGTCGAAGAGCTCCTCGCCGTCGGCGGACCAGGCGAACGGCTCGACGCTCGACAGCAGCGAGTACGAGCGCTTCGCGGTGCCGAGGAACAGGGACTTGATGCCAGGGTCGACGTCGGCGCCGTGGATGAAGGCCTCGCGGACCGCTTCGTCCTGGAACACACCGTGGCCGGAGTTCAGCTCGAGGCGGTTGGAGGCGCCGGGGCGCGGGGCGTCGAGGTCGCGGATCGACCCACCGGCCCCCGCCGCACGGATCTGGTCGGGCTGGGCGTTGTCGATGACGTCGACCTGGCCGGACTGCAGTGCCGCGTAGCGCGAGGTCGAGTCGGGCAGGAAGCGCCAGGTGATGCCGTTCAACCGGGGCTCGGTGGTGCTGCCGGCCGGCTTGCCGAGGGGCGTGTAGTCGGCGTTCTTCTCCAACGTGACCCGGTCGCCGTGCTTCCAGTCCGTGATCCGGAACGGCCCCGTGCCGACGGGGGACTCGCAGTTCTGCGCCTGCGAGCGTTCGAGCGCTTTCGGGGACTCCATGCCGACCCAGGGCTGCGAGAACGACTCGAGCAGGGCGCTGTCCGGACGGCTCAGGGTGAGCGTGACCGTGTGGTCGTCGGTCGCGGTGGCCTTCGTGATCGACTGGAGGGCGAGGTACCCGGTGCTCGACGCGGTCTTCGGGTCCTGCACGTGCTCGATGTTCGCCACCACGGCGGCGGCGTCGAACGGGGTGCCGTCGGTGAAGGTCACGTCGTCGCGGAGCCGGAAGGTCAGGGTCGTGCCGTCGCTGTTCGTCTTCCACGACTCGGCGAGCGCGGGGACGGGTCGGCCGTCCTCGAGCGCGGTGAGCTCCTCGATGTACTGACTGGACAGCAGCGCTTGCGGGTAGTTGCCGCCGACGTGCGGGTCGAGGCAGGTCGGTTCGGCGTCGCCGGACGCGTAGACCAGGGTCCCGCCCGCGACCGGCGTGCTGCTCGTCGACCCGCCTCCGCCGCCGGTGCAGGCGGTGACGGCCAGGAGGATCGTGGCGGCGCCCGCCAGGGAGGCCGCAACGCGCGCGCGGCTTTTCTGTACTGAGTCCAACTTCATGGCTGGTCGAGTCTAGCGGTTTACTGGGCGCATGGACCTCGAGCGTGGCGACGACGACCGTGCTCGCCGCGGTGGCCGGCCACGCCGGTCCAGCGCCGACGTCCTCGCCGACGCTGCGGCGGAGCTCTTCCTCGAGCAGGGGTACGGCCGGACCACCGTGGACCAGATCGCCGCACGTGCCGGGGTGAGCCGCGCGACGTTCTTCAACTACTTCGCCGCGAAGTCCGACGTCATGTGGCTCGAGCTCGACGCCGCGGTCGCCGCGATCCCCGGGCTGCTGGACGCGTCCGCCGAGCCGAGCCCGGTGCGTGCCGTCGAGGACGCCCTGCTCGCCGCGGCGCGCCAGCACGACCCGGAGCGGGTGCCGTGGGCCGTCGCGCAGGCCGAGGTCATGGGGATCGGCCCCGAGCTCGTGGCGAGCGTCGCCGCACGGGTGATGCAGCAGCACGGCGCGGTCGCGGCGTTCGTCGCCGGCCGCACCGGCGACCGGGCCGGGGCGCTCTGGCCCCAGACGGTGTCCGGCGCGATGCTCGGTGCGGCCGCGGCGGCGTTCGGCGTGTGGGTCGGTGACGGCGTCGGCCGGGGACCGCTCGTCGAGTACGTCGCGGCGGCGCTCACGCCCGTCGCGGACGGTCTCGACGCCGCCTGACGGGTACTGTCGCGGGATGCGACGCGCCGAGCTCCCCGCCGGACCCGGCCACCCGAGCCGCGTCGGCGGGCTCGCGGCGCCGCTCGTCGGACTCGTGGCCGCGCTCGTCTCCGTGACCGGGTCGTGGGTGCCGTCCGCCTGGGTGGACGAGGCCGCGACGATGAGCGCGGCGAACCGGACACTGCCGCAGCTCTGGCACATGGTGCAGAACGTCGACGCCGTGCACGGCCTGTACTACGCGGTGATGCACCTCTGGTTCCAGGTCGTGCCGTACAGCCCGTTCACGCTCCGGCTGCCGAGCGCCGTCGGGGTCGGACTGGCCGCTGCGCTCACGGTGCTCCTCACCCGTCGGTTCGCGGGCACGTGGGCCGGGATCGTCGCCGGACTGGTCTTCGCCGTCCTGCCCCGCGTGACCTTCGTCGGCGCGGACGGCCGGTCGTACGCCTGGACCACCGCGACGGCGGTCGCCGCGACGCTCGTGCTCTGCGTCGCCGTCGAGCGCACCGACCGACGGGCGCCCCTGGCATGGCTGTGGTGGGTGAGCTACGCGGCGGTGACGCTGCTCGGGGCGTTCCTGTTCCTCGACACGGCCCTGTCCCTCGTCGCGCACGGTCTCACGGTGCTGGTCTGGGCGATCCGACGCTGGCGTCGGCAGGGGGTCGCCGCCGCGCTCCGACTCGCACTGTCCTGGCTGGCCGCCGCCGTCGTCTCCGCCGTCGCCCTGCTGCCCTTCGTCCGTCTGACCTCCGGGGAGGCGGCGAAGCAGCTGTACTTCCTCGGCCGCTTCGCCCTCGACCGGACGAACCTCGAGGCCATCGCGACCAAGCAGTGGTTCGGTGGGACGACGGCGCTCGCGGTCCTGTTCGCGGTGACCGCGGCCGTGGCGGTCGTCAGCGCCGTCGCGGTCCCGCGTCTCCGGGCCCGACTGCCGCTCGTCGAACTGCTGCTGCCGATCGTCGTCGTCCCGACCGTGGTCGTCGTGGTGGTCTCGCTCCTGGTCCGGCCGCTCTACATCGCGCGCTACTTCACCTTCGGCGCCCCGGCCGTCGCGATCCTCATCGCGCTCGGACTCGTCTGCGTGCGGTGGAAGGTCGTCGGCGTGCTCGGGGTCGCGCTCGCCGTGGTGCTCGCGTTCCCCCGGTGGCAGCACCAGCGGGAACCGGGCGCGAAGCAGGGCGCACGCTGGGACGAGGTCGCCGCACTGGTCGCCCGCGAGCGTGCCGCGGAGCCGGCGGGCACCCGGGACGGCGTCTTCCACGGCCCGCTCCCCGGGCACGCGAACCGCACGACGGAGTTCATCGCGACGACCTACCCCGATGCCTTCCGCGGCATGCGGGACCTCACCGTGACCCGCTCCGCGGTCTCGATCGGCGAACTGTGGGCCGAGCGGCTCCCGGTGGACGACCCGGCGGTCCCGACCGCCGGCGTCGACCGGGTCTGGTGGATCGGAGTGGAGAGCCGCGACCAGCCGCGGATCCCACGGGTCAAGCTCGAGCGCCGCGGGTGGACCGTCATCGCGACCCACCGGGCGGGCGGCGTGCTCGTGCTCGTGATGGCCCGGTCCTGAGTGGATCCGCGGGCCGGGCGCGCCGCAGCCCCAGTGTCTTCCCGCCCGGTCCCGTACCCTCGGGGATCGTGACCAGCAGCGTGCTCGACCCCGGCGTCCGCCGCGGTCCGACCCGTGATCGCCAGGACGCCGGACGGGCGCACCGCGGCCTCCTCGCCACGGCGTTCGTCGTGCTGGCCGTGCTCGGCGCCTTCGTGGCCTCGTGGCACCTCGGGCGGCAGACGCCGCACACCGACGAGTTCACCTACGCCGGTGCCGGGTGGCAGTACGTGCACGGTGTGTTCACCGCCAACCTCGAGCACCCGCCCACGGCGAAGTACCTGTTCGGCGCCGCGGAGCTCGTCCTCGGCGAAGGCGTCCGCGCAGCACGCGTGGTCGCCGCGCTCGCATCGTTCGCCACCGGACTCGTGCTGTTCGCCTGGCTGCGCCGACCGATCGGTCCGTGGGGCGCGCTCCTCGCCGCCGGCTGGTGGTGGCTGACGCCGCGCTCCGACTCCCCGACCTGGGCCGACGTCGCGTCGGGAGCGGCCGCGCGGATCGACCGGCTGGCACTCCTCGAGCCGGTGATGACGTTCTTCGCGGTCGCCGCCGTCGCCGCAGCCTGGCACGCCGTCACCCGCGGCGGTCCCGACGACCGACGCTGGTGGACCGGCACCGGGTGGTGGGTGCTGTCCGGCGTGCTCCTCGCGCTCTCGGTCACGTCGAAGGTCTCGACCGCGGTCGTGGTCCTCGCGATCGTGGCGTCGCCGGCGCTGTTCCGGCGCTGGCGGACCTACGCCACCGGGGGAACGGCCGCGGTGCTCGGCTTCGCCGTGGTCTTCGTCGCCGTGTACCTCCCCGTGGGCGGTCTCCGTGCGATCGACTACATGATCGCGTTCCAGGGCAAGCACGACGTCGACGGCCACGAGATCATGCTGCTCGGACAGCGGTACGAGCTGGCACCGTGGTGGGCGAACTTCGTCCGGGTCGTCGACGGCGCCGGTTGGCCCACGGTCGCCGTGCTCGTGGTCGGGATCGTCGCCGCGCTGGTGGTCCGCCCCGACCGGCTCGTCGTGGTGCTCGGGATCGCCCTCGGCGCACTCGTGGTGTTCTACTGCACGTCGAACGTCTCGCTTCCGCACTACTACCAGGCGTGGATGCCGTGGGCGATCGCCCTCGCCGCGACGGGGGTCGTGCGCGCAGCCCGGGCACGCCCACCCGTCACCACCGTGGTCGCGGTCGTCCTGGTCGCGGTCACGCTGCTCCCGGCGGCGGTCCTCGTCCGGAGCGTCGCCGAGACGCGGGTCACCGGCTTCCCGCGGCTCGACCCGGTGCTCGCGGCCCAGGGCGTCCCGGCGAGCGACCGGATCCTCGTCGCAGGGGCGGCGGGAGCGTCGTTCGCACACTTCACCGGCGGACGTGCGTCGGCGGAGGACCCACCGCACGGCGAGTTCGGCGTCGTGGTCGAGGCGACGGACACGCGCTTCCCGATGAACCCGGCGGTGCGGCGGCTCCTCGTCGCCGAACCGCAGCGCTTCCGGTCGTTCCGGGTCGACTTCCTGCGCGTCTGGGTCGTCCGGGGGGACGACCTGCTCCGGGCGGAGGGCGGTACCGCGACGATCGTCGCTCCGCCTGGGAGCTGACGCGCGGTCACGCCCGAGCGAGCGGCCGCTCGCCGTGCCGTGCCGGCCGTCCGGCGCGCAGGCGCGCACGGCCGCCGGTCCGGCGCGCAGGCGCGCACGGCCGCCGGTCCGGCGCGCAGGCGCCCGCACGGCCGCCGGTCCGGCGCGTGCGCGCGCGCCCTACCGCTCGGTCCGCAGGGTCCCGGCCCCGCCCGCCGCGACGTCCTCCACCGTGCCGTCCCGCACCGTCGCGGGGACCTCGCCGTCACCACGGGACACGAGCGACTCGTCACCGGGGATGCTCAACGTCAGCACCGCCTCCTCGATGTACCGGCTCTCCTCCAACGACGCCTCCACCCGTCGCAGCCGCACGGCCACGTGGTCCTCGTCCTCGTTGCCGGTCAGGTCGACGGCGGCCACGAGGAACACCCGCGACGGTCCGACGAACTCGAGGTGCAGGTAGGTGACCCGCTCGACCTCGTCACGGCGGAGCAGCTCGGACAGCACCGCGTCCTCGAGCTCCGGCGAGGTGGCCTCGCCGACCAGGAAGCGGCGGTTCCGCTCGATGAGGATGATCGCCACGACGCCGAGCAGCAGCCCGACCGCGATGGAGCCGATCGCGTCGAACACCGCGAGCCCGGTGAACTGGTGCAGGAAGACGCCGAGGAACGCGATCACGAGGCCGATGAGCGCCGCGGCGTCCTCCGCGAACACCGCCCGGAGCGTCGGGTTCGACGACTGCAGCACGTGGCGGAGCACCGGGACGCGGCGCTTCGTGGCGGCTCCGTGCGCCTGGCGGTACGCCTGCACGAAGCTCGTGCCCTCGAGCAGGAACGCGACGCCGAGCACGAGGTAGTTGAGCAGGAGGTCCTCGGCGGGGCCGGTCTCGCCGAGCTCGGTGATGCCGTGCCAGATCGACACCACGGCGCCCGCGGTGAACAGGCCGAACGCGGCGAACATCGACCAGATGTACGTCTCGCGGCCGTAGCCGAGCGGGTGCTTCGTGTCCCGGGGCTTGGCGCCGCGACGCTCGGCCACGAGCAGGAAGATCTCGTTGCCGGTGTCCGCCCACGAGTGCGCGGCCTCGGCGGTCATGGACGCCGACCCGGAGATCAGCGAGGCGACGGTCTTGGCGATCGCGACGAGCAGGTTCGCGGCGAACGCGATGATGACGGTGAGGAGCGATTCGGGGCGCTCAGGCTCATCGGAGGACGGCATCGCTCCAGCATGCTCCGCTCGGGTAGACTCGTCCCAGCAGGCGTCGAACCGGCCATCACCGGGGAGCCTCCGGAGGAACCCGGCAGTCGGCACGACCGACGGCCGGCAGTAGAACCGGGCGGACCGGACCGCACCCCTTCCGGCGAACGAGCGGTCGGACGCAGCGCGAGCGGTGTCCGGCAAGCGAGGTGGTACCGCGGAGCACGCTCCGTCCTCGTGGAGACGAACCGAACCCACAGGAGCCCACGGTGCGCTACCCCCTCAACCGTCCTGCAGACGACACAGCAGCCGGCGTCACGCCGTCCCCGTCCTTCCCCGCCGTCGAGCAGGGGATCCTCGCCTTCTGGAAGGGCGACGCGACGTTCCAGGCGTCCATCGACCAGCGCGAGGGCTGCCCGGAGTGGACGTTCTACGACGGCCCGCCGTTCGCCAACGGCCTGCCGCACTACGGGCACCTGCTCACCGGGTACGCGAAGGACGTCTTCCCGCGCTACCAGACCATGCGCGGCAAGCAGGTCCACCGCCGCTTCGGCTGGGACACGCACGGCCTGCCCGCCGAGCTCGAGGCGATGCGGCAGCTCGGCATCACCGAGAAGCACGAGATCGACGAGATGGGCGTCGACGTCTTCAACGCGGCCGCCAAGACGAGCGTCCTGCAGTACACCGACGAGTGGCAGCGGTACGTGACACGCCAGGCTCGCTGGGTCGACTTCGAGAACGACTACAAGACCCTCGACGTGACGTTCATGGAGAGCGTGCTCTGGGCCTGGAAGCAGCTCTGGGACAAGGGCCTGGCGTACGAGGGCTTCCGTGTGCTGCCGTACTGCTGGAACGACCAGACACCGCTGTCGAACCACGAGCTGCGCATGGACGACGACGTCTACCAGTCGCGGCAGGACCAGTCCGTCACGGTCGCGTTCCCGCTGCGCGGGACCCGCGCCGAGGCGCTCGGGCTGGCCGATGTGCGTGCGCTCGCCTGGACGACGACCCCGTGGACGCTCCCGACGAACGCGGCCCTCGCGGTCGGTCCGGCGATCGCGTACGCGGTCGTCCCTGCAGGGCCGGGAGGCGCGGCTGACGGTGGTTCCGCCGGCTCGGCCCAGTACCTGCTCGCGTCCGACACCGTGGCCGCGCACGCGAAGGACCTCGGCTACGAGAGCGCGGACGACGCGCTCGCCGCCGTGCTCCGCACGGTCGCCGGCGCCGAGCTCGACGGCGTCGAGTACGAGCGGCTGTTCGACCACCTGGCCGACCAGGAAGGGTACGAGAACGCGTGGCGAGTGCTCGTCGCCGAGTACGTCGAGACGGGCGAGGGCACGGGCATCGTGCACCAGGCTCCGGCCTACGGCGCCGACGACCAGGAGGTGTGCGCGGCCGCGGGCATCCCCGTGGTGCTGTCGCTCGACGAGGGCGGTGTGTTCACGTCGCAGTTCGGCGAGGTGGCCGGCATGCTGTGGTCGGACGCGAACAAGCCGCTCACCAAGGCCGTGCGTGACGCCGGGCGCCTGCTCCGCCAGGCGTCGTACGAGCACAGCTACCCGCACTGCTGGCGCTGCCGCAAGCCGCTCATCTACAAGGCCGTCTCGTCGTGGTTCGTCCGGGTCACCGACTTCCGCGACCGCATGGGCGAGCTCAACCAGGACGTCAACTGGGTGCCGGACAACGTCAAGGACGGCCAGTTCGGCAAGTGGGTCGGGAACGCGATCGACTGGTCGGTCTCCCGCAACCGGTACTTCGGCACGCCGATCCCGGTGTGGCAGTCGGACGACCCGGCGCACCCGCGCACGGACGTCTACGGTTCGCTCGAGGAGATCGAGCGCGACTTCGGCCGGCTGCCGGTGAACGCCGAGGGCGAGGTCGACCTGCACCGCCCGTTCATCGACGACCTCACCCGACCGAACCCCGACGACCCCACGGGGAAGTCGACGATGCGCCGGATCACCGACGTGTTCGACGTCTGGTTCGACTCCGGGTCGATGCCGTACGCGCAGGTGCACTACCCGTTCGAGAACCGCGAGTGGTTCGAGGCGCACAACCCGGCCGACTTCATCGTCGAGTACATCGGCCAGACGCGCGGCTGGTTCTACGTCATGCACGTGCTGTCCACCGCGCTGTTCGACCGCCCGGCGTTCCGCAACGTCATCAGCCACGGCATCGTGCTCGGCTCCGACGGGCAGAAGATGTCGAAGTCGCTCCGCAACTACCCGGACGTCTCCGAGGTGTTCGACCGCGACGGTGCCGACGCGATGCGCTGGTTCCTCATGTCGTCGTCGGTGATCCGCGGCGGCAACCTCGTCGTCACGGAAGAGGGGATCCGCCAGGGCGTGCGCGAGTTCCTGCTCCCGCTCTGGTCGACGTACTACTTCTTCACCCTCTACGCGAACGCGTCGGGGGAGTCCGGCGCAACAGCATCCGAGGGGTACGGGGCACAGCGCAGCACCGCGAGCACCGACGTGCTCGACCGGTACCTGCTCGCGAAGACCCGCGTGCTCGTCGCGGACGTCACGGCGCACCTCGACGCCCTCGACACCCCGCTCGCGGCGCAGGCCGTCCGCGACTTCGCCGACGTGCTCACGAACTGGTACGTGCGACGCTCGCGCGACAAGTTCTGGGCGGGTGCGGCGTCGAGCCCCGAGGCCCGGGCGGCGTTCGACACGCTGTACACCGTGCTCGAGACGCTCACGCGCGTCGCGGCGCCGCTCGCACCGCTCGTCACCGAGGAGGTCTGGAAGGGCCTCACCGGCGGTCGGTCGGTGCACCTCGAGGACTTCCCGTCGGCCGACGAGTTCCCCGCGGACGACGCCCTCGTCGCCGCGATGGACCGCGTGCGCGACGTCGCCTCGAAGGGCCTCGCGCTCCGCAAGTCGACCGGCAAGCGCGTCCGACTGCCGCTCGCGACGCTCACGCTCGTCGTCCCGGACCCCGCGGCGGTCGAGCCCTTCGCGGACATCCTCCGCGACGAGCTCAACGTCAAGCGCGTGGTGCTCGAACAGCAGGCCGAGGAGTCGCTGGCGCAGTACGGCATCGAGCGGAAGCTGACCGTCAACGCCCGCGCCGCCGGCCCGCGCATCGGCAAGCAGGTGCAGCAGGTGATCCCGGCGGCGAAGCGCGGCGACTGGGTCGCGACGGACGCCGGCGTGACGGTCGGCGGCATCGACCTCGTCGCGGGCGAGTACTCGCTCGACCTCACCGTGGCCGACGACTCGGTGGCGGTGGCGTTCCTCGACGGCGGCGGCTTCGTCGTCCTCGACACGGTGACGACCCCCGAGCTCGAGGCCGAGGGCCTGGCGCGCGACGTCGTCCGTGCCGTCCAGCAGGCCCGCCGCGACGCCGACCTCGACGTCAGCGACCGCATCACCCTGACGCTGGGGGTGTCCGACGACGCTGCCGAGGCGGTCCGGGTACACCGCGACCTCATCGCGGGGGAGACCCTCGCGACCGCGGTCGAGGTCGTCCCGCTCGCCGCGGGCGCGACGACGACCGACGTCGGCGAGGCAGCGACGGTGTCCGTGGAGGTGGCACGCGCATGAGCGACCAGAACGAGCACGAGTACGACGACGAGAACGCCGAGGGCATCGAGATCCCGGCAGGGCCCGCGAGCCCGGCGCCGGTCGACCCGTCCCCGGCCGACGGGGACGACGACGAGGTCCGCCGCGTCCAGGCGGCCCTGTACGCCCGGATCGGCGAGCAGGCGCCCGAGCACCGGCTGAGCGCGACCCGACGCGCGGTCGAGCTCCTCGGCGACCCGCACCTGTCCTACCCCGTGATCCACATCACCGGCACGAACGGCAAGACGTCGACCGCCCGGATGACCGAGAGCATCGTCCGCGCCCACGGCCTCCGCACCGGGCTCATGACGAGCCCGCACCTGGTGTCGATCCGGGAGCGCATCGTCATCGACGGCGAGCCGATCGCCGCGGACCGGTTCGTCGAGAACTGGGACGACATCGCGCCGATCCTCGAGATGACCGACGAGGAGCTCACGGCGAAGGGCGAGCTGCCGCTGACGTTCTTCGAGGCGCTGACCGTCCTCGCGCTCGCGTGCTTCGCCGAGGCGCCCGTCGACGTCGCCGTGATCGAGGTCGGCATGGGCGGCGAGTGGGACTCCACGAACGTCGTGCAGAGCCAGGTCGCGGTGTTCACGCCGATCGCGATGGACCACGCGAAGCAGCTCG
Source organism: Curtobacterium sp. NPDC089689 (assembly GCF_044749145.1). Classification (NCBI taxonomy): domain Bacteria; kingdom Bacillati; phylum Actinomycetota; class Actinomycetes; order Micrococcales; family Microbacteriaceae; genus Curtobacterium; species Curtobacterium sp. NPDC089689. The sequence continues at coordinate 116,030 of NZ_JBIVHJ010000001.1, read as the reverse complement.
GCAGCACCGTCGCCGAGATCGCCCGCACGAAGTCCGGCATCATCAAGCCGTCCTCCGCGGTCGTGTCGAGTGCACAGACGCCGGATGCCCTCGCCGAGCTCGAACGGGCGGCCGAGCTCACCGAGTCGACGCTGTCGGTCGAGGGCACCGGCTTCCGGGTCACGAGCGACACGCCCGCGGTCGGTGGGCAACTCATCAGCGTGCAGGGCCTCGCCGGCACCTACGACGACCTGTTCGTGCCGCTGTTCGGCGCGCACCAGGCCCACAACGCCGCCGTCGCGATCGCCGCCGTCGAGTCGTTCCTCGGGCGCGGCTCGCAGGCGCTCGACGAGGACGTGCTCTCCGAGGGGCTGGCCGCGGCGACGAGCCCCGGGCGCCTCCAGCCCATCGCGCAGGACCCCGTGGTCGTCGTCGATGCCGCGCACAACCCGCACGGAGCCACGGCCCTCGCCGACGCGCTGCCGGTGGCGTTCCCCTCCGAGCACGTCGTCGGCGTCGTCGGGATCCTCGGCGACAAGGACGCCCGCGGGTTCGTCCGGGCGCTCAAGGACACCGTGCAGACCTTCGTCGTCACCCAGCCGCCGGGGGAGCGGGCGCTCGACGCCGACGCCTTCGCGCGCATCGTGGTCGACGAGGTCGGCGCGGACCGTGTCGTCGTCGAACCGGCGCTCGACCAGGCGCTCCAGGAGGCCCGGGACCTCGCGGACGAGGCGGAGGCCGAGGACGCGCTCGTCCTCGTCGCCGGTTCCATCGTGATGGTGGGCGCGGTCATGGACCTGGTGCACGCGGAAGGCGAGACGAAGTGACCGAGCCGAACCGTGCCTCCAGGCCGGTCCGTCAGCGGAAGCCGCGGCGCGACCGCGGCGCCCGCGAGAGCCTGCTCGCGATCACCCTCGGACTCGAGGCCGTGATGTTCTTCTTCCCGATGCTCGTGACCTTCGGGAAGCAGACGCTGCCGCCGGCCGTGGCGTTCGGCGGCGGCATCGGCGCGATCGTCGTGCTGGCGCTGGCCTCGCGGCTGACCGGCAACCGCGCCGGTGTATGGTTCGGGTGGCTGCTGCAGGCGGCCATCCTCGCCACCGGCTTCATCGAACCGTTCATGTTCGCGGTGGGCGCGGTGTTCCTGGCGCTGTGGGTCTACTGCTTCGTCAAGGGCGGTCAGCTCGACCGGCAGAACGCCGCACGACGAGCCGCTGCCGGCGAGGGCTGACCACCACCCCACGACCCCGTCAAGGAGTTCTGCATGTCCGACTTCGAAGAGACCCTGGTCCTCGTCAAGCCCGACGGCGTCGCCCGCCAGCTCACCGGCGAGATCCTCCGTCGGATCGAGGCCAAGGGCTACGAGATCGTCGACCTCAAGATGCTGACCGCGCCGCGTGACCTGCTCGACGCGCACTACGAGGAGCACCAGGGCAAGCCGTTCTTCGAGCCGCTCGTGGAGTTCATGCAGTCCGGCCCGGTCGTCGCGGTCCGCGTCGCGGGCAACGGCGTCATCGCGGGCTTCCGCTCGCTCGCCGGCACCACCGACCCGACCTCGGCCGCGCCCGGGACCATCCGCGGTGACCTCGGCCGCGACTGGGGCCTCAAGGTCCAGCAGAACCTCGTGCACGGCTCGGACTCCACCGAGTCCGCGGCCCGTGAGCTCGGCCTCTGGTTCGCGTGAGCGACGACCGACACGCGCGACCGCAGGAGCGAACGGCATGACGAACAACGACCGACCGACCAAGAACGAGCGGCGCGCCCACGCACGTGACGTCGCCCGCCAGCGCGCCGAGGCAGAGCGCCGTCGCAAGCGCCGCAACAAGTGGTTCCTGCAGGGCGGCATCGGCCTGGGCATCATCGCGATCGCGGCCATCGTCGCGATCGTGGTGGTGAACGTGAACAGCGCGAACACCGTCTCCGCGACGGGTCCGAAGAACATGATCACGGGCGCGATCCAGTTCACGGGCAAGGACGGCAAGGTCACCCCCGTGGAGACCGGCGCCGTGGCGGCGAACGCCACCGCCTCGCCCGCACCGACGGCGAACGCCGACGGGGCAGCCTCCGTCGTCGAGTACGTCGACTGGGCGTGCCCGGTGTGCAAGCAGTTCGAGGCCGCGTACGCCGACCAGATCCTCGACAAGGTGCAGTCCGGCGACGCCACCCTCGCGATCCACCCGGTGTCGATCCTCGACCGCAACTACCAGAACTCGCGGTACGCCAGCCGGGCCGCGAACGCCGCGATGTGCGTCGCGAACTACGACCCGGACAAGTTCCTCGACGTCCAGACGCAGTTCTTCGACAACCAGCCTGAGGAGGGCACGAAGGGCCTCACGAACGACCAGATCGCGGACCTGGTCAAGAAGGGCGGAGCGACCGGCTCCAAGCTCTCGGAGTGCCTGTCGACCGAGCAGTTCAAGGGCTGGGTGACGAAGACCACCGACGCCGTGCTCGCCGACCCCGCGCTGCAGGGCACGCAGGGCTTCGGGACGCCGACCGTCGTCGTGAACGGCGAGAAGCTCGCGAACCTCACGGACGTCATCACGAAGATCGACGCCGCCGCGAAGTAGCACCCGCACCACGGACACGACGCCCCGCTCCGGACCGGAGCGGGGCGTCGTGCACGCGGCAGCGACGCACCGGCCGGCCGCGGACTGCCGGCCCGGCCGATCGGCGCCGGGGCGGAGCCGACGGACCGATGGAGCGGGGGCGAGTTCGGTTCCGCTCCTGGCCGATCGGGTGTGCCGAGTCCGGGGTTCGCGAACCGCAACGGCCAAGAGCGTCCAGGGAGGACCCGTCGCTCGGTCCGCCCGCCGCCTGCCGCCTGCCGCCTGCCGCCTGCCGCCTGCCGCTGGCCGCTCCGGGCCCGCTGCTCGCTGTCCGCAGCGAGCAGCCCCTGTGCCGTCCACACGGGGGACGGCACAGGGGCTGCTCGTGGAAGTGCGGGGTGCTGGCCCTACGCCTTGCCGCCGTTCTGCAGCACGAACGCCGAGAACGCGTCGGTGTCGGTGAGCGAGCCGCTGTACTGCTTCCCGTTGACGATGACGGTCGGCGTCCCGGTCAGCTTGTCGAGCGACGAGTTCGGGAGCTTCTCGTTGAGCACCCGGTCGGTGGCGTCCGCGACCCACCCGGCGAACCTCTGGTCGGTGATGCACGTCGCGACGTCCTTGCTCGTCGCACCGGCCTTCGCCGCCAGGGACGCGAGCTCGTCGTTCGTCAGGCCGCGGGTGTTCTCCGACGGCTGGTTCGCGTACAGCGCGGTGTTGTACGCGAGGAAGTCGTCCGGGTCGTCGTTCGCCACGCAGGCGGCCGCGGCGGCGGAACGCGTGGAGTACTTCGAACCCTGTGACACCCGGTCGAGCAGGTTGAAGGGGTGCAGCTCGAGTGTCGCCGAACCGTCCTTCACCCACTGCTGGATCTGGGACATCTGGGCGGTCTCGAACTGGTTGCAGTAGGGGCACATGTAGTCCGAGTACACGGTGATGTTCGCCACCGAGTCGTCCTGCTTCGTCGGTGTCGGCTTCCCGCCCTCGGGGATCGCCTTCGTCGTGACCGGCTCGATCTTCCCGTCGACGCCGTGCAGCACGATGCCGTCGCTCGCCATGTTCGCGGGACCCGGGCCCGCCGGTTGCACCGAGTTCGCGATGACCAGCACGATCGCGCTGACGACCGCGAGGCCACCCACGATGATGCCGCTGATCGTCAGCGTGCGGTTGCGGCGCCGGCGCGCCTGCTGCTTCTCGCGAGCGATCCGGGCACGCTCCCGTGCCTCGGCCCGCCGCGCCTTCTTGCCCTGGTCGTCACTCATCGTTTCCGAGCGTAGGTGCCCCGGCGGCGTGGATCGGCCGTCCTGGCTGGGAAGGCCCCACGAATCCGGTGACGTGTCACCGAGAGGCGTCGGCCCCGCCTAGAAGCTCTGGAAGAAGCGCGGGAAGACGATGATGATCGAGACCGCGATGACGAGGTAGTTCGCGAGCGGGAACGCCCAGCAGAACGGCAGCAGGGTCTTGCCGACGCGCTGGACCCCGGCGCCGAAACGGCCCTGTGCGGCGTTCCAGATCGTGAACACCCAGAACATCGGGATGGTCATCGACCACACGAGCATGCACCACGGGCAGAGGGCCCCGATGAACCACACGGTCTGTGTGAACAGCCACGTCACGAAGACCCAGGCGAGGAACACCCCCGCGTTGAACACGACCCAGAACCACCGGGATCCGTTCCGGAAGCCGGCGAGCAGCATGACGGCCACGGCGATCGGTGCGACGAACCCCATCACACCGAGGAGCGGGTTCGGGAAGCCGAGCAGGTGCCCCTGCGCGCTCGTCATCACGTCGGAGCAGTTCACGAACACGTTGACGTCGCACGACAGAGCGGTCTTCGGGTTCTCGTACTTCGCGAACTCGTCGAGCACGAGTCGGAAGGACGCGTACAGCCCGACGACGCCGGTCACGAGCAGGAACACCCCCATCGCGATCGGACGGCGGTGGAGGGTACGCGGCGTGCTCACGCGGTCATCATCGCACGCGCGATCCGGTCGTTTCCGTGAGGGGCATGCGATGATGGTGAGGTCGCACGACCGGACACGGTCACGCGGCGTGAGCTTTCCGGGCTGGTCCCGGACCGAACAGGCACGGTGAGAGCGTGCCGCGACCGGAACACGCGTCACTCCGACGCTCCGCGAAGCCCGGGCCGGGTGCCCGGGGACGAACGGGCGCGGACGCACCACAAGTTGCCGCGGACCGGTCGCGAACGACAACGAGCACGGGGGCGTGGACGCCACCCGACACACGAGAATTCCCGCCGCCCGACAGGGCTCGAGCGGGGCCGAGGAGTGCACCAGTTCCATGGTGGAGCAGAACAACAACGACAACACGAAGAACGACGAGACGCCGAAGCGCCGGAGCCGCCTGTTCGGCGGTCGCCGAGCCCGCTCGGCCGACCTGGAGGCCCGGGGGGACGTCGAGCAGTCGGCTCCCGTCGAGCAGACGGCCGGCTCGCGGGACGTCGCCGCGTCGGCCGCGGAGGCTCCCGTCGCCGACGCCCCGGCGGAGGTCGGCACCGAGACCGTCGCGCTGACCGACGACGCGGCACCCGCGGTGTCGGTCGCGGTCGAGGCGACGGCGGGCGGTGACGAGCCGCACGACGTGAGCACCCTCACCGGCGACCTGCCGGTGGTCGCCACGGACGACGCCGCCACGGAGATCGCCGCCGCACCGGAGACGGGCGTGACCGCCGCGGCGGACGCGAGTAGTGCCTCCAGTCCGGCGGAGCCCGTCGACGAGCCGTTCGTCCCCCGCGCGACCAGCACGACGAGCCTGATCTTCCACGCGCCGGTCCTCCCGGACCTGCCGCCGCGTGCGCCCCGCTCGGCTCCCGAGGACGACGAGGACGAGCAGGGCGGCGGCCGTCGCCGTTCCCGCCGTCGCGGAGGCAGCTCGTTCGGTGGCGCCGCCGAGCCGGCCGAGCCGCGCCGTCGTGAGCGCGAGCGCGACCGCGAGCCGGAGCTCATCACCGAACCGCAGCGCATCAAGGGCTCGACGCGACTCGAGGCCAAGAAGCAGCGCCGGCGCGACGGCCGTGATGCCGGCCGTCGCCGTCAGGTGATCACCGAGGACGAGTTCCTCGCCCGCCGCGAGAGCGTCGACCGCCAGATGATCGTGCGCTCCAGCTCGCAGAAGATCGAGATCGGCGTCCTCGAGGACGGCGTGCTCGCCGAGCACTACGTGACGAAGTCGCACAACGTGTCGCTGATCGGCAACGTCTACCTCGGCAAGGTGCAGAACGTGCTGCCCTCGATGGAGGCGGCGTTCGTCGACATCGGCCGCGGTCGCAACGCCGTGCTCTACGCGGGCGAGGTCGACTGGAACTCCGTGGACACCAGCCACGGTCGGCGCATCGAGTCGGCGCTCAAGCCCGGCGACAAGGTGCTCGTGCAGGTCACGAAGGACCCGGTCGGCCACAAGGGCGCGCGCCTCACCTCGCAGGTCTCGCTGCCCGGCCGCTACCTCGTCTACGTGCCGAACGGCTCGATGAACGGCATCTCCCGCAAGCTGCCCGACACCGAGCGTGCGCGCCTGAAGAAGATCCTCAAGGAGGTCCTGCCCGAGCACGCCGGCGTCATCGTCCGCACGGCTGCCGAGGGCGCGACCGAGGAGCAGCTCACCCGCGACGTGCAGCGTCTCACGAGCCAGTGGGAGGCGATCCAGAAGAAGGTCGCGAACGGGCACGCCCCGGTCATGCTGCACTCCGAGCCCGACCTGCTCGTCAAGATCGTGCGGGACGTCTTCAACGAGGACTTCACCAAGCTCATCATCGACGGCGACGCCGCACGCGGGACCATCGAGGACTACCTCGACGCCGTCGCGCCGGACCTCAAGGACCGCGTCGAGATCTACGACGGCCCGGACTCCTTCGAGGAGTACCGCCTCAACGAGCAGATCGAGAAGGCCCTCGACCGCAAGGTCTGGCTGCCCTCCGGTGGTTCGCTCGTCATCGACCGCACCGAGGCCATGACGGTCGTCGACGTCAACACGGGGAAGTTCGTCGGGTCCGGCGGCAACCTCGAGGAGACCGTCACGAAGAACAACCTCGAGGCCGCCGAGGAGATCGTCCGTCAGCTCCGTCTGCGGGACATCGGCGGCATCATCGTCGTCGACTTCATCGACATGGTGCTCGAGTCGAACCGCGACCTCGTGCTGCGTCGACTCGTCGAGTGCCTGAGCCGCGACCGCACGAAGCACCAGGTCGCCGAGGTCACCTCGCTCGGCCTCGTGCAGATGACCCGCAAGAAGATCGGCGTCGGGCTCCGCGAGTCGCTCGAGGAGGTCAACGCGAAGGTCAACGACAACAACGCCGACCCCGGCCCCTCGAAGGGTCGTCGGAAGAGCCGCGGCGGCAACGGCGGCGGGTCGAACGGCAACGGTGGCAACGGCACCGGCAACGGTGGCTCGAACGGCAACGGCGGTACCTCGTCGAACGGCCACGGCTCGCAGACCCACCAGATCACCGACGACGTGAAGAACGCGCTGTCCCGCATCGCGGCGTCGACCCTGCCGCACGAGGAGCGCGCCGCCGCCGAGGCCGCCGCTGTGACCGGCGTGGCAGTCACCGGTGTCGCGGACCCGGCCACGCCGGAGTCCGCTCCGGAGGCACCCGCCTCGTCGACGTCCTCGTCGTCGTCGTCGTCCGAGGCTCCCGCCGAGTCCTCGGGTGCTCCGAAGCGTCGTCGTCGCCGTGGCAGCCGCAGCGGCGGCGAGCCGCAGGCCACCGGTGCCTCGACGTCCGTCGACGAGTCCGGGGCCGTGGCCGCCGGCGGGTCGACGTCGTCGACTGCGGACGCGGACGTGTCGGCCGATGCCGCTCCGGTCGCGGACGCCCCCGTCGAGGCGGCGCCGACCGCCGATGCTGCCCCGGCTTCGACCACCCCGGTCCGTCGTCGGGTCAGCTCGAGCGCCCCGGTGACCCCGACCGAGAACACCGTCGCGATCCTCGACATCCCCGTCGCCGTCACGAAGCGCGAGCCCCGTGCCGTGCCCGCGGCGGACGCGGAGTCGCTGCTCGACTCGGTCCTCAACGCGCTCCCGGAGCCGAAGCAGCCCGGTCAGGGCCGCTCGCGCTCCCGACGGGTGTCGTCGCCGAGCATCAGCGCACCGGCGTCCACCGAGGGCGACGCGCCCGAGGACGGCGCCGTGATCGTGGGGAACTGAGCGTGACGAACGCGGGGGACCAGGGGCAGCACGACCGCGGGTACTACGGCGCGGGCTGGCAGCAGCCCGCGCCGGTGCCCGGGCCCGGGCCGATGCCCGGGCCCGGGTCGGCGACCGGTGTGCCGTACGCGCCGCCGGCACCCGCGCAGCGTCGCCGTCCGACCGGCGACCCCCGGCGCGCGTTCGCCCCGGGCGCGTCCGTGACGAACACGACGGGTGCGCTCATCGCGGTCGTCTCGGTGATCGTGGTCGAGTTCGTGTCCGGACTCGTCGGGCTCCTCGGCACCTCCCTCGTGGTGAGCCCGTTCGCGCGCTACGGCGCGGGGGACAGCATCGTCGCGGGGTTCGTGCACGGGGTCTTCCTCGCACCCCTGCCGTTCCACGTCGGCGCGTTCCTCGCGCTCGCGTTCCTGGTGCCGGTCGCACGGCGGAGTCCGCTGCCCGTGATCCTCCTGCGTGCCGTGCTCGCCGGGGCGGCGGGGACGATCGCGCTCGCGCTCGTCGGGGTGTTCACCGGTGCGTTCGGCGCGGTCCGCGGGTTCGGGGCAGCTCGACTCGTGACGAGCATCGTGACGGTGCCGCTGCAGAGCGGCCTCCCGCTGACGCTCATGCTCGTGGCCACGACGACGGCCGCGTGGCTGTGGCTCGGACGCCCGCGAGGCGGTACGCGCCGGCCGCTGGGTGCCCCTGGGACGCTCCGGCAGCCCGATGCCGTGCCCGCGGCCACCGTCCAGGGCGCGGGAGGCTCCCAGCAGCAGCCGAACCCGTACGCGCCGCCCGTCGGGCAGCAGCAGCCGAACCCGTACGCGCCGCCCGCCGGGCAGCAGCAGCCGCCGATCACGCAACAGCCGCCCGTCGGGCAGCAGCAGCAGCCCGCGAACCCCTGGGTGCCGCCGCAGCGCTGACGCGACCACGCAGGCGTCCCGGCGGGCGTGGCGGGACCGACCCGTGCCTCCAGGCCGGTGCCGGAGTCGAGCCGTGCGTGTCCCGGCGCCGTCCCGCAGGACGGGCGACCGCCCCTCAGGACGGGCGCTTGTCCCGCTGCGCCACCCGGAGGCCGCTGCGGATGAGCCGGAGCACGAGCTCCCGACCGGTCACCGGCGTCGCACCGGCGGCCACGAGCTCGTCGTAGCGGGCCATCGGCACGTCGTAGTGGTCGTGGTCGAACCCGCGACGGGGGAGACCGGCGGCACTCGCGAAGGCGTGCAGTTCGTCGTACGATTCGTCACTGACGAGGTGCGACCACAGTGTGTCGTGCGCAGGCCACGTCGGCGGGTCGATCAGGACGGTCACCCGCCAATGGTACGTGTGTCGCCGTTTGACCGGACCCGGTCGGATCGAGTATTCTCGATCCCTGGTGTCAGCGGGCCGTTCTGCCTGCGTCGCCGATCGGGCCCGGCCTCCCCGGGAGCCGCTCGTGCAGCAGTGGGCACCCGAGACTTCCCTCAAGCAGAGTACGTAAGGAATTCCACGTGGTTTACGCAGTAGTGCGCGCCGGCGGCCGTCAGGAGAAGGTCGAGGTCGGCACGATCCTCACGATCGACCGTGCCAAGGCCGACGACAAGGGCAAGATCAAGCTCGCTCCGGTGCTCCTCGTGGACGGTGACACCATCACGTCGGCCGCGACCGAGCTCGCGAACGTGACCGTCACCGCCGAGGTGCTCGAGGACCTCCGCGGCCCGAAGGTCGTCATCCAGAAGTTCAAGAACAAGACCGGGTACAAGAAGCGCCAGGGCTTCCGCGCTGAGCTCACCCGCGTCAAGATCACCGAGATCGCGTAAGGCGGGAGTAGAAGATGGCACACAAGAAGGGTGCGAGCTCCACTCGCAACGGTCGTGACTCGAACGCACAGCGCCTCGGCGTGAAGCGGTTCGGTGGCGAGGTCGTGAACGCCGGCGAGATCATCGTCCGCCAGCGCGGCACGCACTTCCACCCCGGCGCCAACGTCGGCCGCGGTGGCGACGACACGCTGTTCGCCCTCTCGGCCGGTTCGGTCGAGTTCGGCACCAAGGGCGGCCGCAAGGTCGTCAACATCGTCGGCGCTGCGTAAGCGACCCACGATCTGACTCTGCGGGAGGGGCGGGCCACGTGCCCGCCCCTCCCGTTCTCTGTTTGCAACACCAAGGAGTGGACCCATGGCGACCTTCGTCGACCGCGTGACCCTGCACCTCAGCGCGGGGGACGGCGGCAACGGCTGCGTGTCGGTCCGCCGTGAGAAGTTCAAGCCCCTCGCCGGCCCGGACGGCGGCAACGGCGGTGACGGTGGCGACATCGTGCTCGTCGCCGACCCCCAGGTGACGACGCTGCTCGGCTACCACCGGTCCCCGCACCGTTCGTCGAAGAACGGCCAGCCGGGCATGGGTGACATGCGGAGCGGGATCAGCGGCGAGACGCTCGAGCTCCCCGTCCCGATCGGCACCGTCGTGCACGACGAGCGCGGCGAGGTCGTCGCCGACATGACCGAGCCCGGCATGCGCGTCGTCGTGGCCGCCGGCGGTCAAGGCGGTCTCGGCAACGCGGCGCTCGCGACGACGAAGCGCAAGGCGCCCGGGTTCGCGCTCCTCGGCACCCCGGGGGAGTCCGGCGACGTCAGCCTCGAGCTGAAGACGATCGCCGACGTCGCCCTCGTCGGGTTCCCGAGCGCCGGCAAGTCCTCGCTGATCGCCGCGGTGTCCGCCGCGAAGCCGAAGATCGCCGACTACCCGTTCACGACCCTGACGCCGAACCTCGGCGTCGTCGAATCCGGTTCCACCCGCTTCACCGTCGCCGACGTCCCCGGCCTCATCGAGGGTGCGTCGGAGGGCAAGGGCCTCGGGCTCGAGTTCCTCCGCCACGTCGAGCGCTGCGAGGCCCTGCTCCACGTCATCGACTGCGCCACCATGGACCCGGGCCGTGATCCGATCAGCGACCTCGACGTCATCCTCGGCGAGCTCGAGCGCTACCCGGTCCCGGAGGGCCAGGTGCCGCTGCTCGAGCGTCCGCAGCTCGTCGCGCTGAACAAGATCGACGTGCCGGACGCCGCGGAGCTCGCCGACTTCGTGCGCGCCGAGCTCGAAGGCCGCGGCTACCGCGTCTTCCCGATCTCCACGGCCTCGCACAAGGGCCTCCGCGAACTGACCTTCGCCCTCGCCGACATCGTCGAGCGCGCCCGTGCCGAGCGCGCTGTCGAGCCGCAGCCGGAGCGCATCGTCCTCCGCCCGAAGGCCGTCGACGAGGTCCCCTTCACCGTCCGGGCCGAGGGCGGCGAGGAGCACCGCTTCTACCGTGTCCGGGGTGCCAAGCCCGAGCGTTGGGTGCAGCAGACGGACTTCACCAACGAGGAGGCCATCGGCTACCTCGCCGACCGCCTCGCCAAGCTCGGGGTCGAGGACGGCCTGTTCAAGGCCGGGGCGGTCGCGGGCTCCACGGTGGTCATCGGCGGCGACGGCGGCACGGTCTTCGACTGGGAGCCGACGCTGACCTCGACCGCCGAGCTCATCACGAGTGCACGCGGCACGGACTCCCGGATCGGCGCGACCTCGCGACCGACCCGCAACGAGCGTCGCGAGGAGTACTTCGAGCGCATGGACGCCAAGGCCGCCGCGCGTGCCGAACTCGAGCAGGAGCGCATCTCCGGCCTGTGGGCGGACGACGACGCGGACGACGCCGACCCGTTCTCCGGTGAGGTCGAGCGCCACCACGAGGGCAAGGACTGACCCGGGCATGACCGAGGCGACCGACACCGACCTGGGCCGGGTGCGCTCGCGCGCGGACATCCCGCGGGCGCGACGACTCGTCGTGAAGGTCGGGTCGTCCTCCGTCAGCGGCGAGAACGTCGGGCAGATCGGCGCCCTCGTCGATGCGCTCGGTGCCGCCCACGCGCGCGGCACCGAGGTGGTGCTGGTCTCCTCGGGCGCCATCGCGACCGGGTTCCCGTTCCTCGGGCTCGAGGGACGCCCCGACGACCTCGCGACGCAGCAGGCGGCGGCGGCGACGGGGCAGAACGTGCTGATGTTCCGGTACCAGAAGGAGCTCGACCGGCACGGGGTCGTCGCGGCGCAGATCCTCCTGACGGCCGGCGACCTCCAGAACCCCACGCACCGGGTGAACGCGCAGCGGGCGATCGACCGGCTGCTCGCGCTGCGGGTGCTGCCGATCGTGAACGAGAACGACACCGTCGCGACGCACGAGATCCGCTTCGGCGACAACGACCGGCTCGCGGCGCTCGTCGCCCGGCTGCTCGGGGCCGACGCGCTCGTGCTGCTCTCCGACGTCGAGTCGCTCTACACCAAGCCGCCGCAGCAGCCCGGCGCGGAGCCGATCGAGCACGTGCCGTACGGCGACGAACTCGCAGGGGTGACGTTCGGGTCGATCGGTGCCGCGGGCGTCGGGACCGGTGGTGCCGGCACGAAGGTCGCGGCGGCTCGGCTCGCAGCGGACGCCGGGACGTCGGTGCTCGTGACGGCGACGTCGTTGGTGGCGTCGGCACTGGCGGGCGAGGACGTCGGCACCTGGTTCGAGGCGGCGCCGCGGGCGTAGGTGCGCGGCTGGCGCCCGGGCGCGACCCGGTGCGGCCTGGAGGCACGGCTCGGCCCCGGCGCGCCCGGCTACGGCACGGCTGGGAGGTACGGCGCGCCCGGGTGTGGCCTGCCGTGGCCTGCCGTGGCCGGGCGCAGCCGGGTGCGGCGGGGTGCGGCCTGGAGGCGCGGCGCGGCCCCGGCACGCCCGGGTACGTCCGGCGGATGGGCACCATGCGTCGGTCCCGCGGCCGGAGAGCGACCGTTCCCGCCCGCCCCGCGCCACGCGCGCGGCGTGTCGTGACCGACCGACCACGCCGGTCGCGAGAGGCCGGGCGTGCGAGTCGGGACGCGACCGGAGTGCGGCGATCCCTGCACCGGCCGCGCGCCTCCAGGCCGGATCCACAGGCGTACGACCCACCACGTCATCGCGGGGGAGGCGGACCTATGATCGAGCCATGTCGCTGACCGCACCCGCTCCGACCCTGACCGACAAGCTCGTCGCCGCACGCGACGCGGCGTCGGTGCTCGCGACCGCGACCACGGCCGTCAAGGACGCGGCGCTCGGCGCGATCGCCGCGGCGGTGCGCGCCGCGACGGACGAGATCGTCCGGGCCAACCACGAGGACCTCGTCGCGGGGGAGGACGGCGGGCTGTCGTCGGGCCTGCTCGACCGCCTCCGGTTGGACGCGGCACGGATCGACGCCCTCGCCGTCGCCGTCGAGCACGTCGTCGGTCTGACGGACCCGGTCGGGCAGAACGTCCGCGGCTCGGTGCTGCCGAACGGCCTGCAGCTGACCCAGGTGCGGGTGCCGTTCGGCGTCGTCGGCGCCATCTACGAGGCGCGGCCGAACGTCACCGTCGACATCGCGAGCCTGGCGCTGAAGAGCGGCAACGCCGTCGTGCTCCGGGGTGGGTCGGCGGCGCAGCGCACGAACGCCGTGCTCGTCGCGCGCATCCAGGACGCGGTGGCCTCGGTCGGGCTGCCGCGCGAGCTGGTCCAGACGATCGACGAGTTCGGTCGCACGGGCGCGACGGAGCTCATGCGGGCCCGAGGGCTCGTCGACGTGCTGATCCCGCGGGGGAGCGCTTCGCTCATCCAGACGGTGGTCACGGAGTCGCAGGTGCCCGTCATCGAGACCGGTGCCGGCGTCGTGCACGTCTTCCTCGACGAGTCCGCTCCGGTGGACCGCGCCGTCGACATCGTGCTCAACAGCAAGGTGCAGCGGCCGAGCGTGTGCAACGCCCTCGAGACCCTCCTCGTGCACGAACGGGCCGCCGAACGGCTGCTGCCGGTGCTGGCCGACCGGCTCCGCGCTGCCGGGGTGACCCTCCGCGGTGACGACGCCACCCGGACGATCGTGCCGGGCGTGCTCCGAGCGACCGACGCCGACTGGGCGACGGAGTCGATGGACCTCGACCTCTCGATCCGCGTCGTCCCGGACGTCGCCGCGGCGATGGCGCACATCGCGACCTGGTCGACGCACCACACCGAGTCGATCGTGACGAACGACGTCGACACGGCGGAGCGGTTCCTCGCCGGCGTCGACTCGGCGGTCGTGATGGTGAACGCCTCCACCCGGTTCACGGACGGTGGCGAGTTCGGCTTCGGGGCCGAGGTGGGCATCTCCACGCAGAAGCTGCACGCCCGCGGGCCGATGGGCCTGCCCGAACTCACGAGCACCAAGTGGATCGTGCGCGGTCAGGGCCAGATCCGCGGCTAGACTGAACGGCGTCTTTCCACCGACCGAACGGAGCACATGACGATGACCCTCCTCGCCGAAGCCGCAGAGAACGCCTCCGGGGTCCCCGCGTACGTCTTCCCGCTCGTCGGTGCCCTCTTCTTCGCGTTCCTCGGGTTCGTGACGTGGAGCTTCCGTGACGTCGCCTACCGCCACTCGCACAAGTTCGAGGCCACTCGCCACCACGAGACCGGCGTCGACGAGTTCGGCCACACGAAGCTCTGATCCGTCACCCCATGCTCGAGAGCTCGGGGCGGCCGCGCATCGGTGTGATGGGTGGCACGTTCGACCCCATCCACCACGGCCACCTCGTGGCAGCGTCCGAGGTCGCGCGCGCGTTCGACCTCGACGAGGTGGTGTTCGTCCCCACCGGTCAGCCGTACATGAAGTCCGACGTCACGGACGCCGAGCACCGGTACCTCATGACGGTGGTGGCGACCGCGTCGAACCCGATGTTCACGGTCAGTCGGGTCGACATCGACCGGCCGGGTCCGACCTACACGGTGGACACCCTGCGCGACCTCCACGAGCAGCGGCCGGACGCGCAGCTGGTCTTCATCTCGGGCGCGGACGCCGTTCAGCAGATCCTCGACTGGAAAGACCATGATGGCCTCTGGGACCTCGCGCACTTCGTCGCCGTGACGCGCCCAGGCCACGCCCTGAGCATCACCGGCCTGCCGGAGCGGGACGTCAGTCTGCTCGAGGTGCCCGCGCTGGCGATCTCGTCGACCGACTGCCGCGATCGGGTCAGGCGCGGGTTCCCCGTCTGGTACCTGGTGCCCGACGGGGTCGTCCAGTACATCTCCAAGCACCATCTGTATCGGAGCGTTGCATGAGTTCGTCCGACGCGCAGCCGCCACTGTCGCGGCGCCAGGCGCGCGAGCGGGAGCGCGCTGCCGCCGCCGGTGGCCAGCCCGCGACACCGCCGCCCACCGTCGCCGCACCCGCGTCCACCGACCGTTCGGAGCAGGCCCGCCGTCGGCCTGGTTCGCACGTCGCGCCGGCACCGTCCGGCGCCGCACAGGCCGGCGTTCCCGACGTGCCCCCGGCGTCCGCGACCGAGATCGTCCCCGGTACGGGTGGTCTGACCCGCCGTCAGCTGCGTCTCATGCGCGAGGCCGAGGTCCAGGCCGTCCTGCCCGTGCCGCTGCAGGCGCCGACGCCGCAGTCGTCGGACCGGACGGTCCAGGACGTCATCGGCTCGGTGTCCACCCTCGAGGACGAGCACGACGCGCCCGCCGGGTCCACCCCCGGTCCGGTCGCGTCCGCGCCGACGGCTGCTCCGGCCGAGGCTGCGGCGTCGCCGGTCGAGCTGGACGAGGCCGCCGTGCAGCAGGCGACGGAAGCGGACGGTTCGCCGGACGCGGTCGAGCCCCTCGAGGAAGCCGCCGCGCACGCCGAGGAGCCCCGTCGCCACCGCTCGACCTGGGCGCCGCACGATGCGGACACCGACGCCGCTGCCCCCGAGGGCACTGCACCGACGGACGACACCGCAGCGACCGACGACACCGCACCGACGGCGGCGGACGAGCCGACCGCCGCCGCGGCAGCGTCCCCGGCAGCGCCGATCGCACCGAAGCTGCCGCCCGTGGACGCCGCGACGCCCGGGGTCTTCCCGCTGTCCCTCGACGACGACACGAACGAGACGCCCGTGCAGCGGCCCGCCGCCGATCCCGCGACGTCCTCCAGCGTGCCTCCGGCGTTCCAGCGTCCCGTCGAACCCAAGCCCGTCACGACCGCGTTCCAGCCGGCGGCCGGGCACTGGTCGGCGCTCGCGCACGACTCGAACGACGCCGAGGTCCACGACGAGGAGACCGGCACCCGCCGTGTCGCCACCTCGAACCCCAACGCGATCGTGCTGCCGAACTCGGCGCTCGCGGACCCGACCGGTGCGCTGAACGCCACCGGCGAGGTCATCCTCACCGGCTCGATCGACCTGCCGGCGTCGCTCTCCTCGACCGGGTCGCACCGGCCGATCGACGGCGCGGAGGTCGACCGTTTGCTCGAGCAGCACGACGAGCAGCCCGAGACCGACGCCAGCCCGATCCGTGCGAGCCGCGCGGTGTCGAGCCACACCTCCACGCGGCAGGTCGTCCTCGCGGCGGCGAAGCCGAAGGAGTCGAAGACCCCGATGGTCCTCGCGATCTCGGTCGGCGCCGTCGGTGTCGCGGCGGCCGCGGTGATCATCGTCGCGCTCCTCACGACCCACCCCTTCGGCTGAGCCGTCCGGGCGATGCCGAACGCGTCGGGGCCGGCTGGCCGGTGTCCGACGTCTGACCTATGATGACGGGGCCGATCCCCTCGGCACCCCAGCCCGGCACGACGTCGGGCGACGACCGGAAGGACCTGCGTGCCCGCCTCCTCACGCGCACTCGAACTCGTGCAGATCGCCGCGACCGCGGCCGACGCCAAGCAGGCCGAGGACCTCGTCGCACTCGACGTGACCGGGCCGCTCCAGCTGACGGACGTGTTCCTCCTGGCGACCGGCCGGAACGAGCGCAACGTCCTGTCGATCGCCGACGAGGTCGAGGAGCGTCTCATCGAGGCCGGCGCGAAGCCGCTGCGTCGTGAGGGCCGCTCCGAGGGACGCTGGGTGCTCATCGACTTCGGGGACATCGTCGTGCACGTCTTCCACGAGGAAGACCGTCAGTACTACTCCCTCGAGCGCCTCTGGGCGGACTGCCCGACGATCCCGCTCGAACTGCCCGTCGAACAGGGCTGACCCGTACCGAGGCACGACGCGCCCGGGTGGTGGTGACGATTTCGTTCCCGGGCGTTCGCATGGTGTACGCTTCTATGGTGCCTCCGGGGAACCGGGAGCACGAAGCAACACCCAACGGGTCTGTGGCGCAGCTGGTAGCGCACCTGCATGGCATGCAGGGGGTCAGGGGTTCGAGTCCCCTCAGATCCACCATCGAAAGCCCCGCGGTTCTCCGGAACCGCGGGGCTTTCGCCGTTGCTGCGCCCGGTACGAGCGAGTCCGGCCGGCCCGATACGCTGGCCCCATGAGTGCTGAGCACGTGGGCGAGGGTGCCCCGCTGTCCGGATCGCAGCTGACGATCACCGCCGACGGGTACACCGCCGACATCGCCACGGTCGGCGCATCGCTCCGCACCCTCCGGCACGAGGGACGCGACCTCGTGGTGCCCTTCGACGCCGACGAGGTCCGTCCGGTGTTCCGCGGAGCCGTCCTCGCGCCGTGGCCGAACCGCGTCGTCGACGGTCGCTACACGTTCGACGGTGCGGAGCAGGAGCTCGCCCTCACCGAACCGACCCGCCAGCACGCCCTGCACGGCCTGGTCGGCTGGACCGACTTCGCCGTCGAGGCCCACGAGCCCGACCGCGCGGTGCTCACCACCACGGTCCCCGCCCAGCAGGGGTACCCGCACCGCGTCGTCGTGACGGTCGAGTACCGCATCGACGCCGAGGGACTGCACACCGCGGTCACCGGTCGGAACACCGGACCTTCCCGGGCGCCGTGGGGGACCGGACCGCACCCGTACCTCGTCGCGGGTGCCGGGTCGGTCGACGACTGGACGCTCACGCTGCCCGCCGCCGAGGTGCTCGAGGTCACGCCCGACCGGCTCGTCCCCACCGCCCTGGTGCCGGTGCACGACGAGTTCGACCTGCGGGAGCCCACCCTGATCGGCCCGCGGTTCATCGACCACGCCTTCACCGGCTTCGTCCGCGACACCGAGGGCGCGGCCGTCATCGACGTCGTGGCCGCGGACGGGCACGGCGTCCGTGCCTCCTTCGGAGCGGAGTGCGGCTGGGTGCAGGTGCACACCGCCGACCACGTCGTCCCCGGGTACCACCGGTCAGGCCTCGCGGTCGAGCCGATGACCTGCGCCCCGGACGCCTTCAACACCGGTGCCGACCGCGGGCTCCTCGTCCTCGAACCGGGCGCCGCGCACACCGCAGCATGGACGATCGCCGCGATCTGACCCACGACCGCCGTGATCCGACCCACGACCCCGGGGTGCGGATCGAGGTCCGACACCTCGCGGGCTCGCCGGACCTCGAACTGCTCGCCGACGGCGCCGCCGACGTCGTGTGGCTCGATTCCGGCCTGCCCGACGGTGCACCCGTGGTGGCGGCGGAGCGGGCGGCCTGGTCCGTGCTCGCGGTGACCGACGGACCGTTCGCCACGTGGTTCCGGCACGAGCAGCGGCAGGCGGTCCTCGACGTCGCCCCGGCCGCCCTGGCGTGGTTCGGGCCGTCCCGGACCTCGGACGAGCCCGCGTTCGCCGTGCTGGACGTCCTGCTGGCGCGGACGCCGCGGCTGCCCGAGCCGGTCGCAGGGTGCGGCTTCGCACTCGGCTGGGTCGGGTTCCTCGGCTACGAGCTCGGCCGTGAGTCCGGCGGGCCCGACCGGACCGCCGCCGACCACCCCGACGCGGACCTCCGGTTCGTCGACCGAGCGGTGGTCACCGGTCCGGACGGCACGTCGTGGGCGCTCGCCCTCGTCGCCGACACGGAACCGGACGCCAGCGCGGCGAACCGGGTCTGGCTCGAGGAGGCGACCGCCCTGCCCACGCGCCCCGACGTCGTCGACGTGCCCCCGGGCCTCCCGGCCGTCCCCGCGCAGGGACGCGTCACCCGCGCCGCCTACGAGGCGGCCGTCGAGACGTGCCGCCGCGAGATCCGCGAGGGCAACGCGTTCCAGGTCTGCCTCACCACCGCGTTCGCGGTGCCCGGCCTGGAGGCACGGGTCGCCCCCGGCACGGATCCCCACCTCGTCGAGTACCTGCGGCTGCGGGCTGCGGACCCCGTGCCGTTCGGGGCGTACCTGCGCCTCGGGACGCTCCGCGTCGCCAGCCGGTCGCCGGAGCGGTTCCTGCGGATCACGGCGGACGGCGTGGTCACCGCGGAGCCGATCAAGGGAACCCGGCGTCGTGTCGCCGACCCCGTGGCCGACGCGGCGGTGCGGGCGGACCTCGCGGCGAGCGCGAAGGACCGCGCGGAGAACGTGATGATCGTCGACCTGCTCCGCAACGACCTGCTCCGGACGGCGGTGCCCGGATCGGTGCACGTCGACCGGCTGTGTGCGGTCGAGACGTACACGAGCGTGCACCAGCTCGTGTCGACGGTGTCCGCGGTGCTGCCGGCGGGGGCGTCGCGGGCCGCGACGGTGCGAGCGGCGTTCCCGCCGGGGTCGATGGCGGGCGCGCCGAAGAGCAGCGCCACGGCGATCGCGGACCGTCTCGAGGGTGCGCCGCGCGGGGTGTACTCGGGTGCGGTCGGGTACTTCTCGGCGAGCGGCGCGGTGGACCTGTCGGTGGTCATCCGCACACTGGTCACGGTGGTCGACGACGACGGCCGTGTGCTCGCACGGACCCTCGGGGCCGGCGGTGCGGTGACCTGGTCGTCCGACCCGGCGGACGAAGCGGACGAGGTCGAGACGAAGACCCGGTCGGTGCTCGGCGGGGTGGGGGCGGTCGCGCGCTGGTGAGCGGTGCGCGCTCCGGCTGACGTTCCTGGACGAACCCGGCGTGTCGAACGTCCGTTCGAGCGGACTGTCCACAGGATGTCAGACCCGATTGACATCATCGAACACATGTTCGAATATGAGGGCATGCAGTCGGCAGCGGCACTCGCGTCGCCGGGGGACCCAGGCGGGTCTCCTCGGACGGACCGGGCTGCCCGGCCCGTCCGGCGGGTCGACCACCTCGGGGACGCCCGTGCGGCGCTCGAGCGGATCACGAGCCTGCGGTCCCGGGTCGCCGAGATGGAGGCGATGCGGGTCGACACCGTCGTCGGGCTGCCGACGGCACCGGCGATCGCGCCGCTGCTGCCCGGCGGAGCGATCCGGGTCGGGGGCACGTACGCCGTGCAGGACTCGGTGCTGCTGGCGATGACGATGCTGCAGGCGGCCTCGGCCGAGGGGGCCTGGTGCGCGGTCGTCGGGGTGCCGTCCTTCGGGGTCGAAGCGGCAGCCGCGGCAGGGATCGACCTCGAACGGCTGGTGCTCGTGCCGGACCCGGGCGACCAGTGGTTGACGGTCACAGCTGCCCTCGTCGACGTCGCGCAGATCGTGCTCACCCGGCCCCTCGGTCGCGTGGTGCCCGGGGACGTCTCCCGGCTCGCTGCCCGGCTCCGGCAGCGCGGTGGTGCGCTCGTCGCGCTCGGGTCGTGGCCGGGGGCCGACGTCTCGCTGCAGGTCACTGCCTCCGACTGGAGCGGCATCGGGCACGGGCACGGCTACCTGTCCGAGCGTCGGGCCACGGTGACGGCCACCGGCCGCGCCGGTGCGGTGCGTCCGGTCAGCGCCGAACTGCTGCTGCCGGCGGCCGACGGCGCGGTCCGTCCCGTGGAACCGGCAGCGGCGTCGCGTCCGGTGTTGCGCCCGGTGGCGGTGGCGTCGTGAGCCCGCGGGGTCGGGCCGGCTCGTCGCGTGGTGCTGCGCCTCGTGTCGGGCTGCCCCGCACCGGGGTGTCCGGCGCGGGGGCGGCGCTGCACGGGGGGAGTGCCCCGGTGCTGCGCAGCGGGGCGGTCCCCGAGGCCCCGCCGACGCGCACGATCGTCCTCTGGTGCCCGGACTGGCCGGTGGTCGCCGCTGCCCGTGCGGCCGGCGAGCCACCGGAGCAGCCGTTCGCCGTCGTGGCCGGCGGACAGGTGTTCGCCTGCTCCGCGAGCGCCCGGCAGCACGGGGTGGCACGCGGACTCCGGGTGCGCGAGGCCCAGGCGCGCTGCCCGGGGCTCGTCGTGCAGCCCTACGACGACGCCCTCGACCACCGCGCCTTCGAGCCCGTCATCCGTGCGGTCGAGGCGGCGGTCCCCGGCGTCGAGGTCCTCCGCCCGGGGACCCTCGCGCTCCGGTCACGCGGTCCGGCTCGGTACTACGGCGGTGAGCGGGCCGCGGCCGCCACGCTCGCGGGCATCGCGGCCGACCACGGTGCCCCCGGGGTGCGGGTGGGCGTCGCGGACACCCCGTTCGCCGCCGAGCAGGCCGCCCGAGCCCGTCCGGTGCGACCGGGGGAGCGGACCCGGATCGTCCCGGTCGGCGGGTCTGCGCCGTTCCTCGCCGACCTCCCGCTCGGGGTGCTCGGGGACACCGACCTCGCGATGCTCCTCGGTCGGCTCGGCATCACGACCCTCGGCGGGTTCGCCGCCCTCGGTGATGAGCAGGTGCGCGACCGCTTCGGGCAGGCCGGCGCCTTCCTGCACCGGCTCGCGGGTGGACGCGACCCGCGCGAGATCGCCGCGCGCGAGGTCCCGCCGGAGCTCCGGGTCGAGGCGTCGTTCGAGCCGCCGCTCGACCGCGCCGACCAGGTCGCCTTCGCGTTCCGGCGCTCGGCGGACGACTTCGCCGAGCGCCTCCGCGTCGCCGGACTCGTCGCGACGAGCATCCGGGTGGGGATCGTCGACGAACGCGACATCCTGCTCGAACGGGTGTGGGTGCACCCGCGCTGGTTCGACGCGGCCGACGTCGTCGACCGGGTCCGGTGGCAGCTCGCGGGCGGGGTCGACCCCACCGGGCTCGAGGCCCCCGTCGTGCAGGTCGTGCTCGAACCCGTCGCGGTCGACGACACGGCGAACCACGAGCGCGGGCTCTGGGGCTCCGGGCCCGACGAACGGGTGCACCACGGGCTCGCGCGGGTCCAGGGACTCGTCGGGCACGACGGCGTCGTGACCCCGCGGATCGGTGGCGGGCGCACGCTCGCCGAACGGGTGGTGCTCGTGCCGTGGGGAGACGCCCCCGTCGGTGGGGAGCGCGCACTGGCGACCATCCGTGATCGTCCGTGGCCCGGCAAGCTGCCGGGGCCACCACCGGCGACGGTGCTCGACCGTCCACGCCCGGTCGACGTCGAGACCGCGTCCGGCGTCACCGTCGACGTCGACGACCGCGGCGTGCTCACCGGCGAACCCGAGCGCTTCCGTGCTGAGGGCGAGCGGGGCGGCCGGTTCGGTCCGGTGACCGCGTGGGCGGGCCCGTGGCCGCTCGTCGTGCGCTGGTGGGAGTCCGGCGGCCGACGCCTGCACCGGCTCCAGCTCGTCGACGACGGGGGACGGGCCTGGTACCTCGTGCTGGCCGACCACCGGTGGTGGGCCGAGGCCGTGGCGACGTGAGGAGCACCTGATGGGCTACAGCAACCCCCCGATCCCGTGGTCGCAGTTCGAGCGTGCCCTGTCCGACCGTCGCAGTCCGGGCAGCACGCACGCCGGCGACGGCGGTGACAGTCCCGCCTGGTCGCGGAAACGCGAGAAGTACGTGCCGCCGTCGCTCCGACGCGACGACTCCGGCCCCGTCGTGCCCTACGCCGAGCTGCACGCGCACTCGACGTTCAGCTTCCTCGACGGCGCGAGCTCGCCCGAGGAGCTCTTCGAGGAGGCCGCACGACTGCGCCTGCACGGCCTCGCACTGACCGACCACGACGGCTTCTACGGCGTCGCCCGGATGGCCGAGGCCGCCGAGTCCTACCCGGGGCTCGCGACCGTCTACGGCACCGAGCTGTCGCTCGGGCTCACCGAGCCGCAGAACGGCGTCCCCGACCCCGAGGGAACGCACCTGCTGCTCCTCGCCGACGGGCAGGACGGTTACCACCGGATGGCCGGGGCGGTGACGAACGCCCACCTGGCCGCCGGTGCCGAAAAGGGTCGGCCGCAGTACGACCTCGACGACCTCGCGGAGCGGGCCGGCGGCCACTGGCGGGTGCTCACCGGCTGCCGCAAGGGTGCCGTGCGGCAGGCGCTCGAGCGCGGTGGCGAGTCCGAGGCCGAGGCCGCCCTGCGCCTCCTGCTCGACCGGTTCGGGACCGACCACGTCGTGGTGGAGCTCACCGACCAGGGCGACCCGGTGGACTCCGCCCGGAACGACGTCCTCGCCGCGCTCGCCGCACGGCACGCCCTGCCCGTCGTGGCGACGGGCAACGTCCACTACGCGACCCCGGCCCGGTTCCCCGTGGCCTCGGCACTCGCGGCGGTACGGGCACGACGGAGCCTCGACGAGATCGACGGCTGGCTGCCGGCGGCCGACACGGCGTACCTGCGTTCGGGTGCAGAGATGGCCCGACGCTTCGCCCGGTGGCCGGGTGCCGTCGAGTACAGCGTGACCCTCGCCGACGAGCTCGGGTTCACGCTGAAGACCGCGCGGCCCGGTCTGCCGAAGCTCGACGTCCCGGAGGGGCACACCACCATGTCCTGGCTCCGCGAGCTCACGTGGGAAGGCGCCCGGCGGTTCTACCCGGGCAGCGACGACGGGGTCGACCCGGCGAAGCGGACCCGCATCGAACGCGAGCTCGCCGTCATCGAGGACAAGGACTTCCCGGGGTACTTCCTCATCGTCCGCGACATGGTGCAGTTCGCCCGGCAGCGGGGGATCCTCTGCCAGGGCCGGGGCTCCGCCGCCAACTCCGCCGTCTGCTACCTGCTCGAGATCACCGCCGTCGACTCGATCCGGTACGGGTTGCCGTTCGAGCGGTTCCTGTCGGCCCTGCGCGACGAAGAGCCCGACATCGACGTCGACTTCGACTCCGACCGTCGTGAAGAGGTCATCCAGTACGTCTACGAGAAGTACGGCCGGTTCAACGCGGCACAGGTCGCGAACGTCATCACCTACCGGCCGAAGGGAGCCGTGCGCGACATGGCGAAGGCGTTCGGGCACAGCCCCGGGCAACAGGACGCCTGGTCGAAGCAGGTCGAACGGTGGGGGTCCGTGACCGAGAGCCAGGACCACGACATCCCCGCGCCCGTCGTGGACATGGCGCAGCAGGTGCTCGGGTTCCCACGGCACCTCGGCATCCACTCGGGCGGCATGGTGCTCACCGACCGACCGGTGGGCGAGGTCGTCCCGATCGAGCACGCCCGGATGGACGGCCGGACCGTGCTGCAGTGGGACAAGGACGACTGCGCCTACATGGGGCTCGTGAAGTTCGACATGCTCGGGCTGGGGATGCTCGCCGCACTCCAGTACGCGTTCGACCTCGCCGCGGAGCACTGCGGGGAGCGGTGGGACATGCACACCATCCCGAAGGAGGAACCGGGCGTCTACGACCAGCTCTGCCGCGCCGACACCATCGGGGTGTTCCAGGTCGAGTCCCGCGCGCAGATGGGGTCGCTGCCGCGGCTGCTGCCCCGCGAGTTCTACGACCTCGTCATCGCGGTCGCGCTCGTGCGTCCCGGGCCGATCCAGGGCGGCGCCGTGCACCCGTACATCCGCCGCCGGACCGGTGCCGAGGAGATCACCTACCCGCACCCGCTGCTCGAACCCGTGCTCGCCCGGACCAAGGGCGTGCCGCTGTTCCAGGAGCAGCTCATGCAGATGGCGGTGGTCGTCGGCGGGTGCACGGGCGACGACGCCGACCTGCTCCGGCGGGCGATGGGGTCGAAGCGCGGACACGAGAAGATCGAACGGCTGCGCGAGAAGCTCTACGAGGGCATGGCGCGCAACGACATCCACGGTGCCGACGCCGACGCGATCTACGCCAAGATCCAGGCGTTCGCGAACTTCGGCTTCGCCGAGAGCCACTCGATCAGCTTCGCGCTCATCGTCTACGCCAGTGCCTGGATGCGGTTGCACTACCCCGGGGTGTTCCTCGCGGCGCTGCTCCGGGCGCAGCCGATGGGGTTCTACTCCCCGCAGACCCTCGTGGCGGACGCCCGACGACACGGCGTGCGGGTGCTCCGGCCGGACATCCTGCGGTCGGAGGTCGACGCCACGATGGAGCCGCTCGACGATGCCGGTGCCGGTCCGGGTGTCGGTGCCGGTCCGGGTGTCGGTGCCGGTCCGGGTGTCGGTGCCGGTCCCGACGGGCCGGTGACGACCGGCGACGACGGGTGCCTGGTCGAGGAGCAGCCCGAAGTGCCGCCGTTCGACCGCTCGGTGCCGGACGACACCGCCCGACACCGCCGCGACGGTGCGTTCGCCGTCCGGCTCGGGCTCGCCGAGGTGACCTCCCTCGGCCGCCGCAGCGCGGAGCGGATCGTCGCCGAGCGTCGGGCGAACGGCCCCTTCACCGACATGTCCGACCTCGCCCGCCGGGTCGGACTGACGACGGCGCAGCTCGAGGCGCTCGCAGCGGCGGACGCGTTCGCCTCCCTCGGCGAGGACCGCCGCAGCGGGATCTGGTCAGCCGGACAGGCGGCCGGCGAGCGCCCCGACCAGCTGCCCGGCACCCAGGTGGTCGTGCAGCCACCGCTGTTCGGGCAGATGACGAGCGGGGACGTCCTCATCGCGGACATGTGGTCGACGGGGATGACGACCGACGACCACCCCGTCCGGCACGTCCGACCGGTGCTCGAGCGCCGGGGCGTGCTGAGCGTCGCGGACACCATGACGGCGGAGAACGGCCGGCGGATCGAGGTCGGTGGGATCGTGACCCATCGGCAGCGTCCGGCGACGGCATCGGGCATCACGTTCATGAACGTCGAGGACGAGACCGGGCTCGTGAACGTGATCTGCAGCGTCGGGGTGTGGGGGCGCTACCGCCGCACCGCTCGCGAGTCGCCCGCGGTGATCGTGCGAGGGATCCTCGAACGGTCGGACGAAGGCGTGGTGAACGTGGTGGCGGACCGGATGGAGCACCTGCCGTTGGCGGTGCGCACCCGGTCGCGGGACTTCCAGTGACCGGTGTGCCGGGTCGCTACCGGGCCTCGGGGATCTGGATGGTGACCTCGAGGCCACCGGACCGGACGTTGCGGAGGGATGCCGTGCCTCCCGCGCGTTCCGCGATCGCCCGGACGATCGCGAGCCCGAGTCCGGAGCCGCCGGGCATGGTGATCGCGCCCGTGGCGGGGTCCGGGTTCGGCCGTGACTTGCGGGCTTCGTCCGGTCGCGTGAACCGGTCGAAGGCCACCGGGATGAACGACTCCGGGACGCCGGGGCCGTCGTCCGTGATCTGCAGGACGCCCTGGCCGTCGGCGCTCCGCCAGGAGACGAAGATCCCGCCGCCACGGGGGAGCGCCGCGACCGCGTTGCCCGCGACGTTCGTCACGAGCTGCGCCATCCCGCCGGTGTCGAGCCGGTACCGCGGCTCCACCGTGCCGCCACCGATGCCCGGGCCGGAGCCACCCACGGCGACGGGGGGCTCGAGGTCGAAGTCGACCGTGATGTCCTTCGCCGAGGCGATGAGGCGCACGCGGTCGACGGCGGCCATCACCTCGTCGCCGAGGTCCGACCAGCCCGTCGTGGGCTGCTCGGCGCCGTCCTGCTCGCGCCGCTCCGACTCCTCGATGCGGGAGAGCGCGAGCAGGTCGTTCGCGAGTCGCGACAGGCGGGCGACGCTGTGCTTGGCGCGCTCGATGTGGGCCGCCAGGGCGGTCGCGTCGTCGCCGTCCAGCGATGCCAGGTCGAGTTGGGTCGTCAGGATCGCGAGCGGCGTGCGGAGCTCGTGGCTCGCGTCACTGACCATCTGGCGTTCGCGCTCCGTGGCCTGCCGGGTGCGGGCGAGGAAGGCGTTGAGGGTGGTGGCGAGCGACGCGAGTTCGTCCTGCGCCGGGCCGACCGGCAGTTCGGCGCGCTCCGGGGCGACCGATAGCCGCTCGGCCTCGCGCCGCATCCGGTTCACCGGACGGAGCGCGGTCGTCGCGAGCACCCACGACGCGACGCCGAACGCGATGAGGATCGCCAGGCCGGTGAGGGAGAGGGTGGTGGTGAGGTCGTCGACGACGAGGGCCTCGGCCTGCGAGTTGCGTGCGGCGACGACGGTCCAGCGGCCGGCGCGGTTGACGGGGTGTTCGACGACCACCCGGTACTGCGAGCTCGCGACGTCGATCACGCGGGTGCCGGCCCGTTCCTCGGCGAGGCTGCCGAGTGCTCGCTCCAGACGGCCCGGCATGGTCGAGAGCACGATGTCGCCCGAGGGGGAGACCACCGCGACGAGTTGGGCGTTCCCGGGCTGCGAGAGGTCCGGGTCGCTGTCGACCTCGAGCGTTGCGACGTACGGGTCGGCATCGGCGTCGAGCAGCGTCCGGGTGGCGCTCGCCACCACACTGACGACCTGGAAGCGCATGACGAGCACGAGCAGGACGATCACCACCGCCGCGATCGCCGTCGACCCGATCGTGATCCGGGCCCGCAGCGAGAGCAGCCGGAGCGGGCGCACGAAGCCCCGGCGTCCGGTCGGCGCGTCCGACCGTCCGTCCGGGGTCGTGGTGCTCACGCTCCGACGAGGTCGAGACGGTAGCCGCGTCCGCGGACCGTCGAGATCGCCACGGTGGCCTCGTGCGCGGTCAACTTCTTGCGGAGGTACGAGATGTACTGCTCCACGACGTTGGGGTCGACGTGCTGCGAGCCGTCCCAGACCTCCTCGAGGATCTTCGGACGGTCGACGACGCTGCCCACCGACCGCGCGAGCAGGCGCAGGAGCGCGAACTCGGTCGGGCTCATCGCCACGCGCTGGCCCTTGATCGCGACGCGACGCGCCTCGGAGTCGATCGCCACGTCACCGACCTCGATCGTGCGGGGCGCGCCGGCGGTCTCGCGGCGGCCGAGTGCGCGGAGCCGGGCGGTGAGCTCGGCGAAGGCGAAGGGCTTCGTGAGGTAGTCGTCCGCGCCGGCGTCGAGACCGAACACGCGGTCGTCGACGGCGTCACGCGCGGTGACCAGCAGGATGCGCACGGGGTCCTCCCGCTCGCGGATCCGTCGGGCGAGCTCGAAGCCGGACATGCCCGGCATCATGACGTCGACGACCGCCAGGTCGAACGACTGCTCCCCGAGTGCGATGAGCGCCTCGACACCGTTCTCGACCGCGACGACGCGGTACCCCTCGGCAGCGAGTCCGCGTTCCATGAGGGCGCGCATCTCGTCGTCGTCCTCGACCACCAACAACCGCATAGTGGACCTCCTCGACCCCATGGTGGCATCGAACCTGTACGCGCGGGAGATCCCGGGGCCGATCCGGCTGAATCTCGTCACAGAACGGTCCGGCAGTAGAACGTTCTGTCCCGCGTTCGAGGGACATGAGGACTGCTCTCTTCATTGCTAGGCTGCGATCGGACCGAGCGCGCCCGACGCTGGGTCCGCACGGGGGCACCACCATGACCATGACCGAGACGCCGGACCACCCGGCGATCATCCGGCTCCGGATCGAACTCGACGCAGCGTGGAAGAGCGTCTGCGCGCTCGAGGGCCTCGCGGACGACCGCCGGGGGAGGGTCGTCGCGGAACTCCGGACGGCCGTGCCCGACGTCGCCAGCCGCGCGGCGCTCGAGGCCGGGACGGACGCGGCGGTCGCGGAGATCAGCCGCTTCGCGGAGGCAGAGGTCGTCCGGGTCGACGTGTTCGACGCGGGTGCCGTCGTACCGTCGAGCGTCCTCTGGGACGACATCGTGCACACCGCCGCCGAGGCCGCCGTCGCCCGACGCTGACCCGGTGTCCGGTGCCCGGTGCCCGCTCCCGGTGCCCGCTCCCGGTGCCTGGCGCGCGGCTCTCGGCGCCCGCTCCCGGTGCCCGGTGCCGCGAGACTCGCGCTGCGCGACACTCCTCGCGGCCCGGACCGCGAGAACCGTCGCCGCACGCGAGACTCGGCCCCGCCAAGCGGCGCACGCGCCGCCGCGCGCCCCGCGAAGCTGCGCGCGCGCCGCCGCACGCGCCGCGCCGCGCCGCGCGTCAGTCGTCCTCGCCGAGGAGCTCCTCGCGCACGCGCCGGATGTCCTCGAGCAACGCCCCGATGAGGATCCAGTGCTGCGAGTTCGGCCGGAGGACCTCGAGCGGCGCCGTCAACGCCGGCTCCTCCACGACGGGCAGCTCGGACGCCTCGACCCGCTGGCTGAGCGCCCGGACGTCCGTCCCGATCCGCGCGACCTCGGTGGCGATGCGCCCCACGACCGGGTCGGCGACGAGGTCCGGTCCGGTGTTGTCCCGGATCGCCCGCGTCATGCCGGTGACCCGGGTGACGAGCACCCGGAGGTGCTCCGCGACCGCGGCGTCCCGGTCGAGGACGTCCCGGTGCCGACTCCGTCGTGGGTTCATCGTGAGCGACTCGCGCGCGGCCCCGATCGACGCCTCGGCACGGAGGTGCTGGGACCGCAGCGCGCGGGCCTGCAGCAGCGCGTCGTGCCACCGCTCGTGGTCCCACCCCTCGGTCAGTCCGACGGCGATCCGCTCGAACGCCGCCGCCGTGTCGCGGGCGAGTCGGGCGACGGCGAGGTGGGCGGGCTCGAGCAGCACCGGCGGCACGAGCGCGGCGTTCACCACGAGGGCGACCACCGCGCCGACGACGGTCTCGAGGATGCGGTCGGCGGAGTAGTTCGGCGTGACGACACCCGCGGTGAGCACGAGCATGCCGCTGATGCCGACCTGGGTCGCGGACGTCGGGGTCAGGCGCAGCGCCCAGGCGATGAGGATCGCGAGCACGACGACGAGCAGCACCACCCAGACGCTGTCCCCGAGCAGCTGGTGGACACCCGTCGCGAGGACGACCCCGAGCACGACGCCGGCGCTCCGCTCGAGCCCCTTCACGAAGGACTGGTTGATGCTCGGCTGCACGACGAGCAGGGCGGCGATGGCGGCGAAGGTCGGGAACGGCCCCTGGATGAGCAGTCGGCAGAGGAGCACTGCGGCGACCACCGCGACCGCGGTCTTGACGACCTGCAGGAAGGGGGTGCGGCTGGAGCTGCGGAGCCTCGCGACCGGGTTCACGACGACCACGCTAGCCACGAGCCGCACGACGGGCCGTGCACGAACGCGACGAAACCGCGGCGACACGGTTGACTGATCCCGTGTGGCCCAACCACGAACGCGTCATCCCGCAGGCCTTCGCCGGCTCCGGGACCTCCGTCGTGGCCGCGCGCGCCCACTCGGTCGAGCCCTCGGGCAACGGCTACCTCTACGGCTACGAGGTCGACACGGTCGACCGCGGCGGACAGCGCGCGACGGTCCTGACGTACGTCGACACCGGTGGCACGCACGACCAGAACAGCGCGATCGTCACGGACCCCGCCACTGGGGAGCCGGTCTCGGTGTGGGCGTACCCGAACGACCCCGGTCTGCCCGTGCTGCCGCAGGTGACCTACCGCGACGCCGTCGCCGAGCTCCTCACCACGCTCGGCATGCCGGTCACCGACCCGACGCTGACGGTCGCGGCGTACCGACCCGGCAAGCGTGCCGTGGTCCGCGTCGACGCTCCCGAGGGCACGGTCTTCCTCAAGGTCGTGCGCCCGCACCGCGTCGCGCCGATCGTCCGGTCGCACGAGCAGTTCGTCCAGGCCGGGCTCCCGGTGCCACGCGTGCTGTCGAGCCGCGGCGACGGCCTGCTCGTGCTCGAACGCATCCGCGGGGTGCCGGCGGGCAGTCGCATCCTCGACATCGCCGACGACCCGCGGTTCGTCGCGTCGCTCGCTGCGCTCTCCGGTCGGATCGCCACGGTCCCGATGACCCAGCAGGCCCGCGCGGACGCCATGGACCACGCGGACTGGCACCGCCGCACGCTGGTCGCCGCGCTGCCGCAGGACGCCGAGGAGATCGACCGCCTGTACGACGCGATCGGTCGACGCTCGATCGGCTGGACGAGCGGGACGAAGCAGGTCGTGCACGGCGACCTCCACCTCGAGCAGGTCTTCGTCGACGAGGACGAGCCCTGGCGCATCTCCGGCCTCCTTGACATCGACACCGCGGGCTGGGGCTACCCGGTCCGCGACGTGGGCGCCGTGGTCGCACACCTCGTGGTGACCGGGCTCTGGCACCGCTCCCGCGGTGACGCCGACCGGGGCGCGGCGGCCGAACGGCTCGCGGACGCGATCGCCCGCGACTGGGTCACCCGCTACCCCGCCGAGGCGGACCGCATCGGCCCCGCGATCGGCGCGCAGCTGCTCGCTCACGCGGGCGGTCAGGCGACGACCGGCTCTGCCACCGGGATCGCCACGGCGGAGCAGCTGCTCGCGGCGACACGCGCCGCGCTCGCCGAGGCGACCCCCGTCGCCCCGTCCGACGGCGTCGTCCGACCGCGCTCCGCACCACGGGTCTGACGCCGGCCCACCGGTCTCGCACCGCGCCTCCCGGTCGGCTCCGCACCGCGTTCCCGACGCCGCTCCGGTGGTCCTGCACCGTGCCTCCCGGTCGGGTCCGGACGTACCGGCCTGGTGGCGCGACGCGCGCGGGCAGCGTCGAGTCGCCTCCGTCGGTGGTCGGGGAGTAAACTGAACGCGCACGCACCGCGTGCCCGCGCGTCCCGTCGCATCCAGACAGGACCGGTCTGCCGCTTGGCGGACGCGGGTGCCGGATCCGTGGCCGCCCCGAGGGGGCGTCACGTGCGTGTGACGGCGCCGGATCCCGGCGCGGGCCGTCACGCGGTCGCCCGGTGGGTGACCGCAGACACCCGCGTGGAACCGACCGCGGACGCTCCGGAAGCGTGGCGGCGGGGGACCGGCGGACGACGGGCCACGGTGGCCCGCGATGCGCCGGGACCAGCTGGCCCCGGACGGAGACTTCCGCCGATCGGCGGCTCGCCCGTGACGAACGGGCGGAACAGGAGGAGCGTTGGCTCGATCAGGCACCCGGCGTGCTGCCGGCGGGACGCGGACCGCGTCGCGCCGCACCAGGCCGCTCGACAACGACGGCGTCATCCCCGTCCTCGCCCGCGCCGTGCGCGAGGTCGAGGCAGCAGCCCAGCGCGGGCCGCTCAAGGCGTCGAACCGTTCGAAGTTCCAGGCGGTCGCCCTGCTCATGCGCGAGGAACGCGCACGGGTCAAGGCGGACACGGAGCTCACCGACGCGCAGCGCGCCGAGCAGCTCAAGCGGCTCGACGGCGTCGCGACGATCCTCGCGAAGACCGCTGCCCGTGACACGAGCGTCATCCAGCTCCTGACGGAGGAGGCCTCCGTCAGCGAGGCCACCCGCACCGTCAAGCGCGACATGATGATCGCCGGCGGGATGGAACTCCAGCCCGAGGACCTCGTCATCGCCGCGGAGCCGTCGCCCACCGTCGAGACCCCGGTGCGCTCGGTCGTGCCGCAGGCCGTCGTGCAGCGGCAGCTCGCGAACCCGTTCCTCGCGCCCGACTTCGCCCTCGCGGACCAGCCCGTCGCGCACCCGCGTCGCCTGGCGAACTGGGAGCTCTTCGGCCCGCTCTTCAAGTCGTTCGAGTACGGCGCGGGCGGGGGAACGGCGTCGATGCCGCTGCCCGAGCCCACGACGCTGCACTCGAAGTCCGGCACGACGCTCATGAAGCACCAGGCCGAGCTCGTCGCCGCCGCGTCGCACGGTCACCGCACGTTCCTGCTCGCCGACGAGCCGGGCCTCGGCAAGACCGCGCAGTCGCTCCTCGCCGCCGAGGCCGCGAACGCGTTCCCGCTGCTCGTGGTCGTCCCGAACGTCGTCAAGACGAACTGGGCACGTGAGGCCGCGCGGTGGGTCCCGAACCGGACCGCGACCGTCATCCACGGAGACGGCGACGACCTCGACGGGTTCGCCGACATCGTCATCGTGAACTACGAGATCCTCGACCGGCACGTCGGCTGGCTCGGGTCCTTCGGGTTCAAGGGCATGGTCGTCGACGAGGCGCACTTCATCAAGAACAAGGACTCGCAGCGGTCCCGGTTCGTGCTGCAGCTCGCCGAGAAGATCCGCTCCCGGGTGGCCGCGCCGCTGCTCATGGCACTGACCGGTACCCCGCTCATCAACTCCGTCGAGGACTTCCGAACCATCTGGGAGTTCCTCGGCTGGATCGACGACAAGAAGCCGCGCGCGAAGCTCATGAACGAGCTCGAGGAGATCGGTCTCACGCCGGCCGACCAGGGCTTCTTCACCGAGGCTCGGAAGGCCGTCATCGACCTCGGCATCGTCCGGCGTCGCAAGGTCGACGTCGCCGCGGACATCCCCGCCCGTCGCATCGCCGACATCCCGGTGGAGCTCGACGGCGACGAAGGCCGTTCGATCCGCGACGCCGAACGCGAGCTCACCGCGAAGCTCGTCCGCCGCTACCACCAGGCACTCGATGCCCGCACCGGGCAGGACCCGGTCGTCGGCATCGACCACAAGCTCGTCCGCCAGGTCGCGCGGTGGGAGCTCGAGGACCAGGACGCCTCGTCGACCGGCGAGAACGTGTTCTCGATGGTGCGGCGGATCGGTCGTGCCAAGGCACAGCTCGCAGCCGACTACGCCGCGCAGCTCGCGTCGAACGTCGGCAAGGTCGTGTTCTTCGCGAAGCACCTCGACGTCATGGACCAGGCGGAGGAGGTCTTCGCCCGCCGCGGTCTGCGCACCGCCACGATCCGCGGCGACCAGACCCCGACGCAGCGGACCGCCGAGATCGACTCGTTCGTGAACGACCCCGACGTGGCCGTCATCGTGTGCTCGCTCACCGCGGCGGGTGTCGGCCTGAACCTGCAGGTCGCGTCCAACGTGGTGCTGGCGGAGCTGTCGTGGACGAGCGCCGAGCAGACGCAGGCGATCGACCGCGTGCACCGCATCGGGCAGGAGGAGCCCGTCACCGCGTGGCGGATCATCGCCGCACAGACGATCGACACGAAGATCGCGGATCTCATCGACTCGAAGGCGTCGCTGGCCGCACGGGCGCTCGACGGCTCCGACGAGGAGATCGTCGACTCGGGCGACATCCAGCTCGACGCGATGGCGGCGCTGCTCACCGAGGCCCTGGAGCGCGGGGCGCGGTAGCGCTCGGCGCGGCCCGGTGCCGTTCGCGTCCGCACGACGAAAGCCCGCCGGAACCCCGGGTCCGCGTGGTTCCGGCGGGCTTTGGTCGTGCGTGGGCCGCTGCGGGCGACGCTTCCGCGTCAGACGCGCGACTGGACCTCGGCGAGGGAGGGGTTCGTCGCGGTGCTGCCGTCCGGGAACACGAGCGTCGGCACGGTCTGGTTGCCGCCGTTCACCTCGGCGACGAGCTCAGCGGTGCCCGGGGTCTGCTCGATGTCGACCTCGCGGAAGGGCACGCCCGCCTTCGTCATCTGGTTCTTCAGCCGGGCGCAGTAGCCGCACCAGCTCGTCGTGAACATCGTGACGCCGCCGGCATCGGGCACGAACTGGTCACGGGTGATCGTCTCGCTCATGCGCTCAGGGTAACCCGGCTGTCTGGGCGCGGAGTGCCGCTTGTCCTACATAGCTTGACGTGCTTGTTCTACATAGGTAGGTTCGTCACATGGAACCGATCAAGCGCGTGACCGCCCCCACGCTCGACGTCCTCGACGCGCTGCTCGCCGCGGACGGGCCGACCTGGGGGCTGCTCGTCATCAAGGCGACCGGTCGGCAGGCGGGGACCGTGTACCCGATCCTCGAGCGACTCGAACAACTCGGGTGGATCCGCTCGAGCTGGGACGACGACGCCGAACGGTCCGGACCACGCCGACGGCTCTACGAGTTCACCGGGGACGGAGCGGTCGCAGCGCGCGAGCTCGTCGACGCCCGTGCCGACGCCGCCCGTGCCGCCGCACGCCCCACGGGTGCCGCCCGTCCGACCAACCGGCCGGTGGCATCGTGAGCGCGCTCGACCGCGCGCTCATCGCCGCCGCCGTCGCGATGACGCCGGCCGCACACCGGGACACCCGCCGAGAGCAGTGGTCCGCCGACGTGCAGGGCGCCGCCGAACTCGACCTCTCGCCGACCGCGCTCGCGTTCGGTGCCTTCACCACGGCGGTGTTCCACCGCCGCGCCGACCGTCGCACCACCTGGGGGACCACCATGACCGCAGTACCCGGCTCCGTTCGCCGTACGCCGCACTCGATCCCGACGATCCCGGTGCTCCTGGCGCTCGGGGTCCTGTCCTACTTCGCCGGCAGTGCGCTGCTCGGTCTCCTGCAGCGGTACAACGGCTTCGCGGCGGCCATGCCGGTGTACGTCTTCGATGCCGCCGTGCTCACCGTGGTGCCGGGGATCTCCGTGTGCGCGAGCCTGCTGCTGGTCACCGGCGTGCGGTTGCGTCGGCGCGTGCTCGGCGGGATCGTCGCGCTGCTCGTCGGCGTGCTCTGGTTCGCCCTGGCGACCGGGATCGTCAACCCGCCCGTCCACGCTGCGCTCTCGCTCGGCATCGTCGCCGCGGGCTGGCTCGCGGCCTCGCTCGTCGTGCTCCGTCGACCGGGCTGGACCTGGTCGCTCCTGCTCTTGCCCGTGGTGGCGGCGATCCTCGTGTTCCCCCTGTCGAACAGCGTCTACGGAACGCAGCTCGCGTACTCGATCAAGGCGGCGATCGCGTCGGCGGTCGCGATCGTCCCCTTCCTGGTCGCGCTGCTCGCGGCGATCGTCGCCGGGCGGATGTCGACGGACTCGTCGACCCGGTTCGTGGCACCCGAGCGAGCCCTGGTAGACAAGAGCGCGTGAGTGACACGCACCTCGAGATCGAGCGCACCTACGACCTGCCCGAGGGCGGCGACCTGCCCGACCTGATCGGCGTCGGGGGCATCCTGCAGTCCGAGCGGCAGGAGCCGTTCGAGCTCGACGCCACCTACTGGGACACCGAGCGGTACGACCTCGTGGCCGCACGGGTGACCGTCCGGCGCCGGACCGGTGGTGTCGACGCCGGCTGGCACATCAAGCGCGCGGCCTCGGACACCGTCCGGCACGAGCAGCACTTCCCGCTCACCGACGACGCCGACACCGTTCCGGACGAGGTCCTCGCCGCACTCTTCACCGAGCGCCGGGGTCGTGGCCTGCGTCCGGTCGTCCGGATCACCACCACCCGGACCGTGACACGGCTCCTCGACGAGGACGGCGACCAGCTCGCGGAGCTCGCCGACGACACCGTCCGTGCCCAGCGCCTCGACGACGACGCCCCCGAGACGCCGCGCACCTGGCGCGAGGTCGAGGTCGAGACCGTCGGCGGCGTCGACGAGCAGATCGCGCACGAGCTCTTCGCCGCCCTCGACGGACGCTTCGCGGCCGTGGGGGCCGGCCCTGCCGCCGTCTCGTCCAAGCTGGCACGTGGGCTGGCCGGCGCACCGGCACCGCGCCTGCAGACCGGCGACAAGCCCGAGAAGGGCACCGCCGCCCGCGCGCTCACGAAGCGTCTCCGGAAGCTGCGCGCATCGCTGCTCGAGCAGCAGGCCGACCTGCGCGACCAGTCGACCGCGCCGACCGTGGACCTCCGCGAGACCGCCGCCACCGCGCTCGGGATCGCCGCCGTCCTCGGCTCGTACCGACCGGCGTTCGCGCCGACCGAGGAGTTCGACCGCGCTGCCGAGGCGGCGGACGGCCTGGCCGTCGTGACCGCCCGAGCCGCGCTCGCCGAGTACCTCGTCGAGCGGCTGCCCCGAGCATCCACCCCGGCGCAGGACGCCCTCGTCGACGCGATGACCCGCGAGCGGATCCTCGCCGCCACCCGCGAACGGCGCGCGCACGCGATCCGCGACGTCGTGTCGTTCCTGCACACCGAGCCGTTCCTCGAGCTGCTCGACGCGCTCGACGACGCCGTGGAGCGGCCCGAACCGACCGCCTGGGCCCTGCGGTCCCCGAAGCACGTCGCACAGGACGTCTCCGCGATCGAGAAGCCCCGCGTGCGGGACCTCGTGCGTGACGCCGTCGCAGACGAGGACGCCGAGGTCGCCGTGGTCGAGCGCGAGGCCGCTGCCCTCGCCGCGACCGAACTCGCGTGGACGGCGACACTCCGCGCTCGGATGGCGATGGACGTCCTCGGCGACGACGCGTTCCCGCACGCGCTGTGGAAGCGCATCGGCAACGCGGCCGAGGTCCTCACCGAGCGGGTCCGTTCCCTGCAGGCGCTCGAGCAGCTGCGGGTGAACTCGGGGATCGCTGAGCGTGGTGGCGAGGGGACGTTCGGGTACGGCGTCCTCGCGGGGGACCGCGTGCGGCTCGCCGAGCAGTCCTACGACGAGGCGGTGCACACGCTCAACCGCGTGTGAGTGCCGCGCCGGCGCCCCAGACGCGCGGTTGGGGCGCCGGCGCCGCGCGCTCAGCCGGCGGCGATGGGGTCCGCGTCCGCCGCGGCCGGCGAGACCTCGGCCAGCCCGAGCGTGTCGAGCAGCCACGCGAGCTCGAACGCCCGCTCCTTCCACGACGCGTACCGGCCGCTCACACCGCCGTGCCCCGCAGCCATCTCGGTCTTCAGCAGCACCGGCGCGCCGACCTCACGCAGCCGTGCCGTCCACTTCGCGGGCTCGACGTAGAGCACCCGCGTGTCGTTGATCGACGTCACCGCGAGGATCTTCGGGTACTGCACGTCGTCGCGGACGTTCTCGTACGGCGAGTACTCGCTCATGTACCGGTACACCTCGGGGTCGTGCAGCGGGTCGCCCCACTCGTCCCACTCGATCACCGTGAGCGGCAGGTCCGGGTCGAGGATGCTCGTCAGCGCGTCGACGAACGGGACGGCCGCGAGGATGCCGGCGAACCGCTCGGGTGCGAGATTCGCGACGGCGCCCATGAGGAGCCCGCCGGCGCTGCCGCCCTCGGCGACGAGACGGTCAGCGGTGGTCCGCCCGCTGTCGATCAGGTGCGACGCGACCGAGACGAAGTCGGTGAAGGTGTTCTTCTTCGTGAGGGTCTTGCCGTCCTCGTACCAGTGCCGACCCATCTCGCCGCCACCCCGGACGTGCGCCACCGCGAACACGACGCCGCGGTCGAGCATGCTCAGTCGCATGACGCTGAAGCCCGGGTCGATGGAGTGCTCGTACGACCCGTAGCCGTAGAGGTGCAGCGGCGCGGGCTGTCCGGCGTCGACAGCATCCCGGCGCCACACGAGCGAGATCGGCACACGGGTGCCGTCCGCCGCGGTGGCCCAGTCACGCTCCTGCGCGTAGTCCGCCGGGTCGTACCCGCCGAGCACCGGCTGGCGCTTGAGGACGGTGACCTCGCCGGTCGCGAGGTCCAGGTCGCTCACCTCGGACGGGGTCACGAAGGAGGTGAAGCCGACCCGGAGCGTGGGCTGCTCCCACTCGGGGTTGCCGCCGAGTCCGGCGGAGAACAGGGCCTCGTCGAAGGGGACCTCGTGCGCGTCGCCGTAGCCGTCGTCCTCGATCGGGATGATCGCGACGCGGGGGAGCGCCTCGGACCGGTACTCGAGCGCGAGGTGCCCGGCGAAGGCGTCGACCGACTCGATCCGGCGCTCCGGGTGGTGGGCGACGACGACGCGGCGGTCCTGTTCGGAGGTCGGGTCGTCGGCGGGGACGTCGACCAGCTCGAAGTTCTCGGCGCCGTCGTTGTGCAGCACGAGGAACCGGTCGCTGCCGCCGACGATGGCGTGCTCGATCTCGTACTCGACGCCCTCGCGCCGCGGCCAGACGACCTGGAACTCGCCGGTCGGGTCCGCCGCGTCGAGGACGAGCGCCTCGGAGGTGATCTTCGACCCGAGCTCGATGACGATGTACTGCGACGACCGGGTGACGCCGACACCGACCCAGTACCGGTCGTCGGACTCCTCGAACACGACGACGTCCTCGGCGGCGGGTGCGCCGACGCTGTGCCGCCAGATGCGGTCCGGACGCCAGGAGTCGTCGACCGTCGGGTAGAAGACGAACCGGCCGGAGGGGTCGAACGTGGCACCGGCACCGGTGTTCGGGATCTCGTCGCCGAGGTCCTCGCCCGTCGTCAGGTCGCGCACGTGCAGCGTGTAGCGCTCGTCACCGGCGACGTCGACGCCGTACAGCAGCCGGGTGCCGTCGTCGGAGATGTCGTAGGAGCCGAGCGAGAAGAAGTCGTGGCCCTCGGCGAGGACGTTGCCGTCGAGCACGACCTCCTCGCCCGGCAGCGTGCCGGGACCGACGTCGGCAGGGGTCTCGATCGACGGCGGCGTCCAGTCGTCCGGACCGGCGATCGGCGCTCGGCACTGCACGCCGTACTGCGATCCCTCGGCCGTGCGGGTGAAGTACCACCAGCCGCCCATCCGCACTGGGACGGAGAGGTCGGTCTCCTGCACGCGGGCCTTGACCTCGCCGAAGATGCGGTCGCGCAGTGGTGCGAGGTGCGCCGTCGCCGCGTCGGTGTACGTGTTCTCGGCCTCGAGGTACGCGAGCGTGTCGGGGGACTCCTTGTCACGCAGCCACTCGTAGTCGTCGACGAAGTCGAAGCCGTGGTGCGTCCGGGTGACCGGGCGCTTCGCGGCGGTGGGCGGGGTGGCCTGTTCGTGCTCGCTGCTCACCGCTCCACCCTATGCGCAGGCGCCGTCACGCAGCCCGGCCCGGCCGCGCCGGCACCGTCACGCAACCCGGCCCGCCCGTGCGACCACTGCGTCGGTGACCCGCGCGGTGAAGGCCTCGAACTCGGCCGCGACACCCTCGACCCGCCACACCCGCCGCCGGCGCCGTTCGGTCAGGGACCGGAGCACGCCGGCACCGCACAGGCGCCGGACCACCGCGTCCACCCGGTCGTCGAGCAGTCCGTCGAGCGTGTCCTCCGTCACGGAGGACTCGCGCGCGAGCACGCCGACCAGCGCGGGGGGCAGCCCGAGGGTGTCGAGCCACGCCCGGTGCTCCCGGAGCACCAACGCCGAGAGCGTCGCCTCGTCGCAGACGGTGCCGATCGCGATCGCGAGGTCGCGGACGAGGTCGTCCACGTCGCCGTCCCGGTACGCGGCGAGCCGGCCGAAGTACCGCGCACGCTCGGCCGCGAGCACCACGGCGACCGGAGCCGTCACCCGAACGCCCAGGCCCCGTCGGCGGAGGACCGCTGCGACGAGTGCACGTCCGATCCGACCGTTGCCGTCGGTGAACGGGTGGATCGACTCGAACTGGGCGTGGGCGAGGGCGGCCTGCGCGATCGGGTGGAGGTCGTCACGGTGCACGAAGGCCAGCAGGTCGTGCATCAGCTCCGGGACCTCGGCGGCGGGCGGTGGGACGTACGTCGCCAGTCGAGGCGTCGATCCGCCGCCGATCCAGTTCTGGACGTCGCGGTACTGCCCGGCGTACCGGGCGTCCACCGGGTCGTCGGCCATGAGCGCCCGGTGGGCGGCGAGGAGTGCCGCTTCGGTGACCGCACCGCCCGCAGCGCTCGCCGCGAGGCGCTCCAGTGCCGCGCCGGCTCGTGCCACGGTCGTCGCGCTCGGGTTCGCCCGTCCGCCGACGGAGGCGCGCGCCAGGTCGTCGAGGGTCGCGTGCTCGTGCTCGATCCGCGACGAGGCCACGGCTTCCGTCCGGACCATGATCGACGACAGCCCGGACAGGACGTGCCCGTGCTCGGCGTCGAGGGTCCGCAGCGCGTGTGCTGCGTGCGCGAGCAGCTGTTCGGTGCCGGCGTCGGGTGACCACTCTGCCGCGGCGATCCGCGGCGGCACGGAGGCCTCGACCTCGCGCAGCACCCGGTCGGCCCTCGGCCCGCGGGCACGGCTCCGCCACGGCACGACGACCTGCGCGTGCGCGGGCCACCGCTGCACGGGTGCGGACTCCGGCCGCGAGGGCGCGGACGATCTCGACCGGGGGGAGAGGGACAGCGGATGGGGCACGGGCCGCACGCTACGACGGCGTGCCAGCCGACCGCCAGGAATCCGGATGTCGCATGCACGGGGCGTCGCTAGCGTGGCACGCATGACCAACTCCTTCGCCATCACCGGTGCCCACGTCGTCCCCGTCAGCTCCCCGCAGTTCGACGGCGGGGCGGTCGTCGTCGAGGACGGGAAGATCACGGCGATCGGTCCCGACGTCTCCCCGCCGGGCGGCATGCCCGTGGTCGACGCCGCCGGTGCGTGGCTCGTCCCCGGCTTCGTCGAGGCCCACGGGCACGTCGGCATCCACGAGGAGGCCAACGGCGAGGCCGGCAACGACACGAACGAGATGACCGGCCCGAACATGGCCGGTGTCCGCGCGATCGACGCCGTGGACATCCAGGACGAGGGCTTCCGAGACGCCCTCGCCGGCGGCGTCACGAGCATCGTCGTCAAGCCCGGCTCCGGCAACCCGATCGGCGGGCAGACCGTCGCGATCAAGACCTGGGGCGGCCGGACGATCGACGAGCAGCTCATCTCCGACGCGGTGAGCGTGAAGAGCGCCCTCGGCGAGAACCCGAAGCGCGTCTACGGCGGGAAGGGCCAGACCCCGTCCACGCGCCTCGGCGTCGCGAAGGTCATCCGTGACGCCTTCGTCGAGGCCCAGAACTACCGCGCAGCCCGTGACGCCGCCGAGGCGAAGGGCGACCCGTTCGCCCGCGACCTCACGAAGGAGACGCTCGTCCGCGTGCTCGACGGCGAGCTCGCCTGGGACCAGCACACCCACCGCCACGACGACATCGCGACCGCGATCCGCCTCGCCGAGGAGTTCGGCTACCGCCTCGTCGTGAACCACGGCACCGAGGCGCACAAGATCGCCGACGTCCTCGCCGACAAGGGCATCCCGGTCATCTACGGACCGCTCTTCACGAGCCGGTCGAAGGTCGAGCTCCGCGACCGCGGCATCCCGAACCTCGCCACGGTCGCCGCCGCCGGTGTCCGGGTCGCCATCACGACGGACGCACCGGTCGTGCCGATCAACATGCTCGTCGACCAGGCCACGGCCGCCGTGAAGGAGGGCCTGCCCTGGCAGACCGCGCTCGAGGCACTCACGGTGAACCCGGCCGACATCCTCGGCTTCGGCGACCGCGTGGGCCGGCTCGAGGTCGGCCACGACGCCGACCTCGTCCTCTGGGACGGCGACCCGCTCGCCGCGACCAGCCGCGCGACGCGCGTCTGGATCGAAGGCGCGCAGGTGTTCGCGTGGGCCGACGGGCAGGGCGTCACCAGCGAGCGCTGGTGACCAGGTGACGGTCGGGCGCGCCCGCTCAGCGGCCTCGCGGAGCGATGCGCCGGGCGCGCCGACCGAGCCTGCGAGGGAGGACGTGGCGGCGCCGCCACGTGCCTCCCGTCCGATGTCGGGTCGGGTTGCGCGACCCGCGCGCTCAGGCCTCGCGCGACAGCAGGAACTCGTTGATGCGCTCGGTGAGCGGCAGGTCCATCGTCCGCGTGACCCCGTTCACCGACCGGATCGGCGCCGCCTGCCGGACGCTCGACACGAGCCAGAGGGCGTCGGCGGACTCGAGGTCGGCGAGCGTCACGAGCTCGTAGGCGGTGTCGATGCCGGCGTCCTCGGCGAACCGGAACACGTCGGCCTGTGTGGTCCCGGCGAGGATGCCGATGTCGGTGCGGGGCGTCACGAGCCGACCGCCGACGGACAGGATCAGGTTCGCCCGGGTGCCCTCGAGCACGTAGCCGTCCGTCGACACGAACAGCGCGTCGTCGGCCCCACGGCGGTCGGCCTCGCGCAGGGCCGCCATGTTCACCGCGTAGGACAGCGTCTTCGCGCCCTGCAGGAGCCACGGCGACGTGCGCTCGACGTCGTGCCGGTAGCCGCGGTCGAGCGTCACGACCGAGATGCCCTCGGTGCGGGCCGGCGTCTGGTCACCCGACGGCGCCGCGTACGCCCAGCCGGTCGGCCGGCCGGACCCCTCGACGCCCCGGGTGAGCACGGTCTTCACGAAGCCCTCGCGGACGGGGTCGAGCTCGGCGCACACGGCCTCGATCGTGCGGCGCCAGGCGTCGGCGTCCGGGACGGGCAGGTCGAGCATGCGGGCGGAGCGTTCGAAGCGCGCCAGGTGCGGTTCGAGCGCCTGCGGCCGGCCGTCCACCACGGTGATGGTCTCGAACACGCCGTCGCCGCGGATGATCCCGAGGTCCTGCACCTGCACGTGCTCCTCGAGCGGGGCGGCGAACCAGAACGTGTCGGCGTCCGGGTCGTGCGGCGCGGCGTCGCGGGAGGGCTGGTTGAGGATCGCGAGGACGGTTTCGGTCATGTCCCCATCCAACCGCAGCGCGCCTGGCCCCCGCACCGGGCCGCGCCCGGCGCCACGAGCGCCGGTCAGCTCGCGTCGGGGAGCGCCCCCATGAGCTTCCAGACCGCCTCGGTCAGCTCCGGGTGCTGCAGGGCGATGCGGCGCAGGCGGTGGTACTCCTCGCCCATGGCGGTGCCCTGCCCGGACGCCGGGTGCATCGACCACTGCGCGCTCCGCTTGCCGATCGCGGCGTCGAGCTCGAGGGAGTCTGCGCGGAGGATGAGCACGACCTGCTCGTCGACGGTCGGCAGCGTCGGCATGAAGTCCCACGGGTCCTCGCCCTGACGGCTCCGGTGCTCGACGAGCATCGAGATCTCCTCGGCGGCCTCGGCACGCAACACTTCGAGGCTGCGCCCCGACCTGCGTGACTCAGCCATGATGCCCCCGCAGCACGCCTGCCATGCAACGAGCGTACGCCACACTGGGGGCGTGACCGAACGCGCCGACCGCACGATCCAGCACCCGGCCGTGGTCGTCGTGTACCTGCTCCGCGACGGCGCCGACGGTCCCGAGGTGCTCCTCGGCGAGAAGCGGCGCGGACTCGGCACCGGTCGCCTGGTCGGCCCCGGCGGGAAGCGGGAGCCTGGCGAGGCGGCGGTCGACACGGCCGTCCGCGAGGTGGCCGAGGAGGTCGGCCTGCGGCTCGACCCCGACGACCTGGAGGCACGGGGCACGTTGGACTACCGGTTCCCGTTCCGGCCGTCCTGGTCCCAGGTCTCGGACGTGTTCGTCTGCCGCCGCTGGCAGGGGGACCCGACGGGCAGCGACGAGCTCGAGCCCCGGTGGATCCCGGTCGACGCCGTTCCCTACGGGGCGATGTGGGACGACGCGCAGTACTGGCTGCCCGGGGTGCTCGCGGGCGGCCGGGTCCGGGCACGCTTCACGTTCGCGGAGGACAACGCGACCGTGGCCGGGTTCACCGGCGCGTGATCAGCGGACCTGCTGTGTGCGGGTGCTGCCCGTGCGGGCCTCTTCCGCGGCGGCCATGACGTCGGCGTCGCCGCTTCGGCCACCCAGTGGGCGCACGAAGAAGTCCACGATGCCGAACCCGATCGCGCCGATCATCGCGAACATCGCCCACCCGACGAACAGCCCGGCGGTGTTCCGGCCGTCGGCGGGGGCCAGGAACACGCTCAGCGCGTAGAACACGACCGCGAGGGCGAGGAACACGACGACGACGGTGACGAGGACGCGGTGCCAGGCGATGCGCGGGTTCATGCGCCCAGGATACGCCCGGCAGTGCGCGCCTCAGTGCTCCGCGTGCCGGCCGTGGGGACGGTCGTCGGACCCGCCGCCGCTCCGCGCGGACGAGCGAGCCGGCACGTCGGAGCGGGCCGGTGCCCTGGAGCCGTCCGCCCGTGGGACGGGACGCGTGCGCGGACCGCTGGTCGGGCCTCCCGGCCTTCCCGCAGGAGCGGGGCGCTCGCCCGAGCGCACCACCGGGACGCGACCGGTCGGCGTGCTCTCGGTCTCGAGGCCGTCGCGACCGCCCATGAAGACGTCGCCGCCGGCTCGTTCGTCCTCCCACTCGTCGTCGCGCAGCACGCTGAGCGTGCCGGTCTCCGTCGAGGTGAGCCCGTGTCGCTCCAGCTCGTGGTCGCGCTGCTTGCCGAGGAACTCACGGTTCGCGGTCTGGGCGTCCTGGAACATCGTCGTCCGGCCGGTGACGATCGCGCGGATGCGTCGGTGCTCCCACCACATCTTGCCGAAGTACATCAGCACCAAGCCCGCCCCGGCGTAGCACGCCATGGTGATGAGCCCCCGCGTCAGACCGGGGCCGACGCCGTAGATCTGGTGCTTGATCATGTCGACCATGCTCGAACCGACGACGACGTTGTTGAGCCACGCGAACGGCTCCGGCATGAACCACTTCGGGTAGGCGCCGCCCGATGACGGCATCGAGAGGAAGACGAAGCAGATCATGGCCGGTGCGGCGATGAACCGACCGGCGAAGTAGCTCAGGCCGTTGACCGCGAGGCCGATCGCCACGATCCAGCCCCACGCGATGAGGACGAGTGGGACGAAGTGGCCGTGGATGGCGCCGACGACGGGGCCCGCGAGGGTGTTCGTGATGAGCGAGATGACGAGACCGCCGACGACGATCACGGCCATGCGCGTGCGGTGCCGGAGCGGGCCGCCCATGATCCCGATGAACATCGCCACCATGTAGCCGCCGATGCACCACGCGAGCATCACGTACATCGACACCGTGCCGTACTCGTCGTACGCGGGGAGCGGGGCGAGCTCGGTGATCTCCGGGGCCGCGGCGCCGCCGGCCTCGATCACCGCGGACAGCGTGGCGGGCACGAGTGAGGCGACCTGGAACTGGTGTGCGCTCGCCTTGAAGAACTC
This sequence comes from Curtobacterium sp. NPDC089689, assembly GCF_044749145.1. Taxonomy (NCBI): domain Bacteria; kingdom Bacillati; phylum Actinomycetota; class Actinomycetes; order Micrococcales; family Microbacteriaceae; genus Curtobacterium; species Curtobacterium sp. NPDC089689. Next base: position 71,119 of record NZ_JBIVHJ010000001.1, on the reverse strand, counting down.
GTTCGCCGACGGGTCGTACGCCACCGCCATGCTGCCGGCGAGGACGTCCCGCTTCGCGGCGGCGAGGGAGTCGTAGACGTGGAAGACGTACTCACCCGGCAGCGCCTTGCCCACCGCGGCGACGAGCGTCGGGTCGCTGCCGACGAGGGCGACGGGCACGTCGTGCGGGTGCGGGGCGTGGAACGCGAACACGTAGCAGAGGCAGAAGCCGACGATGAAGAAGAGCGGCATCCAGAGCTGCAGGCCGATGAGCTGGAGCGAGGGGTGCAGCGTGCCGTACCAGCGGCGGTAGGCGCTGATCCGCTGGGGCTCCGGGACCGGGGCCTGACGGACGCGACGGTGACCTGCGACGGACGACCCCCGCCGGGGACGCGTGCCTCGGGTCGACGGGCGGGTGGTCCGCTTCGGTGGGAGGTCGTTCCGCGGGGTGCTCACTCGGCCACGTGCTCCTGTTCTCGATCCGGAGCGCCAGGATACGCCGCGACGTCCGACAGCGACCGGCGCGCGGTGCGCGCGGTCGCGCGACCGCGCGGCGTGCACGGTCGCGCGGCGCGGTCAGCTCCGGCTGCGGGACGCCTGGGCCGAGTCCATCGCGAGTTCTTCGGCGTCGAGCGTCACGAGCACGCGGCGCATGACCTCCTCGTCGAGGTTGCCCTTCTCGCGCTCCTCGAGCACGATCTCCCGGCGCCGGTCGAGCAGGTCGCGGCGGATGTCCTGCATCTGCGACCCCCGGAGTCGGGAGGGCAGCTGCTGGTCCTCGGTCTCCTCCTCCACGGCGTCCTGCCGGAAGGTCTCGGCGGCACGTTCGAGCCGGGCCTTCAGCCGCGCGACGAACACGTCGGTGGCCTCGACCCCGAAGCGCTCGCCCCACTCCGGTCGCCGCTGCTCGATGAGGTCGATCGCGGCGCGCGTGGTCCGCTCGTTGAGCCGCATCTCGCTGCGGACGTCCTGGATGCCCTCCTCCGGGTCCTGCACCTTGAGCGCCCGGATGACGAACGGCAGCGTCAGGCCCTGCAGCAGGAGGGTGCCGACCGTCACGATGAACGCGATCACGAAGATGGTGTCCTGCGCCGGGATCTCCGTCGGGCTCGCGACGACCGAGACCGCGGCGGCGAGCGTGACCACGCCGCGCATGCCCGTCCACGAGATGACCGTGAGCTCGCGCCAGTTGAGCTTCGGCTCAGCGGTCCCGCGCATCCACCGGAGCGACGGGTGCCCGCGGGAGAGCTTCACGCGCAGGGGCCGGAGCCACCGTCCGTTGATGCGGTTCCGTACGTAGGACTCGAAGACGAACAGCGGTCGCACCAGGATCACCACGAGCAGCACCACGACCGCGGCGGTCAGCGTCTCCCCGAGGCTCCGCTCGCTCTCGATCAGCTTCTGGACGACGTCGTTGAGCTGCAGGCCGATGAGCGCGAAGACGAAGCCCTCGAGGATGACGTCGATGCTCGTCCAGAGGGGGCGCTCCTGGAGTCTGGTCGCGTAACCCTCCTTCGGCGAGTTGTAGCCGATGTAGAGGCCGGCGGTCACGACCGCGATGACGCCGGACCCGGAGAGGTGCTCGGCGCCGATGTACGCGACGAAGGGGAGGAGGATGCTCATGATCGTCTCGACCACCGGGTCGTTGATCCGCATCCGGATCCAGTGCACCAGGACTCCGAGCACACCGCCGACGACGAGGCCGACGCCGATCGCGAGGCCGAAGATGCCGAGGTCCTGCCAGATCGTGAGGGACGTCCCCGCGATGATGAGCGTGAAGACCCGGACCAGGGTCAGCGAGGCGGCGTCGTTGATGAGGCTCTCGCCGGACAGCACCGTCATGACCCGACGGGGGAGCCCGAGCTTCCGGCCGATCGCGGCCGCCGACACCGCGTCCGGCGGGGCGACGATCGCGCCGAGCAGGATCGCCGCCGGCAGCGTCATGTCCGGGATGAGGAAGTACGCGACGACGCCGACGACCAGCGCCGTGACGATCACGAGGAAGATCCCGAGGCGACGGATCTGCTTGATCGACGTCTGGAAGCTCTGCCACGACACGTCGAGCGCGGCGGAGTATAGCAGCGGGGGCAGGACGACGGTGAGGATGACCTCGCTGTCGATCTCGATGTGCGGGAGCCCCGGGATGAACGACGCGGCGAGCGCGACGGCGGTGACGAGCAGCGGTGCGGGGAGGCCCTTCGCCCGCGCGAACCCCGTCACCGCCAGCGATCCGATCAGCAGGATGAGCAGCTCGACGGGGTCCATGAGGAACATTCTGTCATCGGAATGGTTCCGTTCCTGAACGGTTCGACAGGTCGAGTGGACACGGGGTGAACGGCAGGGTTTGTGCTCGGGCCGGTCGCCTGGGACACTTTTCCGCGGTGGACATCACACTCATAGTCGTCCTGGTCATCGCGTTGGCCCTCTTCTTCGACTTCACAAACGGTTTTCACGACACCGCCAACGCGATGGCGACCCCGATCGCGACCGGCGCCATGAAGCCCAAGGTCGCGGTCACCGTCGCAGCGGTGCTCAACCTCGTCGGTGCGTTCCTCAGCACCGCGGTGGCGACCTCGATCTCGCACGGGCTCATCAACGAGGGACCCGGCGGTGTGGCGATCACGCCCGAGATGATCTTCGCGGGGCTCATCGGCGCTGTCGTGTGGAACATGATCACCTGGCTGCGCGGGCTGCCGTCCTCGTCGTCGCACGCGCTGTTCGGCGGGCTCATCGGTGCCGCGATCGTCGGCGCCGGCTTCGGCTCCGTGAACTACGCCGCGCTGCTGACCGTCGTGATCATCCCGGCGTTCCTGTCGCCCGTGATCGCGGCGCTCGTGTCGTTCCTCTCGACGCGCATCGCGTACCGGATCACCCGTCGCCCGGTCTTCCCGAACGAGCGCGGCGGCTTCCGCATCGGGCAGGTCTTCACGAGCTCGATGGTGTCGCTCGCGCACGGAACGAACGACGCGCAGAAGACCATGGGCGTCATCACGCTCACGCTCATCGCGTCCGGTGCGCAGTCGGCGAACCAGGGCGTGCAGTTCTGGGTCGTCGTGGCGTGTGCCCTCGCGATCGCCCTCGGCACGTACACCGGCGGCTGGCGCATCATCCGCACGCTCGGGTCCGGCATCACCGAGATCCGTGCGACGCAGGGCTTCGCCGCCGAGGCCTCGACCGCCGCCACGATCCTCGCGTCGAGCCACCTCGGGTTCGCGCTGTCCACCACGCAGGTGTCGTCCGGCTCGATCATCGGCGCAGGCCTCGGCCGACGTGGGTCGAAGATCCAGTGGTCGACCGCGGGCAAGATCGTCATCGCCTGGTTCATCACCCTGCCCGCCGCGGCTGCGGTCGGTGCGGTCGCGTCCGGCATCGCCCGCATCGGTGTGCTCGGACTCGTGATCGACGCCGTGGTCGGAGCCGCTGTGATCCTCGGCCTGTACCTCTGGTCGCTCCGCAAGCCGCACGACCAGGCCGCCGCGATCGAGGTCGACGTGGCTGCGAACGCGGTCCTCACCCGCAAGGAGCGTCGCGACATGCAGCGCAAGAAGCGCGCCGAGGTCGTCTCGGCCCGTCGTGCCGAGCTGAGCCGCGAGCGCACGCTGCGCCGCATGGCCGCGCGCAAGGGGGGACGTCGCTGATGGGCATCGACTGGTTCGCCTTCCTGACGGTCGCGATCGCCTCGGTCGTCGGCGCGTGCTTCGTCGTGACGGTGTACTCGATCGGCCTCCGCTTCTGGAGCGCCGCGGACAGCCGCGCCGGCAAGTACACGGTGAAGGACGACGGCACCGTCGGGCCGGCCACGGCCGGGTTCCCGATCCCCGGGCAGACCCCGCCGGGGGTGCGGCTGTACCGCTCGCTCGCGATCGCCTGCTTCGCGGTGAGCGCCGCCGCCGTGCTCTACGGCATCTACCTCATCGTCCCGCAGTTCCACTGACGCGCACCGCGGGATGCGACGCGTCGCGGGTCGCTGACGCGACGAGCGGACGGGCGGGGGGGGGGGGGGGGGGCCGCCCCCCCCCCCCCCCCCCCCGGCCCGTCTTCCGGTCGCGTCGGGCGCGAGCCGACACGCGCCCGCCTCGGCACCAGGACCGGCCGGACGGTTCGGACTAGCCTGGGCCGGGTGAGCAACGACGCACCACGACCCACCCGCACCGAGTCCGACTCCCTGGGCAGCCGAGAGGTCCCGGCTGACGCCTACTGGGGGATCAACACCCTCCGGGCGCTCGAGAACTTCCCGATCACCTCCGTCCCGATCGCGGTGTACCCGGACCTCATCGAGGCCCTCGCGACCGTCAAGCAGGCAGCGGCCCGCGCGAACAAGGCGATCGGGGTGCTCGACGGCGAGCGCGCCGACGCCATCGACGCGGCCGCGCAGGAGGTCCGCGACGGACGGCTCCGCGACCAGTTCGTGGTCGACATCGTCCAGGGCGGCGCCGGCACGTCGACGAACATGAACACGAACGAGGTGCTCGCGAACCGGGCACTCGAACTGCTCGGGCGGGAGAAGGGCGACTACGCCCACCTGCACCCGATCGACCACGTGAACCGCAGCCAGTCGACGAACGACACGTACCCGACGAGCATCAAGCTGGCGATGATCCTCGGCGTGCGGCGGCTCAACTCGCAGCTCGAGGCACTGTCCGACGCCTTCGCCGAGCGGGGGCGGGCCTTCGCGGACGTCCTGAAGATCGGACGGACGCAGCTCCAGGACGCCGTGCCGATGACGCTCGGACAGGAGTTCACCGGGTTCTCGCACACCATCCAGGAGGACGTGCTCCTGCTGTCGAAGGTCATGCCGTTGCTGGCGGAGACGAACCTCGGCGCGACGGCGATCGGCACGGGCATCACCGCCGATCCGCTGTACCGCGACGAGGTCCGGCGGCAGTTGCAGATCGCGACCGGCCTCGACGTCGTGACCGCGCCGGACCTCATCGAGGCCACGAGCGACGCCGGGGCGTTCATGACGCTCTCCGGCACAGTCAAGCGCAGCGCCGCGAAGCTCTCGAAGATCTGCAACGACCTCCGACTCCTCGCGTCGGGGCCGCAGGCCGGCCTGGGCGAGATCACGCTGCCGGCACGCCAGGCGGGGTCGTCGATCATGCCCGGCAAGGTCAACCCGGTGATCCCCGAGGTCGTGAACCAGATCGCGTTCGCCGTCGTCGGGGCGGACACCACCGTGACGATGGCGGCCGAGGGAGGACAGCTGCAGCTCAACGCGTTCGAGCCGATCATCGCGCACTCGATCATGCAGTCGCTGCAGTGGATGGCGAACGGCTGCGAGACCCTCCGCGTGCACTGCGTCACGGGCATCGAGGCGAACGAGGCGAAGCTCGCGGCGCAGGTGGACACGAACGTCGGCGTCGTGACCGCCCTGACGCCGTACATCGGGTACGCGGCCGCGGCGTCGATCGCGCACACGGCACTGACCACCTCGACGCCGATCGCGACGCTCGTCACCGCTGCCGGTCTCATGGAGGAGGACCAGGTGCAGCGGGTCCTGTCGCCCGCGCGCCTGTCGGGGATCGAGCTGGCGACGGGGGCGATCCCGGTGGTCACCGAGGAGATGCTGGACCAGGCCGCGCGGGAGCGCTGACGCGCCGCGGAGCGCTGACGCCGAACCCCTGTGCCGCTACGGCATCGGGGGTTCGCTCACCTGCACCTTGCCGGCGAGGTCGCGGAGGTGTTCGGCCTGCGCGGCGTCCTCGTCGTCGCGGGGGAGCTTCGCCGCCTCGACCCGGACGTGGTGTGCGGTCGCGATGTCGGCGTCCCGCCACCGGGCCAGCGTGAAGTTCCGCGTGACGTCGCGCAGGGGGAGCCGGATCGACTCGTCGGCCTCGATGCCGGCGAACAGCTGGCGCATCCGGATGACCTCGGAGTCGAGCTCACCGCCGACGACGAGCACGAAGTTCGAGATGTACAGGTACACGAGCAGCAGGATCGCGCCGCCGAGCCAGCCGTACGCGCGGTTGCCGGCACCGATCGTCTCGACGTAGACCGCGAACCCGAACGTCGCGATCGCCCAGGTCACGATCGCGAAGGCGGCACCGGCCGACACCCACCGGAGCTGCGGCGTCCGGACGTTCGGCGTCGCGTAGTAGAGCACCGCGACCATGACGACGAGGACCGCGGCGAGCACGGGCCACTTCGCCACGTTCCACAGGTCGTCCACCCAGACCGGCCAGCCCATCTGGTCGACGATGGCCGCGGCGATCGTCGGGGTACCGAGCAGGATGAGGATCGCGATCGCGCCGCCGACCATGACGAGCAGGGTGACGAGGAGCATCATGCTGCGGAACTTCCAGATCCGGCGGCCCTCCTCGACCTCGTAGGCGGTGTTCATCGCGCGGCCGAACGCGGTCGCGTACCCGGACAGCGACCACAGCGTCAGGACCACGCCGGTCGCGAACCCGAGCCACGGGTTGTCGAGCGAGAGCAGCTGCCGGAGCGGCTCCTCGAGGTGCTGCGCGGTCTCCGGGCGCACGATGAACCCGAGGATCTGGACGATGTCCGCGAGGCCGTCTCCCGACCGGTCGACGATCGCGAGCGCCGACACGACCGCGAGTGCGGTCGGGAACACCGTGAGGGTCGCGAAGAACGTCAGCGACGCCGCCGCGTCGACGACGCGGTGCCGGATGACCGAGTGGTAGGTGCGCCGGACGACGGCGCGGACCCCGGTCCGCTGGATGGCGCGCGCATCACGGTCCGGCATGCGTACGAAACTACCTGGATCCGGACGGGAGGCGCGGTGCGGGCCCGCCACGGGCCTCCCGGCCGGTGTGTGGTCGCCCTGGGGGCCCGCCGCAGCCGAGACTCGGCGTGAGCGACGTTGCTCGCGCGCTCGGCCGCGAGGAGTGTCGCTCAGCGCGAGTCTCGTGGCCCGCTAGTTCGCGTGGGGGTGCAGCGCGTCGTACCGACGGAACGACGGGACGAACCGGAGCAGCAGCGCGACGAGGCCGATGATCACCACGCCACCGATGATCGGCGGGTACGCGATGCCCGCCGCGACGACGAGACCGGCGTACAGGTCGCCGAGCCGCGGGCCACCCGTGACCACCACGATGAAGATGCCCTGCAGCCGCCCGCGCATCCCGTCCGGCGACGCCGCCTGCAGGATCGTGTTCCGGAACACCGAGCTGACGTTGTCCGCGCCGCCGGCGGCCGCGAGGCACAGCGCCGCGAGTCCGAGGGCCGGCAGGATCCCGACGCTGAAGGCATCGCCCGAGCGACCGCCGAGCAGGTGCGCCACCGCGACGACGACGCCGAACGCGGCGATGGCCCCGCCGTACGCGGTGATCGCCCAGCCGACCGCCTCGCCCTGACGCCGCACATGACCGAGCGGACCCGAGAACACGCTCGAGAGCAGGGCTCCGATGGCGTACGCGGCGGTGAGCGTCCCGACCGTGATCGACCCACCGCCGATGACGAGCGCCCCGATCGCGGGGAAGAGCACCCGCGGCTGGCCGAACGTCATCGCGATGATGTCGAGCACGAAGGTCATGGTGATGTTGCGGGAGCGCTTCAGGAACCGCGCACCCTCGATCAGCGAGCTCAGCCCGGGACGGAGGGCGTCGTGTTCGGCCGCCATCCTCGGCAGCGTGAACACCCCGAGGAACGCGAACGTGAAGAGGACGACGTCGATCGTGTACGTCGGGGCGAAGCCGACTCCGGCGATGAGGACACCCGCGATCGCCGGACCCACCGTGACCTGGAACCCGGACGCGATGCCGCCGAGGGCGCTCGCCGCGGGCAGGAGGTCGGTGCCGACGAGCCGCGGCACGATCGCGGAGCGCGAGGCGTTGCTCACCGTCGCCGCGACGGCGTTCACCGTGGCGAGGACGTAGAGCAGCGCCACGCTGTGCAGGCCGAGCCAGGCGTGGGTGGCGATGAGGGCCACAGCGGCCCAGGCGACGAGCGCCGACACGAGGGCCACGAGCCGCCGGTCGAACGCGTCGGCGAGCATGCCGCCGTAGAGCCCCGCGACGATCATCGGGACGAGGGCGATCACGCCGACGAGTGCCACGGCGAACGTCGAGTGGGTGATGTCGTACACCTCGAGGCCGACCGCGACGGTCGTCATCTGCGTGCCGATGCCGGCGATCGCCGTCCCGGCCCACAGGCGGGCGAACGCGGGGGAGCGGCGGAGCGGGGTGAGGTCGGCGAGCAGGCGGCGGCGCGGGGCGGTGTCGGATCGTGTCACGGTGGAACCATTCTGCTGCCTCCGTCGGGCTGCAGGGCCGTGACCGCGCTCTCTGGTTGACTGGCGGGCATGACTGACCTCAACAGCAAGCCCGAGTTCGACGCCCCCGAGGGCCCCGCCCCCACCGAGCTCGTGGTCACCGACATCGTCGAGGGATCCGGCGACGAGGCCACCGCGGGCTCCACCGTCAAGGTCCACTACGCCGGCGTCGAGTACGAGTCGGGCGAGGAGTTCGACAGCTCGTGGAACCGCGGCGAGCCGATCGACTTCCCGCTCGCGGCGCTCGTGCGCGGCTGGCAGGAGGGCATCCCCGGCATGAAGGTCGGCGGCCGCCGCAAGCTCGTGGTCCCGCCGGAGCTCGCCTACGGCCCGGCCGGCGGCGGACACTTCCTCTCCGGCAAGACCCTCATCTTCGTCATCGACCTGCTCGGGGTGCGCTGATGCAGGTCGGCGCCCCGACGATCGAGCTGAACGACGGCCACCGGTTCCCCGAGCTCGGCCTCGGCACCTACGGCCTGAACGGCGACGAGGGCAGCGCGCAGGTGCAGGCGGCGATCGCGAGCGGCTACCGGCTGCTCGACACCGCGCTGAACTACGGCAACGAGGACGCCGTGGGCCGTGCGGTCCGCGAGTCCGGTGTCGACCGTGAGGACCTCGTCGTCACCACGAAGCTGCCGGGGCGCCACCACGGGTACGACGAAGCCCACCGGTCGATCGACGAGTCCCTCGCGAACCTCGGCCTCGACCACGTGGACCTGTACCTCATCCACTGGCCGAACCCGTCCGTCGACAAGTTCGTCGACACCTGGAAGGCCTTCGTGGACCTCCGTGACGCCGGCAAGGTCCGCTCGATCGGTGTCTCGAACTTCACGCCGGAGCACCTCGAGCGCATCGTGGACGCCACCGGGGTCGCCCCGGCCGTGAACCAGGTCGAGCTGCACCCGTACTTCCCCCAGGCGGAGCTCCGGAAGGTGCACCAGGAGCTCGACATCGTGACCGAGAGCTGGAGCCCCCTCGCGAAGCAGTCCGAGCTCATGAGCGAGCAGCCGGTCGTCGCGGCGGCCGAGGCCCACGGGGTCACGCCGGGGCAGGTCGTGCTGCGCTGGCACGTGCAGCTCGGGGCCGTGCCGGTGCCGAAGTCGGGCGACGCCTCGCGGCAGCGCGAGAACCTCGACGTCTTCGGCTTCGAGCTGACCGACGACGAGGTGCAGGCGATCTCCGCGCTCGAGCGCGGGCGCCTCTGGGACGGCGACCCGGACACGCACGAGGAGATGTAGACGCTGCGCGTCTGACAGACGGGAGGCGCGTGGCGGGTCCGCCACGCGCCTCCCGTCCATCATGGGGTCGCGCCGTTCTCGGTGTCGGTCCTGCGGGACTACACTGGACACCCCTGTTTCCCGAAGGGTGGCGTGTGTCCGAACCGACCGAGATCGACCGCGAGCGTGGCTACGTCGACGGGCTGTTCGCCCGCCTCGACGAACTGACCGCCGAGGCCGAGCAGCGTCTCGCCGAGACCCGCCGTCAGGCGGTCGGCGGGAACCACCAGAGCCGCAGCGAGCGCGACGCGTACGCCCGGCTCTACGAGGACACCATCGCGACGCTCGAACGCGTCGGCGACCGCCTCGTGTTCGGTCGGCTCGAGGTCTCCGAGCCGGACAGCGACGAGGACGCGTTCCGGTACATCGGCCGGGTCGGCCTCCGCGACGACGACCACCGCCCGCTCCTGCTCGACTGGCGGGTCCCCGGTGCGAGCGCGTTCTACCAGGCGACCGCCGCGTACCCGATGGGCATGCGGGCGCGCCGGCACCTCACGCTCGACGGCCGGACCGTCGTCGGGGTCGAGGACGAAGTGTTCGACGCCTCCCTCTACGACGACGAGCGCACGCACCTGCAGGGCGAGGGGGCGCTCCTCGCAGCCGTGACCGCCGAGCGCACCGGACGGATGACGGACATCGTCGCCACGATCCAGGCCGAGCAGGACCGCATCATCCGGTCCCCGCTCGAGGGCGTGCTCATCGTGCAGGGCGGCCCCGGCACGGGCAAGACCGCCGTGGCGCTGCACCGGGCCGCGTACCTGCTGTACTCCTACCGTGAGCGCCTCCGCGGGTCGGGCGTGCTGATGGTCGGGCCGTCATCCGCGTTCCTGACGTACATCGAGCAGGTGCTGCCGTCCCTCGGCGAGACCGGTGTCGTGATGGCGTCGCTCGGGTCGCTGTACCCGGGCGTGCACGCCTCCACGCACGACCACCGGGACGTCGCCGCCGTGAAGGGCTCGGCGGAGATGGCGTCCCTGCTCCGCCGTGCCGTCCGGTCGCGGCAGGTCGTGCCGGCCGAGCCCGTGACCCTCGACGTCGAGGGCGAGCGGCTCGTCGTCCCGCCGCAGCTCGTGGCCGACGCCATGAAGCGCGCGCAGGACCGCGGCAAGCCGCACAACGTCGCCCGGGTGACGTTCAACAAGATCGCCCTCGACGCGATGACCCGACTCCTCGCCGACCAGCTCCGCGAGCGCGGCACCACGGTGGACGAGGCCGACGAGAAGGTCCTCCGCGAGGACATCCGGTCCTCCTACGACGCCCGGGTCCTCCTCAACACCGCCTGGCTGCCGCTCCCTGCCGAGAAGTTCGTGGAGGACCTCTACGCGCGGCCGAACTGGCTCGCGTCCCTCACCCCGAACTGGACCCCGGAACGCCGGGCACTGCTGCTCCGCCCGCGCGGTTCGGCGATGACGGTCGAGGACGTCCCCCTGCTCGACGAGGCAGCCGAACTCCTCGGCCCGTTCGACCCCACCGGGGGCGCGGCGAAGCGTGCGGCGAAGGCCAGCCGCAACCGCGACATCGAGAACGCGCGCCAGGCGATCGAGAACATGGGCGTCGAGGGCATCGTCACCGCGGAGCAGGTCGCGGGGTCCTTCGCCGAGGGCGGCGACCCGCGCACCACCGCCGAGCGCGCCGCCGAGGACCGCGAGTGGACCTACGGGCACATCGTGGTCGACGAGGCGCAGGAGCTCTCGCCCATGCAGTGGCGGATGCTCGCCCGCCGGAACCCGCTGCGGTCCTTCACGATCGTCGGGGACATGGCGCAGGGCTCCTCACCGGGAGCCGCTCGCACCTGGGACGACGTCGTCGGCGCCCTCGCCCGTCGTCGCCGTGGCCGGGCGCCGCAGGTGCCGATCGAGCACCGCGTCGAGGAGCTCACGGTCAACTACCGCACGCCACGGTCGATCGTGCGTGCAGCCGGGGAGTACGCGGCGTCCGTGGGGCTCGTGGTCACCCGGACCGAGGCCGTGCGCGACGGCGACCCCGTGCTGCGGGTGTCGGTGCCGCGGGCCGACGTGCTCGACACGGTCGCATCGCTGGTGGACGTCGAGCGCGCGGCGATCGGCAGCGGGACCATCGGCGTGATCGTGCCCGAGGCCGACGTCGACGCCGTGCGGCACCGCCTCGCCCGGACCGAGGCGGACGTCCGGTCGCTCGGGTCGCCGCGGCCGGGGTCGGTCACGGTGCTCACCGGGGCGGACGCGAAGGGCCTCGAGTTCGACGGGGTGCTCCTCGTCGACCCGGAGCGCGTCGGCGCGGACGCGGCTCGGGCGGCGGCGGCGGTGTACGTCGCGATGACGCGGCCGACGCGGCGTCTGACGGTCGTCGACGTGGCCTGACGGGCCGGGCGCGGGCGTCGGGCGTGCCGCGCCCGCCCGCGTGCGCGCGCGGCGCGCGTGTGCGCCGCACGACCAGAGTCGTTCCGCACCGGGGTTGCGCGCGGTGCGGGTTGGCTTCGGTTGTGCGCTGGTGCGCGCGGCCCGGGAGGCGCGCGGCACGACCCGCGTGCGCGCGCCGCGCGTGTGCGCCGCACAACCACAGTCGTTTCGCACCGTGGATGTGCGCGGTTCGGGTTGACTCCGGTTGTGCGGTCGTGCGGTTGTGCGCGCGGCGCGGGAGGCGCGTGGCGGGCTGGTGCCGTGCCTCCCGTTCGGCGCAGCACGACCCGCGCGCGGCGCGCATGTGCGCCGCACAACCAGAGTCGTGTCGCACCGGGGTTGCGCGCGGTGCGGGTTGGCTTCGGTTGTGCGCTGGTGCGCGCGGCCCGGGAGGCGCGTGGCGGGCTGGTGCCGTGCCTCCCGTTCGGCGCAGCACGACCCGTGCGCGCGCCGCACAACCAGAGTCGTTCCGCACCGTGGATGCGCGCGGTTCGGGTTGACTTCGGTTGTGCGCTGGTGCGCGCGGCGCGCCGGTCAGGCGGTGTCGCCCTCGTCGCGGACGCGTGCCACGAGGGACGCCCACGGCTCCTCGAGTCGGCTCCCCGGGATCGTGACGGTGCGCTGCTCGATCGTGATCGTCCACGTGAAGTCGTCGCGGATGCCCGGAGCCGGGGCGGGCACCTCGCGGGGGAGCGTTCCGACGAGGTCCGTCCACGCCGCAGGGTCGTCGCAGGCCTCGGTGTCGACACGCCAGCCCCGGGTGGTGCCGGCGAAGCCCCCGGTCCGGCGGACGGCGATGTGCATGCCCCGACCGTACGCCGGGCACGGGGTACCGGTCAGCCCAGGACGCCGACGTCGCGCCACGCCTGCTGCACGGCGCCGTGCTCGCGCGACCCCGACCCGAACCGGGCCGCCGCCGCGTCGACCGTGACCGCCGCGAAGCCCGCGAAGTCGATCGACTCCGTCGTGGCGTCCGACGTGAGGGCGTCCCACCAGACGGCCCCGGCGCCCTCCCACGCGTTGCCCCCGATGGCCGTCGCCGCGAGGTAGAAGGCGTGGTTCGGGATGCCGGAGTTCGTGTGGACGCCACCGTTGTCGTCGGTCGTCTCGAGATAGTCCGCCATCGTCGCCGGTTGGGGGTCCTTGCCGAGCACCGGGTCGTCGTAGGCCGTGCCCGGCGCCCGCATCGAGCGGAGTGCGACGCCGTGCACGCGCGGGGTGAAGAGACCCTCGCCGATGAGCCAGGAGGCCTGTTCCGCGGTCTGACCGCGGGAGTACTGCAGCACGAGGGAGCCGAACACGTCGCTGATCGACTCGTTCAGCGCACCGGACTGCCCTTCGTACGTGAGGTCGGCCGTGTACTGCGTGACGCCGTGCGCGAGCTCGTGGCCGATCACGTCGACGGCGATGGTGAAGCGCTCGAAGACCTCGCCGTCCCCGTCACCGAACACCATGCGACTGCCGTCCCAGTAGGCGTTGTCGTAGTCCTGCCCGTAGTGCACCGTGGCGTCCAGCGGCAGCCCGGCGCCGTCGATCGAGACCCGGTCGAACACGTCGAGCCAGAAGGCGTGCGTGTCGCCGAGGCCGGTGTACGCCTCGTCCACGGCGGGGTCTCCCGAGTCAGGGTCGCCCTCGTTCCGCACGATCGTGCCGGGCAGGGTCGTCGTGCCGTCCGCGTCCGAGATCGTCCGTTGCGGCGACCGGTCGACCGTGCCGCTCACGCCCCGGGGTGCGTCGCGGTGCTCGTGCTTCGGCTGCTGCACGACCTCGAGCGAGGCCAGTGCGGACCGCGCGGCGGAGGAGGCTCGTGGGAAGTCCGGTGCGTCGGCGACGGCCCGGAGCAGGTAGGGCGGGACGACGGAGCGGAGGCGCGCGGTCGGGGTCATGTCCCGATGGAACCACCGGGCACCGACACCCCGCCGTGAGGATCCTCGCTCAGTCGCGCTTCCGGTTCGCCACGAGGTCGAGCGCGTACGACTCCCACCACTGCCCGGCCGCGGGTCCGCCGTTGCACGTCCCGTCGCTGAGCCCCGGTGTCTTCACCCAGAGCAGCGCGTCGAGCCGGGTGCTGCCCCGCGTGACGTGCGGTGTCTGTCCGAGACCGGCCCCGGAGGGGTTGCACCAGGTGCCGCGCCAGCCCTGCCCGTTGCGGGAGACGTCGATGACGAAGTGCGGGTCGTCGCCGATGCGGTCCGCGAGTTCGTCCGCGTAGGCGCGTTCGGTGTCGACGCGGTAGAAGTTCGAGACGTTCGTGAAGAAGCCCTGCGTCCGGTCGACGCCGGCCTGCCGGAGCCAGGACGCCTGCTGGGCGACCGGGACGCGCTGCTCGTTGCCGCCGTCGAGGTACACGGTGAGCCCGTGCCCGCCCAGCGCCTCGACGGCCTGCCGGAGCAGCGGCAGGCGGGAGTCCTCGAGACGCTTGCACACCGCGATCTGGGCGATCGAGTCCGGCTCGACGAGCACGACCGCGTGCGACCCCGCCATCGCCCGTGCGGCTGCGCGGACCCAAGGCACGTACCCGGACGCCGTGCTGCCGCCCTTCGAGTAGTGGCCGCAGTCGCGGTCGGGGACGTCGTACAGGACGAACACCGGGGTGCGGTCCTGCTGGCGCGCGCTCCGGACGACGTCGCGGATCGTGGCACGCGTGTCGGCGACCGAGTCGTCCGTCAGCCAGGTGGCGATCGGCTGGTCGGCGATGACCGCGATCCGCTGCGCGGTGGTCTCCTGACCGGCCGCCCGCGCCGCTGCCTCGCGTCGGCCGGGTTGGTTCTCGGCGGACGGCTGGACCGCGAGGCCTCCGGGGAACGCCTGTGCGGCGGTGCGTCGCTCGACCACCTGGCGCCCGTCGGGGTACCCGTCGCGGGGGAGCGTCACCACGACGGCGACCACGACGGCCACGACCACGGCCGCGGTGACACCGATCCACGTCCACTGGCGCCCCGCCGACGACCGACGCGGCGCACCCCGGCGGTTCCCCTGGTCCGTCATGGACCCATGCTCCCAGGAGAACGGGCGCAGCGGGGAACGGCTCCGGGCGTTCTGCCAGCGGCGGGCCAGGGGTTTCCCGACCACGGTGCGTCAGACTCTGCGGATGCTCCGGAAACTCCTCCTCCTCGCCGTCACCGCGGCGTACGCCTGGGTGATCTGGCGGATGACCCTGACGCCGGAGGTCTTCACCGCGGCGCAGGGGTCCCTCGTGGAGCACGCGATCCGGTGGGCCCAGCGGATCACCGGCAGCGGCTGGCTCACGTACGACCGGACGGAGTTCCTCGCCAACATCGCGATGTTCGTCCCGGTCGGCATGCTCGCCGCGCTCTGGCTGCCGCGCCGCTGGTGGCTGCTCGGCGCGGTCGTCGCCGTCGGGCTCTCCGTCGGCATCGAGCAGTACCAGGGCGCGTTCCTGCCGAACCGCGTGTCCGACCCCCGCGACGTCCTGTCGAACGGGCTCGGCGGGCTCCTCGGAGCGACGCTCGTCGGGCTGTTCCGCAGCCTGCTGCCCGCTCCTCGGCGTCGTCGCCTGCGTCCCCGCACTGCCTGAACACCTGGTAGGCTTCTCCGGTTGCCGTCGAACGGCCGCGGACAAAGAGCGCTCGTGCACAAGGCACGGGCACCGCGCAACGACAGTTCTCGTTCAGAGGACAGGGAAGGGGATCATCCATGGCACTTGACGCGAAGGTCAAGCAGGAGATCATCGAAGAGTACGCGACCCACCCGGGCGACACCGGATCCCCCGAGGTCCAGGTCGCCGTTCTGACGCGTCGCATCAACGACCTGAACGAGCACCTCAAGGAGCACAAGCACGATCACCACTCGCGTCGTGGTCTGCTGCTCATGGTCGGTCAGCGTCGCCGCCTCCTCGGTTACCTCGCTGACGTGGACATCAACCGCTACCGTGCGCTCATCGAGCGCCTCGGCCTGCGCCGCTGAGTCCCACGCAGACACTGCTCGGCTGGACGCCCGGTCTTCCTCGGAAGGCCGGGCGTTCTCCGTACCCGGCCGGGAGGCCCGTGGAGACCGGGCGGGAATGGTTGCGTCCGTCGATCGGTTCGGTACGATGTTCATGCAAACGCATCGAAAGTCGGGAACCACCATGACCACCATCGCCGTCGTCTCCGCCGGACTGTCCGACCCCAGCTCGACCCGCCTGCTCGCCGATCGCCTCGGTCGGGCCGCGGCCGAGGCCCTCCTCGCGGACGGCACCGCCGCCGCGGTCGAGCACGTCGAGCTCCGCCCGATCGCGCACGAGATCGTCGACGCGATGTTGACCGGTTTCGCCGCACCGGCCCTCGCGGAGGCGATCGCCACCGTCATCGAGGCGGACGCGGTCGTGTTCGTCACGCCGGTCTTCACCGCCGGTGTCAGCGGACTCGCCAAGTCGTTCCTCGACGTGATCGACAAGGACGCCCTCGCCGACATGCCCGTGCTGCTCGGTGCGACCGGGGGCACCGCGCGGCACTCGCTCGCGATCGATCACGCCCTCCGACCGGTGTTCGCCTACCTCCGTGCCGCCGTGGTCCCCACCGGCGTCTTCGCCGCGACGGACGACTGGGGCACCGCTGGCGACGCTTCGGCGCTCGAGGGGCGGATCAGTCGCGCCGGCGCCGACCTCGCGTGGGCCGTCCGGTCGTCCCGCCGGGTGCCCCAGCAGGCGGACGCGCTGCCCGAGACTCCCGACTTCGCCGCGATGCTCGGCGGCCTCGGGCACTGACGCGACGGGGAACGGGCGTCTGGCTCTTACCCGCCCCTCACCGGTTGCGCGGGTCGGCTCCAGCCCGTTCCCGGGTCGTCCACCGACCGGCACGCGAGCCTCGTCCCGAGACGAGGAGGAACGATGGGCAACAACGGCAGGAAGTGGACGACGAGCTCGCTCGTGAGCATCGGTGGACTCGTGGTCGCGATGGTCACCGGCGCCGGGCTCTGGGTCGGGCACGAGCAGGGCACCGCGAGCAACGACTCGGGCACCAGCGACACCAGCAGCACGAGCGACAGCAGCAGCACGAGCGGCAGCAGCGACGGCAGCAGCACGAGTGGCAGCAGCGACAGCAGCAGCACGAGCGGCAGCAGCGACAGCGACAGCAGCAGCACGAGCACGGGCGGCTCGGGCGTCACGCAGGGCGGCCAGAACTCGTCCTCCGACGCGACGACGACGGGCTCCTGATGCGCGCCGCCGCCGAGTGGGAGCTCTGGACCACCACCGCCCGGGTCGTCCTCGACCGCCGCGACCGCCGTCACCTCGCCGCCGCCGAGGCCTGCGTCCGCGAGGTCACCGACGCCGTCGACCGCGCCTGCAGCCGCTTCCGCGACGACTCCGAACTCGTCGCCCGCACCGCTGACCTCGAGCACGGCGCCGAGGTGTCGCCGCTCCTGGCGTCCCTCGTGCACCAGGCGCTCGACGCCGCACGACTGACGAACGGTGACGTCGACCCGACGCTCGGCAACCGCATGGTCGCCCTCGGCTACGACGCGGCGTTCCACCAGGACGGCAGTCGGTCCGTCGACGACCGGCCAGTCGACGGGCCTGTCGACGACCGGCCCCTTGACGACCGGCCCCTCGACCAGGACCCCGCGGTCCTCGGGTCGGCGCTCGACACGCGACCCGCCTGGCAACGGGTCCTCCTGAGCGGCAGGTTCCTCCGCGTCCCCGCGGGCGTCCGCCTCGACCTCGGTGCGACCGCGAAGGCCGCCGCGGCCGACACGGCAGCGGCAAGCATCACTGCGCGCCTCGGCATCGGAGCGCTCGTCTCCCTCGGCGGCGACGTCGCCACGGCCGGCCCGGAGCCGGCGGGCGGCTGGCAGGTGCGCGTGCAGGACCTCGACGCCGACCCCGTCGACCACGTGCGGATCGCGTCGGGCTGGTCCGTCGCGACCTCGAGCACGCAGAAGCGTCGGTGGGAGCAGGACGGGCGCGCGCGACACCACGTCCTCGATCCCCGGTGGGGACTCCCCGCCGAGCCGGTCTGGCGGTCGGTGACGGTGGTCGCACCCTCGTGCGTCACCGCGAACACCCTGTCGACCGCTGCGATCGTCCGTGGACGCGGTGCGCCGGCGATGCTCCGCGCGAGCGGACGCGCGGCCCGGCTCGTCGCAGCCGACGGCGAGGTGATCCGCCTCGGCGGCTGGCCCGCCGAGGGCGCGCGGAACGCCGCGTAGCGGCTGCTCCCGCGATCGGGGTGTGTGCGTCGGGCACCGCCCGCAACGCACCCAGCCACCGGACGGGAGGCCCGTGGCGGCCCCGCCCGCGCCTCCCGGCCGGTCCGCGGCGCGTCAGTACCAGTGCGGGTTGACGCTCATCTCGTGGTTCCACGCGCCGCAGGGCGACCCGTAGGCGTCGTGGATGTACGCGAGGCCCCAGTTGATCTGCGTGGCCGCGTTCGTCCTCCAGTCGGCGCCGGCGACCGCCATCTTGTCGGCGGGGAGCGCCTGCGGGATGCCGTACGCGCCACTCGACACGTTCAGGGCGTTGGCCCGCCAGCCGGACTCCTGCGTCCACAGCGAGACGAGACAACCCATCTGGTCGGACCCCCAGCCGTAGGCGCCGATCGCGCTCCGGGCGTACGCCTGCGCGCCGGCTGGGTCGACGACCACGCCGCCGGTGCTCGGGTAGTTCGTGCCCGAGCCGCCGCTCGTGCTCCCGCTGCTCGCGCTGCTGCTGCTGCCGGCCGCTGCCACTGCCTGCTGTTCGCGCTGCCGCTCGGCCGCCTCCTCGCGACGACGCTGCTGCTCGGCCTTCTGCGCCGCGACCTGGAGCCCCAGCTGGTACCCGCGCTCCTCCGAGGCGGTGGTGTCCTGCAGCGACGCGAGCTGCGCGTAGAGTTCGTCGCTGTGCTGCTGGGTGTCGTCCACCGCTTCGTCAGCGGCCACCTGCGCCGACTTCGCATCGGCGGCCTTCGCCTCGGCAGCGGACGCGAGGTCGGCCCGCTCGTCCTCGGCACGCTTCGCCTGCTCGTGCAGTGACGACGCGGTCCCGGCGGCGACCGACGCGTCGCCCATCACGCCCGCCCACGTCGACGAGAGCTGGTCGAGGGCACCGAGCTGGTAGAGCAGCTGACCCGGGTCCTTCGTGGTCGCGATCCGGGTGGACATCTGGTCGGTCGCGCCGTCGCGGTAGAGGTTCGCCGCGAGCTGCCCGGCGCGCTGCTGCGCCCGCTCCGCGGTCGCCGAGGCGCTGTCCGCCTGGGCCTGGAGGCTCGTGGCGGTCTGGGTGGCCGTCGCCAGGTCAGCATCGGCCCGGTCGGCCGCCTCGGAGGCGGTGATCGCGGCGGCGGACTTCGCGGCGGCGTCGGCCTGCACCTGCTGCAGCGCGGTCTGCACGCGGTCGACCTCGGCCTTCTTGGCCTGCTCGTCGCCCTTCGCGCGCTGGACGTCCTGCCACGTCGGGTAGGTCGTCGCACTCGCCGGGGCCGCGGTCACGAGGGGGGCGACGAGCACGCCCGCGACCACGGCGGCCACGACGAACCCTCGCCCGGAGAGGGGGAGGCGCATGCTCCGTACGCTAGCGGCCGCGTGCGGGTTCGTCGTGCGCCTCGCCCGCGGATCGCCTGAGGACTGGTAAAGTCCTGTTCGTCCGGGGACCGTTCCCCGAGCACGCGACCGAGGACCGTTCCCCGGTCGTCACACAAACACTGCGCAGACCGGGCACGGAGCTGGTCATCGGTGGTGGCTCGCGGGCCGAGAAGGTGTCCCGAGTGCTTCTACTGCTGGCCAGACATGCGTCCCGACACCTCGGCGCGCACGCACCGTCGTGTGCCGTCGCCGGGTCTGCCGAGAACACGTCAAGGAGGCACCCTTTTGGAGGGTCCCGAGATCAAGTTCGCCGAAGCCGTCATCGACAACGGCAAGTTCGGCAAGCGCGTCGTCCGGTTCGAGACCGGCCGCCTCGCACAGCAGGCGCAGGGCGCGGTCGCCGCGTACCTCGACGAGGAGACCATGCTCCTCTCGGCCACCAGCGCCGGCAAGCACCCGCGGGAGGGCTTCGACTTCTTCCCGCTGACCGTCGACGTCGAGGAGCGCTCGTACGCCGCGGGCAAGATCCCCGGCTCGTTCTTCCGTCGTGAGGGGCGCCCCTCGACCGAGGCGATCCTCGTCTGCCGCCTCATCGACCGGCCGCTGCGCCCGTCGTTCGTCGACGGCCTCCGCAACGAGGTCCAGATCGTCATCACCGTCCTGAGCATCGCGCCGGACGAGTTCTACGACGCGCTCGCGATCAACGCGGCGTCCGCGTCGACGCAGATCTCCGGTCTGCCGTTCTCCGGCCCGATCGCCGGTGTGCGCCTCGCGCTCATCGGTGACCAGTGGGTCGCGTTCCCGAAGGCGTCGCAGCTCGCCGAGGCCGTCTTCGACCTCACCGTCGCGGGCCGTGTCGTCACGGACGAGGCCGGCAACGAGGACGTCGCGATCATGATGGTCGAGGCCGAGGCCACCGAGCACAGCTGGGACCTCATCCAGGGCGGCGCGACCAAGCCCGACGAGGCGATCGTCGCGCAGGGCCTCGAGGCGGCGAAGCCGTTCCTCAAGGTCCTCGTCGAGGCGCAGGCGAAGATGGCCGCGCAGTCGGCCAAGGAGATCCAGGACTACCCGGTCTTCCCGCCCTACGCCCCCGAGGTCTACGACGCGGTCGAGGCGCTCGCCCTCGACGAGCTCAAGGACGTCTACCAGATCGCCGGCAAGCTCGAGCGTCAGGACAAGGACGACGCCCTCAAGGCCCGCGTCAAGGAGGCCATCGCGGCCAAGGTCGAGGCTGGGGAGCTCCCCGAGAGCGCGAACGGCCAGGTCAGCGGCGCCTACAAGTCGGTCACGAAGAAGGTCGTCCGGGGCCGCATCCTGACCGAGCAGGTCCGCATGGACGGTCGCGGTCTCGCCGACATCCGTCCGCTCGACGCCGAGGTCGCCGTGATCCCGCGCGTCCACGGCTCGGCGATCTTCCAGCGTGGCGAGACGCAGATCCTCGGCGTCACCACGCTGAACATGCTCAAGATGGAGCAGCAGATCGACTCGCTGTCGCCCGTCACGAAGAAGCGCTACCTGCACCACTACAACTTCCCGCCCTACTCGACCGGTGAGACCGGCCGTGTGGGTTCGCCGAAGCGTCGTGAGATCGGGCACGGCTTCCTCGCCGAGCGCGCGCTCGTGCCGGTGCTGCCGTCGCGCGAGGAGTTCCCCTACGCCATCCGTCAGGTGTCCGAGGCCCTCGGCTCGAACGGTTCGACGTCGATGGGCTCCGTCTGCGCCTCGACCCTGTCGCTCCTCAACGCCGGTGTGCCGCTCAAGGCCCCGGTCGCGGGCATCGCGATGGGCCTCGTCTCCGACACCGTCGACGGCCAGACCCGCTACGCGGCGCTGACCGACATCCTCGGTGCCGAGGACGCCCTCGGTGACATGGACTTCAAGGTCGCCGGCACGTCGGACTTCGTCACGGCGATCCAGCTCGACACGAAGCTCGACGGCATCCCCTCGTCGGTCCTCGACGCCGCGCTCAAGCAGGCCAAGGAAGCGCGCTCCGCGATCCTCGGTGTGCTGAACGAGGCCATCGACGCCCCCGACGAGATGGCCGACACCGCGCCGCGCGTCATCTCGGTGCAGATCCCCGTCGACAAGATCGGCGAGCTGATCGGCCCGAAGGGCAAGACGATCAACGGGATCCAGGACGAGACCGGCGCCGACATCTCGATCGAGGACGACGGCACCGTGTACATCGGCGCCGTCGACGGTCCGTCGGCCGAGGCCGCCCGCGCCCAGGTCAACGCGATCGCGAACCCGACGAACCCGGAGATCGGCGACCAGTTCCTCGGCACGGTCGTCAAGATCGCGACGTTCGGTGCGTTCGTGTCGCTGCTCCCGGGCCGTGACGGTCTGCTCCACGTCTCCGAGGTCCGCAAGCTCGCCGGTGGCAAGCGTGTGGAGAACGTCGAGGACGTGCTCGGCGTCGGTCAGAAGATCCTGGTCGAGGTCACCAAGGTGGACGACCGTGGCAAGCTGTCGCTCGCGCCGGTCATCGCCGACGACGTGGACACCGAGGGCGGCAAGGGTCACGAGACCCACGCCGAGGCTCCGGCCGAGGGCTGATCCCTCCCGCGTCCCGACGCACGAACGGCCGTCGCTCCTGATCGGAGCGGCGGCCGTTCGCCGTTGGTGGTGCTGTGCGCCGGTGCGCCGCGCGGGGTCAGGCGGCAGGGGTCTCCTGCGTGCCGACGAGCTGGGCGCGACCGAGCAGGTGCTCGCGGAGCAGGAACCCGACGACGGCGGGCGTGGCGTCGGCGGGAGCCTCGAGGACGGGCACGTCGAGCGCGCTCAGCGTGAAGAAGTAGCGGTGGGCGCCGTGTCCGGCGGGCGGGGCCGCCCCGAGGAACGTGTCGGTGCCGTACTCGTTGCGGCGGCGGAGGGCCTCGGCGGGCAGCAGGGCGTCGTCGGTGCCTGCACCGCGCTCGAGCGAGTTCGTGCCCGCGGGGATGTCGGTCACCGCCCAGTGCCAGAAGCCCGATCCCGTCGGGGCATCGGGGTCGTACACGGTCAGGACGTAGCTCCGGGTGCCCTCGGGCTCGCCGGACCACTCGAGCGCGGGGGAGCGGTCCTCGCCACCGGCGTCCGAGCCGCGAGCCCACTCCGGCAGCGTGCCGCCGTCGGTGAAGTCGGGGCTGGTGAGCGAGAAGGAGGGGACCTCGGGGAGCTTCCAGTTCGGGTCGTTCGTCATGCCGCCAGCCAACACCCGTGTGCTCGGGGAGCGCCGAGCCGGACGTGGCGGACCCGCGCCGAGAGCCGGACGTGCGCGACGTGGCGGACCCGCACCGTGCCTCCAGGCCGGCCGTGCCGTGTCAGGCCGCGAGCACCCGCTCGACCACGCGACCCAGCGCAGCGGTGGCGGCGATGGCGTCGCCCGCGTACGCACCGGCCATCGCGCCGTCCCGTGCGAGCATCAGCTCGTCCGCGCCGTCGCCCGCGAGCGGGTGCCCGGCAGACTGCAGGAGCGAGGCGAGCCGGTCCGTGTACCAGTCACGGTGCATGGCGACGACCTCGCGCACGGGGTCGCGGGGGTCGTGGTACTCGGCGGCGGCGTTGAGGAACGCGCAGCCGCGGAAGTCGACGCCGTCCACCTGTGCGGACACGGCGGCGACCCAGGCGCGGATCGCGTCGGCGGGCGAAGCCGCTCCGTCGACGATGGCCTCGAACTTCGCCACCACGGCGTCGTGCTGCGCGCGGATGTAGGCGAGGATCAGGTTGTCCTTGGACCCGTAGTGCTTGTAGAACGTCGCCTTCGTGACGCTGGCCTCGGAGATGAGGCGGTCGACGCCGACGTTCCGGATGCCCTCCTCGTAGAAGAGCCGCGTGGCGGTCTCGAGGATGCGGACCTTCGCGCCGCCGGTGCGGGGAGCCGGGGGGACGCTCGACCCACCCGGCGACGCGAGGTCATCGCTCGGACCCAGGAGACGCTGGACGGCCGGTTGGGGGGAATCGACCGTCACAGCGTGGCTCCTTGGGCTCATCGGCTCCGTGACCGATCGGGGGGAGACGGTCACGCAGGACTGATGTCCCGAGCCACCGGGTCGGAATCTAGGGGGGCTTCCGACCCGGTGGAGAAACAGTACCACAAGGAGGACAGACAGACGAGTCGGTCTGTCCTCAGTTTGTGTACCCCAATTCGAGGCACGTCGAGAACCGCGGTGAAACTGGGGGGAAGCGCCTCGACGATCAGTAGGCTCGTCTCCGATGAACCACCCTGTGCCGTTGCCACTGGAGGCCCCGGACACGTCGTTCCTGACGTCCGGAGGCGCCTTCGTCCGCCGTTCCGTCCTGCCCTCCGGCGTGCGCGTCCTCACCGAGGCCGTGCCGGGTGCCGCCTCGACGAGCATCGGCTTCTGGGTCGGCGTCGGCTCACGTGACGAGCGCGAGGGGCAGTTCGGCTCCACGCACTTCCTCGAGCACCTCCTCTTCAAGGGCACCGAGGGCCGCAGCGCGCTCGACATCGCGATCGCGTTCGACTCGGTCGGCGGCGAGCACAACGCCGCGACGGCCAAGGAGTACACGTGCTACTACGCACGGGTCCGGGACGCCGACGTCCCGATGGCCGTGCAGGTCATCGGCGACATGGTCACCGGGTCCGTCCTCGACCCCGAGGCCTTCGACATCGAGCGCGGTGTCATCCTCGAGGAACTCGCCATGGCCGCCGACGACCCCGCCGACGTCGCGGGCGAGGCCTTCTTCGCCGCGGCCTTCGACGGGCACCCCCTCGGACGGCCGATCGGTGGCACCCCGGACAGCATCCGGGCCGTGCAGCGCGACGAGGTCCTCGCCCACTACCGCGAGCACTACGCGCCGAACGGGATCGTCGTCACCGCCGCCGGAGCCGTCGACCACGACCGCTTCCGCGACCTCGTGGCCTCGGTGTTCCAACACGCCGAACGATCGGCACCGCTCGCGCGACGCACCCCGCAGCCCGTCGCCGACCCCGCCGTGCCGAAGCTCTCCGTCGTGCACCGTCCGACCGAGCAGGTCAGCATGCTCCGGGGCTCACAGGGCCTCGACCTCCGCGACGAACGGCGCCCCACCCTCAGCGTGCTCAACGCGGTGCTCGGTGGGGGCATGAGCTCCCGGCTCTTCCAGGAGGTCCGTGAGCGCCGCGGCCTCGCCTACGCGGTGTCCTCCTTCGCGCCGGCGTACCTCGACAACGGAGCCTTCGGTGTCTACGCGGGCTGCGCGCCCGACAACGTGCCCGGTGTCGTCGAGATCGTCGACCAGGAGTTCGCCCGGATGGTGTCGGACGGCATCTCGGACGACGAGCTCCGCCGTGCGAAGGGGCAGATCGAGGGGGCGCTGACCCTCTCGCTCGAGGACTCCGACGCACGCATGACCCGACTCGGCCGTTCCGAGCTCGGCACGGGGGAGTACACCGACCTCGCCACGGCGCTCGAGCGCGTCGACCGCGTGACCCGAGCCGACGTCCAAGGACTCGCAGCGGACCTGCTGACCCGACCGATGATCACCTCGGTCGTCGGTGCCGTGCGCCAGGAGGACCTCGAGACGGCGATCAGCACCGGGGGTTGAGCATCGACATGTCGCACTACCTGTACCTGGTCCGGCACGGCGAACACCAGGACGCCGAGCACGGACTCCGCGACGGCAAGCTGTCCGAGCGGGGCAAGCGCCAGGCGACCCTCGTCGCCGACCGCCTCGGGGGCGTCCCGTTCGACGGCGTGTACCACTCGCCCCTGGAGGCCCCGAGCGAGACCGCGGCGTTCATCGCGCAGCGCCTGCCCTCGATCCAGCCGGAGCCCTCGACCCTCCTGTTCGACTGCATCCCCTCCGGCCCCACCCCGGACATGCCGCACGCCTACCAGGGCTGGTACGGCGGCATCACCGAGGAGGAGATCATCGCCGGCCAGGCGCAGATGGGCGACGCCGTCGCCGAGTGGTTCACCCCGGCGCGCGAGGACCGGCACGACCTCCTCATCACGCACAACGCCGTGATCGGCTGGTTCGTCCGAGAGGCCTTCCAGGCGCCGGAGTGGCGGTGGATGGGCACCAACGTGGCGCACACCGCCCTCACGATCATCCGCATCCGCTCGGCGAAGCCGGCCGAGGTCGTCACGTTGAACGACCTGGCGCACCTGCCGGTCGAGTTCCGGACGGGCCTGCCCGTCGACCAGCCCGTCTGAGCGCACCCTTCTGAGCGGGCCCGTCGGGTCGCGTCCGTCGGGTGCGGCACCGGCCTGGAGGCGCGGGTCGGCTCACACGACCGGCTTGCGGTACCAGGCGGTCGCGTTCGGGTTCTCGTTGAACGGCTCGGTGCGCTCGTACCCGCGGCTCCGGTACATCGCGCCCGCCGCGGCGAGCGAGTCGTTCGTGTCGAGCACGACGCTCGTGGCGCCGAGGCGCGCGGCCTGCTGCTCGAGGGCGTCCATGACCGCCGTCGCGACCCCGTGGCCACGCCCGGCGGGGCTCACGAACACGTGCTTCACCTCGAAGCGGACGTCGACGCCCGTGCCGCCACCGGGGGCCGTGCCGTCGGCGATCCGCCGCAGTCCGCCGCACCCGACCGGCACGCCGTCGTCGTACGCGACCACGAACACGCCGTTCGGCGGCACGAACTCGGCGGCCGGCGTCCGCTTCCGCGAGTACGTCCCCTGGGCCGTCGGGAACGTGCGCTCGCGCTCGTCGAGGTACGCGTCGAGCAACGCGTCCACCTCGGGCAGGTCGGCTGGCACGGTCCTGACGTCGAGCGGCATGCCCCGATCCTAGGATGGAGGGCATGGTCACTCCCGTCGCCGTCGTCGGCGCCACCGGTCGGCTCGGGGCCCTCGTGGCCTCGGTGGTCGAGGAACTGCCGGACTTCGAGCTCGTCGCACGGCTCTCGTCGAAGGACGGCGCGCACGAGGCCCCGCCGTCGGTGTTCGCGGGTGCGGGACTCGTCGTCGACGTCACGGTCCCGGCGCTCAGCCCGGCGATCGTCGAGAACGCGCTGACTGCGGGCGCGAACGTGCTCGTCGGGACCTCCGGCTGGTCGCAGGACCGGCTCGCGACGCTCCGTGCCGGCCTCGAGGCCCGACCGGAACAGGGCGTCCTCGTCGTGCCGAACTTCTCGATCGGCTCCGTGCTCGGCACCCACCTCGCGACGATCGCCGCGCCCTGGTTCCCCGCCGTCGAGATCGTCGAGACCCACCACGCCGGCAAGGTGGACTCGCCGTCCGGCACCGCCGTCCGCACCGCGGAGCTCATCGCCGACGCCCGCCGCGAGGTCGGCCCGGTCGACGCCCCGCACGTCGACCAGCGTGCCCGCGGACAGCAGGTCGCGAGCATCCCGATCCACTCCCTGCGGCTGCCGGGCACCAAGGCCGTGCAGGACGTCCTGCTGAGCGGCCCCGGTGAGACCCTGACGATCCGGCACGACACGAACGACGACGTCGCGTACGTCGCGGGCATCCGGGCGGCGCTGTCCGCGGTCGGGGCGGTACGGGGGCTGACCGTGGGGCTCGGCAGTGTCCTCGGCATCGGCTGAGGGACGACCGTGCTGAGGTCCGCCCGTTCGCCGTTCTGGGGCGCCGCGCTCATGGCGGTGCTCCTCGTGGTCTACATCGTGCTCGTCGGGCAGCGTGCCGTCGCGTTCATCGCCACCGGCGTCCCCGTCGGCATCGGCATCGGGGTGGCACTGTTCGTCGTCGCGGTGATCGGTGCCCTCCTGCTCGTCCTCGAACTCCGGTTCGGCTTCCGCATCACCCGACTCGGTGCACGGCTCGAGGCCGAGGGCGGTGCCCCGGACGACGTCGTCGACGTCCGGCCCTCCGGTCGGCCGACCCGCGAGGCCGCGGACGAGCTCTTCCCGCGCTACAAGGCGGCGGTCGAGCAGGACCCGTCGGACTGGCGCGGCTGGTACCGGCTGGGCGTCGTCTACGACGCCGCCGGTGACCGCAAGCGGGCGCGGGCCGCGATGCGCGAAGCGCTCACCAGGGCACGCTGACGACGGCCTGGCGCGGCTCGCTCAGCGGTGGCCCGCCAGCGCCACGCGAGCCGCGCCGACCGAGCCTGCGAGGGAGGACGTGGCGGGGCCGCCACGGGCCTCCCGGCCGTCCGCTGGTCGCGATCAGAACGCGGCGTCGACGGCGTCCTCGGCGCGCGTGTACCGGAACGCGTAGCCGGAAGCGAGGAGTTTCGTGGGGACCATCTGCTGGCTCGACAGCAGCATCTCGTCGGCGGCCTCGCGGAGGACGAGGCGCAGCGCGAACTCGGGCATCCGGAACAGGTACGGGCGGTGCAGGTCCTCGGCGACGCGGTGCGTGATGCGGTCGGCGACGGCCGGCTCCGGACCCGCGAGGTTCACCGGGCCGGACACCCCGGCGGCCTCGGGGGCCGTGGCGAGGTGCACGATCGCACCGACCTCGTCGTCGAGCGCGATCCACGGCCAGAACTGGCCACCCGTGCCGAGCCGACCGCCGAGGCCCGCCTTCGTGAGCGGCACGAGCGGGGCCAGCGCGCCACCGCCCTGCCCGACGACGATGCCGGTCCGCAGCGTCACGACGCGGACGCCGTCCGGAGCCGCGTCCGCTGCGGCCTCCCACGCCGTGCAGACCTCGGCGAGGAAGCCGGAGCCGGGGGCCGCGTCGTCCTCGAGCACGTCGGAGGGACGGTCGCCGTACACGCCGGACGCCGAGCCGGACAGGAACAGCGCCGGTGGGTTCGTGGCGTGCCGCATCGCCTCGACGAGCGTCTCGGTGGCGGACACCCGCGACCGGAGGATCTCCTGCTTGTAGTCGGCCGTCCACGGCAGCTTGCCGATGTTCGCCCCGGCGAGGTTGACGACGACGTCCGCCCCGTCCAGGACGGCGGGGTCGAGCGGCCGGGAGCCCGGCGCCCAGCGGAACTCGGCGGGGGAGTGCGGCTCGCGCCGGACGAGCGTGGTGACGTGGTGCCCGGCCTCGCGCAGCGCGCGGACGAGCGGCGTGCCGATGAAGCCGGACGCGCCGGCGACGAGGATCGAGAGCGGCTGGGGGGTGGTGTCGGGCATGCCCACAACGCTACTCAGCAACCCGGACATGTCCCCGGCTCGTCGTAGGCTCGTGGTCGTGACCGACGCGACCGTGCTGCCCGACCCGACCGTCCCCACTCCGTACGAGGACCTGCTGCGTCGCGTGCTCGAGGAGGGCACCCCGAAGGGCGACCGCACCGGCACCGGCACGCGGAGCCTCTTCGGCGCGCAGCTCCGCTACGACCTGTCGAAGGGCTTCCCGCTCGTCTCGACCAAGCGGGTCCACTTCAAGTCGGTCGCGTACGAGCTGCTCTGGTTCCTCCGCGGCGACGGCAACGCGCGCTGGCTGCAGGAGCACGGCGTCCGGATCTGGAACGAGTGGGCGGGCGAGGACGGTGACCTCGGTCCGGTCTACGGCGTGCAGTGGCGGTCCTGGCCGACCCCGTCGGGCGAGCACGTCGACCAGATCGCCCAGGTCATCGAGCAGATCCGGACGACCCCGGACTCCCGTCGGCTCATCGTGTCGGCCTGGAACGTCGCCGACGTGCCGGACATGGCGCTCGCGCCGTGCCACGCGTTCTTCCAGTTCTACGTCGTGGACGGCAAGCTCTCGTGCCAGCTCTACCAGCGGAGCGCGGACATGTTCCTCGGCGTGCCCTTCAACATCGCTTCGTACGCGCTCCTCACACACATGATCGCTGCGCAGACCGGGCTCGAGGTCGGGGACTTCGTGTGGACCGGCGGCGACTGCCACGTCTACGACAACCACGTCGAGCAGGTCCGCGAGCAGCTCACCAGGACGCCGTACCCGATGCCGACGCTGCGCCTCGCGCCGCGGGACTCGATCGACGACTACGTGTACGAGGACCTCGAGGTCGTCGGCTACCACCACCACCCCGCCATCACGGCGGCGGTCGCGGTCTGATGCCGTCGGCTGCTGCGTCCGCCGGCTGGACCGAGCCGGTGCGCGACGTCGGCATGGTCTGGGCGCGCTCGACGAACGGCGTCATCGGTGCCGACGGCGGGATGCCCTGGCACGTCCCGGAGGACCTCGCGCACTTCCGGCAGGTCACGGGCGACGCCACCGTGGTGATGGGCCGACGGACGTGGGAGTCGCTGCCGCCGCGGTTCCGGCCGCTGCCCGGGCGGCGGAACGTGGTGCTCACGCGTGACGACTCGTGGGCAGCGACCGCCGGGGCGGCCGGGGCCGAGGTCGTGCACGACCTCGCGACCGCGCTCGACACCGACGAACCCGTGTGGGTGATCGGCGGCGGGCAGGTGTACGCGGCGGGGCTCGCCTTCGCCGACCGGGTGTCCGAGACCGTCATCGACGTCGAGGTCCCGGGGGACACGGTCGCACCGGAGCTCGGCGAGGGCTGGACGCTCGTGGACGAGGGCCCGTGGCAGGAGTCCCGCGTCGACGGCACGCGCTTCCGCTTCCTGGAGTGGCGGCGCGCGGAGCGCACGCGCCCGTAGCGCGTGCCGCGCGCCGCGCCGCTCGGGCAGCGAGCTGGCGCGCTGGCGCACCGCCCACCGCGCCGGGCGAAGCGCCGTCAGCGCACAACCAAAGACAGTGCGCACCGTGGATTCGCGTGGTGCGTACCGTCTTTGGTTGGGCGGGCGCGCCCGCGCCGCGGTGCCGCGCACTCGCGCGGCGGTGCCGCGCACTCGCGGCGGTGCCGCGCCGAGCGCCTCGCGCCGAGCGCAGCGGTACCAGCGCACAACCAAAGACAGTGCGCACGGCGGATGCGCGTGGTGCGGTACGACTTCGGTTGTGCGGACGCGAATCACGCCGCGGCCGCGCCGCGCGCTGCGCCCCGCGCCCGACGGGACCGCACGCACCCGCCGCGCGCACCCGCCGGGGCCGCACCGCGCCTCCAGTCCGGTCCACCGTCCGGGCGGACTGCGGGCCCGACGCCCGACCCCGGTACGCTGGTCCCCGTGTCCACGCGTGAGAATCCCTTCGGCCAGGTCCTCGTCGCCCTCGTGACCCCGTTCACCGCCGACGGCGAGGTCGACTGGCCCGGCGTCGAGCAGCACATCGACGACTGCATCACCGCCGGCGCCGACGGCATCGTCGTCACGGGCACCACCGGCGAGACGTCGACGCTCACCGACCCCGAGAAGCTCCGGCTCGTCGAGGTCGGCAAGTCCGTCGCCGCCGGCCGCGCCAAGATCATCACGGGCGGTGGCTCGAACGAGACCGCGCACGCCATCCACCTCTACAAGCAGAGCGAGAAGGCCGGCGCCGACGGCGTCATGATCGTCACGCCGTACTACAACAAGCCGACCCAGGCGGGCGTGCTCACCCACTTCCGGATGATCGCGGACGCGACCGACCTGCCGGTGATCCTCTACGACATCCCCGGCCGCACGGGCATCCCGATCACGTACGAGACCATCGTGCGGGCGTCGCACCACCCGAACATCCTCGCCGTGAAGGACGCCAAGGGCGACTTCGCCGAGGTCTCCCGGGTGCTCAACAACACCGACCTCATGTACTTCTCCGGCGACGACACGAACGTGCTCCCGCACCTGTCGATCGGCGCCACGGGGCTCATCGGCGTGACCGCGAACATCACGAGCACGCCGTACCGCACCATCGTCGACGCCGTGAACCGCGGCGACCTCGCGACCGCGACCGCCGAGCACAAGCGCGTCGAACCCCTCGTCCGTGCGATCATGACCCACGTCCCCGGCACCGTCGCGGCGAAGTACGTGCTGCACGGGCTCGGCCGGATCGGCAGCCCGCGCGTCCGGCTCCCGCTCGTCGGCCCCGAGGACACCGAGGCCTACGCGATCGAGACCTCCCTCGAAGCGGTCCGGGACATCCCGGGTGCCGACTTCTCGAACTTCCGCCCCGACCGCAACGCAGCGGCCGGCGGCGCACTGCCGAAGGTGCCAGGCACCACACGTTAGGAAAGACCGCGGCGCAGCGGTAGCGCGTCGCACGACAGTCAGGACCGAATGCCCACCCAGATCTCCACACCGCAGCCGCTCGAAGCCGGCACCCTCCGCGTCGTCCCCATCGGTGGACTCGGCGAGATCGGTCGCAACATGACCGTGTACGAGTACGAGGGCAAGCTCCTCGTGGTCGACGCGGGCGTGCTGTTCCCGGAGGAGCACCAGCCCGGTGTCGACCTCATCCTCCCGGACTTCGCACCCATCCGGGACCGCCTCGACGACGTCCTCGGCGTCGTGCTCACGCACGGCCACGAGGACCACATCGGCGCCGTCCCGTACCTGCTGAAGCTCCGCGCTGACATCCCGCTGATCGGCTCCACGCTGACCCTCGCCCTCGTCGAGGCGAAGCTCAAGGAACACCGGATCAAGCCCTACACGCTCGTCGTGCAGGAGGACCAGACCGAGCAGCTCGGCCCGTTCCACCTCGAGTTCGTCGCCGTGAACCACTCCATCCCGGACGCCCTCGCCGTCGCGATCACGACCCCCGCCGGTCGTGTGCTGCACACGGGCGACTTCAAGATGGACCAGCTCCCGCTCGACGACCGCATCACGGACCTCCGCGCCTTCGCCCGCCTCGGCGAGCAGGGCGTCGACCTGTTCCTGCCGGACTCCACGAACGCCGACGTCCCCGGGTTCACCGCCCCCGAGCGCGACATCGGCCCGGTCCTCGAGAACATCATCACGCGGGCCCGCAAGAAGGTCGTCGTCGCGAGCTTCTCGTCGCACGTGCACCGCGTGCAGCAGGTCCTCGACGCCGCGGCGGCCGCGAACCGCAAGGTCGCGTTCATGGGTCGCTCGATGATCCGCAACATGACCATCGCGGCCGAGCTCGGCTACCTCCGGGTCCCGGACGACGTCCTCATCGACACGAAGAAGGCGAAGAACGTCCCGGACGACCAGATCGTCTACATGTCGACCGGGTCGCAGGGCGAGCCGATGGCCGTGCTCGCGCGCATGGCGAACCTCGAGCACCAGATCGAGATCGGCGAGGGCGACACCGTCATCCTGGCGTCGAGCCTCATCCCGGGCAACGAGAACGCCGTCTACCGCGTGATCGACGGGCTCACCAAGCTCGGCGCGAAGGTCGTGCACAAGGGCAACGCGAAGGTGCACGTCTCCGGACATGCCAGCGCCGGCGAGCTGCTCTACTGCTACAACATCCTCCGGCCGAAGAACGTGCTCCCCGTCCACGGCGAGCACCGCCACCTGTACGCCAGCGCCGACCTCGCGATCCAGACCGGTGTCCCGCCGCGGAACGTCATCCTCGGGCAGGACGGCATCGTCGTCGACCTCAAGGACGGCGAGGTCACGGTGGCCGGGCAGCTCGACATCGGCTACGTCTACGTCGACGGCTCGACCGTCGGCGAGATCACCGACGCCGACCTCAAGGACCGTCGGGTCCTCGCGGAAGAGGGCTTCATCTCCATCTTCTGCGCGGTCGACTTCACCACGGGGCAGTGCGTGGTCGGGCCGGAGATCCAGTCGCGCGGGTTCGCCGAGGACGACTCCGTCTTCGACGACGTCCGTCCGCAGATCGCGAAGGCAATGTCCGAAGCTGCGGCCAACGGCACACGTGACGCGCACGCGTTCAGCCAGGTGGTGCGCCGCACGGTGGGTCGCTGGGTCAACTCCAAGCACCGCCGTCGTCCGATGATCGTCCCGGTGGTCATCGAGGCGTAGATCGCTGTCGCGCTGTCGCGCTGTCGCGCGTTCGGCCGGGAGGCCCGTCACACGTCCGTCACGGACGCTGCGGCGGGCCTCCGCTCGTTTGTCCTGGGCGGGGATTAGGGTTCGACCCATGGCCGGAGGCACCAAGTCGACCACGCGCTCACGCGCGTCCTCGTCGTCGCGCACGAGCGCGACGCGTGGGACGTCGCGCACCCAGGCCACGACGAAGAAGCTCCCGCCCGCCACGCAGCCGCCGGTGTTCCGCGAGCAGAACCCGCTCGTGACCGCCTGGCTCGCGATGGCGCACGGCGTCGGCGCGCTCTTCCGCGTGCTCGGCAAGGAGTCCCTCGAGAAGGACCAGCGGCGCGACGGCTTCCCGTTCCTGCTCGTCCTGCTCGCGATCGCCGGCGCGGTCGTCGAGTGGCTCAACCCGACGAGCGCGGTGTCGGTGAACCTCGACGCCTACACGTTCGGCGGGTTGTTCGGCCGGCTCGCGTTCGCGCTGCCGGTCATCATGGTCGTGTTCGCCGGGTGGCTGTTCCGGCACCCCGCCTCGGTCCACGACAACACCCGCATCGGGATCGGCCTCGGCATCCTGCTCGTGTCGATCTCGTCGTTGTGCCACGTCTTCGGCGGGACGCCGAGTGCGTCCGACGGCATGCCCGCCCTCGCGGCCGCCGGTGGTGTGCTCGGCTGGGTCGTCATCGGGTGGCTCGTCACGATCGCCACCGCGTGGGTCGCCGTGCCCGTGGCCGTGGTGCTCCTGGTGCTGTCGCTGTTCATCATCACGAAGACGCCGCCGAACAAGACCGGGCGACGGCTGCACGAGCTCTACGCGTACCTCTTCGGCGCCCCGGCACCGGTCGACGAGGCCGTCGAGGTCGCCCCCGAGCCGACCCCGCGGAAGCCGCGCGGCAAGGGGAGGAAGGACTCGCAGGACTTCCAGCTGTTCGACGACCTCGGCTTCGGCGAGGACGGCGCCCCCGCGGACGAGGGCGCCGAGACCGTCCCGTGGTGGCGGCGCAACAAGTCCGGGCGCGAGGAAGACCCGGCCTTCGACAGCCCCGTGCTGCCCGCTGCGGCGACCCAGGCGGCCCCGACCGCGCCGTCGGTCTCGCCGAACGCCGGGGCGGCCGCAGGGCTCGTCGACCACACCCCGTCCGAGCCCGGGTCCGTGAACCTCAACGACTCGGTCGAGCAGGACCTCGAACAGGCCGAGCAGGCGCTCCGCGACTTCGGTACCGAGGTGCCCGCCGCACCCGCCCCTGTGGCCGAACCGACGGTGGGCGAGGCGACCCGTCCGGATGCCGGGGTGTCCCCGGTGGTCTCCCCGAGCCTCCCGGCCGAGGACCCGGCGGACGACCAGGCCGACGCTGCCGACGGCCTGTCGGCGACCTCCGACGACGAGGACCCGGACAAGCCGTACCGACTCCCCGCGGCCACCACGTTGAGCGCGGGGACCCCGTCGGTCGCGCGCAGCCAGGCGAACGACGACATCGTCGCGGCGATCACGGGCGTGCTCACGGAGTTCAAGGTCGACGCGAAGGTCACCGGGTTCTCCCGCGGGCCGACGGTGACGCGCTACGAGATCGAGCTCGGCCCCGGTGTGAAGGTCGAGCGCGTCACGGCGCTGTCGAAGAACCTGTCGTACGCGGTCGCGTCGAACGAGGTCCGGATCCTCTCGCCGATCCCGGGCAAGAGCGCGATCGGCGTCGAGATCCCGAACACCGACCGCGAGACCGTGTCGCTCGGCGACGTCCTCCGGTCGAACGCTGCGCGCAAGTCGAAGCACCCGATGACGATCGGCGTCGGCAAGGACGTCGAGGGCGGCTTCGTCGTCGCGAACCTCGCGAAGATGCCGCACCTGCTCGTCGCGGGCTCGACCGGCTCCGGCAAGTCGGTGTTCATCAACTCGATGATCACCTCGCTCCTGATGCGTGCGAAGCCGTCCGAGGTCCGCATGGTCCTCGTCGACCCGAAGCGCGTCGAGCTCTCGATCTACGCCGGTGTCCCGCACCTCATCACGCCCATCATCACGAACCCGAAGAAGGCCGCCGAAGCGTTGCAGTGGGTCGTGAAGGAGATGGACATGCGGTACGACGACCTCGCGTCGTTCGGGTTCCGCCACGTCGACGACTTCAACAAGGCGATCGAGAACAACGAGATCATCCTGCCGGCGGGCAGCGAGCGGAAGCTCAAGAAGTACCCGTACCTGCTCGTCGTGGTGGACGAGCTCGCCGACCTCATGCTCGTCGCCCCCCGGGACGTCGAGGAGTCGATCGTCCGCATCACCCAGCTCGCCCGCGCGGCCGGCATCCACCTGGTCCTCGCGACGCAGCGCCCGTCGGTCGACGTCATCACCGGTCTCATCAAGGCGAACGTGCCGTCCCGCGTGGCGTTCGCCGTGACGAGCGTCACCGACTCCCGGGTCATCCTCGACCAGCCCGGTGCCGACAAGCTCATCGGTCAGGGTGACGCGCTCTTCCTGCCGATGGGATCGTCGAAGGCCCTCCGCGTGCAGGGCGCCTGGGTGCAGGAGAGCGAGGTCGCCGAGGTCGTGCAGCACGTGACCCGGCAGGCCCGGCCCGAGTACCGCCAGGACGTCCAGGCCGTCGTGGAGCGCAAGGAGATCGACGCGGACATCGGCGACGACCTCGAACTGCTGCTCGCGGCCGTCGAGCAGGTCGTCTCGACCCAGTTCGGCTCGACCTCGATGCTCCAGCGCAAGCTCCGCGTCGGGTTCGCGAAGGCCGGGCGCCTCATGGACCTCATGGAGTCCCGCGACATCGTCGGACCGTCCGAGGGGTCGAAGGCCCGCGACGTGCTCGTCACGCCGGACCAGCTCCCCGGCGTGCTCGCGAAGCTCCGCGGCGAGGAGCCGCCGACGGCCGCCGCTCCTACGGCGCCGCCGGCGGGTCCGGCATCGCCCGGTGGTGCAGCCGCGGGAGCCGCTGCCGCGGGAGCCGCTGCCGCGGCTGGCGTCTCCGTCGGCTCGGCGCCCGACCCCGACGACGACCGCTACGGCGGCGACCCGGTGGCGGACATGACGCGCGGGTACCCTGAAGAGGACGACGGACCGGACGAGGACGCGTGGGGACTGACCGGCAGGGAGTGAGTGCGATGACGAGCACCGATCGGACGCACAGCGCGGCGCAGTTCCCGTGGCGCGGACGGCTCCTCCGGAAGGGCGACGGCCCCGCCTCGACGGCGAACGTGGCGAACATCATCACGGTCGTGCGCATCCTCATGGCGCCGCTGTTCTTCGTCCTGCTGCTCGCGGACGCCGGGCAGGACACCTCCGTCCGGATCTGGGCCGCGGTGCTCTTCGTCGTCGCGATCGTCACCGACAGCGCGGACGGCATCATCGCCCGACGGCAGAACCTCGTCACCGACTTCGGCAAGCTCGTCGACCCGATCGCCGACAAGGTGCTCATCGGCGGGGCGCTCGTCGCGCTCTCGATCCTCGGCGAGCTGCCCTGGTACGTGACGGTCCTCATCATGGTTCGCGAGATCGGCATCACGGTGTTCCGGTTCGCGGTGCTGTCCGACCGGGTGATCCCGGCGAGCCGCGGCGGGAAGATCAAGACGGTCCTGCAGGCCGTCGCGATCACGCTCGCCCTGTTCCCGTGGTGGCACCTCGTCGGCGACTGGGCGCACTGGGTGAACGGCATCCTGATGACCGCGGCGTTCCTGGCGACGGTGCTCAGCGGGATCGACTACCTCTGGCAGGCGTGGAAGCACAACCGGACCACGGCGTGACCGACCGCGATCCGGCCGCGCGCGACGTCGTCTCGGAGCTGACCGCGCGCGGCGAGACCGTCGCGGTCGCGGAGTCACTGACCGGCGGCCTCGTCGTCGCGACCCTCGTCGGCGTGCCGGGCGCCAGCGCGGTCGTCCGGGGCGGTGTCGTGGCGTACGCGACGCCGATCAAGGCGTCGGTGCTCGGCGTCGACGCAGAGCTGCTCACCGAACGCGGCGCCGTCGACCCCGAGGTCGCGCGGCAGATGGCGACCGGTGTCCGCGAGGCGCTGTCGGTCGACGGCGAACCCGCGACGTGGGGGATCAGCACGACGGGTGTCGCCGGCCCGGACCCGCAGGACGGCAAGCCCGTGGGGACGGTGTACGTCGGGATCGCGTCGGCCGCCGGCGCGACCGCCTGGGAACTCCACCTCGACGGCGATCGCGATGCAATCCGGCACGCGACGGTCTCCGAACTCCTGGCACGGATGTCGTCCACGGCACGCGGGTCCCGCCCCAACGCGGGGGAATAGGCCCCGTTTCCACTGGGTTACATCTGACGCAATCTCCAGCAGGACCGCAGCCCCAGTGGTTAGCATGCTGCAACCGGCAACGCTACTGTTGCCGGACCCGATCTTGATCACCCCGATCGAGCGGGCCGGAGACGACAGGAAGGAGGAGTTCTCATGGTTCTCGTTCGTCAGGAAATCGGCGACGTCCTTCGGGACTTCCGCTTGCAGAAGGGCCGGACCCTCCGTCAGGTCGCGTCCAAGGCCAGCGTCGCTCTCGGGTACCTCAGCGAGGTGGAGCGCGGTCAAAAGGAAGCCAGCTCCGAGATCCTCGCTTCGGTCGCCGACGCGCTCGACACGCCCATCTCCACGATCATGCGTGAAGTGGGCGACCGTCTCGCCGTCGTCGAGGGGCTCACGCCCGTCCCCGACACGCTGCCCGACGAGCTCGTCGCCGAGTTCGACAACGACCTCGCGGTGCGCTGACCCGCACTGCTTTCGAACACCCCCGCCGGTCCGCCGGTGGGGGTGTTCTCGTTAGGGTGGTCCGGTGCGTGTGAGTGAGTTCTGGCGAGCCGTCGACCAGGTGTTCGGCGAGGCCTACGGCGCGGTCGTCACCCGAGACGTCGTGCTCGAGGCGATCGGTGGTCGTTCGGCCGCCGAGGCACTCCGCGCGGGAGTGGACGCGCGCACGGTCTGGGACGCGCTCTGCGACTCCCAGGACGTACCGCTCGGCCGGCGGCACGGCAAGGGGCTCGCCGAGCCGAAGGACTGACGTCCGACCCGAAACTCTGTTCGGCGTGTTGCTCGAACACGTGTTCTATCGGTGGTAGCTTCCTGCACAACGGACTCGTCCAGGTGTCCTCTCCACGGAGAGCGTGATCGTCGGCAGTGATGTCGGTGGCCCGCCGTAGGTTGATCGACATCGGGACAGGCCCGACGCCTTGTCGCAGAAGCACCGGCCTTGCAGCACCGGCCGGGGTGGCGCGACAGCCTACAGGCAGCCGACATCGAGCACGAAGGAAGCGCACCATGCCCTCACCCCAGGACCGCGAGAAGGCCCTCGAGACCGCTCTCGCCCAGATCGACCGTCAGTTCGGCAAGGGCACGGTCATGCGCCTCGGCTCGGACGAGCGCGCGCCGGTCTCCATCATCCCCACCGGTTCGGTCGCCCTCGACGTCGCGCTCGGCATCGGTGGACTGCCGCGTGGCCGCATCATCGAGATCTACGGCCCGGAGTCGTCCGGTAAGACGACGCTCACCCTGCACGCGATCGCGAACGCCCAGCGGGGCGGCGGCATCGCAGCGTTCATCGACGCCGAGCACGCGCTCGACCCCGAGTACGCCAAGAAGCTCGGCGTCGACATCGACGCCCTCCTCGTCTCGCAGCCCGACACCGGTGAGCAGGCACTCGAGATCGCGGACATGCTCGTCCGCTCCGGCTCGATCGACCTCATCGTCGTCGACTCCGTCGCCGCGCTCGTGCCCCGCGCCGAGATCGAGGGCGAGATGGGCGACTCGCACGTCGGTCTGCAGGCGCGCCTCATGTCGCAGGCGCTCCGCAAGCTCGCCGGTGGGCTCAACCAGACCCAGACGACGATGATCTTCATCAACCAGCTGCGCGAGAAGATCGGCGTGTTCTTCGGCAGCCCGGAGACCACGGCCGGCGGCAAGGCGCTCAAGTTCTACGCATCGGTGCGCCTCGACATCCGTCGCATCGAGACGCTCAAGAGCGGCACGGACGCGGTGGGCAACCGCACCCGCGTGAAGGTCGTCAAGAACAAGATGGCGCCGCCCTTCAAGCAGGCCGAGTTCGACATCCTCTACGGCGTGGGCATCTCGCGTGAGGGCTCGCTGCTCGACTTCGGTGTCGACCACGGGATCGTGAAGAAGTCCGGCGCCTGGTACACCTACGACGGCGACCAGCTCGGGCAGGGCAAGGAGAACTCGCGGTCGTTCCTCATTCAGAACCCGGAGATCGCAGCCGAGATCGAGGGCAAGATCCTCGCGAAGCTCGGTGTCGGCGGGGCGAAGGACGCTGCGGCCGAGGCTCCGGTCGACTCGATCGCGCCGAAGCTCGCCGAGCGCAAGGGCGCGTGACCTCCCCGGACGGCCGCGCGCCCCGGGGTGACGACGACCTCGCGCCGGTGACCGACCTCTTCGGTGCGAGGTCGCGTCGGGGTGCGGTGGGCAGCCCGGCGCCGGACCCGGCCCCAGAAGCCGGAGCGGACGCCGGTGACCCGCGGGTGACGGACGACGCCGACGCGCCGGTGCCGCTGCCGCCGTCGTTGCGGGGCGCGCACGCACAGGCAGAGTGGGTGTCGCCGGTCGTCGGTGACGCCACGGGGCGGAGCGCCCGAGCGGAGCGCGACGGGTACGACCAGGTTGCCGAGGCGGACGCCCCGAGGGCGTCGGTGTTCGCCATCGTCGGGGGCGAGGAGCTCGCGCCCGAGGACGCACCTCGTCCCCTGGACGAACAGCGCGCCGACGCCGAGCGGTTCAGCATGCGGGCGCTCGGGCGTCGCGGGGTCAGCACGTCGGAGATGCGGAAGACGCTGACCCAGCACGACCTCGACCCGGAGATCGTCGAGGGCGAGATCGAGCGACTCACACGCGTTGGGCTGCTCGACGACGTGGCGCTCGCGACCGACCTCGTCGACCGGCTGCACGAGCGCAAGGGCCTCGGCCGGCAGGGCGTCGTGGCGGAGCTCCGCCGCCGGGGCATCGACCAGCTCGCGATCGACGCGGCCCTCGACGCGGCGGCCGACGACCAGGAC
Source organism: Curtobacterium sp. NPDC089689 (assembly GCF_044749145.1). Taxonomy (NCBI): domain Bacteria; kingdom Bacillati; phylum Actinomycetota; class Actinomycetes; order Micrococcales; family Microbacteriaceae; genus Curtobacterium; species Curtobacterium sp. NPDC089689. The sequence continues at coordinate 31,143 of NZ_JBIVHJ010000001.1, read as the reverse complement.
GACGAGTTCGTGCGGGCGCTCGACCTCGCCGCGAAGCGCGCGGGGCAGCTCCGCGGACTCGACCGTGCGACCGCCGAGCGTCGGCTCTCCGGGTTCCTGATGCGCAAGGGCTACGGCTCGGGTGTCGTGCGGATCGCGGTCGAGCGCGCGCTCGACGGCTCCGCCGGGCGACCGCGGCCGGGTGGCGGCACGGTCCGGTTCGAGTAGCACCGCAGCTGGGGCTCCTGCCGGTGGCGGCGGCGGGCCGGACCGCCGCCGCAGCGCGACCGCATCGCCGCTGACCCCGGCGGAGACCGCGCCGGACGGGCCGCTTCGACGTCCTCGGGACGGGCGTGCGGCGACCTACACTGGGACGATCATGGCCACCGTCGAAGCGCGCCCCCGCACCTACGAAGTCCGCACCTACGGGTGCCAGATGAACGTGCACGACTCGGAGCGGCTGAGCGGGTCGCTCCGTGCCGCCGGGTACGTGGCCGCGGACGGCGAGCAGGCCGACGTGGTCGTCATCAACACCTGCGCCGTGCGCGAGAACGCCGACAACCGCCTCTACGGGAACCTCGGACACCTCGCGGGCGTGAAGCGCGAGCATCCGGGCATGCAGATCGCGGTCGGCGGCTGCCTGGCGCAGAAGGACAAGAACGTGATCCTCGAGAAGGCGCCGTGGGTGGACGTCGTCTTCGGGACGCACAACATGGGATCGCTGCCGACGCTGCTCGAGCGGGCACGGCACAACGACGAGGCGCAGATCGAGATCCTCGAATCGCTCGACGTCTTCCCCTCGACGCTGCCGACGAAGCGCGACTCGACGTACAGCGGCTGGGTGTCGATCTCCGTGGGGTGCAACAACACCTGCACGTTCTGCATCGTCCCGTCGCTCCGCGGCAAGGAGAAGGACCGCCGCCCGGGTGACGTCCTCGCCGAGATCCAGGCGCTGGTCGACGACGGCGCGATCGAGGTCACCCTCCTCGGGCAGAACGTCAACTCGTACGGTGTGGAGTTCGGCGACCGCCAGGCGTTCGGCAAGCTCCTCCGAGCCGCCGGTGCCATCGAGGGCCTCGAGCGCATCCGCTTCACGAGCCCGCACCCGGCAGCCTTCACCGACGACGTGATCGACGCGATGGCCGAGACGCCGAACGTCATGCCGCAGCTGCACATGCCGCTGCAGTCCGGGTCCGACCGCGTCCTCAAGGCGATGCGGCGCAGCTACCGGAGCGAGCGGTTCCTCGGCATCCTCGACCGCGTCCGGGCGAAGATCCCGCACGCGGCGATCTCGACGGACATCATCGTCGGCTTCCCGGGCGAGACCGACGAGGACTTCGAGGACACCCTCCGCGTCGTCGAAGCCTCGCGATTCGCCTCCGCGTTCACGTTCCAGTACTCGATCCGCCCCGGGACGCCGGCCGCGACGATGCCCGATCAGCTCCCGAAGGAGGTCGTGCAGGAACGCTACGAGCGCCTCATCGCCCTGCAGGAGCGCATCACCGCTGAAGAGAACGCCGCTCAGGTCGGCCGGAGCGTCGAGGTCCTCGTCGCCACCGGTGAGGGCAAGAAGGACGACGAGACACACCGGTTGTCCGGGCGCGCGGAGGACTCCCGCCTCGTGCACTTCTCCGTGCCGACCGGTTCGGACGTGCCACGGCCCGGTGACGTCGTCACGGTCGAGGTCACGCGCGCCGCGCCGCACTTCCTCATCGCCGACAACGACGGACCGCTCCGCATCCGGCGGACCCGGGCCGGCGATGCGTGGGACCGCGCGCAGGCCGAGAGCTGCGGGGTGCCGACACTGTCCACGCCCGGTGACGGGCCGCGTCCGGTGTCGCTCGGCCTCCCGTCGCTCCGTGTCGGCCGCTGACGCCGGCGACGGCACGGCACAGGCCGACGGCGCGGCACGGGCCGACGATGCCGAGTACGGCGCGGCACAGGCCGCTGATGCCGATCACGGCACGGCACCGGCCGCCGGTGCCGAGCACGGCGCAGCGTGGGGCGCGAAGGGCGGTGTCGCGGACGACCTGATCGCGGTCGTCGGCGCGACGGGCACGGGGAAGTCCGACCTCGCCGTCGCGATCGCCGACCTGGTCCGGGCCAGCGGCCGCCCGGCCGAGGTCGTCAACGCCGACGCGATGCAGCTCTACCGCGGCATGGACATCGGGACGGCGAAGCTGACGCCCGAGGAACGGCGCGGCGTCCCGCACCGGCAGCTCGACGTCCTCGACGTGACGGACGAGGCGAGTGTCGCCGCGTACCAGCGGGACGCACGGCGTGACGTCGAACGGATCCAGGGCGAGGGCGGCGTCGCGGTCCTCGCCGGCGGGAGCGGACTGTACGTGTCCGCCGTGCTGTTCGACCTCGACTTCCCGGGCACCGACCCGGAACTCCGCGCACGGCTCGAACGGGAGCACGACGAGCTCGGACCGGGCGTCCTGCTCGAGCGGCTGCGCAGCCTCGACCCGCACGCAGCGGCGACCATCGACGCCCGCAACCCGCGGCGCCTGATCCGGGCACTCGAGATCGCGAGCCGGTCCGAGGTCGTCACCCCGAGCCTCCCGGCCTCGCCCCGCGCCTGGCGACCCGCTCGCATCCTGCACCTGCGTCGTGACCGGGCCCACCTCGTCGACGCGCTGCAGGCGCGGGCGCAGCGGATGTTCGACGCCGGACTCCTCGACGAGGTCGAGCGCCTGCGCAGTGGGGGTCTGGAGCGGGGGCGGACCGCCTCGCGGGCGATCGGGTACTCGCAGGCGCTCGACGTGCTCCGCGGGGACGCGACCGTCGCCGAGGCGGTGGCGGCGACGAGCCTCGCGACCCGGAAGTACGCGCGGCGGCAGGTCGCCTGGTTCAAGCGGTACACCGCCGCCGAGGACCTCGACGTCACGGGAGCGGACTGGACCGACCTGTCGGCGCTGGCCCGTAGGATCGTGGCGTGACCGAGCTGCACTTCACGAAGGGCCAGGGGACCGGCAACGACTTCGTCCTGTTCGCCGATCCCGACGCCGTCGTCGACCTCACCCCCGAGCGCATCCGCGCCATCGCGGACCGCCGCTTCGGCGTCGGCGGGGACGGCGTGATCCGTGCCGTGCGCTCCGAGGCCCTGCCCGAGGGACGCGCGCTCGTCGCGGTCGAACCGGACGCCGTGTGGTTCATGGACTACCACAACGCCGACGGCACCGTCGCCGAGATGTGCGGCAACGGCATCCGCGTCTTCGCGCGGTACCTGACCGAGTCCGGGCTGGTCGACCTCGCCCCCGGCGAGACGCTCACCGTCGGCAGCCGCAAGGGGCTGGTGGACATCCAGCGGACGACGAACGGGTTCCAGGCCGACCTCGGCCGCTGGGGGCTCGGGATCGAGGGCGGCGGCGCCGGCGACGTGCTCGTCCGGGCGAAGAACCTCGACGGCGCCCGGCCGGGCCTCGGCATCGACGTGGGGAACCCGCACGTCGTGGTCGCCGTCGCGACGGACGACGAGCTCGCCGACCTCGACCTCACCTACGTGCCGGTGCTCGACCCCGCGCCGGAGTCCGGTGCGAACGTCGAGTTCGTCCTGCCGGGGGAGCCCCTCATCAACGACGGTGTCGGCGAGATCACGATGCGGGTGCACGAGCGTGGCAGCGGCGAGACGCTCTCGTGCGGGACCGGGGCGGTCGCGGCTGCCCTGGCGACGCGGCACTGGGTCGGCGCGGGGGCGCCGGACACCTGGCGGGTCCGGGTGCCCGGTGGTGTCGTCACGGTGCGCATGTTCGCGGCGGAGGACGGCGAGCACGTCGCGTTGTCCGGACCCGCCGAGCTGGTGTTCTCGGGCGACCTCACGGTCTGAGGCAGGGCGGCCTGACGGTGTGACGCTGTGCGGCGACCGTGGGCGCCGCCGAACCGTGGGTCCCGACGAACCGCGGGCGCCGACGAGCTGTTGGTGCCGACGAGGCGCTGTCGAACCAGGATTCCGACGTCGAACCAGGCGCCGGGATCGGTTCGATGTCGGTTCTGTGGTTCGTCATGCTGCCGGCACGGCGTCGTGCGGACGCGTGACGTGACACGACGCGACGCGATGCGTCGCGCGGATCGTGACGTGCGCGCACTCGGGACCAACGGTGCGGCCCCGCCGCAGCCGGGAGTGCGTGGGACGTGCGCGACTTCGATCCGGTGGGTCGCGCGTCCAGTCGGATCGCGCGCTACGCGCCCCGGTGCACGCGGATGACCCGGAACCCCTTGTCGGTCGATGCCCGCGACACGGTGAAGTCGGCCCCGAGCGCATCGCGCAACCATCGCTGGAGCGAGTCGCCGCCGAGGTCCTTCGAGACGACCAGCCAGGCCTCTCCACCGACCTCGAGCCGGGGGAGCCACGTCAGCAGGATGTCGTGCAGTTCGTCCTTGCCGACACGGATCGGCGGGTTCGACCAGATCGTCCGGAAGCGGAGGTCGGCGGGGACCTCGTCCGGGAGCGCCACCGTGACGTTCGTCGCCCCGGCGGTCGCCGCGTTCGCCCGCGCGAGCCCGAGGACGCGCTCGTTGACGTCGACGCCCCAGACCTGTGCGTCGGGCGACTCCAGCGCCATCGTGATCGCGATCGGACCCCAGCCGCACCCGACGTCGAGGAGTGCGCCGTCGGTGGCCGGCGGCGGCACGGACCCGAGCAGGACCTTCGTGCCGCGGTCGACCCCGTCCGGGCTGAACACGCCGGCAGCGGTCGAGAGGGTGAGGGCGCGATCGGCGAGCGTGACGTGCACCTGGCGCTCGCGGACCTCAGACGAGGGGTTGGCGGAGAAGTAGTGGTCGTTCGCCATGGATGAACCGTAGCGTCTCACCCGTGTGTCCCGGGCGTGGCGGCGGTACCCTGTGGACAGGATGACGGATACCCCTCAGCAGAACCACCAGTCCCACGACGACAGCGCCGACGGTGTCGTCGAGCGCGTGCTGCGCAACGCCGACCAGCGCGCCGCCTCATCGATCTTCGCCCCGGCCCAGGCGATCCAGACCCGCTCCGTGGACGACCACGGCTGGACGGGCGACGGCGACCAGTACGACCGCGAGGACCGTGCGGCCCTGCGCCGTGTCACGGGCCTCTCCACCGAACTCGAGGACGTCACCGAGGTCGAGTACCGGCAGCTCCGGCTCGAACAGGTCGTCCTCATCGGTGTGTACCCGCAGGGCGACGCCCAAGATGCGGAGAACTCGCTCCGCGAGCTCGCCGCCCTCGCCGAGACCGCCGGCGCCGTCGTGCTCGACGGGCTCCTGCAGCGCCGGCCGACGCCGGACCCCGCGACCTACCTCGGCAAGGGCAAGGCCGAGGAGCTGGCGATGGTCGTCAAGGCCACCGGTGCCGACACCGTGATCGCGGACACCGAGCTCGCGCCCTCCCAGCGTCGTGCGCTCGAGGACGTCGTGAAGGTGAAGGTGATCGACCGCACGGCCGTGATCCTCGACATCTTCAGCCAGCACGCCAAGACCCGCGAGGGCAAGGCCCAGGTCGAACTCGCGCAGCTGCAGTACCTGCTCCCGCGCCTCCGTGGTTGGGGTGAGTCGATGTCCCGGCAGGCCGGTGGTCAGGTCTCCGGCGGTGCGGGCATGGGTTCCCGTGGCCCTGGTGAGACGAAGATCGAGCTCGACCGTCGCCGCATCCACACGCGGATGTCGAAGCTCCGTCGGCAGATCGCCGGGTTCCGCCCCGCGCGGGAGGCCAAGCGCGCCGACCGACACCGCAACGACGTCCCGAGCGTCGCGATCGCCGGCTACACCAACGCCGGCAAGTCGTCGCTCCTCAACCGTCTGACGAGCGCGGGCGTGCTGGTGCAGAACCAGCTGTTCGCCACCCTCGACGCGACCGTCCGACGCACGAACTCCGCCAAGGGCCGTGAGTTCACCTTCGTCGACACGGTCGGGTTCGTGCGGAACCTCCCGCACCAGCTGGTCGAGGCGTTCCGGTCCACCCTCGAGGAGGTCGGCGAGGCCGACGTCATCGTGCACGTGGTCGACGGCTCGCACCCCGACCCCGCCGCACAGCTGGCGACGGTGCGCGAGGTCATCGGCGACGTGGGCGCCCGGGAGATCCCCGAGATCGTCGCGTTCAACAAGGCGGACCTGGTCGACGAGTCGCAGCGGCTCGTGCTCCGCGGTCTCGTGCCGGATGCCGTGTTCGTGTCCGCTCGCACGGGTGAGGGCATCCCGGAGCTCCTCGCCGCGATCGAGGACCGACTCCCCGAGCCCGACGTGTCGCTCACCGTGGTGATCCCGTACGACCGAGGGGACCTCGTGTCGTCGCTGCACGATGCGGGTGCGGTGGAGTCGGTCGACTACGTGGAGGACGGCACCCGACTGCAGGTGCGGGTGTTCCAGCGGCAGGTCGCGGAGCTCGACCCGTTCGTCGTCACGCCCGTCGCGTCCTGACGCGCTGACGCGCCCCGGCCTGGAGGCACGGCGCGCGTCCGCTACGCCGGTCGCGTCCGGCGCCGGACGCGACCGGCGCGGGGCGCCCCGCGCCGCCCGTCAGATCGAGCGGAGGACCGCGACGACCTTGCCGAGCACGGTGGCGGCGTCGCCGAGGATCGGCTCGAACGCGGAGTTGCGGGGGAGCAGCCACGTGTGACCGTCGCGCTGCCGGAACACCTTGACGGTGGCTTCCTCGTCGAGCATGGCCGCGACGACGTCACCGTTCTCGGCGGTCTGCTGTGAGCGGACGACCACCCAGTCCCCGTCGCAGATGGCGGCGTCGATCATCGACTCACCGACCACCTTGAGCATGAAGAGGTCCCCCGTGCCGACGAGCTGGCGGGGCAGCGGGATGATCTCGTCGACGTGCTGTTCGGCCGTGATCGGGACACCCGCGGCGATGCGGCCGACGAGCGGCACGAGCGTGGTCGCGTCGACGTCGGGCCCGTCGGGGTCGGCGCTGGGCTCGTCGACCAGGACCTCGAGCGCGCGGGGGCGGTTCGGGTCGCGACGGATCCAGCCCCCGAGCTCGAGCTGTCCGAGCTGGTGGGAGACGCTCGAGAGCGAGGAGAGGCCGGCCGCGTCGCCGATCTCCCGCATGCTCGGCGGGTAGCCCCGGCTGGCGATCGACGCGCGGATGGCGTCGAGGATCGCCTGCTGCTTCGGCGTCAGCGGCTTCTGTCCGCGCAGTTCGTCCGCCACGTCGTCTCACCCTTCGTCGGTGCGGGACACGGCCCGGCGGGAATGTCGGTGGTCCCCGCTTGACTTGTCCCAGTCGGTCGAAACAGTATCCGACCGCCGATGCCCGGACAAACATCCGTTCGAGCGTGTCGCGAGAAATCCCTGCAGAAATCCTCCCTGGGGACTTGTGCAGCCACCGGTTCGAAACTATGTTCGGTACACGACTTCGGATCACCGAACGGGAAGGCAAGAACGACATGAGCACCATCGCCATCGCTGAGCCCCAGCGTCACGCAGCTCCCGCCGTGCGTACGCGCCTGCGCCTGACGCGCCGCGGGCGGATCGTCTTCACGACCCTCGCCGCGCTCCCGATCCTGCTGATCGTCGCGCTCGCCGTCCTCAACGGCGGACGTGCCTCCGCCGGCGACGCCTCGGGGTCCGGGTCCGCGCACTTCGATACCGTCACGATCCAGCCCGGCGAGACGCTGTGGCAGCTGGCGGAGGAGACCGCTCCGAACGCCGACCCGCGCGACTTCGTGCAGGACGTGGTGACCCTCAACGCGCTCGACGGCGCGGGACTCCAGGCGGGCGAGAAGATCGCGATCCCCGCGAAGTACGTCCCCGCGAACCACGCCGACGCGAAGTAGGCCCAGCGCGCGGTCGCGCGACGGGGTCCCTGAGCACGAACGCGGGGGAGGAGATCTCGCGCGCCGCACGGCAACCGTCCGGACGGCCGGTCTCCGAGCAGTCCGAGCGGCCTACGATGGATCGGTGGCATTCACGCTCGAAGACCTCCCGATCCGAGACGACCTGCGCGGTCAGAGCCCCTACGGCGCTCCGCAGAAGCACGTGCGCGTCCAGCTGAACGTCAACGAGAACACGCATCCCGTCCCGGCCGAGGTCGCCGACGACATCGTGGCGTCGATCCGGCAGGCGCTCGCCACCGTCAACCGCTACCCGGACCGCGAGTTCACCGAGCTCCGCCGGTCGCTGACCGGCTACCTCAACGGGGGTCTCGAAGGTCCTGCGCGCCTGACACCCGAGCAGCTCTGGGCAGCGAACGGGTCGAACGAGGTGCTGCAGCAGCTCCTCCAGGCCTTCGGCGGCCCGGGTCGGACCGTGCTGGGCTTCCCGCCCACGTACTCGATGCACTCGATCCTGGCGTCCGGCACGGGCACGCGGTGGATCCCGGCCGAGCGCGACGCCGAGTTCGGCATCTCGCCCGAGACGGTGACCGCCGCGATCGTCGAGCACCAGCCCGACATCGTGTTCCTCTGCGGACCGAACAACCCGACGGGGACGCCCCTGCCGATCGAGACGATCGCGGCAGCGTACGACGCCACCGACGGCATCGTCATGGTCGACGAGGCGTACGCCGAGTTCATGCCCGACGACGCCCCGAGCGCCCTCACGCTCCTGCCGGGTCGCGAGCGGCTCGTCGTCTCGCGCACCATGAGCAAGGCCTTCGCGTTCGCGGGCGCACGGGTGGGGTACCTCGCCGCGCACCCGGCGGTGATCGACGCGATCCGGCTCGTCCGCCTCCCGTACCACCTGTCCGCCCTGACCCAGGCAGCGGCGGTGGCAGCCCTCCGGCACGCCCCGGCGATGCTCGCGATGGTCGACGACATCAAGCAGCAGCGCGACCGGATGATCACCGAGCTCCAGGACATGGGGTACCGCACCTACGAGTCGTGGTCGAACTTCGTGCTGTTCGGCGGTGTCGCGGACCCGCACGCCGCGTTCGAGGCGCTGCTCGACGAGGACGTCATCGTGCGCGACCTCGGGATCCCGAACCACCTCCGCGTCAGCGCGGGGACGGCGGAGGAGACCACGGCCTTCCTCGACGCGATGCGCCGCGTGGCCGCGGTCCAGCCCCCGGTTAGGGTTGACGCATGACCGCCCGCACCGCCTCGATCAGCCGGAGCACGAGCGAGTCGAGCATCGAGCTGGAGCTCGACCTCGACGGCACCGGCTCCTCCGACATCTCGACGAGCGTGCCGTTCTTCGACCACATGCTCACGGCGTTCAGCAAGCACTCGCTGATCGACCTCCGCGTGCGCTCGACCGGTGACACCGACATCGACGCGCACCACACCGTCGAGGACACCGGCATCGTGCTCGGGCAGGCGCTCCGTCAGGCCCTCGGCGACCGGTCCGGCATCGGCCGCTACGGCGACGCACTGGTCCCGCTCGACGAAGCCCTCGCGCAGGCCGTCGTCGACGTGTCGGGTCGCCCGTTCCTCGTGCACACCGGCGAGCCCGAGGGCTTCGCGTTCCACCGGATCGGCGGGCACTTCACCGGCTCGCTGGTCCGCCACGTCTTCGAGGCGATCACGCTCAACGCCGGCATCACGGTGCACGTGCGGGTCCTCGGCGGGCGAGACCCGCACCACATCGCCGAGGCCGAGTTCAAGGCGTTCGCCCGTGCGATGCGGAAGGCCGTCGAACTCGACCCCCGCGTCGACGGCATCCCGAGCACGAAGGGCACCCTGTGACCGCGAAGCCGAACGTCGTCGTCCTCGACTACGGCTCGGGCAACGTCCACTCGGCGGCCAAGGCCCTCGAACGCGCGGGCGCCGAGGTCACGCTCAGCGCGGACAAGCGCACCGCGCTCGAGGCCGACGGCCTGCTCGTGCCGGGCGTCGGCGCGTTCGGCGCGGTCGTCGACCAGCTCGAGTCCGTCCGCGGCGGCGAGATCGTCGACCACCGCCTGGCCGGTGGCCGTCCCGTGCTCGGCATCTGCGTCGGCATGCAGGTGCTGTTCTCGCGCGGTGTCGAGCGGGGCGTCGACGTCGAGGGTCTCGCGCAGTGGCCCGGCACCGTCGAGGAGATCCAGGCCGAGGTCCTGCCGCACATGGGGTGGAACACGGTCGAGGCGCCGGAGGACTCGGTGCTGTTCGACGGCCTGCGGGACGAGCGGTTCTACTTCGTGCACTCCTACGGCGTGACCGACTTCCCGCTCGAGGCGTACGGCCCCTTCCGGCAGCCGAAGCTCACCTGGGCGGAGCACGGGCAGCGCTTCGTCGCCGCGGTGGAGAACGGCCCCCTCACCGCGACCCAGTTCCACCCGGAGAAGTCCGGCGAGGCCGGCATCCAGCTGCTCCGCAACTGGGTCCAAGGCCTCTGACGCGCCCGAGACCCGACGACCCCGCGACCCCGACAGGACCATGACCGACCGCACCGCATCCCAGCCCCTCGTCCTCCTGCCCGCCGTGGACGTCGTCGACGGCCAGGCCGTGCGCCTGACCCAGGGCGAGGCGGGGAGCGAGACCTCCTACGGCGACCCGGTCACCGCTGCCCGTACCTGGCGCGACCAGGGTGCCGAGTGGATCCACCTCGTCGACCTCGACGCCGCGTTCGGTCGCGGTGACAACCGCGAGGTCATCGCCCGCGCGGTCCGCGAGGTCGAGGGCGTCGCGGTCGAGCTCTCCGGCGGCATCCGCGACGACGCCTCGCTCGAGGCAGCGCTCGCGACCGGTGCCGCCCGGGTGAACCTCGGGACGGCAGCGCTCGAGGACCCGGAGTGGGCGGACCGCGTCATCGGCCAGTACGGCGAGCAGATCGCGGTCGGCCTCGACGTCCGCGGTACGACCCTCGCGAGCCGCGGCTGGACCGAGGACGCGGGCGATCTGTGGGAGGTCCTCGACCGCCTCGAGGCCGCGGGCTGCGCGCGGTACGTCGTGACCGACGTCACGAAGGACGGCACCCTGCAGGGCCCGAACGTCGACCTGCTCCGCCAGGTGTGCGAGCGCACCGACAAGCCCGTGGTGGCGTCCGGCGGCATCTCGACCCTCGACGACCTGGTCGCCCTACGGGCCCTCGTGCCGCACGGCCTCGAGGGCGCGATCATCGGCAAGGCGCTCTACTCCGGGGCGTTCACGCTCCCCGCCGCGCTCGAGATCGCCTCGGCGTAGCCACCGTGTCGGGCATCTCGAACGGCCGCGGCACCGGTCCGGACCCCGAGGACCGCCGCGGCACCGGTCCCGAACCCGAGGACGGCCGCGGTACCGGTCCGGACGACGCCCACACCCCCGGCGGCGCCGCTGACTCGGCCGGCAACCCCTGGTCCGGCCGGACGTTCGACCACCACGACACGGCGTTCGAGGACGACGACGGCCTCGCCGACCCGAGGCTCGTCGCGGCGATCCGTGCGGTCGCCGACGGGGCCTCGCAGTCGGGGGTCGTCGACGCACTGCGGACCGCGCGGCTCCTCATCCCGCTCGTCGCCGAGGCGGGGGACGTCGGCCACACCGACACCGGCAAGCTCGTCGACAAGACGCAGGAGCTCTCCATCGTCACGGTCGCCGGGCCCGACGGTCGCTCCGTGATGCCCGCGTTCACCTCCGTCGAGGCCATGCGCTCCTGGGACCCGGAGGCCCGTCCGGTCCCGGTCGAGTCCCGCCGCGTGGCGATGGCGGCCGCGAGCGAGGACACGCAGCTCGTCGTGCTCGACCCCACCGCTCCCACCGAGTTCGTGCTGCGCCGCCCCGCGGTGTGGGCGCTCGGGCAGGACCTCCCGTGGACGCCCTGCTTCGAGGACCCCGCGGTCGCACGGGCCTTCGCCGACTCGGTCGCGGGGGAGCGTGCCGTCGCGCGGGTCGAGCTCGCCCCCGGGGATCCGCTCGGCCGCTTCCAGGGCGCCGAGCTCACGGTCGGCCTCGCACTGCACCCCGGTCTCGACCAGGCCGCGGTGCAGGAGCTCGTCGGTCGGTTGCAGGCGCGCTGGTCGACCGACCCGCTGATCGCGGACCGCGTGGACAGCATGCGGGTGGCGATCCGCCCAGCGTGATCCGGGCCTCCAGGTCGGGTCGCCACGTGCGCGGGGTGGGGTCCACGGCCGGCCGGGAGGCACGGTGCACGCCCGCAGGGCGGGTCGCGTCGGTGGCGCGGCGGGTCCGGTGCGCCACCGGCGGTGCACCCGGGGGAGCGTCGGGTCGCCGGTAGCATGGGGCGCGTGAGCACGAACCCGTTGACGAACCCCGGAACCGGCGAGACCACCTTCGGTCCGACGGGGCGACCCGTCCGGCAGTTCGCGATCCCGGAGGAGCTCGACCAGCACGGGCCGGCACGCATCATCGCGCTGTGCAACCAGAAGGGCGGCGTCGGCAAGACCACGACGTCGATCAACCTCGGGGCGGCGCTCGCCGAGTACGGGCGGAAGGTCCTCGCCGTCGACTTCGACCCGCAGGGCGCGCTGTCCGCCGGGCTCGGGGTCCGCACGCACGACATCCCGACGGTCTACGACCTGCTCATGGGCGCCGTGAAGGACCCGCGCGAGGTCATCCAGCCGACGAACACGCCGTACCTCGACGTGATCCCGGCGAACATCGACCTGTCCGCGGCCGAGGTCCACCTCGTGAACGAGGTCGCGCGGGAGCAGATCCTCGCGAGCGTCCTCCGGAAGGTCGCGAACGACTACGACGTCATCCTCGTGGACTGCCAGCCCTCGCTCGGCCTGCTGACCGTGAACGCGCTGACGGCGGCGCACGGGGTGCTCATCCCGCTCGAGTGCGAGTTCTTCGCACTGCGCGGTGTCGCGCTCCTCATCGAGACGATCGACAAGGTGCGCGACCGGCTGAACCCGGCGCTGCGCCTCGACGGCATCCTCGCCACGATGTACGACTCGCGGACCCTGCACTCGCGCGAGGTCATGGAGCGCGTCGTCGAGACGTTCGACGACCGGGTGCTCGACACGGTCATCGGGCGCACGGTGAAGTTCCCGGACGCCACAGTCTCGGCGCGGCCGATCACGCAGACCGCGCCCGACCACGCCGCCGCGCACGCGTACCGGCAGCTCGCACGGGAGCTCGTCGAGCGTGGCGCCGTCGCCTGAGCCGGAGGACCCTGACCGCACCGCCGTCGCGCCGGCGGGCACGCAGACAGCCCCGGGCTTCCGCGTCCGCCTGTCGAACTTCGACGGCCCGTTCGACCTGCTCCTGTCGCTCATCACGAAGCACGAGCTCGACATCACCGAGGTGTCGCTCGGCGCCGTGACGGGGGAGTTCATCGCCTACGTCCGCCAGGCCGAGTCCGCCGACGAACTCGACGAGGCGAGCGAGTTCCTCGTCGTCGCGGCGACCCTGCTCGACCTGAAGATCGCGGGGCTCCTGCCCCAGGGCGAGCTCGTGGACGCCGAGGACGTGGCGCTCCTGGAGGCCCGCGACCTCCTGTTCGCCCGACTGCTCCAGTACCGGGCGTTCAAGCAGGCGGCGGACTGGTTCGGGTCGCGCTGGACCGAGGAGTCGCGCCGGCACGTCCGGAGCGTCCGGCTCGAGGAGCGGTTCCGTGCCCGCACCCCCGAGCTCGTCTGGACGCTCTCGCTGCAGGACTTCGCCGCGCTCGCGACCCTGGCGTTCGCCCCGCGGGAGATCCCGACCGTCGGACTCGACCACCTGCACGCGCCGCTCGTCAGCATCCGGGAACAGGCCGCGATCGTGGTGTCGATCCTCCGCACCCGGGCCGACGAGGACGTCTCGTTCCGGGAGCTGGTCGCCGGCGTGCACGAGACGGGTATCGTGGTGGCTCGTTTCCTCGCGATCCTCGAGCTGTACCGCAACGCGTCCATCACGTTCGAGCAGGTCGAGCCGCTCGGGGAACTGCTGCTCCGGTGGACCGCCGAGGACTGGTCCGACGAGAGCCTCGCCAACCTGGGAGCCGACTATGACGGATGACGCGCACGGCCACGCGCACGGTCACGCCCGCGACTCGTCGAGCGCCGAACCCGGTGGCGCGGACGAGCTGGCAGACGCCCGCGCCATCGAGCAGGAGATCCACGAGGCGCACGACCGTGCCGCCCGGCCGGAGCTCCCGGTCGACCGCCAGCTCGAGGCGATCCTCATGATCGCGGACGAGCCGCAGTCGCTCGTCGCGCTCGGTGCCGCCGTCGGCGCGCCCGTGCCTGCGGTCCGCCAGGCGATCGAGCGGCTCGTCGCCGACTTCGACGGTGTGGACGGGACGGTCCGCCGGGGCTTCGAGCTCCGCGAGGTCGGCGGCGGCTGGCGCTTCTACGTCCGCCAGGAGCTCGACGACGTGGTCGAGCAGTTCGTCGAGCAGGAGCGCCCCTCGCGGCTGTCGCAGGCGGCGCTCGAGACCCTCGCGGTGGTCGCCTACAAGCAGCCGATCACGCGCTCGCAGATCGCCTCGATCCGGGCGGTGAACGTCGACGGGGTCGTCCGGACGCTCGTCGCGCGCGGCCTCATCGAGGAGTCGTTCACGGACGCCGAGACCGGCGCCATCAACTACGTCACGTCCGGCCTGCTCCTGCAGCAGCTCGGCATCAACTCGCTCGACGAGCTGCCGCTCATCTCGCCCCTCCTGGACGACGGTGCGGACGGCTTCGGGCAGAACGAAGGGATCCCCGATGGCCGCGCATGAGGAAGAACGTCGAGGCCCGCGAGGCGGGTCCGGTCGGCCTGGAGGCCCGTCACGCGACCGCAGCGCCGGCTCCGGCCGGGCGGGTGGCCGGTTCGGCGGCGGGGGCCGCGACGAGCGTGGCGACCGCGGTGGGTACCGTGGCCGCGACGAGCGTGGCGACCGCGGTGGGTACCGTGGGCGTGACGAGCGCGGTGATCGCGGTGACCACGGTGGCCGTGGTGGGTACGAGCGCCGGGACGATCGTGGCGCGGCTGGCGGGTACCGCGGCCGTGGCGAGCGTCCGTCGTCCGGTGGGTACCGCGGCCGGGACGATCGCGGCGAGCGTGGTGGGTACCGCGGCCGGGACGATCGCGGCGAGCGTGGTGGGTACCGCGGCCGGGACGATCGCGGCGAGCGTGGTGGATACCGCGGGCGTGACGAGCGTCCGTCGTCCGGTGGGTACCGCGGCCGTGACGAGCGGTCCGGCGGCGATCGCGGGCGCTCCGTGAGCCGCGACGACGACCGTCGGCAGGGCGAGCGCGGGGGCTTCGTCCGCCGCGACGACGACCGCGGTGGGTACCGCGGCCGCGACGACGACCGCGGTGGGTACCGCGGTCGTGACGACCGCCAGGGCGGCGGCTACCGGGGCCGCGACGATCGTGGCACGTCGAGCGGTGGGTACCGCGGCCGTGACGACCGCCAGGGCGGCGGCTACCGGGGTCGCGACGATCGTGGCACGTCGAGCGGTGGGTACCGCGGCCGTGACGACCGCAAGAGCGCTCCCCGCCGTGACGACGACCGCCGCCGCGACCCGGCCCGCGAGGACCGCCGGTCCCCGGACGGCAGGCCCAGCACCGTCTGGCACAACGGCCGCCGCTACGTCGGCGGCACCACGACCGCGCGGAACGGCGACCGTCCGCGGGGCGCCGGGCAGCGCCCCGACACGCGACGGACAGTCGGCCCCCGCGGCGCCGACCGTCGCACGACCCCGGAGCCCGAGGGGGCCCGCGACCAGCACGGCCAGCCCCTCGAGGGCACGCCCGAGCGCCCGATCATCCCCGACTGGGACGCGGCGGACGGAACGGCGACCGCCGGGGCCGCGCCGAGCCTCCAGGCCGACGGTGAGCGCCTGCAGAAGGTGATCGCCGCTGCGGGCGTGGCATCTCGCCGCGTCGCGGAGAACCTCATCGTGGAGGGACGGGTGACGGTGAACGGCGAGGTCGTGGAGGCCCTCGGTCGTCGGGTCGACCCGGAGTCCGACGCGATCGCGGTGGACGGGGTGCCGGTGCAGATCGACACCTCCCGGCGGTACGTGGTCCTGAACAAGCCGGTCGGCATCGTGTCGAGCCTGCAGGACGAGCGGGGACGCCGCGACCTGTCCGAGTTCGTCGACCGGTACGAGGAGCGCCTGTTCAACGTCGGCCGGCTCGACGCCGAGACCTCGGGGCTCATCGTCCTGACGAACGACGGCGACCTCGCGCACGTGCTCGCACACCCGTCGTTCGGGGTGACGAAGACCTACATCGCGAAGGTGCACGGGAACGTCAACCCGGCGACCGTGCAGCGACTGCTCGAAGGGGTCGAGCTCGAGGACGGGCCGATCGCCGCCGACAAGGTGCGGCTGCTCGAGTCCTCCCGTGGAGAGTCGCTCGTCGAGGTCACGCTGCACTCCGGCCGCAACCGCATCGTCCGTCGGATGTTCGACGAGGTCGGGCACCCGGTGCTCGAACTCGTCCGACGCTCGTTCGGGCCGCTGCACCTCGGGAGCCTGCCGATCGGCAAGACGCGGGAACTCAGCACCGTGGAGCTCGGCAAGCTGCTCGCCATCGCGCGCGACGCATCGGGTTCTCCACAGGGCGACGCGGACGAGGAGTCCACGGACTGAGGCGTCGGTAGGCTTGCCGGGTGACCGACGCCCCCGCCCCGCTCGCCGAACCGGACATCGACCGGCGGCTCCGTGGACCGGTGCGCGTGGTCGGTGCCGGTCTCCTCGGCGCGTCGATCGGCCTGGCGCTGCGCGAGAAGGGTGTGGACGTCGTCCTCGACGACGTGTCGCCCGCCGCGCTGGCGCTCGCCGTCGACTACGGCGCCGGGCGCCGACCCGCGGACGGCGACGCTCCCGAGCTCGTCGTGGTCGCGGTCCCGCCGGACGTCGTCGCGACCGTCGTCGAGCGCGAGCTCACGGCCCACCCGGGCGCGGTCGTCACCGACGTCGCCAGCGTGAAGTCCGGGCCGCTCGCGGCACTCCGGGCGGCGGGCGCCGACGTCTCCCGGTACATCGGGTCGCACCCGATGGCCGGGCGGGAGCGCAGCGGTCCGACGGCGGCCCGCGCCGACCTCTTCGTGGGGCAGCCATGGGTGATCGCCGGGCACGACGACATCACGTACCAGCAGGCCGCGGTGGTCGAGGACCTCGCGCTCGACCTCGGGGCGACCGTGGTGCCGATGGACCCGGAGTCGCACGACCTCGCCGTCGCGTACGTCTCGCACACGCCGCAGCTCGTGTCGACGCTGATGGCCGCCCGGCTCCGCGACGCCCCGGACGGCTCGCTCGGCCTCGCCGGTGGCGGGGTGCGGGACGTCACCCGGATCGCGGCGAGCGACCCCGGGCTGTGGGTGCAGATCATCGGCGCGAACGCCGAGCGCATCCGGCCGGTGCTCGCCGACCTCCGCGACGACCTCGACCGCGTGCTCGCCGCGCTCGACGACCCGCACGGCTCGGGGTCGCCCCGCGCCCTCGCCGAGGCGATCGCGGCCGGCAACCGCGGGGTCGAGCGACTCCCGGGCAAGCACGGCACCACCAAACGCTTCGCCCAGGTGGTCGTCCTCGTCGACGACACCCCCGGGCAGATCGCCGCGCTCCTCACGTTCATCGGGGAGATCGGCATCAACCTCGAGGACATGCGCCTCGAGCACTCACCGGGCGCGCAGATCGGCATCGTCGAGGTGTCGGTCGTGCCCGAGCAGGAACAGCGACTCGTCGAGGAACTCGAGGGTCGCGGATGGAGGATCGCAGCAGCATGGGCCTGAACGACGACACGAACCGAGCGGTGCAGGACTCGGGTGTGACCGGCGGTCCGGACGGACCCGACTCGGGACTCCCCACGCCCGGCGACCAGCCCGGACCGTTGGGCGGCGGCGACATCGCGGGCGGCCTCGACGGCCAGGGCGGGGGCGAGCCCGGTTCCACGAGCGCGCCGGTCCCGTCCGGCCTGCCCGACGGTGCCTTCGTCGCCAAGTTCGTGGTGGCGGTCGACGGGCCCGCGGGCAGCGGCAAGTCGAGCGTGTCCCGGGCCGCCGCCCGTGCGCTCGGCTTCGGCTACCAGGACACCGGTGCGGCCTACCGCGCGCTGGCCTGGCACGCTCTCCAGCAACAGGTCGACCTCGACGACGCCGCGGCCGTGCTCGCCAGCTGGGACACCTTCGACTACGAGATCGGCACCGACCCCGACGACTACTTCGTCCGGGTGAACGGCACCGACGTCACCGACGCGATCCGCACCCCCGAGGTGACCGCCGCCGTCGCGCACATCGCGAAGCTCCCCGACGTCCGGCATCGCCTCGTGCAGCTCTTCCGGCAGGTCATGCGCCGCACGGACGCGCAGGGCATCATCACCGAGGGGCGGGACATCACCACGGTCGTCGCACCCGACGCCGAGGTCCGCATCCTGCTCACGGCGGACGAGTCGGTTAGGATGGCCAGGCGCTCGGCCGAGGTCACGACCCAGTCGGCCGCCGAGACCTCCGCAGCACTCGCCCGTCGGGACGCCGCGGACGCGAAGGTCGTCGACTTCATGAACGCCGCGGACGGCGTCACGACGCTCGACTCCACCGACCTCGACTTCGACCAGACCGTGCAGGCGGTCGTCGAGCTGGCCCGAAGCACGGCCACGAACTGATCACCCGCGGCCACCGGGCCGCACGCGAGGAACCCACACCATGGCCCAGCTGGACAACGACAACCCGGCGAACGACGAGTTCCCCGAGTACGACGCCGCCCTCGGCGAGCGGCTCGCCCACCTCGACGAGACCGAGGCGGAGCAGCGGACGACCGCGCTCCGCGCCGGGCTCGAGGACTACGAGCTCGACGACGAGGACGTCGCGCTCCTCGACGCCGCCGAGATCGGCGAGGACGGCACCTACCTCCTGCCGGCGCTGCCGGTGCTCGCGATCGTCGGGCGGCCGAACGTCGGCAAGTCGGCGCTCGTCAACCGCATCCTCGGTCGCCGCGAGGCAGTCGTGCAGGACGTCCCCGGCGTCACCCGCGACCGCGTGAGCTACAAGGCCGAGTGGAACGACAAGCGGTTCACCCTCGTCGACACCGGCGGGTGGGAGCCCGACGCGAAGGGCATCAACGCCTCCGTGGCCGCGCAGGCCGAGGTCGCGATCGACCTCGCCGACGCCGTGCTCTTCGTCGTCGACGTCACCGTCGGCATCACCGCCACCGACGAGCACGTCGTGAAGATGCTCCGCGGCACCGACCGTCCGGTCATCGTCGTCGCGAACAAGTCCGACGACGACCGCCGCGACCTCGACGCCTACGAGCTCTGGAACCTCGGGCTCGGCGAGCCGCACCCGGTCTCCGCGCTGCACGGCCGCGGCGTCGCGGACCTCCTCGACCTCATCGTGAAGACCCTCCCGGACACCTCGGCGGTCGCCAAGCAGGAGGTCGGCGGACCCCGTCGCGTCGCGATCCTCGGCCGCCCGAACGTCGGCAAGAGCTCGCTGCTCAACAAGGCCGCGGGCGAGGAACGCGTCGTCGTCAACGAACTCTCCGGCACGACCCGCGACCCGGTGGACGAGCAGGTCGAGCTCGGCGGACGGGTCTGGCGCTTCGTCGACACCGCGGGCATCCGGAAGCGCGTGCACCTGCAGCAGGGCGCCGACTTCTACGCCTCGCTCCGCACCACCGCGGCACTCGAGAAGGCCGAGGTCGCCGTGGTCGTCCTCGACGTCACCGAGCCGATCTCCGTGCAGGACCTCCGCATCATCGACCTCGTGCTCGAGTCCGGCCGTGCGCTGGTCCTCGCGTACAACAAGTGGGACCTGCTCGACGACGACCGCCGCCGCTACCTCGAGCGCGAGATCGAACAGGACCTCGCGCACATCGCGTGGGCACCGCGTGTGAACATCTCGGCGCGCACCGGTCGACACCTCGAGAAGCTCGTGCCCGCGCTCGAGACCGCCCTCGACTCGTGGGACACCCGCATCCCGACGGGCAAGGTCAACGCCTTCATCGCCGAGCTCGTGCAGGAGCACCCGCACCCGGTCCGCGGCGGCAAGCAGCCGCGCATCCTGTTCGGCACCCAGGCCTCGAGCCAGCCGCCGACGTTCGTCCTGTTCACGACCGGCTTCCTCGACCCGCAGTACCGCCGCTTCATCACCCGGCGCCTCCGCGAGGTCTGGGGCTTCGAGGGCACGCCCATTAACGTCAACATGCGAGTGCGCGAGCGCCGCAAGCGCTGACGCACCGATGGCGAGCCGGCGGCGGGTGTCCCTCATCGGGGGACTCGTCGTGCTGCTCGCCGTCGCAGCGGTCATCTCGATCGCGGTCGTGCAACGCGGCGCTCCCGACGAACGGTCGATCGGCGCCGCCACGACGACCCTGACGGAGGCCTCGCCGCCGGGGACGACGACCGAGCCGGGCGGGTCCGGAGGGGCGCTGTCGCCGTCGAACGCGCTCGGCGCGCCGGTGGCGCCTGCGCAGGACCCGTCCGAGGACGCCTCGCCGAGCGATGCCGCCGTCGAACCCTGGTGGCGTCGCGTCCCACCGGTCGCGGGCACGCTCACCGCTCCCGACGGGAGTCCGGTCGGCAAGGTGACGGTCCTCGTCACCGACGGCGACACCCTGACGGTCACGATCGTCGGGGCCAGGAGGCTGCCCGAGGCCGCGACGAGCGCCGTCCTCACCTCGACGCGTGGTGGCGAAGAGGTCCTCGGCGCCGTCAGTCCGGACATGCGGGGCGTGGGGTTCGTGCTCGGCGCGGCGGACGCCGACCGGCTGCCCGACCCCGTCCGTGCCCTCGAGCTGCGTGGGAAGGGCGGCGCGGTCGTCGCGTCCGCGGTGCTCCTGCCCGTCTGAACGGCGCACGCCGTGCCGGCCACGGCGGGCCGAGCGCGGGACGGGAGCGAGGGGCGATGCGCGACGCGCCGTGCCTCCGGGCCGTCGACGCCACGCACCGGACGGGAGGCAAGGTGCACGACCGCTCCGTCGGATGCGGCACCATGGTCTGGTGACCCTCCCCAGCAACGGCCTCGGCGCCGCCGCCGACCGGCTGTGGTGCCGCCTCCGGCTCGACCGGCTCGCCGGCGGTCGGCAGGCCGGGTACGTCATCCGTGAGGACATGCTCGAGCACCCCGACACCGTCCGCTCGTTCCGCTGGATCCGCTGGCTGCTCGTCGCGGAGACCGTGGTCGGCCTCACCGCGATCGTTGTCGCCGTCCTCCTGACCCGCGCGGGGGAGACCGTGCCGTGGGCGGTGTGGTTCCGTGCGACCGTCGTGCTGCTCATCACGCTGACGCTGTACGTGTTCGCATGGCGGGCGCAGCTCGGGTACTACTGGGCCTACCAGCGGCTGCGGTTGTTCAGCCGGATCTTCCCGATCGTCACGCTCGTCGTCGCGGCGATCCCCGGGCTCTACCCGTTCTGGATGGTCATCGAGCAGATCGTGTTCTCGCTGCTGATGATCGGGATCGGGGACGTGCTCACCTCGGACCACATGCGGTCGACGTTCCCGAAGCCCGCGCGGCGGTAGGGAGCGCGCGGCCGGTCAGGCCTCGGCGCCGCCGGCCGTCCGCTCCTCGAGCCGGGACGCCACCCGTGCCGCCGCGAGCGACGCCAGCACCGCCAACC
The DNA here is from genome assembly GCF_044749145.1 of Curtobacterium sp. NPDC089689. Taxonomy (NCBI): domain Bacteria; kingdom Bacillati; phylum Actinomycetota; class Actinomycetes; order Micrococcales; family Microbacteriaceae; genus Curtobacterium; species Curtobacterium sp. NPDC089689. The sequence goes on along the minus strand of NZ_JBIVHJ010000001.1, from coordinate 9,842 downwards.
CCTGCGCCGACGCCGACCCGGGCTCGGCGTGGTGCACCACGAGGAGCTGCCCGTCCGTGCCGCCGATGCCGAGCTTCTCCCGTCGCAGCTCCAGCGCACCGACCTCCGGGTGCCACATCCGCACCGCGGCACCGCTCAGCGGCCGGACGTCGTGGCGTGCCCACAGCCGCCGGAAGTCCTCGCTGCCGAGGGACAGCTCGCCGACGAGCGCGGTGACGGCCGGGGCCTGCACGTCGGTGCCGATGGATGCGCGGAAGGCCGCGACCATGCCCGCCATCTGGTCCTGCCAGTCCGGGTAGCGTGCGGTCTCCGCGTCGTCGAGGAACATCGTGCGGAGCCGGTTCTCGCCCGCCCGCAGCCCGGGGGCGAGCTCGGTGGCGAGGGCGTTCGCGGCGAGGACGTCGAAGGCGCGGTCCTCGACGAAGGCAGGCAGACCGATGACGTCGAGCAACTGCAGCGTCCCGGTCGGCACCCGTTCCGCGCGGGTCGCCCGACGGCGTGGTGCCGGCGAGGCCCCCGCCAGGCCGTGCAGGTAGTCGCGAGCCACCCCGTCGAGGCCGAACACCCGCGCGAGTGCGTCGAGGACCTGCACGGACGGGTTCCGGTCCCGTCCCTGCTCCAGCCGCAGGTAGTAGTCGGCACTGATGCCGGCGAGCGTCGCCACCTCCTCACGCCGGAGCCCCGGCGTCCGCCGGACCCCGGTCACCCGGATGCCGGCGTCCTCGGGGCGCACGAGCGCACGCCGGGCCCGGAGGTACTCGCCGAGGGTGTTGTCGTCCACGGTCCCGATGCTACGACCGTGCCGCGCGGGCGATCCTGGTCCCCGTGGTCCCAGGGACGCGAGGGGACTGCCGGCCGGAGCGGCACGCGCGCATCGTGGTCTCCATGACGAACACGACCCTCCCCGGCGGCACGTACCGCCTCGCCGACGACCTCGAACTCACCCGAGTCGGGTACGGCGCCATGCAGCTCGCCGGACCCGGCGTCTTCGGTCCGCCCGCCGACCGCGACGAAGCCGTCCGGGTGCTCCGCACGGTCGTCGAGCTCGGCATCACCCACATCGACACGTCCGACTTCTACGGTCCGCACGTGACGAACGAGGTGATCCGCGAGGCCCTGCACCCCTACCCCGAGGACCTGCACCTCGTGACGAAGGTCGGCGCCCGCCGCGACGCCGACGGTGGCTGGCCGCACGCCCGCGAGCCGCACGAACTCGTCGAGCAGGTGCACGACAACCTCCGGAACCTCGGTCTCGAACGGCTCGACGTGGTGAACCTCCGGATGGGCGGCTTCGACGCTCCCGAGCCGGGCAGCATCGCGCCGCAGTTCGAGGCGCTCGCCGAACTGCAGCAGCAGGGGCTGATCGGGCACCTCGGACTCTCGACGGTGAACGCCGAGCAGCTCGCCGAGGCGCAGACGATCGCCCCCGTGGTCTGCGTGCAGAACATGTACAACGTGGCCCGCCGCGAGGACGACGCCCTCGTGGACGCCACCGCCGCGCAGGGCATCGCCTACGTGCCGTACTTCCCGCTCGGCGGCTTCTCGCCGATCCAGTCGGGTGCGCTCGACGCGGTCGCCGACCGGCTCGGGGTCTCCCGGCTCACCGTGGCCCTGTCGTGGCTGCTGCAGCGCTCGCCGAACATGCTCCTGATCCCGGGCACCTCATCGGTCGCGCACCTGCGCGACAACGTCGCGTCGGCCGGGTTCGACCTGCCGGCGGACGCGGTGGCCGAGCTGGACGCGATCGGCGCGGCCTGACCGGCCGCGCCGCCTGTCGGACGGGAGGCACGGTGCGGGCCCGCACCGTGCCTCCCGGCCGACGGGGGATGCGTCCGGCACCCGACGCCGGTCCCGCGACGGCGCTCGGTGACCGGGGGACGACCTGCCACGGCTGGCGCGGGGGATCGCAGCGCATGCTTCGAGGCATGACCGACGACGCCAGCACTCCGCTTCCCGGTGGCACCTACCGCCTGGCCGACGACCTCGAGCTGACCCGGTTCGGGTACGGTGCCATGCAGCTCGCCGGCCCGAACGTCTTCGGCCCGCCGAAGGACCACGACGAAGCCGTCCGGGTCCTCCGCGCAGTGGTGGACGCCGGCATCACCCACATCGACACGGCCGACTTCTACGGCCCGCACGTCACGAACGAACTCATCCGCGAAGCTCTGCACCCGTACCCCGAGGAACTGCACATCGTGACGAAGGTCGGTACCCGGCGGGACGACAAGGGGCGGTGGCCCCAGGCGCGGGAACCCGAGCAGCTGGTCGAGCAGGTGCACGACGACCTCCGGACACTCGGGCTCGAGCAGCTCGAGGTCGTGAACCTCCGGGTCGGTGGCTTCGACGCGCCGGAGCCCGGCAGCCTGGCACCACAGTTCGAGGCGCTCGCAGAGCTCCGGCAGCAGGGCCTCATCCGCCACCTCGGCGTCTCGACGGTGACGGCGGAGCAGCTCGCGGAAGCGCAGGGCATCGCTCCGGTGGTGTGCGTGCAGAACATGTTCAACGTGGCGCGGCGGGAGGACGAAGCGCTGGTCGAGGCGACGGCGGAGCAGGGCATCGCCTACGTGCCGTACTTCCCCCTCGGCGGGTTCTCGCCGATCGACTACGCGACGCTCGACCGGGTCGCGGACCGGCTGCACGTGTCGCGGCTGACGGTGGCGCTCTCGTGGCTGCTGAAGCGCTCGCCGAACATCCTGCTCATCCCGGGGACGTCGTCGGTGGAGCACCTGCACGAGAACATCGCCTCGGCCGGGTTCGACCTGCCACCGGACGCCGTGGCCGAACTGGAAGCGCTCGGCGCCGCCTGACCGGACGCCGCGCCTGACCCGACGCTGCGCGCGCAGCCGACGCCGCGCCCGGCTGCCGACGCCGCGCCCGGCTGCCGACGCCGTGCCCGGCTGCCGACGCCGTGCCCGGCCGCCGACGCCGTGCCCGGCTGCCGACGCCGTGCCCGGCCGCCGACGACGTGCCCGGCCGCCGACGCCGCGCGGTCAGGCCACCGTCGCCAACGCGAACGGCAACACGGCCGACGCCCCGGCCCGCCGGAGCTCCCGCCCCGCGACCGTCATGGTCCACCGGCTGTCGACGAGGTCGTCCACGAGCAGCACAGGCCCCTCGTGCGACTGCAGGACGGCCGCCAACTCCGAGCCGACGACGAAGGTGTCCCACACGCCGGAGAGCCGGTAGGCGCTGTTCGTCGCGCCGTCGCCCCGTGGCGTTCCCCCGGACCGGTCGAGCGTCCCGAGGAACTGCAGCCGACCGATGGTGGCGATGGCCTCGGCCACGGACGCGACGAGCGACGGCCGTGACCGGGACGACATCGCGACCACCCCCGTGGGTCGCTCGGCCCACGGCCAGTCCTTGAGCGCGCGGACGCACCCGTCGACGAGCTCCTTCGACACCGGGCCGTCGGGCGTCGTCGCCGCGAAGAGCGCACGCAGGGGACCGCCCCAGCCGAGGTCGGTCAGACGGGCGACCGCACGCCCGGGCTCGACGAGCTCGTCGGCAGCGATCTTGCCGCGGACCGGGACGCCGAGCGCGTTCATGCCCGACGGCCACTGGGCGCGCGGCGCGATCTCGACCCCGACCTTGTCGAGCGCAGCGGCCGCACCCGAGGCATCGGAGGACGAGACGTCGACCGGGTACCAGACACCCGCGCAGTTGTCACAGCGACCGCAGGGCTCCGCGGAGTGGTCGTCGAGGTCCTGCTGCAGGAGCTGCATCCGGCACGCCGACGTGGACTCGTACGTGAGCATCGACGCGGCCTCGGCAGCACGGGCCGCGGCGACCCGCTCGTACCGCGGGGCGTCATACTCCCACCGCTGGCCCGTCGCGACCCATCCGCCGGTGACGCGCTGCACGGCACCGTCGACGTCGAGGACCTTGAGCAGGAGCTCGAGCGTGGACCGCTTGATGTCGACCAGTCCCTCGAGCGCGACGGTGGAGAGAGCCGATCCAGACGTGGACAGGGCGTCGAGCACCGCTGCGGCCCGAGCTTCGGTCGGCATCGACGCGCTCGCGAAGTACTGCCAGATCTCGGTGTCCTCGCGGCCGGGCAGGAGCAGTACGTCGGCGTTGTCGGTCGCACGCCCCGCACGACCGATCTGCTGGTAGTAGGCGACGGGGGAGGACGGCGCCCCGACGTGCACGACGAACCCGAGGTCCGGCTTGTCGAAGCCCATGCCGAGCGCGCTCGTGGCGACGAGGGCCTTCAGCTCGTTGCCCTTGAGCTGCTGCTCGAGCTGCTCGCGTTCCTCGGTGTCGGTACGCCCCGTGTAGGCGCGGACGGCGTACCCGTTCTCGCGCAGGAGCCGCGCGATGTCCTCGGCAGCGGAGACCGTCAGCGTGTAGATGATGCCGCTGCCGGGGAGGTCACCGAGGTGCGCCAACAACCACCCGAGCCGCTGCCGTGCGTCCGGCAGTGTGAGCACCCCGAGCCGGAGCGACGCCCGCGCGAGCGACCCGCGGATCGTGAACACGGGGTCGTCCGGGCCGGCGGTCAGCTGCTCGGCGACGTCCTCGACCACGCGCTCGTTCGCGGTGGCGGTCGTGGCGAGCACCGGCACGCCGTGCGGCAGCGAACGGATGAGCTCGGCGAGCCGCCGGTAGTCCGGGCGGAAGTCGTGGCCCCAGTCGGAGATGCAGTGCGCCTCGTCCACGACGAGCATGCCCATGCGGGCGATGAGCGTCGGCAGCTGCTCGTCGCGGAAGCGCGGGTTGTTGAGCCGCTCGGGGGAGACGAGCAGCACGTCGACCTCGTCACGGGCGAGCGCCGCCTGCGTCTCACCCCACTCGTGTGCGTTCGCGGAGTTGATCGACACCGCTCGCACCCCGGCCCGGGCGGCCGCAGCCACCTGGTCGCGCATCAGCGCGAGGAGCGGCGACACGAGCACGGTCGGCCCACCCCCGCGCCGCCGGAGCAACAGCGTCGCGAGGAAGTACACCGCGGACTTGCCCCACCCGGTGCGCTGCACGACGAGCGCACGCTGCCGGTGCTCCACGAGCGCGGAGATCGCCTCGAGCTGCCCGGGGTGGAACACCGCGTCGGGCCGACCCGTGAGCGCAGCGAGCGCCTGCTGCGCCTCGGCCGCGATGTCCGCCGACGGCGGAGCGATGCCGGCGGGCAGCGCACCACCCGCGACGGGTGGGTCGACGGTCGGAGCCGTGTCGGGGGAGTCCATGACCCCATGGTGTCAGGAGCGACCGACGGAAGCCGACCCGCGCCTCCCGGCTGTGGATGACGTGCCCCCGTCCACAGGGCCCCTCACTGGTAGGTGATGAGCGCCGGACTCGGCCGCACGTCCCGCATCGTCTGCTCCGGCGACAGCATCGGCTGGTCCTCGTCGATGAAGTTCTTCCAGCCCCAGTGCACGCCGGCGGGTGCGCCCTCGTGCAGCGCCTTCCACGTCGCCTGCTTCTCCGGCTGCGACCCCTGCCCGTCCACGTGGATGAGCACGTCGAGCTCGGGATGCTGCTCCAGTGACGAGCGGTCCTGGATCATCGCCGACCGGAACTGGTGCAGGACGAACGCCTTCGGCGGCAGCCCCTTCGACCGCACGAGGTCGGCGAGCCAGTCCGCGGTGCGGTTCACCTCGTCGGCGCTCACGGTGCCGATCTGGCGGAGCGGCACCTGGTCCTTCGTCAGCCGCCACTCCGGGTCGAGCGCGAGCCACACGCCGGGCTTCGACAGCAGCGACTCGTAGCGCTTCGCCTGGGCGAGGAAGTCCGATCGGCCGGGCTGGAGGTCGAGGATCACCGGCATCCCCGCGTCGTGCGCGGCGTCCACGTACGGCTCGAGCGTCGACACCGGCAGCTCGCTCGAGTAGTCGCCGTCCGCGCCGGCAGCGCCAGCCGCCACGGTCGCGATGACCTCCATCGCTGGCGTGACCGGCTCGTCCGACACGTCGTCGTAGCGGTGGGCGAGCCGTTCCGCCCGCGCGACCGTCGCCTCCGGGTCCTGCTCACCGAGGACACCGAGCACCGGCGCGCCGGGTGCGCCGTACAGGGCGACGTAGCGGTGGCCGTCGAACGGGCGCTGACCGCCGTGCGGAAGCTGCCACCCGCTCTTCGCGGCACGGACCGTCCAATCCGGGTCAGACAGGTCGCCGAACGTCTTCCCCACGAGCACGGTCGGGTGGTCCTCCTGCTCGTGCAGCGCCGTCACGACGTCCGGCGCAGCCGCCGGGTCGGTCACGCCGTCGGGCATCGTCACGACCTCCGCCCCGGCAGCGCGCGCGGTCGCGACGACCGCTGCGTCCGCGCTGCGGTCCGCCACCACCACCGTCGCCGGCCGGGAGGCGCGGGTCGACCCCGGCGCGTGCGTCCCCTCGGGCGCCTGCCGCTGTTCGACGTCCGTGTCGACGGACACGTCGCCCTCGGCCTGGTACCAGCGCGCGCCGAGGCGGTCGAGTTCGCGGGCGACAGCGCGCGCCGCGCGGCTGTCGTCGGCGTCCGTCACGAGTGCGGGCACGTGTGCGCGTTCCGCCGCCTTCGTTGCCGCCGCGACTGCGCTCGCATCATCGGCCGGGGCGACGACCGCGCCCGGTGCGGACGCGAAGAGCGCGCGACTCGCCCGGACCGACCGATCGGACGCGTCCGCCTGGTCGACCACGGTCACCGTGTCGGACGCGGCGGCGGCGAGCGTGGCCCGCGGGGCGGTCTGCGCTCCGCCGGTGCAGCCTGCGGCTCCGAGCAGCAGTCCGGCGGTCGTCAGGGCGATGGCGAGGCGGGTGGTGCGGGAGGGCATCAGGACACCCTACGAGCGGCGGCTCCACGGGGCGTGCACGGGGAGGGCCCGGCGTCCGCTATGCTGGTCGGGCTGCTCCGGACGGGGCAGTGGGGTCCGCTCGTCGGGCCTCGCGGGCTGTGGCGCAGCTTGGTAGCGCACTTGACTGGGGGTCAAGGGGTCGCAGGTTCAAATCCTGTCAGCCCGACCGCACGACATCGAAGAGCCTCGACGGTAACCTCGTCGGGGCTCTTCTCGTCCCGGGCACGGTCGTCTCAGGCTTCCCGTCGCCGCCGCTCGCGGGCAGGCCGTCCCGTGAGTCAGCGCGTGCGCTCTGCCGTCGACGCCCGCACCGCGAGAACGCTCGGCAGCACGCGCTCCTGCACGACCGACGTGCCGCGGATCCGGTCGAGGACGAGCCGGAGTGCCGCCTCGCCGAGCGCCTCGAAGTCGAGCCGCGCCGACGTCAGTGCCGGCGTGAAGTACTTCGCCTCGGGCATGTCGTCGATGCCCACGATCGAGTAGTCGTCGGGCGCCCGGAGTCCACGTTCGTGCATGACGCTCATGAACCCGAGCGCGATCTCGTCGTTGCCCGATGCCACGGCGGTGAACGACGTCGGGTCGACTCGTCGCGCTGCGGCCGCACCGGAGTCGGCGTCCCACTCGGCGCACGCTTCGACGGGCAGGGGAGCCAGGCGGTGGGCGGCCAGCTCGTCGAGGTACCCGCGCACACGCTCGCTGGCCTCGTTGCGGTCGTCCGGTCCGGCGAGGTGCACGATCCGCCGGTGTCCCAGCTCGACGAGGTGCCTCACCCCGAGGCGAGCAGCACCGTACGAGTCCGCGTGCACGGTGTCGATCCCGTCCGGTGCCCGTTCGGACAACGACACGACCGGGACGGAGCCGGCTTCGTCGAGGAGTGCCTCCACGCCGATGTAGGGCGTACCGACGACGATGCCGTCCACCCGCATCGAGGTCAGGCTCTGCAGAGTCCGGCGGATGTCCGCGGTGCTGCTCGGGGCCGACGGGTCGAGGTCGAGCTGTGCGGTGAGGAGTTGCTGTCCCTCGTCGCGGGCGGCGCGGTTGACCCCGGCGAGGATCCCGGTGTTGCCGAAGTTCAACGGCCCCATCGTGATGAACCCGAGGGTGTCGGTGTGCTGCGAGCGGAGGATCCCGGGGAGTCGGCTGTGCTGGTAGCCGAGGTCGCGCACCGCTCGTTCGATCCTCTTCCGCGCGTCCGGGGAGACGTACCCGCCGGTGTGGTACCGGGAGACGGTCTGTGCGGAGACGTGGGCTGCCCGACCGACGTCGGCCATGCTCGGGCGGCGCCCGGACGCCTCTGTTCCTGAGACCACGGCGTCCCCTCCTATCAACCGGTGAACCAATTTCGTCGAATCGCTTGCGTCGGTGCTCGGCGCGTGTCTATGTTATGCGTAACGCCGGGGTGTTACGGATAACACACCGCGCTCACGTCACCGCCGTCGGAGCCGACGCGCGGACATCAAGGGAGATGACATGGCACGACGACGGATCGGTGTCGCGGCGGTCGCCGCGGGTGCCGCGATCGCACTGGCCCTGACGGGCTGCTCCGCCGGTGGGAACGCCAGCAGTGGGAAGACCACGCTGAACTACTGGATCACCACCCAGCAGGGGCCCGCGGCCACCGCGCTCAAGTCGATGGTCGCTGACTTCGAGAAGGCGAACCCCGACATCACGGTGAACGTCACGCAGAAGAGCACCGACAACCTCAAGACGTCGCTCCGGCAGGCGGCGGGCACGCCGGCGATGCCCGACGTGTTCTTCCAGTGGTCCGGTCTCGGACTCGGCGGGACCTACGTGAAGCAGGGCGTCGACCTCGACCTCACGAAGTACTACGAGCAGTACGGCTGGGACAAGCGCTTCACGAAGTCCGCGCTCTCGTCGGTCACCCAGTACGGCGGCTACCACGGCGTGCCCTACACGGCGAACGTCGAGGCGGTCGTCTACAACAAGGCGCTGTTCGAGAAGGCCGGCATCACGGACACCCCGACGACGTACGACGAACTGGTCGACGACGCCCAGAAGCTCAGCGACGCCGGGATCACACCGATCGAGTTCGGCGGCAACGTCAACTGGTACGTGATGCGGCTCCTCGACAACCTGCTCGAGACGAACTGCGGCGCCGACCTCAACGACCAGCTCACCGGCCTCAAGGCCGACTGGAGCAAGGAGGCTTGCGTCACGAAGTCGTTCAGCGACTTGAAGACCTGGGCGACGAAGTACTTCAACAAGGGCTGGGTGAGCATGAGCGACGCCCAGGGCCAGCAGGTGTTCTACCAGAAGAAGGCGGCGATGGCGCTCGAGGGCGACTGGTTCGCCGGGTTCCTCGACGAGGCGAAGTTCAGCCCGACGAGCGATCTCGGTGTGTTCGCGTTCCCGACCGGCACAGGCCGCATCTACGGGCTGCAGCAGGCGAACTACATCTCGAAGACGTCGAAGAACCCGGACGCCGCAGCGAAGTTCCTCGACTTCTGGATGAGCAAGGACACCCAGACGAAGTACGCCGGTTCCTGGTCCCAGGTGCCGGTGGTCGAGGGCGTCCCCGTGAAGGACAACGGCGTCGGCCTGAGCAAGCCGTTCAACGAGTTGGCGTCCCAGGCGAAGGGCCAGTTCCAGAACAACGACCAGACGCTCCCGCTCGACGTCACGACCGAGTACTGGCGGATCATGAACGGTGTCGCCACCGGTTCCATCGCGCCGAGCGACGCCGGCAAGCAGATGCAGACGTTCATCGACAACCGTTCGGGGAACTGACCTCCATGTCGTCCGCGCGCGTCACCTCCCCGGGGCGCCCCCCCCCCCCGGGGGGGGCCCGCCGGGGGGGGGTGCGCTCCGTCGTGGGGCGTTCCGCACGAGCGGGGCGGGTGGGCGCGCGGGCCGCAGTGGTGGGCCTCTGCGCGATGGGCGCCCGGTCGAGTCACGGGCGACAGAAAAGGCCCCGGGCCTGACGCAGCCGGGACCTTCCTGAGCGGAGACGGAGGGATTCGAACCCTCGATCCAGGTTTTGGCCCAGATGCTCCCTTAGCAGGGGAGTGCCTTCGACCTCTCGGCCACGTCTCCCAAACTTGTCGTCGCACCAGGG